>MPNJ01000032.1 GCA_002238965.1 Nitrospinae bacterium bin107 | reverse complement strand
CCTGGCGCAACCGCAGCCGGTGGGGACGCCTGGGCGCCTCCATTGCCCTGCCCTACGGCTTCACCGTAGGGGGGAACGCGGAACTTCGCTCAACGGATTACTCGGGCGAGTGGTTTCCCTTCGTCCCCGACAATTCATCTCGCGAGGACGATGTCCGCATTTTCAGCGTATCCATTTTCAACCGCGGTTTTACGACTTTCGGCTTCAGCCCCCAGCTCATTGTGGTGAACGAAGAGCGCGAGTCCAACGCCCAACTCTACGACTACAAGCGCACCCGCGCTGAGCTCCGCTTCGTGCGGCAGTTCTGATGCGCACTCCGCAAATAGGGCAGGAGCGCAACCGCGCCGGTAAGAGGTTTTCGTAGGAGCGGCCCCTTGTCGGCGCCGCCATGCAGACCTGAGTGGCTGCCCGTTAATTCAAAACCCCTCAGTCGGGACAACGAGAGTACACACTGGTTCTTCCCCACTAAAGATTACCCCCCCTGCTCAGTGGGAATTGCTCACGGTCTCTGGATACCGCAGCCGAATATGTGCCTTCTTGTGGAGGACGCCCACGAGGACTTGGGCACAATCTTGCCTGGAAAGGGGGTCTTTCCACCAGTAATTCACCCATGCGCCCTTTGTCGTGGTCTTATCCAGAACGGCGCGGCTGATGTTGAGTCCGCCCGGGTCGATGAGCAAGCGGGCTTGGGCAAGGGAGACAATGCGCGCACCCTTCTCCGCCTTCAGAACGAAAATGTAGAGGTCCAGGTGTTTGTATTCAGGTGCGGGGCGGTTGGTGAAGTGATCGACAGCCGCCTTCATTCCCGCCTTGTCGAGCGGGGTGACGGATCTGCCACCATGGCCTGGGCGGGCGTGCCGCGCTTTTCTTGTGTTTGTCGGCGAAGGCGGGCGCGTCGATGAGCAACAAATAGGCGATGATCGTGATTTGCACGGGAAGTGTGTTTTCATGGGTTGATGGCTTCTGTTGTATCCGACTTTCGGCTTGAGTCAAGTGCGCTGAAAACAAGAAGATTCTGGGTAGTCTGCCAATTCGCGGATGATTCTTGCGTGTGTGGTTTGTACCTCCTCCTTGCTCGCGACCCCTTCCTTCTCGATCGATATGAGGCCTTCGGTTGTATCGCCCATGCGGTTGCCCTATCATCCTCGAAATAGCGGTTACGCATCGTCAGGGAGGAATTGAACATCCAAGACAGCAATTGGTTATGTGGGCCTGGGCCTAATGGGAAAGCTGATGGCGCAGCGGTTTCTGGCGGTGGGGTATCCGCTGGCGGTATTGAGCCGCTACCATCAGGTAGGACTGTATTTTCATGTTGTCCCGTCTTGAGTTTCAGCGGCCTCCCTGCCGGTTTCCTTTTCGTTCACCCCATCGATGAACCTCACGTCGGTGATCACGTCGGCCAGATGACGCAAGCCGCTTAGCCACCCCCATCGCTTCTCGGCGCTCATGGCGAGTTGATGCACCAGGCTCAGCGCCGTCTTCTCGCTCAGGCAGTTCCTCGTCTTCGCCGTTCGCAGCCGGATCGTGGCGAAGGTCGACTCGATGGGGTTCGTCGTCCGGATACTCCGCCAGTGCGCCGCCGGGAAGTCGTAGAAGGCGAACAACTCCTCGCGGTCCCGCGCCAGACACTCGGCGGCCTTGGGGTACTTCGCCTCCCAGGTGGCGAGAAAGCGTTCAAACGCCTTCTCCGCGCGCTCGCGGGCGTCGGCCCCCCACATCTCATACAGCATCGGCCTCGCTTCGCTCTGAACGCTTTTGGGCAGCTTGTCCAGAACGTTCGCCGTCTTGTGAACCCAGCAGCGCTGCGCCCGGGTCTCGGGATACACCTCGGCCAGCGCCGACCAGAACCCCAGCCCCCCGTCGCCCACCGCCAGCTTCGCCGCCTTCACCCCCCGCTCCCGCAGACTCAACAGAACCGCCTTCCAGCTCTCCTTCGATTCCCGGTTATGTAGAGCTCTACATAATGAATAGGCTCTTATCGGTCGTGCGCAGCAGGACCGATAAGAGCCTATTCATTATGTGCAATTAAACATAACGGCGCGCATCTGCTGTGCGCGCGGTTGCGCCGCTCGAACATCGACGCCTCGGCCGGCAGCGAGGAGGAGTTGGCGCGGATCGTGACGCAGATCCGCAGGCGCTGGCCGCGTACGCGGGTCGTGGTCCGCGGCGACTCGGGGTTTTGCCGCGAACCGTTGATGCGCTGGTGCGAGGAGAACGGCGTCGACTACGTGTTCGGCATGGCGCGCAACGCGCGGTTGGTCCGGGCGATTGGCCGGGACCTCTACCGGGCCGAGGTCGTGTCTCGCCGCAGCGGTGAGCCGGCGCGCCGGTATCGCGACTTCCGCTATCGCACGCGCAAGAGCTGGTCCCGAACCCGGCGGGTGGTGGGCAAGGCGCAGCACCTGCCCAGGGGGGCGAACCCCCGGTTCGTGGTCACCAGCCTCCGCCCCCGGCGGGCCGACGCCAGGCGCCTCTACGAAGAACTCTACTGCGCCCGGGGAGAGATGGAGAACCGCATCAAGGAACAGCAACTCGGCCTGTTCGCCGACCGCACCAGCAGCGCCACCCTGAAGGCCAATCAGTTGCGACTCTACTTCGCCTCCTTCGCCTACGTCCTGATGCATGGATTGCGGCGCCTGGGGTTGGCCGGCACGGCATACGCCAGGGCCCAGTGCGCCACGGTCCGGCTGAAGCTGCTCAAGATCGGCGCCCGCGTGCGGGTCACCGTGCGCAAGGTCCGGCTGTCGCTGTCCGGGGCTACCCCCACGCGGCCACCTTCGAAAAGGTGCTGAACAACCTGCGTACGCACCCGCCCTGGCCGGCGGCGGGGGAGAGAAACTGAACGTACAATCGGAGCGGCGCAAATCCTCGCAACGGGATGCCTGCGCCTGCGCGTCGGCCGACACTCCGAAAAAGCATTCGCAAGGGCCGGGGAAACGCCTCTCGGGCGCCGTGCGTCATCGTATCATGCCAACGAAGAAGGCTGCCTCCCGAATAAAGCCGTCCACGAATTCAAATCACGCCGATCCGCAGCCTCGGTGAAATATCCGGGCTAACCCGCTCCGATTGCTACCGCCTGGAGGGACAGTTGCCGGGCGGGATTCGCACCCGCTGTGAGACAGTGCCTTTCCACGGCACACGGTCGTCATGTGCGTGGGCCTAATGTTCATCAGGGGATTCTGAGGGCCGGGTAGCATACCTGGAGATAAGCTGTCGCGAACCGGCTTTTTGGAAGGGCTGCGCACTCTGCCCATCAAGGTTAATCGGGATATACGGAAATTTAACGATTCCCGTTCCGTCTTGATCACATGTTCCTGAAGCCGAATTCAGAACAGGATTCACAATCACAGGAATGATTTCAAGATGAAATCGATACTTGACGGGCGATGAAAAGAGAGCGTGTCGACACATCGAATCAAGAAAAGATTCTTGAGGATAGGGCGCTCGGAGAGTAACGAATGGCTGCCGGCAAGAAATCGTTGAGGGGCAAGTACTTGCAGACAGGCCCGTCACCCCATCCCCAACTAAAGTGACGAGCCATCCTCGCAGGTTCAGCGCCCATTTTTACTCCTCCGTGTTTCCCTTGTTCTCTTTGCCGCCCTGCCATGGCTCGCCCGGCAATCGCGCAAGCAGCCTGGAGCGGACGATTGCCGCAGCCCGTTCGATGTACCAGGAAAATCCGGTCGCCAGAAGCGGGCCGATATCGGCGTTGAACTGCGGGTCGCGCAGTTTCGCCTGGAGGTTCTGCTCAAACCGGGCTCTCATCACTTCGTGGCCGTCTCGCTCCATATACTTCACAAACGCGGCGACGACCCGATCCGGGTCGAGCGCTCCTGTTTCGAGCGCGACCGCAAGATCGAAAAGATCCCGGCCTTTACGACGCTGGTAGAGGGCGCGCAGCTTGGTGGCCAGCAACTCCTCGAGCGTATACGTGGTGATCGCGCAACTACCCTCGAACCAGCGCGAAGACACGGTAAGGGGCAGCCGAGTGAATCCGTAAACCGCAAAGTGTTCCCGTGAATTGATTTCCACTTTCAGCCGCAGCGGAAGGGGCGGCGCATCCTCGGACTGAAAGCGGTAATTGAATGTCACGCGTCCTTTGGTCTGTTTGTATTGCGGTTTCCCGAGCCATGGATCGAGGGCTTCTCGAACCGCTCCCATCATCGGCCCGGCCGGTTCGGTCCTGACCTGTACGAGGTCGATGTCCTCCGAATAGCGGGCCGGGGGATGAATGTGGAGTTTGTAGAGCGCCGTACCTCCCCGGAAGGCCAGCGCTTCTCCCAGGGTCGGGTGAGTAAAAATCGCGATCAAAGCCCGGCTGATGACGAGGTCTTGCTCGACTTGGAAATCCTGCACCCATGGCGCCTGCGCCCGCCACTCGGTGATATAGTCGCGCGGGATCACAGGTCCGGCTCCACGTCCGTGTTTACGAAGAGCTTCCAGTCCGCATCGCGAGGCGCTTCTTCACTTGATGCGCCGGTGAGAAGCGGAACTGTTCTCCGGGCTTCTCTCCTGACATAGTCCTTCAGAGGGACGATCCGTTCGCGGGCATTGACGAACGTGAGCAGGTATCCAAGTCTTTGCGCCCAGGTAATCGGCGCGGTCTGTGCGGACGTCACCAGTTTCTCTGGATCGATCTGCACTGCGAGTTCGGAGAGAACGGTCGCCACCTGGTCGAGTCCACCTGTATGGTGATAATAGCCGACGAGATCGACGGCCGTCGCTTCCGGCGTCGACACCCGAATCGTGCCCCGAGGCGTGTTGAAGGTTTGTATAGGTACGTTCCGAAGATGCTTGCGGACAATGAAGACCACGCGCACCCGGCCGCAGCGGATCGGCCGACGGGCCTTGTCGAGCAGCACCTGGAATTCCTGGGGCCGGTGATGGGCCGCGCCGTGGTATTGTGCGGCTGAAAGCAAACCTGAATAGTAGGTTTGCCCCAGGCGCTCCATCAGCGCCGGGATAAATTGGTCCGCCGGCAGACACTCCAGAGAGAGGTATTCCGGAGGAACGATTACGTAGAAGCCCCGGGAGGGTTGGGCGATCATATTTTGCCGGGCCAGTCGGTTCAGGGCGAGTTTGGCGGCGTCCGCAGACACGCCGAGCTCTTCGCGAGCGTCGCTTGAAGTAAAGTGATAGCGCCCGCTAGCGAGAAGATTTCTGATATAATCTCTGGTGTGTACCCGACGGGAATTCGTTATCATGCGCATAAAGTATCATTTACTGATTGTTTTCGCAATCGAATTGCATTTTTTCGTACTGCAACAAGACTGACGATGACGAATTAAATATAATACAGATGTAGCGGATAGCATATCACGCAAAATCAAACCAAGAGGGGCACTTGTATGGACACTTGTATAGAATGCTGGTCGGGGACGACGGATTAAATCAGCCTTCTGTGGACCAATCAGCCCAGCCATTTCGCCGTCACTTCAACATCGTGGCGCATGAGCACTTCCTTCAGCCGATTGAAGGTGTGGTCTCATCCGTTTCTCCACTGGCTTGCGCCCTAATGGGATCTCCTTTTTTCTCTGGACTTCGTGCAGTAGTGTGTAAAGCCTAGGGAGTCAAAAGTCTCCGGTCTGCCCTATCCATGACGTTGCCGATTCTCCCTGCCATACCTCAGATTTGATGATCCAGGTTTTGTCGCGAGTGCATCCATTCTGGGAAGATCATAATATAATTGAATGGTGTCGTCTGCCACATAGTGTTCATGGAGGAATATCTCGAAACAGTTTGAGGATAAGGAGCCTCAAACCATGAAAATGGAATTTTTTTGCTACCAACAGAGGTATCAAAGCTATTTTGGAAGGGTTATCCATTAATAAGGAAGGGTAAGAAAAGAAATAACCATCGCTCGGTCTTGGTCTTCATCCACGGCTTTGACAAATCCTTTCAGGAATCGATCCAAACGGGGGCGGATCTTGCTCACCTATATAGTTCAGACGACCAATACCTAATTCCTTTCGTGTTTTCTTGGCCTTCCGCTGGCGAATTCGGAAATATCCAATACATTGATGACAGAGAAGTTGCAAAATCCTCCGGGTGTGCCGGAGCAAGACTGCGAGTCAGCTTTCTTTCGTATCTAGTGAACTTTCGCCAAAAAGATTTCCCATGTTTATCTTCAGCGTTTCTGGTTACGCACAGCATGGGTGTATATGTATTGAGTCACGCCGCACAGAATTTAAAGAAGATTCTAGGCCCGCTTTCCCCAATCTTGGATGCGACGATTCTGACTGCGCCTGACGTCGACGTGTTAGATAACTCGGACAAGCTTTTGTCAATTCATAATCTGACAAAAGAATTTGTCGTATACGTCAACAAGAACGACAAAGCATTGGGCGCGGCCGGAAATTTGTTCGTCGAATCAAATAATGTTCAAGACGGGTGTCAGTTTCGAGCGAGGAGGGGTTTTTCCCCGCACCCGTCTTGACGCGCCCGGGTCCGTACGACGTCTGCGGCGATTTTACTGGAAGTTCGGCGCCGGAGCGTGTTCTTGTGTGATGCGGCCAGGCGCGCTACGCGCCGGGTTGTTCCTTGCGCATTTCGATGGCCGCGAGCGCCTGCTCTTTATCTTCGGGGTCTTCCACGCGTCGCGCGGTATCCATGGCGGCGTCGATTTGCCCGGCTTCGGCCTGCGCAACGGCGATGTCCCGGTACGCCCAGGAGCGGTAAAGCGGCTTGCCGATGCCGCCTGCCAAACTGAGAGCGGCGGGGAAATCCTTTGCACTCGCCTGGCCCGTGGCGATTTCCTGCAAGGCCCAGGAGCGCCAGGAAGGGTCGCCGATTTCGCGGGCTGCCTGAATGGCGGCAGTGAAATCCCCCGCCTCGACCAGGGACATGACGTTTTTCCACGCTTGCTCGGAAACGCTCTTTTCGTCGCGGATCTCCTCGATCGCCTCAAGGGCGGCGTTCAACGTATGGGAGGCGATTGCAGCGGCGGGACCACTCTGAACGGCGGAGAAGTGCTTGAGCGCCTCCATTCGATCGTCGGGGTCGTCGATGCGGCGTATCGTCTCGACGGCTTCGCTGATTTGTCCCGCCCTCGCCTGGGCGATGGCGATCTCCCGCAAGGCGGAGGCGTGGAAAAGAGAACTTCCGATGCCGCGCGCCGTCTCGATGGCGCCCTCGATGTCCCCCGCCTGCGCCTCCTCGCCGGCACGTTCGCTCAGATGAATGGAGCGGTTGGTGATTTCGCTCAGGAACCGGGCGATTTGCGCCTCGGGGGCCAGTTCACGCCCATCGAACGTCTCCTCCCCGATATCCGCGCTATCAGAAGCCGGATCGGGCTCCTCGGCTTCGCGACGAGCCCACAGCAATCGCATGAAACTCCGGAACATGTTTCTCATCCGGCCCCTCGCCTGTCTCGTTCGTGAGCGGTTCTCCCAATCCCGAGTCGTCTTTCCAAAGGATTGACGCGTATTACATCGCAACAAATCATCCTGATTCTCATACAGGCATTATCCTCGCATTCATTTTATTTTGCAAAAAATTTTGCGCTCAAAAGGCGCGATTGTGGTTTTTCAGCACGTAATTGGAGGAAAACGAAAAAATGAAAGGGGAGCGTGCCCGATGCCGCATTCGGCAAGACAAGTAGAATGCGCGGCGTCTGCCCCTTGCTCGCCTCGGCCACGATTTAGGCGGCGGAACCGGTGAGGGCGGCGGAAAAGGACAGTAATCCCTCGCGTGACGCCGCGCGCGCAATTTCTGTGGGCTATGGGCACCGTCCGTCCTTCAAGCGCCGGAAAACCTCCGTTCCCCAAAGCGGAGAATCCATCCTGACGTGATCCCAGGGCGTTTTATCGCCCTCGTCCCTTGCCGCCGGGTCGGCGCCGGCGGCAAGCAGGGTCTGCGCGATGGCAGGGACAGCCTTGCCGAAACACGCCGCCACGTGCAGGGGCGTGAGCCCATTCCGGTCCCGCGCGTTTACGTCGGCCCCCGCATCGAGCAGCGCCGCAACGATCCCGGGATTCTTCGCTCCCGCCGCCGCCCAGTGGAGAGGTGTCCAGCCGGTTTCATCCTGCGCCAGCGCGTCGGCGCCCGCCCGGACGAGAGCCTCCGCCATCTCGGGGGTTTCGCTGTTCGCCGCCGCCCAGTGCAGGGGGGTCACTCCGTCAAAGCGCGCGTTCATGTCGGCGCCCGCCTGCACCAGTACCGTCACGACTCCGGGGGTCGCACCAGAGCCCGCGGCGCGGTGCAGAGGCGTCATTCCCTCCAGATTCCGTGCGCGCGCGTCGGCGCCGGACCGAAGCAGCGCGAGCACGACCCCGGGAGTCCTGCACCTGACGGCCGCCTCATGCAGGGGCGTCTCTCCCTTGATGGACCGAGCGTCCGGGTCGGCCCCGTTCCTCACCAGGGCCGCCACGACTCCGGGAGTCTTGCCGAACGCCGCCGCCCTGTGAAGAGGCGTCCATCCTCGCTCATCCCGCGCTTTGACATCGGCTCCGTCCTGCAGGCGGCGGAGAGTATTCGCTACGTCGGCGCGCTCGAAGAATTCCTTCGTATTCCAGTCCTCGCCGGAATATCCGGTCGCCATCATCGACTCTCCCGTCTCGTTACGGATCATCCAGGGCGGGACATCGCCTGGAAGGAACGAGCGATTCTAGCAGGAAAGCGTGCGTGCGCAACTCTTTCGGCGCACCTTGCCGAATCCTGTTTTGAGCGAACCTGATCTGAGTGTTGGTAATGTTTCTCCCTCCACCACGCTGCGGGTCTCGCACCGCTTCTTCCGCACAGTATCGGCCGACGCATCGGGTTGGCCTGCATCCGTCACCGATTGTACGGCTTGGCCTGACATGAAGTCGCGGGCGGCTTTTTCGGGATGAAGGCGTCTTCCCGGGCATGATTCGGCGACGCGCGGTGCCCGAGAGCGTTTCCCCGGCGATGAGTTGCGACGCTCCGGTTGGATACGTTCAGATTCTCTCCCCGCTGGGTGGTAATGGTTCCCATGCCCCATAGAAGAATCAATATTCACCGAGCGGGAGAAATGCAATGATATCGAGCGGGCATTCCGTTCATTTCCCGACTGCGCTGCTTGCGCAATCGGAGTCCCGGTTTTGTGTTCTGTACCG
The DNA here is from genome assembly GCA_002238965.1 of Nitrospinae bacterium bin107. Classification (GTDB taxonomy): domain Bacteria; phylum UBA8248; class UBA8248; order UBA8248; family UBA8248; genus Bin107. The sequence continues at coordinate 16,278 of MPNJ01000032.1, read as the reverse complement.
GCGAGAGAGTCGTCAGAAGAATACGCATATCCGGACATTGTCCGGCACCATGGCAAATAAGATGCGCATCATACCCAAACCCGTGATGAAGTTCCTTGCCTGTCTTCCTGAAAATCTGCAAAATTCATGAATTTCAACTAGACTCCAGGGGAGACCCTGGCGCGATCGGGTTCGTCTCCTCTACCTAATAATTTAATACGTAGGGACTTCACGTCGATATTGCAACGACTCACCCCTCCATGCGCCTGATATGACGGAACTCGCAGCGGGCGTTGCTCTCCCCGGACGAAATCGTTCTTCAGGGAAAACGTCTTTTCCGCGGGTTTCCCATCGTATCCGGCTATGCGCGCGCGGCGCCGCAACGTCAATCCATGCAGGAATTCCTGCGCTGCGAGTTGGAGCGAATCGCTGCGCGGCCATCTATCGAAGTGTGGCTGCAAGGCGTTCGCGACCCCAAGGAGGCGTCGGGCGCCCGCGTTCGACTTTCCACCATCTTGCGTGCGCGTGATACGGACCGGACGTGACGCTTATCGTCGACGCGTCCGTGCCGGTCTCGATTCTGGTGGACTCGGGACGTGAGGGGAAATGGGCGGAATCAACGTTCGCCGAGGGTTCCCTGGCCGCCCCTGAATGGGTGTTGGCCGAGGCGTGCAACATTCTGCGCCGCCTGGAGCAATCCGGGGAAATGTGCAGCGAGTCTAGCTGCTGAACTTGCGGGTGGAAGTCCCGCCGGCGCAATTCTCAGTTTGGCGCCGTAGCATATCCCACTGGTCGCGGGGTGACCTGAGGCCGGCGAGCTGGGACGTAATAAGCCACCGTGGGCCTGGTGTGGAACCTGGTTCCCGCCCGGTCCGGTCAGCCAGGGTGGCGAGCAAACCGGAGGGCCGTAGCGAAAGCGAACGATTGTATGAAGCCTCGAAACGTTGCTCCCACATGAAGCTGATTTGTGGGTCAAACGAGAATGCCAAGGGCCTGTTTCCTGCCCGATGGCCAGTGCCGATGCGGAAGAACTGAGGAGCACGCATTGGGTTCTCCGGGGTAGAGACGGCGGCAATCCGGGAAAGTTCAGTGGTGAAAGACCGGAAGGTGAAAGGAGCAGACAGGATGACCCATGAATGTCAAAGACCAGACCTATAACCGCTGTGCGGGAAATGGTTCGGAGTTCCTTTCACTGGCGGATGAGGTCGATTAAGCGATGAGGGGCGGGACAACACAACCCGTCCTGAGCGAGGACCTCAGGGCACAGGTGGCGATGTTGCGGCCGACGGCTCCGCACACAGAGGCGGAACATCAATCGGTGGACGGCATCGTCGAAGGGTGGAGCAAACGCAGTATCCGATCGGGGGCATGGCGGGGTCAGCCTTAACCTCGACGATGCCGCGGAAGGCCCCGCACCGAACTGCCAGGTGCCTGATGCTTGAAGCCGTACCCGGGAGAACCGGATGTACGGAATTTCAGGGGGGCCGCTGGAAACGTGGTCTATGGTGGAACAGCGAACCCACCCGCAATCGAAAGAGCGGGACAGGACAAGCCTCCACCTAAGGATGCGCGCGCCAGTGGCCTACCCGACCCCGCGTCCCGAGGCGCTGGGCTGTCCGCTGATTACGCTTGACCGGAAGCTCGCCCGCGCTTCGGGTCCGGCCTGCGACATTATCACCCCGTCCCGCTCGCCGATAAGAGAGAAACCACGATCCCGTGGATGAGTCGAGGAATCGATCCGGAAATCGGCCTTCATCGTCATGTTGTCAACGGGGCTGCCGGAACCTCCTGGTTTTGTGGTTCGGCGCTTCGAGGTCCACGCGTCCGGGCCGGTGCGGTCCACCATCGCCGGCTCACCTCCCCGAGGGTTTTCCGTTATCATTCCGTATTCGCGGCGACGCAACTCGCTGGGAAAATGCCGCTCGGAACGCTTGATTCGCCGCTATTCCGGCGCTGTGCTCATCGGGCATACGCCTGTGGACTCTGAGGATTGCGTTCCGGGGTGGGGAGAAACACGAGGGTATCTCGGATCACCCGAGCGACCGTAGAGCGAATGATACAGGAGCGACGGCAGGCCTGAAGAAAACAAGGGGCAAACGTTTGATGAGACAGGGTCGGCACGCCGGGGTCGGCAATAGTCCGCCAGGCAAAAGGAATAGCTTGACAATCTACCGGAATTTACTTCATATTCATATAAACGATAGTTGATGAGGTGACGGTTTTATGTTTTGTACGCTCGCCGATTGCGGCCTTCTCACCCAAGGCCGAATTAAGCGAGAAAATCACCTTGACAAAACGAAAAAAGCTGTAGCAATATCAGTGTAGCAATAGAATTCAAGAGGCGTAATTGACTCGGGGTTGGTCGCCGGGTAAGATATGAGCCTCTTATTATGAGGCTCGGAATTGAAGGGGACTACATCGGGAGTTGTTGCCTCGGGACAGACATTGCAGCGACCCGGAACACATGCAGGTTTCGAGGTTGATCGGCCCGATGGAAGGGTTCTCGAACGGAGTGGTCGTCGCCCGGAAGAGGAGACGGGTTCAACGTAACAAGAAGCTTGATGCGCTGAGCAACTTTTTTAGAATCAGGAATCGTGTTCCATTACATTCCGGAAGGCGAGTCTGGTAGTAACCGTTCTCCGGTAATTAATTCAGGAAAACAACCCAATGTTAGATAATGGAATTCAATGGAGAGGAGGATGTTAGAGATTTAGAGAAAGTCGGTAAATACACGTTAATTTTCTCCCCCTGCCAGTCACCCCACCGAACGCGCTCTGATACGATAAATACCTGATTTCATTTACTTTTAACTCAATCGGCATATCTTCCGGCGCTTGCAACATAGTCAGGCGTGTGCTCCAATACGCGCCTGTTTGATGCCGCGTGTTTGCGATTTGATTACGGTTTCAGTGGAGGATACATGCCGAAAAGAAGCAGGATAAAGCTCACGAAGCGCACCGTCGACGCGCTCGAAGTCGAGGGGAAGGACGCGGCCTTCTGGGACAGGGAACTGGCCGGTTTCGGGGTGCGTGTCTATCCCACGGGGCGGAAGGTCTACGTGGTGCAGTCGAGGGGGCCGGGCGGGCCGAAGCGCAAGGCGCTGGGCCGTCATGGGGAAATATCGTGCGACGACGCGCGCAAGCTTGCCGCCGCCCTCATCGACCGCATCAAGCGAGGGGAGAACCCCGCACCCGATGCGGAGCTCACCGTGGCGGATTTGGCGGAGCGCTTCATGCGCGTCCACGTATCGGCGCACTGCAAACCGCTCACCGCCGTTTCGTACGGCAGCACGCTGGAGAAGCACGTCCTGCCGTCTTTTGGCGAGATGGGGGTCGGCGAGGTCATGGGAGGCGACGTCATGGCCATGCACCACCGCATGCGTGAGACGCCCAAGGCGGCCGACATAGCGGTCGACGTGCTCTCAAGAATGTACGTGCTGGCCGAGGCGTGGGACCTCATACCGCCCGGGAGCAACCCTTGCTCGGCGGTGCGCCGCTACCGGAGGCGCCCCCGCGAGCGGTTCCTGACGCCCGAGGAGTTCCGCCGCCTGGGCCGCGCGCTGCGCGAGGCGGAGGCGGAGGGTTCGGCCCGGCCGTCCACGATTGCGGCGCTCCGGCTCGTGATGCTGACCGGGTGCAGGAAGTGCGAGATTCTTGAGCTCCGCTGGGACGACGTGGACCTCACGACGGGGGAACTGCGGCTCAGAGACGCGAAGTCGGGGCCGCGCATGGTCCACCTGACGGCGCCCGCACTCGTGGTGCTCGGTCAAGTCCCGCGCACGCCGGGGGAGGCCCGCGTGTTCCCTGGGCGAGAAGGAAGGAGCCACAAGCCCTACTTCGACCTGGTCTGGCGGCGGGTGCGGGAGCGCGCGGGGCTCGAAGACGTAAGGGTCCATGACCTGAGACATTCATACGCCAGCCGGGCGCTCGCACTGGGCGAGGGGCTGCCCACGATAGCGAAGCTGCTCGGGCACGCAGGGATATCGACGACGGCGCGCTACGCGCACCTTATGCGCGAGGCAGAGAAGACGGCGGCCGCCCGGGTGGGCGAGAGCATCGGGGTCCATCTGGAGCCTCGGGCCACGGAAGCCCGGGGGGAATAACGGGGGAGGCGCCGGAGATGGCGAAGCTGCAAGCCGGGACGCTCTCGAACCGCTTGGTCGAGAAGCTTGTCGCCGAAAAAGACTCTGTTTTCTGGGATCGCGACCTCACGGGCTTCGGCGTGCGTGTCTACCCCACGGGGAGCAAGGTCTACGTCGCCCAGGTCCGGGGTCCGAAGGGTCCCAGGCGCGTGACGGTGGGCCGGCACGGTGTGATCAACGCGGATGAGGCGAGGAAGCGCGCGGCGTCGGTCATCGCGCGGGTGAAGGCGGGCGAGGATGTGGCGTCCGGACCGGCGAAGCCCGCGGGAGGCCCCACGGTGGCCGATCTCGCGCGGCGCTACATGGAAGAACACGTGGCGGTCCGGTGTAAACCTAGCACCGGGGGTCTCGCCCGCGCGGTGGTGTACAAGCACATCCTCCCGGCCCTGGGCAGGGCGCCGCTTGAAGCGCTCGAGCGCGCGCAGGTGGCGGAATTGCACCAGCGGCTGGGCAGGACGCCCTACATGGCGAACATGGTGGTCCGCACCCTGAAGCTGATGTACCGGCTGGGCGAGGGCTGGGGCATGGTCCCAAAAGGATACAATCCGTGCCGCGCCATCGTGAAGTATCCCGACCGCAAGCGCGAACGCTTCCTGACCGATAAGGAGTACACCCGCCTGGGACGCGTCCTGGAGGAAGCCCGAAACCGGCGCGGTTCGGAGGGAGCGGTGGCCGCCATCCGCCTTTTGATGCTGACCGGGTGCCGGAAGAATGAGATACTCTCGCTCCGCTGGGAGAACGTCTCGCTCGAGGCGCGTGAATTCAGGCTGCCTGACGCCAAGACGGGCGCGCGGGTGGTGTCCTTATCGCCGCTGGCGCTCAAGCTCCTCTCCGCACTCCCCCGGACACCCGGGAGCCCGTGGGTGTTTCCCGCCAGGAACCCCGGCGAGCACGTCCGCTCCGTCCACCATGTCTGGAAGAGCGTCTGTTTGCGCGCTGGTCTTGAGAACGTGCGGGTCCACGACCTCAGGCACAGCTACGCCTCGCGCGCCCTTGCCCTGGGCGAGAGCCTCACGATGATCGGAAAGCTCCTGGGACACTCCCAGATCAAGACCACGGCGCGCTACGCGCACCTCGCGCGCGAGTCGGTGCGCGATTCGGCCGAGCGCGTCGCCGCCAGTATTGCCGACGACATATTGGAGGATGACTGGAGGCGGGCTATCGGTTCAGAACACGTCCCGTAGCGGCGCGGGCCGCGTCCTTCCGACCTCCCTGATGCGCAAGACTACTCGCGCTCACTCGCTCCCCGGAGAATCGACGCCAGTTCTCATATCCGCATGATGCGCGACCGGGTCCGGAAAATCATCCATTCACGCGCTTCCGCATGCTATGCGGGGTGATAACGCTTCACGTTTATCTCGCCCGCCCGCATGCGCGAGGCGTCGCACCAGACCTGCATCCGCAACAACATGTCCATGCTTACGCCGTAAGCCTGCTTGATACGCAGCACCATCTACGGCGACAGCGACGCGTTGCCGTTCAGCAGGGCCGAAAGCGTCGCCCGGCGAACGCCGGGAATCCCGGCGCTCCTTGTCACGCTCAAGCCCAGCGTTTCGAGCACCTCCGTGCGTATGAACCTCCCAGGATACGACGGGGTCATGCGCACCTCGATACCGTCTATCGCCATCTGTTGTAATCCTCCAGATTGAGATGGTCTATGCGGCCGTCTGCTTTGGAAAAAGTGATTCGCCAGTTGCCGGACACTGCAACGCTCCACACACCCCGCCGCGCTCCCCAAGCCTGGGAAGTAGCGCCGTTTCCTTTCGTTTCGCCTGTTTTGCCATCCCGCGTCTCTTCTCGAAATTTTCTCCCGCTTCTCCCCGGAGGGTTCGTATCACTCGCCTGCGAGCGCGCCGTCGGACCCGGTGAATATGCTTTTTTCCGGTGAACGGATTCGACCGATCATACCCGGTTCCCCGGCGCCGGACAAAGCCGCCCGGTCCGGTCGAAACCACCGAAACCTACCCGATGAGGCCGCGCCGGGTAGCCGTCATCCCGCCGCCCGACGGCGAGAAGTGGAGGCCGGGGAGAGTAGCCCGAGGCCGAGGATGGAGGATGGAGAGAGAGGCTGCTGCGCCCCTCCGCCATCGACCCACGACCCGGGAGGATTTCCATGAAGAATCGAAAACCATCCGCTGCGGCACACATCATCGTCCAGGCGGGACCCGCTCTCGCGCTGCTCTACACCCTCTTGGCGCTCACCGGCGGGAACAACGTCCGATTCATATCCTGCGCCTGGCTCCTCGCCGCGCTCTGGGTGTTCCTCACCGCGCTCTCGGGCGCCCTGTGGCGGGCGTACCATGGCGCCCGGTCCGCCTTCACCGCCTACACCCTCCCCGAAAAAGACGAGGAACGCTTCGACTGGGAGACCCGAACGGGGCGTTACTCCTGGAGAAGGGATTTTGAGGAAAGCGAGATGTACGATGATGATTATCCCTTCGGTCACGGCCCCATCGCCTGAGCGCCCGGAGGCTTCGCTCTCTTTCCTTTCGTTCTTCTCCTTCTCTCCCCACGCGCAAGGAAATGTAATACCGGGTTTCCAACACCCTGCCACCGTACGCGCTCACGTCCACCATCCTCCGCGCCGGGGCTTGGTAAACAAACATGCGCGAAAACGGACCGCATCCCTCCCTTGCTCCACCGGCGCGCCCCGCCCCGCCGAGAGGCGGAGCCGGGCCGTGAGGGGGCGGCGGAAGGGGTCCGGGAGGGAGTCACTCCCTGTCCGGTCGAGACTCGCTTCCGCCGCCATCATCCACCTTTGCAAGGAGGCGCGCGATGCGAAAACCAAAACCTGAAGCCGACACCTTCCTCACCCATCTCTTGGGCCAGGGCCTGGCGGACGAGCGATACGAGGTCAGGCGCTACAAATCCTCGGGCGGGGGCGAACTCAGGCCCCTGCCCGCCGGGGAGGAGAACGGGCGCAGGAGGAAGCGCGTGACGGCTTCCCGCCGGGCCGTCCGCGAGATGCGGCCCGCGCGGGACGAGCTCATCGTCTGCAAGGGGCTAAAGGTTCCCGAAAGCGGCCTGCAGCTGTGGGGCGAGCATCTCGTCTGGGGGAAGATGCTGTGCCGGGGATGAGTTCCCAAGACGTCTCGCCGGCCTGCCGCCGGCCGCACGGATTCCATCCATCCCAGGGAGGGAGGCAGGATGCCCTACAAGGATCCGAAAATTCGACGCGAGAGAGAACGCGAACGCCACAGGCGCCGGACGGCCGAGCGAAAGGAGATGGGCCTTTGTCCAAAATGCGGCCGGAGAAATCCTGCGCCCGGGCGAAGTCTATGCGAGGACTGCCTCGATAGAGGCCGCAAATCCGAGCAAGCCCGATACATCAGGCGAAAGGCTGCCGGGGACCCCTACGGATTATGCCGAGCTCGGCATAACCCATATAATGCCGAGTGGTTGTTAATGCCGAGTGAGGTACCGGAAGTGGCCATTTCACGGGGTTTTCCGGCAAATTCACTCGGCATTAAATTTGACGCTCACCCTCCGCCAAGCACCTCCATCAGTTCATCCCTGACACCGGAGAAGACCCCGGGCCGGATAGACGGCGGTGCGTTGACCTCCAGGATTTTCAGTTTCTCGTTCGGAGTGGCGCGCAGGTACATCTCGGTGGTCTTGACGTCCGCATGACCGAGCCAGAGCGACACCTTCCGAATATCCCGGGTTGCATGCAGGATCGCCATCGCGCACGAATGCCGCAACACATGCGGAGTCACCCGCTTGGCTCCAAGCGATGGCGCCAACTGCGCGGCCGTGGCGACATGCTGCTTGAGGACATAGGAGAAGCCGTCCGTACTCATCGGCCGCCCCCGGGCATTGAGGAAGACATAACCGTTGTTCACTGCAGGCCGGGCGTCCAGCCACGCCCGGAGGACGGCTTTCGTTTCCTTCCACAGCGGAAGCTCCCGCTCTCGCCTTCCCTTTCCCAGGATACGGATACGTTCAAGCTGGGGATTCGAGAAGTTGTCGAGGGTGAGTCCCGTGAGTTCGGACACGCGCAGCCCGGCGGCGTAGCACAGGTGCAGCATCGCGCGGTCGCGCAGGCCCGCCGCGGTTCCGGTATCCGGGGCATCCAGGATCGCCTGCACCTCAGTCTCGTCGAGCCAGTCGATAATGGGCCTGTCGGCGCGCTTCTGCGGGATGGCGCGCACCTGCAGGGCGAGGTCGAGGCAGGTCGGGACCCGGTATTCCAGGTAGCGGAAGAAGCATTTGATTGCCGCGAGACGGTTGTTGCGGGTGCCGACACTGTTGTTGCGGTCCTTTTCCAGGGAATCGAGGAAGGCCACCAGGCGTGGCGCCGTGAAGTGCTCGACCTTCAGTGAACTGGGTCGTATCCCGATCTCGCTCTCTGCATGGAGCACGAGCAGTCGGAAGCAATCGGTGTAGCCCTCGATGGTATGGTGGCTGAATCGCCGTTCGTTGGGTAGATATTCCCGCAGGAAGGTGGTCAGGTGGGGGGCGAGATCAGTCATGGGAACCTCCACGGTGGACGGCATGCGCCTGTTCCATGGCCTCGGCGATGCCGCGCAACAGAACCGGCGTCGCCTCCAGGTACCAATAGGTATCGGAGACTTCGGTGTGTCCGAGGTAGGTGGCGAGGGCCAGCATGTGACGGCCCGGGTTGGCGTCGGGTCCGAGGCTCTCTATGGACCGGACAGCGAAGGAGTGCCGCAGCGAATGGGGTGTCGGACCCCGCGCCGCGCCGGGCTCGCGGATTCCGGTTCGTTCCGCAAGGCGGCGGAAGACTCTCGCTGCGAATTTTCTGCCCGGAGGGCGTCCGGTGGAAGCAAGCACGAACAGATGCGCGTCCGGGGTTTTCGCCTTGCGGCGCACCCTCAGATAGCGATTCAGGGCATCCCGGGTGGTGGGGTGCAGCGCGACCATCCTGGACTTGCCGAACTTGGCGCCCCGGACGATGAGGCCATCCGGCGTGATGTCATCAAACGTCAGAGCGAGAGCCTCGCTGATGCGCAGTCCGGTTACGGCAATGAGGCCGAACAGGTAATGCCAGGTCAGCGGGGTGAGGGTGCCGGCAGGTTCTGTGCGAAGCGTCGCCGCCAGCAGCTTCCCGATCTCCTCGGCCGTCACCAGACACGGGGGTGGTCTCCGTTCGCACAGGGGTCCCAGGGCGTCAGGAGGGGGCACCTCGTGACGGGTGTCCTCGGCATGCATCCAGCGGGCGAATGCGTTCAAGGTGTGCAATTTTCTGACTCGCACGGGCCGGGATACCCCCGGTGCGTCTGATACCCATTCAAGAACGGTTCCGGAATGAACGAACTTCTCGTTGCGCTCCTCGGCGAATCGCGCAAAATTCCGAAGAATGCGCTCGTTCTTGGTGAAGCGGTAGCCGAGCTTTTGTTTCATCGCCACAAAGCGCGTGACATGGTCGGTCATGGTGGCCGCGGTCATTTCCCCACCCCCCCGATCCAGGGTTGGGCGACTTCCTGCAGCATCACCACATCCGTTTTCGCATAGATCATGGTGGTGTTCCGGGACGCGTGCCGCAGCAGTGACTGGATGACGTCAAGCGTTGCGCCGGCCCTGAGCAACGCCGTCGCCTGGCTGTGCCGGAACACGTGGGCGCCGCGTCCGGCGAGGGTGGTGACACCGGCTCGCTCCAGCGCTCTTCGCACCACCTTGCCGACAACGCCCGGGTTGTAAAGCGGCCGATAGGGCGCCACCGCGCGGAGAAACACCCTCTGCTCATTTGCCATCCTCGGCCGCGCCGTCGCGATATAGGCATGAAGCGCGTCGCCGGCATCCTGGGGCAGAGGCAGAACAGACTCTCTGCCTGACTTGCCCCGAACGCGGATCTCCGCCCTGTCCCAGTCGATATCGCAAAAGCGCAGCGCGGCGATATCCCCGGCCCGAAGCGCCAGGCGCGCCAGCAGCAACAGAATGGCGCGATCACGGATGCCCGCATGGCCATTGCCGCACGACTCGATGGTGCGTTCGAGTTCCCCGGCTGGAATGTAGCGGGGCAGGCTTGACATGCGCCACCGCGGCACCGTCGGCACGGCCCCCACCAGCGCCCCCGCCATGCTGCCCTCCGATGCCAGGAAGCGCAGATACATGCGCATCGATGAGACCAGCTGTCGGGCCTGCTCTCGTGAACGATGTTCCATCTGTTCCCATAACACCCGCCTGATCAGCGCGGCGTCATAGCCCCCGGGATCGTCTCCAAGGCCAGGCAGGAGCGCCGCAATCATGCGGATGTGTTCGTGTATGGTACTTGCGCAGATGCCGCGATTCCGCTCAAGCCACGAGGAGAACTTCTCGAGCATTCCGGGCAGCGGCTTCTCCTCCGGGACCGGCTCCAGCCGTTCAATCCGCCCTGTCGAGGCGAGATAGCCGAGGAACCTGCGGACCATCATGTCGCAGGAACTCCCGGGGGAACGCTCCTTCCGGCCGTGGAATACCCCGGGGAGACAGCAGGTGAACCGCCTGCTCCGGAATCGTTCGTAAACCCCCGGGGTCAGGCCGTGCAGGGGGACCCGCGAGAGGTGAAGCCAGACGATGAGACAGGCGCTTGCGTTGCGGTATTTCCGGATGGTTCCACAGGCATACCCATCGCCGCGCAACCGCCCGAGAAAACCTTCAAGCAGGCGGATATTGTCGTCCAACTCCCCGGGAGTTTCGATCCGCCCCGTCTGCTCCAGGAACCGGACGAACCGCATGATCGGCGGGGACGACTCGCGTTTGCGCCAGGGATGGAGCCATCGCCCGGTTCCTGGCATCGATACCGTGGAGCAGCAGTCACAATCGTGCCGGAGAAAGCGCTCAATCACCGAAGCGTCCACCGCTCGAAGCGCAATGCCGCTGCGCGCAAGCCAGGTGAGGAAGTGACGGACCGTACCCCGGTGATGGCCGGTGATGTAACCTTCGGAGATCCCCTCGTTTCGAAGAGCGTCGATAAACTCAGACATGAGCGGATTGAAATCGGTCGGCGTCCTGGTCGGCAAGGACTGTTGGCTGGGCATTGCAGACATTGGTCGTCCTCCATGTGGGTGAATGGGAGAACGACCTTACCGGGAAAATGGCGGTCAAATTTAATGCCGAGTGAATTTGCCGGAAAACCCCGTGAAATAGCCACTTCCGGTACCTCACTCGGCATTAACAACCACTCGGGATTATACGGAGGAAGGAATCCCGAGAGCCGCCGGCGCATGGCGCGCGAGAGGACGAGAAAGCGCAGGCGCGAGCGCACCGAAGCCGGGTTATGCGTACGCTGCGGCGAGCTTGCTCCGGCGGAGGGCAGCGTCGTCTGCGAGACCTGCCGGGAAGCGAGGCGGGCGGAAGAGAAGAAGCTGTATGAAAAAAGACGTTCCAGGGGCCTTTGCGGTCGTTGCGGAGGCGCCGTTATCGGCAAGGCTTCGACGTGCGCTTCGTGCGCCGCAAGGGATTCAAAGCGCCGCCCGCGAAAGAACGCCGCGAGCCGGGCGCGCTACGCAAAAAGGCGCGCACTGTCGCTTTGTGTGGACTGCGCAGCCGATGCACACGGAGCTTCGAGGTGCGCCCGTTGCGCTTCACGCTCATACCACTCCTCCGGCGAGCACAGGGGAATGCCGGTCTTTCCGCCGCGCTTCACCGTGGTGGAACTCGCCACGGGCATCGAGCACGGACCGTTGGACTCCTGGGAGGAGGTGGCGATGTGCCTCGCCTTCGCGAAACTCTCACGCGATGAGGTCGAGGTGGTGGAGGATATCTCCGTGATGGCGAAACTTACCGCGGCTCCGTGGTGAGCGCGCCTGCACGTGCAGCCGTATGTGGACGACTCCGTAAATGCAAGCATGTCATTTGAACGATTCGGGGTCCGTGGTCAGGTGCAGTCGTATGTCCGACCTCTTGGTGCGGCATATAACTTGCCGCGGGTCTGTATGGAGATGCGCGGATCGGGTCCAAAACGTCAGCGCGAGCTCGATAGCTCTCGGCAGCACCCTGGTTTTCCCGATCCTGTCTCATTGACCATTTTCCCTTACCCGTCCTCCGACCTGCTCACATTCCCGGATAATCCAATTGTCCGCCGTCCGCCGCTCAGGCGACCGGCGCCGGTTCCTGGTAGACTTCTTTCTTCGTCATCAGCGCCCAGGCGATGCGCGCCATCCTGTTGGCCAGCGCCACTGCGACCAGCATACGAGGCTTGCGCGCCAGCATCCGGGCCAGCCATGAACCCGCCGGCGCGCCGCGCCGGACCGCGCTGCGCACCACCGCCATGGCCCCTATGATCAACAGCCGTCTGATGTCGCGCTGTCCCATCTTCGACACTTTGCCCAGTCGGGACTTGCCTCCGGTCGAGTGCTGTCTGGGCACGAGGCCGAGCCAGGCGGAGAAGTCCCGTCCGCGCTTGAAGCTCTCCAAAGGCGGCGCGAAGGCCAGTATCGCCGACGCGGTGATCGGACCGACCCCCGGGATGCTCATCAGACGCCTCGCCTCCTCGTCCTCGTAAGCGCCCGAGCGGATCCGTCTTTCCAGTTCCCACACTTTCCTGTTCAGGTCGGCGATTTGCCCGAGAAGAACCCCGCCCAACTCGCGGACCACCGCCGGCAGCTCCGTAACCGGGTCTCCAAGAGCCGCCGCCAGGCGAGAGGTATTCACCAGTCCCTGCGGAGCGATGATCCCGAACTCCGCGAAGTGACCGCGCAACGCATTGACAGTCTGCGTGCGCTGGCGAACCAGGAGATCGCGCGTGCGGAACAGCATGCCCTGGGCCTGCTGCGTTTCGCTCTTCACCGCCACGAAGCGCATGGTCGGGCGCGAGGCGGCCTCGCAGATCGCCTCCGCATCCGCGGCGTCGTTCTTCTGACGCTTGAGCAAAAGGGTCACACACTGCCCGTTATCATGATGGGGTGAGGGTTTATTACCGCTACCACCCGCTGGCGGGTTGCCGCGTGATCTGCCTTGGGCGTCGAAAGGCGTATGGGCAGAGGATGCTGATCATCCGGCATCCGGACGGAACACAGATGCATGTCCCGGAGTGGATGACCAGGCCGGATGCGGCCCTGCTCGAGGTTCGCGACGTCCCGAGAATCTCCCTGCGGGCGCTTCGTGAATTGCGGAATCTCATCGATGCGTCTCTTCTTGTACCGGACCAGGCCCGGAGGGGAGGAGACGATGAACACCAGATACCGAAATCCGAAGCAGGGGGAACTGTTTCCCCCGGAACAACCGCCGCACCTGATAACGGACGAACGACGCGAGGCGCTGATACCGCTCCTGTCGATGATCATCGCGGTGGCCATGGAAGCTCCGGGACCGGAGAGCCCGACGAGGCGGGGGGCCGGTCATGAGGGGTGAGCAAACAAGGATCACCGCCGGCCATCTGGCGCGCGCGGCCTGTGTCTACGTTCGACAGTCCTCACTCGGCCAGGTTCGCAACAACCTGGAAAGCCAGCGCCTTCAGTACGGATTGAAGGCCCGCGCGAAGGAGCTGGGCTGGCGGGAAGTGATGACGATCGACGAGGACCTCGGCCGTTCGGGAGGTGGCGGCGTCGAGAGGCCCGGCTTCCAGAAGCTCCTGAGCGCGGTTTGTGAGAACAGGGTCGGTATCGTGTTGTCCGTCGACGCCTCCCGCCTGTCCCGAAACGGCCGCGAGTGACATACTCTGCTCGAGTTCTGCGCCGTGGTCGGCTGCCTCCTGGGAGACGGGCGCGGCATCTACGACCCCGGTCTGCCCGATGATCGCATGCTGCTCGGCATGAAGGGGAGCTTCAACGAAATGGAAAGCTCGCTCCTGCGACAGCGCTCCCACGACGCCCGTCGCCAGAAGGCGGAGCGGGGCGAGTTGTTCCTGAACCTGCCGGCCGGATACGTGAAGGTCGGGCGCGACGCCATCGCGCTCGACCCCGACCAGCGGGTGCGCGACGCGGTACGGCACGTATTCCGCAAGTTCACCGAGCTGCGGAGCATTCGCCAGGTGTTCCTGTGGTTCCGGCAGGAAGGGGTCGAGCTTCCGTATCGCTCTCTCGACACCGGCGTTCATGGATGGCGGGTCGCCTGGAAGCTGCCGGTGTACAATACCGTCCACCAGATCCTGACCAACCCGATCTACGCGGGCGCCTACGCCTACGGTCGCAGGAGGCGGCGGAGGGTGATCGAGGAGGGGCTTAGGCGCATCGTGAACGAGGTCAGGCGCAACCCGGAGGATTGGGCGATATTGATTCGCGACAACCACGAGGGCTATATCTCCTGGGAGGAATATGAACGCAATCGCGGCCTGATCACGGCCAATGAGCCGAAAATCAAGGGAGCGGTGCGCGAGGGCGGCGCGTTGCTGACCGGCTTGTTGCGATGCGGGCATTGCACCCACAAACTCCAGGTCGTCTATTCGGGGAACAGCGGGGTGGGCCGCTACCTCTGCCAGGGCAGGCGGTCGCACACGGATGGCACAACCTGCATCTCCTTTGGTGCGGGCGACGTCGACGAGGCCGTCGCCGCCGCCGTGTTGCGGGCGGTAGAGCCGCTGGGAGTGGAAGCCGCGCTCGGTGCGCTCAAAGAGCGCGGAAAGGAAGCAGCCGAACGCGCCCGTCTGGCGGAGCTGGCGCTCGAGGAAGCCCGGTTCCAGGCGGAGCAGGCGCGGGCGCGGTTCGAGGCGGTCGATCCCCGCAACCGCAACGTCATCGGCAATCTCTCGCGGGCATGGGAGGAGCGCCTCGAGGTCGTGCGGGAGCGGGAGGCCCGGTTGGAGGCGGCGCGCTCACAACTCCAGCTTCAGGAGCCGACACCCTGCGAGCGAGCCGCGTATCTCGCCCTCGGCGCCGATCTGGAGCAGGCCTGGAACCATGAGAAGGTTACAACCGCGATGCGCAAGCACATTCTGCGCACGGTGCTCGTGGAGATCATCGTGACCGTCTCGGCCGAGCGGATCGATCTCGCCCTTCATTGGGAGGGCGGCGATCATACGGAACTCTCCGTGCGCAGGAGAAAGAGCGGACAAGCGCGCATCGCGGCGGACGCCGATACCGGGGTCATGATCCGGGAACTCGCCCGCCTCATGCCGGACCGGGCCATCACCGCGTTCCTGAACCGGGCCGGGAAGCGGACCGGCAAGGGCAACGCCTGGACCGAGGCGCGCGTGCGCGCCTGGCGTTCCCATCACGGCATAGCGGTCTATCGCGAAGGGGAGCGGCAGGAGCGCAACGAACTGACGCAGACCGAAGCCGCGGCGAGACTGAAAGTCAGCGCCAGGACAATGAACCGTCTGATCAGGCGCGGCGTTGTTCCGGCCCGCCAGGCCTGCAAGGGCGCGCCCTGGGTGATATCCGCAGATGCACTCGAACTGCCGGAAGTTGCCTGGGCGCTGAAAAAGGGAGTATACCCGCCGGCACCGGATGATGAACAGAAAACCTTTTGTTTTCAATAACGTAGAGGGGTGACTTGGTATGACTGGCGCTTCAGGTAAGGCTTCACGTAGACCGGTGGCATGAGCTTCACCTCGTGGCCGAGCCTGCCGATCTCGCGGCCCCAGTAGTGCGCGCTCGCACACGCCTCCATCGCAATCAGGCAGCGCGGCTGCGAAGACAGAAAACCCGGTACTTTCCCCCGGGTCAGTTTCTTGCGAAACGCGACCGAACCGTCCGGGCGCGCGCCATGGAGCTGAAAACCATGTTTCGCCAGGTCGATGCCGATGATGTGAACCTGTTCCATGGGATACTCCTTCCGGGCGATTTAGAGACGCCACCTCGCCACAGTGTGATACCTGCCAAGAGGGGTCGTCCACCCCATCGTCATCCCGACGGCGGGGGGCCGGAACCGAGCGGGGCGGGAGGGTACGGCGCCGCCCTGCTGCGCAGCCGGCCTGTCGTCGACCGGGGGGCAGACCCGACCGGGGAGGGGGGGGTGACGAGCGTCACCGGAACGGCCCGCGAGACCTCCGGCTCCCCGGCCGCCGCGACGGCGGGGCGAACCCCGGGCCGCGGGGCCGCGGCGTGAGCCGCCACGCCGCCACCCATACCGGAAGAGAGGCCAGGACCGCCCGGACGCCGACGGGAAGCGTACCGGGGAGGTCCGCCACCGAGGCGGCGCCGAGCGCCAACCACGCCACCAGGGCGGGACCCGGATAGCCCGAGCGGGTCAGCCTCCGGCAGGCGAGCGCAAGCGGGACCCCGAACGGAACGGCCAGGACCAACTCCACGAGCGCGAACGGCGCCGTTACCCACTCC
>MPNJ01000031.1 GCA_002238965.1 Nitrospinae bacterium bin107 | reverse complement strand
CCCGATGAGCTTCGCCTTCATCGTGAAACACCCAAAAACTCTTGTATCCCGGTGGCGGTACTAGTGTCTCTCTCTTAGCGTCCTCATTTTAGCACGCACGGCGCGGGGTCAAGGGTGCTTTTGCAAATAACGCAAAAGCATCTTTTTTTCAGAAAAAATCGGTGAAGCATGGATTTTTTCCGCTGCGCGCCCTCCGGGTGAAAAAAAGACTGAAAACCGCCCCTGACGCCCACGCCTAACACGTGCTGAAAATGGGACGCTAAGAAGCGCATCCGTTAACTCTCTGGAAAGGAGAAAGGCATGGAAACCACCGTGGTGAATTTGAACGACTACGTTGCGCCCCAGTTCGGAGGCGGCCTGCTGGTGAGGATCGACCGCATGACGAAGTGGGGAAACCCCTTCCGGGTCGGCGCCGACGGCGACCGCGACGAAGTCATCGAGAAATACCGGCGATGGCTGTGGAGAAAAATCCGGCAGGAGGAGGTGAACCTCTACGAACTCGCCGACCTCCTCGGCTGCGAGCTCGGCTGCCACTGCCATCCCCTCCCGTGCCACGGCGACGTCCTCGCCCGCGCCGCCGAGTGGGCAGCCAGGTATCTCGACGAGATGCCCAAAGAAGTGAAGCGAGACGATCTCGGCTACGCGCTGCCCCAATACAACCATCCCCTCGCTTGAGGACAACCGAACCACCGGCTGAAAAACCCAATCACTGAAAGGAGTGAACGATGACCGCTACACACGACCACAAGGAGATGAACATGAACGAGCACACGGAACACGAAGCGCAGAACGAATCCTTCACCGCCATGGTCTGCGAGCAGGCCGCCCTGTTCGGCGCGACTCCGGGGCCGGACGAGTTCGACAACCGCCCCGTGTGGGACGAGGGTGAGGCGACCGCCGCCGTCATCAAGGCATTCGGTGCACTCGCGGAAGCAGCGCCCGACGGAACACAGCTCGCGGATGAGCGGGCGAGTCTCCTGTGGGGCTTCGTCAACACCCTCGACGCCCAGACACAGCGGCTCGACCGCGCCGCCGACAGGCTCATCCCCGGGGTTCGCGAACTGCAGCGCGAGCAGGACGGCTCCGAGATCAGGTCTCGCGAACTCGAACTCATGACCGACAGGGCCGAGAATCTTACCGCCCGGCGCGATGCGTTCGAGGGGCTCCGTGACGCCGCCGCAGACGCCTACCGCATCGAGACCGGCGAGGTCTGGCGGCCGAGGCGAGGCTCCCACGTCAGCCAGACCGGTAAGCTCACCTCCGCCGTCATCGAGGCCCGCGACTTCCAGCGCGCCAGAAAGGACCGCGAGAACACCGCCCACCTCCCCCAGGGAACCCTCGTCGCCGTCGCGGGCGGCAAGGAGGCGAGCGATGCGAGCAAAATCATCGCGCATCTCGACAAGGTCAAGACCAAGTACGCCGACGTCGTCCTCGTCCACGGCGGCGGCCCCGGTGCTGAGAAGATAGCGGCGGGATGGGCCGAGCGGAACGGCGTCCACCAGGTCGTCTGCAAGCCCGACTGGGACGCCCACGGTCGGGCCGCTCCCTTCCGCAGGAACGACGAACTCCTCGCACTCCTGCCCAAGGGCGTGGTCGCGTTCCCGGGTTCGGGCATCACCGACAACCTCGTCGACAAGGCCCGCACCCTCGGAATCCCCGTCCAGAAAATCGCCGCCTGACGTGAACGCTCCACGGGTCGCGTCGCCATCCCACCCGGAGGCGGCGCGGCCCTTCGCCTCCAGTGTCCTCCGTCTGCTTGTGAAAAAAGCACAAGCTACAGCACCCTGTACGCCCGCCGCTTGTGATTCGATGCGCAAGCCCCGCGTCTCCGTACGCCTCTCGCTTGTGATGAGAAGTACAAGTTCCAGCGCCCTCACACTCCCTTGCCTCTCGCCTCTTCCCGCTCAATCGCCGCGGCAGCTCCCGCTCGCCATTCTCGCCGGCAAGATTCCCCCATCGTCTGTTCTCACGAATCCGACCATCTGACGCCCTTCGGCGCTTCGGGTTTCACACCGGACGCAGCGGGCTGCAAGGGGTCCGGCATACGACGACCTGGCTGCGATACTGTCTCCTGTGGACGACACGGGGCGCCAGGGGCACGGCGGATCGAGTGAATTTCAAAGAGCATACACGCCCTTTCTCATCCCTGACGGGGCATGGCTGCGCATGTCGCGCACTGATACCGGATCCGTCGCAATCGGTGGCGTTTCGTAACACGATGTGTTACGGTGCGCATTGCGTTTGTATGCTCCCGATTCCGGCCGTTTCGCGGTGCGCCGGGATCGCCATCGGGGCGAAAAACCCTCTCGCAGATGGCCGCAAGACCCTGAAGGCGGGGCGTTGAATCAAGGGTCGACGGCCTTGGATACGCCCGGGTTTTCACCTGAAACGAGCCGTCGGAACCCGGCATCGGCGGTCGATGCGGTCCGTTTCGTTGCCCGATCTCCTCCTGAGGAAGCGAAAAAGATGATGCGGAACGACCCGAATCAGTTCGATAAGGGCAAAAAACCGGCGGAAAAACCGGGCGATCCGCGGTCGCCGCACTCGATTCACTTCACCGGTTCGGAATGGAAATCGATTAAACGGGCCGCCGAGCTGCACGGCATCCCGGCCGGTGAACTCGTGCGCAACGGCGCGATGGCCGCCGCCGGGGAGCTGCTCGACGAGCCTCCAAAGGCCACCCTGTCGCACGGACACGCCGCCCTCGTCGAGTCCGTCTACCGCATGGTCTACGTGATGGCGACCCTGGATCGGGGACGATTGATCGACGCCGGGCGCGGGAAAGAGCTCGAGGATATCATCGCCGCGGCGCACAGAACGATGGCCGAGACCATGGACGAAGGCACAGGGTGAACGCAGAGGGCGGCGCGTTCCGTGCGCAAGCCGGTTTATCGGCTGAGAATTTGTTGCAAGAACCCGCGAATCAGGCCCGGTCTGACCGCGTTCAGAGCCCCAGGTCCATCTCGATCCGCTTCCCGCGGCCGGGTTCGGGCGCCTCTAAACGCGGCGTTTCCCGTCCGGTTTTCCCGCCCGGGGAAGAGGAATCGGCCAGCTCCCGCTCCGGCGTTACGCGCTCGAGTGACGCCTTTGCGTCGAGTCCGGGCTCCGTCCGGACGGATTCGCCTATGCCTTCGAGTGCCGAGATGCGCTCGCCGGTGACGGTTTCGAGCCGTTCCCTGAGCGCCTGCGCGTCGTCGGTGACGAGTTCGGCCCGGTCACGGGCGCGCGATATCTCGACATAAAACGCTTTCGCCGTGGTCAGTTGGGGATGGTTCGCCTCCATCGCGGCGATGACGTTGTCCACCGTGCGCCCCTGAAAGGCGTGCACGGTCGAAGCCCAGGCGCGATCGAGATGGCGCAGTTGCGGGTCGCCGCGGGTCAGGACGAGCCTGCGGCCCTCCTCGAGGGTGAACGTCACCCGTCC
This sequence comes from Nitrospinae bacterium bin107, assembly GCA_002238965.1. Classification (GTDB taxonomy): domain Bacteria; phylum UBA8248; class UBA8248; order UBA8248; family UBA8248; genus Bin107. Next base: position 22,870 of record MPNJ01000031.1, on the reverse strand, counting down.
GTTCCGGACCCCCGAGACCTCCGCGGTGGCGCTGTTCACGAGTCCCAGCCCCTTGTCGTTCCGGGTCCAGCGCACCCGGTCGCCGGCGCGAAGCCGATGGTTTCGGGGCGGTAGACCTCGGTCCCGCCCCGCCTTCCGCCGATCCGGGTGGGCTTCCAGTCCATGATCGAGCCACCGGGGGCTTCCAGCCGGACGGTTCCTCCCTCGCGATCGACACCCAGAACGCGCCGCTCCTCGCCCTTTTCGACCCCGATCCGCTTATAGGACCGGTGAAAGGCGACCACGTCGCCGGGCGCGTAGTTGGCCGCGAGCGCTTTCTCGGCGTTCGTGTAGCCCTTCGAAACCAGCCGCTTCGTCAGGAGTGCCGGACCCGCGATGCGGCCCTCGCGGACGAGGCGCTCTCTGATATGGGCGTTGATCGCCTCGCGCAGTTCATGGCCAGGCGACATCACGCCGGTGCGCTCGCGCAGATCGGGGGTGAGTTTCAGCCACCTCGCCGCCACGGCGCCCGCGATGTTTTTGGGGTTTACTTCTGCGACGTTATCTCCCAGTTTTTGAAATGCGCGCCCGATATCGCCCGCGAGAGTGGCCTCGACCGCGGCCTTGAGATCGGGGTCGCGCTGGCGCAGAATCTCGTCCATCACCGCGGTCTTCATGCCCGCGGCCTGGAGCTGGGCGAAGGGTTTGCCGGCGTCGACGGCTTCGAGTTGTTTGGCGTCCCCGACGAGAACGATCTTCGGTATGCGCAGCTCGCTCGCGATCCGGAGCAGGTCGCGGGCCTGTGCGGTGGACGCAAGCGAGCCCTCGTCGACCACGAGCACGGTCTTCGTGAAGGCGGCGCGCATCTTTCTGGCGGCCCCTTTCGTGAGGCGGCCCTGGGCCAATCCCGCGTTCCTCGCCAGGAACCGCTGCAGGGTCTCGCTCTTGATACCCGATTCCGCCTCCAGCGTACGCACCGCCGACGCCGAGGGGGCGAGTCCAAGGACGCGCCAGCCCTTCTTCGCGGCCAGCGTCCTTGCGCGATCGAGCATCCGGGTCTTGCCAACACCTGCGTAGCCCTGCACGCCGACGGTCCTATCTTTCTCCGATAGGATGAGTTTCACCGCCCGTTTCTGCCCGGCCGTGAGCGGTCCCTTGCGCAGATACCGCTCCACCATCCAGCCGCGCATCGCCGCACCGCCCCGGCCCGAGCCCGCGCGCGTGAGACCCTCGACGACCCGCTCGACGGCCCCGATGGGCGCGGCGCCGGGGCCGTGGGCGAGCGCTGCGGCGAGCAGGTCCGTCCTCGCGAACACCGCATCGCGCTCCGAGAGGTGGGCGAGCGCCCACTCGACGGCCTCCTTCGCGGGGTCTGTCCGCGAGGGATGCCCGGTGAGGTTCGCCCCCCGATCCGCCCCGGGCGGAGCGTCCCTGCCCGTGTCCAGCGCCCCTTCTTTCTCCAGGCCGTGTAACGCCCGTTCGGTGGCCGAGGCGGTGAGCGCTTTCGCGTCCAAGCCGAGTTCCGATGCCTGTTTTGCCCAGATCCCGCGCAGCGCCTCCTTGTCGACGTCGCGCTTGTGCGCGCGGGTCATCAGGGCCGCCCGCCGGGCGAGGTGCTGCTTCTCCGCCGTGGCGCCGTGGCCCCGGCTCTCCATCGCCGCCTCGATCTCGGCGCGGCGCGAGGAGAACGCCTCGATGGTTTCGCGCGAGACGCCCCCGATCTCGAACCGCCCGTCGGCATGGGTCTTCTCGATCCGGTACCCGAGCTTTGCGAGCTCACCTGCGAGTTCGCTCCGGTAGAGCGCGCCCAGCAGCATTTTGGAGGCGTAGAGGCGCTCGTTCGCCATCGTCCTCCACTTGCCGTCCGCGCTGAGCAGCATGTTGGCGATGACCGAGTGGGTATGCAGCGCCGGGTCGAGGTTCCGCGACGTCTCGTTGCGGAACGTGGCGATCATGGCCTTCTGGCCGCCGGCCCGGACCATCCGTCCGGTCTCCGGGTCCTTCATCCTGGTCTCGGCGGCGATTCGCTCGAACCACCCGAGCGCCCGCGTGACGGCGCGCTCGTGGGCGTCGACGACGCGCGCGTCCCCGCCGATGAGCGCGACCAGGGATACGGACTTGGGCGCCGAGAAGGTGAGGTCGCGCCCGGGCCGGTGGTGAATCCCTCCCTCCCGGGTCCTGCGGCCGAGACGTCGCCCCGAGCCGTCGGGCACACAGCCCTCGAGCACCGCCCGGAACACGTCCGGATCGACCGGTCCCTCAAGACCCAGGGCTTCGGCGCCCTTGCCGGCCCAGGCGCTCAGCATCCGGTGCTCTGCCGAGTCCTTCGCATAGTAGCCGTCCCGCTCGTAGTAGGCCGCGCCCTGAGACGGGCTCGCCACCGCGCCGATCGAGGCGACCATCAGATCCAGCGCCCGTAGCCGCGCTCGCGAGTGGCGGGCGCAGGCGCGTTTTTCCTGACCGGGGTCGCCTCCGTGCGGTCCGCGCTTGCAGGACGGGTTTTTGGGGGTCCCGGCGGCCGGTTCGCCGGTGCGCGGACAGGCGCCGTGGCCGCAGGCGTCGGTGAACTCGAGTCCGGCCTCGTCCTACGCGGCTCGCGCGAAGTGCGCCGCTCGCCGCGTTCGGCCTCATGACACCAGACCAGCGCCAGGCACAACAGCGCGCCGCCGATGCCGCACCAGGCGCCGAGTCCGGCGGCCCGTTTCGCCGTGCGGAGGAGATGGTCCCGCGCCAGCAGCGCCTCGCCTTTGAACAAGAGCTCACCGCGGGCGATGGTCACTTCCTTGCCCTCCCTCGTCCAGTACCTGACCTGTGTCCTGGGGTCGAAGTGGAGTGTTAAGAGGGTTTCCGCCCAGAAGAGCTTGCCTGTCGCATGCCAGTCATGGCCCGTCGTGCCGCGAGCGAGACCAACGGCGCAGGCCAGCGCCGACAAGGAAACGACGAAGACCGCCGTCAGGAGCAGGGAGCGGAACCACATTCCGGGATCGAGGAGGACCCTCCAGCCGGTGCGGTTTCTGTCTCGTGCGCGGATTCCCAAAGAGGTGGTCTCCCCATCTTGCGTGTCGCGGGAGCGGCGGCGGGGATCTCCCAGCGCTGCTCCCATCGGTCGTTGATAACGAATATAATACGAAAACTTGGGGATTTCAACAGGATAGCAAACGGAATATCGACGGTTTTACGACAGGCGCGCGCAGGCCTGCGATGAGGGTCGTGCGTCTTCTCCCGAAACCGGATACCGGGGGGCGGGAACGCCTGATGCCGGGTGCGCCGTCGCCTCCCGGCGAAAGCGCCCTATTTCCGCGCCCCTGGCGGGGGTTTCCGGGTTGATCCTTCCTCAAGTCTCCCCGGTTCATCCCCGCGCGAGCGGGGAACACTATTTCCGCTAATGTTGTGTCTCTAACAAAACCGGTTCATCCCCGCGCGAGCGGGGAACACCCGAACATACCCTCTACCACATATTCGCCATTCGGTTCATCCCCGCGCAAGCGGGGAACACATTGTCGTCTTGTGTTTGTTCGCGGTAGGCACCGGTTCATCCCCGCGCGGGCGGGGAACACTTCCCGTAATCCCTTGAAACGATCCACTCTGCCGGTTCATCCCCGCGCGGGCGGGGAACACCCGGGTTGTAATCGCCGCTCATTGTCTTGAGACGGTTCATCCCCGCGCGGGCGGGGAACACACTCGTCTATTGAGGGCTTCCAGTACATATTCCGGTTCATCCCCGCGCGGGCGGGGAACACCCCATCTTCCAGGTCGGTATATGACTCGCGATCGGTTCATCCCCGCGCGGGCGGGGAACACCGGACCAACCTGACTCTATTCGCCCGTGGATTCGGTTCATCCCCGCGCGGGCGGGGAACACGCTCGCTGCTCGGGGGCGGGAGATTGAACGAGGGGTTCATCCCCGCGCGGGCGGGGAACACTTACCGGGCCGATCATAGAATCCGTTGATCGCCGGTTCATCCCCGCGCGGGCGGGGAACACCTGGCGAAGGGCCTTGCGCGCATTCCCGGCATCGGTTCATCCCCGCGCGGGCGGGGAACACCAGATCAAGTCCATGTACGCCTTTCCGAAATTCGGTTCATCCCCGCGCGGGCGGGGAACACCAGGTTCTCGCTCATCCCCTGCCCACCCCCTCCGGTTCATCCCCGCGCGGGCGGGGAACACGGCGGCGGCCAGGTCTCGCGGTCCGCCGTCAACGGTTCATCCCCGCGCGGGCGGGGAACACGCGTACATGAAGATTGGGTTGCCTATCATCAACGGTTCATCCCCGCGCGGGCGGGGAACACGTCAATCGGCGGCGCGGTGGGCGGGCGTTTATCGGTTCATCCCCGCGCGGGCGGGGAACACTCCGGTGATCGCGCGGATGATCTCTCGGTGGCCGGTTCATCCCCGCGCGGGCGGGGAACACGTGTCAACGATGCCACAACACCTATGACGCCCCGGTTCATCCCCGCGCGGGCGGGGAACACAGAAAAGGCCCTCACCCGATCAGGTTATCAAACGGTTCATCCCCGCGCGGGCGGGGAACACTTGTGGAAAGCCCGGCATCCACCCGTTGAAACCGGTTCATCCCCGCGCGGGCGGGGAACACACCGCCGCCGATGGCGAAGGCGGCGCGGAGAACGGTTCATCCCCGCGCGGGCGGGGAACACATGCGGAGAAACCGCGCCAGATCGATCAGGTGCGGTTCATCCCCGCGCGGGCGGGGAACACTTTACTTCGCCGTACAGAATGCGGGTCGCCAGCGGTTCATCCCCGCGCGGGCGGGGAACACGATGGCGGAAACGGCACTTATAAAGCTACCAACGGTTCATCCCCGCGCGGGCGGGGAACACCGTCTCATGCGCTTCTTATCCCTCACGACAAACGGTTCATCCCCGCGCGGGCGGGGAACACTTCAGGCCCTCCAGATATTCGATCGCCGCATCCGGTTCATCCCCGCGCGGGCGGGGAACACGCGAGACGAACTTCGATGTAGCCGTGCGTGTTCGGTTCATCCCCGCGCGGGCGGGGAACACCTCAAAAAGTCGAATGCGGCAAACCTGGAAATCGGTTCATCCCCGCGCGGGCGGGGAACACTGCTCGTTCTCGGGCGTAGGACCTGGCGATATCGGTTCATCCCCGCGCGGGCGGGGAACACTTTCGAGGCTGGCGGCATGAGCGCGGTCACCACGGTTCATCCCCGCGCGGGCGGGGAACACAATCTAGGCGACTCCGCCGCGCTTCCGGTCGCCGGTTCATCCCCGCGCGGGCGGGGAACACTGAAAGAATCGACGTGGAAGCGCCACACGTACCGGTTCATCCCCGCGCGGGCGGGGAACACTCGAAGTTGCCGTCGGGAAACTGGCCGATGATCGGTTCATCCCCGCGCGGGCGGGGAACACTCGCTACCTATAAGGATGAAGCGATAGAGAGACGGTTCATCCCCGCGCGGGCGGGGAACACAGCGATCTGGCTTATCCACAACCCCACATGCACGGTTCATCCCCGCGCGGGCGGGGAACACTCATCGTGTCCGATCCGGATGGCATCGCGTCTCGGTTCATCCCCGCGCGGGCGGGGAACACCGGTTGTCGTCCCATCCGTGGTCTTGCAGTACCGGTTCATCCCCGCGCGGGCGGGGAACACTCGAAAGGATTGATGTTTTGGGCGTCCGCCTTCGGTTCATCCCCGCGCGGGCGGGGAACACTCCTTGTTGGTCAACCCGCGCTCTCTCATCACCGGTTCATCCCCGCGCGGGCGGGGAACACCGTCCATGATGGACACGATTGAGATCAGGTTCCGGTTCATCCCCGCGCGGGCGGGGAACACGAGCGGCTCAGCGGGCGGGGGGATGCTTTACACGGTTCATCCCCGCGCGGGCGGGGAACACTATCTCGGGTGAACGAAGCCGAGGAAATAATACGGTTCATCCCCGCGCGGGCGGGGAACACACTTCTTGGAACTCATTGATTCAAAAGAGATATTCGAGAGCGTCCGGAGTTACCGGCTCTTTCGAGGCTTTGTTCAAGGGTTCAGTCATGGCGTTTCACTGCTCCTCCCTGCTTACTTAACCGTTTCTTCCTTAGTCCTCCCGGGGCGTAAAGGCGACTAGTTTGAGACCATCGAAGTCCACTGGCATGCGCCGGTTTTGTCCCACCGTCTCGAAGTCATAGCCTTGATCCGTGGGAGTTGCCCAGGCCATCACGGCGTCACCGTCACCGATCAAGTCTTCGACTTCGTTCCAGATACGCTCTCGCACCCGCCGGGAATAGCGCCCGACGTAGACCCCTGCTCGAATCTCCAGCAGCCAGACCGCGAGCCTGCCGCGCAGGCGGGGCGGCGCGTTTTCAACTACGATGACCAACATCGCCGCCTGCCGGACCATCTTCGAAGGCCGGTCCCAGTGCTTCGGAAGGTGGCTCGGGAACCGGCAGGTTCCCGGCCTTCAGCACCTCTTCGATACCGGGGATGATCTTAGAGAGCAATCCCGTCGCTCGAAAACTGTCCCTACAGGCGAGACGCACGGCGCGCTCAATCGGCATATCCAGTTTTCCCTTTTGGGCCTGGCCTGCGATCCGAAACGCCTCCGGGACCACCGTCTGGGTTTTCCACAAGTCCGCGACATCGTAGACGAACGAACGCGGCTTGCCGGTATGCAGGAACCCAATGGCAGGTGCGTATCCGGCGGCCAGCACCGCCGCTTCCGCGAGACCATTCAGGCAGGCGGTGGCGGCGCTCAGACAGCGGTTTGGAACGTCGGCGCTGTCCCAATCCGCCGGGTTATAGCGGCGGCGTTTCCACTTTACACCGTGCTGCTTTGCAAGCAGATCATAGCTTGCCCGGACGCGCGCGCCTTCCAGGCCGCGCAGTTGCTCAATCGATCGCTTAAGCGGCGCCGTCTCTCCGAAGCGAACGCGGTACATCTCGCGCACTACACGCAATCTCGCCGCCGGGTCGAGAGCGAGTGAAGCCTGCCAAAGCAGCTTGTCGGAACGGGCGCCTCCCGGCTGCCCCGCGGCGTAAAGGCGTACTCCGGCCTCGCCGATCCAGGTCACCAGCGTTCCGGCGCGCGCGGCAAGCGCGACGGCGCTGTGAGATATGCGCGCGCCCGGTTCGAGCATCAGACACGCCACGCCGCCGACCGGAATATGAATCCGCGTACCGTCGGCATTGATGGCGACGAAGGCCCCGTCCCTCACGTCGAGTTGCGCCCGCTCGATGAATACCATCGCCGCCCGTTCCTTGAGTGGAATGGGTTTTGGAGGAACGGCTCCTGGAAGCGATGTCGATTTAGCCACGATTCAGGCTCGGCGCACCAGCATCAGACCGCAGCCGTAGGCCTTGGAACGACCAAAACCCGTGAGCAATGCGCTGTTGAAAACCTCAGACTCCCGGACGGACAAGAGGCCTTTGATATCCATCACGCCGAAGGTTACGTCACCACCATTCCGACGTTTCAACTTGCAAACCCGGTAATCCTCGACCGCTAATGCATCAACCGAAAACCCCCAACGCTCTCCCTGAGCGGAGAGCCACTCCCGCGCCGTCTGGTTGGCCACATCCATGCGCCGGGCGGAACGGGAATCGGCGCCCGTGCCCCTGCCGATGATCCCCTGCGTATGCATCGCGTGCATGACTATATCAACACGGCGATCCTTGCGTGGCCTGCGTCTGGTTCCCGGAGTAACGTCGTCTTGCGGGCCGGAGCGCCGATCCCTGGTGGCGTTGGCCCGCAAGATGAACATGAGCCGATCCTTAGCCGCCAATACCGGCGCGAAGGGCTTGGAATCAAGCGGTTCAAACAGGCGCGAGCCCTGTGGTTTGCGGGCTGAGAGAATCAAGAACTTGCCTTTGGCGTCGGAGCGCCACAGGAAGTCGCGCTTCGCGTCGGGATCGGGAAACAACGTCCACATCAAGCGGTGATGGGCGTCGAACGCCGCGTCCTTGTCCACCGGGTCGAGCAAGGGTCTGAGCGCGTGTTCCGGCGCATTTCGATTGAGCACGGCGCGAGTCAGGTAATGGGTCATACCTGGTCTCCATGTTCGCTCCCGTGGCTTCCCATGTGCCAGACGGTCCGCTCGCCAAAAGTCCAGGCTTGACGATCGAGCGGCTCGCTCGGCATCTGCTCGGTCGACGGCGGGCGCTCAAAGCCGTCGACCGGGTCAGAATAGACGAGATATCGCCCACGCTCTTGTTCGGACCACCATTCGGGGCGCAGCCATTCGGGGATTTCTATGCGAGCCAGCGCCTCGACCGGCCCCGCCGACATCACCACTTCAGGATTGAGGGGACTTGCCGGCGGGCATGACTTGCGACCGAGATAAAGGGGGAACTCCGGGCGCCGCAGGCGCTCTGCAAAAAGATCGAGCGGCCAGTGGCCATCGCCCCAAAGCGCAACACCTACCAGCACGTCGCACCGGTAATCGCGAATGGTGATCATCGTATTGACGGCGCGTCCGGCGCGTTCCAGCGCACGCCTTCGGGTCGGGGGCCGTTTGATCCTGGCCGTCGGTACGGTTTGCACCGTATGGTAGTCGCGAAGCGGCATCGATTGTTGAAACGGCTGCACGGCTACGGAATACGCGCGAAGCGCCGCATGGCCTTCAGTATCCGCCCGATCGATACCCAGCGCCGCGCCGACCATTCCCAGCACTGCTGAACGCATGGGAGCCGGCCCGCTCCCTCGACGTTCGTGCCCCGCATAGCCGCCGAACGAAGCCATGGGTCCGGATAGCAGGAACACCAGATGCTCACGCATCGCTGACCTGCGCGGCCACGAATGTTTTGATCTCGGCCAGGGTGCCGGACCCGCTTAGCAGATCCATCTCCGTCGACTCATCAACCGTGGCGCCGTAGGCCTTGTCGATGGCGTCCGCCGTCTTCTTGAGCCGGTTGATGGATTCGCCGAGAAGGTCCTCCGCATTGACGGGGTTCAGGAACGCAGCCGCGAGACTTCGCGGTTGCTGGTTTCCGGCTTCCGCGCGAATGTACGAGGCGCGGGTGTGATGACTATAGCTGTTGCGCTTGCCTGACGGACTGGCGGTGGCGAACGCTTCGCTGACCGCCTCAAGCGCTTTTCTCGCCAGTACTCGATCGCCCGCGAGATTCTCCACCAGCCGGGCGATATCGATGCAGACGTAGAGATAATATACACCGGACCCGAACCCGGCCTCGCCGACGAACCCCGCGCCCACGTCTTCAGCCGGTTTCTTCAGGTCGTCTGCGGCCGTATAGAAATCGTCCTCGACCTCGGCCCGATGAGTGGTGATGGCGTGTGACACCTGTACCGCCGCTTCGCGGTTGAAATCCGGCGCGTCGGCCAGCATGCGCCCGAACATGGCGAGGTCGACCGCCCCGTCGGCGGTGCGCAGGATTTCCTTGCCGCGATTCCTGGCTTCCTTGTCGACAGACTCTCCGGCAAGGGCGCGCTCGGCCATCTTCATCGCTGCCTGTCGTTCGTCGGGCGAAATGAACGCCAACTGCCTAGTGCGTACATGGTCCGGATTCTTCTCCGATGCAGCCGTGTCGACCTTACCGAATATCTGGGCTACCAGTTGGGCGACCTCGCGGGCCTTCTCGTCATCCGCTCCCCGTTCGCGCAAATGTTCTATCACCGCGTCGCCGATACGCTGGGTGCGCTCTCCCATGTTGCCTTTCAAAGCCTCGGACATGGCGGGCGAGAGGCGAGCCGCTCGCTTCAAGGACTGCGACGACAACCGGAGCCGATGAACGCCCCCGTAGATCGCCGTCTTCGGATGACCCATATCGTCACGATTGGGATTCGAGGGCGGGTATACCGTCAGAAAGTGAAGTTGCACGAAGCGCATTATGTCACAGTCTCCTCTTGGTTGATTTCGACGTACTCGGCGCCGAAGTATTGAAAACACCATCGGTTGCGGATCCCGTCGTTCCAGAAGTAGAGATCTTCAGCCAGTGCGTGTCCGTTGCAGGCGGGATTGGCCCCCAGAACAGAGAGGGAACGACGAAGCGGCGTCATCAAATCGCGGCGCGAGCGAAAGCGGATCAGAGACTGGAACCGCAGCTCGCTGAGCGTGCGCGGCCCTTGCTTCATCGTTTGTCTGCCGAGCAGGACCGCCAACTTCTCGCCGTCGACGCCCGCGAGCCGGGCAAAGACCGTGACGAGAAGCGCAAGCTGATCGCTCGTCGGGTTTTGCTCGCGTCTTTTCAGGCTCGCGTTGAGGTCGTGTGTTTCTGCGACCGCAAGCGCTTCGGCGGGCGATTCGCAGCGTCTCAACCGCGCCCGTGCGGCCCGCGCCTGACCGTCGTCACGGCCCAGCGAAGACCGCCACCATTCGATGACGATACGACCGACACTCATGCCTGTTTCTCCTTCTTCTTCTTGGCGGGAACGGGCAGGTCCAGCAGTTTGCGAACCTGTTTCGCCAGCATACCCAACAACTTGCTTCGGGCGATGACGCGAGCTTCGATACCTTTGATGTCGTGGTCAATCAGACCACCAAGGGCGCGCTCGTCGAACATGCGAACCGCCTGCTTTCTGAGGGTTCGATGCCATGCCTCCTCGACTTCGGTACCTGCGCTATCGATGATCCTTCGAACCGCCGCTATGAATTCCCCTTCGGTTTCGGCAAAGAAGGTCTCAATGACCGCGTCGGCGAATTTGCCGTCGAATTGGCAGGCGGTCCTGAGCGCCTTTCGAAGGGCGCTCGTAGCGGCGTTCGCTGCCTCCACCAACTGGCGAACCCGATCTACTTCGTCCTCGCCCAGACCCGGAAACGCAGGGTACTGGTCGAGTAAAAAATCGAGGGGCTTCATGTTGTCCATCGCCCAGCCGCCGACCACGAGTTCGAAGTCCGGCCCTCGAAAATGGCTGCGGCACTCACGGACGGCTCTGGCGGTGCGCCGGGTCGCTTTCCCATCACCAGCGGGTTCCATCGTGAGCCCTAGCCAGTTCCGGTAGCTGAGACGCCCGGCCCTGGGGTGTACCGGCAGCCATTCGGGGTCGTCTTCCTTCTTTCGGTAGTATGGCGTCAGGGGGTGCTCCCATGCCGCGTAGTTCGTTCCGTAGGATCTTTGTACTACGCCCACGACCCGCTCTTCCTTGAATACGAACCGCAACCGCCGGGGCATTCCAAAGAACGCTTCCAGCGAGTGCGTTCCTTCCTGGGTCACGATCTGGCCGTTCTCCGATGTCCGCGTTGGACGGAGCCAGGGCAGCGCAGCTTCCGCATCTTCCGCCGCGAGAGGTGCTCCGGGTAGGACGTTGGCGAAGACCAGCCGCCATAACGAGAACCGTTCGCTTTTCTCATCAAGGGGCCGAACTAGCGTCACCATAGGCCCGCCGCCACGCATGGAAGTCCGGTTGCCCGCACCACCGGCTGGCGCGAACGCCTGGAGCGTGTAGAGCGCCATGGCGGCCTCTGCCGGCGAGAGAGTCGGGAACCGGTCACGCTTGACCATGAGATCGGCGTTCTTGGAAGTGGTTGAGCCGCCGGCCGAATCTATGTGCAGCATATCCACCGGCTTGATGTCGGAAGGTTTCGCCACCAATTCGAAAGCTTCCATATCCTGAAGAAAGCGCGGTCCATCTCCGTCAAGCGCAAAGCAGGGAGCGAAGGGAGCCAGCGCCTCGCGGAATCGCTCGGCATCGGTCCGGCCGAGGCGGGAGAGCCAGTCGGCTTCGTCTTTCGGCGGATCCGCCATTGAGACCAGCCCGATCAGGAGTTCGAGGCAGGCCAGGTTGAAATCCGCTCTCTGCCAGGCAAGGGCGCCGACGCCGGGCTCGGCAATTTGATCGGGGCGAATGACGGTGTGTTCACCATCCCGAAGGACTGGAATCCATGAATCCGTAATAAGGTTCAATGACATCAGGATGCTCTTGGCGCAATAGCCATAAGGGTGTTGAATATGCGCTCTCAACGTCCCAAGTCGTGAGAAGCGGAACAGCCATGTCAGGGCGGATAGTGGATTCCATGCATATGAAGACCACGTTCATGATCATATAGCATCCCTTCGCTGATTTTTCCAGACTCGTCCACCGGGCAGACATGGCAAACCTCACGCTGCCATTCGGGCCAATCCTTCTTGACGGCGCGTATTTCCGGCGCTTCCTGATCAGGCAACAGGCGCTCGAATCTCTTGCGCGCGGCGGACACCTCCGACAGGGCCCAAGCCACTGCCGGATCCTCATCCTTCGCCCATGGAGACAAGTGGTCGCCGTCGCGTCGCGCCAGCGTCATCGTCACTTGCGGCTCTCCGAGGCGCGTCGGGAACAAGGCGTCGTTTCCGACCGATCCGCGGGTTCCGATGAGATAGCCGGCCGCTCCTTCCACCACGTTGATCTGCGCCAATCCCGCCTCGGCCATTGCTTCGCCATCGGCCCTTTGTTGCGCCTCCTCGAGTAACTTTGGGACCTGCAACTCCTCCTCCCCGTGTACGGCCTCGATCAAGGCGCGTAGTCCCTTGGGCGCGACGATCTCGCCCGCCTCGAACAGGGCCTTTGCCGTCCGCCACTGATGGTCGAGACGATAAACCCACGCCCCCCGGTCGAGCACGTCATGAAGCCAGTCGTCTCCCTCCACCTTCTCCGGATCCGGTGAAACCACATGCAAGGTGGGGCCGGGGAGCGGGCGAGTGGCCTCGGGACGCACCTCCATATGCCGCCATAGTCTGCCTGCCCTTTGGATCAGCGAGCCAATCGGCGCGAGATCGGAGACCATCACGTCGAAGTCGAGGTCGAGCGACGCCTCGACCACCTGCGTGGCGACCAGTACCCGACCATCGCGTCGAGATCCGTTCTTTCCGAATCGACTCAGCAGCGCTTCTTCGTGGCGCAGCCGGTCGACCATGGCGAAACGGGCATGGAGCAGGTCTACATCCATACCCCGCCGCTTCAACGCTTCGGCCGCCTCGATGGCGTCATCGACGGCGTTTCGCACCCATACGCATGCCGCACCCCTTTCAGCCGCCATCTGTAGCAGGCCCAACGCATCATCCGCTCCCGGAAGCCGGACGACCGCGACGTTCCGAACACTCTCGGCCAGGGGCTCGACGACTCGGCTGGACAACCCGCGACCGACGAGATGCAGAGCGGGATAGTCCATAGCCGAGAGATCTGCCGTTTCCACCTCTATTCCTTCCTGGAATGCATCGACGTACGCTCTACGCATCGACAATGGTAGGGTCGCGGTCATCAAGATGGCCGAGCCGCCGAGTCGGGCCTGCATTCTCAACAGAGTCTCCAATTGCTTTTGCATGTAAGGATCGTAGCTGTGTGCTTCGTCGATGATCAGGATCCTGTCAGCCAGGCCGAACAGCCTGAGCGTCGAAAAGCGGGTGGGGAGGATGCCGAGTAGCGCCTGATCCACCGTCCCGACTCCCACTGTCGCCAGCAACGATCGTCGGCGGCTGTCCGTAAGCCAGGCGGCGCCATCGGCTTCCGGAGTGCTATCGTGCTTTGCTCCACTTAAGCCCCGCACGGCTTCGCTCAACCTCGCCCGGCTGTGCGTCAGCACCACCGACGGCGAAGACTCGAACAACTCGGGCGCGATTTTTTTCATACGCTCAAACATGGCATTGGAAGTAGCCATGGTGGGGAGCGCAAAAAACAACCCGCGCGCCTTCCCCGCTGCCATCATGCGATGCGCCAGGAGCAGAGCCGCCTCGGTCTTTCCGGTGCCGGTGGCGTCTTCGAGAACGGCCAGTTGAGGTCTTTCATCCAGTTCCATCTCCAGTACCGCCTGCTGCATCGGCCGCAACTCGCTCAATCCGACAAGCGCGCTGCCGTTGCTCGACGCCGGGAAGGGAGGGCCAAGACCCGCTGCCTCAACCGCAAGACCGGATCGGCGTCGTGATTCTGCAAACTCAGCTGTAATATCGCCAATGCCCAGCTCGACCGGGAACCAGTCGGTATTCGAACCCACCCAGTCGGCGACAACTGTGAGGCCGCTCAACGCCCAACTGAGTATCTTGGCGTCATCGACCGTCATGCCTTCCAGCGACGCATCCGGGAACAACTCCATCAGTCGAGTGTTCCACTCTAACACCGCCTCTTCGCCCCTGCCGACGGCGCGCTTCCGCTTGCGTCTCTCGGAGCGATTGCCACCCACCCGTGTCGGCGGTCGTCCGTGATGCCCGGCCACGGCGGCGTACAACTCGGCGCGCGACCATTCATCGGCGCCTAGTTTGCTGAGAACCTCATCCAGAACTCCGCAGAGCAGAAAATCCGAGAGTTGCCAATGCAGCGGCGCTCCCCTCTCACCGTCACGGATGAGGGACCGGAAACTCTCGGACAGCTTGCCGACGTCGTGGAGCGCGATCAGGAATACCAGCGCACGGCGCTGGGCTCCGGTAAGTCCACGGAACGCCACGTGCCCTTCAATCAGTCGTTCGGCGCATGCCGCCACGTCCAGCATGTGCAGGATCGCCGGACGCTCGTTGCCCTGGTTGTCCGACTTGCCTGGCCAGTCGAATATGGAGTCCATCTGTTATCCCCATTGGATGAACGATGTCCTGTGTCCCGGATATTAGCAGGGCAGAGCGAGGAAACAATCTGCGCGGTTGTCATTGCGCCGCCCTTGTTCTTGATGCGATAAATCTGCAAGTCAGGCTTGTTGACGAAGTTCGCGCGTTGGAAATGTTCTCGGGCCGGATTCTGAAGGAGAAACCCAGCAATGCTGTTTTCAGGATTTGACGAGGCGGTAGTGATCGATCTTGAAACCACGGGCCTTGATCCGCAACGCGACAGGGTGGTTTCCATAGCCATGATACGCTCACGCTTCGCTGATTTGAAAAGAAATTCAGGCATGATGGAAGCGAAAACCATGGATGCCTTGGTTCACCCACAGCGGCGCATTCCTACCGCGGCCTCGCGAGTGAATGGAATAACCGATGAGGATGTAACGGATAAGCCACCTTTTGCTGAAATCGCCACGCTCCTTCGCGATTTCATTGGTGAATGTCCGATCATTGCGCATAACGTATCGTTCGACAGGAAATTTCTGAACGCCGAATTCAGGAGGGCCGGCGTAAAAACTTTGGCTCGCAACAGGAGTTTCTGCACGATGCGGAAATTCCAGGAACTCAATCCCGGACGGAAAAAGAGCCTTGATGACGTAGCCAACTGGATGGGAGTCAAGGGGAGAGCCGGCCCCAGGCATGGCGCTATCGAGGATACACGAATTACATGGGAGATTGCGGCCCGGTTCTACATGATGGATCATGGGATGAAAGCAACCATTATCGGCTGGCGTCCTACTCCCGGGGTAGATTTGCCTTTCCAGGATCAATAATGTGAATCGAGCTGCCATGGTCTGGACTATCGACCGATAGATGCGAATTTCATGAACGGGAATTCATCCATGAACCGGAAGGAATCGATTTGTGCTTCTTTCTTCCGTTTACCGACACCTACGCTCTAGGTTGCGCTGGGGTTTGAATTCGTCCGCTTTCGATTTGATTACTTCCTACAGGAGGCTAATCCCAAACGAGATTCCCAAAAACAAATATCCGCAATGACCTCAACAGACTATAAGAATTCCCCACCCGTTGGGAACAACCCACTGCCTGTAAACGGGCGATTGCTCGTTTTGCATAAAAGCCCTCCCGCAATGAGAAAATAACACACGTTTCGAGATCAGAAATAATACCGATTGCCTCGTCGTTTGGTTGATAGAATGATAAATCCGGGCAACAAATTCAGAAGCTGAAGACCTGGATAACCGACATGAAGTGGCAGGGTCAAAGACGAGTTGAACAGCGTTGCGCGTCAGCGCGACTTCGGGATCACCAGGGTCTCGGGGCGGCGTTCCTGCGCTGTCTTAAACAGCGTGAAAGTCTGGTTCACGAAATTCACCGCCCCGGAAATATGTTCGAGGTAGGCGTCGAGTTCCGGCGTGTGCTCAGCCTCGACCAACTGGACGGGTCGATCCTGAGGTGTCGTTTCGAACTGGCAATAGAAGAGCGGCTCGCCCCGGCTCAGGCGCAACTCCTTGTCGACGTCATGCCATTCGAACGCCCACATCAGGGGTCTCGGCCACACGTCGATCGGGAAGCGGCCGCCGAAGATCGTGCCCGGCCAGGGCTCTGTGCGGTAGTCCATGAAAGGCGCAATCTGGGACATGTAGACCGGCTCGTCCGCAATGAACACGTAGGGAAGAGACATCTGGATGGTTGGCCGGTCCGGGTATCGCCATTCCGGCTCGGGCGTGAGATGAAGAAAGGAAGTGAGTTTTTTCGAGCGTACGGGAGAGCGTTGACCCAAGAGATTGCGCAGTATCGGCTTGCCGTTCTCGTCCCGGGCAAAGCCCAGGCGCAGGTCAAAGGGGCATTTCACCTCGAAATAGCGGCTCTCGAGATTGAGTATCGCTGGGCACCGAGAAGCCGATTTCGCATGGTGATTGCTCATCTTCACCGAGCGCACCCGGGCGGGCGCGTCATAGATCACGCCGCCGCGCTCCTCGCTCAGCAACCAGCCGATCTTCACCGGGCCCGAGCCCGGGCCTTCACTGGGCAACTCGTGGGTAATGTGAATGTCCATGGTTCATCCTTATCCAGTGAAAACGAGAAATATCAACGACTTCCAGACCGCCACGACGAGCATCGCGCGCCACGAGAGCAAAGGCACGGGCGCAAACCCTGGTGAGCGAATGCGCCTCTGCGCTCAGGGTTCCGAATCCGCCTCGACGGCCTCTTGCGTTTCCTTGGTCATGATCAAGATGTTGCATTCATTCTTCCGTCGGTATTCTACGCTGTCCATCACCTGATTCACGAGGAAAAGACCGAGCCCGGCCAGGAGTTCCTCGCCTTCTTCCAGAGACCCCTCGCCATCGATTTCCACCGTGGCCGACAAATCGAACGGCGCGCTGTTGTCCACAAGCACAACGACGAGTTGATTTTCTTCCACGCGCACGATGACTTCGATTCGATGCTGTTCATCATCATCGTATCCAAAGCTGATCCTGTTGGTCAGAATTTCCTCGATCGAGAGGTTGATCGCATAGCCAATTTGTGGAGCATAGTTTCTCTGAGCGCAGAATTCGTCTATCATCGCGGCGACGCTGGCTATTTCCCTCAGATCGTTCACGAGAGATATTTCAAGGGTATCTTCTTCCAAGATATCTTCTCCCCGAGAAAAAGGCGCGCCGCCTATTCCTCCTTCATCGAGCGGCTGAAAAAGTCCGTCAGCGGCTTCGCGAGATAGCTGATCAGCGAGCGTTGCCCTGTCTGTATGTGCACCTCCACAGGCATTCCGGGCGTGAGGGGCAACTCACGAAGCAACGCGTCGGATATATTCTGCTTTTTTATCGCATTGGTCGAATCGTCGATTTCCCTGGACGCGGTACCCGTCAACCATCTGATAAAATCACCGAACGAGCCGGGCGAATCGTCGGTTTTCGCGGCCGGACCACTCGTCCCGTTCGGATTGGGCTCGCCCATGGCGAGATCGATTTCGTACCACGAGAGGCCGCTGCGCGGATCGAACACCGCATCCGCCGACACCCGAATCACATGTCCGGGGAATTCCGACGTCACGCGCGCGGGAAAGGAGGAAAACCGAAGCCGAGCCTCCTGCCCCGGATATACCTGATCCACGTGTATCGGATTGAGCCGCGCCATCACCACCAGCCCCGAATCCTCAGGCACTATGTAAAGGATCGGCTCGCCTGGACGCACGACCTCGCGTGGAGCGACCACTTTCATGCCGAACACCTTGCCGGATACGGGCGCCCGCACTTCCGCGCGCCTGAGACGCTCGCGCACCAGAGCGAGTCGTTCGTAAATCTGGTTCTCCCGGGCTTTCGCCTCGCGCACCTGCTGCTCCGCCTCCTCGATACGGCGCGCGTCTACCCGGAGTATCTGAATCTGCAACTCCGAAATGCGGCCCCGGACACCGGCGATGGAGGCGTCATTCGTACCCACCAGACCTTCGATGTTCTTCGCCGCGCGCTCGAGCGCGAGGAGCCTGTCGAGTGAGGTCAACCCATTGTCGAACAAATCACGATACGCCTCGAGCTGGCGGAAGATGAGTTCTCTTTGCTCCTCCAGCGAGAAGGCACGCGCTTCAAGCCCCAGTATCTGCTTGCGCGCCTGGCCGATACGTTCACGAAGCTGCGCCACCTCGCCGTCACGCGAAGCCATCCGCGCCCGGAAGAGCCTCTCGTGACCGTCGAGCAGTTCCCGTACCCGTGCATCGCTCGCCGCAAGCGCGGCGATATCTTCTCTCCAGGCAATCACGTCAACGCCCTTGAGTTCCGCTTCCAGCCGGTTGCGCCGTGCAACGAGTTCGGCGTATTCCGACGCGAGAATCGCCTCCTCTGAGCGCAGAAGCGAGGCGTCGAAACGAAGCAACACGTCGTTTTTCTTCACGGAATCGCCGTCCCGAACAAAAATCCGGCTTACCGTACCGCCGTCTATATGTTCGACCACCTGGTTATGGCTCTCGACCCCGAGACGTCCAGAAGCGATTACAGCCCCCGAGAGGGAAGCGAAAACGCTCCATCCGACGAGTCCGCCTCCCATCAGAACCATCGTCACGAAACCCATGGAGAGCGCCTTGCGCGCCGAAAATCGCTTTTCGTTCATGACGCGCCACCCTGATTCGCCGGGTTGCCGGAACCATCTCCGCTCTTCAGGGGTACGGGGGGAGCACCCGTTTCTTCATTGGAACTCGCGTCTGAGGGTGGAACCGGACTCCTCACTCGCTCGACGGCTCCCGAAATGAGTTCTTCACGTCCCCGTCTGACATTCGAGACATTTCCGTCAAGAGCAGGCCCGGCCTGGGGAACCTGCTCCTCGTCGCGAGCTGGCGGGCGCACATGCGCACTCTGATCCCGTACAATGGGCGCCCGCGGCGTTTCACTTTCATCTGTTTCTGTGGGCGGAGCCGCTTCTCTTACCCGCGCTATGGCTCCGGCGATTTGCTCATCGCGTCCCCGCTCGGCAGGCGCCGGAGGCACCTCACGCGCGGGTCGGCCTTCTGCAGGATCGTTTCTCACGAAGCGGCGTCCCTGTGATTGATCTGCTGCGGCTCGTGGAGCGCCTTGGACCCACGGGCTTTGCTGCGCGCCGCCCGACTGCAATTGACGCACGGGCGCCGCGCGGCCCCTCTCTCCACCCGTCGCCGGGCCGGGACGACCGTTCTCCATGACGTATACCGTGTCGCATTGGGCGAACGCGCCGTGGCGATGCGCCACGATGAGCGCAGCGCCGCCGCGTTTTTTCTGTTCTGCCACCGCGCGGGCAAGCGCCATGGTGCCTTCGGCGTCGAGGTTCGAATCGGGCTCGTCCATCACGATTACGACGGGCGAGCCGTAGAACGCCCGCGCCAGCGCGATGCGCTGGCGCTGACCGCCCGAGAGGGCGGCGCCGCCCGCGGACACCTGAAAATCGTACCCGCCCGGGAGCTCGAGTATCATCTCGTGCGCTCCGGTTCGCTTCGCCGCTTTGACGATGTCTTCGTCTTTTGCGTCGGGAGAGAAACGGGCGATGTTCTCCGCCACGGTCCCGTCGAAGAGAACCACCTCCTGAGGCAGATAACCGACATATTTCCCCAGATCGTCGCCATATTGTTCGAGTTCCGCCCCGTCCAGGCGCACCGAACCCGCGATCGGCCGCCAAATACCCGCGAGTGCGCGCGCGAACGTGGATTTGCCCGCGGCGGAGCGTCCCGCGATTCCCGCCGCCTGGCCCGGTTCGAGACGGAGCGATGCGCCGCGCACCGCCGCCACCTTCGCACCGGGCGCCGCGACCATCAGGCCATCCGCCTCGAGGACCGCACGCGGCACGGGAAGTTTCGTTCGGGGAGCGTCGGGCGGCATATCCGCCAGAAGGGCGGCGAGCGAGCGCCACGCCGCAATCGCGCTCTGGAGCGTCGGCCAGTGACCCACCGCCTGATCAATGGGCGCGAGCGCCCGGCCCAGGAGAATCGAACCCGCTATCATCAAGCCGGGCGTCAATTCCCCGTAAATCACGAGCATGGCGCCGAGCCCGAGCATCATCGACTGGAGGAAGAGGCGCAGCGTCTTCGACAACACGCTGTAGAAGCCGTTCCTGTCCGAGGCCGCCAGCGTCCTGTCAAGAACCATATCGCGCAATTTCCCCGAGCGCGCTATGATGGCATTCTGCATCCCGAGACCCTGTACGGTTTCACCGCCCGCGCGCATCTGCTCGATGAAAGTGGCGGAGTTGGCGCTCGCCTCGCCTGCCTCCATCTGGATGCTACGAGTTCCCCACTGGTTGAGAAGGGCTATCCCGCCCAGCAGAACGCCCGAGAATACCGCCAGCAAACCGAGCATCCAATGGAAAGAGAAGAGGACGAAGAGAAACACCGGCGTCCACGGCGCGTCGAAGAACGCGAAAGGCCCCGGACCCGAAGCGAAGCGCTGGATCGCCTCGAGATCGCGAAGACCCGTCGCAGGGCGCGAGCGTTCTGCGGGAGAAACCGAGCGGGAGAGAATGGCTCTCAGCACGCGTGAATCGAGCCGCGCCTGCAGCCGCGCGCCCATACGGGCGAGGACCCTCCCGCGCGCGTGGTCCAGCACCCCCATTATCAGGAAGAGAAACGCCACGATTACGACAAGGGCCACCAACGTCGCCATCGAACGCGAGCCGAGCACCCTGTCGTAGACCTGCAGCATGAACAGCGGACCCGTAAGCATCAGCAGGTTCACAACCACGCTGAAAAAACCGCACGAAATCAAGAGCCAACGGCTCTCGGAGAGCACCGCCCGGATTTCCTTTTCGCCGGTTTTGCTCCCTGCCGTCATCGCCATCTGAAATTCACCTCGTTTCCCTGCCGACCGAGGCGGCGCTATCCGTTTCAGGCAGAAGACGTGGGTTTCGCATCCGGTCGCCCAAGCGTATTTTCGATGATGGTTGCGGCTTCATTCGCCATCACGTATTCCCTCGCCGAGATACGAAACCTCCGCGAACCCGCTCGTTTACGAGAGAACGGCTGCTACAACAAAATTCGCAGGGCGCGCCCGTTCCGCATCGTTTGAAACTACTCGAATTATTCACAGGGAAGAGGGGTTACGCGGAGTTCGGGCGCCCGATGAAACCGGAACGAAATCAGAGGATCCTCGCCCGGTCGGGATGAACCTCCCGGGCAGGAAACGAGCCGCAGGAACGCATTCTCACATCCTCTCCTCGCCGACGTCACATCGAAAAATCGAAGTCCTCCGCGCCGAGATTGGTCGCGGTGAAACCCTCTATCGTGATCTCGCCTCCACCGAAGGAGCTCAAGTCGATCTTCGTGTCATCGCCGTCCTGAGTGATTATACCGGTCAGATCCGAAAAGCCGGTAATGCTGTTGAATGCGCTCAGGTCGATCTTGTCGTTTTCGCCGCCTGAGACGTCCTTGAAATCCTTGATCGTGTCGTTTCCGTGCCCCGCCTCGAACACGAAGGTATCATCACCGCTTCCGCCCCAGAGGGTATCGTTGCCGGCCCCGCCAACCAGGGCGTCGTCGCCCTCCTCGCCCATCAGGAAGTCGTTGTCCGCACCGCCCTCGAGCCTGTCGTCGCCCTCGCCGGCGAATATCCAATCGTTCCCGCCTTTGCCCACAAGCCGCGTGTCGTTCGAGGAGTCGAGTACGGCATCGGAATTTTCGGTTCCTTCCCAGGGGTTGGCCCAGCGTTCCAGCCTGCCGCCATCCGTGGTGATCGTGGGAGCGGTTGAGCCGGTGGGCATGTTGAAGTGGCTGGCGGTAAGCTCATTCGCTGTTATGCCGGTCAGGGTGATCGTTCCCCCCAGAGCGGTGTGCGTGACCGTAGTGTTGGCCCCGCTCTGCTCGATGGTGAGATCCGAAAAGGCGATCTCTTGCTTGATCATGCTCAAGTCGATCTTGTCGTTGCTCAGGTCGAAATCGGTGATCGTGTCGTTTCCGCTGCTCTCGATGAAAACAAACGTGTCCTCGCCGGCTCCGCCCGTGAGCGTGTCGTTTCCTCCTCCGCCGACGATGAAGTCGTTGCCCGCGCCGCCGTAGATTTCATCGGCGCCGGCGTCGCCGAGGAGCGTATCGTTGCCCGTGCCGCCATAGATTTCATCATCCCCGCTGTCGCCCCGGATGACGTCGATATCCGTACCGCCGTAGATTTCATCGTCCCCGCTGCCGCCGCGGATAATGTCTCGGCCTGCTCCGCCGCTGAGGTGGTCGTCTCCCGCGTCACCAAGGATATCGTCGTGGCCTCCCTCTCCGTCTAAGTTATCATCTCCGCTCGTTCCCCGTACCCTATCGTTGGTGTCGGCCATGTTCCAACCTCCCGTATATTTTATATATGGAAATCCTTGTTCATGGTTAAGTAAATGCCGTCTATCTTTTACTGCCCCGCGGCCCTCCGGGGAGAGGGGACGCGTCCCCCTCCCGGAGGATGGACTACCACCTCCTCGCGCCGCGCAGCAGGACGCCGCCCCCGGGCTTCACCCCGCTCGCGGGGTCGGTGAGGCTCGCCTCGAGGCTCACCTCGTATGCGGGACCCGGCTTCCATCGCGCCCCCGCGCGCCACGTCTCCCCGCTCTCTGAGACCGCCACGCCCGTATAGGGCGTCAGCAATCCCCGCCGGAGCGGCACGCCGTAGGCCGCCTCGGCCTCGAAGCGCCCCGCGCCCGCCTCTGATTCCGCGCCCGGCGCGAGACCCGCCGCCTGCGACCACAGGCGCTCCGTCCCGCCCGAGGCCGTCCCCCAGGCCGAACCCGCGCGCAGCGTGAGACCGCGTCCGTCACCGCCGGGAGCGTATTCCACCGAAGCGCTCGCGCCCCACTCCTCGTATTCGCTCTCGCCGTGGGCGAGCAGGCTGCGCCCCCTCACCTCCACCGAGAGGTCCCCCGAGGCGTAGCGAAGCGAACCGCCCGCCTCGACGCCCCCGCCCGTCTCCGCGTCCCCCGAATCGTTCCTGAACCCTATCTCCACCGAGGGCGTCAGCATCCC
>MPNJ01000012.1 GCA_002238965.1 Nitrospinae bacterium bin107 | reverse complement strand
ATAAAACGCGATTCACCCCCCACCGAATCGGCCTTCGCATAAACCGCTCGGCCTCTTCGACTCCCCCTCAAGGGGGGAGTGGTTGTTGGGGGGCTCTGCAAGGGGAGAATGTTTTGGCGCGATCCGTAAGGGCTTTTTCAACAGGCCCTTGAGGGGGGTGTTGAAAAAGTCCTTTAGTGGGTAAAGTCACCCCCCCTACCCCCCCTTGTCAGGGGTCAATTCCGACTGAGGAGGGAGGAAAAACCAGGCTTGAGGGAGTAGTTTTGGAGCGATGAATCACGACCTCTTCTTCAGGAGCGCCATCGCGACCCGGTCCGGCGTCAGGGGCAGGTCGTGGAACCGGACGCCCGTGGCGTCATGAATCGCATTGGCGATGGCCGCCGCCGTGGGTACGGTCACCTGCTCCCCGACGCCCTTGGCCCCGTAAGGGCCGTTCGAATAGCCATCCTCCACGATGATGGACGCCATCCGGTCCGGCACGTCCTCCGCCGTGGGAGCGAGGTAGCCGTGCATGTCGGGATTCTGCATCAGGCCCTCGCGCTGAACGACCTCCTCCATCATGCAGAAGCCGACCCCCATGTATACGCCGCCCTCGATCTGCTGCTCCACGCCCATGGGGCTGATGGCCCGGCCCACGTCGTGAGCGGCCCAGACGCCGGTGACCTCCACCTCGCCCGTCTCCTCGTCCACGAGCACCTCGGCCACCTGGCTGCCGAACCCGTAGATCTCATACGGCTCGCCTAGGCCCGTCTCCTTGTCGGTTTTCGCGGGCGGCGGAATGCTGTCCGCGGCGCCGATCTGCTTGAGTTCATCGGCGACATACGCCTTCGCTATTTCGGCAAGCGTGATCCGGGTTTCCGCATGCGAGCGTGAGCGAACCACGCCGCCGCGAAGTTCCAGATCCGCAGGGTCCGCCTCCAGCAGAATCCCGCCCAGGCGCAGCAACTCCTCGCGCGCCTTGATGGCGGCGTTGTAGACCGCCTTGCCGCCCTGCATGGTGATGCGCGAACTCGAACTCGTGCCGCCGAAGGGGTCGATGGCAGTGTCCACGCTCTCCATCAGGAACTCGGAATAGGGAATGTCCAGCGTCTCGGCGGCGATCTGGCAAAGCACCGTCTTGCTGCCCTGGCCGAAATCCACCACGCCAGCGGCCACCTGCACCTTGCCCTCCGCCGTGAGGAAGACGTGCGCCTCCGCCGGGGAATACGCGTTGCCCGTGCCGTAGAGGCAACTCGCCACCCCGCGACCGCGCAAGCGGCCGTCCGCGGCTCTTCCGTTTCCCCCGCTTCCCCAGGATGAGGCCTGCTCCACTTCCTTCAGCGTATCGAGAAAGCCCACGCTCTCGGGCAGATGCTGATTCCAGGCCGTCCGGGCGCCGACGCGCAGCCCGTTCACGCGCCTGATCTCGATGGGGTCCATTCCCAAAATCCTGGCGAGTTCGTCCATCTGCTGCTCGCCCGCGAAGTGGACCTGGGGGCAACCCGGCCCGCGCATCTGGCCCCCGTAGGGGTGGTTCGTGTGCACGCAGTGGACGTCCACCTTCACGTGGGGCGCCTGGTAGGGGCCCGCGGCATGGTAGGTCGCGCGCTTGAACGCAGGCGGGTTATCCCCCCCGTTGGCCACGTACGCCCCCTTGTCCAGCCAGACTTCCACCTGAACGGCCACGAGACGACCGTCCTTCGTCGCTCCCGTTTTCGAGCGGATGAAAGAGGCGTGGCGCTTGGTGGAGGCGATCATGCTCTCCTCGCGCGAATAGACGAGCTTCACGGGCCTGCCCGCGGCGCGGGCGAGGACGGCGGCGCGCAGGCAAACGTCGAGGCTCGCCTCGCTCTTTCCGCCGAAAGCCCCGCCGGTGGTCGTCTGGACGAAACGAACCGAGCTCTCGCCCTTGAGGCCCAGAATCCGTGCGACGTTCTGCCGCACCAGGAAGGGCTGCTGGGTCGAACCCCAGATTTGAACCCCGCCGCCGGGGTTCGGACTCGCGCACGCCGCCTCCACCTCGAGATAGAGATGATCGATGGAGGGTGTGGAGTACTCGTTCTCGACGATGACGTCGGCCTTCCCGAAGCCCTCGTCGACGTCCCCTTTCCGTATCTTCGCCTGGTTGAGCACGTTGCCGCCGGGGAAGATGACTTCCGCGCCTGCTTCCATCGCCGCGCGCGGACAGGAGACGACGGGCAGGGGCCGGTATTCGACCTGTATCAGCCGCGTCGCCGCCTCGGCCGCCTCTGGCGTCTCCGCCGCAACGAGGGCGACCACCTCGCCCATGTAGCGCACCCTGTCGTGGGCGATGACGGGCATGGCCCGATTATGGGCGGTGATGCAGGGATGGTCGGCCAGATCGTCTCCCGTGAGAACGGTGACGACGCCGGGGACGCGCAGCGCCTCGCTCGCATCGACCGAAACAATCCCGGCGTGCGCGTGTTCGCTGCGAAGCGCCTTGCCGACCAGCATCCCCGGAAGCTGGAGATCGTCGAGATAATCCGCTGTGCCCGCCGCCTTTTCGGGGTCGTCCAGAAAGGGAAGGGACTCGCCGACTACGGCGCCGCCCATGTCTTTGGCTTCCGCCATGGCATGCTCCCAATGAGAAGAGAACCAAGAAATGATAAGTCGCTGAATGAGCCGTCAATCTACATGCTCGGGCGTCGTTTGTCCATGAAATCGAGGGGGTCAATTCCGAGCGAGGAGGGAGGAATTGCAAGCCGGTGCGTTACTTATCCGCAAGCAATCGCTTCTCACGAAACCGGCTCGAATACGAGTTCCGGCACGATCACCTCCCAGGCGTCGCATTTTATGGAGTCGTAATACTCAGGCTTGGAAGCCTCACGGCTCCACCCGGTGACGGCCCACACTTCGGCGGAGCGGCAACGGGTTCCGGGCGGGGGCTGGAAACCAGCGGCGAGACGCCCCACCACCGCGCCCTTCCTGTCCATCAATTCCCACCGTCCCCGAGTCGTGATGCCCGTATCGAGCGGGTCGCCCGGCGACAGACCGGCGATGGCATGGTGAACCGGATCGCGGACGCTCCGGCGTCCGGCGAAACCCAGGTCCACATCCCGGAGAGCGGGCCGGACGTAGTGATACCCGAGCGACTCAGGGCCGGGCGGAAGCTCGATCGGTTCGCGGTGTATCACGGAGGGATGGCCGGTCAATTCGTCCGCGAACCCGTGGGTCTCGTCGAACCGCGCGAGCGTCAGGGTCTGCCGGGCGCGCGTCATGGCCACGTAGTACAGACGGCGCGGCGCGTCCTCATCCTCACCGCACCCAACGCGTTCCCACCCGCCGTCCAGCACGGCCACGTGGTCGAATTCCAATCCCTTGGCGCCATGAGCAGTCGACAACAGGAGGCCACGCTGCCGCTTCCTTATGCCCCTACCCCATTCCGCCAGCCATTCGATCAAGTGATCCACCGGCGTCTCCGCTCCGCCGGTTTCCAACGCGTGTTCCTCGACGGCCTGGCGCAGCAGATCGTACCAGGGACCGGACGGGTATCTTTCCACCCGGTTCTTGAGAGCCGCCCCGTCGACGACGCGGGGCTTGCGCGCGCGCAGCCATTCGAGGAATGCGCGGATCTCCCGCAGATGCCAGAAACCCGGAATCTCCTCGTCCCCCATCTGAACCGGAACACCGTGCGCTTCACAGAATGCGCGAAGCGGCGCCAAATACTTCCGCTCGCGCGCGAGCACCGCGCAACGGGACCAGTCCCAATCCTCCCGCGCAACCGACGCGAGGCGCCGTAGTTCCGCCATGACGGCCTGCGCCTGATGGATCGGGTCGCGGCCCGCCGGCAGTATTTGCACCCGCCCTCGCGAGACCGGGTCCAGTTCTTCCCACGCGCCGCCCGGCGGGTCCTTTTCGCGCGCCCGGTTGACGTGGATGGGATGGTCTACCTTCATCCTCTCCCGTGACGGTTCGATCACCGCGTTGGCAGCCGCCACGACGTGGGCAGTGGAGCGGTAGTTCGCCGTGAGATAGACGGGTTTGGGTCCGTAGTCCGCTTCGAAGCGGCGGATGAACTCCACCGAGGCGCCGTTGAATGCGTAGATGTTCTGGTCGTCGTCTCCTACCGCGAACAGGGTGAGCTTGCCGTCCTCGTCATCGAGCGTCCGGCCGGCCAAGGCTGATATCAACTCGTACTGATCGGTTGCGATGTCCTGGTATTCGTCCACCAGTATCCACCGGAAACCCGCCAGCAGGCGCTCGCGTTGCTCATCCGCCTCCTCCGGCGGCAAGCCCTCTCCGCGCAACAAATCCACTGCGCGTGTGATGATCTCAGAGAACACATCGTCATCCGGGCGCTCCGCCCGACTCATGAAGCTGAACCCGGCCAAGCGCATCGCCAGGGCGTGACAGGTGAGAACGGTCACGCCTCTGGCGTCGTCTCCGAGCAACTCCCCGAGGCGGCGGCGGACGTCGACTGCCGCGTGGCGGTTGTAGGCCAGGGCCAGGATGCTGCGGGCGTTCTCCCGCCTCACGCGGATCAGCCAGGCAATGCGGTGCACAAGGACCCGCGTCTTGCCCGAGCCGGGACCCGCGAGCACCAGCACATTCGTCTGCTCGCGGGCATCGGCGACGATGCGCTGCTGGACGGGGTTGTTCAGGCTTCGGACGATGGCTTGCCATGATGCAGGCGTGGTCTGGCGTCCGATCTCCCTGTCCCGGCCCGGTAGCCAGCGCGCGAGAAACGCCTCCTCATGCATGGTGAAGTAATCCATGGCGAGGCGAAGCGCTTCGCTCATGGCGTCGCGGCCGCGCTCGGCGAACTCCGCCATGACATGTACGTGCAACACCTGTCCCTTGTAATGAAGCGCGAGGGGTTCGAAGTCCGCATTCGCGAAGCCGCGCCGCTCCCGGCGTTCCAGGCGAATGGTCATGGCGCGGCGGAACACGGCGAGGCCCTTGTTCAGGCGGATGACCTCCATCTCGTGCAGCCACAGCAGGGCGCGGTCGAGGAGTTTCTCGGGGTGTCGGACCCTGCTCTTCAGGATCAGGTCGGATTCGATCGCCGCCAGCAGTTTCCCGAGCGTGGTTTCCGCCAGCAGATCCACGCCTCGACTCCCGGTAGGCAGGCAGTCGAGTAGGTGTTCCAGCAGCCGTGAGGCAGCCTCGCGCCGGCGTTCGGCGGTCTCCTCCAAGTCTCCCCACTCCCGGCGCAGCGTCACATGCGCCGTCTCCGCGTCCCGTTTCCGCACCGTCAGGCTTCCGCCTGCACCGTCCTCGCCTCGGCCATCCCGGGCAATGCCGCGGACGATGCGCCACAGGCGTTCCGGCAGCGGGTCGGGCAATTCGTCATCCCTGAGTTTCTGAGAGGCGATGCGCAGGTGAAGCGGCGACGCATCTCCCTTGCCCATACCCGGTGCCGCCTCGCGCATGTGCGCGATCAGGGCGGTCTCCAAGGCCACCGCTTCTTCGAGGCGCTTTCGGGAGCTGCGCTCCACGCCGGCGTGGATGAACGCAGTCAGCGCGGTATCGTTGCTGGAGATGCGCAGCCGCTCCAGATCGTGCAATGCGCCACGCACGCCCTCGGGACTCAGCCCCGAGACCGTCATCAGTTCATCGGTACTGACGCCATCGTCCGGGGGGGCGTCGATGAGTGTTTCGACGATGCGCAGCAACCGGCGGCGATAGTCCTGGGTAATGTCCGCCCTCCCGAGCCGTTCCTTGGCCTCTTCGACCGAACGCACCTGGAGCGAGGAGGGGAATACATGCACCACGTTCTCTTCGCGGGTCAGCAGTTCGGATTCCTCCAGCCAGGCGACGGCGGTTCGCACCCGGGTATCGTCGGTGGCCGAATCCCGCTCGAACGCGTTTTCCTCGTCCTCCCCCAGTATCTCGCCCTCCGTGGCCACCACCTCGCCGCCGGCGTGTTTCTTGCGGTCCAGGCTGCGCAAGGCCCGGAGAATGCCGTGTATCTCCCGCCGGGTGAGACGCGAGCGGGCCGACATGCCGAACCGGCGCTCCACGTCGTCCTCCGTGTAGAGCAGCACGCACCGCGCCGATTCCCGATCCCGCCCAGCGCGGCCCGCCTCCTGGAAATAGTGCTCCAGCGACCCCGGAATGTCGGCGTGGACGACCAGGCGCACGTCCGGCTTGTCGATCCCCATACCGAAGGCGTTGGTCGCCGCGATGGCGCGCAACTCACCCTTGATGAAGCGGCGCTGCACGTCCTTCTTGATCTCCGGCGAGAGGCCCGCGTGAAAATGCTCCGCCTCCACGCCCTTCTGTTTCAGGTACTCGGCGATATCCTCGCTGCCCTGCCGCGTCGCGCAGTAGACGATGGCGCCGCCGGGCTTATCAGACGGCAGGTGCGATTCCAGCATCTGGTGGACGTGGGCGAACTTCTCGCCCCCCGAAGTCGGGATGACCTCGAACGTCAGATTGGGTCTTTCCGCGCCGCCGTCAAACACCTTCAACTCGACCCCGACCTTCTCACGGAAGTGCCGCGCAACGTCCTCGACGACACCGGGCCTCGCGGTCGCGGTCAGGCACAGCACGGGGGGTACCGGCCCCTCGCCCGCCTTCTTCCGGATGAAGCGGCCCACGTAACGGTAGTCGGGCCGGAAGTCGTGCCCCCATTGCGACACGCAGTGGGCCTCGTCCACCACCCAGGCGCCGATCTCCCGCTGGTCGAGCGCCCGGCGAAGGGAACGGGAGCGGAGTTGCTCCGGCGAGACGATCAGGATGCCCGCGTCCCCCAGCCGCACCCGGTCGAGCGCGTCCGCTCGTTCGGGCATCGACAAAAGCCCGTTGATGGTCACGCAGCAATCGACGTCGCTCTCTTCCAGACCGGCCACCTGATCGGCCATCAGCGCGACCAGGGGCGAGATGACCACAGTGAGGGCGCCTGTCTTCTCGTAGCGCGAGAGCGCGGGAACCTGGTAGCAGATAGACTTGCCGGTTCCCGTGGGCAGGATGCCGAGGACGTGCTCCCCGCCCATCGCCGCCTCGACGACGGCCTGCTGCATGGGGCACCCTTCATCGTCCGCAGGTTCCGGGCGGAAATCGTCGAAACCGAACCAGCGCTTGAGCTCCTTGCGGGCGTCGTGCATCTCGCGGCACCAGCCGCAGGCGGGATCTACGCAGGCGGTATCCCGGAGACGGCGCACCAGCTCTCCCGCTTGCGGGAACTGGTGGCGAACCCAAGGCGGCATGACGGAGTTGCCACCGGCCACCGAAAGCCACGCCAAGGCGTAGGCCAGCGCCCAGCCCCGCTTGTCCGCCTCCGCCAGGATCTCGCGCCCGTATGTCACGCAGGCGACGTCCTCCAGGCGACGGTTTATCGCCGCGCGGGCCTCGGCATCCGACGGACGGCGCGATCTACGGAGCGCTGTGAACAGATCGTCCAGGGCGCGGTCCGCGCCTTCATACTCCGGCGTGGTCAGCCAGTGCCAAGCCGCCAGCAGGTCCGGCTGCGCCTTCCGAAGCTCTTTGCGCTGATCGGCGAAGACTTCCAGCGCGAGGCGGGAGTCGAGCTCCGGGTCGTTGATTCGTCCGCGCCTGAGACCGCCGTCCTGGTAGTGCTTGACCAGGCGATGATACGGATTGCGGGGAAAGGCGAGTGGGCTGAGGCGAAGCGTGTCCACCACGGGCAGCTTCAACAGCCGCAGGCCGGGTTTCGCTGCCGTGAGGTGCGGAAGGTCAAAGGCGATCAAGTTGTGACCCAGAATGAATGACGCCCCCTCGGCGAGGTCGTCGAGCTTTTCCAGCGCGGCCGTCAAGCCGCCGCCGGAATGCGTCAGGCTTTCGCCGGTATCCGCGCGCACCGCGCCCAAGGCGCGGATAACAGCATTTCTGCTGACCTCCAGGTCTACCGACAGACAGCGGGGACGAAAGGAATTGTCCTTTCCTGAAACCGACGCGCCGTCCACCCTCATGGCGAACGGCCCTTGTGCGACCGGAGAGTTGCCATGTCGTATTTGGTCCCCATCGAATCCGAGCCTACAGATCGGCTCGCGCCGTGAACGAGGACATGCGTTCGAATGTATCTTGGGGAAACGTTCGTCGGATGGACGAGTCGAAGGGTAAAACGGTCTCACCGACTGCGGTCGCGCCGGTGGCTGGGCCTTCCGTTTCCGCCTGTTTTTCGGGCGTGTTCCTCGTGTTGAGGCGGATCATACGCCCGAAAATCGTAACCGCGCAAGAGGAGCGCCGCCGCGCCGGCTGTGTGATACTGAGGCGGTGGAACCATCTCCCGACGGGAATAGGGGCTCCTCGCGAACGCATCGACGGACACCGCCAAAGGAACGACGGGATGCTTGACGCCGCCACCATCATCGCCATCGCCGGAACCTTTCTGCTCGCAGGCGCGGTCAAAGGGGTCATCGGCCTCGGCCTGCCGACGGTGAGCCTCGCCGTATTGGCGGTGGCGCTCAACCTGACGAACGCGATGGCCCTGCTCCTCGTGCCTTCGTTCGTGACCAACGTCTGGCAGGCGGTTGTCGGCGGCCACGGCTGGTCGCTTCTGCGCCGTATCTGGCTGTTTCTGCTGGTGGCGGCGGTCACCGTGCGGCTGGGAGCGTCCGCGCTGACGCGCGTCGATTTCTCGCTGCTGACCGCGCTCCTCGGGTTGCTGCTCGTGGCGTACGCCGCCGCGAACCTGCTCGGGTTGCGATTCCAAGTCCAGGCCCGCCATGAAAAATGGATGGGCCCGCTGGCCGGACTCGTGAACGGCGTGCTGACGGGCATGACGGGGTCTTTCGTCGTGCCGGGGGTGATGTACTTACAGGCGCTCGGCCTCTCGCGCGACGCGCTGATCCAGGCGATGGGAATGCTCTTCACGGTATCGACGCTGGCGCTGGGGTTCGCGCTTCAGGCCAACGACCTGCTGCGGATGGAGCACGGCGTCCTCTCCACCGTGGCGCTTGCGCCGGCGGTGGCGGGCATGGTCATCGGGCAGCGAATCCGGAGCCGGCTCTCCGAGCAGCTGTTCCGGAAAATCTTCTTCCTCTCCCTCCTCGCGCTGGGCGCCTACCTCGCCTCCCGCGCGTTCGGGGGCTGAAAGAAGCAGACTGCTCACCGGCGAATCGGGGCGAAGGGCGCTCTTGAGACCCGATGAATCCGCTCCCTTCCCGTGAGGAGGCGGGGCGCATTTGCTCGCATCTGCCCGTGGCGGCGAAGTTCCGGCTCAGGTATGGTGTCGCTTCGCAATGAAATCGATAAGGAAAAATGAATTTCCGTAAATATCGATAAAATCAGATAAATTAACGGGGTAATTCGATAAAAAACTGAAAATTTATTTTCCTGGGAAATGACGCCGCAGAACCGCGACGCATGAGGATTCTGCCATGGACAGCGGCTCCCGCGATAACGGCGAATGCGCGGAAATGCGGGGAACTGCACGTTCGACCGGAGGAATCCAGAAGATGCAGGAACGAGGAAATCCAGCGCGCGCGCTGTTCCCCGAAATCTCGCAAGTCACTGATTTATATGAGCGAGAAACGCGCGGCCTCCCCGAGGAGGTATTGCGCAGAACGAGAGACGAGAAGAGCTGGGGCCTTTGGTCCATCCGGGATCAGGCGAGCCACGTGGCGTCTCTGCCCTACCGGTGGCTGCTGATTCGCTGGGGGGAAATACTCTTCGGAGACGACCTCCCGCGCGATAAGGAACTCTTCGAGCGCTTCGACGGGCGAATGATGAAAGAGGCGTATTGCCCGCAGATTCAAGACCTTATCGGCGTCATGCGGGACTCGTTCGCCCTCGCCTGGGAGGTGCTGGGAGGCGAGACGACCGAATCCATCCGGGACGGGAGACATATCACAGAGCGAGTGCCGGTGGGTAAGATACGGCCCGGAACCGGCGAGGACGTGCGCAGGTGGCGCGAAAACGTCACACTCAAGGCCCACTGCACCGGCGTTTGGATCGACCCCGACGATGCGGAGCTGTTTCACTTCAACCTCGAATACACGTTCCGACACATGCTCTGGGAAGCGTATGCGCATCTCAAAACCATCCAGATGCACAAGAAAGAGGAAGGCGTGGAGCCGCTCGTCCAGATACCGCAAGAGGGTTACATCCGTGTGCTGAGATGGGAATAAAAACAATATAAACAAACAGTTTTGGGAATAGCATCTTACGCATCCAAACCCTGGAGGACATTCAAAGATGGTCGAAAGCATCAATTATCCCTGGCATGAGAGCTCTGTGCCCGGCGAGCGGCCGATCGATAAACCCGAACTTCCAAAAGACGGTTATGAGATCACCATGCTCGCAGAGACGGAAACGATGGACGATGGACAACTCAAAATCGGGCGATTCCGGCACTTTGAAGTTTTCAGCGACGAACCGCCACGCATCGGAGGAGAGGACAGGTATCCACAGCCCCTCACCTACATCGCCATGGGAGTCGGCTTCTGACTGTTGACCCAGCTTGGGCGGTACGCCCATATGACGAAAACGACCTTCGAGAAGGCCACCTGCCGCGTGGAATTCGATTATTTCCTGAAAGGTTCCGTCCTCAAGGGCGATGTGAATTCTGGATGCCGGAGGGTGCGCACGCATTTCAAAGTCGAATCGAACGAGACGGAAGATAAAATCCTGAACATCATTCAATTGGCGAAACAGGGCTGCTATGCCGAGCAGATGGTTCAGACGGCCGTTCCGCTCACGAGCACGGTTGAGTTAAACGGAAAAAACCTTGAACTGAAAGGAATTACGGACACGAATTGACGCGAACGAGAGGGTTTCTGGTGCCACGGGACGGAATTGAACCGCCGACACGAGGATTTTCAGTCCTCTGCTCTACCGACTGAGCTACCGTGGCAGTATGTGGAGCAATCAACGGACAACCAAGGGTTGTTCCTTATCGACTCATTTGCCCCAAAAGGCAAGAGTTTCCATGCCTTTACGGGAAAGACGGGATTCTAAAACGCCCCAACCCGGGCGTCAACACGAAAACGCATTGTGCTCTTGATGTGAAAAGCCTCCTCCCTATGGCAGGAAGATGGTAAAACAGCCTCCATTTCCAGTGGGTAAACTTCCGACAGATGTACTGGATAATCTGCTCAAGAGCGCAAGTTCGCACCCGCGTCTTGTAGTGGGCCCAAAGATTGGAGAAGACGCAGCCGTCATCGACATGGGAGAGCGCTATCTCGTCGCGAAATCAGACCCCATCACGTTTGTGGAAAACCACATCGGCCGCTATGCCGTACACGTAAACGCGAACGACATCGCCTGCATGGGCGCTACTCCTTTGTGGTTCCTGATGACCCTGCTTCTGCCGGAAGGACGCGCTGACGAGGCGATGATAAGCCGTATTTGGGAAGAGGTGGAAGATGCATGCGCCGATTTGGACATCACCATATGCGGCGGACATACGGAGATTACCTCGGGACTGGAATTTCCGATTCTTTCGGGCCATATGCTGGGGGAAGTATCGAAGGAGAATCTGGTACGCGGCGCAGACGCGCAAGTAGATGATTTAATTCTGCTTACGCGTCCCATACCTGTGGAGGGAACGGCTATCCTGGCGGATGCGAAATACGATTTTCTGAAAAACCATATGGATGTCGAAATACTGGAAAATGCGAAAAAAAACCTGGAATCTCCCGGCATCAGCGTGGTGGCGCAAGCTTTGGCGGCGGCCGGTACAGGCCAGGTGCACGCGATGCACGACCCGACCGAAGGAGGGATGGCCACCGGCATCCATGAAATGGCGGAGGCCGCCGGCCTGGGAGCCATTGTTGAGGAGAACAACATACCCATTTCCTTTGAAGGGGGGAAGATCTGCAAGGCATTGAATCTGGACCCTTTAGGTGTCATTACATCGGGAGCGCTCTTGCTGGCGGTTCCGGCGGAAGGGGAAGAAACCGTTCGGGAAGCGCTCATGGCGACGGGTGCAATGGGTGTGCAAATCGGCAGGTTATGCGCGCCTGATTCAGGAGTGATGATTCGGCGCGACGGGAAAACTTCTCCGCTTAGGCGTTTTGATTCCGACGAAATTTCAAAAGTGCTGTAAGGGAGCGAGGATGAAACGAGCCATGGAGGGTGTGCTGCTCGATTTTGACGGCACGCTCACGAAACCCGCCTTTGACTGGCCCACCATGAAAGAGGAGATGGAATTGCTCGACGAGGAGGTATCCATTCTGGATTATCTCCCTACGCTCTCTCCCGAGCGAGCGCGTGAAATATCGGATATCCTTGAAAAACATGAGCTTAAAGCCGCCGACATCGCGGAGGCCAACGATGGCTCGCATGCTTTGATTGCGTACCTGCGAACCAGAAAAATCCCCTTCGGCGTCGTTACGAACAATGCGGAGCGGCACGTTCTGAAAATGGTGAAAAAAATAAACATCTCTTTCGAAGTCCTGATCACACGGGATATCGGCTACTGGAAGCCGGACCCGAGACCCATGCTTGCAGGCGCCGAGGCGATCGGCGTATCGCCTGAAAAATGCGTCGTCATCGGCGACGGGAAATATGACATGATGGCCGCCAAAGCGGCGGGAATGTTGTCGGTCCACCTGACGGAACGCTCCTCGATTCCCAGTGATCTGACGCTTCGCAGCCTCCGGGATGCGCCTGCCCTGCTCAAACAACTGATTGATAAATAAAGACTTGGGGCACGCCCTTTTGGGACATGCCCCATGGTGGAAGGAATCCGCCCAACTCGGGCGAATCGTTTGGCGAGATGTCAGTGAATCAGCATCGGGGGACCCTTCAACTGACCACCGGGGAGAAAAGGCTCCTCTTTTGCAAGGCGCCCATAGAGGGCAAAAGGTACACACCCTTATAATATGCACAAATTGTGCCAAAGAAGAATATTCTACGGCTAATAATAATTAAAGCGCATAACGATAATGTTATCAGTCAGATACATTCCCTGCGCAGCACGATAATCTCAGGATATACGCCCCTCAGGTTCCGGCGGGCGGCATCACACTTTGACTATTATTCGGGAACGGGAGGCCCCAGTCTGACAATATGTCAATCCAGGACCCGGATGAGTTCTGCCGAAGCCGGAAATTATGGCAATCGTGAAAAAGCCCCCGCAACTCCCCGCAATTCCCAGCATTTTCCGTCACCGTGGGAATCATGGACCGTGGCAGAATTCCCCTGCGCCGCGCGATGCGGCTGCATCTTTTCCGAAGAAAACCTCATCATTTATTTACCGAAAGCCGCTGAGTGCCTGGCGGGAGACCGGGAGGAGTTGCTCGCCTTCTACGACTTCCAGGCGGGGCACTGGCAGAGCCTTCGGGCGACGAACCCCATCGAGTCGATCTTCGCCACCATTCGCTTGCGAACGGCGAAGACCAGGAACTGCCTGAGCGAGAAGACGGCGCTGACCCTCGTGCATCAGCTCGCCATGAGCGCCCAGAAGCGATGGCGCCGGCTACGCGGCTTCCGTCATCTGGCGGACGTGATCGCCGACGTGAGGTTCACCGATGGGGTGAAGGAAAAAGAAACGGGCGGGAGTGCCGCTGGATTCAGGACGCCATACACCAGATTTGACAGTAACTCAACATAAGGTAACTTCAATAAGTTACGTGTATTTCAGATCTGTCAGAAATGATTTGCTACATCAAATTTGTCAAAGACAATGATATTGTCAATCATTCCGACAGATCCCCACTTTCCTAGGTCCCTGCTGGCTTTTTGCAGCCCCTAATCGTCCGCTATGAAATCTCGCTTTAATCGAAATGCCTTGAATATCAGAGGCTGGCACAACGAAAGAATTAACAGCACCGCAAATACTAAAGCCACCGGGCGTTCCAACAGAAACAGAATGTCGCCAGCACTCAGCTGATACGATCGGATCAGTTCACTTTCGACCATTCGACCAAGCACTAAGCCAACCACCGTCGCTGCTATAGGATAGTCAAAGCGCTTCATCAACCAACCAAATACCGCAAACGCGAACAAGGTAATCGGCCCCGCTATATCTCCTGTAACTGCATATGCGCCGACGACCGACAGGACTAAAACCGAGGGTATAAGGATCGATAGTGGAAGCCTCACAATATTTCCAGCTACCGAAATAAACAGAAGCCCGACAACCAAGAGAATGCCCGCCTGCGCGAAATTGCCGAAAATAATCACATATACGATGTCCATGTTGTTGCTAATGAATTGAGGTCCACCGATAACATTGTGCATACCAAAGGCTACCAGCAGCATTGCCGTGCCTGCGCCGCCGGGAATCCCAAGAGCAAGGGTAATCACCATTGATCCCCCTTCGGAGCTGCTGTTAGCACTTTCTGAGGCGGCCACACCCTTCGGGTTACCTTTGCCGAAGCTGTCAGGATCGCGATCCATCCGTTTGGTCTCGGCATATGAGACAAGATTTGCGAGCGATGAACCGATGCCTGGGATAGCACCGATGAAAGTGCCAACGAGGGAGCCCCGCAGCAGCAGGAATGGGATTTTTTTAAGCCACCGAACGGTACCCATGATCTTGCCAAAGTCGGCTCGGCGTAACGACTCGTCCTGTACCAAGAATTTTACTCCGACCAACTCGAACAATTGGCTGGCCGCGAACATACCCATCATCGCCGGTACGAAAGGAATGCCTTCAAGCAGGAAACTGATTCCCGCGGTGCCGCGTATATATCCGCTAGTGTTCATTCCAACGGTCCCCAAAAGAACGCCGAAAAGTGCGGCAATGAAACCGCGACTCATGAATTTTCCCCCGAGGGCAGCCAGCGTAGACAGGCCCCAGAGCGCAACGAACAGCATCTCGACCGGTCCGAGCTTCAACACCCAGCGGCTGAGAGGGACGATCAAGAGAAATAAAACCATATAACCAAATAACACGCCGAATGAGGAACTCAGCAGCGCGATCCCCAGAGCCTCATTGTGCTTGCCCTGCTGCGCCATGGGATAGCCATCGAATGTTGTGGCCACACACGAGCTGGTTCCCGGAATTCCCATCAGAACGGAGGTGATCGCGCCACCGAAACCAGCACCAGTGAAGATGGCTGTCAGTAGCATGACTGCCGGCAGAAAATCCATGTACAGGGTCAGCGGCAAGCAAATCGCCATTGCCATGGGGTTCTGCACGCCGATCAAGGCTCCGGCCGTCAAACCTATGAGCAGACCAGGCACGAGGACCGCCCAAATCTGCCAGGAACTGAACATCATTGAGAGAGCGCTATTTGCGGCCTCCAGATCAATCACGACGTCAGTACCCGCGCATTACAGAAGAGTCATTGGAATGGGATAGGGAATAAGCGCGCCTGTGCCACCGACTACTATAAGTGTGAAAATTAGTGCGTAACACAAAACGAAAAAAGGCCGCCTCTCCCCAAGTAATATCAGAACAACTATAAGAAATGCAAAAGAAGCTATGTCCAGTCCCACAAATTCAATGATAACGACGTAGACACCTGTAAGCGCCATCAATGCGATGGGCTTGGCAAGTGCCTGTTTATCCTCCGTGCCTATGGTTTGATCCTGGCCATTTGTGACGTCCGGAACGACTCTGCGGATGCGAATCCCGCTTATTACTACCCAGACACAGAGCAGCATGGTAAGGCCGGCGAAGGGAACAACCAGTATGATATTATTAATGTGATGAGATACGGACAGCGTATCGAAAATATAAATCAAGCAAGTAATCGCGATAGCGGTGACAAATGCAATGTGACCCCATTCGGCGCTTACCCGATATCTGAACAGAACCATAGCGTCACTTTTCGGAAAAAATGCAACCGGGGCGGCCGAAGCCGCCCCCGGTCGATTCGTTATTTCGGTCTAAATACGTTGTGTACTTTGGGATCGAGAAGTATCTCGTATTGACCCATCATTATTTTTTTCGATTTAGCTGGTCCCACCCAACTAATCGCTAATTTTGCTCCCTTGTGTGCTTCGATCGCTTTTGGATCGGTGGAGATTTTCTTGAATATCTCGACCAACTTTTTATACCGGTCGGGATGCTTATTCTTCAAAGTCGCGTGGACGAGATATCCCTGTAGCGAGCCACCCAGAACGCGGTCAAATTTAAAACCAATTTTCTTCGCAACATCCCCAATCATAGGAACGCCCCATCCATTCCATGGCTCGATCTTTTTGGGGGCAAAGACGAGCAACGGTCGCCACTCGCTAATCAAATGTTCGCTTCCCTGGGTCCCTGTTACTCCAATATCAAATTGTCCACCTATGATGCCGGTGCGCAACGGACCTCCACTATCATAGGTTACTACCCTGACGTTATCGATTGAGAGTCCAAGCCCCGTCAGCAGTGTCTGGAAGTTGAACATCGCCGCATCGGTTGGCTCAAGGCCAACACTGACTTTACCGGGATTGGCGCGGATTGCGTCAATCACGTCGTAAATGGTCTTGTAGGGTGAGCCCTTCGACGTGGCTATTAACGAGAAACCTTGCTCCGGCAGATTGATGGGGTCGAAATCAGAAACCTTAAATTTGGCACCTTGCAGGATCGTATTGAGGGCCAAGAAAGGCATCGTCGTGGTGCGAAGGAGCGTATAGCCGTCGTCCTTCTGTTTGAGGAAATGAAGATGTCCTAGCAGATTGCCCCCTCCCGGCTTGTTTATAACTTTGATAGGCTGGCCCAGTTCTTTACTCAAGAACCGCGACATGAGCCGGGCAGCCCGGTCGTTACCGCCGCCCGCGCGTGCGGGCACGACCATTGTAAGGGGACGAGAAGGCCACTCCTGAGCGTAAGCCGAACTCGACACGCCAAATTGAGCTGCGGCAAACCACAACCCTAAGCTGAACAAGAACGCGCTTATACAAGAAATCAACAATTTACGGTACATTTTTTCCCCCTATTTTCTAATGGACACTGATCCTTATTATACACGTCTCACTATATACATCTCACTCCAAAACCCGCAAGTTCTAGTGTGATACGATTTGAAAGTTGTCCGAGACCTGATCTCGGAACTCGCGCCATTGTTTTGGGATGGTTTGGCAGAAAAAGCGCAAGATGGCCTCGGCAAACTCGTTTTGGGTGGGGTATAAGCGGTTGTGGGTGACTTGAGCGTGCATGACGCCCCAGAGGCGCTCAATGGGGCTCAGGTGTGGGCAGTAGGTGGGCAACTGGGGCAAATGTATGCGGCAATCCGGGCGTGCGAGCCATTTTTTGACGGTATCGCACCGATGATAGGCGCGTTGTCCCAAATGACGTGAAGAGTTGATTTGGTTGGGTTGCGGGCTTCAATTTTCGCCAAAAGCTGCACCGCGCTGTTGCCGTCCACGCTGACAGGCTCCACGAAAGGCGCGTCAAAATTTTCTAGGCGCAACGCACCATGGATATTGACCCGCCCCCGGCCTGAGGTGGTTTTGACGGCAGGGTTTGAGCCCTTACGCACCCAGCCGAAGGCGGGCTTCATCTGATATTTCGGATGCACGGCATCGGCGAAATAAATCGCCTCATCGGCGGGCAGATCATTCAGCAGGTTTTCGTAAAACGCGATGAATTCCGCCTACTTCGCTTCATCCGCCACATGTGGCAGCGCCTTTGGCTTGGGATATTCAAACCCCAGTCGACGCAACAGCTTCAGGCAGCCAGAGTGGGAATAGTGTAAGCCAAATTCCGCCTTGATATACGCTCGGATATCACCCGCCGCGCGGCAAAAACAGCCCTCCAGCCACGAGCAAAGTGTAGCTTCCTGAGCCGGCGTCATGCGCGACTGCCCGCCTTGCCAGCCATCCACCAGAGCAAGAGTATCCCAGCCGTCCTGTTGATAGCTCTAGTTGCGGATCGTATCGTCGTCCAGATACAGAAACTACGCAATCGCAGCACAGGATTTGCCCTTGTCCAACAGTTGGACTGCATTCGCCCGACGCGCAATCCCATGCTCTTCGCGGTGCCGACGCATACAGCCTTCAAGCTCAGTTCGTTCTTCAGAGGACAGAAAGTTCGCGCGGATCATGATCAGACCTGAATCTATCCGCCACAAAACGTCAAACAATTATTCGGATGCCCAATGACTCGGGGTGTAGCACGATTATGTTAATTGGGCATCATGAATACGTTGGCAGGCTCTTCGTCGCGGCGGAAGCTCGTTTCGAGCCGCCAGGACATCGCGAGCGCATAGGGCACTCCCTCGCACATTTCAGTGAACAAGGTGTGGTCGAGTTCCAAGCCATTCCGTTTGGCTACTATTTCTGCAATTGCTCGGGTTTTCGCATCGAGATCGACCGTCTCCGGCGCCTCGTATTTAGGCACGATTTCCGGCTTCGCCATGTCAGCCTCTAGCGTTGGGCGCCGGTTGCACCACTGCGTCGCTTTCTCGTACGCATGGGCTATGGCGAGCGCTGTCGCGTCCTCGAAGGGCCGACTAGCGATCTGCATCGACAACGGCAGCCCAGTCCCCGTGAAACCATTGCAGATCGAGATCGCACCGCCGCCAATGACGTTGAAGGCCGTGGTGATTTTTGGTGATTCCCATGCAGATGCCGGGCGGTAATCGGCAATCTTTGTGGCGGGGCCGTCCCCAAGGGTGATCAGCGCATCATATTTTTCGAATACCGGCTTCGCTTCATCCACCAGTTGTCGCCGCGTACGCATGGCGCTGATGTAATCAAGCGCCGTGAAAACACAGGCGGGTAGAATCCGTCGTCGAATGTCGCTGCTGAAATCATAAGGGCGGTTGACGAAGTCGAAATGGTGAACGCTAAGCAGTTCCGATTCGGCGATGACGATCTTTACGTCGTAGTATGCCTCAAGCGGGCGCAGCTTAACTTCCTCCACGATCGCCCCTAGATTTTGCAGAACTTCGAGCGCATCCGCCATTGCGTCTTTCTGCTCGGGACTGGCTTTTGTGTCTTCCTCATAGAAATGCCCGACATGTCCTATCCGAAGCCCTTTCAGATTTGTGCGCAGTGCGGACCGGTAATCGGGCAACGGCACGTCAACGCTGCTCGGATCGCTTTGCTCGTACCCGGCAATCGCTTGCAAAACGATGGCGCAATCCTCTACTGTCCACGTCATCGGACCGGCGTGATCGAATGTGAAAGAGTTCGCTATCACGCCGAGTTTACTGACAAGGCCGAAGGTGGGCTTTAGCCCGACGAGTCCACACAGGCCGGCCGGATTTCGAATGGAACCACCGGTATCCGAGCCAAGAGCGGCGGGAACAAGGCCAGCCGCGACAGCGGCGGCGGAGCCGCTGGAGGATCCTCCGGTAATGGATTCTAGGTTCCACGGGTTGCGCGCGGGGGGGAATATTAGATCAAAGGTCGGGCCGCCATGGGCGAATTCATAGGATGCCAATTTGCCCATCAGCACGGCGCCCGAATTGAGGAGATTTCGAACCGTCACGGCATCATGCTTGGGGACATTGTTGATAAGCTGCTTCGAGTGCGCCGTCGTGCGGATTCCGGCGGTGTCGTAGATATCCTTGAGCGCGAAAGGGATGCCGTGCATCGGCCCACGCCAATTGCCGGCAGTTATTTCCGCTTCTGCTTCTTCCGCCTGACGAAGGGCTACTTCCGGCGTGGCAAGTACATATGCGTCAAGGAGTGGATTGACTGCTTCCGCCCGTTCTATCAACGCCTTTACGTACTCGACAGGTGACAGCTCCTTGTCACGGATAAGAGTGCCCGCCTCTGCAATACTCATATAATGCAAATCAATATGTTTCATCTTATGGCACCTTTGGGACGCTGTTTCGTGGGCATGACATTCCTAGTTACGTCCAGTCACCAAGTTGCTGGTGGACCCAATTGGCGTGGGTCAGCGCGCGGGCGTCCTCACCGAGCGGCGCCAGAAGCTGGATACCGATCGGCAGACCCGTCGGTCCTTCCAGTACCGGTACACTCCCCGTGCCCGAGACGGTCCATCAGATGACCGAGACGTTGGACGACCGATCGCTCCATCGCGTATGAAAGCCGCGCCAGTTCCCACGATCTGAGTTTCGGGCCGAGATCGGCAAGGACGGTGGCGAGGTTGTTGATGCCTCCGGCGGCATGTGAATAGCGTACGAGATCCAGCGCCGTGAGTTCGACGGACCACACTTTCATCGTGCCTGTATCGGTCTTGCGGTTTTCCACGCCATCCGACACGGCGTTCACGTCCTTTCGGTAATGAAAAGCAATCAGGATTCTCCCGGCGTGGATTCCGGGCAG
Organism: Nitrospinae bacterium bin107; assembly: GCA_002238965.1. Lineage (GTDB taxonomy): Bacteria > UBA8248 > UBA8248 > UBA8248 > UBA8248 > Bin107. The sequence continues at coordinate 96,161 of MPNJ01000012.1, read as the reverse complement.
CCGTTTGTCCGTGACGACATGAAACTTCATGACGGCCTGATGTGTGGCGCCATGCAGTTCGGCCGCCTTGAGAAGACCGACATAATACGGCCGCCTTTCGTGCCGCATCAGGTCATCGATATACCAGCTCGGAGGCGGAGCGCCCCAGGATGCGTACTGAGGGGGAACCACGACATAGAGACCGCGTCGCAGCCTGACGAGATGCTCACGTCGCTGAAGCCTTTCGGCGGCGTCCAGAAACGCGCCTCGTCCGATTCCCAGCGCTTGCTCCGCCTCGTCTGCCGTGAAGACCACGCGTCCCCCTGACAGCAAGCCGGAGGCATAGGACGATAATGTCAAGCGTCTCTCACGAATCATGTCTTATTATCCGAAAAAACGCGGATATTTCAACATAGTATTTTCATATTAGGAGATTCATTCTTATAAGTCCGCTATATACGCGGATTAACCGAAACGATGCTTGAAGCACAGACCCGATTATAATACCGGCCCCGTTCTTCGAGGTCACGGCCCGCATTGAGAGGGAACGACAGTATAAGGGGTAGCCGGACCTTGGGAAACGATTTCGCTTCTTTCGGCGTTGCAGGATGGTCGTCACCGGGCGGTGGCTCGTAAGCAGGTGGATGCCATGATCGCCGGGAGTCCGATGGAAGGCCCTGGAACCCACGTATGAACAGGACAAGTGACAAGACACCGCGAAGATCAGGCGGTTCGTTGCCTTGACGAATCGGCGAGCAAGTGGCTATAAAACCCATCTTATTTCGACCGTTTATCAAATGCGTATTGATAAATATCATAAACGGCTGGATTTATTGCCACTATGTCGACTGTGAATCAAAAAACCAATCCCGTGAGACTCCATGATTTTCTGGCTCGACATGCTGTGTTCACGGTGGGCGAACTGGATCGCTTCCTGTCCGAGCGTGGATCCGGAAACGGTGCCGGTCGATCCATTCCTAGTGGCGGCCAGGATGACCGAAGACGCGGTGCTGGGCTACCACACGGCTCTGGAGTTCCACGGGAGGGCATACTCGGTCCACTGGAGGCTGGTCTACGTCTCGGCGACCAAGTCGCTTCCGCTTACCTTTCAATCCCACGAGTTCCGGCGCGCACCTGTGCCGCCGCCGCTGCTGGCGAAAGGAGAGTAGATGTTCGGCGTCGCCCGCCATGAGCGCTCCGGCGTGAAACTCCGGGTGACCGGCCACGAAAGAACCATGGTCGATGCGCTGGAGCGCCCGGACCTGACCGGAACCTGGGAGGAGATATGGCGGTCCCTGGAATCGGTGGAGTTCTTCGATCTGGAACAGGTTATCGAGTACGCCCGCCTGCTGGAGAACGCGACCACCGCCGCGAAGGTCGGGTTTTTCCTGGAACAGTACAGGGGGCCCTTGATGGTGGAGGAGACCCACCTCGATTCCCTGCGCAAGCTGCGTCCGAAGCAGCCCCACCATTTGACGCGAGGCAGGCCCAGGGGTTGCCGGCTGGTGAAAGGCTGGAACCTGATGGTTCCGGACGAAATCCTGAATCGGTCCTGGGAAGAGGTATCGTGAGATATTCCGCCTCGGAAATCCTGCCCGTGGCCCGAGCCAACGGATTCAACGCGGAGGTGGTCGAGAAGGTTTTCTGCCTGATGCATCTCCTGAACGCCCTGAACTCACACCGTTGCCCAAGGAAAGATGGGTCCTGAAGGGCGGCACGGCCCTGAATCTTTTCGTCCTTCGTCATCCCAGGTTGTCCGTGGCTCAACTACATCGGCGCGCTGGAGCGCGAGGAAATGCTGGAGAAGCGGCCGAGAATCGACATCTCCGAGAACTGGGTGACTACCACATTCGCGCGGCAGATCGAACATGCGGCCTCACAAGTACCCGACAAGTACCCTGCAAGTCAGAAATCTCATCCGTTCCCTGGACGGCGAACGGACATGAGCGGAAATCCTTCAGAGTCTCAGACTCAAGGATCGGACGAATCTGGCCAAAGAATACGTGCAACCGGCTCTTGACGCTGGCCTAATCGTGATGACCATCCTGGACAAACCTCGTAGCAGCAAGTTATCGGTTGGCGGACAAGAGACGGGAGTTCCAGGAGCGTCTGAGGCAGATGCAATGAGCTTTTTCAGCCGTTTACACAATTTTCTTGAAACAGAGTAAAACACCTCCAATACCTGAAGGGGATGAGCCTTTGTAAATCCAGCCTGTCTATCAACGCAAAAGCGGGGTTTTGAGAAAGATGACAAGTTTGCAAAGTTTAGGCAACGGTTGAGAATCATCAAGCAAAATCAACGAAACCCCTCTTACCTCAGATGCTCTAGGTTCCATATCTGGATGACGAACGGGTCATAGGATATGGAAGCTGGGGTATCTAAATCTTCTACCTCGAAGTGTCGACGTGATTTGGCTGCGTATTGTTCCACTCAGCAATACCACTCGGCGTATGTCAAGAAGCTGCGTCCGTCTCCTAGGATCGGCTGAAATGGTAGACAGTGTTCTTGAATAGAGTCATATGACGGGCAACAGATTTGGAGATTATGTGAACTTGAGGGCTTTTCCCAGATCCGCGTGTTCAAAAGCCGACGACATGCGATCTATCTCGCGGGTATGAACCCCCAGGCCGGCCGCCTCCGCGCGCCAACCGGATATGGCGCGCGCCACTTGCCCTGCAATAGACGACGCCTCCGCCGCCTGCAGACCGTAATACCCGGCCGTGCTCAGGGCCAGTTCGATGGAGGCCGTAGGGTCGTCGAGGTCAATGGCCGAAGAGAGCACACGCGGACTTATATCAATGGGAACGGGATTCAGGTCATAAGCAGGTGAAAGACGCCAGCCTCCGTGACCCTCGTACAGGAAACCATGGTTCCGCAAATGGTCGTCCGTGTTTGAAACAAGCACATTGAACACGATGCGTCGCCAAAGCTGCGCGAGATCCTCTTTCGCCGCTGCTCCGTACCGCCGGAGCGCATCGGCGATCTCCAGGTAGGAGCGCGTCTCTCGGTCGTTAGCCCCCAACATGCTCATGGCCGAGAGGAACGGAGTACGCCGTCCCACCTCGCGGTCGAATCGACGGATGAGGAGCACCGCCTTGCCGTCGACTTCCTCAACCCGCCATTCAGGGATAGGGATACCGGCCTTGGCAGCTAGTGCTAAGGCGACGGCCTCCCAAAGGACGACATCGATATCGTCCTGTCTGTGGGGAAACTTGGCGAGAGCCAAGTGTCCATCATGATCGCGAACGGATGCTTTTGGCCTCGCCCCGCCAAGGGACGAACCCGGCGCGAGTAACAATCTCAGGTCATCATCATCGTCTTCTTCGTCCGTCACCCTTTCGGTCGCGGAGAGAAGTTGGGGAAGCTGGACGAGAGGTGGTATGCGCATTTCTGAGACTGGGGCGAGGAACGGCCCGCCGGGTTCTTCGGCGAAGCGCAATGCGCCTTGGCGCGCCTCATCGTCCACGCGCAGCAGGAAGTCCACTTCGAACAGGGTGCGGGGCGTCTGCCCCTCTTTTTCGACGCGTCGGCGCTCTACGCGTCGCATGAGCATGCGACCCCACCGATCGGGCGCCGAATCTCCGATAGCGCCGAAGAGCGCCTTCTCCGGCGGCATGTGGAAAGGGCCGGGAGCTAGCGTCAGGGCCGGCTCGAGGGCGAAACGTTCGGGATGGTCCAGCCAGCCGGTGTCATACTCGAAGGAGGCGCTTTCGCGTCCTCGGCGTATGCGGGTCCATAGTCGTCCTACGAAGAGGGGCGAGCCATGTAGGTCGATATGGACTAGAACCTCCCGCTCCATTACACGCCGTCCCCGGGCTTGCCGGAACGAGGCGATCGGATGCGCTTGGGTAGCAGTGCATCCTGAAGGCTCAACCCGACGGGGTCGTACCTCGGGTCTGCGAGGTCGGCGAGCCGCTCATTCATCCCGAGCACGAAAAGGACAGTGGCGTAAAAACCGAGCGACACGCCCGGCTCGCCCTTTTCGATTTTGTTCAAGGTCATCCGGCTGATGAGCGCGCGTTCCGCCATGACCGTCGTCGGAATGCGTCGCCGCCGTCGCGCATCGCGAATCTCCGTACCGAGTTTCCTGAGAGCGCGGCGAACTGGAATCGGCAATGTGTTTTCAAATTTTCTGCGCATATGTCAACTCCTCAATGCATTATCTATTATAATGTATATTAAAGTAGACATTATTTCAATATTTCGTATTCTCCAACTGCTGGCAGACACCATTGCTCGACCGGGGAGGTCCAGCACCTAAATTATGCACCTACAGCCGAATTTCCGGTATTCCTGGAACTTCGTCATGGAGGCATGGGGTGGCGGTACAGCCATCATTTCTTTTTGATTCAGGCTCGAGATGGCCTTTTGTGTCTACTAACCCGGCTATGCTTGTGGATTGCAGGGGAGGAAAGCCTGACCATGTTTCTTGATTAGTGGTTTTTCTTCGGGGGCGTCATTCATATGTTCGTGACACGGGTAACGGTTCAGTCGTGGGGTGATAACCTAGTCGATGCCGGAGGCATTTGTAGGAATTGCGCGGTGTAGCCGGCTTGGGCTGGTGCTTTCTTGCCCCCCATCACCCCACCAGAGAACGCTTACTGACACGGACTCTCTAAGATACGCGGGAGTTATAATTCATCCGCATTCTATTTGATTACGTATTGCAGATAAGCAAATCCCAACAAAACTCCTCAAAAACAAATACCTACAATACTTTCAGCAAACTACAAAGATTCCACCCCCGCAAGAAACCCCTCACTGCTTGAAAACACGCGCAGGGCGCTCTCACAATTTTATTCCTTAGATTTTCGCCGGAAATCAAATTTGCACCCGCTAGGTTCACCCAAGGATAAGTCCCTTGCGAAGTAGAGTTGGACCGGCGGTTTACGCTTTGCCTTCCAATTCGATGCGCTTGAAGTAGTAGCTGTCTTCGGCCGTCACGACCAGCCCCTCCGTCGAGGCATTGCGGATCGCCGTAACCTCGATCTGGTACTTCAAGCCGTAATGCGAAATTTTCCCCAATCCGGCTTCGACGGAATTCCTGGCGGGAAACGGGAAAGCGAAGAAGTTCCTGTAAAGGGCGTTGTAGGCATCATAGTCACGGAAATCGGTCAGCGTCACCTGCGATTGCGCGACGTCCAACACCTCCATGTCGAACTCTTTCAGAAGATGTTCCACATTGGCAAGGACGTTTCGCGTCTGCTTCTGGATGTCCCCTGGATCGCGCACGCCGCCTTCGTCATCCACGCTGAGGATTCCGTTGGAAATCATCATCTCACCGGCCAGGACGCCTCGGGCGTTTCCGGGCCCCGTCCGATATTCCTTCTCCCCAAGGTATGCGGTCGGCTCTATCATTACGTCGGCTTCGAGAATCGGCAAAGGCGCCGTCACGGTCGTCGTGATTGGTATCGGCTCCCCAAATGCGTCGGCGATGGCCGCATCTACATCCTCCACGTCTCTCATGTCACGGACGAACACCCGCAGACGAATGATGTCCCCGTGGGATCCGCCGTTTTCGGCCAATATGTCTCCAATTCCCTCGAGAATAGCTTCGGCCTGCGCCTTTGAATTCCCCGGCGAGACGACTTGACCTTCGGCGTCGATCGGCAGCCGCGCGCTCAGGCACAACAGGTCGCCCATCCTCCTCCCGGCGCAGGAAGGCGCATACTCATGCGCCTGCTTCACCGCCGGCAGGAGTGGTGTGGTTTCTACGGCGCCGGCAATCCCCTCGATTTCCATGATCATCGACGGCATATAGAGACCGTAGCCGACGAGCGTGTCAGCCGGTTCGGCCGGGCCGCGGTGCTTCTCGTACGCTTTGACAAATGGCCCGATCTCTTTCCAGCCCTCGAGGAAATGATTCAGACGAAGAACATCACGCCACTTGCCACCGGCAATCTCAACGGAGAGTTTCAGAGACTCGATGGCCTGGCGCGTCTGGGCTTCCATGTCGGCCCGACCGGGCGTTTCTCCGGCCATTCGGCCATTCGGGACGCCATCAACAATCAACGCTTCCGTCGTGATACCCGGCATCCCGCCAAGAAAGATGTAACCCCCTGCCCGGAACGCGTAACAGTAAGGTCCAGATGGCGGAGGCAGTCTCGGATCTTGTATTGTCCTGGGCATACTCGGATTCTCCTATCTTGAGACTCGTGATGACCGCTTGTCACAGTTCACACGCATATCGCTTTTGGTTGGCGTCTTCGTCGTCTCGCATTGGTCGCAACACACGACTTCAAAATGTTACCCCCCGAGGTAGTGGCGTATCAGGTCGCCGTCCCCGACAAGATTGGCGGTGGGCCCGGCCATGGAGATCTTGCCGTCGCGCAATATGTACCCGTAGTCGGCGACCGAGAGCGCCAGATGGACATTTTGCTCGACCAGAAGAATCGTCATCCCGCTCTCCTTCAGTTTCATGATGATTTCGCCCAGGCGCTCGACGAGGATCGGCGCAAGCCCTGAGGAAGGTTCATCGAGCAGCAGAAGCTTCGGCCGCGAGATCAGACCGCGTCCGAATGCGACGAGCTGCTGTTGCCCGACACTGAGCGCATTACCCTTGCGCCTCAGCCATTGGCGAACCTCCGGAAACCATTCGTAGATAGCCTCGAAGTCGTCCTTCGATTTCTCTTGGCGACGCCGCGCGTAAGCGCCAAGCCTCAGGTTCTCCATAACTGTCAGAGGCGCGAAGATGCGGCGGCCCTGCGGCACAAGAGAAATGCCCATTGGAACGATTTCACGAGGTTCCATGCCACAGATTTCCTTGTCCTCGAATCGAATGCTTCCGGCGCTCGCCTTAACGGCGCCGACGATCGTTTTCAGCGTTGTCGATTTTCCCGAGCCATTGCCGCCAAGCAGGGTAATGACCTTGCCGGCGGGAACTTCGAGCGATACCCCGCTCAGAACCTGTACGGGGCCATACGAGGCCCAGATATTCTCAAGCGTCAACATACTTCATCGCCTTGCCCAGATAGGCCTCGATTACATTCGGATCCTTGCGAACCACCTCGGGTGTCCCCTCGGCGATCTTCTCGCCGTGATCGAGAACAGTGATACGGTCGGAAATACTCATCACCAGGCGGATGACGTGCTCAATCAGCAATATACTCGTCTTCCCGTGAGATCGCAGGTTACCCAGAATTTCGGTGAGCCGCTCGTACATCACCGGACTTAAACCCGCGGCGGGTTCGTCCAGCAGGATAAGCAGCGGATCGGAAACCAGCGCGCGCGCGAGTTCCAGCATGCGTTGTTGGCCAAACGACATCCGGTTTGCCGGCCGGTTGGCGAGATGAGCGAGACGCACGGATTCAAGCGCCTCATACGCCCTGTCCCTGATCTCCGAATCTTCCCGTACGACCCGAGGCGGACGAAAGATCCCGCCGATAACACCGCTTCGGCTCTTGCCGTGATAGCCGACCATGACGTTCTCGAGCCCCGTCATTTCCGAAAACACCTGGAGGTCCTGAAAGGTGCGCGAAATTCCCAGGCTTGCCATGTTGTATGCCCTGGTCGAACTGATCTTCTGGCCGTTAAAGACGACCTCACCCGACTTCTGGCGCAAAAACCCCGTGATCGCGTTGCAAAGAGTCGTCTTTCCCGATCCGTTCGGACCAATCAGTCCATGTATTTCACCATTGCCAATCTCGAGCGATACGTTCGATAGAGCCGTAAGCGCCCCATAATTCACGGTCAGGTCATCTATCTTAAGAACTGACATTGTTTTTCACCGGATTGGCGGCCAGGATTTCGTTCTGCTCCGAGCTGGCGGCCGAGACGTCAGGAGTTCCTTCCTTCCGTCTGAATGCGGACAGCAACCGGTGGACCAGGTCCGCCAGTCCCCCCGGCAAGAACATCATGAACGCGACCAGAAGCAGCCCGAAGATCAGGATTCGGTACTCCGCAAGCGTACGCAGCATTTCCGGAACCCCAAGGACGAAGAACGCCCCGATAACGGCTCCGGCGAAACTGCCAAGACCGCCAATCACGACCATCGTAAGGAATGCGATCGACTGCAGTATAGTGAAGGAATCCGGACTGATATAGGAGAAGAAGTGAGCATACAGAGAACCTGCAATCCCGGCGCAACCGGCGGCGATACAGAAGGAGAGCGTCCGGTACCAGGCAACATTCACTCCCATGGAGATAGCAGCCAGTTCATTCTCACGGGCCGCGATCAAACCACGGCCATAGCGTGACTTTATCAGGCGCTGCAGCGCCACGAAGACGACCACCAGGACGGCTATCGTCAGAAAATAGAAAGGTGCGCCTTCCCCGAACACAAAGGAGCCGATGGACGGCTTTCGAATGCCGCTGATGCCCGACATCCCGTTTGTTACGGCCTTCCAGTTGATGAACACGAGATGCATAATCTCGCCAAAACCCAGGGTTGCGATGGCGCAGAAATGAGTCGGCAGCCTCAAAATCGGTCCGAACAGCAAGGCGAATGCTGCGGCGACAATCGCAGCCGCAATCATTGCGGGGAGGAACGGAACGCCTAAGTATACGGTCAAAATCGCCGAAGTGTAGGCGCCAATTCCCAGGAACGCCGCATGACCGACGATAATCGCACCAGCGTATCCGATCACGAGCTGCAATCCGAGGGCGCCCGTGGCATAGATCAGGATGAGGGTAACGAGGTAGACCTCATATGTATCGAGGAGCAACGGCAACAGAAAGGCGAGGACACCGAGCGCGGCGCTCATGGCGTACCTGAGACGGGCGGCTTGCTTGTCGTTCAACTCGAACAAGTCCGCTATGGATTGTCGTCCGTACCGGAACACCAGGCTCCCGCCACGCGGCATACGAGGAATCGCCACGAGCATCAGCACGATGATGGTGACCCCAAAAGCAATCCCGTTCTTGTAAGCGGATGAAATATAACCCGCTGCGAAAGTCTCCAGCAGGCCGAGAATGGGACCGCCAATCATCGTACCGAGTATGTGAAACTGCCCCAGCGCCGCACCGGCGAATGATCGAGGTCCCTGCAGCCAAAGGTCCTGCGCGACAAAAAACAATGGTGCGATGAGGACGCCGGCGGCGCCTGCCAACATGGAACTGATGCCGAAAGTCATCGTGACGACGCGATCGAAACTTACACCCAGAATTTCCGCCGTGTATGAGTCATACGCCGACGCCCGCCACGCGATGCCGGGAAGCGTTCGCTCAAAGAAGTAATGCAGACCGAGCATTGAAAGGATGGCAAGGGCGATAATCCAGATATGCTGAATGCTCATCGGCAGCCCGGCCACGACAAGATGGCCTACCTGGCCGACGGATACCGGGTAACGCAGCGGCGCGGCCCCCCATATCAGCTGCGAGACCAGCCGAAGGCATATCCCAATCCCGATTGTTGCGATTATCAAATTCAATAGCGGCGATTGCCGCATTCGAATCGGGCGCAGGGCTACGCGCTCGATCAGCATGCCCAGAATGCCCGTCAGGATGCTCGCTACGATGAATACGGCCAGATAAGGCAGCGGTGTTACCACCAGGAGGGTATATCCGATGAAGGCGCCTGACATCACGAGTTCGCCCTGTGCGAAGTTGACGAGCTCGGTGGCCCGCAACATCATCGTGAAGCCAAGAGCGATCAGGGCATAAACGCAGCCGACCGCCAGCCCGCCGACAACCTGCTGCGTGACGATATGTAAATCTATCCCCATTTCACCGTTCCGCGTCGTTCGTATTGACCCCGCATCGCCCGGGCAACCTTCAGTTCCTTAGTAACCATATCCGAATTTTACAACCGCCGGGATGGGGTTTCCGCCGCGGCGGGTTTTCATTGCAGGCCATCTGTCAAGGCGGAGATTTTTGGGGAACAGGTTGCTCGGCGCTGCAACCCAGGCCATTTGGAACGCAATGCATCACCCGTGACTGACTACCTCCGCGCCGCTCTTCAAGCGATGGGGCCATCAACCCTCGAGTCGCCGGCCCGAAAACCACTCACGGCAGTCCGGTTGCCTGCAACGGGACTGCCGTGAGCTGGAAATAGACGCTATCGACCGAGAGAACGCCAAAACTCTCCATCGGCATTGCTGCTATCCACAATTTCCCCGATGATCGGAGCCCAGTCACCGTCTCCGTTTTTAGAAAAATAGACGTTGCCCAGGATGCCGCTGTAGCTGTTCTTCGCGCTGGTGAGATTGCGCGTGAACGCGCCTATCTGTTTGCTGTCGGGAACGTAGCCGTTGGCCTTGACAGCCTCGAAAACGATGCCCACCGCATCATAGAACTCGCCGGCCCAGGGGTCGGGACGTTCTTTGAATTTCACGATGTATGCCTTCATGAAGGGCGCCAGACGCTTGTCGGCGCTTACGGGGATGAAGGTCGTGGCGAACACCATACCCTCTACGTGCTTGCCGCCGAGTTCCACGAACTTCGGATTCCCGCCAATGGTATCGCCACCGAGAAGCCGAACCTTCATGCCGAGTTCTTTCACCTGGCGGGCAATGATGGCCTGCTCCTGGAACCCCGTCGCCATGATGACCGCATCCGCGCCCGCGGCCTTGATGCGGCCGAGTTGGCCCGTGAAGTCCTTGTCGCCGCGCGCATATTCCTGTTTCGCCGCGGGCTTGAGCCCAAGCGATTTCAATACGGCGACGGTACTGGCGGAAAAGGATTTACCGACCTCCTCATTGGAAGAGAGGATGGCGATCTTTTTCAGACCAAGATTCTTAACGGCGTAATTGACGGTTGCGATATTCAGACCCTTGGTCGGAATGGCAACCCGGAAGATCCACTTGGAACCCTGCTGGGTGATTGGCCCTGCAACACTCGTTGTGTATTGCGGAATTTTCGCCGCTGCGGTGATCGGAACGATGGCGAGCGTACAGGTGCTTTGCCATGCGCCGAGAAGCGCATGAATCTTGTCGCGCGCGATCAGCTTGCGTGCAGCCGAGACTGAGACGTCGCATTTGGATTCGTCATCCTCGGCGATGATCTCGATCTTGACCTTGTCCTGCATCTTGTTCAGTTCTTCGGCCTTCAGTTGAGCCCCCTTTAGCTGGAATTGACCACCGAACGCAAGATCGCCGGTAAGAGGGCCGAGCACGCCCAGCCGCAATACTTTCGCAGCCTCGGCGCGACCGCCGAAGGGCGTGAAAACCAAGACTGCCAGAGTGAACACTAGAACTGTTGCAGAAATTTGAATCTGACGCTGGATAGAGATTGTGTAGCGCATCTTGAACCTCCTTTGAAAAGAGATTGACTAGCGCGTATGAAACCTTCGTATTTCTATATGATGGCAGGAATGATTTGATGGAAATGATTGTCTTTAATGTATCAGATGAGTATGCAAGTGTCTACGAGCAAAATCCGGAAGCGGTTTTCTGGGTACTCATCCCGGTCCCGCGGGGCAGCGGGGCGCGACTGTAAGCAAGTCCTTCCGTGTCGGACTTTGGAGAAGGATTATGCAATGTTTCGACTGGGACTCGCCGGAAGGCGCAGGAAATATACGGACCGCCAGTCCGTCGGAAAAGTTCGGGCTTACGCCGGTCAGGGTCGGGATGAGCGGAGAGAAGCAGACCAGCCGTTTAATATCCCAAACAGCGCGCATTCACTTCCCCTCAGGAGCGAGAGGCGGTCGTGCTGCTTCAGGTTTTGCGTGTGGTTTCTAGATGAACCCGGCGACGGTGCCCTTCGCCGCGTCGAGGAAGCTGCCCGGGAAGATGCCGAGCAGCAGCGTCGCCACCACCAGCACCACCAGCGCGAAGAAAAGAGAGGGCGCGCTCGACAGGCTCATCACCTCCTGGCCCTCGCCCCGGTTCTCCATGTACATCACCATGATGATGCGCCCGTAGTAGTACATCGATACCGCGCTCATCACGAGCCCGATGACGGCCAGCCAGTAGTACTCGTTCTGCACCGCCGCGGCGAAGAGGTAGAGCTTGCCGACGAAGCCGGCCGTCGGCGGGATACCGCCGAGCGAGAGCAGGAACACCACGAAGGCCATCCCCGCCCAGGGGTGCGCCTGCCCGATTCCCTTCCAGTCCTCGATGTTGTCCCCCCGGTAGCCGTCGCGGCACACGAGAATCAGCATCCCGAAGGCGCCGAGGTTCGTGAACAGATAGGCGAGCAGGTAGAACGCCACCGCGCTGATGCCGATGTCGGTGAACGTCACCTTGCCGTCCACCACGCTCATGGTGGCCACCACGCCCATCAGCACGTAGCCCGCGTGCCCGATGCTCGAATACGCCAGCATGCGCTTCAGGCTCGTCTGGGCGATGGCCGCCACGTTCCCCCACACCAGCGTGAACGCCGTGAGCGCCCACAACAGGGTGTTCCACCTGTCGGCCATGGCCGGTAACGCCACGAAGAAAATCCGCATCAGGGCGGCGACTGTCGCGAACTTGACGGCCACGGACATGAAGCCCGTAATCGGCGTCGGCGCGCCCGTGTAGGCGTCGGGCAGCCACATGTGGAACGGCGACAGCGCCAGCTTGAAGCCGAAGCCCGCGACCAGGAGAATGAGGCCGAAAATCATCATCGGGTTCTGCGCGATGGCGGGGCCGCCTGATCCTGCGAACGCCGCCGCGATTCCGCGAATCGAGGTCGTTCCGGTGAACCCGTACGTCAGTGCCATGCCGTAGAGGAGGACGCCCGAGGCGAAAGCGCCCATGAGGAAATACTTGAGGCCCGCCTCCCGGCTCAAGGGGTCGTGCCGCATGAACGCCACGAGCACGTAGATGCTGATGCTCATGGTCTCGAGTCCCAGATAGATCGAAATCAGATCGTTGCCCGACGCCATCACCAGCATGCCGAACACCGAGAAGAGCAGCATGGCGTACAATTCGCCGAAGTTGATCTTCTCCACCTTGGCGTACTGAAGCAGCAGCAGGATGGAGATGGCCGTACAGAGCAGCACGCTCACCTTCACGAACACGCTCAGGTTGTCGACCACGTAGAAGCCGCTGAACGTCGTTCTCGCGCCCTCGCCCCATTGCCCGAAGGCGACGAGCGCGAGAATCACGACCCCCACGAACGCCACGACGCCCACGCGCGACTTGTTCTCGAGCGACACGAACAGGTCGAGGATCAGAACGGCGCATACGAGTATGGCCAGCCCTATCTCGGGAAGGGCCAGGGACAAGGCGATGTCGGGAATCACCACTTGCATCGGAAAGACTCCATCAAATCAAGCGAAATCTCGTTCATTTTTTCTCGAGCTTCGTCAGTTTACCGAGCGCGGCCTTTTGCGGGACCTCCGCCGCGTTCACCATCTTCACGACCTTCTTCACGCTCGCCTCCATCCTTCCGAGGAACGGTTTGGGATACAGACCGATCCAGAACATCAGGATGACCAGCGGCAGAAGGTAGAGGACCTCGCGCGCGTTGCAGTCGGTGAGTTTCTCATTCTCCGGATTATCCAGCGTACCGAAGAATACCCGCTGGAAGAGCCAGAGCATGTAGGCCGCCCCCAGGACGATGCCGATGACGGCGAACGCCGCGTACACGTAGCTCTTCTTGAACGCGCCGATGAGGATCAAGAACTCGCCCACGAACCCGTTGAGCCCCGGCAGACCGATGCTGCTCAGCATCGTGATGGCGAAGATCACCGTAAAGACCGGCACGACCTTCGAGAGGCCGCCATAATCGGAGATGAGGCGCGTATGACGCCTCTCGTAAACGACGCCCACCAGAAGGAACAAGGCGCCCGTGCTGATCCCGTGGTTGATCATCTGTAGCTGCCCGCCAAGCACGCCCTGCTCGTTTAGGGCGAACACGCCCAGCATCACGAATCCCAGGTGGCTCACGGAGGAATAGGCCACCAGTTTCTTGATATCGGTCTGCGCCATGGCCACCAGCGCCCCGTAGATGATGCCGATGATGGAGAGAAGCATCATGAAGGGCACGAAAACATGGCTCGCCTGGGGGAGCAGCGGCAGGGCGAAGCGCACGAAACCGTAGGTTCCCATTTTCAGGAGGATGCCCGCCAGAATCACGCTGCCCGCAGTGGGCGCTTCCACGTGCGCGTCCGGCAGCCAGGTGTGGAAGGGGAACATGGGGACCTTGATGGCGAATCCGATGAAGAACGCCAGGAATATCCATATCTGGAGCGAAAGCGGTATCTTCGGCCCCACGCCGTACAACTCGACCAGGTCGAACGTGAGGGTCCCGGTGCCCATTTTCAAGTTGGCGAAGTAGAACGCCAGAATTCCCAGCAGCATCAACACGCTGCCGAACAGCGTATAGAGGAAGAACTTGATCGCCGCGTAGAGCTTCCTCGGCCCGCCCCACACGCCGATGAGGAAATACATCGGCACCAGGGTAATCTCGAAGAACACGTAGAAGAGGAAGATATCGAGCGCGATGAAGGTGCCCAGCATGCCGGTCGCCAGCAAAAGGAGGCAGACGTAGTATTCTTTCTCGCGCTCCTCGATGGCGGTGAACGAGCATACGACCCCTATGATCATCGTGAGCGTGGTGAGAAGAACGAGCAGCACGCTGATCCCGTCGATGCCGACGAAATAGCTCACCCCGATTGTGGGTATCCAGCTCACCTTCTCCACGAACTGAAAGCCGGCTTCGGACTGATCGAACCTGAACCAGAGGGGAAGCGAAATCAGGAAGTCCAAGACCGCCACCGCCGTGGCGAAACCCTTGATGGCTTTCGTCTGCTCTTTTTTCATGAAGAGCATAATAATCACCGCGCCCGCCGCGGGCAGGAAGGTGATCATCGTAAGAAGCGGCATGTTACTCATAGTTCCTCCAAAACCTCATCGCATCAGCGGAAAAGGTACGCGCTCAGCATCACGAAGATGCCCAACAGCATCACGAAAAGATAATTCTGAACCATGCCGGATTGCAGGTATTTGAATACCTGGGAGAAGAAGCGGATGAAGCTCGCCGTGCCGTTCACCGCGCCGTCCACCGTCCGCAGGTCGAAAATGCCCGAGAAGCGGCTCGACACCATAGTGATGAGCGAACTGCCGTTCACCGCGCCGTCCACCACCTTCGCATCGAAGGTCCACAGGCCGCGCATGAGCTTGTAGGTCGGCTCGACGATGCAGGCCTGGTAAATCTCGTCAACATAGTATTTGCCGAGGAGCAGGTAATAGATGCCCGGTATGCTCCTGTACAGGCGCCTCGGCGCACCGGTGTCCTTGACGTACATGTACCACGCCAGGGCGATGCCGCCCACGGCGACCGCGATGGCCAGCACTATCAGGAGCACCACCGCCGGGCCGCTGTGTCCGCCGCCGGCCGCGGCGTTCATCAGGTGCACGCCCTGGTCCATGGCGTGGCCGCCCGCCGGCATCTTCGCCAGCGAGGGCGCGAGGAAGCGGTGTATCCAGCCGCCCTCGGGCGGGAAGCCGGGAATCACGCCGCCGATGACGCTCAGGACCGCCAGGATGACGAGCGGAACCGTCATCGTGGGGGGTGATTCGTGAATATGCTCGCGGGCGTGATGGTCGACGCGCATCTCGCCGTGAAACGTCATGAATATGAGCCGGAACATGTAGAAGGCCGTCATGAAGGCCGCGACGGTGCCCATGATCCAGACCGTGTAGTGTCCCGTGAAGAAGGCGTTCGCCAGAATCTCGTCCTTGCTCCAGAAGCCCGCCAGAGGCGGAACGCCCGCGATGGCGATCGCGCCGATCAGGAACGTCCAGTACGTGATGGGCATCTTGTCCTTCAAGCCGCCCATGTAGCGCATGTCCTGCTGCTGTTCCTCGGGCGCATGGTGAAGCGCGTGGATCACGCTGCCGCTGCCCAGAAAGAGCAGGCCCTTGAAGAAGGCGTGCGTCATCAGGTGGAAGATGGCGGCCGTGAAGGCGCCCACGCCCAGCGCCATGAACATGAAGCCGAGCTGGCTCACCGTGCTGTAGGCGAGCACGCGCTTGATGTCGTTCTGCACCAGGCCGATGCTCGCGGCGAAAAGCCCCGTGAGCGCGCCGACGACGGCGATGACGCTCATCGCGTCCGGCCCCATGACGTAGATGGGGCTCGTGCGCGCGACCATGTAGACGCCCGCCGTCACCATGGTGGCGGCGTGGATGAGGGCGCTGACGGGAGTCGGGCCTTCCATGGCGTCGGGCAGCCAGACGTAGAGCGGAATCTGCGCGCTCTTGCCGACGGCGCCGACGAACAGCAGAAGGCCGACGGCCGACGCCATCGCCGCGCTCATCTCGGGAGCCGCCTGGAAGACTTCCGTGTAGGTGAGGCTGCCGGTCAGCGTCCAGATGAGGAACATGCCGAGCAGGAAGCCCGCGTCGCCGATTCGGTTGACGATGAACGCCTTCTTGCCGGCGTCTGATGCGGACTGCTTCTCGTACCAGAAGCCGATGAGCAGGTAGCTGCAAAGGCCCACGCCCTCCCAGCCGACGAACATGACGAGATAGTTGTCCCCCAGCACCAGCAGGAACATCGAGAGCATGAACAGGTTGAGATAGGTGAAAAAGCGCGGATAGCCCGGGTCGCCGTGCATGTAGCCCACGGCGTAGACGTGCACCAGAAAGCCCACGCCCGACACCACGAGCAGCATGATGGTGCTCAGCGGGTCGATGAGGAAGCTCATGGAAACGCTCAGGCTTCCCGCTTCCACCCACGTCCAGAGCGGTATGGTGTGGCTGCCGCCCGCGCCGAATATCATCTGCCCGGCGATGCCCAGCACCACGAGAAACGACAGGCCCGCCATGCCGGAGGCGATGGGGCCCGCATTCTCGCCCACGTGCTTTCCGAACAATCCGTTGATCAGTACCCCGATCACCGGAAAAACGGGAATGAGCCAAGCCAGTTCGATCATGATTCCCCTACCACTTCAAAAGGTTGATTTCGTCCACGTTGACCATCGTGCGGTCGCGGTTGAGCGCAATGAGTATCGCAAGCCCCACGGCCGCCTCGCACGCCGCCACGGTGATGACGAAGATGGCGAACACCTGACCCGTCATGTCCGCCAGGTGGCGCGAGAAGCCCACGAAGGTCACGTTCACGGCGTTGAGCATCAACTCGATGGACAACAGGATGATGATGGCGTTGCGGCGCATCAGAACGCCCATCGCGCCGATGAGGAACAGGACGGCGCCCAGGACGAGAAAATGAGTCATCGGTATCATTGCGGGTTCTCTCTCCCTCTATCGCTCTATCGTGCGCTTCGCAAGGACGATGGCGCCGATCATCGAGGCCAGCAGGAGGATGGAGGCCACCTCGAAGGGAAACAGGAATTTCGTGTACAAGACCGCGCCCAGGGCTTCGACGTTGCCCGGCGTGGCTCCCAGCGACCACTCCCACTGCTTGGGCGCCCCGAACTCCACCTCCCCCAGCACGGCCCATATTTCCAGTCCAAGAAGCACGGCCGCCACGAGCACCACGACGCCCTGGCGGTGCCACTGCCGCATCCGCACGGCCACCTCCACGTTCATCAGCATGATCGAGAACAGGTAGAGCACCATGATGCCGCCCGCGTAGAGCAGTATCTGCACCGCCGCCAGAAACTCCGCTCCCGCCAGCACGAAGACGCCCGCCAGGAAGAAGAACGTCAGCACCAGCAGCAGGGCCGCGTGAATCACGTTCGCGCGCGTGATCATCAGCAGGGAGGTCAGGATCATCCCGCCCGCGAACATATAGAAGAAATAGATTTCCACCCTGCGTCTCTCCCGCTGGTTACAAGAACAGGTACTTCAGGAATCCGGTCAGGAAAATGTTGAGCATCACGAGCGGGAACATGAACTTCCATCCCACGCGCATCAGCTGATCGTAACGGTAGCGCGGCAGCGTCGCCCGCAGCCATATGAACACGAACATGAAGGCGCCCAGCTTGAGGCAGTACCAGACGAAGCCGGGGAGCGGAATGAAATCCGGCCCTTCCCATCCGCCGAAAAACAGCACGATGCCAATCGTCGATATGACCATCATGCTGGCGTACTCCGCCAGGAAGAAGAACGCGAACTTCATCCCGCTGTATTCGGTGTGAAAGCCGGCCACGAGTTCGGTTTCCGCCTCGGGCAGGTCGAAGGGCACCCGGTTCGTCTCCGCAAGCGCCGCGACGAAGAAGACGATAAAGGCCAACGGCTGATAGAACACGAACCATACGTCGCGCTGCGCGTGTACGATCTCCTGCAGGTTCAGGGAACCGGCGAGCATCAGCGGCCCGATGACGGAGAAGCCCAGGAATATCTCGTAGCTCAGCATCTGCGCCGCGCTCCTGAGCGCGCCCAGAAGCGAGTATTTGCTGTTCGAGGCCCAGCCCGCCATCACCACGCCGAACACGCCGAGTGAGCTGATCGCCAGAACGAAAAACAGCCCGATGTTGATTTGCGTGATATAGAACGTCGCGCTGAAGGGCAGCACCGCATAGACGACCAGTGCGGGCACCAGCACCATCACGGGCGCCAGGACGAAAACAACGCGGTCCGCCTTGTCGGGGATGATGTCTTCTTTGAAAAACAGCTTGAGCCCGTCCGCTATCGGCTGGAGGAGCCCGTGCCAGCCCACGCGCATTGGCCCCAGGCGCAACTGTGCGTGGGCGATCACTTTTCGCTCGACGTAGATCATATACGCCACCACGAGTTGCACCACGTTGACCACGATGAATATCTTTATCGCGGCGACCGCGACTTCTAGCGCCATGTCCAACGAAACGACTCCTTACCGATCACACTCGCCCAACACGATGTCGATGCTTCCGATGATGGCCACCACGTCCGCGACCAACTGCCCGATGCACAGCTTCTTGAGCCCCCCCAGGTTGATGAACGAGGGCGGGCGGATGCGGACGCGATAGGGCGTCGTCGTCCCATCGCTCACGATGTAGAAGCCGAACTCGCCCTTGGGGTTTTCGATGCTGTGGTATATCTCGCCCTCCGGGGGCTTGATGGTTCGCGGCGTCTTGCAGGTCACCGGCCCGCCGGGAAGCTGGTCCAGGCACTGCTGGATGATGCGGGTACTCTGGCGCAACTCCTCGATGCGCACCAGATAGCGGTCGTATATGTCGCCGTTCTCGCCGACGGGAACGACGAAATCGAGATAGGGATACGCCGCGTATGGCTTGGCGCGCCTTAAGTCCCAACGCACGCCGCTGCCCCGGATAATCGGGCCCGTCAATCCTAAGTCCATCGCGTCCTCGGCGGAGATGATGCCCACGTCACGCGTCCTCTGCAGCCAGATGCGGTTGTTCGTGAGCAGCGTCTCGTAATCATCGATCCGGCTCGGGAAAATATCGATGAACTCCTGCGTGAGTTGCAGGAACTTGTCCGGTACGTCCTCGTGCAGACCGCCCAGGCGGAAGGCATTCACCGTCAGTCGGCCGCCGAACGCCGTCTCGAAGAGATCGAGCACCATCTCGCGCTCTCGGAAGCACCACAGGAACACCGTCATCGCCCCGATGTCCAGGGCGTGCGTGGCGAGCCAGAGCAGGTGGCTGGCGATGCGGGAGAGTTCCCCCACCATCGAGCGGATGTACTGCGCCCGCATGGGGATCTCCCAGTCGAAGAATTTCTCCACCGCCGTGACCCACGCGAGATTGTTCGAGGGCGCCGCGATGTAGTCGAGGCGGTCCGTATAGGGGATGAACATCGTGTAGGTGATGTTCTCGCCGATCTTCTCCGTGCCGCGGTGCAGGTAGCCGATGTCGCAGTCGAGGTCGTTCACCGTCTCGCCGTCGAGTTTCAGGATCACCCGGAGCACCCCGTGCGTGCTCGGGTGCTGGGGACCCATGTTGATGACGAGTTCTTCGGTCCCGTGCAGGGTGCTCTGCTGCTCGATGCGAGACGTGTTCGCTACGCCGACCATTCCCTCATTTCCTCAAAAAGTGCGTTGCTCTAATCGCCGATTTCCTTGCGCTTCGGCTTGGTGTAAATCCGCTCTCCCCGACCCTCGAGCGGATAGTCCTTCCGCATCGGATGGCTGCCCCAGTTGTCGGGCAGAAGTATCCGCCTGAGATCCGGATGACCCTCGAATTCGATACCGAACAAATCGTAGATTTCGCGCTCCATCCAGTCCGCGCTGCTCCATACGCTCGAAACCGTAGGCATGGCCTGGCCTTCCTTGATCCGCACTTTCAGGCGAAGCCTGCGGTTATGTTCGATGCTGTAGAGCTGATACAGCACCTCGAAGGGATTTTCGGCCTCCGGGTAGTGCACCGCCGTCAAGTCGGTGAGGAGTTTGAAGAGCGTATCGCCGTGGTCGCGCAGATGCGTGGACACGTCGACGATGGAGTCGAGTCCCACGACGAACGTCGCCTCGTCCTCATCGTCCTGATAGGCGCTCTGCTCCAGAACTGCGCCCGGAAACGCCGATTCCACCACTTCCTTCAAATCCTCGCCGGGCGGAGTCTTCACGGCCTCGGCGGGCTCATCGGCATCCGGAGCGTCGTTCGTCTGTTCGCTGTTTTCCTCTACCTCGTCCGGCATCTTCTTCCCTTGTGCGCCGCAGGTTGTTACCGGCGGATGTATTTTTCCTGTTCAATTTTTTTCTGAAGCTGCATGACGCCCCACATCAAGGATTCGGGCCTGGGCGGGCAACCCGGAATGTAGACGTCCACCGGGATGATTTCATCCACTCCCTGCATCACCGCATAGTTCGCGTACGGGCCGCCGCAGGTGGCGCAGTTGCCCATCGCGATCACCCAGCGCGGCTCGGGCATCTGGTCGTAGACCTTGCGAATCGCATCCCCCATCTTGTGGGTGACGGTGCCCGCCACGATGATCACGTCGGACTGGCGCGGGGTGGCGCGGAAGATCACGCCGAAACGGTCGAAATCGTAGCGCGCAGCGCCCGAGGCCATCATCTCGATGGCGCAGCACGCCAGGCCGAAGGTCATCGGCCAAAGCGCGCTCTTCCTCGCCCAGGCGACCAGGCTGTCGACTTTCGACGTGACGAAATTATCGCTGAACTTGCCCTCGACTATGCCCACTCCAACGCTCCTTTTCGCCAAGCGTAGAAATAACCCACCAACAGGATGGCGATGAACAGCATCATCTCGATGAATCCGAACAGCCCGAGTGCGTCGTAGCGCACCGCCCAGGGGAAGAGGAACAAGGCCTCCACGTCGAAGAGCAGGAACAGTATGCCCAGCAGGTAGAACCGGATGGAGAAGCGCTCGTGCGCCTCCATCAGCGGGGGCATGCCGCACTCATAGGGGGAGTTCTTCTCGGAGTCGGGGTTGTTCGGGCGGACGAGCAGCGCGAAGATCAGAATGCTCGCCGCGAGGGCGGCCGCCATGAGCGTGATCAGGAAGATGGGGACGTAGGGATTGATGACCTGATAATCCCTGAAAAACGCGCCTACAACCTCCATGGCATCCATGCGTGGTCCCTCACAAAATGCAGCATACCCCAAGGGTCATGAGAATGCGCCGCCATCATCGTTGCCGCAAGGCGGTCATTCCCCTCGAAAACCCCCGGATCAAAAGCATGAAATCGAACGAACCGCCATGATTTATATCATGGCGGCAATCGAAAAACCAACCCCTGAGGTCAATTAAAAAAGACCGTGGATCGATGGGCGAAATCCAGCACCGAGGAGGGGAAAATCCCCAATTGCAGGGTGCTCGCTACGGCGAGCACGAGCGCCGCGACCGCGTAGGACCAGCCCGGATGCGGCGCGCGCTTCACCACGCCGCCTTGCGGTTCGCGCATGTACATCACCACGACGAGCCTCAGGTAATAATACACGGCCACCACGCTGTTGAGCACCGCTATCACGGTCAGCCAGACGTAGCCGCCGTTCAGCGCTGCGCTGAACACGTGAAATTTCGCCACGAAACCCCCGGTGGGCGGAAGGCCGGAGAGCGAGACCATGAACACGGCCATCGCCGCCGCCAGCCCGGGCCGGAAAGAGGCCAGACCCGCGAGGTTATCCAGCTTCGTGCCGCCGTCCTCGCGCATGTTCGAGATGAGGGTGAGCACGCAGAAAGCGCCCATGTTCATGAAAACGTAGACGAGCATGTAATACAGAAACCCGCTCGTGGCCAACTCGGCGCTCGAGCGCGACGCCACGAGCGCGACCATGAGATAGCCGGCGTGGGCGATGCTCGAATAGGCGAGCATCCGCTTCACGCAGGACTGCCAGATGGCGACGAGGTTCGCCAGGCTCATCGTGAGCACGGCCATCACCCAAAAAACCGTATCGAAGCTTCCGCCGGCGTCGCCCGCGGAGAGAAAAACCCGGAAAAACGCGGCGAAAGCCGCCGCCTTCGGACCCACGGACATGAACGCCGTCACCGCGGTGGGCGCGCCCTCGTATACGTCCGGCGTCCACATGTAAAAAGGCGCCGCGGCCACCTTGAATCCCAGCCCAACCACCATGAAGCCCAGGCCCATCAGGAAGGCTGCCCCTCGCGAGGCGGGATTCTCGTGAAGCCGCGTGGCGATTTCTATCAGGTCGACCGACCCCGTCGCGCCGTAGACGAGCGCCATGCCGTAGAGCAGGAAACCCGATGCGAACGAACCGAGCAGAAAGTATTTGAGCGACGCCTCGTTGCCCTCGGGACGCGCGCGTAGATAACCCGCCAGGACGTAGAGCGACAGGGAGAACACTTCCAGACCCACGAAGATCATCAGTAGGTTCCGCGTCGCCGCCATGAGCATCATGCCGGAGGTAGCGAAGAGGATGAGGCCGAAATACTCGCCCGCCGGCGTATCGTCCAGCTCCCGCTGGGCCGCGGCGATGAGCACCGAGAAAATGCTCGCGAACAGGATGACGACGTAGAGAAACTGCGTGAACCCGTCGAAGAGGTACATGCCGCCGAACGACGCGGCCAGGCCCGGCAGCGCGCGCGCGCCGAGCGTCACCCCCAGGGCGGCGGCCAGCGTCATCAGCGTAATGATGATGATGACGGAGCGCTCCCCTTTTGCGAGAAAAGCGTCCCACATCAGAACCAGCACCGCCCCGAACACCGGCAGGATCACCGGCAGCAGGTATCCCCAATGGATGGTGGGATGAACGATTTCCAAAGCTATTTCACCTCGACTCTTTGCTCAAAAGCGAGCGCGCTCTTTTGCAATTTCCGCTCAGGCGCCTTCTCCACGCGCAGCACCCGGCGGTTCACCTGCGTGAGCCAGGCCTTGGCCGACGGCTCGATGCGGTTGAACAACGGTTTGGGGTAAAGCCCGATCCAGAACATCAACGCCACCATGGGCAGCATGACGAGCCACTCGCGCCTGTTCATGTCGGCGAGCCCCAGGTTCGCCCGCACGCTCACCTCTCCGAACAGCACGCGCTGGAGCATCCAGAGCATGTAGACCGCCGAGAGAACCACGCCGGTGGCCGCGATTACGGCGAACCAGGCGTTGCGCTCGAACGCGCCCAGCAGAATCGTGAACTCGCCCACGAACCCGTTCAGCCCCGGGAGGCCGATGCTGCTCAGCGCCGTGATGATGAAAAACGTCGAGAACACGGGCATCACCCGAAGGAGCCCTCCGAATTCCTCGATTTGCCGCGTGTGCCTCCTCGAATAGATGAAGCCCACGATCAGGAAGAGCGCCCCGCTGCTGATGCCGTGGTTCACCATCTGGATAACGCTCCCCGAGGCGCCCAGGAGGTTGAAGGAGAAAAGCCCCAGCATCACGAAGCCCAGATGGCTCACCGAGGAGTAGGCGACGAGCTTTTTCACGTCGGTCTGCACCATGGCCATGAGCGCCCCGTAGATGATCCCCACCAGCGCCAGGCATATGATGAGGAACGCGAACTCGCGCGCCGCCGTCGGGAACAGCGGCATCGCCAGCCGCATGAAGCCGTACGTGCCCATCTTCAGGAGGACGCCGGCGAGGATGACGCTTCCCGCCGTGGGCGCTTCCACGTGGGCGTCGGGCAGCCAGGTGTGAAACGGGAAAATCGGCACCTTGATGGCGAAGGAGATCGCGAACGCGGCGAACAGCCACGGCTGGAGGGCGGCGTCCACCGGTTCTCTGAAATGCGCCAGGATGTCGAACGTGCCGACCCCGCTCGTGAAATACAGCCAGATGATCGCCACGAGCATCAGTACGCTTCCGGCCATGGTGTACAGGAAGAACTTGACGGCCGCGTAAATCCGGCGTCCCCCGCCCCAGACCCCGATGATGAGGTACATCGGAATCAGCATCCCTTCCCAGAAGACGTAGAACAGGAAGAAATCGAGCGCGAAGAACACGCCGAGCATCCCCGTCTCCAGGAACAGCAGGGACATGTAGTAGAGTCTGGTCTTTTTCCGCACGTCCTCGAAGGAGAAAAGAATCGCGACGGGCGTCAGGATGGTGGTCAGCATCACGAGCAGCAGGCTGATGCCGTCAACGCCCACCTTGTAGGAAATCCCGAATCTCGGGATCCACGCCGCTTCCTCGACGAACTGCATATCCGCGAAACCGGGCCGGAAGCCCATGTACATCACGGCCGAAAGAGCGAACGTGACCAGCGACACCGCCAGCGCGAACGCGCGAACGCCTCCGCTCCCCTTGCGCTCACCCTCTCGCGCGAACAGGAGCAGCAGACCGCCCAGCATGGGCAGGAACAGTATCGAAGTGATTATTCCAGGCACTCGCCCCTAACGCTCCTCAAAGAATCGAAAAATCATTACCGGGCCGTGAGGTACAGCAGAATCACGAGCGCGCCGACCAGCATCGATACGGCGTAGCTCTTCACGTAGCCCGTCTGGAGACGCCTCAGGACGCCGCCCAGGGATTGCACGAAAAAACCCGCGCCGTTCACGGCCGCGTCCACCAGACCGTCTTCGAACGCTCTCCAGCACCAGATCGACGCCCGCTTTACCGGTTGAATGATCAAAGCGTCGTATATCTCGTCCACGTAATACTTGTTCACCAGAAGACGGTGGATTCTCGGCCAGAGTTCCGCGTACGCGCTGCCGCCGTCGTTTTTGAGCACATAGAGATTGTAGGCCGCGTAGATTCCGATGAAGGCGACCGCGAGCGAAAAGACCATCATCAGTATCTCGAACACCACCTCATGGTGCGCCTCGCCGTGACCGCCGAAAACAGGAGCGAGGAAATCGCCGAATACGTTCGCCCCCGTGATGATGGGAATCCCCACCCAGCCGCCGACGATGGAGAGCGCCGCCAGCGCCTGAAGCGGAAGCGTCATATTGGTCGGAGATTCATGGACTTTCTGCTGCTCCTCCAGGCTCAGGCTGCAGGTGCCGAAGAATACGCGGAACAAGAGCCTGAACATGTAGAACGCCGTCATCAGAGCGCCGGCCGCGCCTGCGAGCCACAGGAGCACCCCGCCGCGCTCGGCCGTCATGGCCGAATAGAGAATGGCGTCCTTGCTGAAAAAGCCGGCGAAGGGGAATACGCCTGCGATGGCCAGTGCGCCTATGAGGAAGGTGTTGCTCGTTCGCGGGAGGGCCGCGTGGAGTCCGCCCATCCGGCGAAGGTCCTGCTCTCCGTCAAGCGCGTGAATCACGCTCCCCGCGCCCAGGAACAGGAGCGCCTTGAAAAACGCATGAGTCATCAGATGGAAGATCGCCGCGGAAAACGCGCCCACGCCGCATGCCAGGAACATATAGCCCAGTTGGCTCACTGTGCTGTAGGCGAGCACCTTCTTGATGTCGGTCTGAACCAGGGCGATGGACGCCGCCATCAACAGCGTGAGCGCTCCGATGATCGCCACCACCAGCATCGCCGTCGATGAGAGTTCGAAGAGCACGTGCGCTCTCGCCACCATGTAGACGCCCGCCGTCACCATCGTTGCCGCGTGTATCAGGGCGCTGACCGGGGTGGGGCCTTCCATCGCGTCGGGCAGCCAGACGTAAAGCGGAATCTGCGCGCTCTTGCCCGTGGCGCCCGCAAAAAGCAGCAGGCAGATTATCGTCGCCGCCGCGCTCTCGGGGCCGAGCAAGCCCGGAGCCTTCGAGAACACCTCCGCGAAATCCAGCGAGCCTACGACGCTGTAGATGTAGAAAAGCGCGATCAGGAAGCAGAAATCACCCACCCGGTTCACGATGAACGCCTTCTTGCCGGCCTCGGCCGCCGCCTTGCGCTCGTACCAGAAGCCGATGAGCAGGTAGCTGCAAAGACCCACCGCCTCCCAGCCCACGAACATGACCACGAAGTTGTCGCCCAGCACGAGCGTCAGCATGGAGAGCGAGAAGAGGTTCAGGTAGATGAAATAGCGCACCACGCCGCGATCATTGTGCATATAGCCCATCGAGTAGAGATGGATCAAAGTCCCGACGCCGGTGACCACGAGCGCCATCACGGCCGAGAGCGGATCCAGCGAGAAGCTCGCCTGGATTTCGAAAGCGCCCACGGGAATCCACTCGAACAGGACGGCGCGGATGAGCCGTCCCTTCTCGGGCATCGCTAGAAGGCGGAGCCAGCTCACGAGCGAGGCCGCGAACGCGAGCGCCAGCGCCAAAGTCGCGACCCAGCCGGCGAACTTCTCCCCGCGCTTCCAGCCGAAGAGCAGGTTCACCAGCACGCCGATGAGAGGAAACGCCAATATGAGGGTCAGACTATCCATGATTTCTTAGCTCTATAGCTTCAGTAGATTGATCTCGTCCAGGTCGGTGGATTCACGGTTTCTGTATATCAGCACCACGATGGCCAGCCCGATGGCGGCTTCCGCCGCGGCCACCGCCATCACGAAAAACACGATCATCTGGCCCGCCATCGAGTCCAGGAAGTGACCATAGGCCACGAACGCCAGATTCGCCCCGTTCATCATCAACTCGATGCACAAGATGACGACGATGGCGTTTCTGCGCACCACGACGCCCACGACTCCTAAAGAGAAGAGAACCGCGCTCAGAATCAGGTAATGCTCAAGCGGCGCCACGTCCCACTCCTCCTAGCGGCTTCGCCTGCTCGCCAGCACCACGGCGCCGACGATGCCCACGAACAACAATACGCCCATCGCCTGGAACGGCAGGACGTAATCCGTCAACAAAAGGTTTCCGATAATCTGCGTGTTGCCCAGTTCACTCACGCGCTCCGGGGGAAAACTCCCCTTTTTGCCCGTCATGAGGGAGGTGGAGAGGAATATCTTGAGGAGCACGCTGAATAAGGCGAGCCCCGCGATGGCGCCCAGCATCTTCTGCCCGGGCAGGCGCAGCTCTTTTTGCTCCTCCCGGCCCAGGTTGATCAGCATCACCACGAACAGGAAGAGCATCATGATCGCGCTGGCGTAGATGATCACCTGAACGATGGCGACGAACTGCGCGTGTAGCGAGAGATACAGCCCGGCGAGGCCCAGGAAGGTCAGGATCAGGGCGAGCACGCTGTAGAGCGGGCTGGGAAACGCGACGACGGCTATCGCGCCCACCGTCGTCACCACCGCCAGGAAATAAAAGAACAGGGAACTGGCCACTACCGCCCTTCCTCCAGCGGGCGGGCGCCCGCTCCAATTCGAATCCTAGACATACGTGAGCAGGTTTTTCTCGTCATAGCGGGCATGAAGCTCCGGATAATCCTCGGTCCGCTCCACGATCAAATCGCCCTTCTCGTAGAGGAACTTGCCCCGGTCGTCCTGACAGAATTCATACTCGTTGCCCAGCACGACCGCGCCGACCGGGCAGGCTTCTTCGCAGTATCCGCAAAAGATGCAGCGAAGCTCGTTGATCTCGTAAATGCTGGCGTAGCGCTCGCCCTTCGAAGTCGGCGCCTCGGGGTCGTTCTCTTCCGATTCCACATATATGCAATCCACCGGACACGCTGCCGAGCAGAGCTTGCACCCCACGCAGCGCTCCAGGCCGTCCTCCCAGCGCAGCAGCTTGTGGAGGCCGCGGTAGCCCACGGGCATCTCCTCTTTGACGTCGGGGTACTGCACGGTCACGCGGTTTTTGAAGGAATGCTTGAGCGTCAGCCACAATCCCCTGCAAATCTCGCCTAACATGAATCCTCCCCCCTTTCGATCGGCCCGCTAGCCCAGGAAAACGACGGCGGCGGCCGTAAGCATCACGTTCAGGATGGACAGCGGCAGAAGCACCTTCCATCCGAAACCCATCAGTTGGTCATAGCGCAGGCGCGGCGTGGAGGCGCGCAGCCACATGAAGAAGAACATGAACGCCAGCACCTTGATCAGGAACCAGAGGACGGGCGGCAGCAGCGGTCCGCGCCATCCGCCGAGGAAAAACGTCGCCCCCACCGCCGAGAGCGTGATCATGCTGCAGTACTCGGCGATGGAATAAACCGCAAAGTGCATGCTGCTGTATTCGGTATGAAAGCCGCCCGTGAGTTCGCTCTCGGCCTCGGGCAAATCGAACGGCGCCCGGTTCGTCTCCGCCAGCATGCAGATGACGAAGAGCAGAAAGCCCAGGGGCTGTAATACGATGTAGGGCATACCGGCCTGGGCCTCGACGATTCCCTTCAAGCTCAGGGTGCCCGAGATCATCACCACGCCCAGAAGCGACATGCCGAGCGAGAGTTCGTAGCTGATCAACTGGGCGGCGGAGCGAAGACCGCCGATGAGCGGATACTTGCTGTTCGACGCCCATGAGCCGAGCACGATGCCGTACACGCCGATGCCCGCCATGGCGAAGATGTACAGGATGCCGACGTTCACGTCGGCCACCACCAGGTCCACCTTCTGGCCGAACACGGTCACGGAATCGCCGAAGGGAACCACGGCGAATGCGGCAAGCGCCGGAATGAGCGTGACGGCCGGCGCCAGGACGTAAATCACCTTGTCCGCCTGAGCGGGAATGATGGTTTCCTTGAACATGAGCTTGATCCCGTCGGCGATGGGCTGCAGAAGCCCCGACGGTCCCACGCGGTTGGGACCCACGCGCACCTGTATGAGCGCGAACACGCGCCGCTCCATCCAGGTCATGTAGGCGGCGAGCAGCAAAAGCCCGCCGAAGCCCACGAGCACTTTCCCGAGAATGATGAGCAGCCAAATCATCTATGCGCCCACCTCTTGGGGTTTCTCCGTCTTGCGCACCTGAATCTCCACCCCCTGGCGGCCTGTCGCGCCGACAGCGTTGAGGGCCGAGCCCCCGTGCGCGCGCAAAAAACCCTCCGGCGCGAAGGCGACGCCCACGGGCGCGTTCTTGTCGACGTGCGCGGGAAGCCGAACGGCCTCGCCGCCCACTTCGAATTCCACGAGTTCACCTTCCGCGAGGCCCAGGCTCTCCGCATCGCTCGGCGACAGGTCGAGGGCGGGTTCCGGCATGTCGGCCAGATGATAGGCCGAGGCCGCATAAGCGCCCGAGAGCCACAAGACGGGCGTCAGCAGCATCCTCAAGCCCGGCTCCTGCGCCTCTTTCTCGGGTATCTGTACGATCTGGTAGGCGCGCCGCCCCTCTCGTCTTAAATGCAGACCCTCATCGGGAACCCGGCCGAAGGCGTCCGCGTAATCACTGATGAGCGAGCGCGCCTGAATCCGTATCTTGTCCAGCGAATTCGCCCGCAAGGGCCGCTCCATCGCTTTGGCGATATCGGCGAAGGCCCGCCAGGCGTCGGGGACCATCTTGTCGATCATCGGCTTGAGCGCGCGCGGGAGAGCCTGCGCCCTGCGCTCCAGGTTCGTGACGCTGCCCGTTTCCTCATACAGCGTGGGTGCGGGGATCACGACGTCCGCGTATTCCGTACTGGCGTTCAAGTGGGATGCCTGCACGACGACGAAATCGGCCTTTTCCAGCGCTTCTCTCGCCCGTGCGCCATCAGGATGCTCGGCTACGGGGTCGCAGCCCAGGATGTAAAGCCCCTTCAGTTCACCGCTCCCGAGTCCGTCGAGTATACCGTTCGCGTCCTTGCCGGCTTGCGCGCCGGGCAACCTGCCCCACGCTTCCTCGCAGGCGGCGCGCGCCGCTTCATCCGACAAACCGCCGCCTGGCAGGGCTTCTGGGAGCAGGCCCATGTCGATTGCGCCCTGTAAGTTCGGCGCGCCGGCCGCGAAGAGGATGTTGGCGCGGAGCAACAGCCCCAGATTGATCGCCTCCGAAACTGCTACCTTCCCCGTCTCCCCGGGCCCTGAAAGGATGCTCACGGGGCCGTCCGCCACCTGAATCGCCCGGGCGGCGGCCATGAGGTCATCAGGCGGTACGTCCGCCTCTTCGCACAGGCGGCTCAGCTCCACGGAACCGATGAGCGCGGCGTATTCTTCCGCGTTCTCTCCCTCGGGCTTCACTCCGCCGTCCACGAGGTAAGTCGCCAGCGCGCGCAGCGTGCGCGAGATGCCTCCCAGCATTGGCACCAGATGATGCACCCTGCCCTGAACGCGCAAGTCGATGCGCCTTTGGTTCACGTTGATGATAACGGCGCCCGCCCGGTGCGCCTTTCTGATCTGAAGCGCGAGTATGGGGTGCTGCGTGAACGGGTCGCTCCCCACGATGATGACGGCCTTCGAGCGCCCCAGCTCCTCGATGGAGCCCGCGCCGCCCACGCCGCCCAGGGCGGCGCTTTGCAAGTCCGTCTGCACGATGTCGCGCGGATGAATCCGGCTGTCCAGGTGGTTGGTTCCCAGGACCGAGCGCATGAAGGCGCCGAACTGATACGCCGTCTCGTTCGTGGAAGAGGCCCCGCCCAGACCGGCGATTGCGCCGCCGCCCGCTCCCTCGATGAGCGCGCCCAAGCCTCTCGCCACTTCGCCGACCGCCTCCGCCCAGCCGACGGGCGTCAGTTCGCCGTCTTTTCTGATCATCGGCTGGGTGATGCGCCCCTCGCCGTGCGCCCCGCTCCAGCCGTAGCGCGCGACGTCGCAAATCCATGTGTCGTTGATTCTTTCGTTCTCAGCCGCCGTGACGCGCTTGATCTCGCCGTCCTTCGTCCAGACGCCCTGGCGGCAGCCCACGCTGCAGAGGGTGCAGGGACCCTGGGTTTCCCCCATCTCCCACACGCGCGCGGTGAAGCGGTATTTGTTGTCCGTGAGCGCGCCCACGGGGCAGATGTCGATGACGTTGCCCGAGACGACGCTCGTCATGGGCAGGTCCTCATAGACCCCCACCTCGGTGCGGTCGCCGCGCTGCGCCCAGCCGAATTCCGCTCCGCCGTCGATCTCCTCGGTGAAGCGGATGCACCGGGTGCAGTGCACGCAGCGGTTCATCTCGGGCTTGATGAAGGCGCTGATCTCCTTTTGTGGATAAATACGCCTGAACTCGTGCGTCCTGCTGATCGCCTTGCCGTAAGCCATGGTCTGATCCTGCAAGGGGCACTCGCCGCCCTGATCGCACACCGGACAATCGAGCGGGTGGTTCTTGAGCAGGAACTCGAAGACCCCTTCCTGCGCCTCGATGACGCGCGGGGTCACGGAACTAACCACCATGCCCTCGGCCGCCGGCGTGGCGCAGGAGGCTTGGAGTTTGGGTATCGGCCGGCCGTTTCCGGCGTCGAGCACTTCCACGAGACAGGCCCGGCACTGGCCCACGATGGAGAGGTTCTTGTGGTAGCAAAAATGCGGAACGTGCGCGCCGATGCGGAGCGCAGCCTCCAGGACGGGCAGGCCCTTGTCCATCGTGATGCTCTGATCGTTGAATACGAATGTTACCTGCTCATTCGACATCTATCGCCTCTCCCCCATCACATCGCGGCGGGATACGGGCTGCCCAGCGGACAGCGGCCCAGAGAGATGTGCGCCTCGAATTCATCATGAAATTTCGTCAGGAACGCGCCGAACATCATGGCGCATGCATCAGACAACACACAGATGGTGTTGCCGCGCATGTTGGGGTCTATCGAGGCGAGCGTATCCAGATCGTCGGGTACACCTTCGCCCCGTTCCATGCGCGCCAGAATCTCGGACACCCAGCCGGTCCCCTCCCGGCATACCGAGCACTGCCCGCAGGATTCGTGCTCGAAAAAGGCGGCGAGCCTGCCCGCTGCCTGCACCATGCACGTCGTTTCGTCCATGACGATGACCCCCCCGCTGCCGCCCATGCTGCCCGCCTTGGCCAGGGAGTCGAAATCCATCGTCACCTTGTTCTCATATACTTCCTTCGCGGTGAGGGCGGGCGCGCTCGCGCCGCCGGGTATCACCGCTTTTAGGGCCGCTCCGTTCCGCATGCCGCCGCAGTGCTCGTGAATCATCTCCTCGCACGTGAGGCCGAGCGGGAGTTCATACAGGCCCGGCTTCGCCACGTGGCCCGAGACGCAGTACATGCGGGTGCCCGAGTTTTTCTCATCGATTCCGATGCCGGCGAACCACTCCGCCCCCTTGTTCACGATGTGGGGGAGATTCGCGAGGGTCTCCACGTTGTTGATGACCGTGGGCCGCGCATAGAGACCGATCACCGCGGGAAATGGCGGCTTCAAGCGCGGGTGCCCTCGCTTGCCCTCGAGCGACTCCAGAAGACCCGTCTCCTCGCCGCAGATGTAGGCGCCCGCGCCGCGGTGGGTGTAGATATCGCACGAAAAACCGCTGCCCATGATGTTCCGGCCCACGTATCCCTTCTCGTATGCCTCTGCCAGGGCCTTCTCCACCGCGCGCCAGGGAGCGACGAACTCGCCGCGAATGTAGATGTAGGCCTTCTCGATGCCCACGGCGTAACAAGCGATGAGGATGCCCTCGATAAGCTGGTGCGGGTCGCGCAGCATGAGTTCGCGGTCCTTGAACGTGCCGGGTTCTCCCTCGTCCGCGTTGACGGCCAGATATTTCGGCCCGTCCACCTGGGGCACGAAGCTCCACTTGAGGCCGCACGGGAACCCCGCGCCGCCGCGCCCACGCAGGCCCGAGGACTTCACGAGTTCGATGGCGTCGGCGGGTTCGACGCCGCCCAGGAGCTTGCGAATCGCCTCATAACCGCCCGTGGCTTCATAGCCAGCGATATGGGGCGCGTCGGGGTTGTCGAACCGGCCCGTCACGATTTTCTCTAGCACCAACGCCATCTTCAGACTCCTCGGCCCTGGCCTTCGCCGTTTGTTTCTTCGGCGCCTGCCAGGGCGGGCGACGCGACTTCGTCCGCCCCGATGGGCGAGACGGACTCGCCATTTTCCAGCGCGCTCAGGATATCGTTCATAATCTCGGGTGTTACGCGCTCGAAGTAGTCTTCGTTAACCTGTACGCAGGGAGCGCCGCCGCAGGCGCCCAGACACTCGACCGCCTCGATCGAGAACTTCCCGTCCTCGCGCGTGTGGCCGGTGCGGCAATCCAGGCGGTTTTCTATCTCGCGCAGCAATCTACCCGCTCCCATGAGGGCGCACGAGAGGTTGTTGCACACCTGTACGTGGTACTCGCCGATAGGCTGGGTCTTGAGCATGGTGTAGAAGCTCACTACGCCCCACACCTCCATGGGGGAGACCTCGAAAATCTCGGCCACGTGCTGCATCACCGCGCTGGTGATGAAGCCCTCCTGCTCCTGGGCCAACTGGAGCGCGGGGATGAGGGCCGAGCGCTTCACCGGATACTTGGCGATAATCCGCTCTAATTCCGCGCGGTTCTCGGGCGAGAACTCGAAGCGTTCTTCCTGCCCGGAATGGGGAAACCGTATCAACGCCAAAACGAGGCCATCCTCTATTTTACTCTAGCGATCTATCTCGCCCAAAACGATGTCGATGCTGCCGATGGCGGCCACGACGTCGCCCATCAGCCCGCCCCGGGTGATCTCAGAGAGCGCGTGAAGATTCGCGAAACTAGGCGCGCGCACTTTTACCTTATAAGGACCGGGACTGCCATCGCTGATCATGTAATAGCCAAGCTCTCCCCGGGGGGATTCGATGGCCTGATACACCTCGCCCTCGGGCACGCTGTAGCCTTCGGTGAATATCTTGAAGTGGTGGATCAGCGCTTCCATGTCGTGGGCCAGCTGCTCCTTGGGTGGTGGCACCACCTTGGGGTTGTCCGCCATGAGGGGACCCTCGGGCATTCCTTCGACCGCCTGCATGGCGATGCGCCGGGACTCGCGCATCTCCGCGATCCGCACCAGATACCTGTCCAGAATATCGCCCCGCTCGCCCACGGGTACCTCGAAGTCGAATTCCTCATAGCCCGAGTAGGGCTCGTTCTTCCGGATGTCATACGCAACGCCGCAGGCTCTGAGCAACGGCCCCGTGATGCCGAGCGCATAGGCCTCATCGGCCGTCATGGCGCAAACGCCCTCCGCGCGGCGTCTGTAGATGGGGTTGTTCGTGAGAAGTTCTTCATACTCGTCCACGCGGTCAGAGAAGGGTTCCAGAAACGCCCGGCAATCCTCGTAAAACGTCGGGTAGGGCTCGCGCGCGACGCCGCCCACGCGGAAATAGCTCGTCATCATGCGGACGCCGGCGACTTTCTCGAAAATCTTCAGGAGTTGTTCGCGCTCCCGGAAGCAATAGAGAAAGACCGTCATCGCGCCCAGATCGAGCGCGTGGGTGCCCAGCCAGACGAGGTGGCTGTTCAGGCGCGTCATCTCGGCGAGCAGAACGCGCAGATACTTGCAGCGGCGGGGAACCTCCATATCCAGGAGCTTCTCCACGGCCAGCACGAAGCCGAGGTTGTTCGACATGGGCGCCAGGTAATCCATGCGGTCGGTCATGGGGAGGGCCTTGTTGTAGGTTCGCTCCTCCATGTTCTTCTCGATGCCGGTATGCAGGTAGCCGATGATGGGCTTGCACGTGAGCACCGTCTCGCCGTCGAGTTCGAGCACCACGCGCAGAACACCGTGGGTGCTCGGGTGCTGCGGCCCCATGTTGAGCGTCATGGTCTCGGTCTGGATGGGACCGAGCATGTCGCTGTCGAGTGGGTCCGTGCTTTGCGCTTGCGTGGCCATCAATGGCTCCCGTGATACTTATTCCGCCGCCCTGGGCTTGCCGGCGGGCGTATCCCTGAACGTGAACGCCACCGGCTCGGCGGAGATGTCGAAATCCTTGCGGTGGGGGTGCCCCTCGAATCCCTCGGGCGTGAGAATGCGCTCGAGGTCGGGGTGCCCCTCGAAGGTGATTCCCAACAGGTCGTACGCCTCACTCTCATGGAGCCTCGCGCCCGGCCAAATCCCGCAGACGCTGGGCATCGCCGGTTCGAGATCATCCGCGCAGGGCGCTTCGAGGCGCAGCCGCCGCGATTTCTCGGGATTCAGGAGCGAATACGTCACTTTGAACCGGTAAGAAACCGGCAACTCCAGACAATCCACCCCGCAGACGAAGCTCAGCAGCTTGTAGCCTCTTTCACCGCGCAGAAAACGCGCCGCGTCGAGCAGGGCGTCCGGCGCGACCTGTGCGGATATCTGCCCGCGATGGTCCGTCGCTCCAAGGAAGCCGGCCCCGATTTTCGCCTGAAGCAAAACGAGGTCGGGGTCTTTCTTCTCGATCGGCTCCTCGGCCGGTTCTTCGACCTCCTCCTGCTCCCGTTCCTCTTCACTCAACGGCTCAACCCCTCATTCCACAAAGGTTTGTTTTACTTCACGAAAAAGCGCTCACCCCGCCCCTGAGTCGACTATCACAACTCACATGGCGTGGGGAGCCTTCTCACATCATCTAAAGCGAGGTGACGCCGGAATCCTCTCGGTAGAGCGTTTCGTCCGCAATTTTCGCCTGCAGCTTCATGATCCCGTCGATGAGCGTTTCGGGGCGCGGCGGACAGCCCGGCACGTAGATATCGACGGGCACGACCTCGTCCACGCCCTGCACGAGCGCGTAGTTGTTGAATATCCCGCCCGTGGACGCGCACGCGCCCATGGAGATCACCCATTTCGGCTCGGGCATCTGATCGTATATCTGCCGGAGCACGGGCGCCATCTTCCGCGATACCCGGCCCGCCACGATCATCAAATCCGCCTGTCGAGGCGAGGCGCGGAACACCTCGGCGCCGAAGCGCGAGATGTCGTATTTCGCAGCCGAAGTCGACATCATCTCGATGGCGCAGCAAGCCAGCCCGAAAAGCGCCGGCCACAGGCTGTTCTTACGCGCCCATTTGATGACGTCGGTCGCGCGGCCCAGCACCACCTGGCCTTCGAGTTGCTGTTCTAGTCCCATTCGAGCGCTCCCCGGCGCCACTCGTATATCAGACTGGCCACCAGCAAAGCCATGAAAGGCAGAATCGCGATAAACCCGTATACGCCCAGGCTTTTCAGGTTCACCGCCCATGGAAACAGGAAGATGGTCTCCACGTCGAAAACGATGAACAATATCGCCACCAGAAAGAATTTCACGCTGAAACGTCCCCGCGCGTTCGATTCGGGCACGATGCCGCACTCGTAGGCGGAATCCTTCTCCACCGTGGACTTGCGCCTGCCCAGCAGGAACGTCACGCCCAGGTTCACGACGGCGAACCCGACCGCCAGCGCTATCAGAATCAATATGGGTATATATTCTTCCGGCATTTCCCGCCCCCACGGCGCTCTAACACGCACTTTTTACTTATGCCACTTGGGATATCAAATCGAGCGCATCTTACGGCTGGCATCCCGTGGTGTCAACAATTCGCCGCTCCATACGCCACAAACGGAAAACCGTCCCGGCTCCACAGGTCTCTCATTCCACATCATGTCTCAATCGCGGGAATTTGTCGTTTTCTTGCCCCTGAAAATAAGGTATTTTGTTCTTGCCGCCATCTATCGCCCGGGAGAATGGCGCAACTGAACGAAATCCCGGGGCGTCCTTCCGCGCGCGGGCATGAGGGTTTGAGCCATGAACGAACCGAATCCACTCACCAGGGCGCATCTCGACGCCTTGAGAAGCGAATTCGAGGAACTGAGCAGGCTCCAGGTGGGTTATCCCTGCAACCAGAATTTCGATTACTCGGATTTACTGCCCTTCATGGAATACAGCCTCAACAACGTGGGCGACCCCTTTCACGACAGCAATTTCCGCAGCAATACCCATGAGATCGAGCGCGAGGTCATCGCCCGGTTCGCCTCGTTGATGCGCCTGGAGCAGGAACACGCCTGGGGCTACGTCACCTCCGGCGGAACCGAGGGCAACATGTACGGCATCTACATGGGGCGCGAACTGTTCCCGGACGGGGTGGTCTATTTCTCCCAGGACACGCACTACAGCGTCCTCAAGATTCTGCGCGTGCTGAACGTGCGCAACATCATGATCAAAAGTCAGGAAAACGGAGAAATCGACTACGAGGACCTCCGCGAGACCATCCGCATCCACCGCGATTCTCCCGTCATCTTCATGGCGAACATCGGCTCCACGATGAAAGGCGCCGTGGACGACGTGAGCAGGGTGCGCGGCATCCTGGACGACCTGGCGGTCACGAACGCCTACATCCACGCCGACGCCGCCCTGAGCGGCATGATCCTGCCCTTCGTCGACGACCCGCAGCCCTACGGCTTCGACGCCGGTTTCGACAGCGTCTCCATCAGCGGCCACAAGCTCATCGGCTGTCCGCTGCCCTGCGGCGTCGTGCTGACGAAGCGCGATTACGTGGCGCGCATCGCGCGCTCGATAGAATACGTCGGCGTGCTCGACACGACGCTACCCGGCTCGCGCAGCGGGCTTACGCCGCTCATGCTGTGGTACGCCTTCGAGCGCCTGGGGATGGACGGGTTCCGGGAACTCGTGAAGGAGATGCTGGCTGTCGCCGCGTACGCAGTCGAGCGCTTTGGCGAGTTCGGCATCCCTGCCTGGCGTCACAAGAACTCGGTGACGGTCGTTTTTCCGAGACCCCCGGCCGAGGTGATGCGCAAGTGGCAGATCGCGCCGCTGGGAGACATCGCCCACATCATCACCATGCCGCACGTCACGCGCGAGATGGTGAACGAGTTCGTCGACGACTGCGTGAAGCATAAACACAGGCAAACGGCCTGAGGAGGATTCTGGATGAATCGAATCATCATCACGGTGCGCGACGAGGTCGGCGTCATCGCGGATATCAGCAAGGCGCTGGCTGATGAATCCATCAACATCGAGGCGATCAACACCGAGGTTGCCGGCGAGAAAGGCGTCGTCATCCTCACCACGAACGAGCCCGATCGCGCCCTGCGCGTGCTCATGAACGCGGGCTTCCGCGCGATCTCGGACGAGGCGACGGTCATCAGGCTGCGCGACGAGCCGGGCGCTCTCGCCAAGGTGGCGGAGAAATTCAAGGTCGCCGGCGTGAACATCCAGAGCATGCACATCCTGAACCGCCACGCCGGTTACGCGAACGTCGCCCTCACAGCGGATGACGACGCGAAGGCCAAGGTGCTGCTCGAAAGCGAGGACGTTCTCTGAAAATTTCCGCAAAGGGGAATACCCGTAACGAGGACCCGGAATCCCTCCCCAATGAAGGCCGATCTTCCCCGATGAGAGGAATTTGCGATGGTTCTGAAGGGACAGGTCGCGACCTGTCCCTACCCTGAATCTCCATCACCCCGCCAGGATCAGAAGAACGATTCCCGCCAGGATCACCACGCCTCCCAGCATCGTTTCGCGGACGCGGTCACGCTCCTTGAAGAAGACGTAGCCGATACCGATGGCCAGGAGTATCTCGATCTGTTTCACCGATTCCACGTAGGAGGTGAGCGTGAGGCGGTAGGCCTCCGCCTGGGCGAGGCTCGTGATGAAGGCGAACAGCCCCAGGGATACGAAGCCCTTCCAGAGCCTGGGCGCGTGCTTAAAGTGCTCGGCGGATTTCCACAAGGTCAGCGGCAGCACGACGAGCGATGCCGCCGCATAGGTGGCGAACGTGCCGAAGGTGGCGTCTGAGAGCACCGCCGCCTGCTTGAAGGTGATCACCGAGGGCGCGTACAGCAGCGAGGCGAGCACGGTGTAGCGCATCCCCTTGTCGGTAAATATAGCGCGGACGGGCTCGAACCAACCGATTCGCGCGCGCGAGACGTTCAGCCCGTAGACGCCTGCGAGGGTGACTAAAATACCCACGAGCCCCCAGGCCGAGGGCGTCTCGCCCAGCGTGATGAAAGCGAGCACCACCAGCCAGATGGTTGCGAGCTTCCACAGCGAGGTCACCACGCCCATCGAGCCGTAAAGGAGCGCCTTCGAGAGCGCGAGCGTGGCCGAGGTCTGCAGGAAGCCGAAGAGGACGCAAAACCACCAGAAGCCGGGCTGTAACTCGGGCACGCCCCGCATCCACACCGCCACGGCCGCGAAGGGGAGCAGGAACGCGAACCGCCCCAGCACGTTGATGTACTCATCGAGCTTGTGGCCGATGGATTTCATCGCCGCGTTTCTGAGCACCTGCGCGAGAGCCGCAATGACGGCGAGCGTCACCCAGTCCATGTCATTCTCCTATACTCCCTTGCCACGTGAAACCAGCGCCATTTCTACGCGCACTTTAGGCTTAAGTCCAACAACGAGGGGTTTCCAGGCTCTTACGAAAGACGCCGTCCCAATGCGAAGTGAAATCCCTCTCCCGTCTGACACGGCCTCGCGCGGTGTGCTAATCTGGCGATGCTGATTCTATCCCCGGAAAGGAGTTTTTTCTCATGATCCGCGACGACGTATTCGTATTCGACAACGTGGTGCACATGTACGACTACTCGGATGAGAACCTCGTCTCGGAGCAAAGCGAATACGACCGCCACTATCACGTGAGCAAGGTGCTGCGCCGTAGGCGAACCGCGCCCACGGACGTCTACGCGAACTGGCACCCGGTGGAGGGCTTCAAGCGCCGCTGGAGCGTGGAGGACATGGGCCGCCTCGTTTTCGAGGATTCGGGCACCGACATGGCGATGGCCCAGGCCGTACCCCTGTTCGACCTCTACAAGGACGGCTTCGCGCCCGTGAAGGCGCAGTACGCCTTCGCGCAGGCGTTTCCCGAGCGCTGCCTGTTCTGCGGGGCCGTGGACCCGATGTACCCGAGCGTCGCCGCAGCGTGCGAGGAGATGGAACGCCAGGTGAAGGAGTGGGGGGCGAAATCCATGAAAATCTACAACGCCCACGTGGACGGAAAATCCTGGGCGTGCGACGACCCCGAAATCGCCTACCCCCTCTATGAGAAAGGGCGCGAACTGGGCATCGAGGTATTCCAGTTCCACAAGGGAAACCCCATCACGCGGGCGAAGCTGCGCGACCTCTCACCACTCGACATCGAGGGCGCGGCCCTTGATTTTCCGGATCTTCTCTTCGGCATCCACCACCTGGCGGTGCCCTACTTCGAGGAAGTCGTCTGGATGGCGAACCGCTACGAGAACGTCTTCCTCGTGCTCTCGGGCATCGGCCATACGCCCATGGTCGCGCCCCGAACCTTCACCGAGTGGATGGGCAGATTGTTGCGCGACGTGGGCTCCGAGAGAGTGCTCTGGGGTTCCGAGATGGCGCTTCTCGGAAACGCGAAGCCCGTTATCGAGTGGATATGGGAGATGGAAATCCCAGAATCCATGCAGGATGACTACGGCTATCCGCAGATCACCGAAGAGGACAAGCGCAACATTCTGGGCCTGAACCAGGCGCGCATCTTCGGCGTGGACGTGGAGGCCAAGAAACAGGAACTCTGGAGCGGAGCAGCCCGATGAGCGACCACGAAGCCCTCGTCACCGACGTCCAGGACATCATCGAGACGCAGATTCGCCCGCTTCTCAAGATTCACGGCGGCGGAATCACGCTCGATAAAGTGAGCGAAAAAGGCGAAGTATCGCTGCGGTTCGAGGGCGCGTGCCGCGGCTGCATGCTCAAGAGCGTCACCTACGCCCTGGGCGTGCGCCAGAAGCTCATGCAGCACCCCGGCGTCACGGACGTCGCGGTCGAGGGTGTCCGCATTTCGGATCACGCCATCAGACGTGTCGAGAAATTCTACTCCGGCTATTCGTTTTGGGTGGGGCAACCGCTTAAAGACCAATCATCGTCTTGATCGCATCGCGCTACCAGATGAGCAAAGAACTGCGCCTGTGGTACGGGTGGGTGATCCTCCTCAGTGTCTTCATGATCCTGACGGTGACCATCGGCATCAGAAACTCCATCGGCGTTTTCTTCAAGGACATCTCTGGCGAGTTCGGCTGGAACCGCGCGGAGACAGCCGCCGCCTTCACCATGGGCATGCTCGGCCAGGCGATGGTCGCCCCCTTCGCGGGCTGGGTGCTCGAGCGTTTCAACATGCGCTGGGTGATCGGCGCAGGCATCCTCGTGAACGGAGCGGCGCTCATCATCGGAGCCTATATCGGCGCCCTCTGGCAATTCTACGCCATGTATTTCCTGCTATCGGTCGGCTTCGCCTTCACGGCCAACCTGCCGCAGGTGCAACTGCTCTCGAACTGGTTCGTCTTGAAGCGCGGCCTCGCCATGGGGTTTTCGCACGCAGCCCAGGGCTTCGCGCCCATCGTGAACATCTTCACTCCCCTGCTCATCGCGGCACTCGGCTGGCGGGGGAGCTACCTGGCGCTTGCGGGAATCGTGCTCCTCCTCGTGCTGCCCTTCGCCGTGACGACGCTGCGCGACCACCCCAGAGAGAAGCGAACCGCTCCCGACGCGCCTTTTCTCACGTCTGAGGAGTTCTCCCGCGCCCGCGCCAGGGCCGCCGTTATCATTCCTGCGGATAAAGAAACGGAAACTGTATCCTTTACTTTTTTCTTCACCCGCAGGTTCATGCTGATCGGAGGAATATACGGCAGCATCGCGTATGTCTTCACCGCCGTTCTGGTGCATTTGATCCCCCACGCGACGGACCAGGGCTTCTCTCCCTCGGGGGGCGCCGCGCTCTTCGCCCTTTACGGGGCGGCCCTCGTCGTGGGAAACGGGCTGAGCGCGGTTTCGGATCGCATCGGGAGGCTCCCCACCTACATGGTGGGCGTGGTGTGCGGCGTGGCCGCGAGTTATCTCCTGGCCGCCTTCACGCGCGCATCGCACGAATGGCTGATATACGCGGGCGCGATGGGGGTGGGTTTCGCCCTGGGTTTCGTCCGCCCCACGGCGTCCTCTCTGTTGGCGGATCATTTCGCGGGGCCGGGATTCGGTCTCGTGAACGGGTGCGCAATGATGGTCTTCTCGCTCATTGGCGCACTCGGCCCCCTCGTGACGGGGATGCTTTTCGACGCCAGCGGAAACTATTATTCGGGTTTTCTCCTCGTGGGCGGCATGTTCATCGTTGGCGCGATTTTCGTCGTGAGCCTCTCGCGTATGCCGCGCGAAGAGCGCGCTTAGGACCATGAACGTCATGCGGGACGAATCGCGCCTCTGGTACGGCTGGGTGGTTCTGGCCGTGGTCTTTCTCGTCATGATTTCGCTCATCGCCATTCGCGCCACCATCGGGCCCTTCTTCAAGGAAATCTCGGGTGAGCTGGGCTGGAGCCGGGGGGCGACGGCGGCTGCTTTTTCCATCGGCATGCTGGCCCAGGCGATCATCTCGCCGCTGGCGGGCATCTTTTCCGACCGCTGGAGCATACGGGCGTCGATGTCGGCGGGGGTCGTGGTATTCGGCCTCTCGCTTCTCATCGGGAGCCAAATCTCCTCGCTCTGGCATTTTTATCTGATGTACATCGGCCTGTGCGCGGGCTTCGCCGCGAGCACGTGGATTGCCCAGGTGCCCACGCTCTCGAACTGGTTCGTGAAAAAAAGAGGACTTGCCCTGGGCATTTCCAACACCTGCCAGGGAGGGGCCTTCTGCCTGAACATCGCGACTCCCTACCTCATCACGGCCCTGGGCTGGCGGATGAGCTATTTAGCGCTGGCGGGTGTAACCCTGCTCATCGTGCTCCCCGTCTGCATCATTTTTCACAGGGACCACCCATCGGACAAAGGCACCATCGCCGACGCTCCTTTCGTTCAGAACCTGCTGGATGAAGA
The DNA here is from genome assembly GCA_002238965.1 of Nitrospinae bacterium bin107. Lineage (GTDB taxonomy): Bacteria > UBA8248 > UBA8248 > UBA8248 > UBA8248 > Bin107. Next base: position 53,738 of record MPNJ01000012.1, on the reverse strand, counting down.
AGCGCCGCAACCAACGCCTCCATCCGCCGATGAGCCGCCGGTCTCCATGTACAACCTGCCGTTTTTCTTCTTCATGGGTTCGTTTCTGCCCATGGCGTACACCTTTGCGGGGATGCTCGTCCATCTGGTGCCACACGCCACGGATCAGGGCTTCTCGCTCGAAACCGCGAGCGTTCTGTTCGCCATCTGGGGCTTATGCCAGGTGGGAGCGAACCTCATCAGCCCGGTCTCGGACCGCCTTGGCCGAGTGCCGACGTTCCTCATCGGCGTGGTTCTCGGGATCGCCTCCGTCCTGGTTCTAGCCAACTTCGAGCAGGGCGACCCCCAAATCCGCTTCTACCTGGGCACGATCGCCAATGGTCTCGCCCTGGGGCTCATGCGGCCCACCGGCTCGGCCATCCTGGCGGATTATTTCGAAGGCCCGGGCTTCGGGCGCGTGAACGGCGTAGCGATGATGGGCTTCGCCCTCTGGGGTTCGGCAGGGCCATGGACCACGGGTTTCCTCTTCGACCTGCACGGCTCCTACCTTTGGGGACTTTCGACCTTCGCGCTCATGTTTTTCCTCTGCGGCTTCTTTGTCGTGTTGCTCGGCTGGGTGAAAAGAGATAAGAGAGGGGCGTCTCCAGCCTGAATCATGGAACCCCGAATTCGAGGATACGCATGCCGATAGAAAAAGTAGATGGGTTCTATTTTCACCCCACCTCGCGCGATCGCGTACTGGCGCAGCGCCACGCGGACCCGGCCAAAACGCCCTGGACGCCGTTGGAAAAACCGCTTGCGCAGTGCAAGGTCACGCTCGTCTCCACGGCCGGCATCTTCATGAAGGACGACGTTTCTTTCGATTACGAAAGAGAGCACCGCGAGGGCACGTGGGGCGACCCCACCCACCGGGAGATTCCCAAGACGGCGGGCCAGCACGACGTGGAATATTCCCATCTGCACGTCGACACCTCGTTCCTGGCCGAGGACAGGAACGTGTCCTGGCCAGTCGATATTTTCCTGGAATTCGAAAGAGAGGGGAAAATCGGCGCGCTGGCCGATACGCTCTATTCCATCATGGGCTACATCCCGAACTTCAACCCGCTGGTGAAGCGCACGGCGCCCCTGATGATCGAGAAGATGAAGGCAGAGGGCGTGGACGCGGCCTTTCTCTATCCGGTCTGACCGCTCTGCAACCGGTCCGGCGGACTGCTTCAGCGCGAAATCGAAAAGGCGGGCATCGCCACCGTCATCATCTCCAACGTACCCGAGACCACCGAGCGCGTCTGCGTGCCCAGAGCGGTGTTCGTCCAGTACCCCTTCGGGCGGCAACTGGGCATCGTGGGGGATTACGTAGGCCAGCGCAGGATTTGCGAGGACATGACCGCGCTGCTCGAAGAAGCAAAAGCGCCTAACGCCTATCGGCACCTGCCCTATGAATGGCCCGAACCGCCCGAGACCACCAAATGGCGTCCGGACGTGCCGCCGCCCATCTTCACCGTCCGGCAGGCCAAAGAGGGCGGTCACAATCTTCTGGATGACTTCAAGGACGAAGAGCGCGCCGCGTATACCGATGCCGAGCGTTAGGCGAGCGCACGGGATACGCCGAATATCTTCCCGGTGCTATCGCACCTCAACGCCGGAAAATTATACTTTCTCCAACCTTGCGAAATTGAGATAAAACCGCCCGTTCAAGCATTGTCTTGAACGTCGATGAAATTGCACCCACGAATCATGATGCCATGCCCAAAACAAACCGCGCCCGTTCGCGCCGCAACATTTCAAACGGCGTCACGTATTTGATGCCGAGACCTATGCAAACGTTGGGAATCTTGACCCTCTTACGTGAATTTGCTGGTGTTTCATGTGTTACTACTTCGTGTTCACCGACAAGAGCTTGTGCAACTAGATAATAATCAGCGTCTTGAAGAAATGTATTGATAGCAGCTGGCTCATAGGTCTGGTCCGATACCCAGTTGCTCACCGTCCCAAGAGCCGGGAATACATCAGGCGGAAGCCCGAGAAAAAATTCGGTGCCACGCTCCATGGCCCATGTCGCAAGTTCATCATCACCTGCCTTGATTTCGTCGCCGACCTTCTCAATACTGAATACTTTACTCTCATTGTTTGCAGCAATTAGCCAGTTCCAGAACGCGGGGCAAAAATCAAACCCATAATATCGGTTCTTCGCCTCTATAAATACGTTGGTATCAAGAAGATACGCCATCAATTCACATCCAACCCATCCGCAAACTTATGGAAAGTCTCCAATTTAGAAAAACCAAGTAAGCGGAAGGCATCGCGATACAGTGTCTGTCCTTCAAGAGTGCTAGTTACCACAGCGCGAGCGAAGCGATCGCCAACTCTAACGCCTTGTGTTGCATAAAAGTTTCCGCCGCTACCTCTGGGAATGTTCTTCAATCGCTTAAGTTCGTCGGCATAGGCTTGATTTAGTTGATCTCGCGATAACCCGCCAATATCATAAATTCGGCGCAAGATAACCAGTGTGCTCACCTTGAACTGACGCGCTAGGCGAGCAAGTGCCGCAGAAATTTCCTCACCCCTGCGATATTCTTCACGCAGTACTCCAAGTGGCACCAGAAGTTCAGCAGCCACGCGGTTACACCAGGACTCAGTTTCATGAGACGGAACCGAGGTCGGGTGGCTGTCAGAAAGAGCAGTTTGACCCAACCAAATATGTACCAGTTCATGAGCCAAGGTGAACATCTGAGCAGCTTTCGTATCTGCACCGTTAATAAAGACGAGCGGAGCAAGATCATCAACAAGAGCGAAACCCCGGAATTCGTGAGGATCGAGCTTTCGATGTGTGTTGTTACCAACGACGCCGTTCACCATCACCAGCACTCCTAGCGCATCAGCCAGCGAAATGAAGCGACGCAATGCATCCACCCAGTTCCCAAGCGTGGCACGTTCTTTTAAGTCGAACTCAAGCGCATTTCGAATGCGTGCTGCCGCTACCTCCACATCCTCTGCCAATCTCGCGGATCCAACAAATGGGAGCGGCTCCTCGCCCTCTATGCGCGAGAAGTCTCTGTACCACTCCTGGCGTTGTTGACAGAGATAAATGGTGTCAAGCAAATCCGGGTTCGGCCGTCCGATAGGCGAACTTCCAATAGTACGGAAGTCAGGAATTGGAAAAGGTTCATTGGGTGGTTCTGAAAGGAAAAAATACCCGATTGGCGCATGGGTTTTTTTAGCGAATGCCTCAAGTTGCTTCAATGTCGGTTGTACGTCACCGCTTTCCCATTCACGATACTTTGGAAACCGCTGTGCCAAAGAATCTGGTTGCATATCAGCACGAATGCGCGCCCAGCGGAAAAGTTCCGGCTTAATAGCAACGCGCATCATAAGTACTCCCAAACATGAAAACAGTGGAACACAACACTTGGTCGCCCATACAAGCAAGTTTTATTTTCTTTTGAAATTTTCGCCAAGTATATTTTAGGCTGACGCCAAGGTCTCGATGAATATGCATGACCAGCATACCTTTAAGGTTGGTTGTCAAATGGTGCCACGCCTACGATTCATGTCAAGCCTTCTGTGTCCTAGTTGATATCATCCCCAATAATTTATGCTTTTTCCAGCCTGGCGAAATTGAGATAAAACCGCCCGTTCACTTCCGCCAGCGAGAGCGTCTGCGCGAAACCCTTCGATTCCACCCTGTAGACCCGCTCTTCTCCTCTCGCTCTGGAAACGCTCAAAAGCGTCTCCCCATCGAGACCGCCGGGTATCTCCTGTCCCGTCAAGGAGAGGATGGTGGGGGCCAGGTCGATGTTACCCGTCGGCGCATCCACCCGCACACCCGCCGGAAAAGCGGGGCCTTGCGCAATCAGGAAATTGCCTAACTCATACGGGCTGCACGAGCCGTGCGTTCCGCCGCTTCCCTTGTTGTTGACCGACGAATACCCCCAGCCGGGGAGCGCGCCCGCGCTTTGTGCGCCCTGCAAGAATCCATCGCCCCACTGAAAGCCCATCAGCAAATCAGGCGCGCGTGGTCCGCCGCAGCCCGCCAGGCTCAAGGACATCGTGCCCGGTAAGCTTCCTTCGACTCCATCCCCGTCTTTGGAGAACAGCGGTCCCGCCCAGTCCTTCGTCCGCAAATGCTCTACAAGCTCCAGTAGTGTTTTTTTCGATCTCGCGTAAAAAAGAGCGGCCCCCTCACTGTGCGCGACCTGCCAACTCTCCCCGCGGCCGGGGAGGTCCGCGAGTTCCGCTTCCAGGTCGATCATGCCCGCCGTCGTCACCACCCCGTGGTCCGAGAACAGGAGAAGGTTCGTCTGCGCCCAATCATCGCGCTCCGCTTGAAACCTCTCCCAGAACGCGCCGAACAGCCTGTCCACCCCTTCCAAAGCCTCGCGATGAACTGCACCTGCGGCGCCCTGGTGGTGCTGCGTGCTGTCCGGCTCGCTCAGGTGAACCACGAGCACGGCGGGTTCGAGTTCGGGGATGGCGTAATCGAGCGCCACGTCGAGCGCCCACGCGCAGCGTTCCAAATCGGGTTCGCCTGCGGCGGGGATTTCCCCCGCCTCCTCGATTCTTCCAATTTCTTCAGCGGGATGCGTCGCCTCAGGATGGATCAGACACGCAGGCCGGCCCGCGTTCCAGAGCCAGGCGGAACCGCTCGACGCGGCGCTGACGATGACGCCGCCTCCCGCCCGCTCGAAAAAAGTGTCCCTCAAGAGCAGACGCCCGCCCATGGCGCGCTCCCAGGCGAGGAGGTGCTCGTAGCGGCCCGTGGTGATGGATTCGCCCAACTCGGGTGAAAAGAGGGAATTGCCCGGCAGGCCGTGCGTTCGGGGATAAACGCCGGTGGCGAGGCTCGAGACGCAAACCCTGGTCGAGGTGGGAAACGTGCTGCGGTGATTCTGGAACCATGCGCCGCGCTCCGCCGCGGCGATGAGATTCGGCGTTCTCTCCGCACTCAGGGCGTCCGCGCGCAGACCATCGAACTGAATCGCTATTACGCGGGGCGTCGGCATGGTTGCTCATCCCGAAAAAAAGCGGCGGGGGATTCCGCCCCCGCCGCATGGAAAAGTCGAGCCTTGGATCAGGTGGCCTGCTCCGACGCCTGCATCGCTTCTTCGAGTTGTTCCGGCGTCAGGGGATCACCCACGCCGATCATCGAATCGCGCGTCACAAGCTGGAAGAGTTGCGCTTCGTTCCAGTCCTCGGTTCCCGCCGGACGCTGGGGGATGATGAGATAGCGGCAATCCGCGTTCGAGTCGATGACGATGAGCTCCACGTCATCGGGCGCATCGAAGCCCATGTCCTTCAAGGTTCCCCTCGGGTCCGTCACGGCCTTCGAGCGATAGGGGAAACTCTTGTACCAGGTGGGGGGCTGACCGAGAATTTGCCTCGGGTAGCACGAACACAGCGTGCACACCACCATGTAGCGGGTCGTGTCGGTATTCTCGAGAGCCACCACGCGGTTGATGCCCGTGGTGTCGACCCCCATCTCGCCGCAAGCGGCGTCCGCGTCCGCAAGGAGCCTCTCCTTGAAGCCCTCATCCACCCATGCGCGCGCGATGATGCGCGAACCGATGGCGGGGCTCTGGCCATAAATCTCCTCCACCGCGCGTCTCATCTCGTCGGTCGTGAGAAGGCCCTTCTCTCTAAGGACGTTCATCAGGGCCATCATGCGCACCTGGTAGTAGTCCAGATCGTGCTCGACCTGGGTCACGGCTCCTTCGCGGTAGGCGTCGTCGGACTGCATCCGCGCGTTGTGCGCCCCAGGGTCCTGGCTGTAGGTGTGGGGATGGTCGCCGTGATGGTGAACATGTCCGCCGTTGTGGTGATCGTGTGAGTGCGCCATGGTGTGCTCCTCGCTCACGGGGGAACCGGTGGATTCGCCTAGACCGGCTCCAGCCAATGTTCATATATTTCGATATAGAGTTTGTCCTGTTTTTTCCCCGCCTCGTGATCCCAGAGATCGTTGATTTCGAACTCCACCCAGTAGAGTTCCCTGAGCGGCAGGCCGTCGCCGCCGTAGGCGAGATTCTCGGGGTTTTTGTATTTGCCGAAATAACGGTTGACGACGCCCGTCTTTCCCTTCACGAAATATGTCGTCCGGTGGTGGCCGTCGGGGTACATCTCCTTGATGCGAACCCTGTCGCCCACGCGGTAGCGGGTTTCCTCCATCGGAACATCCCCTTTGCAGTTGAATCGACTTGATCTGAAATACTTATCTGAATTTTACACCGCGAAGGCTCTTTGTCCAGCCCCTATACCGCAAGGCGGTACACACGCTTCGCATTGGTCGTGAGAATCATCTCCTGCTCCGCTTCCGAGAGGCGGTTCAGGCCCGGAATATCCCGCGCGGGCTGGTGATAGCCCATGTCCGCCGGATAGTCCGTGCCATAGAGAATCCGCTCCGCCCCGAGCGTCTTCGCCGCGAACTCGAAGCAATCCGCGTTGTGGATGATTGTGTCGTAATAGAAACGACCGAAATACTGCTCGGGGTCCTTCGCTCCGTGGACCTTGGGTTCCCTGCGCTCGCCGTAGCCGTGCTGCCAGCGGCCCCGGATCCAGGGCACGAACCCACCCACGTGGGAGAGATAGAATTTCAGTTCCGGGAACCTGTCCATTACGCCGCCGAAGATGAGGCACGCCACCGCAACCGTGGTGTCGAGCGGGTTTCCGATAAAATTCCTCAAGTAGAAATCCTGGAGGCGATCTCCACCGCCCAGCACGTTCGTGGGGTGCAAGAATACCGGCATGTCGAGCACCTCCGCCTTGGCCCAGAATACGTCCAGACCCGGATCGTCGAGGTTTTTCCCCGCCACGTTCGAGGCGATCATCACGCCGAGGTGGCCGTTCGCGGTTGCGCGCTCGAGTTCCGCCGCCGCAGCATCCGGGTCCTGGAGGGGCACCGTGGCCATGCAGGAGAATTTATCGGGATACTCCCCCGCCAGCGCGCTCAGGCCGTCGTTCAGCGAGGCGGCCAACTCTTTGTTCGCTTCCGCCTCCAATGTATAGAGCGTCATGGCCGGGCCGATGGAGAGCACCTGATGCGCGACGCCCATCCGCTCCATGTCGGCGAAGCGCGGCTCAAGCTCATAATAAAGGGGCGTGAGCTTGTTCCTGAGTTCCGAATCGCGCCCCAGAACCTTTCCGCGCGTGATGAGCCACTCGCCGTGTTCGTCAGTTTCTATCGACGCCGTGCGGCCGAAGCGCCCCGCGCGCACGTCCGCGATGAACTGCCCGGGATAGATATGGGTATGGGGGTCGATCGCCGTCATCTTTTTCTCTATCTTCTGCCGGGGGGAGGCCCTCCCGGGCCCCCTCACCGCACGTGAATCGAGTCGTATTCGCCGCCGCTGACTTTTACACGTCCAGCTTGTAGAGCTTCTTCACGTTTCCGTAGAGCATCTGTTCCTGCTCATCCGCCGAGAAGCGCGAAAGCCCCGGAATCTCCTTCGCCCCGGCCAGATAGCCCATGTCGAAGGGATAGTCCGTACCGTAGAGAATCTTGTCCACGCCGAGCGTTTTCACGGCGAACTCGAAGGAATCCGCGTTGTGGATGATGGTGTCGTAATAAATTTTTCCGAAATACTGTTCGGGGTCTTTTGCGCCGTGCACCTTGGGTTCCCTGCGCTCGCCGTAGCCGTGCTGCCAGCGGCCCCTGATCCAGGGAACGAAACCGCCCACGTGCGAGACCAGGAACTTGATGTTCGGGAAGCGATCGAACACGCCGCCGAAGATGAGGCAGGCGATGGATATCGTCGTGTCGAGCGGGTTGCCGATGAAGTTCCTCAGGTAATAGTCCTTGAGCCTGTCATTGACGCCGATGACGTCCACCGGGTGAATGAAAATCGGCACGTCGTGCTCACACGCCTTGGCCCAGACGACGTCGAGCGCGGGGTCATCGAGATTATTTCCCGCGATGTTCGAGCCGATCTGACAGCCCAGATGGCCGTTTTTCACGGCGCGGTCGAGTTCGGCCGCCGCGGCTTCGGGGTCCTGGAGCGGAATCTGCGCCATGCACAGAAAGCGCTCGGGGTGTTCTTTCGTAAGCGCGGTGAGCGCATCGTTCAGCGATGCGGATAGTTCCCTGTTCAGGCCTGCGTCGAGCGCATAGTGCGTCATCGGCGGAACGACGGAGAGAATCTGAATGTCGACGTTCTGGTTGTTGTCCATGTCGCTCAGGCGCATCTCGACGTCATAGGTTTCCTTCGGCAGCGGGTTCTTGTGAATCCGCTCCTCGCCGAGAACGGTGTTTTTCGTGACGAGCAGTTCCCACGGGTCGCCCGCTTCGATGGTGACGGCGTCGCCGAAACGGCCCTGGCGTACGTCTTCGATGAAACTCTCGGGAGCGATGTGGGCATGGGGGTCGATGATCACCTGGACTTCTCCTTATCGGTACGTGAATGAGGATAAACCTAATTTCGCTCAGAAATAGATTCTTGGAATTTTCGATGGCCGATTATGCACACTTTGCCGCCGCCGCGCCAGAGCGCGGGCCATGATCCCGATTGTTGTGCAGCGCAAGCGAGACGACCTGCCTACCGGTCAGCACAGGTGCTTTAGTCCAGCCCTATCAAAACGCCTTGTCGATCACGATGCGCACGTTCTTCTCCCCCACCCGCACGGGGCGCGCCGTTCGGCCCTCGAGATCGCCTGCGCCCGCGGGACCCGCCGAGCCGTCCGCGTCGAGACGCGCCGAGAGCGTAACCATTCCCTCGAACGGCACGCCGGGGATCATCACGTTTCGTTTCGATATCTCGAACTTAAGCGGGAATCGGGGGTTCGCCACCCGCACGACCGCGAGCGGCGGGCCTCCGCCTCCCTTGCGCGCGATCAGGAACAAGACGGGCTTGCCCTGGACCTTGGCCTGCAAGGCGGGGGCAATCTCTATTGTGCCCGAAATCACCTCTCCCGCCCCTTGCGGCTGCGCGGGTCTGGGCGCTGCTTCTCCTTTTGCTTCTTGTGAAAGAACGATCTCCACGTCACGCGCACCCACCTGGACCGGCCCGCGCGCGCCGCCGAAAATATCGCCCGGCTGCGTCCCGACTTTTCCGTCCCCATCGAGCTTGGCGACGAGGCGGACCTCGCCGGCGAACGCCACCCCCTGGAGCATCACGTTTTGCTCGCTCATGGTGAACTCCAGGGGAAAGCGGGGATTCAGAATCCGCATGACCGCCAGGGGCGGGCCGGGTTGCTTCCCGCGCGCGATGATGAAAATCGCCGCCTTGCCCTTCGCCTTATCCGCGAGGGCGGGGGCGACGCGGACCACACCGCGAATCGTCTTTCCGCTCCCGGTCGATGGCGCCGCTTCAGGTGACGGGGCAGGTTTGGGTGGAGATTTTTTCGCGACCTTCGGAGGAGGAGCGGTGCCGATCTGATCGATCACCACGTCCACGTCTTTCGCGCCCACGGCAACCGGGCCTGCGGCCCGCCCCTCGAAATCGCCCTGGACCAGCGGCCCCGGAACGCCGTCCGCATCGAGTCGGGCGCGCACGCGGACGCGGCCGGCGAACTTCTGCCCGCGAATCATCATGTCGTCTTTCGTGATCACGTATCGGTAGGGAAACCGCGTCTCCACGAGGCGCTGCACCGCCAGCGGCGGGCCGCCTCCCTCGCGTTCCAGGATGATAAAGAGCGTGCGCGTGCGCCATGCCTTTACGGGCAGCTTCGCGCTCATCCGAATGGTGCCCGAAACGGATTCTTCCGGCGGACCGAGTTCGGGAAGGAGATCGCAACCGCTCAGCATCACGGAGAGACAAATCGCCGTGAGAGCGACGCAAAAATTTTTGAATATGCGCTTCATGGGCATTCCCGTGGTGAATTCGCTTGCAGAAAGGCTCCCACCTCACTCAGGCGGGGGAGCGCGGCCCTTCCCCCGAGGGCGGTGCAGTTCATCGCGGCGACCGCGTTTGCGAAGCGCAACGTATCCTCAAGACCCATCTTGCGCAATACGCCGTAGAGGAACGCGCCATGAAACGCATCGCCTGCGCCCGTGGTGTCGAGAACGTCCACATGAAAACCCGGCGATTCGTAAAACCGCGTCCCGTCGTATGCGAGCGCGCCGCGCGCTCCCAGGGTGACGCCCACCACCCTGGGCCCCATCGCGTGTAACAGGCGCAAAGCCTCATGGTGATCGGAAACGCCGGTGAACAGCGCAGGAAAATCTTCCACCGCGATCAGGTAATCCGTTAAGCCGATGAGGCCTTCGATTCCCTCGGGCGCACGCTCCGCATCCAGAAACACGGGCGCGCCCTCCTCTCGCGCCCACCGGGCGGCGGCGATTTCCGCCTCGACATGGTGGCCGTCCAGATGCAGGGCGCGGCCTGCTCGCACAACCTCCTCACGCACGTCTTCGGGAGCCAGGGAGACCTCGCGCCGCCAGAGAATCGTCCGCGAACCCTTCTCCTCCACGTCTCCTTCCCGCTGAACGATGATGAGGGCGAACTGGCTCGCGCGTCCTTTCTGCGTGACGACACCTTCTACGTTCACCCCCTCGGCTTCCAAACTCGCAAGAGAAAACGCGCCCGCCTCGTCGTCGCCCACCGCGCCGATGTAGGCCGCGCGCAACCCTAGGCGCGCCAGCGCCGCCATGGCCGTCGCCGCCTGCCCGCCGCCCGCGCGCACCATCTCCAGAACCCCGCTCTTAGTGTTCGCTGTTGGATATTCACGCACCACACAGAACTGATCGGCGGAGTTCAGGCCGATTCCCACGGCGTCGAATCTTTTCTGCGTCATGAAAGGAAGTTTCCGCTTCAGATGAATTCGCGCTGGCGGACACCTTCGGGGTCTGCGGCGTGGAGCGCGACGCGCTCGGCATCCGTGGGTTCGGGCGTGGTGGGAGTCTGCTCCAGATCGCCCAAGTCGAATCCCGTGGCGGCGCGCAAGGCATCCGCCGTCACCCCCTGGTGAATCGACTTGACTCTAAGTCGACCCTCCGCCTTTTTAAAAATACACAAAGGTGTCACCACCGCTTCCACGTTGCCCGAAGCCGTCACGAAATCGCAGCGCTCGGGAAAGCTCCTCGCGTCGTGAACCGTCCGCCAGAGCACGGTGCGCCCCGCCGTGGGCAGAATGTGCGCGCTGCCCGCACCGCCCGGAAGGCGCACCTTGGGCGACGCCGGGTCCCCGATGAAGGAGAGGTTCATGTCGCCGCGCGCGTCGATTTGCGCACCTCCGAGAAACGCCAGGTCGAGTTTGCCGCGTGCGGAGAGATCGAAAATTTCCGTGAGGGTGAAATACGAAAGCGCCCCCTCCATGAGCTGCCTTGCGACCGTGGAGCCGGGAAGATGAGAGGGCTTGGGGTCCACGCCGCCCGGTATGTTCAGATAGGTCAGGTTCGGCGCATGGGTGTTCCGCGCCATGACGACCGCCGCCATCGGCAGCGGCGAGGCCACCCCGTGGAACACGAGTTCCCCGTCACGGATGAATCTCGAGAGAAAAACCGCCATCCTGTCTGCGGCGGCGCGCACATCCTCGGCCGCGCCTTCGCGCAAGGCGACGCTCATACAACGCTCCCCGAGGCCGCCGCGCTGCCCGCATGGTCGCGCTCCTCCCAGGCATCCAGATGAGCGCGCAGGGATTCCGCACCAGATGCCGAATCGAGGTATGCGCCCACGGCGTCCTCGTCGATGTCGTAGAACGGATGGCACCCCCCGGGCCGCGCGCCTCCCGGCGCGTGTACGACCGCCTGTACCATGAAGGCGGGAACCGCCGTTCTGTCGGGTTTCTCGACGAAGAACGCTGTCTCCTCGATGCGCTCCGCCGTCAGGATCACCGACTCGGCCGCCCGGGACATCAGCACGTCCTCGAACGCGCCGCCATCTATCCGCGCGTTTCCCTCCGCATCGGCATACGTCACATGGAGTACGGCGAACCGGGGCCTGATCCGGGGAACCATATAGGTCGACTCGCCCGTGTACGGGTCTTTCACCTGACGGAAACCCGTAAGCGCCGCCACGTCGCTCCCCTCCAGACCCGCCACGGGCTGGCTCGGAAGACCGTATGCGGAGGCCCTGAGACCCGCGATGACCGTGGAGCAGGCGTGTTCGACCGCCTGCACGCGGCCTTCCTCCACGCTGAGACGGTAGGAGGGCGCCAGGCCGAAGAGGTTCTCGAAGCCCACGTAGCCCGTCTGCGTCTGCGCTACGGCGCCCGCCGCGCATAGCAAGTCGACGTCGTAGGCGCCGGCCGTCTTCACGAGGCGCATATCCTTCCGCCCCTGTCGCGCGAGTTCGCGGACGAAAGCGGCGGGAATTCTCGTGAGCGCGTTCCCGCCCAGGGCGAGCATATCCCCGTCCTGCACGAGGGCCGCCGCCTGCGTGAGGGACATGATTTTGCCTGACATCGATTCCTCCTCATCGAGATGAACGCTCCCGTGATTATCCCCCAGAGACGCGCGCCCCTCAAGGCGGTCGTGCCGACGCACCGCGAAGTTCCAGTATAAGGGATTGAAATTCTCGAAAAACCCGATTTTCCCCGTTTGACAAGAACACCCATCTTTTCTAGGCTTTAGGGTAATTCCAGGGCGTAGGAGAGCCTCCCCGCCCGTGGGCTCGTGAAATAGCCCGGTAAAGACCGCTCAGTCCGCCCATCCGGGGTGAGCATGAATCCCCAAGAAAATACGTCACCACCAGAAGGCTCACCTGCGCCTTCAGAGGCGACCGACTTCGCCGATCTGCCCTGGGGCAGCGATAAGTCTGCGGGAAACCCCGAGAACTGGGAAATCCTGGAGACTGCGGGCGCGCCCGATGCGGACCACCCCGACGGCCAAGAGACCGCCTCCGGGGCTTCGGATGATTCCGAGCGATTCAACATCAAAATCGACGTCTTCGAAGGCCCGCTCGAACTCCTCCTCCACCTGGTGCGCGAGCACAAACTGGACATCCATGACATTCCGGTCGCCTTCATTACGGATCAATACCTGAAATACGTGGAACTGCTCAAAAAGCTGAACATCAACCTGGCGTCGGAATATCTCGTCATGGCTTCTTATCTGGTCTATATCAAGAGCAGGACCCTGCTGCCCCGGACCGAGGAGGACGCGGAAGAGGAAGACCCCGAAGTCCTGCGCCAGGAACTCCAGCGCCAACTCATCGAATACCAGAAATTCAAGAAAATCAGCCAGGTGTTCCGCCATGCCGAAGAGGAGCAATCCTGGCTCTATACGCGGGGCGCCGACCCTCTCCTGCTGGAAGAAGACGAGGAAGAAGAAGCGCCCAAACTACAAGTGACGGTGTTCGACCTCATCAGCGCCATGCAACACCTCATCGAATCCATCGGGGAAGAGGGTATTCACCTGGTGGACATCGATGAGCTCGAAGTCGCCGACATGAGAACCAGGCTGCTGGACACTCTCGAAGACGCAGGTAAGGAGGGCGTCTTATTCCATTCATTGTTCCAGACGAGGCGCGCTCTGGAAGTAGTGGCGATATTCCTGGCGCTCCTGGAACTCATCAAGGGAAATCTCGTCGTGGCGCAACAGGCGTCCAATTTCGGTGAAATCCGAATTTCAAAGGCGGTGCGTGATGAATAACCCCCAACCAGAAAAAGAGAATATTGAACGCATGGAACCGGAAACTCCCTACGAACTCGCAGAAGATGAAATATCGTCCCCGGACGCCGCGGCCAAAGCTCTGGCGGAACATCAGTTGGAGGCCATGGAGGAACCTCGCCAGGAGACGCTCTTCGAGATCGACGAGGCGCACGAATCCGTCGAGATGGCCGAAGATGCGCCCGATGAGGAGGAAGCAGGAGAATTCGACAAGGATGCGCCCCTCGTCATGGACCTGGGCGAAGCGAAAAAGATTGTCGAATCCATTCTGTTCGTCGCGAGCGAGCCGCTCAGACCCCGGGACATTTCTTTTCTGTTCAAGGGCGTCTCCAACGTGAACGTCAAGGTCGTCCGAAAACTCCTGGGCGAACTGGTCGAGGAATACGGCGACAAAACCCTGCAAATCATCGAAGTGGCCGAGGGCTTCCGCCTGTGCACGAGAGCGGAGTTCTCTCCTTGGGTAAAGCGATTCCTGAAAACGGCGAAAAAAACCAAGCTGTCCCAGGCGGCGCTCGAAACCCTGGCCATCCTGGCCTACAAGCAGCCCATCACGAAAGCGGAGATCGAGGAGATCAGGCGGGTGGATTGCGGCGGCGTGCTGCATACCTTGCTCGAACGCGGCCTCATCCGCATCATCGGGCGCCGGGACGTCGTGGGCCGGCCCATTGTCTACGGCACCACGCCCCTGTTCCTGGAGCACTTCGGCTTCAAGAACCTTTCGGATATGCCGAAGCCCGAGGAATTCGAGATGACCGAGAGGATCGACTGGGAGCCGGCGGAAGGCCAGGAAGAGATTGTCGCGCTCGAAGCCGGGGCCGAGACGCCGCCATCGAACGGTCATGCAAACGGCCATTCGAACGGACATACGAATGGTCACACCAATGGCCACGCAAACGGCCAGGCGGACGAGGACACTAAGCAGGATGACGCTCCGGCGCAAGCGGAGGCATTGCCGTCAAACGGCCAAGCTAACGGCCAGGCGGATAAAGACCTCGAAAAGAATTCGGAGACCACCTCCTGACGAAAACCACGGCATTCTGATACAACCAAAAGGAGGAAGGCCCAGGCTTTCCTCCTTTTTTTCCGTGCGCGGCGCAAGCTGAGCCTCTTTGACAGGGATTTATGATGCGTTTCGGAATCATGGCGACGGGAGGCGTGGGCGGATACTTCGGCGCCATGCTGGCGAGGAGTGGCAAGGACGTCGCCTTCATCGCGCGCGGCGCGCACCTGGAAGCCATGCGAACAGACGGGCTTCGCGTGGAGAGCGTCGCGCCCGGGGCATTCAGCGTACGTGAAGGAATTTTTACGGATTCTCCAGCGGAGGCCGGTGTTTGCGACGTCATCCTCTACTGCGTGAAAACGACTGCCAACGACTTCGCCATTCCCGCCATCGCGCCCATGGTCGGCGCAGACTCCATGATCGTGAACCTGCAAAACGGCGTGGATAATGAGGAAAAACTGGCTGCCGTCTACGGCGCGGAACGGGTGATGGGAGGCGCCGCCTACATATTCACCTCCATCGCGGGGCCGGGCCTCATCCGCCAAATCGGGGGACCGAGGCGAATGGTTTTCGGCGAACTGGGCGGCGGCTCGAGCGGACGCGGCGATGCGATACTGGCCGATCTCAAAGACGCGGAAATCAACGCGGAATACTCGGAAGACATCGAGGCGGAGCTTTGGACGAAGTTCATCTTCATCTGCGCGGTCGGCGGGGTGACAGCGCTCACGCGCTCATCCATCAGCGAGATTATGGCCTATGAGGGCACGAGAAACATGATGCGAGAGACGATGCGCGAGGTCTTTCTCGTGGGCCGGGCGATGGGCGTGAACCTTCCCGAGGGCGCGGACGAGGGGCGCTACCGTTTCATCGACGAGCAGAACCCGGCCAGCAAGGGCAGCCTGTGCCATGACCTGGAAGCCGGCAGGCGTCTCGAGATCGACGCTTTGTGCGGAACCGTCTCTCGCATCGGGGCGGAGGTAGGCGTCGAGACGCCGTGCAACGATTTCATCTCGCACACCCTGAAACTCGCCGACCTTCAAATCGCGGGCGAAGTGAAGCCTCCAAGATAAGCGCATCGCTCTCTCATATTTCACCATCAGCCGCGACGTGATAGTCTTCACGGAACCTGGATATCACCCACACCGACACATGGAGATGCGCTTTCGATGGCCCGAAAATATTGGCTCATGAAGAGTGAACCGGACGCATACTCGTTCGATGACCTGATGGCCGAACCCGAGCAGACCGCCTGCTGGGACGGCATCCGAAACTACCAGGCCAGAAACTTCATGATGGAGATGAAGGTGGGCGACCTCGTTCTCTTCTACCATTCGAACGCGAAACCGCCCCACGTGGCGGGCACCGCGCGGGTGGCGCGGGAATACTACCCCGATCACACCCAATACGACAAAAAATCCAAATACTACGACCCGAAGGCTCCCACTGACGCTCCGCGCTGGCAGATGGTGGATTTGCAGGCGACGGAAAAGCTCCCCCGGCCCGTCACGCTGAGCGAACTCAAGGAAAATCCCAAGCTGGCCGAGATGCGCGTCACCCAAAAGGGACAGCGCCTGAGCGTTCAGCCCGTGACCAGAAAGGAATTCGACGAAGTGCTGCGAATGGCGAAGAAGTAGCCATTCGCAGCTTGGAGAATCGGCGCCTCTAGCTAGCCAGGCGCTGTTTCATCGCCTCGAAATCAGCCTCGTAGAAGAACTCCTTCTCTCCGAAGGCCGGCTTAAGGCCGGTGAGCCAGGTAGCGTTCTCGTCGTATTCGGCGAAGAAGACGCGGCCCAGCCACTCGGGGTTTCTCGCCTGGAGGAACTGAAGCGCGATGATGCGCTCGCCGCGGACTTCCTCGATGCCCAAGACCTGCACCTTGCCGGGCGCCGCGCTCATCGAGGGGCCTCGCGCGGTTCGCGCCAGACCGGACACCTGGGAGTACGCCTTCCGGTAGATAGCGTGCGCCTCCACCAGGGGCAGTTCGAAGTAGCGCTTGGCGCCCGTGTCCCTCTCCACGAACATGTAATAGGGTATCAACCCGAGCCGCACCTGCTCTTTCCACATACGCGCCCACATGTCCGCGTCGTCGTTGATATGCTTCAGGAGCGGCGCCTGCGTCCTGATGATGGCGCCCGTATCCCGCACCCTTCTGATGGCCTCGCGCGCCGTCGGGGTCTGGACCTCACGTTCGTGGTTGAAGTGCGCCATGATGGCGATGTGCTTGCCGCCTTTCA
This sequence comes from Nitrospinae bacterium bin107, assembly GCA_002238965.1. Classification (GTDB taxonomy): domain Bacteria; phylum UBA8248; class UBA8248; order UBA8248; family UBA8248; genus Bin107. Next base: position 36,991 of record MPNJ01000012.1, on the reverse strand, counting down.
CCATCTTCTCGAATAGACGCATCAGATCGTCCGCATCGGCGTCCGAGGTGAAGCGATACGGCCAGAAGGTCAGCGCCTTCGAGCCGATGCGGATGTCGCGGATGTGCGCGAAGCGCGAATCATCCAGCAAGGGCTCCATGTAGCCCTCGAGCGCCTTGGTCTTCATGATCAGGGGATCGCCGCCGGTGAAGAGGACGTCCGTCACCTCTTTATGCTCGGCGAGATACCTGTGCAGGATGTCCGCGTCCGTGGAGATGAAGCGAAGCTCCTTGTCCCCCACGAACTGCGCCCAGCGGAAACAGAAGGTGCAGTAGGCGTGGCACGTCTGCCCCTGGCCGGGGAAGAAAAGCACCGTCTCGTGGTATTTGTGCTGCATACCTTCCACGTGCTCATCGTCGATGGTGGGAACGTTCAGCGTCTGCTGCCCGGCGGGGTGGGGGTTCAGACCGGCCCTGATCTCGTGGATGGCGGCATTGAGCTGCTCCTTGGGTGCGTCCCGCCTCAGGAGATCCGCCACGGAATCGAAATCCTCTTTCGAGATCATACCCTCCTGGGGAAAAGAGAGCTGGAACAAGGGGTCCTCGGGGATATTGTCCCAATCGATGAGATTCTCCACCATGTAGCGATTCGTGCGGAAGGGCAGCACATGCCCCACCACCTTCATGCTGAAGCGAATGTCATCGGGCAGACTCTGCAACTCGGGAACTTTGTCTATTTGCTGGACCACAATCGGTTTGTAGCGCGGCGGGTCGATGGACAGCAGATTCTGGCCGTTCGGACCGCCGTTTTGGGTTTTTGCCGTCCCCGCCTCAGTCTGACCGGGATTCTCTGAAGAAGACATGTTCATTTTCTGGCCCTCCAGGCAGTGTCCAACGGGACTTGAATCAGAATTCGAAAATACCTCTGTGTAGTTTATCTCACCGAATCGCCATCTCCCGATGTCATATCCTGTTCAATCCATCGGATTCATCTTTCTCTATAATAGATGATATCCCCATCCTTGAAAACATGCCACAAAATAGGCTCCGTCTTCTCTTGGGAAAACCGGTGTTTTCTGAAAAAAATAAAAGTACTCGATAAAAAGGAGAGAAAAAATCCCCGCCCAGGCGACATTCATCGCCTGGGCGGGGACTTTCCGCTTATCTAGTGGGGCATGTGGGCGGGGTTCCAGAACTCGCCCGTGCGAATTGTGTGGGCCTGCTTATCCCCGCCGGGGTCCCAGCTCTCCTCGTTCTTGCGCGCCTGTTCCTCGAAATCATACTCGACGCGGTGGATTTCCCCTGCCCACTTCCCGGCTCCCTGGTATTCGAGCAGGACGTAGGAGGGGCGGTTGTCCCCGTCCCAGTTCACCGCGGCGGAGGCGGCGCACACGAGGGTCTGCTCCCCGACCTGGCGGATATAAGGGCCGTGACACTGCCCGAAGGCCACGACTTCTGATTTCTCGCCCGCAAGGCGTTCGAGTATCTCGTCGTCAGTAAGCCTGAGCGGGAGCGCGCCTTCGTCGTTTCCCGGCGAACCATGGAAGATGCGGAGATCGTGGCCGGGTTCGGGCGTAAGCGTCATTTCGCGGGGCAGCCCACGGAGCCAGTCGAGCTGATCTTCGCTCAGGTGCTCGCGCGTCAGGCGGGAACTATCGTTTCGCGCGGGAAAATCGTTCTCCCCCTCGTCGACGTGGTCGATGACCCAGCGATCGAAATTCCCCAGTATGGGCAGGCAGTTTTTCCTGGAACGCAGGCGATCGACCACCTCGCCCGGCTCCGGCCCGCCCATGACGTGATCGCCGGGCACTATCTCCCAGTGCACATCGTGCTTGTCGACTTCCGCCAGAACGGCGTCCAGCGGCGCGAGTTGGGCATGAATGTCGGAATAAAGCGCGAGTCTCATTTTTTATTCTCCATAATTGATAATGTATGAATATCAGTACATGCTGATGAGCCCGCTAGTCTAGCAATCTCCTGCCGGATTCCGCCAACGCCTCCATCTTCTCCCCGAGGCGGGGGTAGAGCAGCTTCCCGTTCTTCTTCACAATTCTTCCGGCCACGAACACCGTGTCCACGTTGGCGAAAGACGCCTGGAAAACGGCCGTCTCCAGCGGGTCGTTCACGGGATAGAGGTTCAGGTCGGTCTTTCTGATCAGGATGAGGTCCGCCTGCTTGCCGGGCTTGAGCGTGCCCGCCTTGTATCCCAGCCCCAGTGCGTTGGCGCCGTCTATCGTCGCCCATTCCAGAGCGCGCTTCGCGGGAACCGCGACCTGCGCCGGCGAGGTTCGCCCGTCGAGTATCTTCTGATTCTCCTGCGCGCGCGCGAACTGAAGTCCCATCCGCATCATGGTGAACATGTCGCCGCTGATGTTCGATTCCACGTCGATCCCGAGCGTCGGCCTGCCACCCAGCGCCAGAACGCGACCGATGACGGGCTCGCCGTGGCCCATCTGCATCTCCACCTCGGGGCAGGAGGTGACCGAGCAGCCCGAGTCGACGAGTATCCGCAACTCCTCCTCGCTTAACTGGTTCGCGTGCACGGCGTTGAAATCGGGCCCCAGAAGCCCCTTGCGCGCCAGTTCCCGTACGCCGTCGGGCGTCACCCGGTAGAACCCGCCGCCGATGTGCGCGCTCCAGAGCAAGTCGTATTCTCGGGCCAGGCAGATATCGTGCACGCACATTTCGAGCGTGGAGAGATCCGGCCCTCTCGTGGCCAGGGCCAGTTTGATGAGGCCGCCGTCCGAAGCCAGCCGCCCCGCCCGCAGGCGCCTCACCTCATCGGGGGGATGCGGCCTGTGGCTGAGCGGCGTCTCGCCCTCCGCAATCCTGGGCTTGGGCGTCCCGTGACCGAAGACCGCGCGGATGCCCGCCTCCTCCAGGCCATCGAGGCCAGCGTCGGTGTGCTCGGGCGTGGGGTTGTTGTGGCACCAGTCGAAGAGCGTCGTGACGCCGCCGTTGAGCTGGTTCAGCGCGCCGACGAGATTCGCGAGATAAACATCTTCGGGCTGAAACCCGGGGCCGAAGCCCTCGTGCATCTGCCGGATATACTCCACCAGCGTCCAGTCGCCCGCGACACCGCGTATGCCCGTCTGCCAGGTATGCTGGTGCGCGTTCACGAAACCGGGCATGACGATGAAATCGCTCGCATCGACGCTTTCGGCCTCGGGGGCATGAATGTTCCGGCCGACATCCCTTATCTCATCGTCCTCGATGAGCAGGTCCCCGCCTTCGACCTCGCCGAGTACGGGGTCGAGCGTGAGAATGCTGCCACCGCGCAGGAGCGTCCTCCCCATTACAAAGAACCTCCCGCGGGCGGCGCGTACTCCCGGAGCGCCTCTTCTTTCCACTCCAGTCCGAGTCCTGGTTTGTCGGTAAGAACCAGGTTCCCGTCCCTGAACTCCATCGGCTCCTCGATGATGCACTCCCACCAGGGCATGTTCTCGCACCAGATGCCGTGCTCCTCCGCACTCAGAAGATGCGCCGAAACCTCGTGGAACAGGTGCGGTGTCACCGGCTTTCCGAACTCTTTCGCGATCGCCGCCGCACGGCGCCAGCCCGTGACGCCGGAGCAGCGCTCGAGATCGGGCATCAGGATATCGGCCGCGCCCGCGACGAGCAGGTGGCGCATCCCGCGCGGGTTGTAGTTCGTCTCCCCGGTGCAGATGGGGATGTTGCTGGCCTTGGCGACCTCGGCGCACCCCCTGATGTCTTCGTGATCGACCGGCTCCTCCACCCAGTAGAGATCGAACGGCTCGAACGCCCTGCACGCCTGTTTCGCAGTTTCCACGTCCCAGGCCTGGTTGGCGTCCACCATGAGCGCAACATCGCCGCCTATCGCCTCACGCACGGCGCGGATTCGCTCGACGTCGTCATCCACCCTGCCGCCCACGCGGAGCTTCATGGCCTTGAAGCCGCGCGCCTTGAGCGCTGCAGCCTCCTCCATGAGTTCGTCTATCGTCAGATTGAGCCAGAGGCCCTCGCTCGCGTAGCAGGGAATCTCGCGCTTCTCGCCGCCCAGGTACTTCCACAGCGGCTGGCCCGCCGCCTGGGCCGCCAGGTCCCAGCAGGCGGTATCGAGCGCGGACATCGCCAGGGCGCTGATGCCGTCGCGCCCTACGAAGCTCACCGCCTTGCGCATGGCCTCCCAGTTCGCCTCGGCGTCGGCGGGGTCCTTGCCGAGCAGGTTGGCGAACAGATCGCGCACCATCGCTATCATCGCGCGGGTGCGCTCGGGTCCGAAGGCGAAGCACCAGCCGTGGCCCTTCAAGCCCTCTTTCGTCCGGAGGGTGACGCAGCAGGTGTCGACGGCATGCACCTCGAAAGTGGCCACCTTGAGCGGCCGGGCCAGCGGCACGCAAACGTGCGCCGGAGTCATGCTGATAATGGTTTGAGAAGACGGCAAAACGTACCTCCTTCGCAAAGAGTGTGGGATGTCGCCCTGTCCTTCATGAGCTTTGCGCGACAGGTTACCCTGTTAGGCCCCGAATGGCTATAATCGCGTGTCTCGCAATTTTGTGAGAAACCCGAGGGAGTAATACCAAAGATGACCGCTATCCGGCTTCAGAAAATTATCGCCCAGGCGGGCCTCGCCTCGCGCCGTGAAGCGGAACGCCTGATCGAGGAGGGCTGCGTTCGGGTGAATGGAGCGCGCGTGGTCACCTTAGGCGCCAAGGCGGACCCGCTGACCGATTCCATCAAGGTGAACGGAAAGCTCATTACGAAAAAGGAGGCTCCCCTCTACCTGGTGCTGAACAAACCGAAGAACGTGCTCACCACCATGCAGGACGAGGAGGGCAAGAACAGGCCCACGGTGGCGGACTTGCTGCCCCAGGGCTTGAGACGCGTATTCCCCGTCGGCAGGCTCGATTTCGACGTGGAGGGCGTGTTGCTCCTCACCAACGACGGGGAGATGGCGAACCGCCTCGCCCACCCGAGATACGGGATACCCCGCGTCTATGAGGCGAAGGTGAAGGGAGCGCCCACCGAGGCCGCCCTCGCCCGGATGGCGGACGGGTCATGGATGCGCGGGCGGAGAAGGAAACCCCAGGAAGCGCTCGTGCGGACCATCCGCGCAAAGACGGAGAAGAACACATGGCTCAGAATCGAACTCCACGAGGGCAGACAACACCAGGTCAAGAGGATGTGCGAGGCCGTGGGGCACCCTGTCATCAAGCTCGTCCGGCGCGCATACGGGGGGATCACGGCCAGGGGCCTTCCCGCCGCCAAAGTGAGGACCCTCACCCACGATGAGGTCGAAAAACTGAAGCTGATGACGAATATCCGCACCGAAGCGGCGAAGCTTCCGCCATCCAGAGTGGGCTGGGCCAAGGCCAAGGCGAAACCGAAGCGCACACCGCGCGGACAATCAGCAAAACAGAAAACGAAAGCACCCGGTAAAACCGGCTCCTCATGATGCAGGCGCTTGATGGACGCTCCAGGCAAAGAAAACCACGGGGTTCGTGTGTTATGATGCGTCAATACGCGAGAGAAAAGTAAAAAGGCCGCTTAAACGATGAGCGCACCTGCTTCAAACAGATTAACGCTGGCGACCAAGATCACGCTGGTCCGGGTTTTCCTGATCCCCGTTTTCGTGATGTGCCTCGCCTACAAGAAGCCGGGAATCGCCCTGGCCGTCTTCATCATCGCGGGCGTGGCGGACGGGGTCGACGGCTATATCGCGAGACGGCGCGGCGAGATGACGGAGTTGGGCGCCATGCTCGACCCCATTGCGGACAAACTGCTCATGTTCACCGCATACATGATGATGGGGATTTCAGGACAAATCCCGATCTGGCTGGCCGTCTCCGTGGTGAGCCGAGATCTGCTGCTGTCCATCGGCTGCCTGATGCTGTTCATGAGCGTGGGCTTCCAGACGCCGTCTCCTTCCATGCTGGGGAAAACCACGACGACCGCCCAGATGGTCACCGCAGGTGCCGCTCTTCTGGCGGCGGCGCTGAGCGCGGAGACAAACATCGTGCTGTTGACCATGTACTTGATCACCTGCGGACTGACGCTCGCCTCGGGGGTTCATTATCTCTTCTTCGTGGGCACCCGGATGGTTTACGAGAAACCGGACGAAAGCCAAACGGAGAAATCCACCCCTGCGGCCCGGAACTGAGGCCAGGCTGACCGACATGGACAATCAACCCCAAATCCTCACGTGGAAGCGAATCTGGCTTATTCTCATATTCATCGCCGGCATCTGGCTTCTGGTGAGCGCCCGCGCGGCGCTGGTGCCCCTCGCGGCTTCCTTCATCCTCGCCTATCTGCTCCAACCCCTGGTCGATAAGCTGGAGAGATGGAAAATACCGAGGCCCCTCGCCGTCCTGATCCCCCTGCTGGGTTTGGGCTTGGTTCTTTTGATCTTGTGGGCGAGCATCGCGCCCGTGGTGCGAGAGCAAGTGACGGCGTTCGCCAAGAAGCTTCCCGACTACATCAAGCTCACGCAATCCTGGCTCATCGCCACGCTCGATAAATTCGACCTCCCCCAGACGGCGGAACTCCAGAAATACTTTACCGAAAACCTCTCCTTGCTGAGCCAGTTTCCCGTTACCGCGCTCAGGTTCCTGCTGAGAACGACCAGCGGCATTTTTTCCATCGCCATCGGCATGATCTATCTCATCCTCATCCCCGTGATGACCTTCTATGTCCTGAGGGACTGGAAAGAGCTATGGAAGGGGTTTTTCTCCTACGTGCACCGCGACTACCGCTCTGAGGTGGAGAAAAGGGTCTTCCGGCTCGACGAACTGCTCGGTTCGTTCATCAAGGGGCAGTTGCTGATCGCCCTCATCCTCTCCGCCTTTTACGTGCTGGGCTTCTTCATCGTGGACATGCCGCTGTGGCTGGTGATGGGCATTTTTACGGGTATCGCCTGCATGTTTCCCTACGTGGAATGGATTATCGCCCTGCCGATCGCCCTGCTGCTCTCCGCACTCGGCCATCAGGACTGGCTCCACCCGCTGGCGACGCTGGCCGTGTTCGGGATCATCTCGCCCATAGCGGGCATGACCCTCGTTCCCCGCATCCTGGGCAATCGCATCGGACTTCACCCCGTGGTGGTGCTCGCATCTATCATGATAGGGGGGGAGTTGATGGGATTCGCGGGAATCCTCCTCGCCGTCCCGCTCGCGGCGGCCATCAAGGTGGCTCTCGAGGCCATTTCAGACTACTACCTGATGTAAGTTTTCCTGGATGTTCCTCGCGGTTGGCGTGAACCACCGCTCAGGGGGTTGTTGAAAAAGCCCTTGAGTGGGAAAAGGAAACCCCCTGAAAAGGGAAACCCCATAAAGGCAACCCCCCCTACTCGGGTACTTCCACCCCCCGGTCCACGGAGCGGGCCATGAGGAAGAGCAGGTCCGAGACGCGGTTCAGGTAGACGAGCAGGTCGGGGTTGTCGATGTAGCCCTCATCCCGCAGCTTGACCGACCATCTCTCGCCCCGGCGGATGATGGTGAGCGAAATCGTCAGCCACCCACGCCTAAACCTGAATCTTTCCCTCGATGAAAGCTCTGGCGCACTCGTAATGCCAGTTGATTCTGGTTCTCGTGTGGAATCGCCGCAGCATGCAGCCGGGCGCTTTCGGCGCGCTTTTCGAGTTGCACCAGATATACCGAGTTCCATTGACGCCTTCGGTCAATGCGCAAAACAAGCCCACATAATCCTTACCGCCGAAGAAAACGACGTCATCCCCGGTATCTTCGGGCAGCTTATTGAAATCTTCATGCTGGTTTTTCTTTCGTCTGCGTTTATACCCGTCAGCGCGTGGGCTGAAGGTAATGTCATAAACCGGCGTCAGGAAATCAGAGCGGATCAAGCCCCAGCCTGCGGAGAGGATATAGAAACGCTCTTGCCCACAATGCGCAGCCAAAAGCTTATAGACCGGGTTTTCGTAGAGCCGCCAGGCGGGAAGAAGTCCGTACGGGTTATCACGAGGATTGGAATTGTATTCCGAAAGCATGGCTCGCCAAGTCGCTCCTGCGTCAGCAACATCATCCGGTCGCGCGTAGACTTGGCTAGCGCCACCAGGCGCTGCGTCGGGATCGGCGACGAACAATACCTTTCGTTCATCTCGCGTGCGCAGGTAACCGGCTTCGGGGTTCTTTCTTGCGGCGCATTGGATGACGAGGATCAAGCGGGAATTTCCATCTCATCGATCAAGCGCGCCAGTTCGTCGAGAAAGGCCGGGTCGTAGTCTTCATTGACGTGGTTCGAGTTCCAGAGTCCTGAGCTCCGCACTTTTTCCCTGTCACTATTACAACCAAGCCATGAAGAAGGCGGATCGATGGGATGCTTGCCCCAGTTGCTGAGGAGGGCAATCGCGTTCCTCTCGATGTATCCGCGCAGGCTTTCAGGACCCGCTTCGTCCTCGATAGCGAGCCAGAGAAAGGGCATCCCGCCGATGCGCGCACTCACGGTTTTTTCAAGAGGCAACTCACTTATTCTGACTTCACGCGACGCCGTGTCTCCCTTCCCCCAACAAGGATAGTTGAGGTTGTCTCTATCGAACAGGGCCGCGCCCACAATTTTTCGAAAAATCGACCCCCGGTGATTACCGCCGCCTGTGCGCGTTATTCCTTTATGTTGTTTCAGACGCGTCCAGAGTTTGGTTTTGGAGCCGGTTTTCAGGGCGTGCGTACCCACCCGCACAATGCGCGAACCTTTCCCGGTATCGGCGCGGACTTCGCCTTCCTCCTTGAAAAAATATACTCCGCACTTGGGCCACCTCATTTTGCCCGAACAATCGGACAATCGGCGCGCTCCGCCGAGACGCTCCTCAAGCATTGCTAGAAGATCATAAAACCGCTTCAAATCGTCGAGGCGTGATGATGAAAAAGGCTGGTTTGTCGGCATGAATTATCCTAAGAAAACATTTCGAAGCGCCGGAGCACGGCGTAGATCGTTTCGCGTTTTTCGAATTGAATCAGGCGGGTACTTCCACCCCCCGGTCCACGGCGCGGGCCATGAGGAAGAGCAGGTCCGAGACGCGGTTCAGGTAGATGAGCAGGTCGGGGTTGTCGATGTAGCCCTCATCCCGCAGTTTGACCGACCATCTCTCGCCCCGGCGGATGATGGTGAGCGCCATGTCCAGCGCGGCGCCGCAGGGCGAATCGCCCGAGATCACCCAGTCGGTGATTTGAATCTCTTTCTCGTAGCGCGCCACCTGCGCGTCGGCCCACGCGACCTGCTCCGCGCCCACGCGCTCTTTGAGCCTGCCGAGTTTGCCCCGCAGCGTCGCCAGGTCGCTGCTCACGAGGTAGAGGTCTTTCTGAATTTTGAGGATTTCGGGCTTCAGCCATTCGGGGGCCGTCGAGCGGGCGAGGCCGAGCGCGGCTTTCGCCTCATCGAGCGCGCCGTAGGCCTGCACTTGGGGATGATACTTGGGAACCCTGTCCGCGAACCATAAATCGGTGTTCCCATCGTCTCCCCTTCTCGTGACGATGGACATCGGCTCACTCCTTCAGGCTAGAGTCTCTTGATGACGTCGGTGGCGACGGAGCGCGTCGTCCCTGTGCCCCCTAAGTCCGCCGTGCGGTTGCCACCGGCCAGATGCGCGCGAACCGCGCCGTCGAGCCGCTTCGCCGCGCGCTCCTCGCCCAGATAATCGACCATCAAGGCGGCGGAAATAAGCGCGGCCACCGGGTTGGCGATCCCCTTGCCCATGATGTCGGGCGCCGAGCCGTGCACGGGCTCGAACAGGCCGGGCGCATCTCCCTTGGGATTCGTGTTGGCGCTCGCGGCGACTCCCAGCCCGCCGACGATGGCGGCGCCCAGGTCCGTCAGGATGTCGCCGAAGAGGTTCGTGGACACCACAACGTCGAAATGCTCGGGCCTTCTCACGAACTCCAAGGCGGCGGCGTCTACGAGATATTTCGCCGTCTCGATTTTCTTGTAGCGGGGCCTTGCGGCGACTTCCTCAAAAATCTCATCCCACATCACCAGCGTATGGCCCTGCGCGTTCGATTTCGTGATGTTGGTCACGTGCTTTTTCCGCTTGAGCGCCGCCTCGAACGCCGCCTCGATAATGCGCTCACAGCCCATGCGCGTGAAGAGCGTGATCTGGGCGGCCAGCTCTCCCGGGTGTCCCTCGTAGTGTCTGCCGCCGATGGGGCTGTATTCCCCCTCGGTATTCTCGCGGAAGAAGAGCATGTCGATGTCGCCCGGCTCGTAACCGCGCAGCGGCGATTCCAGCCCCTCGTACAGGACGATGGGCCGCATGTTGACGTAAAGGTCGAACCCCCTGCGCAGCGGAAGCAGAAGCTGGTTGAGGGTGATGTGATCGGGGATGTCGGGCCGGCCCACCGCGCCGAGCAGAATCGCGTCGTGCTTTCTCACGCGGTCCAGAAAATTCTCCGGGCACATACGGCCCGTCTCGTGATAGAAATCGCTCCCCCAGGGGTATTTCGTGAAAGAAAACTCAAGGCCGCGCTCGCTCTTCGCCAGCGCCCTTAAAACGCGCACAGCCTGTGTGATGACTTCGGGCCCGATGCCGTCCGCGGGAATTAAACAGATGCTGTGCTTCGCCATTGCTTCTCCCTATTGATTCCATGCGCGGCAGGTACGTCGTTCTCATCCCCGCCACTTAGAATTAAAGTCCTTTTTCGATGAGATATTCCACCGGATTATAGTCGTCCGTCAAAACCGGGCCATAAAGGCGCGAGCCCGGCGGCGCCACGCGAGAGCGCGCGGCGAACTCGAACTTCCGGTCCCGGCGTATCGCCTCGCTTACCCGGCGGAAGCGACCTGCGTCCTCGTCCCGGAACCCGAAGATGAGAATGTTCTGCGCTACATAGGCGTTGGCCGGGTCCGTACTGTAGATGTATATCTCGGGGAATACCGACTTCATCGTCCGATAGACGGATGCGTAAATCGCGCCACCGGCGCCCGCGCGGTAGCCGATCAGGTTCAGCATGAACACGCCGCCGGACGCCAGGCGCTCGCGCGCTTCCTCGAAAAACTCCCGGGTGACCAGATGCGGCGGTATGTTCCTCAAGCCCCGGTAGGCGTCGCCGACGATGAAATCGTATTTTTCACCGGATGAGCGGAGAATGCGCCTGCCGTCTCCCACCATGGCCTTCAGCTTCGGGAATTTCCCCAGCCTGAAAAATTTTTTTCCCGCATCGACCACTTCCTCGTCGAGTTCGGCCACTGCGATGGACATCTCCGGCTTCATGAGTTGAAGGGCCTTGGGCATCGTGAAGGCGCCGCCGCCGATAAAGATCGCGCGCTTCATGTGGGGCGCGAACAGCGGCCCCAACTCCAGAAAACGGGTGTATTCGTAGAAAAACTTTCTGTCGTCGTCCAGGACCATCGCCCCCTCAGGCTGATGATCCAGGTACATCTCGCGAACCCGCGCGCCGTCCGCTTCGGCCCTCTCGAACACGCGAATCATGTGGTACATGTTCTCGCGCACCCAAATCGTATCTTTATCCACGCCGGGGATGACGCCCAGCCACGCGGCGCCAGTCCCCATCGAGGCGAGCACGAACGCTCCGAGAAGCAGGTTCGCCCGCGCGTTTCGCTTCGAGAACAAACTGGCGAGGTCACCGCTGAGGTAGAGCCCGAAGAGCGCCGTCAGCGCAAGCGCGCCCGCCGTCGTCAGGAAGATGCCGTTCAGCCCGAAGAAGGGAATGAAGACGAAGCCCGTCGCGAACGTGCCGAGGATGCTCCCGACCGTGGACCAGGTGAAGAGGTTGCCCGTCACCGCCCCCAGGCTCCCCACTCCTCTGGCTGCGAGCTTCACCGCGAAGGGCGTCAGCGTGGCGAGCACGCAACCCGGAGCGGCGAAGAGCAAAAGACCGGCGAACACCGGCCCCGAGCGCAGGCCCAGGCCCTCTTCCATCGCGGGCAGCAGAATCCCCCGCAGGGCCGGCACCAGGGCCACGAGGCCCGCGCCGCCCAGCATGAGCAGGAAGAACAGCTTCGTAGACGGCTTGCGATCCGCGAGCCTCCCGCCGATGGAATAGCCGAGGCTCAGCGCGGCCAGGATGATGCCGATCATCGAGGTCCAGGTGTAGAGCGTGTTGCCGAAGTGAGGGGCGAGCACGCGTCCCGCCGCGATCTCCATGACGAGAATCGAGCCGCCCGAGAGAAAGACCGAGAAATAGAGATACAGGCCCGCCATGTTCTTCGTTTCCGTTTCCGGCGCTCGCCTGGGCTGCCTCGCCACAACGCACTCCTCGAAAAAATGAAACCCACACCCGGCAAAAATGAATCCGCACTCTATGGCACAGAAAGGCCTGAGGCAAGCCTTGGGTCCGCCTGGATTTTTTCGGGTCGATGCCTCATAAATAGATTGAAATTCGCACGGAACCAAGCTGTATGGATTTTCCCTCAACAAAGAGAACGACGATTTGACCTCCGATAAGGTGTATCCATCTTCCAAAGCCGCCATCGCCGATATACCCGATGGCGCCACCATTCTGCTGGGCGGGTTCGGCGGCGCGGGCATCCCGGAAAATCTCCTGGTCGCCATGGCCGATCATCCCGCGCGCGACCTGACCGTCGTCACCAACCACGCGGGTTTCGGCGAGCGCGGCCTCGCCGTTTTGCTCCGGCAGAGGAAGGTGCGGAAAATTATCTGCAGCTACGCCTTCCACAGGAGCGCGTTCGTGTTCAGAGAACTGTTCCTCGAGGGAAAAATCGAACTCGAACAGCTACCCCAGGGGACCATGGCCGAGAGAATCCGGGCGGCGGGCGCGGGCATCGCCGCCTTCTACACGCCCACCGGCGTCGGCACGCAGGCGGCCGAGGGCAAAGAGACCCGCACGATCAACGGACGTGAGACCGTTCTCGAACATCCCCTGGCGGGCGACGTCGCGATCATCAAGGCGCACCGGGCCGACAGCACGGGAAACCTCACCTACCGGGGCACGGCGGCGAACTTCAACCCCGTCATGGCGACGGCGGCTCCGCTCACCATCGTCGAGGTGGAGGAAATCGTGGACCCCGGCGTCATCGCGCCAGAGAGCGTGCATACACCTTCGATATACGTGCAAAGAGTCGTAAGAGGAGAAGACCTTGGCCTCCGATCCGAAACTTGAGAACTGCGCCCTCAAGCCGGCCGACATCGCCCGGCGCGTGGCGGCGGAACTGCCCGACGGCGCGGTGGTGAACTTAGGCATCGGCATCCCTACGCTGGTGGGCAATTACGTGGAAGCCGGGCGCGGCGTGATGTTCATGGCCGAAAACGGAATCATCGGCGCGGGCCCGAGGCCGGAGCCCGGCGAAGAGGACAAGGACTACATCAACGCCTCGCGTGAACCCATCACCACGCTACCGGGCGCATCCGTGTTCGGACACGCCGACGCCTTCGCCATGATACGCGGCGGTCACATCGACATCGCCATCATGGGCGCGCTGCAGGTCTCGGCCCAGGGCGATCTGGCGAACTGGACGGTGCCGGGACTGGGCAAAGGCGGCATCGGCGGCGCGATGGACCTGGCGGCGGGCGCGCGCGAGGTCTACGCCATCATGACCCACACCATGAAAGACGGCGGCCTGAAGCTCCTCGAAGATTGCACCTATCCCCTCACCGCGCGGCAGGTCGTCACCAAGCTGTTCACCGACATCGCGTTCATCGAGTTCACGCCGGATGGACCCATCTTAAGGGAAGTGGCCGAAGGCCTCACCGCCGATGACGTGCAGGCGGTGAGCGAACCCAGACTCCACACGAACGGGCCGCCGGGCGCCCTGACGCGTGAGGAAACGCCATGACGCGCGCGGGGAGCGGCCTCTCCTCCAATCCCGATTCCGCCACCGCCGCGCGCGAAGCGATAGAAGAAGCCATGGCGGAGGCGAAGATCGACGCCGCCTCCCTCGTTTTCCTGTTCGCGACACCGGGACACCTGAGCAGATGGCCCGAGGTGGTCGCCGCAGTCGCCGAGGGGACAGGCGGCGCAAGGGTCGTCGGCTGCACGGGCTTCGGCGTCATGACGGCGCAGGGCGAAATCGAGCGGACGCCGGGCATCTCGGTTCTGGCGGTCGGCGGCGACGCCCCGCCCGCAGCGCCTTTTCTGGTCGAGGGCCTTGGCGACGCGCCATCAGAATGCGGGCGCGCCATCGGCCGGGCGGCGAAAAAAGAGCTGGGAGACGCACTCTCTCACGAGAATCCACCCCTTGTCGTCATCATGCCCGACAGCTATCACCTCCAGGCCGACGCGCTTTTCGAGGGAATTCACGAGGAGTTGGGTGAGGAGGCCATCATCGTGGGGGGCGGCGCCGCCGAGGACGGCTCGGCGGGGAAAACATTTCAGTTCCTGGACGGTCAGATGCAGACAAACGCCGTCTCGGGCGTCGTATTCGCGGGTGCGCCCAGGCGGTTTATTGGAATATCACAGGCTTATCTACCGGTGGGCGAGCCCAGGCTCATCACCCGGGCGGAGGATAACGTCGTCTGGGAGATTTCCGGCGAGCGCGCCTACGACGCCTTCGCCGAGGCGGCGGGCCCCGAATGGATGGAGAACATCCAGTTCGCCGCCATGAACCTGTTCATCGGCATACCGGGAGATCCGGACAAGGTGATGCTCGACCACGGCGAATATATCGTGCGGCCCATCGTGGGCGCGGACGAAGAGCGGGGCATCATCGCGCTGCCGACGCCGGTGAAAACAGGCCAGGCCATCACCTTCGCCAAACGGGACGGTTCGCGCGCGCGTGAGGACCTCCGCACGATGCTGGAAAAAGGATCCCGGCGCTTCGGCGCCACAGAAGAAGCGGACGCGCGCGCGTTCGGCCTTTATTTCAACTGCGCGGGCCGTGGCAGCTCCCTCTACGGAGAGAAGGAGGTGGACGCCATGGCGATCCGGGAGAAGATGCGCGGGCTGCCCGTCGCGGGGTTTTTTACGGGTTCCGAGATAGCGCCCATCGGGAAAATCGATCACCTCCACCAGTATTCCGGCGTCCTCGTTCTGCTGGGAGAGGACACGGCCTAAGCAAAAAAATTACTCATCATCTACGGGAGTGCGTCTTATGGGATACAGCACGGGAAACATCATCATCACGACCCTACATGTGCTGAGCGCGATTCTGGCGGTCGGCGGCGTGGCCTTTCTTCGCTTCGTGGTCATCCCCACTGCGGCGGATCTGCCCGAGGCGGAGCGAGGGCCGTTCATGGCGAAAATCCAGAAACGCTTCATCCCGATACTCCACGGCTCGTTCCTGATCCTGATACTGACGGGGTTTCACCACCTCACCCGCCTCGTGCGGAGCGGCCTCGCCATTCCGGGGTCGCTGATCGTGAAGATCGTCCTGGCGCTCGTCATCATCTTCATAGGCGTCGCGCTCACCATCCCGAAGGGCTTCGGGGGCATGAAGGCGCAGCGCAAGACCTGGCTCCTCATCAATCTGATCCTCGCCCTCATCGTCGTCTACCTGGGCGTTTCGGTCACCCACGGGTAAGGCAGGCAAAGGAGAGCGTAAGTGATGCGGGCAGGCTGGTACGAACGCAAGGGCGGGGCGCGCGAGGTCATCGAAGTCGGCGAGATGGCGAGGCCCGAACCCGGCGCAGGCGAAATCAGGGTGCGGCTTCACGCATCGGGCGTGAACCCCACGGATTGCAAGCGCCGCGGCGGCCAGGGAACCGAGGACTGGGGCTATTTCGAGCACTTTCCCGATTTCCCGAGGACCATCCCCCACAACGACGGCGCGGGCGTCGTGGACAAATCAGGACCTGGCGCGAGCGGGTATGAAGTCGGCGATCGCGTATGGGTCTACAACGCGCGCTACAAACGCGCGTTCGGCACCTCGGCGCAGTACGTCTGCCTGCCCGAGAGGTTTCTGGTCCGCCTGCCGGAGGGAACCACATTCGCAGAAGGGGCGTGCCTCGGCATTCCCGCCATGACGGCGCATCGATGCCTGTTCGCGGACGGCCCCATCGAGGGCAAGACGGTGCTGGTGACGGGCGGCGCGGGCCGCGTGGGCGTCTACGCCGTGCAAATCGCCAGATGGGCGGGAGCGCGCGTGATCGCCACGGTGAGTTCGGACGCCAAGGCGGAGCGTGCGTCTTCCGCTGAGTACATCATCAACTACCGCGAAGAAGACGTTGCTGAAAAGGTGCTTGCGATCACGGACGGCGCGGGCGTGGACCGCGTTGTGGACGTGAATTTAGGGGTGAACTGGGAGACGAACTACAAAATCCTGAAGGTCGGCGGCGTGATCACATCTTATTCCTCGATGGGGGACCGCAACCCACGCTTTCCCCACTACGAACTCATGCTGAACAACATCACCATCAGACTCGTGATGGTCCACTGCTGTCCGCCGGGGGCTCTGCTCCACGCGGCGGCGGACATCACCCGCGCGCTGGACGCAGGCGCGCTCACACACCACATCGCCGAGCGTTTCCCGCTCGATGAACTCGCAAGCGCGCACGAGACCGTGGAAGCGAGTGAAGCGGTAGGCAACGTAATCGTGGAAATCGACTAGGCGATACTCAGCTTTTTCAACCCCGACTCCAGGGCGTCGAGCGTCCGGTCAATCTGCGCCTCGGTGTGCGTCGCCATGAGGGTGGCCCTGAGCCTGCTCGTTCCCTCGGGCACGGTGGGCGGGCGGATGGCGAGCAGGTAAACGCCCGCCTCCATCAGGTATTCCGCGAGCGCCAGCGTTTTTTCCGTGTCCTTGATGATGATGGGGAAAATCGGAATCTCCGCCCCGGGAGGCTGCTCGCTCACGCGAACCCCGATGTAGCGAAGCCCCGCGCGGAAGCGCGCGCACAAGTCCGCCAGATTCTCCCGGCGGCGCTCCCCCTCGGCGCCTTCCACGACGCGAAGGGCAGCGCGGGAGGCAGCGGCCACGGCGGGCGGCGGGCTGGTCGAGTAGATATAGGGCCGCGCCTTGTTGACGAGGTAATCGATCACCTCGGAATCGGCGCACGCGAACGCGCCGTATGAGGCGAGCGCCTTGCCCAGCGTGCCCATGGACACCGATACGCCGTCTTCCACACCGAAATAAGCGCCGCTCCCCCTGCCGCCCTTCCCGATGACCCCCGTGCCGTGCGCGTCGTCCACCACGAGCATCGCGCCATATTTATCCGCGAGGTCGCAGATACCGGGCAGCGGCGCCAGATCGCCGTCCATGCTGAAGACGCCGTCCGTCACAATGAGCTTCCGGCGCGCCCGGGGATTCTTGAGAGCGTCTTCCAGGCGGTTTAGGTTCGCGTGGGGGTAGACGTGGACGCACGCCCGGGAGAGCCGGCAGCCGTCCACGATGCTCGCGTGGTTTAACGCGTCACTGAAAACGGCGTCTCCCTCACCGACCAGGGCGGTGATCAAACTTAAGTTCGCCAGAAACCCCGAGCCGAAGAGGAGCGCGGCGTCCTTTCGCTTGAAGGCGGCCAGCGCGCGCGCCAATTCCTCGTGGGCGGCCATGTGGCCAGAGATGAGCGGGGAGGCGGCCCCGCTCGCGCCCGAGGCCCGCGCGGCCTCGACGGACGCCTCGATGATCGCAGGAAAGTTGGCGAGACCCAGGTAGTTGTTGCTCGAGAGGTTGATGAGGGTCCTCCCGCCATAACGCATGGTGGGGCCCTGCATCCCCTCGACGGTGCGCAGACCCCGGCGCAGGTTGGCTTCTGCGAGTTCGCGCAGTTCATCTTCCAGCTGCGCCTTCCAGTCTTTTTGAGTGGTGTCTACGCTCGTCTTGTCCATGCGCTCATTTTAGAGAAGGTGGACGCGCTCGAAAAGCGGGGGGCCGTGAAACTCTTGCGCCGTATGCGCAATGGTGTCATTTTTCGGGAGATCAAGGCGGTGCGGATTCATCCCGGTGGAAAGGAGCTTCTGTTGAACTGGCTTTTGGTGGCGGGCGGCGGCGCAATCGGCAGCGCGCTTCGATACGGACTGGCGCTCTTCGTGCAGCGATCGCTGGGCGCAGACTGGCCCTTCGGCACCCTGGCGGCCAACATCATCGGCTCGTTCATCATCGGGTGCACCTACGAACTGCTCGTCGCGAGGGAGTTGTTCAGCGAGGAGGTCCGCCTGTTCACGATGATAGGACTCCTGGGCGGGTTCACCACGTTTTCCGCCTTCAGCCTCGAAACCCTCCTCATGTTCCAGGAAGGCGACTGGCTCCTGGCGGCGCTCTACGTGGCGCTCTCGGTCGCCGGGTGTCTCCTCGCCGTCTGGGCGGGGTTTCAGTTCGCGGCGGCGGTGACGTAACGAATCCCAAACTTTCCTGGCGATCTTTCCCATCACTTTGTCCGGTAGGCCGCCACTCCGCCTCACCCTGAGTAGCGGCGAAGCCGCGTATCGAAGGGCGAAGTTTACTGCCGCGCCGGAGAGATGTGCCCCCATCCTTCGATACGGCGCTTGCGCGCCTACTCAGGATGAGGATTCGAGATGCTTGCTCGGAATGAGGGCGGCGGCGGGTTTCGCCCTAGCCTTTTGAAAGCACCCCCCTACCCCCCTTGTCAGGAGGGCATGGCCAATCCAAGTATGTAATACCCCACCCCCCAAAAAAATCCCCGCGCCGCAGGGCAACGGGGACCACCAGGCGAGCCTGATGGGTAGCTTGATAAATTTATGAGCAATTCCACACCTTGTCCACATTTTATGCACGGATATTCCACGCGCCCGCAAGAAGGCGGATGCACACTATGCTGCCCATCAGATCGAATACATCTCGCCTCCGTCTACCTGAAGAGCGGCGCCAGTGATGTAGCTCGCGCGCTCGCTTGCGAGAAAGGCCACCGCCGCCGCGAATTCCTCCGCCTCGCCCAGGCGGCCGATGGCGATGTCCTTCGTTATCTCGGCGTAGACTTCCTCTTCGGTGCGACCGCTCTCCGCCGCCATATTCGCGACGCGCTCGGGCCAGTGGGTGTTGAAGCGCCCCGGGTTCACGATGTTCACCAGTATGCCGTCGCGCACGAACTCGCCCGCAAGTGATTTCGTGAAATTGAGCAGCGCCGCCTTGGAGGCGTTCGACACCACGCGGCGGGGCCTTGGCTGGCGGCTGCTCGTGGAGCCCGTCATGATGATGCGGCCCCACTTCTGCTTCTGCATGTAGGGGATCACCAGACGGCTGAACTCCGACGCCGCGAAGAGAATGCTGCTCATGGAGTAATCCCAGTCCGCGCGCTCGACATCCAGAAAATCCTTTGTCGTGCTCACCCCTGCGTTGCTCACGAGAATGTGGACCGTGCCGAAAAGGGCAACCGTCTCCTCCACCACGGCGGCGATTTCTTCCGCCTTGCTCACGTCGCAGCGCACCGCGCGCACCACGCCTTCCGAGACCGACTGGATTTCCTGCTTGGCCGCCGCCAGACGCTCCTCGTTCCGGGCGCAGATACATACGTCGCAGCCCTCCCCCGCGAGTTCCCTGGCGACCGCGAGGCCGAGGCCAGAGTTTCCACCGGTGACGATGGCGGCTTTACCGTGAAGTCCCAAATCCATTTATTCATCCTTTTTTATGAAAGGCGCCAGAAGCCCACGAATGATTGAGAATGCGCATACGCCCCCTTATAATCCAGCGATTCCACCGTTCGCCACCCGAGAGGAGAAAAAATGACGGAGCGCGCCGATTTTCGCCAGTTCTACCGCGACGCCCATAAAGTGGACCTGCTCACCGACCGCGAGAAAATCCTGATGGGCCTCGCCATCGCCATCTTGCGCAACTGCCAGCCGTGAGTGGACCGCCGCCTGGCGGACGCCGGGAAAGCGGGCCTCTCCGAAGAGACGCTCGACGCCGCATTCGACCTGACAGCCGCCGTCATGGCGGGGGTCGCCCAGAGCATGAACCAGCGCTACAAGGCTTCCCGCAACCAAAGCGACTCCTAGAGACTTAGCGGATGAAAGACTGGTTCAAGCGATTCACGGATTTCGACGACCCGAACAAGCTCATGCCCTGGAAGGACAAAAGCCCCGAACCCCAGGGGGAGGAGCCTGAGGACCGCCCTGAGATACCCATCAAGCCGGGCTGGTATTTCGTGATGTACTTCATCATGGGCGTGGGCTTCGACACCCTGTTCCCCACCTACGCCTTCCCGGAGAACGTGCGCTTCACGCTCGGGGTCGGGCTGGTGATTGCAGGCGCCGTCCTGAATTCGACCTCCCTCGTCTGCTACAGGGACACCCGCACGAACCATGAGACGAACAAGCCCACGCACGCCCTCATCACGGAGGGGCCCTACCGCTTCTCGCGGAATCCTATCTATCTCGGCTACATGTGCCTCTTTCTGGGACTCGGAATTTTCCTCAACAACTTGTGGATATTCGTTCTGGGCGCGCCGCTCCTCGCCACAGTGCAGGTGGCCATCATCGCGCGCGAGGAGGACTACCTCGCGGAGAAATTCGGCGAGGAATACGGCGTATACTGCCAGAGCGTGCGCCGCTGGCTGTAGGGGGAATTGGAAAGGTCCCTCAATAACAGAGGATTGATTTCTCTATCGAAATACGCTTATCAAATGACTCCCCACTTGAGGGGAGAGGGGTCGACTTGTAGGGGTCGCATATATGCGACCCATGCGGACGAACCAAAACAACGCTCATCGGCAATTCCCCCACCCAAAACGCGTCCATAACCCCAAAATGGCGAATATCAAATCACGGGTCGCATTTATGCGACCCCTACACCACTGCTTCGTTCTTTCCGGCCAATCGGGCGACCACCTGTGGGCGCATGTGATTCGTTTTGGGCCGTCATTCCAGCGCATGCCGACAAAAACAAAATCCGTAAGCACTCCCCGGTCGACTACACACGCCGAATCACGAAATCAGAGCTTTTTCAACAATCCCCTCTAGCGTGGCTCGCTCAAAAAAAGAGGCCGCCCCCGGCGGAGCGGCCCCTCGAAACTCGACTCGGATGATTCTCTTACAATCTACCGCACGCCCTTGGGCTTGGGACGCGACTTGCGCTTGGTGATCTCTTTCTTGATCGCGGCGTCGGATTTCCCGTTCGTCTCGATGCCGAAGACCTCGCCCACGCGGGTGTGCTTGTCCATCAGGCGCATGAAGGAGATGTCCGCCAACTCGGCGATGACCATCTCGCACGTGCTGAAGATGGTGCACCCCTCCACCAGGTGTCCGCCGAAGCACGTCGCCTCGGGACGGCCCATCGAGATGGTGACGTGGGCGTGGAGGTAGGGCTCGCCCGCCTCAGTCTGCGTGATGTTGCCGCTCATCTGCAGGAGTTCGAGCGGGCCGCCTATGGGCGTGAAGATGCGGCACTCGTCGTTGATGGGGAACGGGTCGGGGAACTGCCAGACGTTTCTGAGCACCGCCTTCTGCAGGCTCGCCGCCACGCTCAGGATGACGCCCGCCTTCACATTCTTCTCCTGGCATATCTTGAGCGTCGTGCCGAACAGATCATCCCCCGGCGCCATGCGGACAGTCAGCACGCGGCCGATGCTCGCCTCGGCCACGTCGTAGCGGGCCTTGCGGGTCTTCCAGTTGGAATTATCGAAATTCGGTAATTTTCTCGCCATGGATACTCATTCTCCCTGAGAGGCCTCTCGCCTCGTATGTGAAAAGATGCGTTGAGCACGAAAATTTTTCGGGTTTATACCACACAGGATACCGGCGCGCATTCCGCGTCCGTGCGAATGCTGCGAAAAAGCATCAACCGCTCGGCACCTCGTAGCGGACTTCCCCGTTCGTGACGGTGCAGACGACGAACGCGCCCGGGTCGAACACATCGCCCAGGTTAAACCCGCCCGTGCCGCGAGGCGGACAGACGACGCAGAAATCGGCCGCGCCGCCGGGCTTCAGGACGCCCAGGTTATCGAAGCCGAGCGCCTCGGCGCCCGCGCGCGTGCACATATCGAGCAGTTCGCTATCACCTATCTCCACGTCCGCCTCGCGAAGGGCGCGGGCCTCGTCCAGGAGCGAGAGGGAGGGGCTGCTCGCCAGGCTGTCGGTTCCCAGGCAAAGCTCCAGACCCGCCTCGCGCATGCGCGCCGCATCGGCGAAGGGGTGCTCGAAAAAACGCGCCGAGCGCGGACAAAGACAGACGCACACCCTGTTCTTCCTGAGCAGCGTCCAGTCTTCGGGGTTCGTCTGGTTCGCGTGAACGGCGAGGGTTAAGCCACCCAGCGCGCCCGTGAGATCGAGATGGGCGGCGGGGCGAAGACCCGAGGGCTTGAAGCCGTGAAGCTGACCGTTCAACTCATGGTGGACTCTCGCGAGCGCGCCGCCGCCGTCTTGCAGGAATTCGACCTCATGCATGCTCTCGCCCAGGTGCGTCGCCACGGGCCAGCCTCTCGATCTCGCCTCATCGCGCACGGCGCGGTAAAGAGCGAGCGATGCGCTGTAGGGCGCATGGGGACTCAGCCCATGCCGCACGGCGTCCGGTATGAGGCCCTTATATTCGGGAAACAGGTCACACGCCTTCATTTTTTCCGCCAGAACCTCATCCGCCCGCGCAGGGTCGAGCCCCAGCATCTCGTGGAACACCACGCCGCGCATCCCGGCGCCCGCTATCGCCGTGGCGCTCTCTCCCGAAGTCGAGACGTCGCCCACACAAGTGACGCCCGCCGCCAGGCTCGCTGCGGCGCCGATCTGCGCCGAAGCCAGAAACAGATGCGCGGGCCAGCCCCTCATCTCGCGCACGAGGGAGATTATCCAATCCTCCATCGGGCCGGGCTTTCGCTTGAGGCCCGAGAGTTCGAGATGCGTGTGCGCGTTGACGAGGCCGGGAATCAGGATAGCGCGCCCGAAGTCGCGCTCTTCGGCCACGGGTTCCGCAGGGCGTACGAATGCTTCTTCTCCAACAGCCAAAACGCGGCCGGAGGAGGTCAGGACAGCGCCGCGCCGGATGGGCGGCCCGGCCACCGGACAGACCAGGTCCGCCACCCAAAGCTCCATCTTCTGCTTTTGGGGCGTTCGGGGCGATTCCGTCGTCACGGGAAAGGCGTTACTAGATCAGTTCGTAGAAGAAGTTGCGCCGCCTGGGCGTGAAGCCGGCGTTTCGCGCCATGCGGTGGAGGTCGTCCTCGTTCAGGGCGTAGGTGGTGCCGGCAGCGCTCACCACGTTTTCCTCCAGCATGGTGGAACCCATGTCGTTGCAGCCGTAGTGGAGCGATATCTCGCCTATCTTCATGCCCTGCGTCACCCAGGAGGACTGGAAGTTCGCGATGTTGTCCAGATAGAGGCGGCTGATGGCCAGCATCCTGAGATATTCGCTGCTGCCCACCGTCTGGGCCTTGAGCGGCGCCGCGCCGTCGTTCTGGAACGTCCAGCAGATATAGGCCGTGAAGCCGCCCGTCTCGTCCTGGAGTTTGCGCAGGCGGTGTAAGTGTTCGACCCGTTCGGCATCGGTTTCCACGTGGCCGAACATCATCGTGGCGCTGGAGCGGATGCCCAGGTTGTGGGCGGCGCGCATGACCCCGAGCCAGCCTTCCGTGTCGACTTTGAGCCGCGAAATCTTGTCGCGCACGCGGTCGACCAGAATCTCGCCGCCGCCGCCCGGCACGGAATCCAAGCCCGCAGCATTCAGGCGCGTGAGCACCACCTCGTAAGGCATGTCCTCGAGCCGGGCGATGTGGTGAATCTCGGGCGGACTCAAGGCGTGGAGATGGAGGTCCGGAAACTCACTCTTCATCCAGGAGAAGAGCTCCTCGTACCATTCGATCCGGAGGTCGGGGTGATGCCCCCCCTGGAGCAGGATCTGGCGGCCTCCCACGGCGTAGAGCTCATCGAGTTTCTGTCTTATCTCGTCGCGCGTGCGGATGTAGCTTTCCGGGTGATCGCCCGGCGGACGGTAGAACGCGCAGAAGGTGCAGTAGACGTCGCACACGTTCGTGTAGTTGATGTTCCTGTCCACGCAATAGGTGGCGTAGCCCTCGGGGTGCAGCCGCGCGCGCAAGTCGTCCGCCGCGGCGCCCAGGGCGACGAGGTCGTCCCCTTCGAGCAGGGCGAGGCCTTCCTCATAAGAGAGGCGCTCGCCCGCCGCCGCCTTTTCAATCGCCTCGTAGAACGCCGTCGTCGCCGTGGTCATGGGTTTCCTCAAGGTTATCTCAAGCCCTGGGAATAATGCGGGAGAGCCGCGATCAGGTCAACAGATGGAACCGGCGATGCGAGTCGTTCCCCCGCCCAAGAGCGACATCGCGGGGATTCTCGATGGCGCGGATGGTGAGAGGTGCTGCGCGGTTTCTCACTTCGATCTGGTGCGCGGGAAAGGCGGAGACGTCCGCCCCTGCGCGCTCCGCGACCAGAGAGGAGATGACGAGCCGACAGCCGTATTCCTTCGTCAAATCCTGAAGGCGGCTGGCCGTGTTCACCGTATCGCCCACCGCCGTGAGATACTTCGCCACGCCCCGGCCCATCTCGCCCACCACGGTGGGGCCGGTGTGTATTCCGACGCCGACGCGAAGAGGCTCTTCGAGTTCATCGGCAAGCGTCTTGCTCATCCCGTCGAGCGCGTCCACGATGGCGCAGGCCGCCGCCAAGGCCTGCCTGCAGCCCTCCTCAGGACCCTCCTCCACACCAAAGAGCGCCATGACGCCGTCTCCCACGAACTGGTTGATGAGTCCCCCCTCTTTGGTGATCGCCTCACCCATCGCCTCGAAGTAGCAGTTGAGGAAGAAAACGACGTCGTAGGGGAGTTTCTTCTCGGCGATGCGGGTGAAGCCCCTCAAGTCGGCGAACAGGACGGCCACTCCGCGCTCCTGTCCTGTGGCGTAGCCGCGTTGCGCAAAGCCCTGCGCCGCGTCCGCACCTGCGGGCAGCATGAGCAGGACCGAGAGGTCCGCCCCCGGCCGCAACTGGCACGCCAGGCGGACGTCGGGCGCGGCCTTGATGCGCTCCAGGACGCGCTGCTCCTCAACCTGCGCGGGTGGTATGGCATCCGCCCCGCCCAGCAGTTTCACCCGGCAAGTGGAGCACCGCCCGCGCCCCCCGCAAACCGAAGCATGCGGGACGCCTGCGGCGCGGCTCGCCTCCAGCACGGTGGAGCCCACCGGCGCCACGGCCTCCCGTCCGCCCGCGTATGCGACGCGAAACGTCTTGCGCATCCGCTCCCGCGCACAGCGCGCTCCCCGCGCGAGGAACACCAGCGCGACCAGTCCCAGATAGCCCCACCAGAGCGCGTCGCGCGCGAGGTGGAGTTCTTCTCTTTGCGCGCGGTCGGGCATCCCGGTTCGGGCGAGCATCCCGCGCCGCCACTCCGCATCCGCCGAGAGCCGCGCCGCCTCGCGCCCGCCCTGGCTGAAGCCCGCCAGCGATAAGGCCGCGACCAGCACCATGACGGACAGACAGGCCGGAAACCACTTCGAATACCAGGGCTTGAGCCTCAGCCAGTAGTGGAGGCCCACGCCGGCGTGCGTCCAGGCGATGAGCAGAAAAATCGTCTGTTTCAAGCCCACGTCGGGCGAGCGCTCCCAATAGAGGAACATCAGGCGCTCGTAGGTATCCAGCGTGCCGAACCACTCATGGGCCAGGCGCGTGCCCACGACGTGTGAGATCATGAACAGCGGGATGGAAAGGCCCAGAACGATCTGGGCCCCCTCCCAGAGCGGCATCCTGAGGCTACGGCGGCCAAACAGGCCGTACATCGCAAGCGCCGTATGCAGGATGAGCGAACTATAAAAGAGCACCGAGCCGGGGACGCTTCGCCAGAACCCCAGGAACCAGAATCTGCCCGCGTCCATCGCAGCGAGCGAGGCCAGACCCAGGGTGTGATTCAAAAGATGGGTGATGAGAAAGAGGAAAAGAACGCAGCCGGAGCCAAGGCTCATGCGCCTGCGCCAGTGTTCGACGGATGAGGCCGGGGCAGACGCATCAGAAGCCATGAAACCAATCTCCAGGCAGGCGGCTCAGAGGGGGTTTTTCTCCAGGAATATTTCCATCTGCGCGATGAAGGCTCCCGGCTGATCCCAGAAGACGCTGTGGCCCGCATCGGGGATGATGGAAGTCGTGCAATCGGGCACGCCCTTCGCATACACCTCGCTGAAATCGATGGGCCCCGCATCGTTCTCCCCGTGGCACACCCAGGTGGGTACGGAGATTCTGTGCAGCTCGTCCTTTAATACCGGCATTGTGAACAGCGCGTTCGCGGTATCGGCGAACGTCTGCGGCGTGTTCTTCAGGTACCGCTCCCTGTACTCCTCGGCCAGGGGACCCTCGCGCAGGCTCTCGGGGATTTCGTCCCGGCGCAGCTTGTATTCGTGCAGCGCTTCCATCCCTTCGGTTTCGGCCACCTGAAGGTTCTCCTCGAACATCTGCCGGTACGCGCCCGATGGCGGGCCTGCGGATGCGGCGGAGAGCATGAGGCGGCTCAGGCGATCTGGATGCTGAATCCCCACCATGGTGCCCGTGCGCCCGCCCATGCTCTGGCCGAGATAATCGGTGCGCTCGACGCCCAAGGCGTCCAGAAAACCCACGACGTCATCCGCGAAGGTCTGGATGGTGTAGGGGCCGCGCGGCTTGTCCGAATCGCCGTGGCCGCGCAGATCGAGCGCGTACACATGGAAGCGATCCGCCAGCCAGTCGATGAGGGGCGTGAAGGAGAAGTGAGAGTTCTGGAACCCGTGCACCAGCAAAAGCGGCGTTCCTTCGCCTCGTTCGATGTAGTTGATGTCGATTCCGTTCACGCGCGCTTTCGGCAAGGTATTTCTCCTTTCGTTTCGCCACTTTGGCCCTTTGGCCGACTCTTTTGTCCTTTAGGCGATGAAAAGTTTCACGCCCCCACGGGGGGCCGTTCGTTCCTGAGTTCGGGCGTCGCTTCTTCATAGGCGTGGGCCACGCGCAGGACGTCTGTCTCGCGCCAGGGGCCGCTCGCGATCTGGAGAGAGGTCGGCATGCCCTCCGAATTCCGGCCCATCGGCGTGACGAGCGCCGGGAAGCCCGTGGCGTTGTGCGGCGCGAGAAACGGCCTGTGGATGTTCTTGTAAGATACGTCGCGTCCGTTCATCCGGACGGTGAGCGTCTCTATCGGCGGGGCGACGCAGGGCATGGCGGGCTGGATGAGGGCGTCGGCGCCTTCAAAGAACGCGGCGACCTCGCGCTGGGCCAGAACACGTTCTCTCATCGCGCGCACGTAATCATCCGGCGCGATCTGAAGCGACCACTCAATGCGCTCGCGCACGTCATCCCCGTAGCCATCCGGGTTTTCTTCGAAAAACGGCCTGTGGAACTCGCTGAACTCAGGCCCCGAGATGAGGGGGAAGAAATCCATGAGCCTCTGGTGGTGCGCGAAGGATACCTCTTCCACCACAGCACCCAAGGCGCGGAACACCTCCACCGCCGCCTCGAACGCCGCCGTGACCTCCGAATCCACCTCGGCATGACCGTGAAAATCAGGGCAGACGAGGATGCGGCTCCCGCGCACGCCGTCCTCGATACTCGCGGTGTAGTCGGGAACGGGGATATTTTGGCACTTGGAATCCCGGGCGTCATAGCCCGCCACCGCCTGAAGCATTATTCCTGCGTCGCGCGCCGTGCGCGTCATGGGCCCCGCATGGTCGAGACTCAGGGCGTTGGGGCAGATGCCCCGAATGCTCACCCGGCCGTGGGTCGCCTTGAAGCCCACCCCCCCGCACAGGGAAGCGGGGTTTCTGATGGAGCCGCCCGTATCCGTACCGATGGCCGCGGGCGCAAGCCCCGCCGCACACGCCGCCCCAGAGCCGCCGCTCGAACCGCCGACGATGCGCTCGGTGTCCCAGGGGTTTCGCACGGTGCCGTAGTGCGGGTTGATGCTCACCGCCGCCGCGGCGAACTCGTGCGTGACCGTCTTGCCGAGCATGACGGCGCCCGCGTCCTTCAAGCGCCTGATAATCTCCGCATCCTCGCGGGGCACGTTGTCACGGTGAAAGGAAGAACCATGGGTGGTGAGCACGCCCGCCGTCTCGATAATGTCCTTCGCCCCGTAAGGAACACCGTGCATGGGGCCGCGCCACTGGCCACCGGCTATCTCGGCCTCGGCGGACTTCGCCGCTTCCATGGCGCGTTCGGCCGTCACCGTCTGGTAGGCGAACAGCCTGGGGTTCACCGCCTCGATGCGCCTAAGGTGCGCTTCCGCCACCTCGACAGGGGAGATTTCCTTCTTGCGAATCATCCCCGCCAGATCGTGAATGCTCGTGAAGCAAAGGTCATCACTCATGTCGTCCTCCTTGGAGGCTGAGTTTTCCACTACCTCCACGTGTGCTACCACCTCATCGACGAAGCGGGGCTCCCAGCCATCGGACACAAGGCCGTCCTCGACGAGAAGATGATAATAACGCCCCAGGCCCTCCAGTTCCTCGTCGCCCACGTCGTAGCGGATGCACTCGGTGAGATAACACCACGCCGTGTTCCTGTCGACGCCGGGCGGAAGCGCGCCGTTCACGATCTCCTCTATCCGTCCGACGCCCTCTTTTTTCGCGTTCTGAAGCAGCGCTGCGGCCTCGGCGTTTCCCGCCCCCTGACGGAACACCCAGAGCGCATACACGAAGGGGAGTCCCGTGAAATTCTGCCACTCCTCGCCCAGGTCGAGCACGTAGTGATCGCCCGGCGGTTCGCGCAGCGCGTTGTCGCCGATGAGCAAGAAGGCGTCGAGCGACTCGTCCGCCCGCGGTGGTTTGATCGGGTCGATTGGGACGAACTCGGGCTCCGCCCCCCAGCGGTGTTTCAGATAGACGCGCGCCATGTTCGTCGCGGCGAGCGACCAGCTATCCAGCCCCACGCGGCGCAGCGAATCAGCCGGTTTCCGGCAATAGAGGCGGATGCTCTCCACCGGGCCTTTGCTCGCGATGCCCACACCGGGCGCGAAACGCGCGCCGCGCATCCCGAAAAGGGCGAACGAGGAGACGAGCGCGCCGTCGAGCTCTCCGCTCTCAAGCATTTCCGCCAGTTTCGAGGGGGGTTCGACGAGGAGTTCGACCGCCGGGTTTCCCTCCAGCGCAATCGTGAGGGGTCTGGCGTTCAGGAAGGGAACGGTGCCGAGTTTCATGGTGGTGCTCAGGCGTGAACTGCCCATTGATCTCCCTGGCGCGTGACTTCCCGGTAGAGCGTGTCGCGCTCGATGGGCTCGCGCCCCACCTCGCGGATGAGGCGGCGGATGTCGTTCACGGTGAGTTCGTGCGGCGTCTTGGCGCCCGCCATGTGGTAGATCTTCTCCTGGACGACGGTGCCGTCCAGATCGTCCACGCCGAAGCGCTGCGAGATTTGCGCGACCGGCTGGCCCACCATGATCCAGTAGGCCTTGATGTGGGGAATGTTGTCGAGCAAAAGGCGCCCGACGGCGTAGTTCCTGATGTCGAGCATCCCGCCCGTGGAGGGGATGTCGTCCATCTGCGTGTTCTCGGGATGGAACGCGAGCGGGATGAAGGTGGTGAACCCGCCGGTCTCGTCCTGCAGGTCGCGGAGCCTGAGCATGTGGTCCACGCGATCCTCGTTCGATTCCACGTGGCCGTAGAGCATGGTGCAGGTGCTGCGGATGCCCTTGTTGTGGGCGATGCGGTGAATTTCGAGCCAGTCCTCGCCCGAGTGCTTGCCCTTGCAGATCCTGGAGCGCGTGGGTTCGGCGAAAATCTCCGCGCCGCCGCCCGTGAGCGAACCGAGCCCCGAGCGCACCAGGTGATCCAGCGTCTCCTCCACGCTCATCTTGGCAATGTGATCGGCGAGAAATCGGATCTCCGTGGCCGTGAAGACTTTGAGGTGCAGTTGCGGGTGAATCTCCTTGATGCCCTGGATCATCTCCAGATAGTAGTCGAAGGGCAGATCGGGATGCAGGCCGCCCACCATGTGGAACTCGGTGCGGCCCCGGCCCAGCGTCTCCGCCATCTTGAAGATTTCTTCCAGCGAATAGGCATAGGCGTCCTGCTGGCCTTCCTTCTTGCCGAACGCGCAGAACTTGCACGCCTTCCACAGCACGCAGATGTTCGAGTAGTTGATGTGGCTGTTCACGTTGTAATAGGTGCGGTCGCCGTGCAGGCGCTCACGCACGACGTTCGCCAGGAAGCCGACGGCGTTGATGTCCTCGGCTTCGTAGAGGCGCACGCCTTCTTCAAAGGAGAGGCGCAGCCCCGCTTCGACCTTTTCGAGGATATCGCCCAGAGGGCCTCTCTGGACGCGCGAGCGCATGAAGTCGCGGTTCATGGTTCACCTTCTACTTTTTCGTCTCATCGGAGAATCGATTCAGCCGGTGACGCACGGGCGCATTCTGGAGGCTGATAAAGGGGATGTCAACGCGGGGTGGGGGTGTGGGGGCTTAGTCCCCAGTCGCCTCCTGATACGCCCGCGTCAACGCTTCGAGGATTTTCGGCGTGATTTCCTTGAGAGTATTCCCCTGCCCGATTCTGTCCGGCTCGACGGCTCGCTCCACGGATTCGAGCGTCTTCGGAGCCCGCCGCTCGAACATCGATCGCCAGACCTGGATGGATGGACGTTGCTTATCGTTCCAGATGGTTACGAGGCCGGCGTTTTCCGGCATGATTCGCGGCAGGAGGGTGAAGCGCTTGCCCTCTACTCCCATGAAAGTGGAGAGGCGCACATTCGGCAACGAGGCCAATTTTTCCGCCCATGCAATCAATTCATCGAACATTTCTCGGGTCTCACCTGTAGTCTCTTCGAATGATGCTCGAAACGCGGCAGTGCCGTCGGTGAGCCTTCCCCGGGGTACGGCGGACCTGGAGCCGCCTGAGGGTTGAAATGCGCCGAGATCGGGCGAAACGCGCTGAGGCAGAGCGACCTGTGCGCCACCTACTTCATAGACCTTGAGCGTGATCAGGTCGATCGTCAGCGTCTGGACGGTTATCGCATCCAGATAGGCGACAACCCTTTCCAGTTCAGCCGGAACGTCATCCAGCACGAGGACCAACCGGAAGTTTCCTGAGTTGAGGTGATCCTGCAGTGAGGCCGTAAACGAATCGGCATCCACCGCCCCCTCCTGATCCTCGGCCTTCACCGCATTAATTATGGATTCATGCCCCGAATCTGTAAGAAACCTGTGAAGAGGCCCCCGCTCAAGGTCCTCGATACTGAATCCCTGGAGGAAGGCCGCATACGCGATAATCTGCGACACGATAGCCCTGCGCGCTTCGGGGTTTTGGCGGAGCTTCACCTCGATGACCGCGGGACGGCCGGAGGATTCGACTGCAAGGATGTCCGCGTATCCATTTCCCAACTGGATTTCAGAACCCAGCACCACAAGGCGCGGAGAACCGCTCAGCGGCAGGAATTGCGGGTTCTCATTGATGAGTTCATGCAGTTTGGCTTCATCCTCGAACGCCCGAGGCTTGCCCCATTCCCATCCTTCGCCGCTGTTCGTCCAGATTCCCGTCATAAGTCATACCCTCGGTTCGTGTGCGCCGCTTTCCCATTATCGCGCTCCAGGAGACCCCCCATCACTCGCCGAAGAAGTATTTCACGCCGAGCATCACGGAGAAGTGGTTCATGCCGCTGATCGTGGTGAAGTTGGAGATGCCGGGGACCGGGTGGAAGTCGTAGTCGCCTTTGACTTCCTCCATGTCGCCCACCATGGAGTAGGTGAGCTTGAGGCCGAGCAGCATCTTATCGCTCGCGCGGTAATCAAGACCTGCGTGCAGATGCGCGGACAAGACGGTGTCGGTCAGGTCCTCGTTCTGGCGGCCGTCGTACTGCTCGGGCATATCGCAATCCATTGCCGGATTCTTGCACGAGTAGCGCGCCTCGAAATACACGCCCGAGAGCTCGACGAAGGAAACGCCCACGCCCGCGCCCACGTAGGGCGTGAAGCGGCTTCCCGCGATGGAAAAGTCGTAATAGGCGTTCAGCGAGAGGGTGCGCGTCGTCAGATCGTCAATACTGGCGTTGGCCTCGCTTTGATAGTTGCTCACCGGGCGGGCCATGATGCGCGCGCCGTCCAGATAGGTGATGTCGGTGAATTTCTGCTCGACGTCGTTTTTCCGCTGGGCCAGCCCCAGTTCCAGGCGAAAATCGCCGAAGGTGCGGCCGACGGAAATCTCGAGCGCCGCGCCGTCGTCCGCATCCAGATCGTAGAACCACCGGTAGCCCTCGGGCGCGCCGCCGACGAGGTGGCTGCAGTCGTCTTCGGGGTAGCAGATGTTGTCCCGGTTATGGCCCGCCTGCTCGATCCCGGAGGTCTTGTTGATCCCGATGCTCGCTCCCACGTACCAGCCGGAGGGCTTCGCC
The DNA here is from genome assembly GCA_002238965.1 of Nitrospinae bacterium bin107. Classification (GTDB taxonomy): domain Bacteria; phylum UBA8248; class UBA8248; order UBA8248; family UBA8248; genus Bin107. The sequence goes on along the minus strand of MPNJ01000012.1, from coordinate 4,980 downwards.
TCCTGGGCGACGCTCGCACCCGCCGCGACGAGAATCGCGCATACCGCCAGCACAGCTATGATGACACAGAATTTCCCGGGTGATGCTCTCATTTCGTCCTCTCCTGCTCGATGTTGGATGATTCGGATACCCTCGTGGTGAACGATTCCATAGCCCGGGGGATTAAGCGCGTCATGAGCAATCGATACACAACGCCATCAGGCCGGATTTTTCGAAAGCCGCTCTATCTTCACCTCGGTGGTGAGCTCCGAGTCGCCGTTTCCCCGGAACACGCCCCGGCTCGGGGGGACGTCCGCGTAATCCCGGCCCACCGCCACGCGGACGTGGCGCTCGTCTCCCTCGGTGTTGTTCGTCGGGTCGAAGCCGACCCACCCCACGCCCGGAAACCAGCACTCCACCCAGGCGTGGCTCTCGCCCGTGGCCTCGCCTGCGGCTTCGGGCCCCAGATAACCCGACACGTAACGGCACGGAACCCCCCAGCCGCGCATGATCGAGGCCATCACGTGCGCGTAGTCCTGGCAGACGCCCCGCCCGGTCTCCAGGATGTCCTCGATGGGCGAATCCACCTGGGTGTGGCCCGGTATGTACTCGAAGACGTCGTTGAGTTTGGCGCAGAGCTCGCGCGCGCCCACGAGGGGGTCGTCCCCCAGAGCGATGTTGTGTTTCGCTACGAACCTATCGAGCGCGGGACTCGGGCGAGCGAAGTGGCTCGGGTGCGTCAGCGGCCAGAGCTCGGGCGTGCGGACGGCGCTGCGAAGCGCCTCCGAAGCGCCGGGTTCGAGCCCCTCGGGGGCGGAGGCCAAGGGACCCACCTCCACGCGCGAGTGCGCCCGCACCTCGAAGCGCGGGTGCGGGCGGGCGCGATCCAGAAAATGCGCTGTGTTGCCGAACGGGTCGGTGAACTCGAAGAACCGGCCCTCGGGGTCGGTGCGCAGCGAGAACTCATGCACGGTCTGGGCGCGGTCGCGAAGCGGGCACAAGTACAGCGTCATCACCGATGTCTGAATGGGCGTCTCGTAATCGAAGCGTATGGCGTGCTCGACCGTGTAGCTCACTATCACGCCGGGATCTCCTCGGCCAGTGAGCGGTGGACGTAGGCCGCCATCGCCAGGTCGTGGAGCTCGCGGACGTCGCCCCCTATCGCGCGGAAGAATGCGCCCGCATCCACCTCGCCGGAATCCGTCGCATCCATTTCGATGGCCGCCGTGAGTCGAAGCGCCATCCGGTGCGGCGGCGCGAGGGGAAAACGCGCGCCGAGCGGGTCGATTCCGTTCAGCATTTCCTCGATGCGCTGCAGCGAGAAACGGAGCGAGCGGGGAAGCTCGGGATTGCGCGTCAGGAAGCCGAGCACTTCTTCTTCGAGAATCTTCATCGAGTGGCGGCGGCAATAGATTTCATACGCGCGGCATATATGAAGCAAATCCGCCCACGAAAGCGCGGCGACGCCTCCCCTCGGATGCGCGAAATCGACCCATGCCTCAAGGAGTGCGGCCTGGTGCTGCGCCCGCTCGATGAAGCGGCCCAGTTCCAGAAAGCGCCAGGCATCGTCGCGCGGCATCGTCGAGTGCACCACGCCCGCGAACAGCCGCATGCGGTCGATGATATCGAGCGCGAGCCGAGCCGGCGCCTGCTCCCATTCCCGGGCGAAATTCACCTCGCGCATCCAGAGATAGCCCTGGTTGAGCCGCGTCCAAATCGCAAGCGGAAGCTGCGCACGGACGCGCTGTCCGTTCTCGCGCGCCTGACGCCAGCACGAGAGGATGGAATCGGGGTGCGCGCCCTCCTCCACGAGGCTGCCCGCAAGGGTATAGGCGTCGGGAATCAGATACACCTCGGCCTCCTCAGCGCCCGCCGCCGCGCCGGGCGGGGGCTGGCCCAGCGACCGATAAATCGCCGCCCAACCGACGGCCAGTTCATCGGCGGGCCGGTCGACGAGCCGGTTGAGCTGGTATTCCAGAAGACGCGCCGTCTGTTCGACACGCTCGACGTAGCGGCCCATCCAGTAGAAATCTGCGGCGACCCGAGCCAGCATGATTCCTCTCCTTCATCATCCAGTGATTCCCGCAGGGGAGAACACATGAGAAGCGGCGCGAGGCCGCGGGGGCCTCAACCTCATTTTATAACAACCCCCTTCGCCGAAACCAGATTTTTTCCGTAGTGGTCAATCCCGACCGAATGGGCAGGGATTAAACCGTGGATTACCGTTTTCCATTTTGGACGCCAATCCGGCGTATGCCGGAATTACGGCATCGCGGGTCAACAGAGGGGCGGGTCCCTGTGCCCGCCCAATCCCGCGTCCCTATCGATGTAATGGGTGCCACGGGGCGATTTTTCCCTCCTCGGTCAAAATCTACCCCTACGGAGCGGTTAGGACCAACCCCCCCTACCCGGTCGGCGATTTCTCCTTCTTCAATCAGAAACGACCCTTACGAATCCTCCAGCACCCAGATGTCCTTACACCCCCCGCCCTGGCTCGAATTCACCACGAGGCTGCCGCGCTTGAGCGCGACGCGGCACAACCCGCCCGGAACCACGTGCTGCTCCTCGCGCCCCTGCAATACGAAGGGCCGCAGGTCCACGTGGCGCGGCTCGATTCCCCCATCGACGAAGCAAGGCGAGCGCGAGAGCGCGAGCGTGGGCTGTGCGATGAAGTTCGCAGGATCCGCGCGCAGCCGCTCGGCGAATTCCGCACGCTCCGCCGCCGTGGAGTGGGGGCCGACCAGCATCCCGTAGCCGCCCGAACCGCCGACTTCCTTCACCACCAGGTCGCCCAGATGCTCCAGCGTATAGGCCAGCCCCTCGGGTTCGCGGCAAAGGTGGGTCTCGACGTTGGCGAGTATCGGCTCCTCGCCCAGGAAATAACGGATGATTTGAGGCACGTAGGCGTAGATGCTCTTATCGTCCGCCACGCCGGTCCCCGGCGCGTTGGCGAGCACGAGGTTCCCCGCACGGTAGGCGTGGAAAAGCCCCGCCGCGCCCAGGAACGAATCGCCCCGGAACGTCAACGGGTCGAGGAAATCATCGTCCACGCGGCGGTAGAGCACGTCGATGCGGCGAAGCCCCTCCGTCGTGCGCGCGTACAACCCGGCGTCGCGCACGAGCAGGTCCTGGCCCTCGACGAGGTCGACGCCCATCTCGCCCGCGAGGAAGGCGTGCTCGTAGTAGGCGGAGTTGAAGATGCCGGGCGTGAGCACCGCCACGTTCGGCTCCCTCGGCGAGTGGCCCAGGGAGACGAGCGTGGAATAGAGGTGTTCGGCGTAATCGGCCACCTCGCGCACCCGGTGCTCGCGGTAGAGCCCGGGCAGCACGTCCTTGATGGCGTTTCGGCAGGCAAGCATGTAGGAGACGCCCGAGGGTACGCGCAGGTTGTCCTCCAGGACGGCGAACCCATCGTGGGTGCGGACGATGTCGGTCCCGCACACGGCGACGTAGACGTCGTGAGGCACATTCAGCCCGCGCATCTCCATGCGGTATTGCGGACAGCCGAGCACGACGTCGATGGGAACGACCCCCTCGCGCAGGCACCGGCCCTCGTGATAGACGTCTTTCAAGAACATGTTGAGCGCCATCAGGCGCTGCTTGAGACCGCGTTCGACGTGGTCCCACTCCGCCGCCGTGAGCAGGCGCGGCACGCAGTCGATGGGGATGATCCGCTCGGTGGCTTCCTCGGCGTCGAGCACCGTGAAGGTGATGCCGTCATAGAGAAAGCGGCGGTAGACGCCCTCCTGGAGTTTGTCCAGGTCCTCGGGCGTGAGTTCGGCGAGCGCGGTGTTCAGCCGCCCGCAAGACTCACGCGGACTGCCCTCTGAGTCGAACATCTCATCGTAAAAGCGCGAATCGAGATCGTATCCCGAAAAAGGCCCCTCGTCCTGCGCCGAGGCGAGCGGCTCCGCCCCCTTGTTCATACAAGCCTCCATTACACATTGAGTCACGAACAGGTTAACTGCGTTCGGGGCTTCGTTCAAGTTTTATGTTAGTGGCGATGCCTGTAGGGACAGGTCGCGACCTTGGGCCGCTCACAAGAACGGCCCCTCCCCGGAACTGTTGAAAAAGCCCTTTCCGCCTCATCCTGAGTTGCGGCGAAGCCGCGTATCGAAGGATGCCCTCCTCGCCTCGGCGCGAGGCGTTCAACTCCCCTCGCCCTTCGATACAAACGCTCCTTTTAGAGACGCCAGAGCATTCTCAACAATCATGAAATCCTCGTATCTTATTGATATATATAATTATATTTATTTTTTCAATCTCACCGAAAACCCGTCTTTCGCAGTCTGTAATCATACCGAAAGCGGATTCATTTCAACTTCAGCGCATGCAGGCAGTTTCCGGTCGGGTTAAGTGTATGTAACCGTTCGGCGACAGGGTGATGGGAGTTGTTTCAGCGGTTGAGGACTTGCTTCCAGTTGTTGCGTAGCGGTCGCAGCCAGACGTCCTTCCTGGGCTTGTCGAAGCGTTTGTGCCTGTCGTAGCGTCCGCGTCCCTGTGTGGTTCCGACGTGAATCCATCCTGAAGCCCTGTAGACGGCGCCGGTGTAGCGTGGCGTCTCGACGAAGGTCTCGATGAGGACGGGGGTCGTGCCATAGCGCTCGGTCCAGTCCTCGGGCAGTCGCCTGCGGATGATGGCGAGGAGATGCGAGCCGAGGTTGGGGATTTTGACCCAGGGCAGGATGAGGAACCTCGGGTTGTCGACCACGAGGGGAAGGTTCTTCTCGCGCAACTGCGGCGTCCAGCCGATGAAGGCATCGCGCGGGGCGAGCTTCCACGCGGCAGTGGAGAAGCCGAGCATGGCGAGGGGCCTGCCGCCCCGGTCATGTACGGCGTAGCGCATCTGGGCGCCGACGAGGGTCTTGTAGCCGAGGTAGTGGTAGCGGGCGACGAACTCGTTCCAGAGCCTGCCCTCGCGGGTTCCACGCACGACGATGCGCATCCCGAGGGGACGGACCTCGTCGAGGGTCTCGGGCGCCGGGATGAGAGGCGCTTCGG
>MPNJ01000060.1 GCA_002238965.1 Nitrospinae bacterium bin107 | reverse complement strand
ACTTGCGGGCGATGAAGCCCTGCCCGTCGTAGTACAATACGCCCACGAACTCGAAGCCCAGGTTCACGTCGCGCTTGAAGGTCCAGGTCGTGTTGCGCGAGAGGACGTCGATCTCACCGGATTGGAGTGCCGGGAAGCGCGTCTTGCCGGTCAGCGGCTTGTAGGTCACCTTGTCGGGATCCCCGAAAATCGCTGCGCTGATGCCGCGGCAGTAATCGACGTCGAAACCTCTCCAGACGCCCTTGTCGTCGGGCGCGGAGAATCCCGTCAGGCCGGTGTTGACGCCACAGATGAGATTGCCGCGCTTTTTCACGGTCTCCAGCGTGGGGCTGGCGGCGAACGCGGCGCTTGCGATTACCGCAACGGCGGCAAACGCGCAAACTACGGTGAACAGGTGTTTTTTCATCACAACTCTCTCCCTCGTGGGCACTCGCGGGCATAAGGAAAATAGAAACGAAACTTCCTCCGGCATGTTGCGGATGCGTAGAAAAAGTAGCGGTGAATCCCCTCTTGGAAAGTGTCTGGGATGGAATCATCTCTCTTGCGTCTTGCGCATATTCGCCGGCGCCGATCGGACGCGCGGTTTTCAGGGAACCCTTCAAGGACTCGCCTGAGCGCACGTGAATTGCGGGCGATCAGCCCGCAGACCAAAAAAGCGGCTGCCACCATGAATACGAGGATCAGAGTCACGATCATGCCGTTCGTCATGGATTGCTCCCTCTAGTCCTGAACGTAGAAAAATCGTCGAATATCTGGTAGACCCAAAAGCCTATGTCCCACCAGAAAATCGCCGCGACTACCACCATGACGACTAGCGTCCAGAGCAGCGCTTTCACGCCGTTTGTCCTTCGTGAAGAAGATCAGGCAATTCGAGCCGCAACCCGGCAAGCGCTCCCCTCTTCGCGTGAAAGCGCTGAGTGATTTCCGGGCACGGCACCGATCTTCTCGTCGATTTGGTCCTGCAATGAGTGAGTGATTCCCTTTTCCATCCCGTCGAGAATTTCTTTGTTTCAGGGTTCAATTTATTCTCTCCTCTAAGTCGCCGACCCTCCCGGCTGGATTCGGGACTTTCCACGAGGGAGAAGAGTCTTCGAACCGGGAGGGGCGACTCGCCGTATGAGTGCGGCCAGAGACCACGAGGAGTAGCCCCGCCTCCACTTGGAACGGTCAATACACCCTCTTACAGGGAGCAGGCGGTTTCATTGCCGTTTGCAGGGAAGATGGGTTTTATGGATCTTATCGGAGTTACTGTCAAATGTTGTGTATGGCCGTCCTGAGTTCAGCGGCCTCCCTGCCGGTTTCCTTTTCGTTCACCCCGTTGATGAACCTCACGTCGGTGATGACGTCTGCCAGATGACGCAAGCCTCG
>MPNJ01000030.1 GCA_002238965.1 Nitrospinae bacterium bin107 | reverse complement strand
TCACTCCCCCCTTGAGGGGGAGTCGAAGAGCTGAGGGCGTAAGCCCGAAAGCGATTCGGTGGGGGGTATAACTCGGAGTGGCGATAAAACGCGATTCACCCCCCACCGATTCAGCCTTCGCACAAACCGCTCGGCTTCATCGACTCCCCCTCAAGGGGGGAGTGATTGTTTGGCGCTCTGCAAGGTGAGGATTGTTTAACCCGACCCCAAAGGGGTCTTTTTCAACAGCCCCTCTTCAGTCGGATTTCACCACCGCCGTCATTCCGGCACATGCCGGAATCCAGAGCCGAGGAGAATGGCGATGATCCGGTTTTTCATCCTCCACTCACTGTAGGGAATACGGAAGAAATAAAAAAAAACAAAGGCAAATTCTCTGGATTCCGGCATACGCCGGAATGACGATCAAAAGCGAGGAGCAAAATCACCTTCGCGCATTGGGCGGCACTCTTTGGGACATCATTTCCCCCTGGAGGACTTTTTCAACAACCCCGCCCGCCTGGAATTGACACCGGGAAGCCCGTCTCCTTACCATGCCGCAAAAGCCCATACTTCACTTTTCTCTTTCGGTGGAAAACATCCCGATGGCGGACGCGCGCCGCGTCACGGCGATCCTGCTCGCCGCAGGCCTCTCGAAGCGCCTGGGGCGGAACAAACTCCTCCTGCCCCTCGGGGATGAGACCGTCGTCCGCAAGACGGCGAAAGCGGTGCTCGCGAGCGCGGTTACAGAAGTCATCCTCGTGACGGGCCATGAGGAGGCGATGGTGAAAGAGGCCGTGGAAGATCTCGACGTGCGCCTCACGCACAACCCCCGCTACGCCGAGGGGCAGAGCACGAGCATGATCGCAGGAATCGAGGCCGCGCCTGAAGATACCGACGCCTACCTGTTCGTCCTGGGCGACCAGCCCCTGCTGACGCCCGGAATCGTGAACGAGGTGATATCCCTCTATGAGAGGTCCCGGCCCGAAGCACAGGTCGCGGCGCCGGCCTACGGGGGCAGGCGCGGAAACCCCGCGCTGTTCTCAGCCGATCTCAAAGACGAACTGCTGCATGCGAGCGGCGATGCGGGCGGCCGGGGCATCATCCGGAGACTGGAAAACGAATCTCCGGGGGCGATCGTATTTCACCACCTGCCCAATGATGATATCTTTCTCGACATCGACACGGAAAAAGATTACGAATCCATGCTTCGTAAATTCCAATAATCCTCATACGAGCAGCGAAGGAGTGTATTCATGGTGAAAGCGTTTCAGATTGCATCCGGCCCGCGCGTCCGCTTCGGTCGCGGAGAAGCCACCCAGGTCGGAGAGGAAGCGAAGGGCCTGGGGATGGCCAGACCGATGCTCGTCACCGACCCGGGACTCGCGTCGATCGGCGCGCTCGATTCTGTGCTGAAAGGTCTCGAAAACTCAGGCATAGACCATCAGTTCTACGATCAGGCCGAGGCGAATCCTTCCGACGCCAGCATCCTCGCGGCCCGCGAGTTCTTCAACAATAACGGGTGCGACGGCTTCATCGCCGCCGGCGGCGGCAGCACGATGGACACCGCCAAGGCGACGCTGGCCATCGTCGCGAACGGCGGCGTGCCGAGCGACTACTACGGTCGCGGCAAAGCCACGAAACCCGGCCCGCCGCTCATCACCGTTCCCACCACGGCGGGCACAGGAAGCGAGGTCACCATGAGCTCCATCGTCACGGACATGAAGCTCATGATCAAAACCGTCCTCGCCGACGACTCGCTCTTCGCGAAACTCGCGGTCGTCGATTCGGCGCTCCTGGCCAAGCTCCCCTCCCACATCGCCGCCGGCGCGATGATGGACGCCCTGACCCACGCCATCGAATCGGTCGGCTCGCCCGCCTCCAACCCCTGGACGGAGGCGATTGCGTTTCAGTCGATCACCTATATCGGAAAGCACGGCAGAGCCTACGTGGACGACCCCTCGGATCCGGAAGCCGCCGACGGCATATCGCTTGCGGCCATGCTGGCGGGACGCGCCTTCACCAACACGGGACTCGGCATCGTGCACTCGCTCGCGCATCCGCTCGGCGCCTACCACGGGCTGCATCACGGCACGGCGAACGGCATCTTCCTGCCGCCCGTCATGGAATTCAACCTCCCCGTCATGCGGGAGGCCTACGCGCGAATGGCGCCCTTGCTCAAAGAAGGCGCTCCACATACTGCCGAGGCGGCGATAGACGCCATCCGCGAACTCAACACGGATATCGGCATACCGGGCAGCCTGAGAGAGGCGGACGTCGTGAACGAGGATTTGGACGTCCTGGCAAAAGACGCAGCGGAGAGTCACCAGGTCAACACGAATCCGGTCCCCTCGACCCAGGAGGACTTGAAGCGTCTTCTGCTGGCCGTGCTCGAGTAGACGATGCCTGCAACCGAGATACTGATACCGGAAGCGGACATACAGAGCCGTCTCACGGAGCTCGCCGCCGAGATCAACGCGGTGCAGCCCGACGGGCCGGTTCACGTCGTCATGATACTCAAAGGTGCGATTATCTTCGGCGTCGACCTCGCCCGCGCCCTTGAGCGCAACACCACGCTCGGCTTCCTCACGGCCTCGAGCTACGGGGAAGGAACGCAAAGCACGGGCCGCGTGGAGATCGACGCCAGGCACCTGGGCGACATCGAGGGGCGGAACGTCCTGCTCATCGACGACATTCTCGATACGGGGCACACGTTCTCGAAAACCCTGGATATTCTTGGAGATAAGCGCCCCGCAACGCTTAGGACGTGTGTGTTGATGGACAAGCCGGAGAGGAGAGAAGTCGATATCCACGCGGACCACGTGGGCTTCACCATCGAGAATCATTTCGTGGTCGGCTACGGGCTTGACTGCGACGAGGCGTACCGCACCCTGCCGGACATCCGGATCTATGCGCCCGAATGAGATAAACAGGCGGAGTGCGGGTGAGGGAGGAGACAACACAATCCCTCCCGCCTTGAGGGGTCGGGCATCCCGAGGGGAATGCCCGATAAAAAAGTCCTCGTTGGGAGTGCGATGGTTTTGTAGGGACAGGTCGGAATTCATCACCGCCGTCATTCCGGTGTCAGACCCGATTGGGCGGAAATAACGAGAGAGGGATGTAGGGGTCGCATATATGCGACCCGTGATTTGATATCCGCCCTTTGGGGGTCATGGACGCGATTCGGGCGGGGGGATATTGCCATGAGCGTGGTTTTGATTCGTCCGCATGGGTCGCATATATGCGACCCCTACAAATCAGAGTCGAACGTCCTACCCGGTCGACTGCATACCCCGAATCATAAGAGTAAGGGCTTTTTCAACAACCCCTCAATCAACAAGGCCCCGGCCTTCCGTTCACACAGGAGATACGTTCATGCCGATTCAGGAGATAACGGTCTGGGATACCGCCGTGGAAGTCGATCAGGGATCCAGGAACCGCTACGGGGGCGCGTCTTTGCTTGAGCGCGTCGTGGTCCGCCTAACGAACGACGAAGGATTGGAAGGCTGGGGCGAGGCGGCGCCTCTGATGTACATCACCAAAGATACCGGCTCGGAGATGGCGGCCGCACTCCGCGAATCCGCCCCCCGCATACGGGGAATGGAAGCGGATGAGCTGCTCGCCGCGTTCGATGAGACGGTGGATTTCAAGGGAATGGGCGCCGCGCGCACCGCTCTCGAAATCGCCGCCATCGATCTGTCCGCCAAAACCAGCCAGGCGCCGTTCTCGCAGGTCTTCGGCGGTCACAAGAGAAACACCGTCACGCTCGACGCCCCCATCGGCCTCCTCCCTCCCGATGAAGCCGTCAAGAAGGCCGAACCGCTTGTCGAACAAGGAGTCAGGACCCTCAAGGTGAAATCGGGCGTCGATATGGAGGCGGACGCCGAGCGCATCGAAAGGCTGCGCGAGAGGTTCGGCCCCGACATCAAGCTGAGGACGGATGCCAACGGCGGGTTCACGCCCGAGGAGGCCCTGCGCTTCACGGACAGGATGATCGCGATCGGCCTCGAGCACTTCGAGCAGCCCGTGCTTCCCTCAGAAGAAAAATGCCTCGACGTGTTCAGGGAAATCCGCGCCCGGGGGATGCAGGTCGCCCTGGATGAGTCGCTCTTCTCCATCGACGACGCGCGCCGCCTGGTCGACGCGGATGCCGTTGATGTCGCCGTCATCAAGATCGCGAAATTCGGCGGCCCCCGGAACGCCTGGAAGGTGGCGCGGGTGTTCGACGCCGCCGGAAAGCCCGCCCTGCTCAGCTCTCCCTATGAATCCTACATCGCCAAATCGGCGGGCTTCGCTCTCGCGCTGTCTCTCGATGTTGCGGACAGGGCGCAAGAACTCGCCCATCTGCTTGATGAGGAACCTTACGCCGAGTGGAGCCACTCCATTTCGGGCGGCGAGTTCAGGCTGGCGGATGCGGCCGGACACGGAGCCAAAGGCATCCCCGCGCGCGTCGAGAAGATGGCGAGGGCTGCCGTATAGCGGAATCAAACCTTTAACTTGCGCAGGAGAATGAATGCGATGAGTCTCCCCACGAAGGTCGATATCGTCGAGGTAGGCACGCGAGACGGCCTCCAGAACGAAAAAACCTACATCACGCCCGAGGACAAGATAAGGCTTCTGGACACCATCACCGACGCCGGCGTCCGCCGCATCGAGGTGACGAGTTTCGTGAGTCCCAAACACGTCCCCCAGTTGAGGGACGCGCAGGAGGTGCTGGCCGGTTGCAAGCGCAGCCCCGACGCCGAGTACGAAGCTCTGGTTCCCAACGTCCGGGGCATGGAGCGCGCCCTCGAATGCGATCTGGACGGCGTCATGCTGTTCGTCGCCGCCAGCGAGACGTTCAACCTGAAGAACATCCGCGCGAGCCGGGAGGAAATGCTCGGCGTCGCCCGCGAAGTGGCCAGGATGGCGCTGGATGCGGGGCTCAAGCTCAGGGGCGGCGTGGTCGCCACCTTCGGCTGCCCGTATGAGGGGCGCATCGCCTACGAGGATGTCGAGTGGGTGGTCGGCGAATACGTGGACATGGGCTGTGCGGAGATCGGCCTCGCCGACACCGTGGGCATGTCGAACCCGGCCGAAATCAAGAGGCTCACCAATCACATACGCGAGAAATTCCCCTCCGTCCGCTACGCGCTCCACCTCCACAACACGAGAGGGGCCGGCCTCGCCAACCTGCTGGCGGGCCTGGAAGTCGGCGTCGATACGTTCGACACCTCCATCGGCGGCCTGGGCGGCTGCCCCTTCGCGCCGCGCGCCACCGGCAACATCGCGAGCGAGGACACGATCAACATGCTCCACGAGATGGGGGTCGATACCGGGGTCGACCTGCCGAAACTCCTGGAAGCCGTCGCCCACGCGGAGAAAGTCCTGGATCGCCAGTTGCCGGGGCAACTCCTCCACGCCGGCATCCCCGAATGGGAAATGGCGTCCTGAAGCGACGCCTGCGGATGGCGTGTGTGTGCTTCGTGAAACACTTGTTTCTCCGGGGCGGGGCGTTTATGAACGCCCCACGTTCGCGAACGGCCCTTGCGCTACAACCTTATATGAAGACCGTAGTGACAACCCCGATGAGGGGTTGTCCTGCTCCCGTGCCTGCCCCTGTGAAGCGCAACCACAGGGATGGACATATCCGATACGGGCGGAGATAGGGGGCCGCCCGGCTACGTGTGAATACGGTTTTGTTCGTCATTCCGGTGTCGTCCCCCCCTCCGAGGAGCGAGCGATTATGTTTTGGTAGGGACAGGTCGCGACCTGTCCCTACATTCTTGTTTATCGACCGAGCAAACGCATCGTCATTCCGGCGAAAGTCGGAATCCATTTGTTTTGCCTTTGTTTTTTTCTTTTCTGATTGGTTCCCGCCAATGACGGGGAGATGAAAAGCCGGAGCATTGTCGTTCTGCATTAGAATGGATTCCGGCTTTCGCCGGAATGACGGCGTAGATCAATTCCGAGCGAGGAGGGGCTTTTCCAACAACCCTCAAGGGGGGAGTGTTTTGTTGACACTCTGCAGGAGGAATAATACCTCCTACCTCCCCGGTCGTTCAGCCCCTCCTTCCTCAGTCGGGGTTGACCCCCCGCCGCACCGGGTTTTCCCCAAGAACATCTCCCAAGGCTCTTGAAAACCCTTGACTTTGCAGCCCAAAGCTGATTGTATGCAATATACACTTTCAGGAGAAACGCATTGCCGCCCGAGTCGGAACGACCAGATCCCATCGATGAACTGAAAGCGTTGACCTCCAAGGCGCAGGCGCTCGGCGGCGAGGCGGCGAGAGAGCGCCAGCACAAGCAGGGGAAGCTGACCGCCAGGGAGCGCATCGACCTTCTGCTCGACCCCGACAGCTTCTCGGAACTCAACCTCTTCGTGGAGACGCGCTCGACGGATTTCGGGATGGATGCGCGGCGGTCCCCCGGAGACGGCGTCATCACCGGCAGCGGACACGTGAACGGCCAGCTCGTCTTCGTGGCCTCGCAGGATTTCGGGGCCCTCGGCGGTTCGCTCGGAGAGATGCACGCCGAAAAAATCGTGAAGATGCAGGAACTCGCCATGAAGGCGGGCGCGCCCATCGTCACCATTCTCGATTCGGGCGGCGCGCGCATCCAGGAGGGCGTCCTGGCGCTTCACGGCTACGCGCAAATCTTCCACAACAACACCCAGGCGTCGGGCGTGATTCCCCAGATTTCGATCATCGTCGGTCCCTGCGCGGGCGGGGCCGTCTACTCCCCCGCCATCACGGACTTCGTCTTCATGGTCGACGGGCTGAGCAAGATGTTCATCACCGGGCCGGAAGTCATCAAGGCGGTGACGGGAGAGGACGTATCCGTCGAGGAGCTGGGCGGCGGCGCGGTGCATTGCTCGACGAGCGGGAACGCGCATTTTCTCGCCACAGACGAGCGCGAATGCTTCGAGATGGTGAAAAAACTGCTCTCCTTCCTCCCCTCGAACAACCTCGACGATCCTCCCCTGTCCGATACGCCCGAGTGGCCACCGGATGAAAACCCCGAGCTCGACGGCATCGTCCCCGCGGAAGCCACGACCGCCTACGACGTCCGCGACCTGGTGACAAACGTCTTCGACGACGGCGATTTCCTGGAGGTCCATGCGGAATTCGCCAAAAACATCGTCGTCGGGTTCGCGCGTCTCAAGGGAAGGCCCGTCGGCGTCGTGGGAAATCAGCCCACGCACCTGGCCGGCGTCCTGGATATCGACAGCTCCGACAAGCTCGCGCGCTTCGTGCGATTCTGCGACGCCTTCAACCTGCCCCTCGTCAACTTCGTGGACGTGCCCGGCTATCTGCCCGGCACCCAGCAGGAATACGGCGGCGTCATCCGCCACGGGGCCAAGGTGCTCTTCGCCTACAGCGAGGCGAACGTGCCGAAAATCGCCTTGATCGTCCGCAAGAGCTACGGCGGCGCCTACATCGCGATGAGCGGGTTCGGACTGGGCTACGACCGCGTTCTCGCGTATCCGTTCGCGGAGATCGCCGTGATGGGTCCCGAGGGCGCCGCCAACATCATCTTCCGGCGCGAGATCGGCGAGGCCGAGGACCCCGACAAGGTCCGCGGGGAGAAGATAGAGGAATACCGCAGGCTTTTCGCCAAGCCCTACACGGCCGCGAAATACGGTCTCGTGGACGTCATCATCGAGCCGCGCCACACGCGGAGTGCGCTCATCCGGGCTCTTGAGATGACCGCGCACAAGCGCGAGGAGCGGCCGGAAAAAAAACACGGAAACATTCCACTGTAAGGAAAAGGATTTCCCCGTGGATTCATTCATACCCGGAATCTTGCTGACGACCATCGGCATGGGCGTCGTCTTCGGCTCCCTGGTCGTGCTGATGGTGGTCATCCTGCTTCTGGAGAGATTCGTAGGCTCCGGGCGGCGGGAAGCCAGTGCGGACGCGGTGGCGCAGGAGGCTGCGCCTGAGAGCGACGACCTGGACGTCGTCTTGGCTGCCGCAGCCGGGTATTTTCTGGAAACCGAAACGCCCGAGGTATACGTTCCCCCGGTGCGCCGGAATGCGAATTCCGTCTGGGCGCGAACCGCCCGTGCAGGACATCTCAGCCAGCGGAGGCGTCGGTGAGAAATTTTCATCTGACCATCAACGGGAAACGCTACGCGGTGAGCGTGGAGCGTGGCCCCGGCTCGAGCGAACTCGAGGTCACGGTAGACGGGCAGACGCATCGCGTTGGGGTGGAAGAAGAGGAGAAGGCCGCACCCTCCGCTCCCCGTCCATCCGCCGCGCGCAAACCCGCCCCCAAGGCGACGAGCGCCGGCGGAAAGATACTCGCCCCCCTGCCGGGCGTGGTCTTGTCCGTCGCGGTGGCCCCGGGCGATTCGGCGCGCGCCGGGGATACCCTTTTGGTGTTGGAAGCCATGAAGATGGAAAACGTGATCCGGGCGGATTCCGATTGTACGGTTCAGGCGGTTCATGTGCGCAAGGGCGATAAGGTGGAAGCCTCTCAATTGCTCATGGAGATCTCATGAGCCAACTATTCTCTTCGGTCGCCGAATTCATCTCCCTCACCGGGTTTTCGTCACTGGGTTTCGGCGACGTCCTCATGCTTGCGATTTCATGCCTCCTGCTCTACCTGGCCATCCGGAAGGGCTTCGAGCCCCTGCTCCTGGTGCCCATCGGGTTCGGCATGCTGCTCTCGAACCTGCCTGAAACCGGCATTTTCGATAAAGGCGGCCTCATCCAATACTTCTACTTCGGAGTGAAGGCGGGCATATTTCCGCCCCTGATATTCATGGGCATCGGGGCGCTCACGGATTTCGGCCCGCTGCTGGCGAACCCCAAGACGCTGCTCCTGGGAGCGGCGGCGCAGTTCGGCATCTTCGCCACCCTGCTCGGGAGCATATTCCTGGGCTTCAACCTCTCGGAAGCCGGCGCCATCGGCATCATCGGCGGGGCGGACGGCCCCACGGCCATCTACACCGCTTCCAAGCTGGCGCCGCACCTGCTCGGTCCCATCGCCGTAGCCGCCTACAGCTACATGGCGCTCGTACCGATGATCCAGCCTCCCATCATGAAAGCGCTCACCAACAGCGAGGAGCGCTCGCGGGAGATGATGCAGCTAAAAGATATCGAAAAGCCCGTACGCATCCTGTTTCCCATCATCACGACGCTGCTCACGGGCCTCCTGCTCCCCTCGGCGGCGCCCCTCATCGGGATGCTCATGCTCGGGAACCTCTTCCGCGAATGCGGAGTGGTCGAGCGGCTCCTGAAGACCTCCGAAGACGCGCTGCTCAACATCGTCACGATATTCCTCGGCGTCTCCGTGGGCGCGTCGATGACGGCCGAGACTTTCCTTAAGTGGGAAACCATCGGCATTCTCCTGCTCGGCTTCATCGCCTTCGGCATCGGTACGGCCACCGGCGTGATCTTCGGCAAGATCATGGCCGCGTTCAGTAGCACGCCGATCAACCCCCTCATCGGCGCGGCGGGCGTGAGCGCGGTTCCCATGGCGGCCCGCGTCGTCCAGAAGGTGGGCGCCGACGAGAATCCGGGGAATTTTCTGCTCATGCACGCGATGGGCCCCAACGTGGCGGGCGTCATCGGTTCCGCGATTGCGGCCGGCGTGCTGATTTCACTCATCCGAACCTGACGGAGAGAACTTCATGGCTGGACCACTGGAAGGCATCCGGGTAGTCGACCTGACGCGAATTCTCGCAGGCCCGTATTGCACCATGATGCTGGGCGATATGGGCGCGGAAATCATCAAAATCGAAAATCCCGACGGCGGGGACGACACCCGAGGCTGGGGTCCTCCATTCCTGAACGGGGTGAGCACGTACTTCATCTCGATCAACCGCAACAAGAAAAGCCTCACGCTCAACCTGAAGGACGAGCGCGGCAAGGAGCTTCTGCGCGATCTGATTCGCAACAGCGACGTCATGGTGGAGAATTTCAGGCCCGGAGCGCTGGAGAAACTCGGCTTTCCCTGGAAGGAGATCCACCGCATCAACCCCGCGATGATATTCGCCTCGTTATCAGGCTTCGGCCA
The DNA here is from genome assembly GCA_002238965.1 of Nitrospinae bacterium bin107. GTDB lineage: Bacteria > UBA8248 > UBA8248 > UBA8248 > UBA8248 > Bin107. The sequence continues at coordinate 18,880 of MPNJ01000030.1, read as the reverse complement.
GACCGGCCCCCGGAAAAGCGAGCCCGGCTTCGACGTGGTCATCCAGGGCGAAGGCGGAATCATGAGCATCACCGGAGAGCCGGACGCTCCGCCCAGCAAGGTGGGCGCATCCATCGCGGACATCACGGCGGGAATGCTCGCCGCCCAGGGAATTCTGCTCTCCCTCTACCACCGCGAGAAAACGGGCGTGGGGCAGATGGTCGACGTCGGTATGCTCGACGGGCAGGTGGCCCTGCTCACTTACCACGCGAACAACTACTTCGGAACCGGAAAGCTTCCGCCCAGGCGGGGGAACAAGCATCCTTCCATCACGCCGTATGAGACCTATGAGTGCAGGGACGGATACTTCAACCTGGGCGTGGGCAACGACAGCCTGTGGCGCAGGTTCTGCGACGCGATGGGGCTGGGGCACATCAAGGAAGACCCCAAATTCGCCATCAACAAGGACAGGGTGGACAACCGCCTGGAGCTCCAGGAGATTCTCGACGCCTTCTTCGCGGAGAAGACGGTGGGAGAAACGCTCGATGCCCTGCGGAGCGCGGGTATCCCGTGCGGCCCGATCAACAATCTCGAACAGGTGCTGAACGAGCCTCAGATTCTCGCGCGCGAGATGGTGGTGGACGTCGACGTGCCCGTCGCCGGCCCCACGAAGGTGACCGGCGTGCCCATCAAGCTATCCGAGACCCCGGGCGCCGTGCGCACGCCGCCGCCCACGCTGGGACAGCACACCGACGAGGTGCTCGAATCCGTCCTCGGCATGGATGAGGCGCAAAGAAAGGCGCTTCGGGAAAAAAGCGTGGTGTGAGGCAGGAGAGATGAACATCTTCGCGAATTACTACAGCATCAGAGCGTTGATCCCGTGTAAGGGCTCATGGGGGAATTGAGTTGCGGATACCTGGCGTCCAGATCGAAAAACCCAAATCCCTGAGCAAGATGGTGTCGGAACAAATTAAAGACGCCATCCTGAGCGGCATCTTCCAGCCGGGGGACAAGCTGGTCGAAACGACGCTCACCGAATCGATGGGCGTGAGCAGAACCCCGCTCCGCGAAGCCTTCCGGGAACTCGCGGCGGAAGGCTACATCACCGTCGTACCGCACAAGGGGGCGCACGTGAGCCTCGTGAGCGAGGATGAGGTTCTGGACATCTACGCTATCACCAGCGTGCTTGAGGGACTCGCCACGCGCCTCGCGACCCCGAACCTCCGCGAAGGCAGGACGAACGAAACGCTCCATGAATTATTCGAGCAGTTGAAGCACCACTATGAGCGCGGCGAGGTGGATGCCTACTGGGCGGCGAACCGCGATTTTCACCGCCACATCACGAGCGCTTGCGAGAACTCGAGACTCCAGGGACTCATCGAGAACCTGAGGCAGCAGATCATGAAGACCCGTGTGGTGACGCTACACGCGCCCGGACGTCTCGAAAATTCCATGGCCGAACATGAGGAAATACTCCAGGCCATTATCGATAGCGACGGAAGAAGCGCCGAGCGCCTGGTGATCAGACACCTGGAAATTCAGGGGAATTTCGTGCTGGACCTCATCAAGAAATCATCCGAAAACGCAACCGTTACAATTGCAGAACCAGCCTAGTCGAGCACTTCCCGCACATTTGCGCCCGCCATACCCAGGGCTTGCGCCACGCCCGCGTGGGTGATGCGCCCTTCGGCCACGTTCAGGCCATCTGCGAGGTGCGGATTGCGCGCAACCGCTTCTTTCAAGCCTGAATTGGCCAGTTCCAGGGCATAGGGCAGCACCGCGTTCGAGAGCGCGATGGTGCTCGTGCGGGGGACGACCCCCGGCATGTTCGCCACGCCGTAGTGGACGACGCCGTCGACGAGGTAGGTGGGTTCCGAATGGTAGGTGGGGCGTATCGTCTCCACGCAACCGCCCTGGTCCACCGCCACGTCCACGATGACGGCGCCTGCGTTCATCTCCTGCAGCATCTCGCGCGACACCAGAACCGGCGTGCGCCCGCCCGGCACCAGAACGGCGCCGATGACCAGATCCGCCTCGCGCAGGGCTTCACGTATAGTGAAGCGCGTGGACACCAGCGTCTTGACCCGGCCATCGAAAATATCGTCGATATATTCGAGCCGCGCATGATTGATGTCGAACACCGTGACGCCCGCGTGCATGCCGACCGCTATTTTTGCCGCGTTCTTTCCCACGATGCCCGCTCCGAGGATGACCACGTTCCCCCGGGGAACGCCCGGCGCCCCGGCCAGCAATACGCCGCGTCCCCCCAGGTTTTTCCCGAGATACTTGGCTCCTTCCTGAACCGCCATCCTGCCCGCTATCTCGCTCATGGGCTGCAAGATGGGCAAAACGCCATCGGGCGAAGTGACCGTCTCGAACGCGACGCCGTAGGTTCCGCTCTCAGACAGCGCGCGCGCAAGGGGCTGGCAGGCGGCCAGATGCAAAAAGGCGAACAGAATCTGCCCCTCGCGCATCAGCGGAAACTCCGGCTCCAGGGGTTCCTTGACCTTGACGATCATCTCCCCTTCCGCCCAGAGTTCCTCGGCTGTTGAAACGACCCGCGCGCCCACCGCCTCGTATTCCGCATCCGCTATGCCGGCGTCGAGGCCGGCGCCTTTTTCCACCATCACGGCGTGGCCCGCCTCGGCGAGAGCCTCCACCGCGCCGGGCGTCAAGGCGACCCTGTATTCATCCTGTTTGATTTCCCTGAGCAGCCCGATTCTCATGGACCCTCCGCCTCCTCTTCCACGACATGGAACGTGCTCTCTGCCTCGGCGACGGGTCGGCCGTCTTCCGCCCTGATCGCCTTTCCTTCCAGGACGACGAACCTGCCTTTTTTCTTCTTCAGCCTTCCCTCGAGCAGCAAGGGCGTGCCGACGGGCAGGGGGTCGCGATAGCGGATTTCGCTTCTCGCAGAGTAGGCGCGCATCCCTTTGAGGAAAAGCCAGTTCGCCATCACGTCATCGAGAACGCTGAAGACGATGCCGCCGTGCGTCACGCCGTCGTAGCCCTGGTGGACGGACTTAGGCGTGAACTCGGCGCGGCAGACGTCGCCATCGAGCCGGAAAGTGATTTTCAGACCAATCGGGTTCGCGGGGCCGCACACGAAACAGCCATCCGCATCCGGGCGTCCTCTCGGGTCAGACAATGGTTTGGTCTCCATCTCGTCTCGGCTAAACAAAAAAAGGAGAGCCTCGGCGGCTCTCCTTTCAGGAGTCTCTCATCTCGGGAACCCCCTACGATTCCCCTTGCGCCTCTTTTCTCTTCTGGCGGCGTTCCTGCCTTTCCTGTTCCCTGGTGGTGTCTCTGTCGATCAACTCGAGGAGCGCCATGGGCGCGGCGTCTCCCTGCCGGGGAGGGAGGCGCAGAATCCGCGTATAGCCGCCCGGCCGCTCCGCATATCTCGGGGCGATGGTTTCCATGAGCTTGGCGACCGCGGCCGGGGTCTTGAGATAAGAGGCGACCTGCCGCCGCGCATGGAGCGTGCCTTTCTTGCCCGTGGTGATGATGCGCTCGGCATGGCGGCGAACCTCCTTGGCCTTGGCCAGCGTAGTCCGCACCCTCTCCTCGTCGATCAGGGAAGTTACCATGTTCCTCGTCATCGCATCGCGATGTTTCGAGGTGCGCCCCAGTTTCCTGCCGTGCCATTTATGCCGCATCTATCTATGTCCTATTCTTGTTCGGAATCATCCTGCCCGCTCAGATCGCGCGGCGTGAGATCCATATAGCTTAAATCCATTCCGAGAGACAAACCCATTCCCGTGAGAATATCACGAATTTCATTCAAACTCTTGCGCCCGAAATTCCTGGTTCTCAGCAACTCGGCTTCGGTCTTTTGCACCAGCTCGCCCAGCGTGCGGATCCGCGCGTTTTTCAGGCAGTTATAGCTGCGAACCGAAAGCTCGAGTTCTTCCACGCTTCTGCTCAGGCTCTCCACAATCCTCTGCTTGCGCTCATCCACCTTGGGCGCCTGGGGCGCAATTTCTTCCTCGAAGTTGATGAATATCTGGAGATTGTCCTTCAGTATCTTCGCCGCGTGGGCGACCGCATCCACGGGGGCGATGGTTCCGTTCGTCTCCACGTCGAGAATCAGCTTGTCGTAATCCGTAATGTCGCCCACCCGGGTTTTCTCCACCTGGAAAGTGCAGCGGCGGATGGGAGAGAAGATGGAATCCATCGGGATGAACTGAGGGCCGAGGGTCAAATCCACGTTTCTCTCCGCGGGAACGTAGCCGCGACCGATGTTCGCCACGAGTTCCACCTCGAGTTCCGCCTCCTCGTTCATGTTGGCGATCTCGATGTCGGGGGTGAGCACCTTCACGCCCGCAGGGGCTTCGATATCTCCCGCCCTGAATACGCCGGCGGATCCTGTATGCTGGTAATTCATGTGAACCGGCCAGGTTTCCGATTCCACTTCGATGACGACATCCTTGAGATTCAGGATGATTTCCGTCACATCCTCCATGACGCCCGGTATGCTCGAAAACTCGTGAAATACGCCCTCGATGCGCACACCCGTGAAAGCGGCTCCCTGCAGTGAAGACAAAATCACGCGGCGGAGCGCATTGCCCAGCGTAACACCATACCCGCGTTCCAGGGGCTCGGCGATAAAACGGCCGAAAGTATCGGTCAAACTTTCCGGCTGAGGCTCCAGGCCAGTGGGTTTGACCAGATCAGCAGTGGCTGTCATTTCTATTGGTCCTCCGTTTAGCGGTTGACCACTTTTTGAAACAAGTTGGTCGAAACGAGCTTGTTATTTATTTGGAATACAGTTCCACAATCTGCTGCACGTTGATGTCAATCTGGGAGTCAACCAGACTGGGCGGCTCCAGGACGCGCGCCTGAAAATCGGCGTGGTCCACATCGAGCCAGGCGGGAGCGCCGCGCACTTTCCCTTTTTCCGCGCTTTGCACGATCAGCCCATTCTTCTTGCTTTTCTCTTTAATCTCGACGACGTCGCCCTTCCGAACGACGAACGCCGGGCGATTCACCTTCCTGCCGTTCACCCGAATGTGGTTGTGAATCACCAGTTGACGCGCCTGATTACGCGAATCCGCGAAACTGGCCCGGAACACGACATTGTCTAGCCTGGATTCAAGCAGTGAAAACAGGTTGTCGCCGGTGACGCCCTTGCGCCGTGCGGCTTCTTTGTAATATAGCCGGAACTGCTTCTCCAGTACGCCGTACACCCGGCGCGCCTTTTGTTTCTCGCGAAGCTGCATTCCGTATTCGCTCAGCTTCCCCCGCGTACGCGCCGCGCCATGCTGCCCCGGCGGAAAGCTCCGTTTATCGAAAGAGCATTTATCGCCGATGCAGCGATCACCCTTCAAGAAGAGCTTCATCCCTTCCCTTCGGCAAAGCCGACAAACCGAATCCTTGTATCGCGCCAAAACTCAAACTCCCTCTTGCCTAGACCTAGACCCGACGCCGCTTGCGCGGTCGGCAACCATTGTGGGGAATAGGCGTTACGTCACGAATGAGACTCACCTCGAGCCCCGCCGCGGCCAGCGAGCGAATTGCCGCCTCTCGCCCGGAACCGGGACCACTCACGTACACTTCCACCGAAGTCACGCCCAGGTCCAACGCTTTTTTGGCGACATCCGCAGCAGCCATCTGCGCGGCGAAAGGCGTGCTTTTCCGGGAACCCTTGAAGCCTTGTCCACCGGCCGTTGACCAGCAAACTACGTTTCCGCCCGTGTCGGAAATCGATATCATCGTATTGTTGAAGGTCGCCAGTATATGAGCCTGGCCCTTACCGATGGCTCTTCGCTCACGACGGCGCTTTCCACCGCGTTTTCCTCTGCCCGCTTGCGCCAATTGAAATCTCCTGCCCTATAAGAGACGAAATTGAAAGATCAGTTGTCCTTTTTCTTCGCGCCCACCGTCTTGCGCGGTCCCTTGCGGGTGCGCGCGTTCGTGTGTGTTCGTTGCCCGCGAACGGGGAGTCCGCGTCGGTGCCGGAGTCCCCGATAGGTGCCGATGTCCATCAATCTCTTGATGTTCATCGTTATCCGGCTCCTCAAATCGCCTTCCACCGCATAGCCGCGCTCGATAATCTCGCGCAAGGTCTGCACCTCGGCTTCAGTGAGGTCCTTCACCTTGGAGAAGGTTTCGATTTTCGCTTCTTCCACTATCTTGTTCGCGGAAGTTCGCCCGATTCCATAGATATACGTCAAAGCGATATTGACGTTCTTATCGTTGGGAATATCAACTCCGGCAATACGGGCCATTCACGTTCTCCTCTAAATTCTCTTCACCGCCTCAGCCTTGCCGCTGCTTGTGCTTGGGGTTCGAGCACAAGACGCGCACAACACCCTTGCGGCGGATGACCTTGCATTTATCACACATTGGTTTGACCGAACTTCTTACCTTCATGGCCTGACTCCAAATCTCACTTGAAACATCTACTTGTACCGACTCGTTATCCGCCCTCTCGTCAAATCGTAAGGGGACAGCTCCACCTTGACGTTGTCCCCCGGGAGAATCCGGATAAAGTGCATCCGCATTTTCCCCGAGATGTGAGCCAGCACCTTATGGCCGCCTTCAAGCTCAACGCGAAACATCGCGTTCGGCAGCGGCTCCACGACGATTCCGTCCACCTCAATTACGCCCTCTTTTGGAGCTCTTTCCTCGCGCTCTGCCTGATCGCGCTTTCTCTGCTTCCTGCTCCCCCCTCGACGCGGTCTTCTCATGCGGCCAGGCTCAGAATTTCCGGGCCGTCTTCGGTGATGGCGACGGAATGTTCAAAATGAGCGGAGAGTTTCTCGTCCGCCGTAACGACTGTCCATTCATCGCTTAAAACCTTCACGTCATGGACGCCCATGTTCAGCATTGGCTCAATCGCGAGAACCATGCCTGCCTTGAGCTCCGGACCCGTGCCGGGTTCGCCGAAATTCGGAACCTGTGGTTCTTCGTGAAGATTCGTTCCCACTCCATGTCCCACGTAGGCGCGCACCACCGAGAATCCGGCGCCTTCCGCGTGCTTTTGCACGGCGTGTGAAATATCAAACAACCGGTTGCCCGGTTTCGCCTGCTCGATGCCCTTGAAAAGCGACTCCTCGCAGCATTTCAACAACTTATTGGCTCCGGGATCAACGTTGCCCACAGGGAAGGTAACCGCATGATCCCCAAAATAGCCATACAATTTCGCCCCGACATCCACGCTCACAATATCTCCGTCCTTGAGCTTTTTCCCGGAGGGCACCCCATGAACCACCTCTTCGTTTACCGAAGCACATATCGTGTGTTGATAGCCCCTATACCCCTTGAAAGCAGGTATGGCTCCTTGTCCGCGAATAATCCGTTCCGCCAAGGCGTCCAGCTCCAGAGTCGTAATTCCTGGTCGAATCGCTTTTTTAAGTTCGGCCATGACGCTCATCACTACCTGGTTGCTGGCTCGCAAACGCTCTATCTCTTTTCGCGAACGAAGGATGATAGCCATCAAGCAAGCACCTGGGCAATACCTTCCTCCACCCTCTGCGCGATATCCTCGACGCTGCCCTCACCGTCGATTTCCGCGAGCTTATTCTTGTCGCGGTAAAACGCCACCAACGGTTCTGTATGCTCCCGATACAGCTTCAGGCGACGAAGCACCGTGCTCGTCATGTCGTCCTCGCGCTGGTAGAGGTCTCCTCCACACACGGTGCAAAGCGAGGTATCCATGATGGGAAAGACGGCGCCGCATTTCCTGCACGTGAGTCTACCCGCCAAACGAGCCACCACGGCTTCGCTCGACACATTGAAATAGATAACCACATCCACACTGTCCGGCAAGACTTTCTCCAGGGCCTCGCCCTGTTCAATCGTCCTGGGAAAACCATCCAGGATGAATCCTTTACCGCAGTCCACCCGGGAAATGCGCTCCTCGATCACAGAAATGATGAGGTCATCGGGCACGAGACAACCCTGGTTGATGATTTCTCCCACCTGCTGGCCGAGCGCCGATTTCTCCGCCACCGCCTGGCGCAACATATCTCCTGTCGAGATTTCGGGTATCTCGAGTTCCTTCGAGAGAATAATGCCCTGGGTGCCTTTTCCCGAACCCGGAGGACCTAGAAGAATAATTTTCACGCTAGCCCGCACGCCCCCGTATACGTCCACGACGCAGGAATCCTTCATAATTTCTCATCACCAGATGAGACTCAATCTGCCGCTGGGTATCCACTGCCACGCCCACGACAATCAAGAGCGCCGTTCCACCGAAGAAGAACGGCACGTTGAACCACTGGATCAGATATGTGGGTAAAATGACGATGGCGCTCAGGTATATGGCACCCAGGAACGTCAGCCGACTCAGGGTGCGATCGATGAAATCCGCAGTTGGCCGGCCCGGACGTCTCCCCGGAATGAAACCGCCGTACTTTCTCAAATTCTCCGCCACGTCCATCGGATTGAAGATAATAGCGGTGTAGAAATAAGCGAAAAAGAAGATCAGCACGACCGTCAACACCACGTACCAGGTGCTCGGAGGCGTGAGCGCCGCGCTCAACTGCTGGAGCCAGCCCACGTTCGAGAACTGCGCAATCGTTGCCGGGAATAGTATCATCGAACTAGCGAAGATCGGCGGAATGACGCCCGAGGTGTTGACCTTCAAGGGCAGGTGCGTCTCCTGGCCGCCCGCCATTTTCCGGCCCACCATCCGCTTCGCGTATTGAACCCTGATCCGGCGCTGCCCCGCCTCGAACCAGACCACGAGGCCCACGACGGCCACCATCCCCACCGCCAGCACGACCATCACGAAAGGCTGCAACTCGCCGGTGCCCAGCAAGCGGAACGTGTTGATGATCGCGCCAGGAAGACCGGCGACGATTCCTGCGAATATGATGAGGGAGATTCCGTTGCCGATGCCGCGTTCGGTGATTTGCTCTCCCAGCCACATGATGAACGAAGTACCCGCCACCAGCGTGAGAACCGTCATCAACCGGAATCCCCAGCCCGGGTCCGGAACCACGAGCGCTCCCGTGGGAGCGGACATCTGCTCGATGCCGATGGCGATGCCGAAACCCTGCACCGTCGAGAGAAAAACAGTGCCGTAGCGCGTGTACTGGTTGATCTTCTTGCGACCCGAATCCCCTTCCTTTTTCAGGCGCTCGAGATGGGGAACCGCAACCGTGAGCAATTCCAGTATGATGGAGGCGCTGATGTACGGCATGATCCCCAAGGCGAAAATCGTCAGCTGGCTCAGGGCGCCGCCCGTGAACAGGTCGAAAAACTGCATGAGGGTGCCGCCGCCGCGACTCAACTCGGCGAAAAAGGCAGCCAGCGCCACGGTGTCGATCCCCGGCGTGGGAATATGCGCCCCGATTCGGTAGACCGCCAAGATTCCAAGCGTAAAGAGAATCCTGGTTTTCAGCTCGGGCACCTGGAATATGCTGGGGACGCCGCCTTCCCTCACTCGCTTTTATCCTCCGGCTTCGAGGCGAGAGCCACGATCTCCACACTGCCGCCCGCACTCTCGATTTTCCGGCGAGCTGCTCCACTGCACTTCTGGACCTTGAGGTGAATCGCTCGATTGACCTCACCCTCTCCCAGGAGCTTTACGCCGTCTTTGGCTACTTTCCGTACCAAGCCAGCGGCACGCAGGGCATCGGCGTCGACGCTCGCGCCATCGGCCAACACGCCCAAACGTCCCACGTTCAACTCGGAGAATTCTTTTTGGAAGCGGTTGTTGAACCCTCGCTTCGGCAAGCGGCGCTGCAGCGGCATTTGGCCGCCCTCGAAACCCACCTTTCGACTATAGCCGGAACGCGACTTCTGCCCCTTGTGCCCGCGCGTCGAGGTTTTGCCCCTTCCGGAGCCCGTACCGCGGCCCACGCGCCGCCGGGTTTTCATCGCCCCCTCCGGGGAGGACAAATCACCCAGGCCCGTAAATGAATTTTCTGGCTTCGCGTCGTTCTCGGACATATGAATCCGGGGAGCTAAGCCCCCTCCTCCACTTCTATGAGATGTTTGACCTTGAACACCATGCCGCGAATACAGGCGTTGTCCGCCTTGACGACCGTCTGGTTGATCCGCCTCAGACCCAACCCATGCAAAACGGCGCGTTGCTTCGGGTTCGAGCCGGACGAGCTTTTTTTCAAGGTGATTTTAATCTTATCCTGCGCCATCTTTTCCTCTATTCTTCTTTCGCGCCGCCATCTTCGGCGTCGCTTGCGTCACCGTCGTCACCGGCTTCGTCGGTTACGGGGTCGCTATCCACGGCGTCTTCCGCTGCGACCTCACTCTCCACAGCCACCAGCTCGACATCCTCCGCCTCTGCGCCATCGGCGGCGGCGTCTTCGACGCCGATTCCCCGGAGCGCGAGAACTTCTTCCCTGTTGCGCAGCGAAGTCAAACCCTGCAGCGTCGCCTTGGCCGCATTGTGCGGATTGTTCGTGCCGATGCACTTCGTCAATATGTCACGCACCCCGGCGACGTCCAAAACCGCGCGCACGGGGCCACCAGCGATGACGCCCGTTCCCCGCGCCGCCGGCTTGAGCAGCACGCGGCCCGCGCCGTATTTGCCCATGGTCTTGTGGGGAATGGTCTCGTGGTCGAGGGCCACCTTCACCATCGCCTTGCGAGCCTTCTCCACGCCCTTGCGAATGGCTTCGGGCACTTCGTTCGCCTTACCCATCCCGATGCCGACTTGTCCTTTTCTGTCGCCGACGGTCACCAGGGCGCTGAAACTGAAGCGCCTGCCGCCCTTCACCACCTTGGCGACGCGGTTCACGTAGATGACCCGGTCGATGAATTCACGCTCTTCGGGATTCTCAGGCTCTCTGGCCCGGCCTCTTCTTCCGTCTCGCGCCATCAGAAACTTACCCCCGTATCTCTCACGCTGTCGGCCAGCGCCTTCACGCGGCCATGATAGAGATAGCCGTTACGATCAAAAACCACTTTTCCCACGCCCTTGGCCTTCGCGCGACCGGCCAGCAGCTTGCCGACGATGACGGCGCCCGCCACGTTGTTCCCGCCCGCGTTTTCGACCTCCTTCGCTTCGGAAGCGAAATCCTTCTCGCGCGAGGAGGCCGCAGCCAGGGTTTCACCCGAGACATCATCTATCACCTGGGCATAGATGTGTCCGCCGCTCCTGAAAACCGTCAATCGAGGACGATCGCTCGTTCCGCGGCTCTTCTTGCGGATTCTCACCTTACGCTTGAGCCTTGCCTCGAGTTTACTCAGTCGACCCACTTCTCAAACCTCCTGCGCTATACGCCGGCCTTACCGACCTTGCGGCGAACCGTCTCGCCCGCATAGCGGATGCCTTTACCCTTATACGGCTCCGGGGGCTTCACCTTGCGGATTTCAGCGGCCACCCAGCCTACCATCTGTTTGTCGATGCCCTTCACCTTGATCGCCGTCCGGTTGCGGTCGCTCTGCACCTCGAAGGTGATCCCCTCGATCGGTTCAATGCTCACCGGATGCGAATATCCCACATTCAGGACGACTCCCTTGCCCCTCTCTTCCACGCGATACCCCAAGCCGATAATCTCGAGTTCCTTTTCGAACCCTTTCGTCACGCCTTCGACCATATTGGCGATCAGCGTACGCGTGAGGCCGTGCAGCGATTTGTCCTGGCGCGATTCGCTGACGCGCGAGACGACGATGTTCCCATTATCAATTTCCACCTTCGGCCTGTGGTGCAACTCGAGTTCGAGCTCACCCAGAGGCCCCTTGACGGAGATGTGGCGTCCATCGAGTTTCACTTCCACGCCCGAGGGAATGGGAATCGGCATTTTTCCGATGCGTGACATTCAAACCACCTCACCAAATTTCACAAAGAACTTCACCGCCCACACCCAGATTCCTCGCTTCATCATCCGTCACCACCCCTCGCGAAGTGGTGAGAATGGCGATCCCCATGCCGTTGAGCACCTTGGGTACCGAATCCTTGTCCACGTATACGCGAAGGCCAGGCTTGCTGATGCGCTTGAGGCCGCTCAATACCAGTTTGCCATCCTGAGGCGGTTTGAGATCAACCTTTATCCGGGTCTGGCCCGTCGGCCCGGGCTCGATACCATATCCTTTGATATAGCCCTGGGACTTGAGGATACCGACGACCCGCGCCTTGAGCTCGCTGCCCGGTATCTCTACGTTATCGTGACCCGCGCGCACCGCATTGCGAATGCGCGTAAGAAGATCGGCAATGGGATCCGTCATGCTCATATTCTTCGCTCTCCGACTACCAGCTCGACTTCGTGACTCCCGGAATTTCACCCTTGAGCGACAATTCACGGAAGCAGATTCGACAAATCTTGAAACGCCTCAAGTAGCCTCGCGGACGCCCGCAACGCTGGCAACGGTTATACGCCCGCACGCCAAACTTAGGCGTTTTCTTCTGTTTCGCAACCAAGCACTTTTTCGCCATGTATATCCTCTTAATTCACCCGGAAGGGAACGCCCAACTCGCGAAGCAGTGCCCTGCCCTCCTCGTCCGTGTTCGCCGACGTGTTCAGAACTACCCCGATGCCACGCGCTCTCTCCACCTTGTCGATATCGATTTCAGGAAAAATGAGCTGCTCACGGATTCCGAGGCTGAAGTTCCCGCGCCCATCGAAGGACTTCGGACTCAAGCCCCTGAAATCGCGCACGCGTGGGAGCGCCACATTCACAAGCCGGTCCATAAAATCCCACATCCGCGCACCGCGAAGCGTCACCATCGCCCCGATGGGCATGCCTTCGCGCAACTTGAAATTCGCGATGGATTTTCTCGCGCGGGTGATGACGGGCTTTTGACCCGCGATGTTCGTCAACTCGGCGACACCATTTTCGAGAGTCGCCGCATTCTGAACGGCTTCTCCAAGTCCCATGTTCAACGTGATTTTCAGAAGCCGTGGAATCTGCATGACGTTGGCGTATTCAAACTCATTGCGGAGTTTTTCCATGATTTCATCACGATAAAGCTGCAACATTCTGGGCAAGTACGCCATTTCTATGAAAATCCTTCTCTGTTCTAAACCGTATCGAGCAATTCGCCGCTGTGGTGCGTCACACGCACATGCGCGCCGTCTTCGAGCCGCTTTCTCCGAATCCGCGATGGCTGGTTGGTCTTCGGGTCCACTGGCATGACGTTGGAAATATGAATCTTGCCCTCCCGCTCCAGGATGCCCCCTTGCTGCTGACCCTGTCTGGGCTTCGTGTGACGCTTCACGATATTCACCTTCTCGACGATCACGCGGTTTTCATGTTTAAGCACCTGAAGCACTTTGCCTGTCTTTCCCTTCTCGCGGCCGGCGATCACCTGTACGATGTCGCCCTTTTTCACATGCGTTTTCCTGGTATTCGAACCCATCTCGTTCCTCACAAAACCTCAGGCGCGAGCGAAACGATGCGCATGAACCGTTTACGCCTCAACTCGCGAGCCACAGGCCCGAAAATGCGCGTCCCCATCGGTTCGCGCGCGTCGTTGATGATGACGACGGCATTGTCGTCGAAGCGTATGTAGGTGCCGTCCTCGCGTCCGGTTTCCTTGACGGTCCGAACGACGACGGCGCGCCTGACTTCTCCTTTTTTCACGGGACTATTCGGCACGGCTTCCTTGATCGCCACGACAATAATGTCGCCGATTCTTGCATACCGGCGGCGCGAGCCACCCAACACCTTGATGCACTGGGCGCGCTTCGCCCCCGAATTGTCCGCCACGCTACACATAGTTTCGACCTGAATCATTTTCCCCGTTCCCTACTTGCTGCGCTCAATTACATCCAGAAGACGCCAGCGTTTCCTCCGGCTGAGCGGCCTCGTTTCGATAATACGCACCCTGTCTCCCGTATGGAGGGAGTTCTCCTCATCGTGAACCAGATATTTCTTGCGCCTGCGCACGACACGCTTGAAGGTCGTATGCTTGAACATACGCACCACCTCGACGGTGACGGTCTTGTCCATCACGTCGCTCGTAACCCTTCCTTCCCGGACCTTACGCCTGCCTCGAACCTCACTCATCTACGACACTTCTCCCTCTGCGCCTGCGGACTGCGCGCTATTGCGCTCACGCTTAGAAGTCAACACCCGGGCCATATCCCGCTTTAACAATCCGATGCGCGCCGTGTTGTCCAGTTGGCCCGTCGCCTTGCGAAAGCGCAGGTTGAACAACTCCTGACGCAACTCCTTTTCCTTGAACCCGAGTTCATCATCGCTCAGTTCGAGGACTTCGCTGTACTTCACGCCATCATCCCCCTCAGGAAGAGTTCACAATCCTGGTTTTGCACGGCAGCTTCTGAGCGGCCAAACGAAGCGCCTCGCGTGCGATGTCATCGGCGACTCCGTCCATCTCGTAGAGAATCTTGCCTGCGCGCACGGGCGCCACCCAGTACTCGGGCGAACCCTTTCCCTTGCCCATGCGAACCTCGGCCGGTTTTTTGCACATCGGCTTGTCGGGGAAGAGGCGTATCCATATCCTTCCGCCGCGCTTTACGTGGCGCGTCATCGCGATACGGGCCGCCTCGATCTGGCGCGCCGTAATGTGCGCCGTCTCCAAAGTCTGAAGCCCGTATGAGCCGAACGAGAGCGTCGAGCCGCGCTGGGCCTTTCCGTCCAGACGACCCTTCTGCGTCTTCCTGAACTTCGTTCTTTTTGGTTGCAGCATGTCTCGCTCCTAAGCGCCTGTTACGAACCCAGGGTCTGGGAAGGCGTTCTTCTCGCTTGCCGGATCATCTCGCCTCTGAATATCCAGACCTTCACGCCGATAATCCCGTATGTCGTCTTGCCTTCGGCAAATCCGTAATCGATGTCCGCGCGAAGGGTCTGGAGCGGCACCCGGCCCTCCCGGTACCATTCGGTCCGCGCAATCTCCGCACCCCCGAGTCTGCCGGAGCACTGAATTTTTACACCTTTGGCGCCGAAGCGAAGAGCAGATGTCACCGCTTTTTTCATCGCGCGGCGGAAAGCGATCCGACGCTCGAGCTGCATGGCGATGTTCTCCGCCACGAGTTGGGCGTCCATCTCGGCTTTTCGCACTTCCTTGATGTTCACGTTCACCTGGTTGCCGGTGAGTTCCTGCAGATCCGCCTTGAGCCTGTCCACCTCGGCACCACGCTTTCCGATGATGATGCCCGGCCGAGCCGTCCAGATGTTGATGCGCGCTCGCTCGCTCGCTCGCTCTATCTCCACGTTGCTCACGCCTGCGTGCGAGAGGCGCTCCTTCACGTACTTGCGGATGCGCTGATCGTCCAGAAGCAGGTCGCCGAAATTGTGTTTGGCGAACCAGTGCGAATTCCAGCCCCTGGTAATTCCGACCCGAAAACCGATGGGGTGAACTTTTTGACCCATTTGTATCCCCCTAATTCGCTTCGCCGATATCCACGCGAATGTGGCAACTTCTGTGTTTGACGCGGCCGATGCGCCCGCGTGCGCGCGCCCGGAACCGCTTGAGCATCGGCCCCTCGTCAACCCGAACGCTCTTCACGATGAGACCTTCGGGATCGTCGTGCTCCCCCTTGTCGGTGGCGTTCGCGAGCGCAGAGAGTAAAACCTTCTCCACCACCTTGGCCGATGAACGCGTGGACAGGCGCAAAAGATTCAGGGCGTCCGCCACCCGCCTGCCGCGAATCATATCCGCTACCTGGCGCGTCTTCCGCGGCTTGGCGCGGTAATATTTTAAAATCGCCTTGGACATTTCATTCCCTTGCCTGTTTCGCCTAATCCACCAATACCTACTTCAGCGTAACCTGCCGCTTCGTCATTCCCGAGTGCGAGCGGAACGTGCGGGTGGGGGAAAAATCTCCGAGCTTGAAACCCACCATGTTTTCCGTCACGTACACGGGTATGAATTTTTTGCCGTTGTGCACGGCGAACGTATGGCCAACGAAATCCGGGATGATGGTGGATCTCCTGGACCAGGTCCTGATCATCCGTTTCTCGCCGCTCTCGTCCATCGCCTCCACCTTCTTGCGAAGGTGGGCATCTATGAATGGGCCCTTATGAAGAGAACGTGGCATTGCTATCCAATCTCCCTGAAATCCGGCTACCTGGATTTTCTTCGCCGCACGATGAATTTAGAAGAAGGCTTGTCCTTCTTGCGCGTCTTGTATCCTTTGGTCGGCTTGCCCCACGGGGTCACCGGGTGCCTGCCCCCAGAACTTTTGCCCTCGCCGCCGCCCAAGGGGTGATCCACCGGGTTCATGGCAACGCCGCGGACGTTGGGACGACGACCCAGCCAGCGCTTGCGCCCCGCCTTGCCGAGACTTACGTTGCTGTGGTCGGAATTTCCCACTTCGCCTATCGTGGCGTAGCACGACAGATGAATCATGCGCACCTCTCCGGAGGAGAGCCGGAACTGCGCGTAATTTCCCTCTTTCGCCATGAGCTGGGCGCTCACACCCGCGCTGCGGGCGATTTGTCCGCCGCGCCCGGGTTTCATCTCGATGTTGTGGCACGTGGTGCCCAGCGGAATCCGCTCCACGGGCAGCGCGTTCCCGATGCGGATCTCAGCATCCGGTCCGGAACTGACGGTCGCGCCCACTTCCAGGCCGTCGGGCGCGATAATGTAGCGCTTCTCTCCGTCCAGATAGACGATGAGCGCCAACCGCGCAGAGCGGTTCGGGTCATATTCTATGGAGCGCACCTTGCCGGGCACGCCGGTTTTCTCGCGCCGGAAATCCACCACCCGGTAGCGGCGCTTGTGGCCTCCGCCCCTCTGGTAGGTGGTGATGCGGCCCCGGTTGTTCCGCCCGCCGGATTTCGACAGCCCCTTGGTCAGGGACTTCTCGGGCCGGTCCGTCGTAATCTCATCCCGCAGGAGCACGTCCTGGAATCTCCGCCCCGGGGAAGTCGGCTTGTATTTTTTTACCGGCATAGCACTCGTCTCAATAGCTAAGTAGATTCAAAAAACTCGATCGTATCGCCTTCGCGAAGCGTCACAATCGCTTTTTTCCACGCTGGTTTGGCGCCCTGATGGCGGCCCATGCGAACCTTCTTTCCGGGCACCCGCATCGTGTTCACGTTCAGCACCGTGACACCGAACAACTCCTGCACCGCCTTTTTTATCTCTATCTTGTTCGCTCCGACGGCTACCTCGAAGACGACCTTGTTCGCCTCCTCGGAGCTCGCGATGCTTTTTTCCGTCACGCAGGGCCTGCGGATGATGTATGTACTCTCCATGACCTAGCCCGCCAATCTTTCCGAAATGCCATCAAGCGCGCCCTTGGTGCAAACGAGGTGCTCGTGACCCAAGATGTCGTATACGTTCAAGCCTTCGGGATTCATCGGTTTCGCGCCCTTGATATTTCTCGTCGCCAACTCGAAATTCCGCTCGCTCCCTTCATCTACGATTAACGCCTTGCGCCCCAGGTTCAGGTTCACCATAACTTCCGCCATCAGGCGTGTCTTAGGCTCAGGCAGATTGAGGTCGCGCACGACGAGCAGTTTTCCTTCTTTCCATTTCAAATTCAGGGCGCTCCTGAGCGCGCCGCTTTTCATCTTCTTGTTCATCTTCTGGCTGTAATCGCGCGGTTTGGGGCCGAAGGTGACCCCGCCGTGGCGCCATATGGGGGATTTGACGTCGCCCGCGCGCGCGCGTCCCCCGCCCTTTTGCTTGAAGGGCTTCGCGCCCGTGCCGTGCACTTCCTTGCGCGTCAGCGTCGAGTGGGTGCCCGCACGTTTTCCTGCGAGCTGCGCCTTCACCATCTGGTGGATCAGGTGCATTTTCACCTCACCGTCAAAAACGGACTCGGGCAGATCCATCTGCTCCACTACCTGTCCTTCGAGGTCATACACATCAATCCGGGGCATCTCGTTCCTCAATTCCCTCGTGCGGCCCGCTTCGAAGCCTTCAGGGGGTTCAGGCTCCTGGCCTGCTCTTTCGGTTTTTCCAGTCCGCCCTTGTTGCCCTTGACGCTCTTGCGCAAGAGCACGAATCCATTGTTCGCTCCGGGCACGGCGCCTCTGAGCAGAAGCAGATTCTCCTCGGGGATGACGTCCACCACCAAAAGCCCCTGCGTGGTGACCTTCTCGTTCCCCATCTGGCCCGGCATCTTTTTGCCCTTGATGATCTTCGAGGGATACGCCGATGCTCCCATCGCACCCGGCAGGCGATCGAACATACCGCCGTGAGAGGCAGGCCCGCCCCCGAATCCGTGACGCTTCATCACGCCGGCGAAGCCGCGGCCCTTGCTCGTGCCCGTCACGTCGATGCGATCGCCACGATCGAATATCGTCACGTCGATGAGGCCGCCGGCTTCGAGCTCGGCGTCTTCATCTTCCAGCGGTACTTCCTTCAGATAGCGAAACGGCTGCGTACCCGCTTTCTGGAAATGGCCAAGGGCTGCTTTTGTGAGGCCCTTTTCCTTTCGGGGCATGTACCCGAGTTGAACGGCCGCATAGCCGTCGTTTTCCTCGGTCTTGCGCTGCAAGACAGTGCAAGGGCCCGCTTCGACCACCGTCACCGAAATCGCTCCGCCATCCGGCGAAAACACCTGAGTCATCCCGATTTTTCGGCCAAGTAAAAATTGCATCACATCATCCTGTCTAGTTCAGCTTGATCTCGACGTCCACGCCGGCGGCAAGCTCCAGCTTCATGAGCGCATCCACCGTCTGCTGCGTGGGCTCCATAATGTCCACGAGCCGCTTGTGCGTCCGGATCTCGAACTGCTCTCTCGATTTCTTGTCAATATGCGGGCCACGCAGCACCGTGTACTTGTTGATGGAAGTGGGCAGCGGCACCGGCCCCACCAGCGAAGCGCCCGTACGCTTCACCGTATCGACAATCTCGCCCACGGATTGATCCAGTAAGCGATGATCGTATGCCTTCAGTCGAATCCGAATCTTCTGGCTCATCTTCTCGCGTTATCCTTCCGTCGCTCTACTCGACGACCTCTGTGACGACGCCGGCCCCCACCGTGCGGCCTCCCTCGCGTATCGCGAAGCGCAACTCGCGCTCCATCGCTATCGGCGTTATCAACTCCACGTCCAACGATACGTTGTC
>MPNJ01000029.1 GCA_002238965.1 Nitrospinae bacterium bin107 | reverse complement strand
TCGGCGCCGCCGCCGAGCAGCCCCTCGACAACGTCATGCTTGCCGGAGTTCCGGACGGCGGCGTGCAGCGGCGCGTCCCCGTCCGGGTACTTGCGGTTCGGGTCCGCGCCCGCCGCCACCAGCATCGCGACGACGCTTTCGTCGTTCCACCCTCTCAGGACGAACAGCTGAAGCGCCGTCAGGCCGGTGCGGTTTCGCTTCTTCGGGTCCGCGCCCCCGTCCAGCAGCGCCTCGATCACGACGGCGCTCATGCGCCCCTCGCCGATCGCGGCGTGAAGCGGCGCGTCGCCCCGCGCGTCGGCCCGGTTCGGGCTTGCGCCCGCCTTCAAGAGGGCCGCGACGCCGTCTTTCGAGCTCCTGTGCGTGCGGGCGGCGATGTGCAGCGGGGTCTCGCCCCTGCGGTTCGCGGCGTCCGGTTGCGCCGAGTGGGAGAGCAATACCTCGATGGCGTTGATGGAATCGCTCTCCCACAACGTCGGCGAGGCCGCAGCCGCGAGGTGAAGCGGGGTGTCGCCGTTCCCGTCCTTCAGGTCTGTCCTGCCGCCCCCCTCCAGAAGCACCCGCAGCGTCCGCTGCGAGTTTCCTATCGAGGCGGAGCGGTGCACCGGCGTACGGCCCGTACTGTCGGTGACGTTCGGGTTCGCGCCCCGCCCGAGCAGGGCGCGAACCTCGCCCGCACTGCCGTCGCTCGACCAGCCGGTGATGGTGAGCAGGCGGTTATCGTCGGCGCTCTGCGCCCCCGCCGGAGCCGGGCCGAACGCCGGCGCCGATACGAAGAACAGAAACGCCGCCGCAGCCGCCGCCCGGCGAAGACGAGCGGGCGAGCGGAACCCCGGTGAATTTATCTCCGATAGCCTCATCGTTTCCCTCCTTGATATACGTATTTCCGGATGATCGAAGCGCGCCGCGCGCAAGCGGCGCATCCTGGTTCGGAACGGGAACCGGACGGCCCCCGCGGGCTCCCCGCGCGCGTTTTCTCATGATACGGGTACTTTCTCCCCTCTCTTGCGCTTCCTTGCGAGGGAGCCGGCCCGCTCCCCTGCCAGTGGAATCTTTGGTCCAATTTTACCAAAAGCCATATATCTAATCTATATCCTATTTCTTTCCTTCCATGCCTTTATCGTGTATTATGCGTTTTTTCTACCGTCATCTCCCGGGAGGCGCGAGCGATGAAGGGAGGCGACAAACCGGGGCGCGTGCCGGAGGCTTCTGGAGAGCGCATATCGAGCCTGATCGAGGCCATCGGGCGCATCGGGACGAGCCTCGATCACGACACCGTGCAGGCGGTGCGCAACTTCGTGAAGAAGCTCCGCCGGAAGCTCGGCGACGACCCCGCATCGCCGGCTCTCATCATCAACGCGCGTGGCGTCGGCTACAGCATGCCGGGGCTCGGCGAGGCGTAGCGCGTCCAGCCTCCGCGGTCTCCGGCCCGGTTTTCATCTCGTGAAGGCCGGCGTCAAGCCGGCTCCATTCGGCGGCTGCACGTTCGCTGGTGGGGCGATAACGGCGGAAGATACGGAGCCAGTTATTGGTATAGCTTTGCGTATACGTTTTGGGTCAGCGAATTCTTGTTGTTCATCACCCCACCGCCGAACTGTTACCCCGACCCGTAAGCATTCGGTGGCAAGGTGATGGCCGTGCCGAAATCAGTGCCTAAATGAAGTATTATCCGAAAGAAGTCGGACCAGAGCAGTGCCCTCACCACTTCGGCAGTGGCAGGATATTCAGGTGGTCTTGGTGAATCAGCAGCATTCTCACTGAACGTGGGAGACATTGGCCCGCGTCGTTAACACCCACTCAGGAGAGTCTGTGGTCCGTTCTATCACCCCACGACCGAATCCTTACCAACCGGCGTTCGACAGTATCCCGCCAGGGTGCGCTGGGGTTATAATGAATCCGCTTTCGTTTTGATTACATTTAGTCTAATGAATTTATAACTAGCTTAAAAACAACAACTTAATTTTTAAATTCTGGATATATCGATAAATTCACGGGGTTTTTCGATAAATTCCCGGAAATTTATCGGATAGAACGAAAAATTATATTTCATATTTATTCAAACGGTTACCGGGATAACATAAAGCAGATAATGAGTGATTTATCGAAATGTATCGAATTGAAAATTTTTTTCGCCCCCCGCAACTGCCCGCATTTCCCCGCGCGGCGAACCCGCCCGCCCGGGCCGCCCGGCCCCGAAACGGGGCGGTTCAGCGACCCCGCGGGAGCGGGCGCCTGATTCATACGGGTGAGGCGAGGGCTAGCTCTCCTGTTTCTCTTTCTCGATCCGCTCTTGCTTCACGCGCGCGACCTCGTCCTTGACGTCGTCGATGACGTCTTTGCCCCAGAAGAGCTTTCCTTCCACCACGAACGTGGGGATTCCGAAAATACCCAGGCCTTTTCCCTGGGCGCGCTGGCTGTGCAATGCGCCGATGTAGCGTCCCTCGGAGATGACGGCCTTGATTTCCTCGCCGTCCAGGCCGACATCCTCGGCGAGTCCTGCGATAACGTCCAGATCCTCCAGGTTCAGGTCGTCCTCCCAGCGGGCCTTGTAGCAGCGATTCCGGAATTCCTTGAACTTTCCCTTGTCGCGGGCGTAATAGGTGGCCATGTGCAGATTGGTGGTGCGGTAGTCGCCCCCCGCCACCCGGATGGGCACGTTGTACTTCTCGGCGAGAGGTTTGTGATTCGTCTCGTAACTTTCTTGTTTTTTCTCAGGCGAGTAGCCGGCGAACTCCTGGCCGGGTGGTCTCCCCTCCCAACTCACCCACTCGACGACGACGTCGGGGTCTTCTTCAATCACGGGTGTACCACCTACGGTGGCGACGTAACAAAAAGGTCATGTGTAATCCGAGTATTTCACCACAACGATTGGTTCTTTCAACTTGCTCATGGCGTGCCTCCGTCTGATTTGTAACGAATCTCTAAAAAATACCGGCGAGCTTATATCCAGGCGGCAATTTTCCGGTTTATACCACTTCGGCGCGGTCATGGTCGATGGCGTCATGCCCCCCGGGGTCGACCCACACTCCCATTTCCCGGAGTTCCGTCACGGCTTGTGCGATTTCCTCTTCGTTTCCATCGAATTCGCATACCTGCCACCCGGATTGGGCATCCAGCTCACTTCTCATAATGTTGATGGAAAACGAGTATTTTCGGCCGAGTTCCCACAAAATGGGTTTCTGCACGAGATGGCCCGGCACAGTGAGAACCAGCCGCTTGCATCCCCGGGGTATGGGTGCCGCGTTGATGCCGATCGGGCCTCCGTTTTCGAGCCTTTCAAGAAAACCACCGACGATTTCGGTGAGCTTGTCGTATTGGACCAGAAAAGCATCGTGCCCGTAGGTGGATTCCACCGTATGCAACTCTACTTCATGCCTGAGTTTTTGGAGGATTTGAGTGATCTCCATGCTTCTTTCCGGCGGAAAGAGCCAGTCGGAAATGAAGCATACGAGCAGGCATTTGGTTTTCAGCCGGGACAGCGACGCCTCGAGACTCTCGAAACCCAGGGAGGCGTCGTATAAGTCCATCATGCGGGAAATGTACAGATACGAATTGGCGTCGAAACGATCGACGAATTTGTCTCCCTGGTGATCGAGGTAGCACTCCACCTCGAAGCGCGAGTCGATGTCGTCCAGCATTTTGTCCTTATCCCTGATTTCGCGGCCGAATTTCTCCCACATGATCCCTCGGCTCAGATAGGTGATGTGGGCCAGCATGCGCGCCGCGCTCAGACCTTTGCGTGGTCCTTCTCCGGCGGCGTAGTCGCCGTCTTTCCATGCGCCGTCGGCAGTTATGGCCCTGCGGGCGATTTTATCCCATGCGATTCCCATCGGGTCCAGGCGCGCGGCTCCGGCGACCGGTATGACGGAATCGCAAAAATCGCTGTAGCGCAGGCCCCATTCGAGGGTTTGCATCCCGGCGAGCGAGCCGCCGATGACCGTTTTGAGGCGTTTGACGCCCAGATGGTCGAGAAGCAGTTTTTGGACGCGAACGGTATCTTCTACCGTGGTGACGGGAAAAGCAGTGTTGTAGGCTCTGCCCGTAGCGGGATTGATCGAAGTGGGCCCCGTGGTGCCCGAGCATCCCCCCAGGTTGTTCGAGGAGACGACGAAGTATTTTCGGGTATCGATGGCTTTGCCGGGGCCGATCATCGGGTCCCACCAGCCTGGGCGCGGGTCGTCTGGGTTGTGGAAGCCGGCTGCGTGTGCGTCGCCCGTGAGCGCATGGATGACCAAAACGGCGTTATCGGCGCTGGGAGAGAGTTCTCCATATGTTTCATAGGCAACCTGGACATCGGGCAATGTTTCGCCGGAATCGGTCCGAAACGGCTCGGGAAGGGCTATGGTCCGCGTTTTCGTGAGGCCGACAGAGCCGGGATCCTGCGGGGAATTTTTTTGATTCATGGTTTGGCGCGATTTCCTTATTTCCAGGACAAGAATATATACTGACTTGTAGCAAAATTATGTGTTTTGCACACGTTTGTTCAAGTGGATGATGAGTTAACTTGATTTTTCTTGTTTGTCGTTATGGCGGTTGTTACATTTTTCATCGGCGAAATAAAATATTCCTGAGTCTTGTACCAGTTGATTCAACGGATTGGGAATGTAATCTCCGCCGTTATTGGTGTCTCAAATGATAGTTTGTCCGCGAGATAACCATGTTCGCCTCATCAGTCAACATGACCACGCCCGGGCCGCGGGTACGATTGCGCGAAATTGGATAGGAATAGAATCGCTTCCCTCACCGCCGGATGAGCTCAGAGAAAAAGTGTTGTTCGCCATCGATAACCATGACGTTGGATGGTGCCGCTCGGATGCTACGCCGAGATGGGATGAAATGACGAAACTGCCCTACAGTTTTTTCGGCATAACGGCGGACAAGGCGGTTGAGATTTGGTCGGAGGGAATTGATTCCTGCGCGTCATTTCATCCGTTTTCTGGTTATCTGGTCAGCATTCACTTCTCTTCGCTCGCCGAGGGAGGGAGAAGGGGTTCGCCCGGTGAAGTGTCCAGAGTACTGAACGGGTTCATACGCACTGAATCGAAACGGCAGAAAATGTTGGACCCCCTGATTGAAGCGGGGCACAAAGGAGCAATCGAAAATTCCGTGTCTTTGCTGAGGGTTTGCGATACGTTATCCCTATTGGCGTGCCGGGCGCCGGAAATCACCCCACCCGATGACGCCATCCACCCCTTGAGGCAAAGTGGCTTGAAAGTGAAAACCGCTAAGATGGACGATCTGGAAATATCTCCTTGGCCGTTTTCAGAGGATTCGATCAAGCTGCGGATGCCGGGATTGGTCCTGCCGGGCGAGTATTTTGAGAATGAAAAAGAATTGGCCGAAGCGGTGCCCCTGGCGGAACCTATTGTATTTTCAAGCGTTCTTAGACCGATTATCGGAGATGCGCAGAGTCAAGATGCGCAGTATTGAACCCATGGAGACGGAATGAAGAGCGAAGCCGCCGCTTCAGAGCTAAGCGTCGTCGCCGGTATTGTCTGGAACGAGGGGCGTATTCTCATCTGTCAGCGTCCGGCGGGTGGTCACATGCCGGGTTTTTGGGAGTTTCCCGGCGGTAAAATAGAAGATGGTGAGGATCCCTGTGAAGCCTTGCAACGGGAGATTCGCGAGGAACTGGGCATCGAAGTGCGTGTTGGCAGTCTTCATTGGGAGACCCGCCATCGTTATCCCGATAGAGATGTTCATCTTCGCTTTTATGGTTGCGAATGGGAAAGGGGAGTGGCGAAGAATTTGGGAGTGGCGGGACATGAATGGGTGAATCCTGCCTCATTGGGGGATTTTGAATTCCTGCCGGCGGATGCGCAGTTGATAGAATCTCTCATGAATGGCGAGGGAATAAAGGATTCAGGCAAAGAGGTTAAGAATAGTTCTGAGGCTGATTTAAGCGCCGCTTATGATACGTGCATGAAAATCGTAGTCGGCCACTACGAGAATTTTCCCGTCGCCTCGAAGTTGCTGCCGAAGAAGATAAGGCCGCACGTGGCTGCGGTCTACGCATTCGCCAGAGGCGCCGATGATATCGCGGATACGACAAGGCCCATTGATGAGCGCCTTGCTCGCCTGGATGTATGGGAAGAGAAGCTGTTATTGGCTGAGAAGGGTGTCGCTGAAACAGATATTTTCATAGCGCTCTCCCACACGATTCAACAATTCGGATTGCCCTTGAAACCTTTTCTGGATCTGCTTTCGGCGTTCAAACAAGACGTCACGGTTCTCCGGTACCCGAATTATGAAGCCTTGCTCGATTATTGCCGCCGATCGGCGGATCCTGTCGGAAGAATCGTTCTCATGTTGCACGGGATACGTGATGACGAGGCCTTTCGCGCGTCGGATGCCATCTGCACGGCATTGCAGATTGCGAATCACTTACAAGACGTGAAAGAAGATGCCGAACGCGGCATCGTCTACATGCCGCAGGATGAGATGAAACGGTTCGCCGTCTCGGAAGAAGATTTGATCGCGGACGTGGCGACGCCTCAACTGCGCGCGTTCCTGGTCTTTCAGATAAAGAGGACAAAGCACCTCTTCAAGCAGGGCCTGCCCCTTTTGTACCTGACCCGCGGCGCATTGGGCCGTGAACTTCGTGCGATTTGGCGTGGCGGCGTCGCGGCGCTTGACTCGGTTTCCCGTGAGAATTGGAATGTTTGCGCAGGCTCGCCGCTTTTGAATGGCCGGGATAAGGCCAAGTCACTGCTTGCTGCGTTTCGCCCGGTCTATCGACTCGAATCCAATGTAGATCGGCAGGCAGAAGAAACATTGAACCGCGCTTACTGCCGCTGGTTCATTCGGGCGAGCCGGTCGAATTTTTATCTGTCTTTTTTCAGCCTACCTGCGGAGAAAAGGCGTGCCATTACAGCAGTTTACGCATATTGCCGCATGGCCGACGACATCGCCGATGAACCGGGCGAGATATCCGGCAAAAAAACCTCGCTGGCCGAATGGAAAGAGGCGCTGGATCGGTTTGGCGAGGAAAGTCCATCCCACCCGATAATCGGGGAACTCTCTTGGGCGTCGCGGAAATTCGACTTGCCGCCGGAGCATTTTCGGGCGATTTGTGATGGCGTGGCGATGGATTTGGAAGAAAGCAGATTTGAAAATTTCTCGGACCTTGAAAAATATTGTGACAAAGTGGCATCCGCAGTAGGGCTGGCGTGCCTGGGAATTTTTTGTGCGAAATCGGAATTTGCGAAAGAATACGCTGTTTGTTTGGGACGAGCGCTGCAGTTGACGAACATTTTGCGAGATGTTTGGGAAGATGCCGAGGAGGGGCGTATTTATATTCCGAGAAGTGAAATGGAGAAATATGGAGTATCCGTCTCCGATTTGAAAGACAAAAATGATACTTCTCAAGTTTTGAGCCTTCTTCGGTTCTTGGCGCATCAGGCGCGTATATATTATGAGCGGGCGAATGAAGCCTTGCGCCATGAGAAAAAAGAGAACCTTCTTCCCGCCAGAATCATGGGCCGGATTTATCGGAGACTTCTGAGTGAGATGGAGAAGAATCATTTTCGGCACATGCATTATCGCCCCTCTTTGAAGTCCAGGGAAAAACTACTAGAAGCGCTTCGCTGTTTCCTGGAAGCGTAAATGACTGAGCTTGGCGGATTCGAGAGGCCGGTTATCATCATCGGAGCCGGAGCAGCGGGCCTGTCCGCCGCCTTGCGTCTTGCCGAGTCGGGGGTCAAAGTCATCGTGCTCGAGGCGGGGAAGCTTCTCGGCGGCCGGGCGCGCAGTTTCATGCACTCATCCACGGGCCTGGAGTTGGACTGGGGCCCGCATTTGTTCATGGCAGCCAACCCGGCGCTGCGCTCATTGCTGGAGAGGGTGGGCGCCGTAGATGATGTTTTGTTCTCACCCTCTCTGGAGGTGAATTACCGGATTCGGGGAGCGGAGTCACCCAGACGGACGCAATTGTCATTTCCGGAGGATGGAGGAGTTTTGGCGCAACTTCAGGGCTTGCTTAAATGGCGAGGCCCCCGGTTATGGGCGAAATTGAATCTTCTGATAGGTCTGTCAAAGATTATTTCCAATTCGAATGATGAATACCCGAATGAATCCATGCGTGAAATGCTGGGGCGACTGGGCCAGAAGGAAGAAACGGTGCGCTGGTTTTGGGAGCCGTTTGCGCGCGCGGTGTTGAACTTGCCATTGGAGGATGGGAGTGCGGCATTGTTCAAGGCAGTGATTCGGGAAGCCTTCTCCGATGGGCCGAAAGGAGCCGCCCTGGGAGTCCCGATGAAGGCATTGGGTACTATGTGGGCGAACAGAGCGGCTCAACGCATCCGTCAACTCGGTGGAGAAGTGAGGCTTCAGCAGTCCGCAGTCGGTCTTGAAATCCATGATTCGACAATCAAAGGTGTGATTTTGAAAGAGCGCGAGACCTTGGGTGCTGCCGCAGTCATTTCCGCTGTGCCGCCCGACGCCCTTGGCAGACTGCTGGGTGGAGAACTCGGTGAGCGGGCGCCTTTTTCGAATCTGGGAAAGTTGCGCCCGGGGCCTATTGCCAGCGCATATTGCTGGCTTGAAGAACCGGATGAGGGGCCTCCTTTCGAAGCGATTGTTAATGAGGAGTGGGACTGGCTGTTTCGTCCGGAGGCAAGTGGAGTAGACGTGAAGAATCTGGTGTGTCTGTTGGCCGGAGCGGAGGATTCCATCGCATCCGCAGAACGGTCGACCATCGAGTCGTCTGCACGTGATTGCCTGAAACGCATGATTCCCCTTAACCCCATTCGGGATGTTTTGGTGGTGCGGGAGCGTGCGGCCACCTGGGGGAACGGAGTCGCGGAGCAAAGGTACCGGATAGATACGAAAACTCCGATAGAAGGTTTTTTTCTGGCTGGAGACTGGACTCGCACGGGCCTGCCGGCCACCGTGGAGGGTGCGGTGAGAAGCGGGGAAAATGCCGCTCAGGCGATATTAAAGTATACCGAGGCCTGTGAGTAACATTTACCCGATAAGATGTACGATGATAAGGAGGAAAGTTATTCTTCTAGTTTGGTTACATTCGCCGCCTGAAGTCCTTTAGGACCTTGGGTGATCTCGAATGTGACCTTTTCACCTTCTTTCAGTGATTTGAATCCATCCGCAACAATGGCGGAAAAGTGAACGAAGATGTCGTCGCCATCTTCCCGAGAAATGAAGCCATACCCTTTTTTGTCGCTAAACCACTTAACTGTTCCTTCTGGCACCTACAATCCTCCCGCGCGGAGACCCCTCAAGAGGTCGAGGATATCATGCCCAGCCCCCTGCCTGGGCTCTGATTCACAGGGAAATGCAGCTTTCCCCCATCTTGGAGAACGAGATAGTGTATAACATGCGTTGTTGAGAGAATTGTGTCAAGCAAAAAATTTTCATTATTCCGCGCGTACGTCTTTTACAGCTACATAACCGTCGGGATTGATGACGGCGTCGATGACCCAGGGTTTATCGGATGAAAATGCGCGCTTTAGTGCATCTTTCAACTCTTCTTCAGAAGAAACTCTCTCGCCCTCACAACCCAGTCCTTTCGCCACGGATGAATAGTCGGTATCGCGGAACTCGGTGCCAAGGCGCGGGAAAGATCGGTTGTCCTGCTTGATTTTGATCAGGTTCAGGTAGCGGTCGTTGAATACGACGGTGACGAAGGGGATATTTTCTCGAACGGCGACTTCCATGTCGCCAATCCGCATGAGAAAACCTCCATCGCCGGTGAGGCAGACAACAGGCGTGCCCGGCTCGGTTAATTTGGCGGCCATGGCGGCTGGCGTTGCAACAGCCATCGAACCCAGCCCGCTGGAGGTCAGATAACCCAGAGGGCGCCTCGTCTCCCATATGTCGTTGGCGAGTACTTTATGGCTTCCCGCATCAGCAGTCATGATGCCGTTGTCGGGGAGGCATTCCCGCGCAATCCGAATGACGGCGCCGGGCATCAAGCCTTCTCCGGTAGGGAACAAGGCGGATTGCCTCATTTTCTTATAGGAGTCCATCTCCTCTGTGTTCCAGACATGGTTGGAGGTGACGGAGGCGCTCAACTCTCTAAGAATATCGGCGAGATGAGCGACGACTTCTATTTCCGGCCGAATTAAATCATCGAGATGCGGCACTTCATCCAAATTGATCACTTTCTGGGGATATTCCCAATTTCCGGGGGCGAACACTTCCACCGTGTCGAAGCCCACCAGAATGAACAGGTCCGACTTGCCTATCAATTCTCGCTCAGAGGGTGCGCCCCGGAAGGTGCCCATGGCGAGAGGATGGTTTTCCGGCAAAATGCCCTTAGCTGACGGTGCGGCGAGTACGGGCGCTCCGAGTTTTTCGGTGAAAGATACGAATTCCTTTTCTGCTTCTCTTCCCGAGCGGTTTATCTGAAGGCCTGCTATCACTATCGGGTTTTTCGACTCCGAGATTGCGTCGAGAGTTGTGACGATGCCAGGGTGAGCCGAGCCGGTGCGGCGGATAAATTTTTGTGGGGCTTCCTTAGGGGGGAAATCGTTTTCTTCAGCGCTCGCCAGCATGACGTCGTAGGGAAGGTCTACATGCACGGGACCAGGCCTTCCCTCTACGGTCAAGGCCAGTGCGCGCCTGATGGCTACCGCGGCGTTGTCTTTTGCGAGCTTGATGGTGGCTTTCGTGATAGGGCGCAGCAACCGATCCTGGTCGAGTTTTTGCCGACCCTCACGGTGGAACTGCTCATCTGAAAAACGGTCGGTCAAAATGAGGCAGGGTGCGCGTTCGAGATAATTGTTCGCCACGCCGTGGAGGACGGCAGCCGCCCCCGGCCCGACGCCCGTACTCACGACTCCCGGTCGTCCCGTCATGATGCCGTACGTGCCCGCCTTCACGGCCGCACTGCTCTCGTTGCTGCAAAGGATGTAGCGAATGTTCCGCTTTCTCGCAGCCTCAATAAGTTCGACGGAACTTAAACTTCCAGGAACACCGAATATGAATTCGATACCCGCATCTAGAAGAACCTCCGCCACCACATCGGCATACGTGGACATGCGATTACTCCCGTCGAGCGCGAATTGTGGATAAGTTCGAATGATAATACCATAATTCAAAGGCATGGGTAGGGTGGGAGACAATTGCTCAATCTAAGGACGCTATTTTGTCATTAAGTGATTCGCAATTAGAGGCCATTTGTCATTTGCTGGGCGATGATTCACCGGGCGTGACGGAAGCTTTGGACCGCCAGGTTTCGGAATTCTCGGCCGATGAGCAAAAAAGACTCCTGGGCATACTGAAAAAAAATGATGCGGGTCATGTGATACTGCCGCCATCGCTCATGGAATTCCATTACGGGCAAATCGAAACTGCTTTTTCGGGTTGGTCTCTTTCTTCGGTGGAAGATGTGAATTTGGAAGACGCGTGCTTCTTGCTGGCGTCTTTCGGCCATCCGCTTGAAAACATGGAGATGAAAAAAGACGAACTACTCAGCATGGAAAATCATTTGCGGAGTCGATTGAAGGGGATAACTAAAGCCGACGCCATTGTCGACGAATTCGTGGAGTATCTACACGGGGAGCTTCGTTTCGATGGCGAGCGGGATAATTATTATGATGCGCAGAACAGTTTCATGAATCGCGTTTTGGCGCGCAGGCTCGGAATCCCCATATCGCTTTCCGCATTGTATTTGATTCTTGCCGCTCGATTGGGGCTTCCCTTTCACGGAGTTGGAATGCCGGGACATTTTATCGTGAAATACCAAGGTGATGAGCAACCCATATTTTTAGATCCATTCGACAGGGGGAAGCGCTTGAGCGTAGGGGATTGCGCGGCGATTGTGCGGAGCCTCGGGTATCATTTCGATATGCGGTTTTTACAGGAAACCCCTCCTCGCCGTATCGTGGAGAGAATGATCAACAATCTTCTTGGAATTTATAAGCGCGACGAAGAAGATGAAAAAGCGACCTGCCTGCTTCGTTGTCGGGAACTGGTGCAACGAATCTAACTATATTGTTGAGGGAAAAAGGTATGGACTACTTTGAGTTGGCAGAAAATCTGGTGTTCGGAAGCCAGCCAGGGCGGAAGGATCTGGAGCATCTGGCGGATAATGGGATAAAAACCCTGGTCAATTTGCGTTTCGCCGATGAGGAAGAACCGGAGTTGCCGCCCGATGCGGAGCAGGAGGCGGCCCAAGAGTTAGGAATGAACTTTGTGAATATTCCCGTGAACGCCGCAAACATGAATGATGCCTTATCGGGACAAATCCATGAAGCGCTCCGTGAGGCCAGGAAAGACGGTCCGGTATACGTTCACTGAAAAGGCATTGGGCGAGCCGGGATTTGCTCGCTTGTTCATCTGGCCGAAGAAGAAGACTTGAGCGGAGACGAGGTGCTGCAAAAAGCCCAGGAGATTGGTTTTGACTGGGCTGCTTCCTCCATCGGAGGGTATTTTAAGGAATTCGCCAACCGGAGTAAGAACAGCGGCGGATCGTAGACGGCATTGCATCCAAAAAAGAGGGGAGAAAACGACTCCCCTCTTTTTTGGGTCTGTGCCTACTCGTCCGTCACGCATCCTTCCGACGCGGAAGATACGCACTTGGCGTACTTGTAGAGTGTACCTTTCGTGAATTTTATCGGAGGTGCATTCCAGTTCTGCCGTCGCTGCTTTATCTCTTCCTCGGGCACCTTAAGCTCCATGACGCGGTTCTGGGCGTCAATCAAAACAATATCGTCGTCTTCAATGAGAGCTAGCAGACCACCGGTTTGGGCTTCGGGCGTGACGTGTCCGACGACGAAACCATGCGTGCCACCTGAGAATCTGCCGTCCGTGATGAGGGCCAAGTCGTTCCCGAGTCCGGCTCCCATGATTGCGGACGTAACCGTCAGCATCTCCCGCATTCCGGGGCCGCCCTTGGGTCCTTCGTAGCGGATGATGACGACGTCTCCCTTTTGAATTCTGTTTTCTTCCAGTCCTTTGAGAGCGTCTTCCTCGGAATCGAAGCAGCGCGCAGGGCCCTCGTAGCGCTCGCCTTCTTTACCTGTAATCTTGGCGACAGCGCCCTCACTCGCGAGGTTCCCGTAGAGAATCTGGAGGTGTCCCGTTTTCTTGATAGGGGAGGCAAGCGGCACGATGATCTTCTGGCCGGAAAGGAGGTCGGGCAGGGCTTCGATATTCTCGCCGAGTGTCTTGCCCGTGACGGTGAGGCAATCACCGTGAAGCAGGCCTTCTTTCAAGAGAAGTTTTTGGACGGCCGGTACGCCGCCGACGTCGTGTAGGTCTTCCATGACGAATTGTCCACTGGGCTTCAAATCCGCGACATATGGCGTCCTGTCGCTGATTTCCTGAAAATCGTCGATCGTGAATTCGACCCCGACAGCCTTGGCGATGGCGATGTAATGGAGGACGGCGTTCGTCGAGCCGCCGAGCGCCATGATGATGGTGATCGCATTCTCGAATGCTTCTCTTGTCATGATATCGCTGGGCTTGATGTCGTTTTCGAGCAGGTGATAAATGGCTTTTCCCACGTCGAGACACTCGTTTTTCTTGTCCTCGCTCATGGCGGGATTCGATGAACTGTAGGGCAGGCTCATGCCTAGCGTTTCGATGGATGAGGACATCGTGTTCGCCGTGTACATGCCCCCGCAGGCGCCGCCACTCGGGCAGGCATGCCGGATGACCGACTGGAAACGTTCTTCGTCGATTTTATCCGAGAAGTATTCGCCGTAGGCTTGAAAGGCGGAGACCACGTCCAGCTTGTCTCCATTCAGAAACCCAGGGCTGATGGTGCCGCCATAAACCATCAGGCTGGGCCGGTTGAGCCGCGCCATGGCCATGATGGAGCCGGGCATGTTCTTGTCGCACCCGGGCAATGTAACCAGAGCGTCATACCATTGCGCGCCGACGACGGTCTCGATCGAATCGGCAATGAGATCTCGAGACTGCAAAGAGTATTTCATACCCTCTGTGCCCATTGAGATTCCGTCGCTCACTCCGATCGTATTGAAAATGAGTCCGACCATTTTTTTCTCGGCGTTCACGCTTTGCTTGATGTATTCAGCAAGCCGATTGAGGTGAAAATTGCAGGAATTTCCCTCCCACCACATGCTGGCGATACCGATCTGGGGGTTTTTCATGTCGATTTCATCCAGACCCGCACCGTAGAGCATAGCCTGAGAGGCGGCCTGCGAGGGTGGCTGGGTGATGCGCCGGCTAAATCGGTTCAGGACTGTTTTCTGCTCCGTCATGTTCTTTTCTCCTATTCTCTTCTTTTCCAGCTGATGAAAACAATACAAATCGCAATGCGATAATTTTCAACGTTCGGCGCCGAATCATACGCATCATGTGGCCGCAAAGATTAAGGCGTATCTATTTACCAGAGACATCAGTTTTGACTCTACCACAACCTCAAAAAAATCGTGGAGGGGAAGGCTTCATGCGTAGAAGGAAAGTTCTTTTTCTTCGCTGGCTTTGGAGGTTCGGGTGTCGGCGGAACCGTAGCTGGATTATCCGTTTTTCCCTGGTTTTCCATGAGTAAAGCCGAATTGGGTGTGAGGCTCGGTGATTCTTCGGGATTTGTTTTTATTTGTACTCCCGATGGATTCACTTTCTTCAAGATCTGTAGATTTGCATCCTGTGGTTTCTCAGGAAGATGATTTCTTTTCGCATCTGTGATCTCATTTTGAGACTCTTTGTCTGCAGGAGTGGCCACGCTGGCCTGGCGGGTTCGATTCACCTGAGTTTTCCGTTCAGGATGCGAGCCGTTGCCATTGAGGGTAGGTTTTGATTTTCTCTCTTTGAAATTCACTTTTTCGATGTTTGAGGCTCGTTCTCCGGGAGGCTTGGGGGAGGGCCTCGTTTTCGGTTTTTGGGCCTTGAGCTTCCTTTTCTTCTTCGAATTTTGTTTTACTTTGGGTGCGGGCAACGGAGTTCGTATTTTCGGTGTTTGAACTTGAACCGGTTTGGCGGGAATCTGTTTTGGGCCGCATTCGCGCAGTCGGTCGAGATTTTGCGCATCCAGGGGTTGAGAACACGCATCGCGCGCGTTCGAACCATTGGCGATTTCGATGCCGTCGATGAATCCGTCCCCATCGCTATCGGCGAGGAGCGGACTCAAGCCGCGTGATATCTCGTCCCCATCGTCGAGAAGATCGCCATCCGTATCCGCTTTGAGCGGGTTGGTTCGAAACCGGCGGATTTCCTCGCCATCGGAAATTTTATCCCCATCGGTGTCGAAATTATCAGGTTTCGTTTTATATTTCCGGTATTCCGTAAGGTCAGTGAGTCCATCCCCATCCTTATCGACACATTGTTTTTTTTGCATTTTCTCTTCTGCGCGCTTGATGGCCGCCCGCGCTCTCATGATGAATCGAGTCAGTTGCGCCATAGAGGCGGTTCTTTTCTCCTCTACCGCCTGATAAACGGCATAACGCGCTACTCCGAATCGCAGGGGAGCGCAAAGCTCCAGATCGCCACTTTGGTCGAGTTGGTCGAATTCGCTGGTCAGTTGGGTAAATTCCACTACAATGGCGGTTTTCAGGATTTTAACGGAACTTTCATTCACCTTAGGGAGAAGGGAATTTGCACAGCCGGACAAGCCCATCCCCAAGGCGAGAAGAGTGAAAAGTGTTGTTGATCTGAACAAGTGCTTTTTCGCGTCAGACAATTTTCTTATCCCCACGATTCATCACTTATTGTTTGCACATGCTCTATTCTTGCGTACCATACATCAATTGACGGCTGAATTTCACATCTCATTGTTGTTATTGTTATTATTTATTTCAACCCGGGGAAGAAGATTGGGTGATTTCCAGGAAAAACTCATCGAGCAAGCGGCGGCATGGGTTGTGGAATCTCACTCGACCGTGTGCCTTACCGGCGCTGGCATTAGCACCGAAAGCGGTATTCCCGATTTCAGGTCAAAAGGTGGGATCTGGGATCGATTCGATCCCAAGGATTTCGAAATTCGTCGTTGGCTCGCTTCGGAGGACATACGAAGGCGCTACTGGGAGGTGGCTCAGGATGGGTACAACTTGGTTCGAAACGCCCCGCCTTCCAGTGGGCATTTTGCCCTGGCGAGGTTGTCCCGGCACGACCATCTGAAATTGCTCGTGACGCAGAATACGGATGGACTTCACCAAAAAGCGGGTCATGATCCGGAAAAGGTTGTGGAGTTGCACGGAACGAGTCATGTATGTGTTTGTGTGGGGTGTGGAGCGAAATTGCCTCGTCCCGAGGTGCACGCGCGGGTTCAGGGCGGCGAAGCGATACCAAAATGTGAGGATTGTGGGAGCTTGCTGAAGCCGGATGCTGTTTTCTTCGGAGAGGGGTTGTCCCCGGAAAAGTTGTCCAGAGCCGTTGAAGCATCCAAAGCGGCCGAAGTATTCCTGGTTGCCGGCTCCTCATTGGCGGTCAGGCCGGCAGGCGGCTTGCCCGAGCGCGCTAGAAAAGCAGGGGCGCGCCTCATCATCGTGAACGAAGGCCCCACACGCTTCGATGCCAAAGCGGACATACGGATTCAAGGAAAAACGGGCAATGTGTTGCCTGCGCTCGTGAACGCAGTTCTTGCTTGAATATATTCAACAAGTGGATTTTTGATCTTCAAGTCCCTGGATGATAGAGTCGACGGCGAATCCAGAACATATAACCGGATGATAATTGTCCGGGGATTCAATGGACGCCTGACGATATCCTTCCAGGATATTTTTTGTATCACTGTGAATGAAGGGGAGGGGTGCTTGTGGCCACGCATGAACTGGATACCACCGTCGATACTTGCCATTGGGGTTTTTATGATGCCGCCCTTGCTCCCGTCTTGACGATTGTTTCCGGCGATACGCTCGTAGTGAAAACCGAATCTGGACGCAAGGATTTTCTGGAAAAACATCCCGAGAGAATTTCGGGAAATCTAAGGCGGATCCTGGAGACAATGGAACAGGGGCCCGGGGCGCACATCATGACGGGTCCGGTGGCGGTCAAGGGCGCCGAGCCCGGCGATGTGCTGGAGATCAAGGTTCAAGAGGTCAAACCCCGCTATGACTGGGGTTATAATGGCTTCAGGCCCTTGGTGGGTGGTCTGCCGGAGGATTTTCCTTATACCAGAGTCGTACTTGTCGAGATTGACGAGGAGAGTGGAACGGGTGACTGGGGCGCGGGAGTCAAGGTGCCACTCGGACCTTTTTTCGGAAACTTCGGAATAGCGCCCGCACCGGAGCTTGGACGTGTACCGTCGTCTCCTCCAGGAGAGTGGGGTGGTAATACGGATTGCAAGGAATTCACGGCAGGCTCGACGATTTATTTGCCGGTTTTCAACGAAGGCGCCTTGTTCTCAGTAGGCGACGGGCACGGTTGCCAGGGGGATGGCGAGGCGAACATCAACGGAATCGAGATGGGCCTCATTGGCACTTTCGAGATGAACGTCCGCAAGGACATGAATATCAAGACCCCACGCGCGGAGACGGAGTCTCACTACATTTTGATGGGGTTTGACCCGATTTTAGATAACGCGGCAAAGATGGCTTTGCGGGAGACGATTCAGTTCCTAGGTGAGCTTCGTGGCATGAGCCCGGACGATGCGTACAGGTTGTGCAGCCTGGCGGTAGACCTGCGTGTCACCCAAATCGTGAACGGCACCAAGGGGATTCACGCCATGGTGCCAAAATCATTGTTCGAATGAATTCCATTTCTGGAAGGGTCCGCCAGTGGCCGAACATGTGATTGCGCAAGGCCCCGACAACATACAGTGGGGTTATTATGATGCCGGTCTTTCTCCGGTTCTCACTGTCGATTCGGGTGATGTGATAGAAATTCACACCGAACCGGGCATACGGACTCTGGAGACTCCGATTCGGGAAAGAGCGTCTCAAAGCTTGCGAGACATCGCCGATCGAGGAAAGAGAGACCTGGGAGGCCATATCCTCACTGGTCCCATCGCGTTGGAAGGGGCCGTGGTCGGGGACGTCCTGGAGGTGAGATTTCTAGATATATGGACGCGCTATGACTGGGGCTTCAACGTCATCCGGCCCCTGGCGGGTGGCTTGCCT
This sequence comes from Nitrospinae bacterium bin107, assembly GCA_002238965.1. GTDB lineage: Bacteria > UBA8248 > UBA8248 > UBA8248 > UBA8248 > Bin107. The sequence goes on along the minus strand of MPNJ01000029.1, from coordinate 14,024 downwards.
GAGGATTTCCCGTATTCAAGAACAGTAATCGTGGAAATCGACAAGGAGGCGAATACAGGGGATTGGGGAGCAGGTGTGCAGGTGCCGCTCAGGCCCTATTTCGGTAATTTCGGTGTGGCTCCACCCAGCGATTTTGGCCGTGTTCCGTCTACTCCGCCGGGAATCTGGGGCGGAAACATGGACAACAAGGAATTCATCGCCGGCTCTCGCGTATATCTTCCCGTATTCCAGGATGGCGCTTTGTTCGCCATAGGCGATGGACACGGCTGCCAGGGAGACGGGGAGAGTTGCCTCTCGGCGCTGGAATGCGGTATGTCCGCAAGGATCGAACTCATCGTCCGAAAGGATTTGAGTCTGAAAATGCCCCGCGCGGAGACGCCCACGCACTATATCCTCATGGGGTTCGACCCCATTCTCGATAATGCAGCCAAAATGGCGCTAAGAGAAACGATTCGGTTTTTAGGGGAACTTCGCGGCATGAGCAAAGATGATGCCTATACGCTTTGCAGCCTGGCGGTGGATCTGCGCATTACGCAGATTGTGAACGGGGTAAAAGGCGTTCATGCGATGCTGCCGAAGAGTATTCTTGACGAAGGAGTGTGTTGATGGCGACTCATGAACTTATCGCGAACCCGGACAATGTCCATTGGGGTTTTTACGATGCTTCTCTTGAGCCGGTGATGCGGATTCGCTCTGGCGACACGCTGGAGGTTCATACAGAATCGGGCCGGGAGGAATATCTGGCGCAACTCGGGGACCGTGCGTCCCAGAATTTGAGAGATATCATCGCACGGGTCCCCCAAGAGCTTGGCCCCCATATCATGACGGGTCCCGTCGCCATCGAAGACGCGCAACCTGGGGACGTGCTCGAAGTCCGCATCCATGAGGTCAAGACGCGGTATGACTGGGGATATAACGCCATCAGGCCGATGATGGGCGGATTGCCAGAGGATTTTCCGTATACCCGCGCCGTAATCGTGGACCTCGATTTGGAAGCGCAAACGGGAGACTGGGGTGCGGGCGTCAAGGTGCCCCTCAGGCCATATTTCGGAAACTTCGGCGTTGCGCCTCCACCTGCCGTAGGCCGTGTGGGGAGTTATCCCCCAAGCGCCTGGGGCGGGAATCTGGACAACAAGGAACTCATCTCGGGTTCCATAGCGTATTTTCCGATTTTCAACGATGGCGCATTGTTTTCCGTAGGCGACGGGCATGGCTGCCAGGGAGACGGGGAAGCCTGTTTGACGGCCATTGAAACGGGCCTCTCGGGAACGATGGAAATTATCCTTAGAAAAGACATGCGCCTGGAAAATCCCCGCGCAGAAACCGACACGCATTATATCCTGATGGGGTTCGACCCCATCCTCGATAATGCGGCCAAAATGGCGCTGCGGGAGACGATAAAATTCCTGGGAGAGTTGCGCGGCATGAGCAAGGATGATGCTTATACGCTTTGCAGCCTCGCCGTTGACTTGAGGGTTACTCAAATCGTAAACGGCGTGAAAGGAGTTCACGCCATGCTGCCGAAATCATTATTCACGTGATTTACGTGATTGTAATCTCATAGGAGGGTTAGAACATGAGCGAAAATGCTACAGGAAGTAGGCCTCCATACATTCCCGGAACGCCTGAAGAGTTGGATGCCGTAATCGCGGCCCCTGACAATCACGAAATTATTTTCGAAAACGAACGGGTTCGCGTTTTGCGGGTGACGATTCAGCCTGGTGAACTGGAAAAAGAGCACACGCACAAATGGGAGAGCGTGTTCACCATCATGAGTTTTCCGAAACTCACCTATTACAACGAGAAAGGCGAGCCCTGCGCCATCAGCGAAGATCGCAAAGAAGGTATCCCTTTCTGGTTGGGCAGAGAGGGTTTGCACGCAGTCGAGAATCATGGAGACAAACCTCTCAAAGCAATTCGCGTAGAGATCAAAGACTAGTTTTGATTATATGGCGATTTTGCGTGCCTGTTATGTTTTCCCGCTGATTAGGAAGTCAGACTGGAGCACATATCATGAGTATTTCATCGTACCTATCAGGGAGTAGTGAATGAATACTGAAAATGGAAAAAGGAAGCCCATCGGTCTGGCGATCGTTGGTTGCGGGACTATCGGAAGAGTTCGTGCTGAATTCGCCCGTGATTATCCGGGCGTCGAGTGGCTGGGCCTTTGTGACATCAACGAGAAAGTGGGGAGAAAACTCGCCGATGATACGAATGCCGATTTTTTCACAACGGACTACAAGGAACTCTTGGCCCGGCCGGAAGTGACGGCCTCGATTATCGCCACCGAAGAGAACGAGCATGTCGGCCCCATCTTGGCTTCTGTGGATGGGGGCCATGATATGTTCATTGAAAAGCCGCTGGCTACGAATGCGGCCGATTCGGCCCGGGTACTTAAAGCCATCGAAGATGCGGGGCTCGATGCGGTAATTGGCTATACCCAGCGTTTCAGAAGAAGATTTCTGGTCGCCAAGGAAAAGATTCGCACCGGCCAGCTGGGGGACGTCACCACGGTCGTTACCAGAGCCTTCATGAACCGTCTGGTGCCCATCGCTACAGTGGAAAAAACGGAATACCGAGGCATACTCACGCCGATGGTCGTCTCGGGAACGCACAGCCTCGATATCTGCATGTGGCTGATGGAAGGGAAAACGCCTGTCGAAATCTATGCCCGTTCTATGGATAAGGCGCTTGGCGCGTCCTATGGCACCAAAGACGCGACCTTGGGCATTTTTAGTTTTGATGATGGCACGATATGGAGCATGAATATCTCATGGGCGTTGCCGACGGTTTGGCCCGGCTCTGTCTATAGCCTGGAAATCGGCATCGTGGGCACAGAGGGCGTTCTCACTATCGACGACACGCATAGGGATTTGGTTCTTGCCAGTGAAAATGCGCAACCGGCAGGCTACACGCCCGATGTGAAGCGAAATGTGGATTTTCTGACGAGCTATCCTCCTGGAGATGTTGTTTTCGAGCAACTCTGGGGCCCGATGCGGGAAGAAACCAACGCCTGGTTCGGCCGCGTTTACACGGGGCTCGACACGCCGCACGCTACCGTGCAGGACGGACACAGTAATCTCCTGCTCACCATGGCGATGGACGTTTCCGCGAAACGAAAAGAGCCGGTCCCATTACCCATGTCTATCAGTGAGTATGAAGAATTATAGATTTTTCCAACAAACGGAGATAAATACGCATGCCTTTTTACGAAATTGAAGGAATGAAGGAGAGCAACAGCAAAACGAATCCCAAAGTCAGGGCGAAAAGCGTTGTGGGCGAATTCATGAAAGTCGGCATCGTCACGAAGCCGGAAGGGGAGGGTCCCCCACTGCACATGCACCCGAATGAAGAGCAGTTCACGCTCATTCTGGATGGCAAGTTGCACTATATACTCGATGAGGAAGACAAAATCGTGGAGCGTGGGGATTTGATTCACATCCCCAGGTATACGAACCACAGGAGCAGGGCCGTCGGTGGGGAAGCTACTTTCTTCACTGTGAAATTCCCGGCCGGAACGGGGGAGTTGGATGAAGATTACAACATGGCGCAAGGGGCCGAGGAAGCAGAGAAGAAATACCCCGGCGCCTCGCGATAACATGAGACTTCAAGGATGTCTTTGATGGAAGAAAAATATTTTGAGGATTTCAGGGTCGGCGAAAAAATTCACACGAAAGAAAAAACGCTATCCGCAGAAGAAATCATAGAATTCGCCGAACTGTACGACCCGCAGCCGTTCCATATCGATGAGATAGCGGCTGCCGAGTCTCCATACGGCGGCATTATCGCCAGTGGGTTCCATACGATCGGAACCTCGTTTCGTCTGTTCATCGATACGGGCGTCATCGGGACCACGGGCATGGGTTCACCCGGCATGGATTCCATCCGCTGGGTGAAGCCCGTTCGTCCTGGTGACACATTGCGGGTCGAAGCGGAAGTCATCGAGACAAGAGCGTCCCGCTCGGAGCCTGAACGCGGGATTGTCCTCATGGATTTCAAGACTTTCAACCAGGATAACGAACTGGTGCTTTCTATACGCTCCGTGAATTTGGTGCGCAGACGGAATAACGGTAGTATTTAGGCAAGAGGCATGTGGCACATTCGCGCATGACGCTTGTGATTAAGTGAAATGGAAAGCCTATTTCTCATCGACCGTCTATAAAAGTAAGTTCCTGTGTCCTTCACATCAGAAGGCGGTCAAATTTCCTGACGATTAGTGGTGGGCATGCGTCATAGCCGCCATTATCGCTTGTTCAATTTCCTGAATCGCTCCACTGACTTCACGACCGATGAGATCCAGCTTGCGGATCTGATCGATACGGGGACGGATCCGATTGATCTCCCTTTCGGAAAACACGTCGCGCAGGATATTGCACGCATCGGCAAGACAGATAATAGCGACATCTTTGGGATCCGGAGTTTCATCCGACAGTAACACGCCCGTAATGCGCAGCTTTACTTCGCGCTCGGCGCGGCCATCGATCGTCGGATATCTCCGCGCCCGGAAGACCCACAGGAACTTTTCCTCCTGGGATTCCAGAATGCCGGTATCGACCAAGCTAGCGAGGGACTGCTCGCGGATTTCACTGGCCTCTCGGGAAATCGTTTCGATCCAAGCCTTGGTGTCCCTGGTTTCGTTGGAAGTCGTAATGTTTTCGAGAATCCGGTCATGCGGCGAGTGGCCAATCGGGGTTTTGTCCAGAACCATCAACTGGCTGGGGTCGGTGTCGATGCGGTTTGCAAACGCCAGATCCATGAGTACGGCGCCCGCGAGCACATATCCCATCGTGCTTTCGCGAATGGGGAGGAACGAACCTTTCTCGTCATCCAGCATAAGCAATAGGATTTCATCGACAAATGTCAGCATGGAGCACTCCTTTATGAAACCGTCGCGAGGGCTGCCTCACGATTGTCGTGGCAATCGATGACGGTATGGAAACCGCTGGTTTCTATAACTGTCTTGCAATCGGGCTGCAGCGAGCAGATCATCAACCTGCCCCCGCTCTGCTGGCATTTTCTGGCGCTAGTGAGAAAAATGCGCAGCCCGGCGCTACTGACATATGTCATACCTGCACAATCAAGCAAAACATTCACATCACCACGATCGACGACTTCCAATATCCGGTTTTCCAGTTCCGGGGCGGTGGTGCCGTCGACACGTCCCTCAATCGCAACGATGACCACAGAATCCGATTTTTCTTCCCCAATGTTCATCATGTCGTGGAATTCTCCTTGATGGAGGGGCAACTAGGTATTTTTATTCAACTTTAGCCCAAGGCATGGTCTTCCGCAACTTGTTTTTTGCTCCTCCCGGGACCACATGCGATTTTCGGCTGGAAATGAAAGGTTGATTCCAGAGGTTGTTCGTGAAGCTGCGAAAATGCCTTATCCGTTGAAAATCAGGGTAACTGTGCCCGTAAAAATGGCGAGCGCGCCCGCCACTACCCGCCAGTTCATTCTCTCATCAGACTGGAGGAATACCCATGATATCGCAATAACGAACAAAGGCCTTGATTGTGAGATGGGAAATGCGTAGACGACGGGAGCGTTCGCCAGCGCGAGATATAGAAACGTAACGCCGAGACTCGCGGATAGACCGGCCAGAACGAGAAACCTCCAGTTGCTCGGAGTCCAGCTTTTGATTTCGTTAATTTTTCCTTTACGGAAAAGGAAAGGCATAAAGGCCGCTACCGCGAAAGTGTTGGAATAAAAGTTCGCCTCATTGGCGGAGGTGAAGAATCCCACCGCCGGGCGCACAAGCACCGCGGCCGCTCCGAAGGCCAGTGCACAGCCGAGTGCCAGTCCCATTCCGACATACGGGAAATTTTGGGATCCCCCACGCTTGTGATTGGTGTGGCTCCTGGCGATGAAAAGATATCCGACAAACACCAGAAAGGCGCCCATTCCAATTGTGAATGTAAGCGCCTCTCCCAGAAAGATGATGCCGAAGATTACGGCGAAAATCAGATTCGTCGCTACGATGGTACTCGTGCGCGCGGACCCGATGTGTTGCGTGGCGGCGAATAGCATGGTGCGCGCAAAGCAGACCCTGAAAATTCCCGCGATGGCGATGAAGAGAAGAGGCCAGCCCAAGCCCGGCCAAGGGTCTGAAAAATCCCCCCTCACAGCGGACACAAACCAGAGAACGGGTAGGCCGATGATGGCGGTAAAGGCCGTTCCGGTGATGGGGTCTATACCACGAACCGCAAAGCGACCGAAAATATCCCTTAGCGCAAGCAGAACTGCTGATATGAGTGCGTATACGGCGGCTGTCTCAAACACACCACATTATAGAGAAGTATGAAGGCCCATCATAGCGCTTTGGTTCAGAGCGTTAAACACTTAGTGCAGAAGCTGGGTGCTGCGCGCGATCAAGGATGAAGTCGGCCATCATCGGCCAGGGGTCGAAACCGATCACATTTTGCGCATCGTCCACGAAATTGGAGAGCGCATTTATGTCGTAATAATATATTTCCCCATCCTTATCGCTGACCAGATATTCGACGCCGCCGATCTCTATGCCGGCTGTTTGCATGATTTTCTCGACCGTTTCAATTACTTCTTGAGGGGGTGTGACCTTCTCAATCAACGCGCTCCTGCCGTTCACGCCGCATGCAATTTCCTCGTTGCGGCGGCAATAACTGCCCGGGCAGAGATTAAACGAGTTCGGATCCACCAAAGCCAGTTGGATCGCATATAGAAACTTACTATTCAAAACCTCGACACGGACAATTTGCTCTCCACGCGGCGGGATGTATTCCTGAACGAGTGCTACATTGTCGATGCCGAAATCAATACTCGCTTCATCCGCCGCTCTCTGGAGTTCTTCAGGCGTATCGTACTTTTGTATACCGGCTCCGCTTCCGCCGATATTCGCCTTCGTGATGACGGGAAAACTGAATCCCTCAGCCGCCGCCGGAGCCTGGGAGGGGTGGTTGATCACCCCTGATTTCGGGTGGTTGACGCCCAGGCTTTTGAGCAGGCGGGTTTGGCGCACTTTTGAGAATTCATGGAGGTAGGCCTCGTAGCCATTGATCACGTTGGCGCCAATCGCCTTGAGGTGCGCGCAATACTCGAGTGTGTAGGGAATCGCATGGGTGTGCCCGCGCGCCCATGCGGACGGACTCATTCTATTTACAATCAGCGAATAAGGTGATTCGGTTTCGGTCGGGTCGAAGCGATGGTTGTGGGCTTCGATTTTTTGATATGCAATATTCCGCCAGTCGAGCTCCTCGAAAAGCTTTTTGAACCACTCGGGGTGTTCATAGTAAATGGCGATGGGACGGACAGATCCGTTTCGATCGGTCATGGGAGCGCTTTCTCCTCGAATTTTAGCGTATCGAGCACTTGTTGGATTCGTTCATCTACAATCTCGATCATCTTGGGATGGAAGCCGAGATGCGGGCCCAAAATGATGTCGATATCCGGGAATTTCTTCCGGCCTTCTTTGATGAAGATGGGCAAGTCCACTTTCACGTGATTGCCCCTGAAAAGGAAGTAAGGGATAACGATGATTCTCTCGGCCCCTTCTCCCACGCATAAGTCGATTCCTTCGGGAATGGAGGGAGGGCTGATCTCAAGGAAAGCGGCACTTAATATGCGATGAGGCCACGCTTTTTGGAAATGGTCCACTACGTGGAAAAGCGCATCGTTGGCGTTTCGGGCGCGGCTGCCGTGACCGACGAGCAAGACCGCCGTTTTCACCTGGTCCTCAGGCGTCTCGTCCAAAAATTCCAATTGTTTTTCTAGGCTAGACATTCGCCTTCTCCTCTCTCCAATACGTATTGCCTGTCCTGACTCCAGTCGATGAACAAATCGGAATCGGGTTCGTCGTTGAACTGACCGGCAAGGTGAAATTCTTGCAGCAAATCAATGAAAGACGCGCTGCCTACGCGGCCCAAAAACTCGTTGAACCGCTCATTCTCGTACCTGTTCTCCTGGTAGTGGGACAACATTTTCTTGAGCGCAGCGGGAACGCGTTTTGCAGGAATCCGAATCTGGATGCGTTTGCCGATGCGGATTTCTCCATCGGTGTTGTCGTATTGGCCGCCGAGGAAAATTTCATATGCGGGCAGCATTGCGCCGTTCGCCCTGAGTGTTCCCCCGTGAAAGCCGATGTTGGCGATGTGGTGCTGTCCGCAAGAATTCGGGCAACCGCTCATCTTGATGTGCATCTCTCGTGTTAGCGGGTCCTGATCGATTTCATGAAGAGATTCACGAATGGCGCTGGCCAGTCCCATGGAAGAGGTGATGCCGAGTTTGCATGAATCCGTTCCCGGGCAGGAAACCACGTCAGATATTTCTCGGGCGCCTTTTTCGGCGAGCCCGATTCTCTGAAGTTCTTTCCAGAGGGGGTAAAGTTCCCCTTCACGCACCCATCTGAGCACGAGGTTTTGCTCGAAACTCGTTCTGGCGCGTCCTCTCGAGTAGCGTCGGGTGAGGTCAGCCAGAGCGAAGAACTGATCCGTAAGAATATTTCCCAATGGCAGTTTGACCTCGACGGCGAAATAGCCTTCTTGCCTTTGCGCGGTAACGTTCGTTTTTCTCCAGGCGTGATAATCCGCCGCGTCGCCATTCGGACTGGCCCCCGCTCCGTTCAGAGTATTCAAGACGGGTGGAGCGTCGCTTTCTTCATCATCTTTCCAGAGATAGGGTTCGGGACTGACGGGATCTTTCGCCCAGTCCTTTTTGAGTTCTTCCTCGACGCGTTCACACAGCCCGTCTATCCCTATCTTGCTCACCAGGAACTTGATGCGCGCCTTGAAACGGGATTTGCGGAGTTCAGCAGCTTGATCGAAAACCCGAATAAGGGCTTCACTCACTCTCAGGAAATCGGACACCGGAACGAACTCGTAAAGCACCTCGGCAGTACGTGCGAAAGTGGCGAGTCCACCTCCGACGAGCATCTTGAAGCCATGCACGGGAGTTCCTTCCATCTCTTTGATGACCGGTATGAAACCGATGTCATGGATTCCGCCGACCACGCAGTCCGAACCACAACTCGAGAAAGCCACCTTGAACTTGCGCGGCAGGTCCTGTGTGAAGTCCTTGCGGACGAAGTAACGCGCAAACGCGCCTGCGTAGGGCGTAGTGTCAAAAACCTGATCCTTACAAACACCCGCATAGGGACAGCCAGTAACGTTTCTCACGCAATTTCCACATGCTTCCCGTGTGGTAAGGCCCACTTCGCCCAGAAGCCTCAAGACGTCAGCAGCTTGGTCAAGGGGGACGAAATGAAACTGCACGTTTTCCCGTGTCGTCACGTGGCCTTTTCCCAACGGCGTGTAATCGCGAGATACGCGGCCCAGGGCTTCGAGTTGAGAAGCGCTCAGGCCGCCGAAAGGTATTTTCACGCGCACCATCTGGACATCCGCCTGACGCTGGCCATATACGCCACGCCTGAGCCGATAAGGCAGGAACTCGCCGTTATCGAGTTGACCGTTTCGAAATCTGGTGGCTTGTGTTTCAAAATCATCGAATTCTTCGGGGATCACCGGAATGACGCCCAGTGGTTCCCGAGACAGGGATTTTCGTGATTCTTCGTGCATCACTTGCTCCTTACGTGAACAGCTACATACATATTGGATGATGAATCTAGGGCCGGGCTGAAGCCCGGCTTTACGAAATGGCTTTGCTCAGGGATTCTTCCGGGGAACAGCGCCAGGAGATTTCTTGGCTCTCATCGGCCTCGAACCAAACAAGGTCTTCAAGACCGGCGACTGGGCCGACGAGAAAAACAGCGGGTGGGGATATTTCTTCGCGTTGCGCGAGGCTCGATGCTTCTTCCAGAGAGCAACGATATACCAATTGCCTGTTTGTGGTTCCATTTTCAATGATGGCGGCGGGCGTGTCTTTTGACATGCCGTTTTCTATCAGAGCGGCGGAGATGCGTCCGATGGAGCGTGCGCCCATGAGGAAAACGAGCGTTCCCCTGTTCTTCGCCAGATGCGTGTAATCCACCTGCGTTTCCGGTTTGCCGGGATCTTCATGGGCTGTTACGACCGTGAACGACGAGGCGAGATTTCGGTGTGTAATGGGTATGCCGGCATAGGCGGGCACAGCCAGGGCGGAACTGATGCCTGGTATGATTTCAAAATGAATACCTGCTTCGGCCAGTGCTTGGGCTTCCTCGCCGCCACGGCCGAATACGAAGGGGTCTCCGCCTTTCAGGCGCACCACTTGATAACCGAGATTTGCGAAATGGATCAGAGCTTCGTTGATGTCATCTTGGCTCATGGTGTGTCGACCACTTGATTTTCCCGCATTGATGAGTTGACAGTTTTCCGGGCAAAGTTCAAGAACCTCAGGGTTCACGAGGCGATCGCATACCACCACGTCTGCGTTTGACAGGGCTTTCGCCGCCTTGAGCGTGAGCAGGTCCGGATCTCCGGGGCCTGCTCCGACTATCTGTACTTTACCTTGATACATGAGAATTTCCCGTATAAAGTTCAAATTTCTTTTTATTGTTAAGTGAATTACTTAACTTTTTCAGAAAATATTTCACTTTCCCGCTTTTGTCAACCCAGAGAAGTGTCTATTCTTGAGTTGTTTTGTCTGGAACGAATCAGTTGGTGCCTATCGCTACTTAGAAGGTGCGAATCATGAATGAACAACCCACGCGTTTTGAAGATGCTTTGCGCCTCATCGATGAGGCGAATTTGGTGGATCCGAATACCGAGAGTTTCGAGGGCGAAGAATACCCCAAAGAGCTTTTGTATTCGATGAGAATGACGAGATGGCTCGAAGCCATAGAGCCGCAAGCCTCTGAAGCCCTGCGCCTGGCTGTGCGGAGCCAGCACATACGCAGATGGGAGATTCCACGTTCGGAATATCCACTGGGCCGGAAGGGATATCATCAATGGCGGATCCGCCTTTACGACTATCATGGGGAGAAAGCGGCCGAGATACTCGAGAAGGTGGGCTACGATGAGCAAACGATTGCCCGTGTGCGGATGCTGTTGAAAAAGCAGGGCTTGAAGACAGACACGGAAACCCAGACGCTCGAGGATGTCGCCTGTCTGGTGTTTCTGGAAAGCTATTTCTGGGATTTCTCCCGCCTGCATGATGAGGAGAAAATCATCGGCATCTTGCGGAAAACTTGGGCGAAAATGTCCGTGCGCGGGCAGGAGGCCGCCAGGGAGCTATCCTTGAATGCGGGTGCGCAAGACCTGCTGAACAAGGCGCTCACGCCTGAAAAATAGCGGAATACGGCTATTTTCAAAAGACTTTGCCCTGCTTTTTCATCGGCGTTCTTGTGGTGTATGATTGGCGCGCAATGTTTCTTTATGTCCCGGTATGTTAAGGAGAAAATCATGAAAGTCACCATGTGGAACTGCTACGTCTGACCCTACGCCTACAGGGCCATGGAGTGGCTCGTTCGTCTTCAGGAGAAAAGAAGCGATTTGAATGTGGACTATAAGGCCTTCGTGCTCGAGCAGGCGAATTTCGGCCCCTCGCGCGGAGAGGACTGGAAGGCCTGGGAGGACAAGACCTTCCCGAGCAGGGATCTGCCCCCGCATCAGGCGGCCAAATGCGCGGCTTTACAGGGCGAGACGCAGTTCGACAAGTACCACGTGGCGCTCCACCGGGCGAGGCACCGTGACGGCAAGGACATCACCAGCGAACTGGTATTGCGCGATATCGCCGTGGAAGTGGGCCTGGACGTCGACCGCTGGGAGGAGGACATGAAAAACGGCGCCACCATCCCCCTCATCGCGCAGGAGCATGAGGACGCGGCCGAGCAGGGTATTTTCGGCGTTCCCACGCTCGATTTCGGGGAGGGCAAACCCGTTTTCGTGAAGCTCGAAGAAGGCGATTGGGAAAACGAGGGTGACGAGCAGGGGCTATTGGACGCCGTGCGGGCCACCTCGGCCGAGCGGCCCTGGCTGCTGGAGCTCAAGACGCCCCAATCCGCCAAGCTCGGCACCTCCTCGGCGAAGAAGTATGAGAAATACGGGATGAAGGCGAGATAGTGCGGCGCAATAACCTTCAGGGGATCAACGTCTTATGAACACACCTGTCGACAAGGCCCATCCCGTCGACCTCACGGTGGACAAGCCCGCCCGCGAGTTTCGCGTCGAGTGGGCGAGCGGGGAGAAGAGCGCCTACGGCTTTGATTATCTCGCGGCCCTTTGTCCGTGCGCGAACTGCAAGGAGGATCGCAAGGAGCGCGAGAAAAACCCCCTCGCTGTCCTCTCGGGGCCGAGCGGGCCGACAGAACTCGAGAACGTGGAGATGGTGGGGCGCTACGCCATCAATTTCATCTGGCGGGGCGGCTGCGGCTCAGGGATATATTCGTTTGATTATCTTTACGATATCGCCCCCGGACGCGCCGAAAGCTCGCAGGGAGGAGAGGGCTGAATCATGCCGAACCCCACGCAGGAGAAGATTGACGATAAGGGCCAAACGTCGCCGGAACAAGCGGCCTGCCCCACGTGAGTGGGCGGGCTGTTCTCCGCCGTGGCGCGGGCTTTGGGCTGGATGAAGAGGAAGCTGCTGGGATAGCCGGCCGATGTATCGCATGAAACAGATTACGTTAAGGCGCTGATTTAGTGTGATTTATATTCCTTGGCAGTATAGTCGGGAGCCTGTAAGGGGCAAGCAGAATAAAACCCCTCGCGAAAGCGGGGGGTTTTCTTTTCAGCGGTTGATGAGCAGGCTCGCGCCCGCGCCGATCACCACGACGCCCACGATTCTCTTGAGCGTCAGCGCCGAGAATGTCTGGAGAAGATGCGCACCCAGGACGCCGCCGACGATAGCTCCGATGCTGAGATAAACCGCGTAATTCCAGACAATTAGGCCGCTTCGCACGTTCTCGAACGAGGCGACCAGCGAGTTGAACAGATAGGCGAGAATCGAGACCGCCACCGCCTGCTGGGGCGTGAGCCCGGGGATGAGGAACAGCACGGGCATCATGATGATGCCCCAGCCCACGCCGGTCGCCGCGTTGAGCGTGCCCACGATGGCGCCCAGCGCCAAAAGTCCCACTCCTATCAAGTCCAAAATGCTCTCCTTTTCAGGTTACACGTTAATTATCAGCCGGTTATGACGCCTGCGCGTATATTTCACTGTAAGCGCATCCACCCCCGCAACTCCCCGCATTTGCCGTTATCGCGGAAGGCGCGGGCCATGGCAGAATTCCCCTGCGTCGCGGCCCCCGGGCGTCATATCCCAGGAATTCAATTTACGGCAATTTATCGAAAAACCCCGTGAATTTATCTATATTTATCGAAATTTACGGAAATTCCGGTTGGCGTCTCCGCGCCTGCGGACCTCGTTCGGGAAACCCTGTTCGAAGTCTGGAATTCACCACCGCTTCGCCTCATCGTCCACCTCCCTGGTCCGCTCTCGATGCTCTCCCGAAAACGCCCCCGCCCGCAAGTTGTCGAACCGCCACGGACGGCGAGCCTTGCGAGCCAGTGTAGCGAAAATTGCTTCACGCGCGATATGCGCAACTGAGGGCAAATGCGGAGGAGAATATTCGAAATCAAACCGGGTAGGGGGGGGTGCTGTTCTCGAAAGGAGTAACCCCGCCACCTACCAACCCCCCCTTGTCAGGGGGGCAAGAAAAAGCAAAGTCCCCTCTGCCCGGCGGGTACGCATCGCCTTTTTATACCTCCCTCCTCAGGGGGCTTTTCTTTCACCCCCTCGTCGGGGGGCATCGCCTTTACCCCCCTGACAAGGGGGGTAGGGGGTCAAACCCGACCAATGCGGGAGGGGTTGCCGTTCCAGTCGAGAGGGGCGGCCCCTCTACTCTCTAAATAAGGAGTTACTGTCAAATGTTGTGTATGGCCGTCCTGAGTTCAGCGGCCTCCCTGCCGGTTTCTTTTTCTTTCACCCCATCGATGAACCTCACGTCGGTGATCACGTCGGCCAGATGACGCAAGCCGCTTAGCCGCCCCCATCGCTTCTCGGCGCTCATGGCGAGTTGATGCACCAGGCTCAGCGCCGTCTTCTCGCTCAGGCAGTTCCTCGTCTTCGCCGTTCGCAGCCGGATCGTGGCGAAGGTCGACTCGATGGGGTTC
>MPNJ01000011.1 GCA_002238965.1 Nitrospinae bacterium bin107 | reverse complement strand
GGGATACACCTCGGCCAGCGCCGACCAGAACCCCAGCCCCCCGTCGCCCACCGCCAGCTTCGCCGCCTTCACCCCCCGCTCCCGCAGACTCAACAGAACCGCCTTCCAGCTCTCCTTCGATTCCCGGAAGCCCGGCTCCAGGGCCAGGAAGCGCTTGCGGCCCCGCGCGTCGCAGCCCACAACCACCAGAAGACAGCGCCGCTCCCCGCTGCGCACGTTCACGTAGATGCCGTCCGCCCACAGATACGCGAACTCCTCGCCATCCCACGCCCGCTCGCGCCACTGCGCGTACTCGCGCTCCCAGCCCTCCTTGAGACGCGAGACCGTCGACGGGGACAAGCCCCCCACCGACTCGCCGAACAGCGCCCGGAGCGCCTCATCGAAGTCGTTCGTCGATACCCCCTTCAGGTACAGCCACGGTATCACCGCCTCCACTCGCCGCGTCTTGCGCAGATACGGCGGCAACAACTCCGAGCGGAAACGCCGCCCCGAACCCGACCTGTCCCGCGTCCGAGGGACACGGACACGCACCGGACCCACTCCCGTCAATACCTCCCGCGACGGCAGATAGCCGTTGCGCACCACCGCGCGACGACCCTGCGCGTCGTGTTCGCCCGCATGTTCCGCCAGATAGGCTTCCAACTCCGCTTCCACCGCCTGGCGGATGATTCGCTGCGCGCCCGCGCGTACCAGTTCGCTCAACTCGTCGCGATAGGCTGGATTCCGGAAGGGAATCGTCGTATCTTCTCTCATGGTGGCGCATCTCCTTGTGCTGAATGACCGGGCTTCTGACAACCCTATTTCAGCAGGATGCGCCGCCTTCTTCAATTCAGCCCATACACAAGTTCTGAGAGTAACTCCTAAATAAGAGGTCTTTTTCATCGGGCATGCCCCTCGGGATGCCCGAACGCTCAAGGGAGGAACGAGCCCCCACAGGATGAAATCCGGCCATGGAGAAACCACGCCCCCAATTTTGCGATATACTCATCCCACATCACATCGCCGGGGAGGAAACGATATGGCTGATACTGAACGCGCATCGGAGTCCAAGTCGCTTGAGGCGCGGCTTCGCGATATCGAGGACAGGCTCGAAATCTATAACTTGATAGCCTCGCATCCGCCGAGCGCGGACACGGGCGCGGATTTTTACACCCGCGCCGTCTTCACCGAGGACGGCGTCTTCGACCGCGGCGAGAGCCTCGACTGCACGCTCGGAAACGAGGCCATCGCCGCCATCACCTTGAGGCCCGCGCATCAAGAGGCGATCCAGGGCGGCCTCGCCCACTTCGCCGGGCTGCCGCACGTCGAACTTGGCGGCGACACGGCCTTCGTCACCTCCTACCTGCAGCTCATCCACCCGGACGCCGGGGGTGAGGAGCGCGAACTGCCCAACCACGGCGTCTCCACCGGCTACCGCATCCACCGCGTCCTCGCCAACCGCTGGGAGCTCGTGCGCACGCCGGAGGGCTGGAAGATCAAGAGCCGGAAGCTGCGCCCGCTCGACGGCTCGGCTCCGGCGCGCGATATCCTGGCCACCGCCCTGGCGCGCCACCGACCCGGCGTATAACATCTCCCTCTCCCTGAGCAACCCGCCGCTCTGCCTCACCCTGAGTAGCGGCGAAGCCGCGTATCGAAGGGCGAAGTTCTCGCCTGCGGGGGTCAATCGCGACCGAGAAGGGAGTGATTGCGCCTCCCATCCTTCGATACGGCGCTTGCGCGCCTACTCAGGATGAGGGTGGTGTTAAACGCGAGCGGGATGCGAGTATTTGCCGAGTGAAGGGGCGAAGGTTTGCGGATTTTGTAGGGGCGGCTCGCGAGCCGCCCGCTCTGTTCACCACCCCGCTAGGAACCGCGCCCCGAAATATGCGACACTCCCGTCTCATGAGGACCCGGAAGAAAGCGCCGCTTCGCCATTCATCCCATAGCGCCGCTCGGCGCGGCATCGCCCGAGGCCATACGTGCGCCTTTCCTGGAACGAGATGCGCATGCGCGCGGCGCGTTTCGCCCGCACGTGGGCGGGCGCCGCGTACGAGAAGGGCGAGACGCAGAGCTTCTATAACGACTTCTTCCATATCTTCGGCGTCCAGCGCCGCTCCGTCGCCCGTTACGAGGAGCGCGTGGAACTGCTCGACAACCGCCGCGGCTACATCGATCTCTTCTGGCCGCGCGTCCTGCTGGTCGAGCAGAAAAGCGAGGGCCGCGATCTGGAGCGAGCCTACGGACAGGCGGGGGAATACTTCGACGCCCTGCCCGAAAGAGAGCGGCCCGGCCACATCCTCGTGAGCGATTTCCAGACTTTTGAGCTTTACGATCTGGACGAGCGCGCGCGCACGGCCTTCTCCCTCGCCGACCTGCCCGACCACGTCGAGAAATTCGGCTTCATCCTGGGCGTGCGCCGCCGCGCGTTCCGCGATCAGGACCCCGCCAACATCAAGGCCGCCGAACTCGCGGGGAACCTGCACGACGCCCTGGCGGAGGCGGGCTACGAGGGGCACGATCTGGAGCGCTTTCTGGTGCGCGTCGTCTTCTGCCTCTTCGCGGACGACACCGGCATCTTCGAGCCGCGCGACATTTTCCTGAACTACGTCGAAGAGCGCACGAGCGAGGACGGCTCGGATACCGGCCCCCGCCTGTCCGAACTGTTTCAGGCGCTGGATACGCCGGATAGCGGACGCCAGAGTACGCTGGATGAGGACCTGGCTCGCTTCCCTTACGTGAACGGCGACTTGTTCCGGGATTCCCTGCGCATTCCCTCCTTCAACGCCGCCATGCGGAACGCCCTGCTCGAATGCTGCCGCTTCGACTGGTCGAACATCTCGCCCGCCATCTTCGGCGGGCTGTTTCAATCGGTCATGAACCCGGCGGAGCGCCGCGCGCAGGGGGCGCACTACACCACCGAGAAGAACATTTTGAAGGTCATCGAGCCGCTTTTCCTGGACAATCTCCGCGCGGAGTTCACGCGGCTGAAAGCCAGAAGGGACAGCCGCCGCCGCATAGAACTCGAAGCCTTCCAGAGACGCCTCGGTGGTATGACTTTCTTCGACCCGGCGTGCGGGTGCGGGAACTTCCTCATCATCGCCTACCGCGAACTGCGTGAACTGGAGATGGAGGTCATCCGCGAACTGCGCGCCGACGAGGCGCAGCAAGAACTGGACGTGGCCGAGCTATCGAAAATCACCGTGGATCAGTTCTACGGGATCGAACTCGGCGAGTTTCCGGTGCGCATCGCCGAGACGGCGCTCTGGATGATGGACCACATCATGAACAACCGCCTGAGCCTGGAGTTCGGCCAGACCTACACGCGCATTCCGCTCACGACCTCCCCGCACGTCCTGTGCGCCGACGCGCTGGAGACCGACTGGGCGGCGTTTCTGCCGCCAGAGGAGTGCTCTTATGTTTTCGGCAATCCGCCGTTCGTGGGGGCCAAGTTCCAGACGGGCGCGCAGCGCTTGCAGGTGCGCCGCATCGCTGACTTAGGAAAAAGCGGCGGAACGCTCGACTACGTGACCGCGTGGTTCATCCGGGCGGGGGAGTACCTGCAAAGGAGTGCTACGCGGGTCGGCTTCGTCGCCACCAACTCGATCACGCAGGGCGAGCAGGCGGCGCAGCTTTGGCCGATTCTGTTTGACCGCTGCCGGCTGGAGATCGCCTTCGCCCACCGCACCTTCGCATGGGGGTCGGACGCGCGCGGGAAAGCGCACGTGCACGTCGTCATCATCGGGCTGGACCCCCGGGAGGCGGCGCGGTCGGAAAAGCGCCTGTTCTCTTATCCCGACATCAACGGTGAGCCGCAGGAGAGCCGCCACGCAGCCCTCTCGCCCTATCTGTTCGACGCGAGCGGCCTCGCCGACCCGCATCTGACGGTGCAAAGGGAACACTTACCAATCAACGGGATGAGAAAGTTGATCGTCGGTTCGAATCCCCTTGATGGCGGTCACTATGTGTTCACTACCGAACAGCGGGATGCTTTTATCACCCTGGAGCCGGACGCCGCGCCTTTCCTGCGTCCCTATCTTGGCGCGCGCGAATACTTGCAGGGCGGTAAGAGATGGGTTCTCGCCCTCCAAGACGCATCGCCTGCAAAGCTGGCGCAGTTGCCGCTCGTGCGGGAGCGCATCGCCGCCGTCCGCGCTTATAGGGAGGCCAGCAAAAGCTCGTTCACTCAATCGCTGGCGCAAACGCCGACGCTCTATCACTTGAATGTGTTGCCTAACGCTCCATTTCTGGCGATCCCTCAAACAAGCTCCGAGCGGCGAGAGTATGTACCGATGGGATGGCTGGAGCCGCCCGTGATTCCGAGCGTTAAGCTGATTGTCTTGGAAAACGCCACTCTCGCCGACTTCGCCCTGCTCAACTCCGCCATGCACATGGCCTGGATGCGGACGGTAGCTGGGCGACTGAAAAGTGATTACAGCTACTCCCCCGCCATATATAACTCGTTTGTATGGCCTGATATGACGAGTGCACATGAATTAAAAATCGTCGATTTGGCCCAAGCCATCCTCGACGCCCGAGAAGCGCACCCAGACTCGTCGCTGGCCGACCTCTATAACCCGGACCTCATGCCGCCCGATCTGCGCCGTGCTCATCAGGCCATCGACCGCGCCGTGGACCGCCTCTACCGCCGCACCGGCTTCGCCTCTGAACGAGAGCGCGTGGAGCACCTCTTCGCCCTGTACGAAAAAATGCGCGCGCCGCTTGAGGCGAGGGTGAGGAAAAAGCCGAGACGGCGGAGGCGTTAATGTAGGTAACTTAGTCGAATACGAGTAGACTACAACTACAAAATAAGGATGGGGCAACGAAGAAGGCCATGCAAAAACCAAACGAATCAATTGTCCTCGAAGAAACAAGCATCACTCATATACAGGAGCAATGTTTAACTACACCCTGCCCAATTCGCTCAATACTCCATCTGTCCCCACGACTGAGATTTTCCATCGACTCGGATGAATTTCCTCAATGTATTTTATCTAAGTTCATGCATTTGCCTTTTCATATTACTTTGAAATCCGGCGGAAAGGTTGAAGTGCGGGTTGCCCCACCGAGTTTTAACTCCGTTTCGAAACATAGCTTCAAGGGCTCCTTGGTTCCTGTTTATAGCCCTTACACAGTAGCCAAAACGGATACCCGGATTCGCTCTGTGAATTTCAGCGTGCTCAACTTTGATCAGTTTTATGGTACGGAGGATAAATGGATTAACATAGATGAACAATCTCGTCACTTGGGTGTTGCGAAATTAGAAGCTGATCATTGGCGGATTGAAATTACAGAGAGTCTTGGCCTGAATGAAGACCGGAAGATATTAAAACAAGAAAGCGCATATGCCGTAACACACACGGGGTCCATCGAATGTAAATACGGCGAAGTATTTTCCGTGCTGGAAGCAGAAAACCTTCTGATGGGATTGCGGACTTTTCTCTCATTCGCCGCTGGAGCAGCATGTGGACTAACACTTGTAAAAGCGGTTGATGAAAATGGTACGGAGGAGTCTCTGATGTGGGGTTCCAGACATGTGGAACCTTGGAGCGAAAGCAAACACTCATGGCTCCCTATTAACGATGGGGGAGACAGTCTTACCGAGGCATTCCCCAAGTTTTGGGAATTGTTTGGCAGAGAAGAATGGAACGACACCATTCGACGAGCCGTTGATTGGTATTTGAATGGAAGCAGTAGTGCTATTCATGTGGGCATCGTGCTGGCTCGGGCTGCCCTTGAATCCCTATCTTTCAGAATCAATCAGAAAAAAATAAAGCCAGAAGCTGAGGCGTTGAGGCAAGCTCTTGGAAGACAAGGAATTGGATGTGGAATACCTGCAAGCTGCGGGTCATTAAAGGCGGTCGCCCAACAAGAAAAATGGACGGACGGTCCGGAAGCAATCACGAAGATGCGCAACGAGATTGTCCATCCTAAACGTAGATATGCTCTTATTCCTATAGAGGCGCAACTAGATGCTCGAAACCTCAGTTTACAGTACATAGAATTGATGTTGCTGAAAAGTTTTCAATATCGCGGGCGTTATGTAAATCGCTTGGCGGCCGCTGGTGAAAGTCCATACGAAAATGTGCCTTGGGCAGTCAAGAATGTTGGTTCATCTATTACGAAGTGATTTACTTAGCTCACATCGCCTCCGCAATGGCATCCTGATTTTCTCAATCGACATGCTACGAAAGCCCCCGCTCGCTCAACCGTCCCCCTGCGCCGATGGCCCGGAAGTACGCCGGATGAGTTCCATCATCTCGTTGTTTCTATCTTCCAGCGCCTTCATGGTTTCCCGATGCTGTTCGTTTTGTGATCTTATTCGGCCTTCTATCGCCTCCATGTTCTTTTTATGTTGTTCGGCGCAGCGATTGTAGTACCGGTGCAAAAGGAATAGTCCATGCCCGGCCACAGCGCATTGCGCGGCCCCGACGATGGCGGAAACCCACACGGAGGCTCGTTGCACGGCAAGCGATGATTGTTGAAGGGCAAGGAAGGCCTGTTGCAGTTCGAGCGAGTCTTTATGCAGGGCATGGGAGGCTTGCTGCACGACGAGGTTTGCGGATTCGAATACCGTCATTCGGCTATCTCCAGGCTGTCCTCGTGGAGTAGCTGGTTCAAGCAGTTTCGCCCGGAGCGGAAAATAAGTCAAAGCCATATCTGGACACGCTCTACAGCCGCACCGGCTTCGCCTCCGAACGCGAGCGCGTGGAGCGCCTCTTCGCCCTGTACGAGAAAATGCGCGCGCCGCTGGAAGCGCGGGTGAAGAAAAAACCGAGACACCTGTGGCGGGGTGAACCCGGTGGTTCCCGTTCGCTTCGCCCCGCAATCGGGGAATCGCTTTCCACTTGAGGGTGGGGTATTCCGAGTGGAACGCCCGACGCAAAAGCCGGGCACCGGGGAGCGGCTTTAGAGAACCTCCCGGAACGAACGCAGCCCCGATACGGTTTCGACCAACCCCTGCCGGTCAAGAGTTTCCAGATAGCGGTCGACCGTTACGGGAGGATTCTTGAGTCTTGCGCGCACGATGCGGGCGGAGTCTGCGACTGCGTCGGGCGCGAGATCGATCAAACGCCCGACAAAGACGTCCGGATGTTGTGCGGTGAGATCGTAGGCGTTCAATTCTGTTTCGGGAAAATGCTTCAGGTTGAAGGTAACGATAACGTCCGCCCGGCCCTTGATCGCCGCCGCCAGCACATGCCTGTCGTCCGGATCCGGGAGCGTGAGGTTTTCGATGAGCGGCTCGAAGTCCTCGACGAGGCAGTCTTCCGCGTGAGCATCCATGTGTGTGCGAAGCTCATTCCATTTCGCGGAGGGGACGTCAGGCCTGACTTTCTTCGCCGTCCGAATCCATTCTTCGTGGATGGCGTTCGTCCAGCGCGCATGAAACAGCTTCGTCGTCGCGAGTTGGAGCAGCAGATCGCGCAGCGGCGCCGATAAAGCGCATTGGCGTCGAATAGCGCGGTGAAGGCCATTCACCAGAGCCTACTCGTACCCGATTCCGAGCGCCTGGCTATCTTCCGTCAGTTTGTCCAAAGCTTTCATCCGCGCCCGTTTGGTTCGCTCCTCGTAGGCCTTCAAGTCGTTGAACAAAACGCGCCTGTGTTTCCCGACCATTCGATGAGGAATTTCTCGATTATCGAGGAGTTTGACGAGAAATCCCCTGGATACGTTGAGCAAATCCGCCGCCTGCTGGGTCGTCAATTCCGCGTTCATGGGTATCAGCGATACGGCGTTGCCCTTGGACATCTCGTCGAGCAGATCAATCAGCAGGCGAACCGCCGCAAAAGGCAATTCGATAACCTCGCGTTCATCCTGAGCGAGCCGAAAGGCCACCTTTTCCGGACGTTCCACGAGTTTGTCCGCGAGCGCCCGAGCGGATGCTTTCGCAAGGCTCGCTTCCCGTTGGCTGGGAAACGTCGATAGGAACGGGGTCGCCGTGTCCGCCATGTCCAATCCTCCTTTTCGGTCCTGAAACCTCGATACATTGCAAGCATACGTCATAATCGATATAAACACAATAATCAATATATTCGACATAACCTTTCGGCTTTCGCTTAAAGAACTTCGCCCCATCGACCAGAAAAGCGGATTCTCTGCCGCCGCACCGGCTTCGCCTCCGAACGCAAGCGCGTGGAGCACCTATTCACACTGTACGAGAAAATGCGCACGCCGCTTGAGGTGAGGGTGAAGAAAAAACCGAGACGGCGGAAGCGGTGACGCCCCCCTTAACCATCCCCTTGCACAGACGGCGCCGACGTACGCCGGATGAGTTCCATCATCGCGTTGTTCTGGCCTTCGAGCGTCTTCATGGTTTCCCGGTGCTGTTCGCTTTGCGCCTCTCGCTGAGCCTGCAGCGCCGCCATGGTCTCCCGGTGCAGCGCCATTTTTCCCGGTGCTGGGCGTCGCGCTGCTTTGAGGCCTGCCGCATGATGTAGAGACCGTACCCGATGAGGCTGCATTGCGCGGCCCCGACGATAGCGGCGATCCATATGGCGGCTAGTTGTAAGGCGAGACTTGCGGATTCGTATTCCGTCATTCGGTTCTCTCCTGTCTGTCCTCGTGGAGCAGCCAGTCCGTCCAGTTTCTCCAATAGCGGAGGATAAGTCAAAGCGATTCCGGGGCGTGAACCGGACGCCTTGCCGACTGTTTATCGAGAGAGGCTCCCAGGGAATTGACACGAGATTCTGAAGGGATAACATGAGAATACCTCCCGCCGTTTGGCGGAGACGCAGATGGAGACGGACAATGGCGCGGGACATCATTCAAGTTTTCGCTGAATGGGATTCGGAGGCTCGGGTTTGGGTGGCCGAGAGCGAAGACGTACCCGGACTCGTCGCCGAAGCGCCCACGCCCGAGGAACTCGAGGAGAAACTGAAAACGCTCATTCCGGAACTCCTGGAATTGAATGACCACCTTTTGGAGGGCGTCTCGCCGCGACAGGCGAAAACGCATTTTGGCGCGTTCGAACGGGAAGTCCAATTCGCCTGATCCGTGGGAAATTACACCAGGGAATTGAAAAAACTTCTGCGCGAGAAAGGTTGCCGCTACGAGCGGCAGGGCAGGGGCGATCATGAAATCTGGTACAGCCCCGTAACTTCGAAGCGTTTTCCGGTGGATAATGAAATCAAGTCCCGCCATACGGCCAACGCGGTGCTCAAGCAGGCGGGTCTTCCCAAAGCTTTTTAAGTGATTCGCGTTACGGAATTCAGCAAGGAGAACACCGTGGGGCAGACGATGGCGGAGAAGATCCTCTCCGCGCACTCAGGAAGCCAAGCCAGGGCGGGCGACCTGGTAATCGCCGAACTCGACTACGTCATGGCGGGCGACGCCAAGGGGCCGAAGGCGGTCGACATCTTCCGCGAGGCCGGCTTCGCGTTCCGGATGGACCCGAAGAAGACCGATTTCATCATCGATCATTTCGTACCCGCCCAGGACGTGCTCTGGGCGAACCACCACAGGAAGCTGAGAATCTTCGGCGAAGAGCACGGCGTCGAGGTGTTCGAGCCGGGCGCGGGCGTCTGCCACACCGTGGTGACCGAAGAGGGCCGCGTGGGCCCCGGCGCGCTCACCGTGGGCGGCGACAGCCACGTCTGCACCTACGGGGCGCTGGGCGCGATGGGCGTGGCCGTCGAGAGCGTGGAAATCGCTTCGGCCTACGCCACCGGGAAGCTGTGGTTCAAGACACCCGAGAGCGTTCGCGTGGAGTTCACCGGCGCGCTCGCGCACGGCGTGTTCTCGAAAGACATGGAACTGACGCTCGCGCGCGAGATGGGCGAGAACGGCGCGAACTACATGGCGGTGGAATACGGCGGCGCGGCGCTCGCGGACCTCTCGATGGACGCGCGCTTCACTATCGCGAACATGTCGGTCGACATGGGGGCGAAGACGGGAATCATGGAAGTGGACGAGAAGGCGCTCGACTGGGCGCGTGCGCACGGCGCGCCTGTGGATGGAGCGGTGGCCCCGGATGAGGACGCTGTCTACGCCCGGCGAATCCATCTCGATATTTCCGGACTCACGCCCGTCGTGGCCGCTCCGCCCGCCACGGGAAACGCGCACCCGGTAGAGGAATACGCGGGCCTCCCCGTCCAGCAGGCGTTCGTGGGCACGTGCACAAACGGGAGGCTCGAGGACATCGAAATCGCGGCGAGCATCGTGCGCGGCAGGAAGATAGCGCCCGGCGTTCGCTTCTACGTCGCGCCCACGAGCAAGAAGATTTACGAGGCCGCCGCAGCGAGCGGGGCCATCGGGGCATTGGCCGAAGCGGGGGCCGCCGTGCTTACCGCCGCATGTGGGCCGTGCGCCTCGATGACGGGGAACGGCTGTCTGGCCGACGGCGAGCGCGCCATATCTTCCGCGAACCGCAATTTCCCCGGCAGGCTCGGCAGCAAGGAGGCCGAGATCTATCTGGGCTCCCCGGCCACGGTGGCGGCGAGCGCGGTGACCGGCCGCATCACCGACCCCAGGGAATTTCTTTAGGCGAAACGAGTATGGACACATAACGAGGAGAATGAAATTTTGGCGATGAGGGGACGCGTCCACCGCTTTGGCGACGACATCAGCACCGACGTGCATCTGTCCGTGAAATACCGCTCGCCGGGCACTACGCTTGAGGAGTTGAAGCGCGACGCCTTCAAGGAACTCGACCCCGATTTTTCGGAGAGAGTGCAAGCGGGCGACGTGCTGGTGGCGGGGGAGAACTTCGGCCTCGTCAGCAGCCGTCAGGATGCCGCCGTCGTGCTCCGGGAACTCGGCGTAAGCTGCGTGCTCGCCAGGAGCTTCGGGCACATGTTCTACCGGAACGCCATCAACTCAGGCCTCCCCGTCATCGCGTGCGACACCGACGCCATCCAGGCGGGCGATGAGATAGAGGTCGACCCGGTGGCGGGCGAGGCCCGCGCCGGCGATGAGACGATTACCTTCGCGCCATTCCCCGACGGCCTGTGGTCGATGATCGAAGCGGGCGGCCTCATTCCCTACCTGCAGGAAAAGGGCGACTTCTAGGAAAACGGCCTAACTCCGGCGTTTACGTATATATTTCGTTTTTGTTATACTCCTTTACAATTGAACCGGCAACTGAGGACCCACCCGAGGTGAGACGAGTTGATGACGTCTCGCGTATTGATTTATTCTCAGGCGTGGGAGAGGGAAATGACCGAGTTTCAGCAGGCGACATTGCTCGTGGGATGGGTTCAGGCCGGCGTGGCCCTGTTCGTGGGCATGCTGCAATCGGGCCTGTTCTTTTACGGCATCAAGCGAATGAGCGACGCCTCCGAGAGGCGCGCCATCCAGACGGACAGGCAGATCGACGCCATGATGAAGCAGATCGACGTCATGGCGGACGGCTTCAGCAAACAGCACGAAGAGTCCATGAAGCGAACGGATGCGCTGACAAGGCTGCAGGAAGAGTCCATGAGACGGACTGATATCATGGCGGACGCCTTTGCCAGGCAGCACGAAGAGTCCATGAAGCGAACGGACGCGCTGGTCAAGTTGCAGGAAGACACCTCGAAGCGAACGGACGCGCTTCTCAAGCAAAGCGAACTGACGATGAAGCAGAGCGAGACGGCGATGCTCGCCTTGCAACGGCTGTTGGAGAGGACCGCCGACTGACGTCCAATTATCCGAACGGCCGTTTCAATGCCGAACCCGAACACGACGATTGCTGGGTTGTTCAAATAGACTTTGTCAAGATAGTAACCCCCCTTGTCAGGGGGGCTTTTCTTTCACATCTTTGTCGGGGGACTTTTTTTCTTACCCCCTGTCAAGGGGGGGTAGGGGGGGTTGCTTTTCCAGTCGAGAGGGATGTCCCCCCTATTCCCTGACAAGGGGCTCTTTCAACATCCCCGTCAGGAAAAGGCTTCCCCCAGAACACCTTCCAGCACCTCCATCGGCAGGTCGAAATCCCGATAACCCTGCCGGAGCGTCTCGACGTAGTGCGCCGCCGGGCGCGCCGCCCTGATAGGGTGCCGCATGATGTAGAGCATAGCCCGGAGCGGACCTTCGTCTGTGACGATCTCCACCTCAATGCGGTCGTAGAGCGCGGGGTAGTCCTCGAAATGATCCAGCGCGGCAAGATCTTCTTCGTGTAAGCGGAACAGCGCGCCTGGCGTCTCGGCGCCTTCTTGGGGCGTTACGGTCGCCCAGCCGGGCTGGTTTCCGGGCGATGACGCGGGCAGGGCGATGGTGAGGCGGTAGTCCGCGAGACGCGCGGTGCATACGGGCGCGCTCTTCGGACAGAGGGACTTCATTTGCGCGATGTGCAGGTTCGCCCCGTAGGCGAAGTAGTTCGAATCAGGCGTAGCCGAGGTTGTCGTCCTCCTCGTCGCCCTCCCAGTCGAGGTCGATGACCGGCGGATCGCTCCCGTCGTTCGGGAAGGCGAGCAGGAGCTTCGCCTTCTCCTCTCCCACCTGGGCGGCGCTGTGGATCGCCTCCTCGCGGATGGTGATCACATCGCCTTGCTGGACGAGGACGAGTTCTTCCTCCACGTTGAACTGCATCTGGCCCTCGATGACGATCACGGCTTCTTCTTCATCGTGCGTGTGGTAGGGCACGAAGGCTCCGACGGGCTGCTCGACCTCGAATACGCGGTAGTCGCGCTCGGCCAGAGCGGCGATGATCTCCTCCTGCTCGGATTCGCATTGGTACGCTGTGGCGACGTCTTCTAAGCGATAGGCCGGCTTCTTCATTGGAGACCTCCTTCTTACCTAAGTGCCCAGGAGTTTCCGGACCGCCTGGGAAATCCGGGCGCCTGCGGCGCGCCCGGCCAGTTCACGTGTGAGAATTCCCATTACCTTGCCCATGTCTTTCATCGAAGAGGCCCCTGTTTCCTCGATGGCCGCCTGGGCGGCGGCTTCGATTTCCGCATCCGCCATCTGCGCGGGGAGATAACCCTGGATGATCTGAATCTCATCGCGTTCCTGCCGGGCCATATCCTCGCGGTCGGCGGCTGCGTACTGCTCTGCGGCTTCCTCTCGTTTCTTTACCATACTTTGGAGTAGTTTGAGAATATCTTTTTGTGAAGTTTCTTCACCGTCTTCCTTGTCCTTGTTCAAAATCTCGGCGCGCACCATGCGGATGGTGGAGAGCCTGAGCGTTTCTTTGGCGCGCATGGCGGCCTTCATGTCTTCGGTAAGTGCGTCCCGGATGCTGGACAACGTGAAATCTCCTATCCCTGCGTCGTCGCGCGGGGCCTGGCCTTTTCTCGGTGTAGACACCACATGACGGCGGCCCCGCCCCCCGCTATGTCCGCCGCCAGGTCTCCCCACGTCGCGTTCCGGTGGGGGAGAAAAACCTGGTGCAACTCATCGCCCAGGCCGTTCAGCGCCGTGAGGAGCACGACGAAGACGGCGGTCCTCCCCTCGGCCCACCGGGGACAAGTCTCCCGCCAGGGTCGCCAGAGCAGCCAGGCGAGAAGCCCAAACTCGCAGAGGTGCACGATTTTGTCCACCCCGAACGGCAGGGTGGATGAGGGATTGCGTCCGCCCGTCGCCGTCCAGAGGTGAATCCCCGCCATATATGCCAGCGCGAGCGCCCAGCGCAGGGTGGTTTTTCCGCTCACTGCTTCGCTCTCTTAATCGGGCAGGGGGACGATCGCCTCGACTTCGACCAGAAAATCGGGCTCGGCCAGGCTCGATATCACCAGGAACGTGCTCACGGGCGGGTTGTCGGGAAAGAACTCGGCCCGCACCTTGCCGACGGCGGCCCTGTAGTCGAGACTCGTCACGAACACCTGAATCTTCGCCGTATCCGCCATGCGTCCGCCGGCCGCCTCGACCACCTTCTGGATGTTGCGGTAGCACTGGCGCGCCTGCCCCTCCGGGTCGCCCGGGCAGACGAGGTTGCCGTCCTCATCGAGGGGCGTCTGGCCCGCCACGTAGAGCGTGCGTCCACCATCGGTGATGACCCCGTGCGAGAAATGCCCGGCGGGTGCGGCCAGCGACTCCGGTGTCACCGTTTCGCGCTTCATATTCTGTTGATTCCCCCAAATTTATCGGCAAGCCTCAATAAGCCAGCTTCGCCTCGCCCAGGTTTCCTACCACCGCGAGGGTGGACGCGTCGAGCTTGATGTGTTTTCTCGCCGCCGCGAGGATTTGCTCCTTCGTGACGGCGCGGATTTTTTTCAGGTATTCATCCGCATATCCGGGGGAGAAGCCCAGAATCTCCACCGCGAGAATGTAGTTTGCGATGCGGCTTGATGAGCCGAAGCGCGTGGCGAAGTTCCCGGTAATGAAATCCTTGGCGTCTTGAAGCTCCTGGTCGCTCACCCCTTTTTCCTTGATGCGCTTCACCTCCGCGATCGATTCCTTGATGGCCTCGTTCACGGTCTTGTTTTTCGTCTGGAGGATGAGCCGCCAGTGGCCCGCGTGACGCCCTGCGGCGAAATAGCTGTAGACGCTGTAGACGAGGCCCTTTTCTTCTCTCAGGTTGTTCATGATACGGCTCGAAAACCCGCCCCCGCCCAGGATGTAGTTCATCACGCGCGCGGCGTAGAAATCGGGATGCGTGCGCTTGAGCGAGCGGTTGCCCAGAATCACCGTGGACTGGGAGAGTGGGCGGTCGATCTTGACCACCTGCATCTTTTTCGTTGCTTTGGGCGTCGTCGCCTCGGGAATTTTCCCTCCCTCTGCTTGCCAGCCTTTGAAGCGGGCCAGAACGAGTTCTCGCGCGCGCTTGAGCGAAACGTCGCCCACGAAGACGAAAATCGACCCCTTCATGCCGTACCATTTCCTGTGGAAGCGGACGAGGTCCTCCCGCCCCAGATTTTTGATGGATTCTTCCGTTCCCTCGACCAGGCGGCCGTAAGGCGTTTCACCGAAAAGACTCTTCCGGAGCGCCTTGTTCGCCAGATGACCGGGACGCTCGCGCTGCCTGCGCATGCCGCCCACGATGCGCTTTTTCGTCTTGCCGATCTCCTCCGCCGGGAAGACGGGGTTTCTGAGCACGTCGCCAAGCAGGGAGAGGCCCTCTTCCAGATCGCGTGTGAGCACGCGCATGGAGGCTTCTGCACGCGCGCGGCCGACCTCGACGCCCACGCCGCCGCCCAGGGAGTCGTTCGTCTTCTCGATGTCGGATGCGCTTCTCGTTTTCGTCCCCCGCGTGATCATGGCGGAGGTCAGGTTCGCGAGTCCCGCGCGCTCGGGCGCCTCATGGCGCGCGCCCGCCGGAATCGAGACGGTGATGCGCACCATGGGCAGCTGTCTGCTTTGCTTGACGAGCAATACGCCGCCGCCGGGCAATTCCTCGCGCTCATAAGTGATGACGTCCGCACTTGCGAGAGCGGGCAGCACGAAGATTGCGGCGGCAAGTGTCCATAGAATGCGTCGGAGCCTCATGCTAGCTTCCTCCCCGGCTATTGGCGGCTTTCGCGCGGCGTTTTTTCTTTGTCGGTATGAGTTCGGCGGTGGTCTTGTTCTTGTGGTTCAGGTATTTCCTGGCGACGCGCACCACGTCGGCGGGCGTCACCTTCCTGAGGGCGGGCAGGTAGCCTTCGAGTAGGCGCCAGTCGCCCGATATCGCCGCTGTGCCGAGGAGCCTCGCGCGGTAGTAGTGCGAGTCCATGGCGAAAACCGTGTTCGCCTCGATACTCCTGAGCGCGCGGCGGAACTCCTCTTCGCCCACGCCTTTTTCGATGAGTTTTTCCACCTCCTCGAGAAGCGCCTTCTCCGCATCGGCGGCCTTCTTGCCGGGCGCTACCCGCGCGTAGAGGTAGAAGATCATCGGGTCCACCGAGGTGTAGGTGTAATCAGAACCTGCGCCCAGCGCGAGCGTGTCCTTGCGCACCAGCCTCTGGTGCAAGCGCGAGGTTTCTCCACCGCCCAGGATGGCTTCCAGCATCACGAGGGCGGGCGCGTCTTCGCTCTTCCAGTTGGGGGCGTGATAGCCGATAGCCATATAGGGAAGCTGCGCATCGGCGCGAACGTACACCCTGCGTTCCGATTTCTGGGGGAACTCGGCGAGCGCGGGCCTTTTCCGGAAGGTCGGGGATTTGGGGATTTTCCCGAAGTGTTTTTCGAGCAGCGCGATGGCCTCTTTCACCTTGAAGTCGCCCACCAGGACGGCGACGGCGTTCTCGGGGCTGTAGTAGCGCTTGTAGAAGGCCTCCATGTCCTTGATGGTGATGGCGTCTATATCCTCGGGCCAGCCGATGATCGGGTTCTTGTAGGGGTGGTTCGTGTAGGCGACGGCGCGAAGCTGCTCCCAGAACTTGCCCACCGGCCTGTCGTAACGGGTGCGCCTCTCCTCGTGCACCACGTCTTTCTCCGCGTCGAAGGCCGCCTTCTCAATCTGCAGGTTCACCATGCGGTCCGCTTCGAGCTCGATAATGAGCTCCAGCCTGTCCGAGGCGATGCGCTCGTAGTACGCGGTGTAGTCGAAGCCCGTGAACGCGTTGTGGGAGCCGCCGTTTTTCTTGATGATCTTGTCGAATACCTTGGGGCCGTATTTCTTCGTGCCGCGGAACATCATGTGTTCGAGATAGTGCGCGATGCCCGTGAGGCCGGGCTGCTCGTCACGGCTGCCGACGGCGTACCAGACCTTCATGACCACCATGGGCGCGCTGTTATCGGGCAGGAGCAGGGCGCGCATGCCGTTCTTCATCTTGTGCTCGGTCACGTTCCAGGGAACGCGCAGGGGGGCGGTCTCCGTCTTGGCGTCGGCAACGATGGCGCCTCCGGCGAAGAGAAGGAGGAGGCAGGCGCAGATCAGCAGCGCATACAGCTTATTGATTTTCCGCATGGATTCTTCCTCGTGTCGGCGGCGAACTAAATAATCCAGAAGCGGCGATTCGGAGATAAGGCGACGATTACTTTAGTCCTTGATGCCCGTTTTTTCCAGCACCTCGGGGTTCAGGAGGCCCGCCGGGCGCCTTCCGGCGATGACGTCGAGTGCTGCGGCGACGGCGAACTCGAGCGACTGCTCACACGCGTCCTCGCCCAGGCCCGCGATGTGCGGGGTGAGGATGACGTTGTCGAGCGAGAAGATGCGGTGGCGGTGATCGGCCGGCTCGTTCGGGAAAACGTCCAGCGCCGCGCCCTGGATGATGCCGCGCTCAAGCGCCGTGGCGGCGGCGTCCAGGTCCACCACCGGGCCGCGCGAGGTGTTGACGAGGTAGGCGCCCGGCTTCATCGAGGAGAGGAATTTCTCGTCCACCATGCCGCGCGTCCCTTCGTTCAGGGGCACGTGGCAGGTGATGAAATCGGCCCGGCGCGTCACCTCTTCGCGAGGCTCATAGAAGACGCCCACCTCGGCGGCGAAGCGTTCATCGCGCACGATGTCGTTCGCGATGACCTCCATGCCGAAGGCCACGGCGCGCCTCGCCACGCGCTTGCCGATGTTGCCGAGACCGATGATGCCCAGCGTCTTGCCTCTAAGCGGCGATATGGGGATTCTCAAGTCCGCCCATTCGCCCGCGCGCATCTTCTTGTCGGATAGAGCGATGTTCCGCGCGATGCACAGCATGAGGCCGATCGCGTGTTCGGCCACGGAATCAGAGTTCTGGCCCGGCGCGTTGGTGACGACCACCCCGTGGCGCGTGGCGGCTTCCAGGTCGACGGAGTTGAAGCCCACCCCCGTTCTGGCGATGTGCTTGAGGTGCGTCCCCGCCGCCAGGGTCCGCTCGTTGTAGGGGTCGTTGCTCGGGAAGGTGACGACCACGCCGGGAAGCGAGGCGACCAGTTCCTCTTCGGTCCTGTCGACGCCGTTCGACTCGATTCTGACTTCGAGGCCCGCCTCGGTTTCGAGACGCTTGAAGTGGCGCATCGGGTCTTCCAGGCCGCTCAGCCAACTTGTGGTGACCCAGGCGATTCCTTTCGACATTTTCATCCTTTCGTCGGTGATTCGGTTCGAATTTCCGGGGGTTTGCTAGAAAACCTCGTCTTCGGGGTTGTGCACCTCGCCCATGCGCTTGAGCGTGGGAAGCGGCAGTCCCTCGTAGAGCTTGCCCAGCTCCACGTTCGTCTCGGCGAGCGCCATCTGGTAGAGGCTGTTCCCGCGGGCGTCGCATTCCACGAGGAAGGGCCCGAAGTTCTTCACCTCGAACACCCACATCGCCTGGGCGATGCCGAGTTCATCGATCCAGTAGACGTCCTTGACCCCCGTGATGCCGCGCCCGTACTGCGCGCCGATGCCGTAGCCCACCGTGTTCAGGAACACCGCGCCGAGGCGCTTGAAGTGTTTCTCATAGAATTCCTGCGCCATGCCCCCCTTGCCGATGACGCAGCGTATATCGTACCCGTCCATCAGGAGGGGCAGGTGTTTCTCGAAGCGGAAGCTCGCCGTGGCCGTGACGGCGGCCACCTCCCAATCGCCCGCTTCGTTTCGTCCCACGGCGGGCGAGCAGTGGAACGTCACGTTCGTGAGCGAGGCGATGTCCACCGGCGGGGGCGCTTTTTCGTCAAAGAGTTTCTTGTAGAGGCCGATTCTGCCCGTGAATATCACGCCGTCGAAATAGACGACGTCGCCCAGTTCCAGTTTCGCCAGGTCTTCCGGCGTGGCCGGCGTTGTGAGGTGGTGCTCCTTCATTTCCAGGTCTGCGGTGCCGCTCATGTTCAATTATCTCCCGGGCCGCTTACGCGATGCTGTCGCGGCGGTAGTAGTCGGTGAACCAGTCGGGGTTTTCGCGGTATTCCACCTGGCCGTCGGTGTGGATTCGCGCGGTGGCGCGCCTGAGCGCGAAGCACTGGTGGTGGATCGATATGGGCATCCCGCCGGTGTGGGTGTAGGCCACCTCGATGTGGGTGTCCATCACCGCGCCCTCGCCCTTGAAGCCCATGGGGCCGAGGCTGGTCCTCCGGCCGAGTTCGTTCAGCTCTTCTTCGAGTTTCCCGATTTCGGGATCCGGGTTCCTGTCCCCCACCACGCGCAGGCAGGCCGCCTCCTTCGCGAGGCGCACGCAGGTGTCCTTGGTGCCGCCGATGCCGATTCCGACGATGGCGGGCTGGCACGAGAGGCCGCGCTTGAAGAACTCGCTTATCACGTCGAGAAAGAAGCGCTTGATGCCGTCGATCCCGTCGGTCGGGAAGAGCATCCGGTAGTCCCCGCCGAAGAGGCCCCCCTTGTGGAAGCTCGTGAGTTCTATCCAGTCGACGTCCGGCTCCCAGGAGTAGTCCACCGTGGGGGCGTGTATCCCCACGTTGTTGTTGTAGTCGTGCCGGGTGATGGGGTGCACGCGGTTCGGGCGCAGGGGTACGCGCTCGGTGGCGTCAGCCGTTCCCTGGCGGACCGAGCGCTCGAGCGCCACGAAGCCGCCCTCGAGGGCCGCGTCGTTCCCGATTTTCGCATAGAAGCGCGGGAGGCCCGTATCGGCGCACATCGGGCGCTGCTCGTCCACGGCCACCTTGTAGTTGTTGACGATCTCCAGCAAAACGAACTTCGAGAGCTTCTGGGTCTCGCGCTCGGCCATATCGGCGATGGAATCGCCGACGTCCTTGGGGATTCCGATGGCGGCGCGGCGGTTGAGCTCGAAAGCCACTTCTCTAATGAGTTCGCTGCTGATGGCGTGCGTTTCGACGGTCGGCATTTTGATGTCCTCCCCGCTCTCATGCGCCGGGCGCGCGGCCCCGGAAAATGGATGCGGCGAATCGTTTGACGCCGCCTGCAACGGCGCGGCGCTTGAGTCCCTTGATGGCGCCCGTGGGGCTGATGCCCTTGGGGCAGCTCTCCGTGCAGTTGTATTGCGAGTGGCAGCGCCAGGCGCCGTCCTCGGTGCAAACCTCCAATAACCTCTCAAGGCCCAGGGCGTCTCTGCTGTCGTTCACGAGCGTGTAGGCGCGGTTCAGCGCCGCGGGCCCCAGGTAATCGCTATCATGCCCTACAATAGAGCAGGAAGCATAGCAGATTCCGCACGTGATGCACTCGATGTGCGGTTCGATGCGCTTGCGCTCGCGCGAATTCGGCGCGATCAGCGCGGGAGCCTTCTCCGCCAGGCTTGTGGGTTCGAGCCAGCCGCGCGCGCGTTTCATCTTTTCGAAGAACGGCGACATGTCGACCGCCAGATCGCTGAGCACCGGAAAATTGGCGAGCGGCTCGAGCGTGATTTCATCGCCAAGTCCTTCGAGGCGCGTCCTGCACGCCCAGGCGGGGCGTCCGTTGACTTTCAGGGCGCAGGTGCCGCACATGCCCACCCGGCAGGAGTAGCGGAACGAAAGCGTGGGCTCCTGTGCGCTCTGGACGGCGACGAGCGCGTCCAGGACCGTCATGCGCGGGCCGGTCTCGACTTGGAACTCGTCGAAGTGCTCGTCCGGATCTCCCGCCGCGCCGCCGCGGCGGATTCTGACGCGCACGCTCGGGGGTTTTGGGGCTTCCTGCGATTGCGCCTCTTTCTCTGGAGCCGGTTCTTCCTGCGCCGGTTTTTCCTGCGTTCCTTCGCTCAATTGGGCGTCTTCGTTCACGACATGAACCTCCAGTATTCCTTGTGCATGAAGGCCAGCCAGAAGAACGCGGCGACGCCCACGGCGCTCAGCACCCACAGGAGTTTTCGCTGGTGGCGGTCCGGGAAGCCGAAATCGGTCAGGATCACCTTGATGCCGTGCATGGAATGCCAGACGACGAGGAGGAGCATGGTGATCCGCACCGAGTCGATGTAGGGGTTCATCACGTGGATCGGGAACAGGACGATGAGCGCAAGGGCGGAGAGCCTCTGCAGCACCCAGGACCACATGCCCGGATACATCGAGCGCCATGCGCTGATCTTCCATACGGGTGGCTTGTTGGGCACGGGGTCTTTCACGCTCGTCATCTTTTCTCTTCGCTCCGCTTCTGTGTCAATCGATGAAATTGGGGTCAGGCTCCAGTTGCCCGGCCGGTTCGGCCTGCGGATGCAGGCGGGGAAACGCGACGGGTTTGCGCTCGATGACCGCCGAGTCACCCTCCCGTTTGATATAGACGTTGTAGAGGTCCTCATCCCCCGTATGGGGGCAGTCATCCCGGTAGTGGCTGCCCCGGCTCTCGTTGCGATCGAGTGCCGAATACGCGATGAGTTCCGCGACGCAGATCTGGTTCCTCACGTCGAGCGTGTGCTGCCAGGCGAGGTTGTAGGCGCGCGCGCCATCGGCGCGGGCGTCTGCCGCGCGTCTCTTCAAATCGTGAAGGATACGGACCCCGCTCTGGATGTCCGCGCCGTTTCTTCTGAGACCCACCTTGTTCCACATCGTATCTTTCAATTCCGTTCGGACCGGGTAGGGGGATTCGCCCTCGCCCAGCGTGTCCAGCGTTTTCTCCTCGGCACTTGCGAGCGCTTCCGCGTCATAGGGCAAGAGGGGAGAGTCCGCCGCTTCTTCGGCCATCGCCTCGCCCGCGATTTCGCCGAACACCGTGGCGTTCGCCACCCCGTTTCCGCCCAGGCGGTTTGCGCCGTGCGTCCCGCCCGCGTCCTCGCCCGCGGCGTAAAGCCCCGCTAAATTCGTGCGGCAGGCGGTGTCTATCTTCACGCCGCCCATCATGTAATGCGCGGTGGGCGTGACTTCCACGGGGCCGCCTACGAGGTCGTAGCCCAGGTCGGCGCAGCGCTCGACCATCCCCTTGAAGTTCTTGCGCACGAAGGATTTGCCCAGATGGCTCACGTCGATGAACACGCCGCCGCGCTCCGTACCCCGGCCCTCGATGATCTCGGTGTAGCCCGCGCGGGAGACCACGTCGCGCGTGGCGCGCTCCATGCGCTCTGCGTCGTAGCGCTCCATGTAGCGCTCGCCCGCCGCGTTTTTCAAGTGTCCGCCCGCGCCGCGCAGGCCTTCCTCCAGGAGCGTGCCGGTAATTTGTAAGCCGTCTCCCGTCAGGATGCCCGTCGGGTGGAACTGCACCATCTCCATGTCGCAGAACGAAGCCCCCGCCTCCCAGGCGATTGCCATGCCGTCGGTGGCGAGTTCCTGCGCGCAGGCGGAGATTTTATATAGCGTGGGGCCGCCGCCCGTGGCGAGGAGCGTGCACTTCGCGTTCACGGCGATGAATTCCCCGCTCTGGATGTCGAGCAAAAGCGCGCCCGCGACGCGCTCCGGCTCGCGCCTGGCCGGCAGGAGGGCCACCGCGCGGGTTTCCTCCAGAACGTCCACCCCGCGCCTGACGAGTTGTTCGGAGACGCGATTGGTGAGCTCGATGCCCGTCAGGTCGCCCTTGTGCACCGTGCGGTCGAAGCTCTGGCCCGCGAATGCTTTCTGGTGGATGGTGCCGTCCTCGTTTCGGTCGAAAAAGCACCCGCACACGGTTTCGAGCCGCTCCACGCAGCCGGGCGCGCGGCTCACGAGCGTCCAGGCGAGTTCCTGATCGTTAATCCACGCCCCGCCCTTCAGGGTGTCGAGGAAGTGGTTCTCCACCGAGTCGGTCTCAGCCAAAGCGACGTTGTAGCCGCCCTGCACCATGCGCGTACAGCCGCTTTTCCCGAAAAGACCCTTGACCGCCACGGTGACGTCCAAGGCTGCGTTTCGGGTGTGCGCGGCGAGCGCGGCGAGCAGGCCCGCGCCGCCCGAACCCAGGATGAGGATGTCCGTTTTCATCGTGCGCAAGAGAGCGTTTCCCCACATGAATCAAGAGGTTGTTTACCCACGCGCAAGAATGCCACAGCGTATGAGCGCGGACAAGCAATCTTGAAAACAGGGGGCGTGAGTGGGGCTGTTGAAAAAGCCCTTGAGTGGGAGATGATGTCCCAAAGAGCGACGCCCAATGCGGGAAGGAGATTTTGCTCTTCGTTTTTGATCGTCATTCCGGCGTATGCCGGAATCCAGGGACTTTGCCTTTGTTTTTTTTATTTCTTCCGTATTCCCGCCAGTGAGTGGGGGATGAAAAACCGGGTCATCGCCATTCTCCTCCGCTCTGGATTCCGGCATTCGCCGGAATGACGGCGCTGGTCAATTGGGAGAGAGGAGGACTTTTTCAACAGCCCCGTGGGTGCGCCTCATTACAATTTCTCCAGGATGATGACGCGGCGCTCATCCGTCCAGCGGCATGCGAAGCCGAAATTCTCCTGAATCCACGCGAAACTCTCCATCCTGTAGAAGCAAAGATGGGTGAAGTCGCGCCTGTAGTGCCAGTTGTTGGCGAACAGCGCCTCCTCCCAGAACGCCGTCATGACGCCCAGGAGACCGCCCGGTTTCAGGTTTTCATAAATCCGCCCGATTTCTTCTCTCGGGTGTCTTAAATGCTCGAACGTCTCGCTCGCGGCGATGAAATCAAACGGGCCGTCGGGGGTTTCCGGGAAGAAGTAGGTGTCGTAGGGCAGGCATTTGATTCCTTGCGCCTGGAACAACTCGCACAAGACGGGGTGTCCATCCGACGCCGGTCCCGCGCCGAAATCAAGCCCCCGAGCGCCTTGGGGCAGCAACCTCACCAGGGGCTCGCTCAACTGCCTGAGAAAGGCGATGTAGCCTTCATCGGAGCCGTAATTCTGGTGCTGCTCGTATCTCGCTTTTTCCGCCTCAGGCGCGGGCCAGAACCCGGGCGGCACGAAAATGAGCCGGCAGACGGGGCAGTGCGAATAATCGCGCGCATCGGCCTGGAGATAAGGCTCTGCATCGTCCGACCCGCACAGGGGGCAGGTTTCATGCTGTTCATCTTTCGGGG
Organism: Nitrospinae bacterium bin107; assembly: GCA_002238965.1. Classification (GTDB taxonomy): domain Bacteria; phylum UBA8248; class UBA8248; order UBA8248; family UBA8248; genus Bin107. The sequence continues at coordinate 109,200 of MPNJ01000011.1, read as the reverse complement.
TATGGCTTGTTGTGTCGGACATTGAGTGGCCCACCTTGGGCGGTGAAGGACGCAGTCGCATCGGGAGGAGTTTAATCTGTATGTATGCCCTCAACAACGGGGTTGTTGAAATAGCCATTGAATGGGTCAAGGCAACCCCCTTGAGAGGAAAACCCCATAAAAGCACCCCCCCCTACCCCCCCTTGTCAGGGGTCAATTCCGACCGAGGAGGGAGGAATTGCAAACCGATGCGATTCCCGCCAATGGCTTATGCAAACGCTCGTTCCTCACTCGCGTTTGACCCCTGACAAGGGGGGGTAGGGGGGGTTGCTTTCCCTGTCGAGAGGGACGTCCCCTCTACCCCCCTAAAATGGGGGACTTTTTCAACAACCCCTTCTCAGTCGCGTTTTATCTTCGGCGGCTACTCAGGGTGAAGAAAGAGGCGTTGACGCTTGTAGGGACAACCCCTCCTCGGGGTTGTCCTGCCCTCCGTGGTTGTCCTTTTGCAGGATGGGTGCAATCAGGACAGGCACGGAGGCCTGTCCCTACGGGATCATCACGTCGCCGACCAAGGGGATACATGGACTTCTTCAACAGACCCACGACGAAATACGTCCCACCGTGCTCTCGCCTCGGGTCGAAACATCGCCCCCCGTATTGACACCCCCATGCGCCATCCCCTAGCTTGGGGCGCTTTTAAGGAAGCGGCGCGAATCGCCGATAAATGAACCATCTTCAAAGGATTCTGCCTTGATACTTGATAAATTTCGTTTGGACGGCATGGCGGCCTTGGTGACGGGCGCGGGCACGGGCCTGGGCGCAGCGATGGCGCTGGGTCTGGCCGAGGCGGGCGCGGACGTGGCCGCTCTCGGCAGGCGGGAGAACCTGGTGGCCGAAACGGCGCGCCGAATCGAGGAATTGGGACGCCGCGCGCTCGCCATCGGAGCGGATGTGACGAAAGCGGATGAGGTGGCGCGCGCCGTGGAGCAGACGGAAGAGGCCTTGGGCGGTGTCAACGTCCTGATAAATGGAGCGGGCGTTATCAACGCCGACCCGAGCGCGGATGTCTCGCCTGAGGATTTCCGCTTCGTGGTCGACGTGAACCTCACGGGCGCTTTTCTGTGCGCACAGGCAGCCGGGCGCGGGATGATCGCTCGCGGCGCGGGCAGCATCGTGAACATCGGCACGTTTCTGGGAGAGCGGGGCCACAGGCCTGCGCGCGCGGCGTATAACGCGAGCAAATACGGCGTGGTGGGACTCACGAAAGCGCTCGCCGCCGAGTGGGGCGGGCAAGGCGTTCGCGTGAACTGCATCTGCCCGGGGGTGCACCGCACGCCGATGCTGGCGCCCGCGCTCGCAGACCCAGAAGTCGAGAAGGGCTTGAACGAGAGGACGATACTCGGCCGCGTGGGCGAGCCTGCGGACATCGTGGGCCTTGCGGTTTTTCTGGCGTCCGACGCATCGGCCTACATCACGGGCGAGAGCATATTCGAAGACGGAGGAGGGTGGCTGTAATGCCACACAAAACGATGGCGGATAGCGTGCGGCGGCGAGGCGGAGGCTTCCATCGGGGCGTGGCCGCAATGGATACGGAGAGAGAATGCCGGAATTAAAAGCGATTATTTTCGATTTCGACGGCACCATCGCGGACAGCGAGCCGCTCCACCTGGCGGCGTTCCAGGCGGTGCTCTCGGAAGAACTGGACCTGGACCTGACGGAAGAGGAATACGCCGAGCGCTACCTCGCCTTCGACGACAGGCTGCTGTTCAGCCACGTGCTCAGCGACCGCGGCGTGGCGGTCGAGGCCGATCGCTTCGAGCAGCTTCTGGAACTGAAAGAAGCGCGCTATCAGGAAATCGCGCTGGCGCCGCAGATTCTGCCCGGCGCGGCGGAGATGATTCGCGCCTCCGCCGGCCACTGGCCCCTGGCGATTGCGAGCGGCGCCCTGGGCCACGAGGTGCGGCCCGTGCTCGAGCGGGTGGGTCTGATCGACTGCTTTCCGATCATCGTGACGGCCGAGATGGTGAGCCGGGGAAAGCCGGACCCGGAGAGTTTCCTGACGGCGCTTGCACAGATGAGCGAGAATCTGAGCGAGCCGATTCGGCCGATTTCTTGCCTCGTCGTGGAGGATTCCGTCGCGGGCGTGCGCTCCGGCAACGCCGCAGGCATGCGGACCCTCGCCGTGACGACGAGCTACCCCGCCGATAAGCTCACAGAGGCCGACCGCGTGGTGGACTCGCTGGAGGAGACGGTGGACCCGGGCGGTCTGGCCGCATGGTTCGCCGCACTGCCGCCGGCCTCGTCCCCGAGCGGATAGGAGAGGGAGATGCCCATACTGAAGGTCGCCCGCATGGGCCACCCCGTGCTCCGCGAAAAGGCGCGCGAGATTGCGCCCGAGGGACTCGGGAGTCCCGAACTTGCGGGCTTCATCGACGACTTGATCGAGACGATGCAAGAATACGCGGGCGTGGGCCTCGCCGCCCCGCAGGTGCACGAGGGGTTGCGGCTGTTCGTCATGCAGACGGACCCGGATGACGAAGCGACGCTGCGCGTGGCCGTGAACCCGAAGCTCACGGCCTTAGGCGCGGAGGGTTGGGAGGACTGGGAGGGATGTCTCAGCATCCCCGACATCCATGGCCGCGTGCCGCGCAACAACCGCGTGCGCCTGGAAGCCCTGGACGCGGAGGGACGCGCCTATTCCGAGGAGCTGGAAGGCTTCGCCGCGCGCGTGTGCCAGCATGAATACGATCATCTCGATGGATTGATATTCATCGACAGGATGCGCGATTTCTCCACCCTCTGCTTCGGCGAGGAATACCGCAGGTATCACGCCCCGCGTCCCAAGGAGGGGTGAGGGGCCAGGCCTGTCAGGTAGTGCCATTTCCCTCACTTCGGCATGGTCGAAGCGGCGGGCCCTGGAATGCAGGAAGACAGGGAGGAATTCCAAAATGAAAAAAATCGCAGCTGTGGGCGGTTATCTCAGCGCCACCTCGGGAGTCAAGACGCTCGCGTGCGTGGCGCTTCTCCTGCTTTTGGGTCTCCCGGCAGCGGCGTATGCGGCACCGCCCGACTTGCGTACTCCCGCGCCGGTCATCTACCTGGCCGACAATCTGGACGAGCAGGATGGGCTTGGCTGGTGCATCGACACCCGTGGACGCGGGTTCAGCGATAGGTTGCATGCGCACTCGTGCAAGCCGCGCGGCGGCGACGTGCAGTTCCGCTACGATGAGGCGGCGCGACGCATCGCTTCGGCCACTTTTATCGGGAAATGCGCCGCGCTGCTGGCGCCGGCTGCCGCCGGGGTAACGCTTGGCCTGCTGGATTGCGCAAAAGACGCCTCAGGCCAGGTCTTCGATTACGACGGCGCGGCGATGGAGTTCCGCCCCGACGGCGATAAGACGCTTTGCCTCGTCGCAGGCGCCGCAAGCAGGTCGGCCGGGCCGTACATGTCGCGCGGTCTCGGGCTCGCGCCGTGCGCGTCCACCGGGGCGAAATTCAAGCAGTGGCGCATCAAGAAAGCCCGGCCCTGAGCGTCTGAGGCGCTCGTGCGGCATTATGAGGAGTGAGGGGCCCAAGATTGGGGGTTTAATGGTGACCCGCCGTCGAGAGAAATTCACTACCCGGGTGAATCCTGAGATTCTGGCCGCCATGCGCGACCTTGCGCGCAGCGAGGGACGGCAGCTTCAGTCCCTGGTTGATGAGGCGCTGGCCGACCTGATCGAGAAGCGCAGCGGGAGCAGGCCGCGCGCCCACGTCATGGCGGTCTATCAGGCGAGCCATGCGAGATACGCGCCGCTCTACAAAAAACTCTCTGAATGACGGACTTTCCGGTTTTCAGGCAGGATGCGGGGTTTCACTTCTTTGTTTCGGCGGGGAATGCCGCAGGTATCACGCGTCCCTACCTCAAGCGGAATGAGGGATAGGGGCCTCCGTCTCGCGGTTCCGTTCCTGGAACGCGGATTTGTCCGCCACATCCACTGCGGGCAGGAATTCCAGTTCCACACAGCAGGTGTTGCAGATGGGGCCGTTCCCGTAGGTGCCCTCATCGAACACGGAGCGAACGAAGCGGCGCTGATACGGGAGAGCCTTGAACGGCTTGCCAAGTAGATCGCCGTCGCCCACGGGCGCGGATTCAAGACTTGCGATCAACTGGTTTATCTTCACGACTTGCTACCCGTAAAACATTTTTCTAACGAGGGCAGGTACTCGAACCGAATCAGAGTCATTGCATTTCAAACACTTTTCCCATGAATTCAAATAGTCTTCAAAAGTTTCGTTTTCATGAACATTCCAATAATTTAGATATCCACAGTCCGCCCAAAGAGAAGGAGCACTCTGGAAATGCTCCAAGAGGGCAAGGGCTACAACCACATTGCGGTCGCGAAGATAAGAATCGGCTTCCATATCCTTAAGTTTTAATGCGAACCATTCTGGTAAATGGATACTTAAAATATTGTTGTATTCTTCTGGGGTCATGTATTGCAGTACAGCACTCTCACAATATATTGCGTGGTTTGGTGCAAATTCTGCTGCGCCCTTTACATTCTCAGGTGGGTTGGTTTTCCAAGATTCTGACAGCTCATGCAAAACAAATAACGACGCCATTTCGCAAAGACTTTCCTCAAACCAACAATGGCGATGTACTTTGTTGCGATTGTAGTTCGTCATTACATGGCACAGTTTGTGCGAGAACTGATAGACGTATTGGCACCAATTCCTATTTTGAGCATTAATACGGATTTGATAAGGACAGGAATCTAAAAGGACTCTGGGTAAATCTTTCCACCAAGAGACTTCAATTCGTTCGTCAGGTAACTTACCGAAAGCACCTACCAGCGCGCAGAAGACAGACTCCAAGACAGAAGGAATTGCAACATCCAGATACGGTTTCTCGTTTCCTTTATGGGTTAGCCAACTATCCACATCAACTATTAGATATTGCGACATTTTTTGTGCCTCCAATTTGTCTGCGTAGTTCGTCACTCACCCCTCCGAAGTGTGCCCTATCGGCAAGCGGCGGCGGTGCCATCAGCGGCCCATGCGCCGCCGTGCGCGGAAAAGGCAGGCCCTCCCCCCCGGTTCTTAGGCATTTTCCCGTTTTCTTCGCAGGTTTTCACGCCTAGCTTCTGGTATCTCATTCGCGGTGATGATCTGTTCCTGCCCAGATGGGGAAGTAATTGTGATCTCAAACCCTTCAAGCCATCTATCATCATGATTCGGGTATTCATCAATGAGCTTCTCGATGGTTTCATAGGCTATTCTTCTCGCTTCCGTTTCAGCAAAACATTCCTTGACGTTGAGATATTTCAGTTCGTCGACACCTAAGTTGTTAAGGTGATAATCTTCATATTTCGTGATTTTGAGTGTCCACTTCATCGCCTCGCTCATCCGTCTCCTTCCTTTATCAGTGGTCGAACCATGCGACGTTATCATCCGGGCGAGATCATATCATGCCCGCCCGGCCATGTACTGAAATTGACGGCGCGCATAAAAAAATCCCTTTCCGCTTTCGGCATGGAGCATGAAGCCCTGTTTTGCCGATTTCCCCCGATGAAGGGGAGCGGAAAAAAATTTTCTCCCCGCCGCGTAGTCGGTTCCCTTTCCCCGCCACTCATCGAGGCCGCGCCGGATTCATCAAGCCCGCCGCGACCTTGCGCGCAGCGAGGGACGGCAGCTTCAGTCCCTGGTTGATGAGGCGCTGGCCGACCTGATCGAGAAGCGCAGCGGGAGCAGGCCGCGCGCCCACGTCATGGCGGTCTATCAGGCGAGCCATGCGAGATACGCGCCGCTCTACAAAAAACTCTCTGAATGACGGACTTTCCGGTTTTCAGGCAGGATGCGGGGTTTCACTTCTTTGTTTCGGCGGGGAATGCCGCAGGTATCACGCGTCCCTACCTCAAGCGGAATGAGGGATAGGGGCCTCCGTCTCGCGGTTCCGTTCCTGGATCGCGGATTTGTCCGCCACATCCACTGCGGGCAGGAATTCCAGTTCCACACAGCAGGTGTTGCAGATGGGGCCGTTCCCGTAGGTGCCCTCATCGAACACGTGCCCATGAAACTGGTGCAGGCATTTCGGGCAAATCCAGATGTATTCGCTCATGCCGATCTCCTTCGGCGGCTCTGGCTTGCGATATAGAGATGTCGCTCACCTATATTCCCAATATAGGTCTCAGGGCGAGGATTTTGCCACAGGAAAAGCGCGGATTATTTTTGGCGGGGATTCAGGCCGGTTGGGGGAGGAGCCGGGAGGGTCTGCCCGGATCATTCATGGCGCGCCGAAGCGTGTCATCGCGGTTCGGGCTGTTTCTTGAGGATGGGCGGGCAGTAATTACGGCGTTCGTGAACCGCCACCTTCAGGACGACTTCCCTGGTATACCCCGATACCTTCCGGCGAAAGCCGTAGGGGTTCGCATACGCCCTGATGTAGGCGTCGCCCAATGTTCCACGGGCTTTTTCATAGGCGGCGCGGTAAGCCTTGGTAGCCCGCTGATAGGAGAGCCTTGCGGGATAGGCGGTTCTGTCCCGGGCGATTCTGGCGTTTTTGATCGTAATATCCCGAGCGGCCTCGGCGGTTTTGACGTCTTCTCTGTAAGCGACCTTGGCGGCATGGAAAGCCTTGCTCCGAACGGCATTGGCTTCCTTGATGGCTTGATTCCGAACGGCTTCGGCCTCTCGGCGGGCTATTCGGAAGGCTCTTCTCGCTTTCCTTCCGTTTTCGATGTCCCTGGTATTGCGGCGGGCCTTTCTTCTCGCAGCGGAGAAGGCGTTTCTGGCCCCGGATAAGGCCTTGCCGGCGACGCTGCCGGCGGCTTGTTCGGTGCGTTTTCTTCTCCGGTGGGCGGCTGAAATGGCTCGCTTGAACGCCTTTTCGGCGGCGCGCTTGGCGTTCTGGTAAACCCGTTCGGGTCTCCTCATCGCGTTGTTGGCTGCCTCTTTGGCTTGCCGGTGTATAGCGACCTCCTCCTCGAACGCGACCTCGGCCGTGAGATAGTCCAGGCAGTTGGCGTTGTGCGCGTCTGCGGGTGTCGCGAAGGCCGCTGAGGCCGCGATGGCCGAGACGACGAAGGTTCTTTTCATCTCCATCTCCCAGGTGACGAGGAAATCTTACGAACCGCCATGATCGATCTCACGCTGTAGTCGGAGCGCGAGTCTGTGCATTCGTCTGGGTAGTGACCGTAGTGTCCAAAATGATTGAGTTCGAACGATAACAAAATTTTCAGTGAAAACAAAAAGTCGCCTCGTCGGCTCGGATGCGTCGGACAAACCTCATTCGCGATAAATGAGAAAATTCAGGCCGTTAAAACCCCCTGTATTTCAAGGGGCTTCCGGGAGATAGTGTTGTTTTGCAAGGGATTGCGGAGAGGATAGGTGGTGCCCAAGGCCGGACTCGAACCGACACGGGGTTGCCCCCACTAGCCCCTCAAGCTAGCGTGTCTACCAATTCCACCACTTGGGCAAGCGCCCGGGCGTCTTCTCGAACCAACGCTCGGGGCAAGAGGCTATATAGCGTCGCGCGCGCTTGGCTGTCAACGCCTCCCGAGCCGGTCCATCCCCGCCAAGCCGCTATTTGCTGTTCGCCCTCGGGTTCATGGCGTCGCGCAGGCCCTCGCCAAAGAGGTTGAAGGCGAGCATGACGACGAGTATCGCAAAACCCGGGATGAAGGTGAGCCAGGGGGCGTCGAAGATGTATTTCTTGCCGTCCGAGAAGATGTTCCCCCAACTCGCCTGGGGCGGCGGAACGCCGAAGCCGAGAAAGCTCAGGCTCGCTTCTGTCAGGATCGCGCCCGCGATGCCGATGGTGGCCGATACCAGGACGGGCGCCAGCGAGTTGGGGATGAGATAGCGGAAGATGATGAGCCTGTCCGAGCCGCCCGAGGAGCGCGCGGACTCCACGAAGGGCTGTTCCCTCAGCGAGAGGATCTCCGCGCGCACGAAACGCGCGGGCCCCACCCAGCCCAGTACGCCGATGACCACCATGATGATCCAGATGTTGGGCGTCACGAGGGCGAGGATGGTGAGCAGCACGAAAAACGAGGGGAACGAAAGCTGCACGTCCACGATAGTGGTGTAGATGATGTCCACCTTGGGCAGGCGGAATCTTTGAAGCAGTTCGGTGACCTCGAATCTCTGGTAGAGGTATACGAAAATCGCCGCGCCCCCGACGCTCGTCCAGAGATGCGCCGTATGGCCCGGATAGGCGAGATAGAGGCCCGAGAGCAGGAGGACGAAATAGACGGCTCCACCGCCCGTCACCGCGCTGATGGAGACGCCGTCCGCCGCGCTTTCCTCCGCGTTCGCGCCTTGCGCCCCTCCGAAGGCGGCGAGCGTTACGAGACAGGCCGCGCCCAGGAATCCCTCGCGCCAATAGGGCGTGCGTACGCTAAGGCCGGAATCCGAGGTGAAGCCGGTGAACCCGAACGGATCGAACGGGCCGAGCGCCAGGCCCAGCAGCGCGCCGAAGATCATGCCCTCCAGGAACAGGGAGCGCCCGTCGCGGCGCACGGATAGCCCGGCGCCTCCTCCTAGCGCACAGAAGAGCAAAGCCAGAAATCCCAACTCGTTCCACACGGCGTAGCCGGTGAGGCCCGCCCCGATGAAGCCGAACAGGGGCGCGCCGCTTGGCTTGATCTCTCCGTAAAAGCCTGCGATCCCGCCAATCGCGACTCCCAGGAACGTGGCGATGCCGATGGCCACGAATCCCACCGACATCGAGATGAAGGTGCCCTCGAGCATTCTGGAGAACACGTCGCGGCCCAGATCGTCGGTGCCGAACACGTATATCCCGAGGCGCGGGAGGTTTTCTTTGGGTATCTGGCTTGCCGTCGGAGCGGAGAAGGGGGCCATGAGCTTGTCCGGCAGGCGCACGACGTTGGCGTCGAACATCGGCTCGCTCATGAGAGCGGAATTGACGAAACCGATTGACGCCAGGGCGAAGAAGAACACCAGCACCACGCCGCCCGCCATCGCCATCCTGTTTTGCCGCAGGTGACGCCATACGCGCTGGCCGGGGGTGAGTTCCTCCCCCATCTCCTCGACCATCTCGCGCATTTCGAGGGTTTCGTTCACAGGCGAATCCTCGGGTCGACGATGACGAGCAGTATATCGGAGATAAAGGTGCCGATGACGACCAGGATGGCGGAGATGAAATTGAGACTGAGGATTACCGGGTAGTCCCGCGCCAGCACGGCTTCGAAGCCCAGGCGTCCCATGCCGGGCCATGCGAAGATGTTCTCGATGATGACCGAGCCGCCGATCAGCCCCGGCAGGATGAGGCCGAACATGGTGACGAAGGGGAGTCCTGCGTTTCGCAAGGCGTGGACGTAGTTCACGGTGTTCTCATCCAGGCCCTTCGAGTGGGCCGTGCGGATGAAGTCGGAATCCACCACCTCTATCATCTGACCGCGCACGTATCGTGAAAGCACGGCGATGCCGCCGATTGCGCCCACGAGACTCGGCAGCACCAGATGCCAGATGCGGTCGTTGATCCGGAACAGGGGGGAGACGTCGCCCCGGCCGAAGGTCTCGATGCCTAGGACGGAGACTTCCAGACCCGGCACGTGGTAGTCGGTGAAGGGCAGTGTGAACCCCTGAACGACGGCGATGATCAATATGTAGGCCAGAAAGAAACTCGGCATCGAGATCATGAGATAGCTCATGAAGGTGGTGGAGCGGTCGAATACGCTGTAGCGCCGCAATGCGCCCGCGATTCCCAGCGGGAACGAGAGGCACCAGGTGATGATGGTTCCCACGATGAACAGGGGAAGGCTGATCAGGAAGCGCCGCCATATCTTTCCGAATACCGGCTGGTTGTCCTTCAAACTGGCGAGTTCGCCGGTGAAGAATTTCTTGTAGAAGAGCCAGTATTGCACCGGAAGCGGCTTGTCGAGGTCGAAGGCCGCGCGGTAGCGCGCGAGGTCTTCCTGTGTGAAGCGCGGGTTCAGGGGGTCGATCTGGCTCGGCTCGCCGGGCGCGAGATGGATGATGAGAAAACTCACGATCGAGATGATGAACAGCGTCACCAGCTTGAACAGCGTCGTGCGGATGATGTAGGCGCCCATGTTAGTTCTCGAACTGGGGGATGCGGGGGAATTTCAGCCACTCGTTGAAGTCGAACGAAAAGTTTCCCGTGATGGTGGGGCGGATTTTTTCGGGCCGCAACCTGCCGCCCTTCAGACGCCTGGCGATGGCGATTTTCCGGTCGAGCAGCGCCGTCCACTTGCTCACGTACAGGAACGTGTAGGGCTGATCCGCCGCGATGATGCGGTGGAGCGCGTGCGCGTAGCTGACCTGTTTCCCCAGGTCGTATTCCTGGCGGATCTTGATGATGAGGTCGTCCGCTTTGGGGTTCTTGTAGCCCACGAAGTTGAGCTGGCCCTTGTTCGTCTGGCTCGAGTGCCAGATCTGGTAGAGGTCGGGGTCGAGACCCATGCTCCAGCCGAGGACGACCGCGTCGAAATTGAGCTGGTTGATGTATTTTCGGATGAACACGGCCCACTCGACTTGCGAGAAAGTGATCTTGACGCCGATCTTCTTCCAGGCGTCCTGCACCACGGTGCCGACGGCGCGCCTGATCTCGTTGCCGTGGTTCGTCATCAGGGTGAAGGCCAGGGGCTTGCCGTCTTTCATCAGGACCCCGTCTTTTTTCCGGAAACCCGCCTCGTGCAGCAGCCGCTCCGCCCCTTTGGGGTCGTAGGCCAGGGGTTTGACGCTGCGGTTGTAGTGCGGGCTTTGCTTCACGAACGGGCCGGTAATGTCCTCGGCCTCGCCGTTCATCACGTAGCGGTGAATCTGCCTGGTGTCCACCGCCATGCCCAGCGCCCTGCGCACGCGCGCATCCTGAAACGGCCAGCGCCGCATGTTGTAGCCGATGTAGGCGAACCCGAAGCCGAGGCCCGAGAACACCTGGAACCTGGGGTCCTTCTTGAGGCGCTCGACCTGGTGCGCGCCCGCCCCGTAGCGGTCCACCGTGCCCGCGTAGAAGGTGATCTCCTGCGTGAGGGGGTCGGGCAGGATTCTGTAGACGTATTCGTGATACTCGGGCGGCCCCTCCCAGTAGTCGTCGTTTCTGGCCAGGCGGATGAGCTCGTCCGAGCGCCATTCCTTGAACTTGAACGGGCCCGTGCCGGTGGGTTTTCGGTTGAACGCGCTGTCGCGCAAGCTGAACGTCTTGGGGTCCTTCCCCTTTTGCTTCGCTTCTGCGGCGATTTTTTTCTCGTTCAGCAGGTGCTCGGGCAGCATCCCCATGCCCCATGAGCCGAAAGCGGGGGAGTAGAGGCGCTTGTAGGTGATCTTGACGGTGAACCTGTCGGGTGTCTCCACGCGCTTGACGGGCTCGTAGTCCGGCACCCTTGGGGAAAGATTCTTGGGATTGATGATCGCATTATAGGTGAAGCGCACGTCGCCGGAATCGAACTCGTGGCCGTCGTGGAAGCGCACGCCTTGCCTGAGCCTGAAGATGATGATCGGGTTGTGCTCGGTGAGCTTGACGCGCCGCGCGGCGAAGGGAAGCAAGGGCTTGGGCAGCTTCGTCTTGACGTAGGGAGCGGGGTCCTTGGCGAGGCCGTTTTTCCCCAGCAATTTTTCAAGATGCCTGAACAGGTCCTGATCCACGCTCTTGAGGGTCACCTTCACCCGCTCGGGATAGGCGATGACGATATCTTTTTTCCCGGGTTTTTTCTCGCCCTTGGCAGGCGGGGTGCGGATGGCGGTTTTCTGCTCCGCGGGATCGATGGATTCAATTTTATCGATGTTTTTGAGCCACGCGGCCTCGCCTGCACCGCGCGCCCGCTCGATGCGCTCTACGAGAGCCTTCGCGCCCGGCCCCTCGGGATGGGGCACGAAGAACGCCTCCTCGTAGATTTTCCACGAGGCGGCCAGCCGGCCCCGGTAGGAGAGGTCGCGGTCCCTGTCGATGAGGCCCTCGAATATCTGATCGACGATGGCCCCGCTCGCCGTGTCCGCATGAAGGATGGGGTTCAGGATTTGCGCGTCACCGATGGAGCCGGTGATGAACTGGCGGAGGCGCTCGTCGCCGCCTCCCCTGGTCTGGTCGGAGAACGTCGGCACCCAGAAATATGACTGGAACAACGCGGCCGCGATGAGAATGGGGAGCAGCAGCAGGATGCGTTTGATCAGCATCGTCGACCCTCAGCGCGCGCGAACGGTGGCGCCAGTCTCGCCCGCTTATTTCTTTTCCGGGGCGGCGGGGCTCGGAGTTTGTGCGGGCGCGGACTGCACGGGTGCTGCGGGCACTATCGAGCCGCCCTGGTTGGCGCCCTGCGAGCCGATATAGGTGAGCAGAAGCGAGGTCACCATGAACAGGACGGCGGCGCCGGTCGTGACTTTGCTCAGAAAGTTCACCGGCCCCCGCGTGCCGAACATCGTGTCGCTCGAACCGCCGAAGGCGGCGCCCATTCCGCCGCCTTTGCCCGCCTGGAGAAGCACGGAGAGGATCAGGCAAAGCGCCACGGCCACATGCAATACTGTCAAGACTATCGTCATTTTCTCACTCTTCTCATGTCGATGCGGAATCCATCTGCGCGGCGCGGATGATTTCCAAAAAGTCTGCGCTGTTCAGGCTCGCCCCGCCGATGAGGCCGCCGTCGATGTCGGGTTGTGCGAACAAATCCGCGGCGTTATCCGGTTTCACGCTGCCACCGTATAAGATACGCGTTTCCTGCGCGCATTCCAAGCCGAAAATCGCCTCGAGCCGCTCGCGGATGAAGGCGTGCGTCTCCTGGGCCTGTTCGGGCGTGGCCGTGAGGCCCGTGCCGATGGCCCACACGGGTTCATACGCGACGATGAACCCCCCCGGAGGAGGGGAGCCGAACGCGCCCTGGATCGAGTGCTCGACCTGGTGGGCGATGCGAGCGAGCGTCGTCCCGGCCCGCCTCGTCGTAAAAGGTTCCCCGAGGCAGATGATGGGGGTGAGGCCGCCCGCGCTGGCCGCCTTCGACTTGCGGGCAACGAGGCCGTCGCCTTCTCCCATCAACTCGCGCCTTTCGCTGTGCCCGAGGATAACGTGGGTCGCGCCCGCATCCCGGAGCATCGAGACGCTCACCTCGCCGGTGTAAGCGCCGTCGGCCTGGTGGGAGCAATTCTGTCCGGCGACGCCGACAGCGCTCCCCGAGACCGCCTCCACGACCGCCGCAAGGGCGAGATAAGGAGGACCCAGCAGGACGTCCGCTTGAGAGAGTCCATCCCCTGCGACGCCCTCGGCCACTTCGCGCGCGAGCGTTCTCGCCTCTTCAATCGTCTTGTTCATCTTCCAGTTGCCGGCCACGAGGGCGCGCCGCATCGTGAGGTCCTCTTTAATTGGTTATTTAGTTTTTGTCCGTGAGACAGGCGAGGCCGGGGAGTTCTTTTCCCTCGAGCAGTTCCAGGAAGGCGCCGCCGCCCGTGCTGATGTATGAGATGCGGCGCGACTCGCCCGCCGCGTGAACGGCCACGTCCGTATCGCCGCCGCCCACTATCGTCAGCGCGTAGGAATTCGCTACGTGGTTCACCATGGCGTAGGTGCCGCGCGAGAAGGCGTCCACCTCGAACACGCCCATCGGCCCGTTCCAGATGATGGTTTTCGCATCCTGGAGCACCTCGCCGAACAGGGTGGTGCTCGCCGGTCCGATGTCGAGCGCGTACCACTCCTCCGGCACTTCCTGCGCGGGCACCACCTTGGTTTCCGCCGAGGCCTCGAACTTGTCCGCGATCACGTAGTCGCAGGGGAGGTAGAACTTCACCTCCAGCTCCTTCGCCTTGTCGATGATTGAGCGCGCCGTGTCCACCATGTGTTCCTCGACCAGGCTGTTTCCCATTTCATAGCCCAGCGCGCGGTGGAAGGTGCCCGCCATGCCGCCCCCGATGACGATCTTGTCCATCTTGGGGAGGATGCGCTCGACGATGCCGATTTTGGCGCTCGCCTTCGCGCCCCCGACGATCGCCACCACCGGGCGCATCGGGTTGTTCACCGCGCCGCTCAGGTAGCTGACCTCCTTGATCATCAGGAAACCGGCGACGGCGGGGTTCAGGAATTTCGTGATCGCCGACATCGAGGCGTGGTTGCGGTGGGCGTTGCCGAACGCATCGCCGATGTAGATATCGGCCAAAGAGGCTAGTTCGCGGGCGAATTTTTCGTCGTTTTTCTCCTCGCCCGGGTGAAACCGGAGATTTTCCAGCAGGAGGACCTGGCCGGGCCTCATCTCCTCCGCCATGCTCCGGGTCTCTGCGCCCGTGGGGGTGGGCGCCAGGGGGCATTCCTTCTCCAGAAGCCTGGCCAGGCGCTTTGCGACCGGGGCGAAGGAATTTCTCGGGTCGACCTTTCCCTTCGGTCGGCCGATGTGGGAGCCGATGACGACACGCGCGCCCTCATCCAGCAGATAGTTGATGGTGGGCAGGGCCGCCCTGATGCGGGCGTCGTCGGTGATGTGCCCCTGATCGTCGAGCGGCACGTTGAAATCGACACGCAGGAAGACCCGCTTGCCCGCGACGTCGACGTCCTCGACGCCTAGTTTCGGGTCGCCGTTTTCGATGTTGCTCGTGATCGTCGCCATTTATTTGAAGCCCCTTAGAGGGCCGCGCCCACTTTCTTGATGAGGTCCACCATCCGGCACGAGAACCCCCATTCGTTGTCGTACCAGGAGATGACCTTGACCATCTTGTTTTCCAGCACTTTCGTCGAGAGGCCGTCCACGGTGGATGACGCCGGGTTACCGAGGTAATCCACCGATACGAGCGGCTCGTCCGTATAGTCGAGAATCCCCTTGAGCGGGCCGTTCGCCGCTTCCCTGAGTGCGTCGTTCACCTCTTCGGCCGTCACGTCCGCTTCCACCTCGGCCACAAGGTCGACGACCGAGACGTCCTGTGTGGGAACGCGGATCGCCATGCCGTCGAGCTTGCCGTTCAGTTCGGGGAGAACCAGCCCCACCGCTTTCGCGGCGCCCGTGGAGGTGGGAATCATACTCACCGCCGCCGCCCGCGCGCGCCTCAGGTCCGAATGTGGCAGGTCGAGTATCTTCTGGTCGTTCGTGTATGCGTGCGTCGTGGTCATCAGCCCGTGTTTAACCCTGAATTTCTCGTGCAGCACCTTGGCGACGGGCGCCAGGCAGTTCGTGGTGCAGCTCGCGTTCGAGATGATGTGGTGGGAGGCGTCGTCGTAATTCTCGTCGTTCACGCCCAGGACGATGGTGATGTCCTCATCAGTCGCGGGGGCCGAGATGATGACCTTCTTGGCGCCCGCTTTCAGGTGTTTTTCCGCGTCCGGCCGCTTGGTGAAGATGCCGGTGCTCTCGACCGCCACCTGTATACCCATCTCCCCCCAGGGGAGGTTCGCCGGGTCGCGCTCCGAGAGCACCCGGATGGATTTGCCGTTCACCCTGATTTCCGCGTCGCCTACTTCCACCTCGCCCCCGAAGCGCCCGTGCACCGAGTCGAACTTGAGCAGGTGGGCCAGGGTTTTCGGGTCCGTCAGATCGTTGACTGCGACGAATTCGATGTCGGGGTCATCCAGACCCGCGCGGAACAGGTTTCGTCCAATCCTGCCAAAACCGTTGATGCCGACTTTGATGGCCATTCTCTGAACCTCTCTCCATTGAAGAGTTTAGGGGATAAAAATTGTTCGCTCAGGCCTTACGGGCGTTCGTTGATTCCTGCGCGGGCGGATTCTACCCGATACGATGGGCGGCTCCAAGTGCGCCCGGTGGTTTTTACCGCCCTTTGCGCCTTGAATCCACCAGGTTGAGGAAGAAAGTGCGTAATTATTCTCCTTGCCTGCGTTTTCTGGTGGCTTCCTCGTCGATCTTGAATCCAGGCGCGCCTCCCAGAACCACGCCGTAGGCAGACTCCGCCGCTCTGGGCGAGACGAAGCCGCGCAGAACGTCGGCCCGCACATCCTCGGGGTCGCGCTCCATCGGGTCGCCCCATCCGCCGCCGCCGGGGGTGGAGACGCGAATCGAATCGCCTTTTGAAAACGCCGTTGACGCGCCGACAGCAGGGGCCTGTGCGCTCTTTTTCCCCGAGCGATGGCGCATCTCATAAGGCTTTCCGGCCGATGCGCCATGGCCGCCCGCGGGGCCTGTTTCGGCACTTCCCGCCGCGCTCGCGGATACGCCGTCGATGAGCATCCGGTAGTCTCTGAAAACGCCCAGGCCGCCGCGCCGCGCGCCCGCGCCGCCCGAATCCTGCGCCAGCCCCATCGCCTCGACCCGCACCGGATAGCGCGCCTCCATCACCTCGACGGGCATGCCGCCGGTAGCACCCAGCGGAGGAACGGCGGACGCCCCGTCCCCTTTCATGCCCGCGCCCGCGCCTGCGCCCAGCGCTTCCCTGAGCAGGTGGAAGCCGCCTTTTTCGTCGTGCCCCCAGAAGCTGAGCGTCCGCAGATTGTCGAAGCCGGTGGGCGTGCGTCCGCCCGATGCCTCGAAGAGCGCTTCGCCGAACGCCGAGAGCAGCTTGCCGAGCGTCAGCGCTCTCAGGCCCGTCGGCGCGGGAAAGCGGGGGGTGAGTATGGTGCCGGGTTCGGGCAAGTGCACCTGAAACCCCCGCAAGGCACCGTCGTTCAGGGGCGTCTCGCCCATATCGTCCTGCAGGTGGAGCAGCATGGGGGCCATGAGGCGGGTCAGGAACTGCGCGCCTTCACCTTCCAGGGGACAGTTGATGGGGCCGCGCGCCTGGGGCGCCGCGACCAGTTCGATATGCAGGGTGTCCTTTCGCCGCGTGAGGGTGAGCGCGAGTTCGTGGGGACCGTTCAAGCCGTCCGTTTCGACGGCGGTGTGCGCCGTCCAGCTCTTCTCGGGGAGTTGCGGGATGAGCTGGCCGCGGAACGCGAGTTCGCACTCTCTCAGTAGATCGGCGAAACACGCCGTCAGGTTCTCCGCGCCGTATCGCCTCGTCAAATCCTTGAGGCGGGCCGCGCCGACCCGGAGCGCGCCGAGTTGGGCGTCGATGTCATCGCCCAGGTGATGGGCCTGGCGGCTGTTCCGCAGGAGCAGGGTCTTGATGTCCTCGACCGTCTCATCGCCGCGCGCTATCCGCACCGGCGGAATGAGGACCCCCTCGTGATAGCTCTCTCGCGAGCCGACGCTCGCCCCGCCGGGCAGCGCGCCGCCCAGGTCGTCATGGCGGCCCCTGACTTGTAAGAAGGCGATGAGCGCGCCGTCCGCGAACAGGGGGCGGGTGAGGCAGAGCTCGGCTGCCTCGCCCAGGCCCGCAGGAGGCATGTAGGGGTCGTTGTGGAGGAAAACGTCGCCCTCGGCCATTTCGGGGGACGCGCTCATGACGGGCGCGGGGCCGGTGGCGAGCACCCGCCCGGTGAGCGCGCGTCCGAAGCGGTCGAACAGGCAGACCGAGAAATCGCCCGCGTCGCGCAGCGAGGGGCTTCGCCAGATGCGCGCGAGGAGGTCTTCGACTTCCTCTTCAATGGCGCGAAGCGCCCCAGCCAGAATTTCACTCACAATCGGGTTTGCGTTCATGTCCAGGCCGCTCCCACGCCGTGATCGCCCGTCGGCCTGCCGGCGCGCTCGTCGCGTTCGAAGACTTCAGAGCGAAAGCGCATCACCAGATTTCCGTACCTGTCCACCCGGGCTTCCTGCCTGGGGAAGATCGCCGTCGTGCTGCCGAAGCTCTCGACGACCGCAGGCCCGGGGATGTAGTTGCCCTCGAGCAGCCGCTCCCGGTAGTAAACCGGCGTGTCGTGGAACCCGCCCAGTTCCTTGAACCAGACGAGGCGCGCGCCCTTGTAGGCTTCTTCGGGGCTGTCGTCGCCCGCGGGGATGAGGGGCAGGTTGGGCGGTTCCGTCATGCCGATCCCCGTGACGCGCAGGTGCACGATCTCGACCGGTCGGCTGCCCTTGTGGTTGTAGGTGTAGCGGCGCTGGTAGAGGGTGTGGAAGCGCTCGAAGGCTTCCGCCAGCACCGGCGGCGTGAGGTAGCCGCCGGGCACGTCGACTTCGATCTCGGTGGCCTCTCCCTGGTAGCGCATTTCTGCAGTGCGCCGCATCATCCGCCTGTGGGCGGGGACCCCCTCGCTTTCGAGGCCCGCCGCGGCCTGGGCTTCCAGTTTTTCATAGGCGTCGCCCAGGGCTTCGGGCTTGACGTTTTCTTCCGATTGATAATGCGCCGCCGCGTGGTCGTTTACCAGATCGACGACTTCCAGCCCGAAGGCGCTCGTCATGCCCGCGAAGGGCGGGACGATGACGGTGTCGATCTCGAGCAGTTCGGCCACGAGGCCCGCCGTCAGGGGGCCGGACCCGCCGAAAGCCATCAGGGCGAAGTTTTTGGGAGAAATCCCCCGCTGCACCGTCGCGCGGCGCACGGCGTGGGTCTGGTTCCATGCGGCTATCTCGACCACGCCCGAGGCCATCTCGTGGGGGCTCATGTCGAATTCGCGCGCCAGACCGCGCATGGCCTTCATGGCGAGCGCCTTGTTGAGCTTCACCTCGCCGCCCGCCAGATGGAGCGGGCTGCGGGCCAAGAGCAGGTTCGCGTCGGTGAGGGTGGGTTCCTCGCCGCCCTTTCCGTAGCAGATGGGGCCGGGGTCCGCGCCCGCGCTCCGGGGACCCACGCGCAGCCTCCCCTCGGGGCTTCGCCATGCGACCGACCCGCCGCCGGTGCCGATGGTGACGACGTCGATCATCGGCATCCTCAGGTAAAACTCATCGAGCTGGTGCCGGGTGGCGCGCTTGGCCTCGCCGCCCTCGATGACGGCGATGTCGGTCGAGGTGCCGCCCCCGTCCAGGGTGATGAGCTGCTCATGCCCCGAGAGTTTGCCCAGAAAGGCGGCGGAGAGCGCGCCCGCGGCAGGCCCCGAGAGCACGGTGCCGATGGGCCGCTTGGCGATCTCACGCGCGGTGGAGACCCCCCCGTTGCTCTTCATGATCATGAAGGGCGCGCCGCCCAGGGTATCCTCGATTTTTTTGGAAGCGCTCTCGATATACGCCTTGATGCGCGGCTTGATGCACGCATCGAGCAGGGTGGTGATGGCGCGCTCGTATTCGCCCGGTTCGGGGATCACCTCGCTCGATATGCTCACGAAACATTCGGGGTATTCGCGCTCGAAGGCTTCGAGAATCAATTCCTCGTGCGCCGGGTTCGCGTAGGCGTGGAGCAGGCAGACGCCCACGGAGCCGATCTTCTGCACCTTGAACCACCTGGCGAGCCTGAGGGCGTCCTGCTCACCGAGAGATTCCAAGACCTCACCTGATGCGGTGATTCTCTCCTTCGCCTCTCGGACCCGCTCGGGGGGCACCAGCGCGTCGCGGGGCTTTGCGAGCAGGGAGGCGGCGTAATTGGCCTTCGCCGAGCCGTTCGCTCCGCCGATTTCGAGCAGATGGCGGAACCCGCCAGTGACGATGAACCCCAGATCCTCGAAGCGGCGCTCCAGGATGGCGTTCGTCGCCACCGTCGTGCCGTGGAATACGCCGTTCACCATGGCGGGGCGGACCTTGGTCTCCGACAGTATTTTCCGGATGCCCTGAATGAGGCCCTCGCTGAAGTCGGCGGGCGTCGTCGGCGTCTTGGTGGTGAAGACCTCGCCGGTGTCGGAGCGCACGCCGACCACGTCGGTGAACGTGCCGCCCGTGTCGATGCCGATGCGAAGTCCGCGTTTGGTCGTCATGGTTTAATGGCTTTCACCTAGCGGGTGAACAGGAATGCGGCCAGGGCGGCGCAGACGAGTCCACCCACCTTGGCGGGCGTGAAGCCCTCGCCCAGGAACAGCGCCGCCAGAATCGCCGTGACGCCCGGATACAGCGCCGAAAGCGCCACCACGCCCGCCGTCTGGCCTTCCGCCTTCGCGAGCGCCAGCACCAGGAAGAGCATGGCCAGCAGGGTGGCCACCGTGGCGACCACGGGCAGCCACATGACCTCCGGGCGCATCGGCGGAAGCGGGAACTGCCTGCTTATAACGGCGATCACGACGACGACGGCGGTGGTGACGCCCATTCCCATGAGGTGCGGCATGGCGCCGAGGCGCTCCTGGCCCAGCTTCATGAAGAATCCCCAGACGCCGAAGCACAGGACGGCGAGCAGGGTGAGGCTCAAGGCTGTCGTGTTCATCGTCTTCTCCAGAGGCGAATGTTTTTCGCGCGCGGCGCGGCGTTTGTCCAAAAGGGCTTTTTTAAGGCCAACGCGCCGCAATGCGGCGTTATACAGCAAGATAGGGACGAGGAAAAGATGAGGATTTCGTGATTTCAGGAAAAGAGGGGCGGAAAAGCGCTCGCCATTCGAAGGGATATGCAAGGACGTCGGTCGGGATCGACCCACTTCGCGGCATCGGGCTTCGCAGAACGCTTGACGCCCTCATCCCGAACAAGCGCCCCGAACCCTCATCCTGAGTAGGCGCGTAAGCGCCGTATCGAAGGATGGGGAGCGCATCTCTCCGGCGGGCGCGAATTTCGCCCTTCGATACGCCGCCTTCGGCGGCTACTCAGGGTGAGGAAGTTGGGGGGACGGCGGAGCCTGCGAGCGAAGTCGAGGGCTCGCCCCTACGGATGAATGTGCTTTTGATCGTCATTCCGGCGAAAGCCGGAATGACGATCAAAGGCGAAGGTCAATCTCAAGCGAAGCGATGCTTTTTCAAGAGAGCAACCCCCCAACCCCCCTTGCCAGGGGCTGTTGAAAAAGCCCTTGAGAGGGTAGGGGGGGGTGGTTTTCCAGTCGAGCGGAGTGTCTCCTCTATCCCCGAAAAAGGAGGGTTTTTCAACAGCCCCGTTTCGCGCGGCTTGCGGTTTTGGTAGATTCCCCGTGTCGGGTGAACCGATACGCCTTTCCGCCATCGTCTAGGATGCTTCCATGCAGATTACGCCGCGCGTGCATTGCCTCTGGCTGGAATTCGAGATCAAGACGCCCGCAGGCGAGCGGATCCCCAGGTTCGTCACGTCCTATATCCTCGCGGGCGATACGCTCACGCTGATCGACACGGGCGTCGCCTCCACCGCGCCTGATATTTTCACCTACGTCGAATCCATCGGCAGGAAGCCCGAGGAGATTTCGCGCGTCCTGCTCACGCACTCCCATTTCGACCACATCGGCGGAAACGGCCTGATCGCGGAGAAGTCAGGGCCTGAGTTCCTTGGACCAGAATCAGAGAGGCGGATGATCGAGGACCTGGACTACCAGCACAGCGTCCGCCCGGTGGGAAGGATGCGCGATGCGGTATCCGGCCCCGTGAAGCTCGCAGGCTTTATCGCAGGAGGGGATGAGATATCGCCGGGCGGCGTTGACGTCCGGGTGGTTCACACGCCGGGGCACTCGGCGGGGAGCCTCTCTTTCTTCATCCCCGATGACGGCGCGCTCATCTCAGGCGACGTGCTGCCCGAACCGGGTACGCTGCCTATCTATGAGAGCGTGGCGGACACTTTGACAAGTCTGGATAAGTTGAAGGCCCTTCAAGGAGTGAAAGTGTTGCTCTCCGCCATGAGCCGAGCCGTCTCGCGCGATGAGGCGGTTCACGCCCACATCGAGAGCGGGGCAGGGTATATGAGGGAGATCGACGGGCTGGTGCGGGAGGTTTCGGCTCAAAAAGGAGGCGACGCTTCGCCCGAGGAAGCGGCCCCGTTCGTTTTCGAGCGCCTTGGTCTCCCGCGCGCCGGCCTGATACCCATCGTCCTGCGCACCATGAAGGCCCATCTCGATGCGGAGCCGATATAATAGCGGAGAGTTTTCCGACACCTTACGAACAAGGAGTATGGCTTGAGCCTGCATCTGTACGCAAAGAGTTTCGAGACGCCGCTTGGCGATAGGGGAAAAGACGGCCTCTGGCGCGAGAAGAGAGACCTGCTTGACGACGCAGCCCAATGCGCCGAGCTGATAGCGGGGTATCAGGCCGGGCCGGGGGAGCCCTGGTTCGCGACGGAGCGCGCGGACGTTGCGGGGATGGAGGCCAAGATCGGCGCGGCGGCGGGGAAAGAACACGTCGTCGTGGTCGGGAACGGGGGGTCGATACGAAACGTATGGGCGCTCTACATGGCGCTCTACGAGCGGGGGTTTCCCAGAAAGCTGCACCTTCTCGACGGCACGGACATGAGCGGTCTGTTCGGAGAGTTGCTGCGCGAAGGCGGCGCGTTCAATCCCGATAACACGCTCATCGTTCCGGTGAGCAAGTCCGGGAACACCGAAAACGTGATCCAGGAGACCGCCCTTCTGATGGAACGCGGTTATCCGGCGCTTGCGATTACCTCGTCCGGCCCGAGCAAGCTGGCCTCGATGGTCGCCGAAGCAAAGCTCGAGACCTTCCCGCATCCCGACGAGGTGGGCGGGCGCTTCACCGCCGCGCAGAACAACGCGCTCCTGCCCCTGGCGATGCTGGAGGGCAATACGAATCTGGCCTGCGAGATAGACTTGAGCTTCGCCGCCGCCCACGAAAAACTAAAGGCCGCAGCGCCTTTAAGCGAGAACATGGCGAAGCATCTCGCCCTCGAACTCTGGCGGGCGGAGCGGGCGGGCTGCACGGAGGTCTTCATGCCGATTTACGCCCATGCGCTATCGGGCGCGGGCGAGCTCATCGTGCAGCTCGTCCATGAGAGTTACTGCAAGGCCGGGCGCGGGCAGACGATTCTCTGGGCGGGCGCGCCCGAGAGCCAGCACCACACGAACCAGCGATATTTCGGCGGGCGGGAAAACGTGGTGGGGCTGTCGTTGTGTGTCGGGAGCTTCGGGTCGGATGAGAATCTGGCCGGCGGCGTGAGTTGCACGGAGTTTCTGCAGATGGAGCATGCGGGCGTCGCCGCCGAAGCGGAGCGCAGGGGAACGCCCCACATGGTGCTCACGCTCGATTCCCTGGCCGTGGGCGACGTGTGCGGCCTCATCGCGCTCTGGCAGTGGGCGGCGGTCTACGGCGGCCTGCTGCGCGGGGTGAACCCTTTCGATCAGCCCGCCGTGGAGGGCAGCAAGCAGGCCACGATCGAGATGTTCGAGAATTTTGGCGACGAGACGAAAGCGAGTCTCGCGCGCTTCGTTCGGGATGCGGGGTATCGGTTGTAGTAACCGAAATCGAGAACAAAAGTCAGAGGTCGCGACCTTGGGTAGTTCACAAGAACGGCCCACTACAGGTTGCCTGTAAAGCAGAGCGGTTCGCGAACCACCCCTACGGATGAAACCATCTCGCATTCATTGGAACCAAGCCCGTAGGGACAACCCTCCGTGGTTGTCCTTCATGAGGACAGGCACAGGGTTTTGGACAGGCACGGAGGCCTGTCCCTACGGCCCTCTGGTTGGTTTCATTCTCGAAATCACGAAACCAAGGTTTTTCAACAACCCCGCCTCGCTCGGTCGATTCCTCCCTCATCGGTCGGAACCGACCACCGCCGTCATTCCGGCATGCGCCGGAATGACGAACCAAAACCATCCGCGTTCCTGATCCTTACCCCGCCTCCGCCTCCCGCTTAGGCGCCTTGAGAGGCAGCCCCAGAACGCGGGCGGGGTTCTTGTGCAGCATCGTCTCTATCTCGCGGGGCTTGATGCCGTTCTCGAGCATGAGCTGTACGAACACGCGCAGGCCCTCCCAGGGGGGCGCGTTGTGGAGCTGGCCGAGGTCGGTGGAGAGAATCGTCCTGGCCGCGCCCACGGCCTTCACCATCTTCGCCTGCTCCCTGACGGAGATGGGCGGCGCGTTCTCATCCGTCGGGTACGCGCCCCAGTGCGTGAAGCAGAATATCGCCAGGTGCTCGATGTAGGCCCCCATCTTGGCGAATTCCACCTGCTCCTCAACCGACGCGTCCACGATGTACTCGGGGTGCTGCACGATGATGTGCTTGACCCCTTCTTCTTTCGCGAGGGGGATCAGGGCGCGCACCTCCTCCACGTCCAGGTGCCCCGTGCTCAGGCAGATTCCCGCGTCGGCGATAAGCTTGCATATCGTCCTCACCTCCGGGTGAATTTTCGTGCGTTTCGCATCGGAGAAGATGGTGAGTCCCTCTTCTTTCAGCTTCACGCCGCTCGTCTGCTTCATGCCCGGAAAATGCGGCGCGCCCAGTTTTTCCAAGTGGTTCAGCGAACTGATGGTGGGCATCCAGACCATCTTCGCCCCCATCTTGATGGCGGTGTCCACCGCGAAGGGGTTGAACCCGCCCACCGGACTGTTGAGCGTGATGCCCCCGTAGATTTCGATGGCGTCGCCCATCACCTCGCGCACGATGGGGATGCGGCCCGACGTATCGCCGTGGTGAATCTTGAACACCACGCCGCGCATTCCCACCGAAGCCGCACCGCGCGCGCACTCGATGTGGTCGCAGACGCGCGGGAACAGGCTGGGCGATGCGTGGATGTGGGTGTCGATCGCGCCGTGCAGCAGCCTCTGGTCTTCTCTCATGCCGTTCCTTTCCGGTTTTGTGTAGTAACGGATACCTGGTTATGAAAGCTACAGAATCGCCGCCGTTCGGGCAACGCGGCTTGGCTTTTCAGCCGACCGCCCTTGCGGCTATAGTGTCCGCCGTCCCCATTTGGAATGAACGAACGCAGGACAACGATGCAAATTTTCATAAAACGAATGTGTGAGAGGAGTGAAGCAGGATGAAAATCGGTTATGTGGTTGCAACACCCGACGTGACGACGCCCTTGATGCCCGCGGTGCGCGGCGCGTTCCGGGACAATCTCATGTTTTTAAGGGATTTGGGTTTCGACGGCGTGGAACTCGCGACGCGCGACACCGGCGCTTTCGATAAGGACGAGCTGCGCCGCACGCTCGAGGAAACGGGCCTGGAACCCTCCCTCATCGGCACGGCGCCGATCTCCTACCAGGACGAGATCGAAATCTGCCATCCCGAGGCGGACGTTCGAGCCAAGGCCATGGAGCGTCTTTTCGGCCACATCGATTTCGCGGGCGAGTTGGGCTGCCCGGTGAACATCGGCCGCTTCCGGGGGAATTTCCTTGAAGATGAACGAAGGGCTGCGTCCGAAGGCTGGATGTGGGATGGACTGCGCGCGGGCGCGGACAGGGCAGGGGAGCGCGGCACCAAAATGCTCTTCGAGCCCCACCACCGCTTCAACACGAACTTCGTGCGCTCCACGCGGGAGGGCCTTGAGTTTCTGGACGAGATGAACCACGAGGCGGTGGGTTTCCTCATCGACAGCTTCCACATGAACATCGAGGACGCATCTTTCTCAGGCGCGATACGCGAGGCGGGCGATAAAATCGATTACTTCCACATCGCCGACAACATGCGCACCTATCCGGGTTCGGGCCACATTCCCTTCGATGAGATTATCGGCGCACTCAAGGAAGTCGGCTATGCGGGCTATCTCTCGGCCCAGCTCGCCCAGAAGCCCGACTTCGAAACGGCGTCGACGAAGACGATTGAATTTCTAAGGGCCCGGTTGTGATACCTGGGACTTCGGAGATGAAACGGTGATAAAACAATTCAGGATGGACGGCCGCGTGGCGGTCGTTACGGGCGGCACATCGGGCATCGGCCTGGCGATTGCGAAGGCGCTCGCAGATGCGGGCGCGCGAGTCGTGATTTCCGGCCGCTCTCAAGAGCGCGGCGATGAGGCGCTCGAAGCCCTCCGGGCAGATGGCCTGGACGTGGGCTTCCTCTCCTGCGACGTCGGGGATGCAGGCTCGGTTTCTGCTCTCATCGGAGAGGTGGTCTCAAGCCACGGGGGCCTTCACGTCCTCGTGAACAGCGCCGCGATCAACATCGTGAAGCCCGCTCTCGACCACGCGCCCGAGGACGTGGACGCGCTCCTGGCCTCGAACGTGCGCGGCGCGTTTCTGTGCGCGCAAACAGCGGCCAAAGTGATGGTCGATCAAGGCGGCGGAAAAATCGTTCTCCTGACCTCCATGGTGGCCGAGCGCGCCGTGCCGAACCAGGCCGTCTACGTCGCCACCAAGGGCGCGGTCGTCTCCCTGACGCGCGCGCTCGCGCTCGAATGGGCGCCGCACGATATCCAGGTGAACGCCCTGGGTCCGCAACTCACCAAGACGCCGATGACGGGGGGGTTGTTCGCCAATCCCGAGAAGATGGTGGAAGTCCACGCGCGAACGCCTGCCGGACGCGCGGGCGCGCCTGAGGATTTGACGGGAGCGGCGCTCTTCCTCTGCTCCTCGGCTTCCGATTACCTCACCGGGCAGCACATCATCGTGGACGGCGGCCGCGGCGCCGCGGGGTAGGCGGATGGCCAAGCCCCGGCCATGAGAGAGGGTTGCATGGGCGGCCCAAAATGTCAGGCGTGTTCCATCATTGCGTATTCGGGGTGTAGGTCAGACATATATGTCTGACATACTATGCGACCCGGATTTTTCGCGCCTCCCGCGACCGGGCCGCATAATATGCGGCCCCTACAATCGAAATTACGCACCGTCATTCCGGCAATCAATACCGACCGAGGAGGGAGGGATTGCCGGAATCCAGGAACTTTGTTTTTGATTTACTTCCAACGAATCATGAAGAAAAGAATAACGCATCTTTCCCGCCTGATCGGTTCTGGATTCCGGCGTGCGCCGGAAAGACGATCAAAAACGAAAGGCGGGCGGAACGCAGGTTCGTCTCTGCGGGCTTTTCAACCACCCCTTCGCGCGGTCAGGGTTGCGCCTTTACCACGGGATCGGCGAACGGGAGGATTTCCGCTCCGGTTTAATACCGAGGGACGCGAGAACCAGCCGATTCTGCAATTTTCGCAATTCTCTCCAGGCGTTTCTCGATTCCCGAGAGCATCCCGTCAAATCTTCCAAAGCTCCTCGCGGATGTCAGCGATTTGGCCGCAGACGAGCCCAAAACCCACGAAAGTCGTCAGCGTGACAACCAGAAACCCGACCCACATGTCTTTCATACAGAATCCTCTTGGGCCTTTGGTTTCGCATCCATCTCCGCTTCCCCTATTCCCCCTCTTTCGGCGGGATGATGGGCAGGAGGAGGTAAGGATCCCGCCCGCCGCCGGCGTGTAAGGTCACCTTGTTGTCGAAAACCGCGGGCGGCCTGTCGTCGGGGTCGTTGTGCGTCATGCCGCCCGTGCCCTTCGTGGAGTAGTGGAACTGCTTGCCGAACTCACTGAGCTCGCCCGTGTACTCATAGTCCTTCCCGCGCACGGTGAACGCCACCTGCCAGCCGGCGGGCACGACGATGCACGAGGTGACGATCTCCACGTCGCATTCATACACTTCGCCTGGCGTGAGCTTTTCCGCCTTGTCGTGGGGATGGTAGGGCCGGTAGAAGGTGCTCTTCTCAGGGTCCAGGGCGCGGTGCGAGACGCGCAGCCAGCCGTTCGCAATCGGCGTGTGCGGGTCGGTGGAGCCCATGAAGGTGAGTTCCTTACCCTCGGGGTCGAACACGCGGACGATGATGAAGAGATCCGCGTCCTCGGTCGATGAGGAGACGAAGAGCTTGGACGCCATCGGGCCCGTGATCTCGGTATCCTCTTCCATCGGCGGCATCCAGAACGTCACGCCGTCCCCCATGCCGTCGTATTCGAGGCTCGCCTCTCCCGCGACGGGTTCTTTGCTGAGCGCCTTGTTGTCCAGATCGAGATAGAATTTCGTCCACTGCGTGCGCGCCAGGGGCCACTCGTTCTCGTAGCGATGGACGAACTTCGGCCCGGGGTGGCGGACGTTGAGCGCGACCGGCGGGGTCTTGTCCCAGCCGTTGTCGATTCCCTTCAGGAAGTAATCGAAAAAGCGCTTCTGGAGGTCCAGGCCGTAGGCGCTGGAGAAGAGCGACCAGTGGGAATCGCCGTGGGCTTCGAGCCACTTCTGCTCGGAGGGCGTTTCGATGTAGCCGTTGAAATTCCCGCGCGGGTGGATGCCCTGACCGCCCCAGTTTGCGCAGGTGAGAAGCGG
Organism: Nitrospinae bacterium bin107; assembly: GCA_002238965.1. Lineage (GTDB taxonomy): Bacteria > UBA8248 > UBA8248 > UBA8248 > UBA8248 > Bin107. Next base: position 81,461 of record MPNJ01000011.1, on the reverse strand, counting down.
GAGCGTGACTTTCGAGAGGTCGCCTGAGCGGTCCCGGTGCCACTGGTCGTCGAAGGGATGTTTCTTGAGTTCCTCAAAAGCGTTGACGCGGTTCTGGGCGAGTTCTTCATCGGTGAGCGTGATGGGGCCTGCGGCGGATTCTCCCGTCACGGGGTGTTTCCGCGCGTTCTCGCCACGTCCGTACTGGACGTTCATCACCTGGACCTTGGACCACTGCTCCTGGAACTGGCTCAGGATGCCCCCGTGATAGCCCGAATCGCGGTAGGTGTCGTTCCCGCCCTCCCAGGGGATGATGGCGGTCAGGTGCGGAGGCTTCCGGCCCGCGATGCGCCACTGGTTGCGCGAGTAATAGGAGATGCCCAGCATCCCCACCTTGCCGTTGCTCCACTCCTGCACGCCCGCCCATTCGATGCACTCGTAGAGGTCGTCGATCTCACGAGGCGAGTTGGGCGCCATGAAGCCGGGCGACCAGCCCGCCCCGCGCGAGTCCACGCGAACGCAGACGTAGCCGTGCGGAATCCAGCACTCGGGGTCCGTCACCTCCCAGTTCTGGTACTTGTTGGTGGACATCTCGAGAATTTCGGGATAATCCGCCACCATCTTGTTCCACTGGTGGTGATAGCCCTCCTGGTAGGCCACCCCCTTGGCGTAGATGCCGTACGTCAGGATGACGGGATAATTCCCCTCCTCGATGGGCCGGAACACGTCGGCGCGGAGCACGAGGCCGTCGTCCATCTCGATGGGCTGGTGCCAGGTGATCCGCATTCCGTCGCGGTCTTCTGTTCTCGCGTTTACTTGGGGGGCCTCACTCATGCGTGGTTCCTTTCATTGGCAATGAATAACGAATTCTCATCTTTTTTATTTATCCGGTATGCGCCCTTACACGCTGATGGAATCGCCCGGCTCCATCACGGTGATTTCCGGCGATAGCCCGCGCGCCGCCACCTCTTCGGCGAACTGCTCGGGCGTGCCCGTGAGCGGCGGGAAGGTCGAGTGGTGGATCGGCACGACCCGGCTGGCGCCCAGAAGCTCGACGGCGAGGGCCGCTTCGCGCGGGTCCATCGTGAACCGGCTGCCGATGGGCAGGAGGCAGAGATCGGGCTGGTACAACTCGCCGATGATCTTCATGTCGCCGAATACGGCGGTATCGCCCGCGTGGTAGACGCGCTTCCCGTCCTCGAAGGTCATGACGAGGCCGGCGGGTTCGCCCGCGTAGACGCCCGGGTCGTTGTAGCTCGAACTGTGCATGGCGTGGGTGAGGGTGACGCCGATACCGCCGAAATCCACCGTGCCGCCCTTGCCCATCGCGCCCGCGTGCTCTTCGGCAAAACCCTCGTTCTGGGCGATGAGGTTCACCAGCTCATAAGGGCCGGCCACCGGGCATCCGCCCTGGCCGTAGACGTCCATGACGGCGGCGATGTGGTCGAAGTGGCCGTGGGTGAGGGCGATCAGGTCCGCTTTCTTGGGGCTTTGCTGGTCTTCGGGGCAGCGCGGGTTACCATCGAGCCAGGGGTCGATGTAGAACGTCTGGCCTCCGTCTGACTGGCCGACGAAAGTGGAGTGTCCCAGATAAGTAAGAGTTGCGCCCATGATAATCCTCCGTATCGTTCTTCGGGTTTTTGTATCGACCGCAAAGGCGCTTCTTTTGCGGCGCCGGTTTATGTTCCAATGTCGTGAGAATCGGATGTCCGTTTCGGCGCATTATAGTCCCGAAAACCTCCCGGCGAAAGAGTTTGCGGGGGTTTCGATTCGTTCGGTAATTTCGGGCGCAAATGAGGATGAGTTGCCGTGAAGACGAGAGCCATGAAAGTCGGCGACGTGGAAGAGGTGCACGCCATCGAGCGCCTCTCCTTTCCGCTTCCGTGGTCGAGGGAGAGTTTCGTCCGCGAGATTTCCGAGATCGACAATTCCCGCCTCCTCGTCGTGACGGAGGACGATGAGGCTCGGGCCGGCGTCATGGGCTACGCCTGCTGGTGGGAGGTGGTGGATGAGTGCCACATCACGAATTTCGCCGTCGCGCCCGCCCACAGGCGCAAGGGAGTGGCCGATTTTCTGCTCGAAAGGATTCTCGAGGACGCAAAATCCGGGGGCCTCGTTCGCGCGACGCTGGAGGTGCGCCTGGGCAACGCCGCCGCCATCGCCCTGTATGAGAAATGGGGTTTCACGGCGGCGGCCATGCGTCCTCGCTATTATCCCGACAACCGCGAAGACGCCCTGGTGATGTGGAAAGAGAAAATATGAGCCGGCGCTTAAATCTTTGGTGACAAACGCATTGTAATTTGCTAGATTATGCCCGCTCTATCACGAGGCCGTCCTGGTTCCGTCCGTAGAAATATAAGGTTTCATGATTTCCTTGACGTTTCCCGATGTCGTCATCGCCGTGTTCGTCGGCGCGTTTCTCATACGCGGCTGCGTGCGCGGTTTTTTCCGCGAAACGTTTTCCGTGGTCGCGCTCGGAATCGCGATTCTCCTCACCATGCAGTTCAGCGACCTCGCGCGCTCCTACCTCTCCTACTTCCTGGACGGGAGCGACCGGCTCGATCCGTTCGTCAAGCCTCTGATTTTTCTCGGTACATGGGTAGTCGCCGCCTGGTTCTTCCGCATGATGTTCGGCGTTTTGTCGATCGCAACGCCCGGATTGCTCTCGCGGCTCGGCGGCGGCCTCATCGGGTGCGCCAAGGGTGTGTTCTTCATCGCCCTGGGGCTGGTGGTCTTCGAAGCCCGTGTCTCCGGGTTTTTGCCTGCGGGCGGCGGGGACAAACTCCTCCCGTATGTGCGAGGGGTGAGCGTCTACATCCAGGCGTTCGACAAGGAGGACATCGAGGAAGGCCTGAACGCCGCCAGGGAGAAACTCGGCGACAAGCTCGACTCGGCCAAGGAGGGCGTCGGCGCGGTGAAGAAAAAGCTCGAGGACGCCATGCCCGGCGCGAGGGAAGAGGGTGAGGAGATGGAGACAAAGGAACTTAAGCGGTAGGGGGAGCCTCTGTTACGGAAGTATCTATGGCGGATGTGTTAGAAAAACTTGAGATTGTCAAAAAAACCGGTAGTGAGCCTTTTCGCGAACGTGGTTCTGCTCTCGGATTCAGCGTGTTTGATTTTTGGCGGTGGTCGTCCTCTGATCTGGTCGGCAACACTGCCCGAGGGATTCTGGCGGAATTCATCGTGGCCCGCGCCCTTGAGATACCAACGGAGAAGGAAGTTCGCGATGAATGGGCGCCGTTCGACCTCGAAACGCCAGACGGGATAAAGATTGAGGTCAAGTCCGCGGCGTATGTCCAGAGTTGGGAGCAGGCCCGCTTTTCTCGGATCAGCTTTGGGACGCCCAGGACGCGCGCATGGGACCCAGAAAGCGGTCTCCTTGCTTCCGAACCAAAACGCCAAGCTGACGTATACGTGTTCGCGCTCTTTGCGCGACAGGAAGTGCCGATCGACCCCCTCGAACTCGACCAATGGAAATTCTACGCACTATCCACTGCGAAGCTTGATGAGCGCAAGTCATTATCGCTGTCCGCTCTGGAAGGACTCGCTTCGCCTGTTGCCTATTACGAACTCGCCGACGCCGTGAGAAAGGCTGCCAGGAGAGATTGATGCTCGTCGGGCCTTCGCGCCCGCGCTCACCACCCTGCCGAAGTTTAGTTTTCACCCTTCGCAACAATCGGTTCTGACGTATTGGGGGGAGGGGGCTTACGCCGTTGCCTTGAAACGCTCGAAACGCAGCGCAAGCCGGTCTCGATCCGGTCGGTCCTTGACGCGGCGAGGGAGATGAATGGCTCCGTCGTTAAGCCGCTTCAGGGCTTCGAGCATGGGACCGTCGTGCTTGCTGAGTAGTTGGTCGGAGACATGCACGCGATAGTCCGGGTCGATCCCGATCATGTGTCTATCGAAGGCGGCATGATGGGTCTTTGACAACGGGAGGCCGTTGGGGATTACCGGTTGGCCGAGTCGCTTATCCTTATCTGAGATAATATGCGCAGCGTCCAATAGGCGTGGTTCGGGTATTCCCGAAAGCGCGCAACGGCCATTGTAGGCACTGATGATGGCTTCTCGGAACGATGTTTGATGTAACCTTTGTTTAACAGAACGCAGAGCATAACGTCGCTCATTGCTACTCCTGGGTGGTGCAAGTTCCTCTTCAAGCACTTGTTGATGAGGCATACCAAACGTAATTTGCGCCTTCAATGCCTTGGCGTCCCATCCAGTTATGAAAACTGGCAGGATGGCCTCATATCTCCTGGGGGCGATGCCGAGAAAATAAATCACAGGTTTTTGATTCTCGCACGCTTCACGCAGCCAGCGATTGTCGGCAGCTTCTGGGTTTTCCCCCATGAATGCGTAATCAACCGTTTCGTCACCCTCATATATCTGGCGGTGAACTTCGCGCTGATCGTCGTACCAGATTCTCCTGCCCGGCGTTGGATATACCGTCCTGATTGAAAGCAAGAATCGCATTTGCCGGGGTTTGAAAATGCCGCGTTGCGGATTGACGAGCGGGATGCGTTCCTCATTGAAAATGAAACCCGGCCTTAACTCATTCGCGCTAAGATGGTCATGCACTTCCTGGAGTTCCCGGACACGATCAAAAGCCGCTAATCGCATCTGCGTGTCTTGGTCGTTACCATCTATTGAGGCCACCGTTTATCCTTTGAAACAATGTTCGTTGTGCCAGGTTAAAGCAGCATGGTCAGGGCGTTTATCGAGCAAGTCGGGCGCGTTAATTCGCTTTCCATGAAGGGCATAGTAGTGTCTGCCATTTTCATACTCTTCACGAATACGTCGGCTGACTTCGAAGTTGAGATCGGGTGTTACGGTGACATAGCCGGAATCGAATAGGCTGTGAATATCGCGTCGCAAAAGGAGCCCATTTTGTGCATCATGCGTACCACCACAACCATAGGGACGGATATGAGCTGCTTCCAGAGCAGGCAAAGTCCGCTCTTGTGTAACTGCACACCGCCTTCCGTATATGTCAGTCACAAGTACGCGAAAAGCGCCTTGTCCAAGTCGGGGCCGAATGCGTTGTGGTTTCCCATATCGCTTGAGTTCTTCTGCCAATTCATTTCCAGGTTGTCTGCTCAGACGGTCATTTACAGCTTCCCAAAGCTGAAGACCCTCGGGGTCATCTGTGTTGTAGGTCTTGAGGGAGACGATATTCGGACTCCAGCTTGCCGGCTGAGAAATCCAATCCGCTTCGTCGAAAAAGAAAGGCTGGGTCAGGATTCGACAACCGATTTCAAAATCGCTCTGATCGTTTGGCTCTTGCCTTCGATACCTGGCGATTCGGGTGCGCATTTCCCGGGCAGATCGCGCACCATTGGTTTCACCGAAGGCCTCCCAGGCTAGAGAACATGGTAGTGAGTTTGCATAGGCGAAGACGCCACCGCCTACGATCACATTGTGAGGTGAATGCAATTTGAACAAGAATAGTTCGCCCGGCTGAAGCGCGCGGAAATTCGTTGATGAGGGTGCCCAAAAATTGACCTCATCCAGACTAGGATGCCGTCGAAGAGTTTCAAACCAGTCTTTATCCGTGAGGGCGATCACAAATTTAAGGCCCATCATCATTCCTCAAAAGTCACATCGACAATGGGCCGCACTGGCACATTTCGCCTCTCATCGCCCAAGGCGCGAAGTAACTCACCGATACCCAGACGCACACCGGGTACCTATCCAACGGGCTTGGGCAAAATCGTTTGGCCCATCAATTTAATAGTGGATTCGGGTCTTTAAGAATCCTCGTATTTGTTTTTAGTTTTTAATAATTCCGTGCATATTGCAAGGAAGCAATAAGCTGGAATGATTGGAATTCGTATGTTTTGTGTATCCCTTGCGTTTCTCTTGACTCTTCAACACCCCAACACCCGTGCGTGCCCTTGCTCGCCGTAAACGAGAAGATGCGCGTCGCGCGTCACCAGCGTGTAGCCAAACTCGCGCGCCGTGGCGAGTAGGATGCGGTCGGCCGGGTCGGCGGGAGGCGCGCCGGGGAGGGCGGCCGAGGCGATCAGCACGGAAGGCGGCATACCGGCAAGGGCGACTCCGGTCAGGTCGCAGAAGCGCTCGAACCAGACCTCGGGACTCATGGCGAGCGCAATTTTTCCTTTCGACGCGAGGGTGGCGATTTCCCACGCGCTCATCGGGGAGACGAAAATATCTCCTTCACGCGCTTTGGGCAGTTCGCTTGCTGCGGGTTCTCGCAGCCGCGCGCCTTCCGCAATCCAGATCACCGCACAGGTATCAAGGAGAAAAAGGGGCATGACGGCCTATCGCGCGGCGTCCCATTCCACTCCGACCGGGGAGGTCAAGTCCGTATCCTTGTGGATTGTGACCGTGCCCTGAAGCGCGCCGAAGATGCGTGAGAAATAATCGGTGTCGGCCCCGTTCTGGCTTTCCGGATCATCAACGGCTTCAGGCGTTGACTCGCTCTTTGCATATTGTCGAAAGACGAGTTTGCGGCCCGCCATGTCCACTTTCGCCGTCTTGTAGCCCGCCTCAAGCCAGGCGTGGGTGATGACGCTGTTCGTGGGGTTGTTCGACCACCACGCGCGATACTTGAAGGCCGAAGGCGGTAGCTTCACTCCGACGATGCGCTCGATCTTATCGAAGGTGAGGGGGATGGACGCCCGCCCGGATGCGCGAAGGTGGGTCGTCAGGGGTGCGTATTTGGACATGAAAACTCTCCAAATAGTTAGTGTTGTTTTAATTATTAACAAAACAACATATTTGTCAAGTAAAAACATCCCCCCGATTTTGATGAAGTTTTGTTTTCAGAATGACCGGCAAGACGATTCCGCCGTTTTCGGTGATGTGTCCGGGTATCGTCGAGGACGTTCGTGTAGAGCGCGATCACTCCTCACACGCTCCGTCGGCGATCGCGCGCTCCATCTCCTCGAGTGTCACCGGCGGGCCGTCGAATTTGAGCGCGCCGAAGAGCCGGGCGAGGGGCCGCACCGGGGTGATGCGCACCTCATCGCCCTGAACGAGATAGCGGACACGGTCGCCCGGATTTACGCCAAGCGCCTCGCGTACGGACTTAGGGATCGTCGTCCGGCCTTTGGATGTAATCGTGGACTCGACCATCTCATGATCTCCTTTTCCCCTCATGCCTTACCTATGGGATAGCAGGAAGGAGAGATGTTGTCCCGTTTTTCCCGAAAGCCCAGGAAGAAGGCATAGGACCCCGGTACGCAGGTTTTCCCGTAAGCGCCCGGCTTGTTCCGCTCCCCGGCGGGCGGACGGCTCCCCCTAATTGCGGGGACGCGTCAGCGCACGATCGTCCCGGCGACATCGGGCTTTCGTATCTCGAGGCGATCCTTCATGCAGATGTCATGGGCGGCGTTGACGAACACGTGGGTGCCTTTGGTGAGATCATGGACCGATGCGTGCTCTCCCTCCTTCGGGTAGTAGCCTGTGCCGCCGCCGCTGGCGCGGCCCTGGGGGCCGTAGCAGATCGCCGGAATTCCGGCGCGGGTCAGGGGTGCGGTGTCGGCGTACCAGCCGTCCCAGGTGATCTCGGGGCGCTCGCCCCAGACGAGGTCGTGCGAGGCGGAGATGCTGCGCACCACGTATTCCTCGGGCGATATTTCGGCCGCGTACGCCGTCTGCATAACCTGCAGCTCGATCTCCATGGCGGGGTCCTTCTCCCGCAGCTGCCGGATTACCTGACCCACTTCGGCGATGATATCGCCGTGCAGCTGGCCCGGCATGATCCCGACTTCCAGATAGAGGCGGCAGAAGCACGGGAGCTTACTCGCCCGGAACGGATGCCCCCCTTCGATGGCGATGATGTTGACGTTTCCGGCCTGCTCACCCTTGTAGCGGGTCCTGCTCAGGTAGTCCTCGCCCCAGTTCTTGAGGGCGGGTATGGCGTTCAGCATCTTCTCGATGGCGTCTTCGCCGGGCTTGATCTTCACCGTGGAGCCGCCGCGGCTGTAGGTGGCGGCCGGGTTGCCCCGGGTCATGAGTTCCATAAACACATAGCCGCCCGTGGCCACCGAAATCCGGTTGGATGTCGGTTCGGGTATGACCACCATGTCGGCGGTGATGCCGTTGTTGACCATGAAGCGGGCGCCGATCCCGCAGCCCCGGTAACGGGCGCCCTGGTAACGCCCCACCGGCGTGTGGCAGGTCTCGCCGACGACGCCGGCGATCATCAGGTTGCCGCGCAGCTTCGCCCTGGAGCGGGCCATGGCCTCCACGGCGAGGATGGCCGATGCGTGACCGCTCTTCATGTTGTAAGTGCCCATGCCGTAGATCCACTCGCCCTCGCGCCAGGATTTCGGCTGATATCCCGGCCCGAGATCGCGGATGCCCTCCTCGTCGCCGCCGTAGGTCGTGTCCAGGTGGCCGCAGTACATCAGTGTCGGGCCGTCGCCCGTACCCTCGAGCTGGCCGTAGACGTTATATCGATCCGGCTCGACCTCCTGCATCCAGGTCTGCAGACCCGCCGCCCGGAAGCGGTCGGCGAGATATTCGGCGAGCGCCTTCTCACCGCCCTGGGGGCTCGGGATGTCGACCATCTCCATGGTCAACTGCGCGATAGCTTCCTCGTCGACGTATGCCAGTGCGTCTTCGACCATGCTCATCGTTCGTCCCTCCCTCTTCGGTGTGCGCGATGCGCGGCTTATAGGGCGCCCCGGCCTCTCATGCCGGGCGGCCCCGGTGACTACATGCCAAGGTACATTTGGCGTATGTTCGGATCTAGAAGTAGCTCCGCCGAGTCTCCCTCCCGACGATTCCGGCCCATGTCCAGCACGTATCCCCGGTCGGAATTCTCCAGGGCCTTGGCCGAGTTCTGCTCCACGACCAGGATCGATACGCCGTCGCGGTGAATCCGCTCGATGCTCTCGAAGATGGTTTCCATCACCGTGGGCGCCAGCCCGATCGTCGGCTCGTCCAGCAGGATGAGGGTCGGCCTGGTGACCATGGCCATCCCGAAGCTGAGCATTTGCCGCTGGCCGCCGCTGAGGGTTCGGGCCTTGCTGCGCTCCTTTTCCTTCAGGATGGGGAACAGGCCGTATACCCCTTCGCGCGCGCGGCGCCGCTCCTCGGCGTCGGCCACCGTCCAGGCGCCGAGGTGGAGGTGCTCGCTCACCGTCATCTGGGGGAAGATGTTGCGCCCCTGGGGGCAATACGCGACCCCGTGCCGGATGATCAGGTGCGGCTCGATCCCGGTGATGTCCTCTCCCTCGAGGACGACCTTTCCCTCCGTCGGCTTCAGGTAGCCCAGGATGGTCAGCAGCATGGTCGACTTGCCTGCGCCGTTCGGCCCGATGAGGGCGATCGTCTCGCCGCGGCCGACCTCGAGCGAGACGCCGTGCAGGATTTCCTTCTTGCCGTAGCCGGAGGCGATTCCCTCGACCTTCAGCAATGTATCCCCGGCCATGGCTCAAGCTCCGAAATAGGCGGTGAGGACGGCCTCGTCCCGCCGGACTTCATCCGGCGATCCTTCGGCTATCTTCTCACCCATGCTCAGGACGACGACGCGCTCACAGTTGTTCATGACCACGTCCATGTTGTGCTCGATGATCAGGAAGGTCCTGCCTTCCTCATTCAGATAATGGATCAGCTCCAGCAATTTCTTCTGCATGACGGGATTGACGCCGGCGGCCGGCTCGTCGAGCAGGATCAACCACGGATCGAGCATCAGGACCTGGATGATGGAGAGCAGGCGTTGCTGGCCGAAGGAGAGGTCGCTCGCGTATTCGTCCTGCAGGTCGGCCAGGCCGACGAGTTCGAGAAGTTCATACGCCCTGTCGTTCGCGTCGGCGCTTCCCGTCGGCAAGGTGACGTTCTCCAATAAAGTCATCTTTGGGAATATGCGCGTCACCTGAAAGGTGCGGCCGATGCCCTTCCGGGCGATCTGGTAGGGCGGCAGACCCGTCACGTTCTCTCCGCGATAGAGGATGCGCCCGTCGTCCAGCGGCAGATATCCCACGATGGTATTGAACAAGGTCGTCTTGCCGGAGCCGTTGGGTCCGATCAGGCCGACGATCTCGCCCTCTCCGACGGAAAAGCCGCACCCGGCGAGCGCATGGACGCCCCCGAAGCTTTTCCGGACGTCGTGGATCTCGAGGATCGGCCTGTCGGCGGTCATGCTTCTCTCCCGGGTGGGCTCGTGCGGTGTCCCGCGGCGAGACGGGTTTTCGCCTTCATCGTCATATCCACCTCGTTTTCGGCAGAATCCCCATCTCCTTGAGGCGGACCACGACGCCGTCGGGCATCCAGATGACCAGGCAGACCAGAATGAGACCGAAGACGGTGATGTTGGCCTGGCCGAGGTGCAGCCAGACGTAGTCGCTGATGAGCTGGAGCGTGACGGCGCCGATCACCGCACCGAGGACGGTTCCCAGGCCACCGAACATGGCCATCACGATGGACAGCATGGTGTACTTGATGTCGAATGCCGCGAACGGTTCGATGTAGTGCAGAAAAGTGGCCTGGATGCCGCCCGCCGTTCCGGCGAAGAAGGCGCTGACGACGAACGCGCTGACCTTCACGGCGGTGGTATTGACCGCGAGACCGCTCGCCGCGGACTCGTCTTCCCGCACGGCGATCAGCGACAGGCCGAAGTACGAGCGGGCGAAGAACATGGTCGCCAGCACGATGCAGACCGCAAGCAGGAAGATGGCGTAGTACTTCTGGGTCAGGTTTCCCGCGAGGACGGGCATGCCGGCGCCGCCGCGCGTGAGCGGCGTCAGGTACTTGGTGGATATGAGCACCCGAGCTCCCTCGGCGAGGGCCAGCATCGAGATCGCGAAATAGGCGCCGCGTATGCGCAGCAGCGGATAGCCTATCACCGCCGCGACGATGGCGGAGACGAGCCCGCCCGTCAGGTAGCCCGGGATCAGTCCCATCTTGAAGTCGACGAAGCCGATCACCGAGGCGTACATGCCGAGCCCGACGAACAGGACGAAGCCGAAATTGATATAGCCGGAAAAGCCGGAAAAGAAGTTCCAGGCGCCGGCGAGGCAGACGTAGTAGAGGGTCAGGAACAGCAGGGAGAGCGCCGCCGGGCCCAGAAAGAGCGGCGCAGTACCCGCGAGGACCGCGTAGGCGATCAGGCCCGTGGCGCCGACGTAGGGAACCGCGCGTCTCCAGGTCATGGCCGGATCAATCCTCCACCTCGTGGCCGAGCAAACCGCGTCGCCGGACGGCCAGAATCAGAACGATGATCAGGTACGGCAGCACCTGCGCCATCCGCGTCGTCAGGTAATGGGTGCCGACGCTCTCGACGACCCCGAAGATGTAGGCTCCCAGGAACGCGCCGGGCAGGCTCCCGAGTCCGCCGATGACGACGATGGCGAAGGCCTTGGCCACGTAGATCAGCCCCATTTGCGGATATATCGTCCACACCATCGCCACCATGGTCCCGCAGGCGCCCGCCAGCGCGGTGCCGAGGCCGAAGGTCACCGCCATGACCTGCTTGACGTCGATGCCGCAGGCCTGCGCCAGATTCCGGTTCTGCGCGGTGGCGCGGATGGCCTCGCCGTACGCCGTGAACCGGAGGAGGGCGAAGAAAGCGGCGAGCAGAAGCAGCGCCAGCGCAAAGGCGACGAGATATATCTTGCTGGTGGTGAGAAAACCGACCGTGACCGGCTCGCCCAGATAGTCGACCGAGCGGAAGGTCGGCGTGAAGACCACCTCCGCCGTGTTCCACAGGATCATGGATATCCCGAAGGTCAGCATCATCGGCGGCATCAGCCCGCGGACGGCGACGACGTTGATCAGGAAATGACCCATTCCGAAGCCGACGGCGAAGAGCACCGCCATGCTGAGGGGCAGCGCCAGCAGCGGATTCAGGCCGAGGAAAGACCAGGCGCCGAAGGTGGTGAAGGCGCCGAGCATCACGAAGTCGCCGTGGGCCGCGTTCACGACCCCGCAGACGCCGAAGATCAGGCTCAGACCGATGGCCACCAGGGCGTACATGGTCCCCAGGATGAGCCCGAACGCGATCAACTCACCAAAGGTGCCGAGGGTTTCGATCATGCCGGGTATCCCAAACGAAGGGTGGTTGGCCGAAGCCGGCGACTCGGCGCAGCCGCCGGAAGCCCGAATCGAGACGGACTCCCGGCGGGATGCAACGGTTCCGCCGGGGGGGCGCCTGCGCCTACATGGCTTCCCACTTGAACGGGTGCACGAACTTGGCGGAGGCGATCTTGCTCGGGTAGATCACCTCGGGCACCACCTTGCCGTTCTTGACCTGGTTCTGCAAAGCGAGTCGTGTGCCGCCAACCTGCAGCCCGGAGTCGGCATGGCCCAGCGGGTTCACCCGGAAGCGTCCGAACACGGTGGCTCGGTCGAGCGAGAACATGACGTCGCGGATCTTCGAGCGGTTCTCCACCGAGCCGGCCCGTTTGACCGCCTCTTCGAGAATCTGACAGCCGCCGTATCCGGCCGCCGCGAGCCAGTCGGGCGCCTTGTTGTACTCCTTGGCGAAGGCGTCGACGAACTTCTTGTTGCCGGGCCAGTTGGCCGTCGGCAGCCATTCGGTGTCGCTGCAATGCCAGGCCGCGTTCTTGCCGAGCGCCTGGTTGAAGTCCACGTGGCCGAGAGCGGACATGTACCAGATCGCCTTGGGCGCCCATTTCAGCGAAAGGGCGGCCTTGGCGATCAGGATGGAGTCGGCCGAGTAGCCGCCGCCGCAGAGCACCTCGGCGCCGGCGTCCCGGGCCTTGCGGACCAGCGGCACCATGTCCTGAATCCCGATGGGATAGGCCTCGTCGAGGACGAGGTCGAGGCCCGCGTCCAGGATGCGCTTGCGCACGCCCTCCGCCGCGGCGATCGGCATCGCGTCGTCGATGTGCAGCAGGGCGACCTTCTTCATCCCGGCGTTCTTGCACATCACTTCCATGCCGGCGAAGCGGTCGCGGCTCGGGACCATGAGCTGCACCTGCCAGTTGAGCTTCTGGCCCAGCCATATCTTCTGGCTGGAGGCGGTGGCGCTGACGGTGGGAATCTTCGCCGCGGCGACGATGGGCCGCACCGCCAGGTTGATGGAGCTGGCGTAGGGGCCGAGCAGCAGGTCGACCTTCTGGTTGTGGATGAGATGGAGCATGAGCCGCGCGCCCTGGGTGGGGTCGCTCGTGTCGTCGAGAACGGTCAGCTCGACCTTGCGCCCGCCGATGAGCCCGGGCTCGCGGTGCGGGAGCCCCTCGTTGCCGTAACTGTACCCCTTCTCGTTGATGTGCTTGGCCCAGAGCTTGTAGCCCTCGACGCAGTAGAGCGCCTCGCGGGAATACCGCCCGGTGAGCGGCATCGGGCAGCCGATCTTGATGGGCTTGGACGAAGCAAGGCCCGACTTCAGGATTCCCGGCGCTGCCAGGGAACCTATGCCGGCCAGCGAACCAGCGGTTGAATACTTCAGGAACTCGCGTCTCGTGATAATGCTTTTGGACATTTCTGTTCCTCCCTGATGGGTGCGCTCGGACCGTCATGCTGCGCGGGCCATCCCCGAGGGAGTCCAAACGGGCGGCATCGCGAGCCGACGACTCTCACGCCACGATTCAAACGCCGGGCGGTTCGTTGCGCCCCGCCCGATGGAAAATAAAGCCCGAATGGATACCGCATAGTACCACCGGGACCCCGCCGAAGCAAACGACAGCGCGGGAGGACGGAACCCGGTTGCGGAGCCGGGCGGTTCGGGAAAGAGCGGGTGGCGCGCGCACCCTCGAAGGATGGCGACGCGCGACGAAGCCTGGCGCCTGCCTGTTCGGCTTCTTGCGCCGGTATGTTCATTGCGCGTTGTACATACGCAATCGCGTGAATTTTTCACCCGACGGGAGAATGAAAACATGATCGCACAGATATCGCGACTTCGGCCGCTTACGTCGAAGATCGGGATGAGGCTGTACGCTTCTCATCGTCATCCACCCGAAAGCCGTGATGGTGGACATCGGCAAGGGCCTCGACTCTGCCAAGGAGAAACTCGACGACAAGCTCGACTCGGCCATAGAGGGCGTCGGCGCGGTGAAGGAAAAGATCGAGGACGCCATGCCCGGCGCGAGGGAAGAGGGTGAGGAGATCGAAACATAGGAGATGAGGAAGTAGGGGGGATTACTTGTCTCACAACTATTTGTTGAGGAGATATGATTACGTTATCAAAATTACGCTAAGCCTTAAATTATGATACTTAACAAGTATAATAGTAGGAATGGAGTATCTTTGTTTACTATTCATACTCACTTCAAACCTAGTCTAAACCACTCTTGATTGAATACATGCTCTCCCTGTGTTATCTACACGCCGGACATTAGGCTAATTTAGTGGAGAGCTTATGCGTGCTGACCCTTTTCCGCTTGAAACAGTTTTAGGTGAAAAACAGCAATGGGTCGTTCCTGTATATCAGCGTCACTATGAGTGGGAAACGAAACAGGACAAGCAACTCCCGAAATTTTGGGATGACTGGAAAGATAAGGCGATTGAACGTCTCGACAGCCGGACTCAGTTCCCGCATTTTTTCGGTGCCATCATCTGTTCTGAACTGCCTAATCAGCGCTACGGCACTGTCCGCCAACGTTTTCTAGTTGATGGTCAGCAGAGAATCACTACATTCCAACTCGCACTGATTGCCATCAGGGAGGTAGCCCGCGATTTTGAGGTTTTGCGTTTGTTGGATGTAACCAATGCTTATCTCTTTAACGAGCGTAGTTCTAGCATGGAAGATCCTGAGCGCGAGTGCTTCAAGCTTTGGCCTTCCAGCTTTGACCGCTCCCTTTACCAAGGCATTGTTAAGAGGAGCTTGGATGAACTTAGAAACTACCTTCGGGCCTCAAAAGAATATCAGTATTACATCTACAAAAATGGCAAATTAAAAACGGGTTCTTGGGTACCGAATTTATTGCGTGTATTCTGGTATCTTTCTCAAGAAATGAAAGATTTTATCCAAGAGCGAGAGGAATATGGCGAGAAGCCTGAGGAAGTCCTCGAAGCACTTCTTGACGGTTTCCTTTCCGGTTTTCAGGTTGTCCTCATCCAGCTTGATCAAAATGATGATGCGCAGGAAATCTTCGCCTCGCTTAATGGTTTGGGAAAACCCTTATCCCCGTTCGATCTCATTCGGAACGATGTCTTTCATCGAGCGCAAAAAACACGTGAAGACGCCCAAAAGCTTTTTGACGAGAGATGGAAAGTGTTTGAACAACGCTTCTGGAGTAAAGAGGTAAAACAGGGGCGGTTGAAGCGTGCGAGAGCAGACCATTTGATAGCTCACGCCGTTGTCGCCGAGACTGCCCGGGAAGTGAATGTAGGAAAGGTGGCTACTGAATATCAGCACTATGCGCGGGAGCGTGCATTTCCGACTATAGCTGAGGAACTTGATCTGCTGCGTGAACATGCCGCCACGTATCGTGCTATGGAAGATCGGGATGAGAGTGCGGTCTTTGCGAAACTCGCAAAAGTCCTCCAAATTTGGGACATGTCTACTTTTCATCCGTTGGTTTTATGGATCAACGCGCAGCCGCTCGAAGAACAAGATAAGACTAGACTTTTCAGCGTTGTTGAAAGTTATATCGTCCGGCGTGAAATCTGTGGCCTCACCAGCAGGAACTACAACAAAGTGGTCACCGGGGTCATAAGGAATGCCAAGGAGCAGAATGATCCTGTGTCGGCTTTTTTAAAGCATCTCGCCAGTCTAAGCGGGGATGCTTCGCGGATGCCTTCTGACATGGAAGTAGAAGAGGCGTTTGCGCGACGAGAGACTTATAGTCGGTATTCCAGTACTCCAAGGCCGCGACTTCGCTACATTCTGAATAAGATAGAGCATATGAAGCGTGATAAGTTTGACGAGACCATAGTGACTTCCGAAAACCTTACGATTGAGCACATTATGCCACAGTCTTGGGCCGAGAATTGGCCATTGCCGAATGGTTTAACTGCTCCATGCGAATCTACGTGGGAAGCCGCCTATAATGGGCATGCCCTAGATGACGAAACTAAAACGCTTATGGATGAACGCGAGCAGGCAGTTGCCACTCTAGGGAATCTTACATTAGTTACAGGACCATTAAATGCGGGTATCGGGAACTCAGGCTGGATGACCAAGCGCGAACGCTTAGGTAAATCACTACTAGCCTTAAATCGCGAAGTTGCTGCAAATGAGACATGGGATGAGTTAGCAATAGAACGAAGGGCTGCCGATCTAGCTAAGCTGGCGAATAACATTTGGAATGCACAAGGCACTTAATAGTGTTTTCGCACTGATATATCAACATCCCATCACCCTTACATGCCCTTTTTCGCCGTATTCGAGAAGATGCGCGTCGCGCGTCACCAGCGTGTAGCCGAACTCCCGCGCCGTGGCGAGGAGGATGCGGTCGGCCGGGTCGGCGGGAGGCGCGCCGGGGAGGTAGGCCGAGGCGATCAGCACCGACGGCGGCATGTCGGCAAGGGCGATTCCGGACAGGTTGCGGAATCGCTCGAACCAGACCTCGGGACTCATGGCGAGCGCAATTTTTCCTTTCGACGCGAGGGTGGCGATTTCCCAGGCGCTCATCGGAGAGACGAAAATATCTCCTTCACGCGCTTTGGGCAGTTCGCTCGCCGCGGGTTCTCGCAGGCGCGCGCCTTCGGCAATCCAGATCACCGCACAGGTATCAAATAGATAAGCGGGCATGTCGGCCTATCGCTCGGCGTCCCATTCCGCATCGACGGGGGAGGTCAAGTCCGTGTCCTTGTGGATCGTCACCGTGCCCTGAAGCGCGCCGTAGATGCGCGAGAAATAACCGGCGTCGGCCCCGTTCGGGGCTTCTCGTTCGTCGACGGATTCAGGCGCCGACTCGCTCTTTGCATATTTTCGAAAGACGAGTTTGCGGCCCGCCATGTCCACGTTTGCCGTCTTGTATCCCGCTTCGAGCCAGGCGTGCGTGATGACGCTGTTCGTGGGGTTGTTCGACCACCACGCGCGGTACTTGAAGGCCGAAGGCGGCAGCTTCACTCCGACGATGCGCTCGATCTTATCGAACGTAATGGGAACCGACGCGATACCGGATTTACGCAGGTGAACCGTCAGGGGTTCGTATTTAGACATCTTGGCGCTCCCGGATAGTTAGTGTTGATTTATTATTTAATAAAATAACATATATATCAAGCGGAAACATCCGCCCATTCAGTTGAAGGATCGTTTTCAGCAAGTCCGGCGTGGCGTTTCCCCAAAAACCCAGGGAGATGCCCTGGGGCCGGTACACAGGTTATCCCGGACCCCGAAGGGAGCTGGCACGGCCTGCGTGAGAAAACCGGATGAAGCGCATTGGCCCGCAGACGGCTTCATGGGAGATATTGTGCGCATGGTATCGCCCGCGCTGTTTCCCGTGATATGAGACGAACCGGAATATCCGAAAATTACGATAAATTCAGAAAGAAGCCGGGAATCCCCACCACCGAGCGCGCTATAGAGGGTTCGGACGCGCCCGGGAAGGGAGCAATCGACGCCTAAGTGACCTGCTTCGACTTTCCGGACCAGGTTCCGCGCTCCCTGCTGAATCGGGCATCACGTCCGTATCTCATCAGGTTGCTTCTTGCTCGATCGACAGCGAAATGGCAGGGTGAGATGCGGTATGCCCCGAAGTTCCGTACAGGGCGCGATCGGCAAGGAACGTCCGAACAACGCCGGTTTCTGCGGATTCGCGCACCGGCGCAAATTCCGCCATGCCTGACCGCGCGGGTGAGCGGCGGGGGGACGCGCAACCGGAGGGGTCTCAGGGGAGGCGGCCATGGCGGGCTTCGAGAAGGTTTCGATCGAGGCGCTGTTTCGCATCGACGGCGACAGCGCGCTGGTCACCGGGGCGGGCGGCGGGCTGGGACGAATCGCCGCGATAGCGCTTGCCGGCGCGGGGGCGCATGTCGCAGTCACTGATATCGACGCGGCGGCGGCCGAGAGGGTCGCGGCGGAGATCCGCGAGGCCGGCGGGGTCGCCGAGTCCTGGCGGCTCGACGTCGCCGACCGCAAGCGCATCGACACCGTGATCGACGAGGCGGCCGAGCGGTTCGGCGGGCTTCACATCCTGATCAACAATGCGGGCATCGCGCGGCCCGGCCCGGCCGAACTATTTCCCGACGAGGACTGGGACGAGGTGGTCGAGGTCAACATGACCGCCCCGTTCGTCTGCGCGCGCCGGGCGGCGAAGCACATGCTGGCCCAGGGGGAGGGGCGGATCGTCTCGATCGCCTCGATCATGGGGTTTCGGGCGAACGCGATGGTCCCCCACATCCCCTATCAGGCGACCAAGGGGGCGATCGTCAACATGACCCGCTCGCTCGCCGTCGAATGGGCGGGCCGGGGCATCCGGGTGAACGCCATCGCGCCGACCTTCTTCTACACCAATCTCGGCGCCGACCTGCGTCAGCGCCGGCCCGGGCTCGAGGACGAAATCAGGGCGCGCACGCCGCTCGGCCGGCTCGGCGAGCCCGAGGAAATCGCCGGTGGCATCCTCTACCTCGCGAGCCCGGCCTCCTCGATGGTGACCGGCCACACGCTGGCGATCGACGGCGGCTGGCTCTCGATCTAGCGTCCTGATTCAGCAGTTATTGTTCCACTTTCTCCCGGACGCCGGGCGTCCTTCGGCGGAAGCGTTCGGTGGAAGCCAGGACGCCGCCGGCCGGCCTTTGTCCGGTGAAACGGCCGGGGATCGCGGTTACGGGTTTCGATGCAGCGTTCGATGGCGGCCTCGGTGTCGGCGGGGGAGCGGTGCGCGCATGGTATCGTCGGCGCTGATTCCCGTGATATGAGACGAACCGGAATTTCCGGAAATATCGATAAATTCAGATAAATTCACGGGGTATTTCGATAAATTTCCGTAAATTAAAATCCTTGGGAATTGACGCCGCCGAATCCGGGCGCAGGAAAATTCTGCCACGGACGGCGAATCTCCCGATAACGGCAAATGCGGGGATTTGCGCGGCAAGGGCGGCTTGCGGCCCCGGGGTCTTCAGAAAAGAGCACAGGCGGAAGGGCGGGAGGAAAGGCGGGAAACACTTTAATTGTCAATTGCTAACTGATTGATATCAAAAGGAATAAATATTTCACGTAACGCCAGCAGCGCGGGTCGTGGGGTGCGGGTATCCTGCCGACGCTCTCGAGATAGGCTTCGGCGATCTTGGGTCCCATGAATACGAATTCCGCGCGGAATATCTTCTGCAGCGAAGGAAGATCGTCCGGCAGGGAGGCGAGATAGCGGTTGAACGAGCCGTGTTCTTTCTGGATGGCGAGGAATCGTTTCGCGTTCTCGATGGCCGCCTCGATCTTTTTGCGGTTCCGCACCACGCCCGGGTTTCCGAGAATGCGCTCGATGTCTTTCCCGGTAAAACGGGCGACTTCTTCGGGCGAGAACCGCGCGAACTCAATTCTGAACGCCTCGCGTTTGTGCAGTATCGTGCGCCAGGAGAGGCCCGCCTGAAAGATTTCCAGCGTGAGTTGCTCAAAGTGTTTCCGGGTCGTACGGACGGGAAACCCCCATTCCTCGTCGTGGTATTTCTCCATCACCGGGTCGCCCTCCGCCCAGGCGCATCGCGCAGGATTGGGGGTGTCTTTTCGCGTTCCGGGGCTCATATATTCTCTCGACAGGCGGGCCTGGGGCTACAGGGGCCACTCCTCCATCTTCCAGCTCATATCCCAGAAGAGGTATTCATACCTCGTGCCCATCAGAAAATGCGCGCGCATGCGCTCGCGCTCGGCGGGACCTGCCGTCGATGCGGCCTCATCGAACATATCGCGCAGCCAGCGGGCGAGTTGCGCGAATTCATCAGACGCATAGGTTTCTATCCACTCGGCGTGGAGCGGCGCGTTCTCGGGAATGCCCCTGGCGGCGAGCAACTCACCGATGATGGCGTAATCCCACTGACAGGGGAGCATGGCGGCGGCGATCTCTCCGAACGTGCCCGCATAGGCCGCCTCGAGCAGGAAATCAGTGTATCCCTTACACGTTGGCGCGGGCTTCGTCGCCTCTATCTCATCAGCCGAGATTCCGAATTTCGCCGCGAACCCCCGGTGGAGTTCCATCTCGGCATTCAGGGTGGCGTTCAAAAGATCGGCGAAACGCCCCATCTCCGTCAGTTCGGGGGCCTTCACGACGGCCAGGGCGGTGACGCGGCTGTATTCCTTCAAAAAAATATAGTCCTGGCGCATATAGAAGCGGAACTGCTCCATCGGCAGCGTGCCGTCTCCGATGCCGCGCACGAAGGGATGCGCATGAATTTTTTCCCAAAGCGGCTCCGCCTCGGCGCGAAGCGCCTCGCTCATCTTCGTATCGTTGCTCAAGATGGCCTCAGAGATTATCGAGAATTTTTTTCGAACGCCCCTTTTCCAGGGTTTCACCGAAAGAATCGCCCAGGTCGACGCCCAACTGCTGGGCGCGCTTCTGCGCCCAGAGCCCGATGTTGCGATCGTCCTTGTAGAAAGAGCCGTCCTGCGGCTTCGACGGGTCGAACGAATCGAGCCGCTGGGCTTCGGTCTGATGCGAGGAGAAGCGCGACATGATTTTTCTCAGCCTCTTGTTCCCGCAGGAGCGGCAGGTGAGCTTTCTCCTGTCCGATGGCTTCATCACCAGATGGCCGGAGATGAAGCCGCATTCCCTGCACTCGTATTCATAAATCGGCATCGTGTGAATCCCTCGTCTCCGTGTCCGCGCCCAGCGACGCCATGCGCTCGCAAAAATCAGGGAATGTTACCGCCATCGCCTCCGCCGTGTCGACCGATACCCCCTCCGGCGCAGCGAGTCCGGCCACGGCGGCGGACATGACGATGCGGTGATCGCCGAACCCGTGAACTTTCCCGCCTTTCAACCCGCTGCCTTTGATGATGATGCCGTCCGCCAGTTCCCTCGCTTCGCCGCCCAGCGTTTCGATGACTTCACGCATGGCGGAAATTCTATCTGTCTCCTTGATGCGTGCCTGGGGCGTGTTGACGAGCCTGGTCTCTCCGTCGGCGAACGCGCCGAGCACGGCCATGACGGGCAGCAGGTCAGGCGTAGCGTTCAAGTCGAATTCCCCTCCGCGTAGCGCCTTCCCTCGGATTCGGATGCTGGTTTCTGATACGAGAACATCCGCCCCCATTTCATCCACGAATCGGAGTATCTCCTTGTCGCCCTGTGAGTCGTCGAGGTCCAGACCCTCGAGCGTCACGTCGCCGTCCGGCAGCGCGCCTGCTGCCACCAAAAAGGCGGCGGAACTCCAATCCGCAGGGACGGTGACGTCGAATCCCGAGAGCGTCTGCCCGCCCGGAACGGTGAAGCTGCGGTATTCATCGCGTTCGTATTTGAGACCCAGGCGATCCAGCCACCACAGCGTCATCTCCACATATGGACGCTCGTTCAGGTCAATGGGCTCGATGGTGGTCGTCTCCTCGCCGAAAGGCGCGTTCAGGAGCAGGGAGGAAGTGAACTGGCTGGTCGTACCGTCGACTTTCGTCCGGCCGCCGCGCCACGGGCCACCTACCGTGACGGGGAGATACCCACTGCCAGTCGACTGCGCCCTTGCGCCCAGGTTTGAGAGCGCATCGAGCAGCGGCCCCATCGGGCGTTTTCTGGTCTGGGAATCGCCGTCGAAGTGTGCTTCGCCCTCCCGCAAGAGGGCGGCGGTGCCGAGCGCCATCCGGCAGGTGGTTCCCGAATTCCCAACGTCGAGAACCCCTTGCGGGGCTACGGGCCGCGCGCCGAAACCCTCCACCGACCAGACGTCTTTTTCCTTGTGGACCGCCGCGCCGAAACTCCCGTAAACGCTCGCCGCAGAGAGGCCGTCCTCAGAATCGAGGGGGTTTGATATCGTGCTTTTCCCGGAAGCAAGAGAAGCGAACGCGACGGCGCGGATGGAGTGGGATTTCGAGCCGGGTACGCCTGTGGCCCCCCTGGCGATGGATGGTTTGACCGACAATATCATGATGATGAGCGTGTCTGGTGGCGGTTATTCGCGGTCATCGCTCAGGTAGCGACCCAGCATGTCACGGGAGTGTTCGTCCTCATGGCAATCCACGCACAGATTCTCCCAGTTGCTTCCGTCAGGCGGATTGTTCTTGTGATCGCCGTCTCGGTGGTGGACCGTCAGGATGTGGAGGTTGTTCTCATCGAAATCCCGGCCGCATTTTGCGCAGAACCACCCGTGAATATCAAGCGATTTGCGCCGGTATTCCTGCGCGCTCTTGCCCACGCTCGCCGAGGACTTGAGGCGCGCGGCGATCTGTCTTGCGTTTTCTCCGGTGGGGGCGGACGGTGCGGCGACGCTCCTTCGCCCCGGTCGGCGTTTTTTTGCGCTGAATCTCGTTCTGGCCATCGAGCCAACCTCCTGTCTTCAGGAACCATCCTAGCAAATCGCGCTATAATGAGGAAGATCGTGTGGTACTTTCGATAACCTGGTAGATGGGGAGCGCGAGCGAGGGAATGCTTGCGCCGAGGAGAAACTGAATGCGAAGCTCCCGGAGACGCTGGTGGCGATGGTTGATTCTGCTCGTCTTGCTGTCCCCTCTGCTCGGGGTCGGCAGCCTGTACGGGATTCGCGCCGTGGAGTCATACGATCCGTTCTGTACGGTCTGCCACCTCCAGGATCACCAGGATTATCTCGACGACGGCGCGCGCGCCAAGAACGAGGTTAGGACGCTGGGCGGATGGCACAAGAACGCAGGCGGTGTGAGGTGCATATCCTGCCACGGGGAAGAGGGCATCACGGGGATGATCCGCACGACGATTCTGGCGAACAAGGACCTCTACAAATTCATCATCGGCGATTACGAGCAGCCCTCGCGCGTCTTCCATCCCATACTCGATAAGGACTGCGTGAAGTGTCACGACGAGGAGCGCCTCCTGGAGTTGGCCGACGACGCGTTTCACGCCATCTCGGATCACGACGAGCTAAAGGCGGACTGCGTACAGTGCCACAATGGCCACCGCCTGGGCGGCGAGAGGGAAAAGGGGTTCATGGTGGCGGCCACGGCGCAGCCGCGTTGCGACGCCTGCCACGACGAACTCGAGCAGAAAGTGGACTTAGATGACCTGGAGCCGTTTCCCAGGAAGAAAGAATCTGATAGCTAAAGACGTGCTTTCCTCTGGTTTCACCCGCCGTGTGATTCCCGATATGGAGCGCATTCGTTGAAAGGATAGGCAGGAATTGCGATTTTTCGTTTTGATTTTCACCGTCACCTTTCTGTGGGGCCTGAGCTTTCCTGCAGCCAAGATAGGTCTGCGCGGCGTGGAGCCGTTCACGTTTCTCTGGATGAGAGGCATCATCTCGGCGTCGAGCGTTTTCTTGATCATGCTCATTCGAAAAATGCCGGTTCTGCCGCCGCGCCCGAGCTGGAAGGGCGAGAGCCGCGATTTCTGGATTAACGCCTGCCTGCACAACTTGATGTTCATCACCTATTATCACGGCGTGGACAACACCACGGCGGGGCGCGCCTCGCTGTTCCTCTACTCCCAGCCCTTGTTGCTGACGGCGCTGGCGGCGTGGATTCTCCCCCATGAGCGGGTGGGCGTACGCGCGGTTATGGGCTTCATCGCCGCGAGCCTGGGCATGGTGTTACTCTTTGGCGACAGGCTCTCCTCGGCGGGCGGCTCCACCTGGTACGGGGACGCCATCGTCGTTCTGGCGGCCGTGATATGGGCGGTGCAGTCGATATTCCTGAAGATGAAGCTCAGGAGCTTCGACGCCTTCAGAATCACGGCCTGGACGCAGCTTCTGGCCGTGCTCCCGTTCTTTATCGTCGCCTCGTTTCTGGGCGAGGCCTGGCCTGACCTCACCGACGCGAACGTGCTCACCGGCGTGGGCTACAGCGGCCTCATCGGCACGGGCCTCGCCATGATCCCCTGGCTGTGGCTGCTCACGGACTACCCGGCGAGCCGCGTGGGCGTCTTCATGTTCCTCACACCCGTGTTCGGGGTCCTGACGGGCGCCTTGCTGCTCGCCGAACCCCTGACGCAGCTCATGCTCGGCGGCGCGGTCCTGATCTCGACAGGGATATATTTCGTCAATTCCGAATCAAGATAAAAATGTATATACAATAATAACAATAGTTTGAGACATATAATTCAAGTATTATGTCACTTTCGTAAATCTGTCGAATTTTCACCGCCTCCGAATCTCCACGTCCCGCAAGACTCGCTGATCCGGGGAAATCTTACCCCCGCAACTCCCCGCATTTGCCGTCATGGCGGGCGTCTCGGTTCATGGCAGAATTCTCCTGCGCCCATGTTCCGCGGCGTCTTTTCCCAACAATTTAATTTATAGAAATTTATCGAATAACCCCGTGAATTTATCCAATTTTATCGAAATTTACGGAATTTCATTATTTCCGGACGTAGCTATCGGCTCCGCCATCGTACGCAAGTTTTCCTTGAGTCCCACGACGGCAAGTGCGGGGTGATGCGGGGTTCGTCTGAGGAGGGAGCTACCCTCAACCTCCCAACCCGTACAGCTCGGTCGCGTTGTCGCGCATGATGCGCGCGCGGAGTTCTGCGTCCACCTGGTGCGGCAGGGCGTGGACGGGGGAGTCGAAATCCCAGTGGGGGTAGTCGGTGGCGAAGAGCAGGATCTTCTCGGCGTGGGCCATCTCGAATATCTGGAGGAGATGCTCGTCCTTATCGGGCTCCTCGATGGGCTGGCTCGTCACTCGGAAGTGCTCGTAGAAATACTCGCTCGGCAGCTTCCTGAGCCAGGGCACCTCGGCGCGCATCCCCCGGTAGTTCTTGTCCAGCCGCCAGAGCAGCCCCGGAATCCAGGAGAGTCCCCCCTCGATCAGCACGACCTTCAATTTCGGGAACAGCTCGAACACGCCCTCGCAGATGAAGCTCACGACGTGCGTCATGAAGGCCTGGCTCATCGCCGTGTGCCACTCGATGTAGTAGGTGGGCCAGCCAGAAGCCGTGGGCGGCGGCGCGTTGCCCGCGCCCGTGCCCCCGAAATGGATGCCGATAGGCAGCCCGCGCTCCTCCGCCGCGGCGTAGATGGGGTGGTAGCGCCTCTGGCCGTAGGGGGCGTGTGAACCCGCCGGGAAGAGTACCTGCGCCATGTCGTCGCGCTCGCCGACGCGCTTTATCTCGTCCACGGCGTGCTGGGGGTCATGGTGCGAGACGGTGATGGCCCCGCGCAGGCGCTCGTCTTTTTCCAGCCAGTGCTCGATCGTCCAGTCGTTGTGCGCGCGGGCCAGGGCCGCGCCGAACTCGGGAATTCCCATGAAGGAGACGTTGTAATACGCGCCGTTCAGCACCCCGTAGCTCACCCCGTAGGCGTCCAGCACCTGCTCCTGAAGCATCGAGAGGCTCGAACCCGCCGGGCCGTCCGGCGGTATGGCGTCTTTGCGCACGCCGCCGCCCGCCGTCTTGGGGTAGGGGGCGTTCGGCAGTTTCGTGTAGTCGGTCTCTTCGGTGTAGTTTCGCCACACGAGCGGCAGGTAGGGCTTGAGCGTGTCCAGCGAGAGCGGAACGTGGTGGATGTCGGCGTCCACCATGCCGAGAGTGGATTCGGTGACCGGCAGGGGCGTTTTCGCGGCTTGCGGCGTCGTGCTCATTGTGGTTCCTCCCTGAGAATTGACCCATATTATCATGAGAGGGGAGGGGAAGGGATTCAGGCGAGCAAAAGAGGACCGGTCGGGTGAAGTGCATGGGATTATCAGAATCAAAATATTTGGGCCTGAAGACGAAAAATTCTCAATCTTGCGAAGGCTCACGAGCTTTGGCAGCGTATATGGGAAGGTTCGATTGGAGCAGCCATGGCTTCTCATGATGAACGTATGAAAGAGCCCGGCAGCGGCCGGCGCCAGTCCCGGCCCGGTGTTCAGATGGGACCCATGCCGGGTCTTCCGCCCCTCGATGCGCTGTACTTCTTCGAGGTGGCGGCGCGGCTGGGGAGCTTTGCCGCCGCCGCCAGGGAACTCAGCGTGACGCCGGGCGCAGTCTCGCACCGCATCAAGTGTCTGGAGGACTACCTGGGCGTCCGTCTGTTCGATCGCTTTCCCCAGGGAGTGCGGCTCAACCGGCTGGGGCGGACGTATCTGGAGGATGTCCAGCGCATATTCGCCGAGTTGCGCGATGTGACCGGGAAACGGTGCGGCGGCGGCGCGTTTCTGAAGTTGGTGGCTGTCGAGGTGGTGGCGGAGAAGTGGCTGATGCCGCGGCTCGCGGAGTTCCGGGCGGCGCACCCCGATATCGCCATCGAATTCGAGACCGACCACCGGGAGCTTGACCCTGTGCGGCACGACTTCGACGTCTGGGTCGCCTTCACCGACAAGGTCGGGGGGCGGCTGCACGCCGAGACGTTGTTCGAGGAGACACTGCTGCCGGTTTGCAGCCCGGCCCTGGTGGAGGAGCGGGGGCAGCCCGGGAAGGCGGGCGATCTGCTCGGCTGGCCGCTGCTCTACGATCTGCACTGGACGTCCTATTGGGCCCATTGGTTCGCGCATCACGGCGCGCAGCCGCCCGACCTGTCGCGGGCTTCGGGCTTCCGCCTCTACAGCATGATGGTGCAGGCCGCGGCCGACGGCATGGGTGTCGCGCTCGGTCATTCGTTGATGATCGCACGGGAGTTGGAGGAGGGGCGGTTGGTGACGCTGTTCGACACACCTGTTCCGGCGCCCGACCGCTATCTGCTGGTCACGACGCGCGCCTCGAGACGAAAGCCCGAGGTGCGGGCGTTCAGGAAGTGGATCCTGGGCCAGAGGCCGGATAAGAGACGATGATCGCCTGCGCCTTTTTCTATCGGCGGTTTTTTGCCCGCTTTTTTCAACTTGGAAGAAAAGGAACAAACAACGGTTCAGAGTCGACTTTCAATACGGGTAAATCCCGCGCTGATTGTAGTCACGCTGGCTTTATCGGGCTGTGGAGGCGGCGACAAAAAAGGCGGAGACGCCCATGATGTCCCCGCCTCGGACATCTGGCGGCTCCACCATGACGCCGTCTCCACAGTAACCCGGCGGTGGTTCCCCCATGCCTCCCGGTGGCGCGAAGAAGTGGATTTGTTCCTGGTCTTCGTCATGCTCATCAAGGTTCCACCCTGAGAATTGCCCCCATATCAGAACGAGAGCGCGAGGCGAATGTTCGGGCATGATATAGATGAAGGGGGCGGTTTGGATTCGAAAGGGAACGATGGAATCACTCCGCCAAGAGGTTGTTGAAAAAGTCCTTGAGTGGGCAAAGGCAACCCCCTTCAAGAGGACTTTTTCCACACCCCCGCGCATACAGGCTTTCGAACGTTCGACCGGAGCGTTAGACGAGCAACAGCCGAATCGACCCGCCCAGGGCGATGCTCAGCACGCAAAGGTTGAAGGTGCGCCCGCTCAGCCGCTCCTGCACCCATGCGCCGGCCTGAATACCCAGCCACAGGACGGGCAGGCCGACCACGGTCGCCCAGATGGTGTCCCAGGTCACCACGGATACCTGCCAGAAGGCGACCACCTTGATGGGGTTGAACACCGCGTAGAGCGCCCATATCGTGCTCACCAGGGTGAGTTTCTCCAGCCGCTGGCTGATGAGCACGGGGGTGAGGAAGATCGCTCCGCTGTTGGCGAGCGCGGAGCAAAGCCCGCTCATGACCCCGAAGCCCCCGCCCTGCCACATCGGCAGGGGAGGGATATCGAAGGGTCTGCCCCTTATTTCCACGAGCGCCTGGTAGGAGGCGAGCGAGAAGCAGATGGCGCCGATCAGGAGTTTCAGCCCCGCGCCCGGGAGCCAGGTGAGCAGCCAGACGCCGCCGGCCAGCCCGACCACGATGCCGGGCGCCAGCAGGAGCACGTAGCGCAGGTTCCATTTTCCCCAGAAATGCGGCGCCGACCCCAGGCCCGACCAGCAGCTGAACATCGCGATGAGGCCCAGCGAGAACGAGGGCGAGAACGCGAATATGAGGAAGGGGGTGATCACCAGGCCCACGCCCGCCCCGAACGTGCGCACGAGAAACCCGTTGCAAAACGCCGCCGCGAGCACGAAGCACCACTCGATGAGGGTGAAATCCGGCATCCCTAGTTCGTCTCGAGCAGAAGGCGGAGGGCGGTGATGAGGGACAGGAGCAGGAGGATGAAGGTGAATCCTCTCTGGGGGATTTTACGGAGCGCCTGCCTGCCGCACCAGCTTCCGGCCCAGGCGAGCGGAAAGGCGAGAGCCCCCGCCACGAGCATCGGCGTCTGCACGACGCCCCCGTACCAGAGCGAGCCGACCTTGAACGGGTTCACGCAGAACCACACGATGAGGATGCTCGCCACTATCGCCGTTTTGGACATGCCCTGGCTGACGAAGAACAGGCTCAGCACGAGGCCGCCCGAGTGGAACATGGCGCTGATGATTCCGCCGCCTATCCCGATTCCCACGCCCGCCTGAGGACTGACGGGCGGCGGCTTGATCTCCCCCTGGAACTGACGCCAGATGAACAGCCCGGCGAAGAAGACGCAGGTGACGCCGATTCCCTTTCTCAGCCAGTAGTCGGGCAGGTTCACCAGCGCGTAGACGCCGATGATGATGCCGATGTAGAAGCCGGGCACCAGGTAGCGGAGATAGCGGCTCTCCCACTGCTTCCAGAACATGGGGATGGCGAAGAAGTCCGTCACCCACATGAGGACGGCGATGATGCCGATGATGAACCGCGTGGGCCAGAACATGATCATGATCGGGACGAGGAAGATGCCGATCCCGGAGCTGAAAGTGGTTTTCAGAAAGCCGACGAAAAAGGCGGCGATCCCGACCGCCAGTAGCTCATGCGTCGAGTAGTCCAAAGTATCCCCTGCTTGCCTGTGACGTAACGAAGCGCCAGCTTAGCCATTCGAAGGAGCAGGAACAAGGGCCGGGCGGGTTCGCGTGGTTGTTGAAAAAGTCCTTCAAGTGGGGGGAGTGTTCCCTTTCTCCTCGGTCGGGTTTCAAATTCACTCCCCCCTTGAGGGTCGGCTTCCCGAGGGGAAAGCCGACGATGAAGCCGAGCGTTTTGTGCGAAGGCTGAATCGGTGGGGGGTGAATCGCGTTTTATCGCCACTCCGAGTTATACCCCCCACCGAATCGCTTTCGGGCTTACGCCCTCAGCTCTTCGACTCCCCCTCAAGGGGGGAGTAATTGTTTGGCGCTCTGCAAGGTGAGGATGGTTTAACCCGACCCCAAAGAGGACTATTTCAACAACCCCGATGAAAAAGTCCTTCTCGCTCTGCATTGACCACTGCCTTAATACCGGCGTCAATGCCGTTTCTGTTGTAGGTCGGACATATATGTCCGACCTACACGAGTATTGATATCTCGACCAAGGGGGGAGTGAACTTCAAAAGCGCGCGTGTAACCAAAATCGCTCCCCGGGACTTTTTCAACGACCCCGTGAACGAGGGCGCGAATAGCCCGCCTTGCTCTTGACTTTGGGAGGATTCTTATGATAGTTTTCTTGTCCATTTCTTGTCCATTTCTTGTCCATTTCTTGTCCATTTCTTGTCCATTTCTTGTCCATTTCTTGTCCATAAAGGCAACGATTATTTTCTCAGCGCCGAGCGCCTTTGATCGTTTCGGGGATCTTCGGGTGTAAGGCCGGGTTTCTGGAAAGACAACTCTAGGGGGGAATTTCGGATGAAATCGTTGAGAACCGGTTTTGCAATCGTTGCGTTGTTGGTTTGTGTGGCGCTCATTTCGCCCGCCGCCGATGCCGCAAAGGTGAAATTCACGCTGGGCACGACGAACAGCACCAAGGAATTCAGCGTCCAGGCCATGCAGCGCTGGGCCGACGCCATGCGGACGCGCTCGAAGGGCGAACTCGACATGCAGATCATCGCCGGCGGCGCCCTGGGCGGCGACAAGCAACTGCTCCAGCAGTTGGGGACGAACGAGATTCAGCTGCACGTGGCGGGGCCTGTCGTGGTGCACCACCTCGTGAAGGAATACCAGTGCATGGAAGCGGAGTTCGTCTACAAGGACGGCAATCACGGACTCAAGGTGTGGAACGGGCCGCTCGGAAAAGAGGTGAGCTCCGTCCTCGAGAAGAAGCACAACATCCGTATCGTCGGCGTGGGGCACCGCGGCGCGCGGAACCTCACCTCGAAAGTGCCCGTCAAGAACCCCTCGGACATGAAGGGCATCAAGGTGCGCATCACGAACAAGCTGCGCCAGCGCGTCTTCAAGGAGTTCGGGGCGAACCCCGTGCCGATGTCGTTCAAGGAACTCTACGGCGCGCTACAGACCGGGACGGTCGAGGCGCAGGAAAACCCGCTCGGCACCATCTACGGGTCGAACTTCTTTGAGGTGCAGAATTACCTGAACCTCACGGGCCACGTCTGGAGCTATTTTGTCGTCTCGGCCAACAACGGGTTCTATAAATCCCTGAGCGCCGGGCACAAGAAAATCTTCGACGAGGAGGCGAAGAAGGCCATCGACTGGATGACCGACGCCGTCTGGAAGTCGTTCGCCGCCGTCGAGGCCAAGCTCAAAGCCAAGGGGATGAAGGTCGTCAAGCCGAACGTCGCGGCCTTCAAGAAAATCGCCGAGCCGATTGTTCAAAAGTTCGCAAAGGAAAAATGCCGTCCCGGACTGCTCGATGATATCGCCAAACAGGCGATGTAACGACAATTCTCCAGTAACTCTCCGGCGCTTCGTGAGCTGGTTCGCGGGGCGCCGGGGGGGTCTTGAGGTTTTCTCCTGAGTCTATCCATGCGGAGGGTTCCGGGTTCGTGAATTCACGCTCGCCCAGGGCAATTTTGCGAAACGTGACTCGACTCGTCACGGGCGTCGCCCTCGTCGGGTTTTGCGGCATGCTCCTCTCGACGTGGGCGCAGATTCTCTTCCGCAAGCTCGCCATATCCGTCGACTGGACCGAAGAGCTGGCGAGAATCCTCTTCATCACGAGCGTGTTCCTGGGGATAGCCATCGGCGTCGCGGAAAAACGCCACATCGTCGTCGATTTTCTCTTGAACCGCCTCCCGCCCCGCCTCCGCGCGCTCGTCGGAATGCTGTTCCATGCCGTCATCCTCGTTTTCCTGATTTTTCTACTGCGCGGCGCCTGGGCGATGGTTTCCGTCACCTGGGAATCCTACATGATCGCCATCTCCTGGCTGCGCACCGGGTATCTCTACCTCATCGAGTGCATCGCGGTCGCGCTGACCATAGTTTACGTTCTCTATTGGTTCGCAGAGAGTTTACGGGCCTTGTTCTCGGGGTCTGACGACACGAAGGAAACCATATAACGATGGCCGCCTACGCCTTTCTGGCATTCGCACTCGTCATCCTGATCATGCTGGGCTTCCCGGTGGGGTTCGGCGCGGGCACGGTGTCCATGGTGGGGGCGGGCTATTTCTTCGGAGATTTCCTGGACCCGCGCACTTCGTCGATGATCGCGCGGCTCGCGTTCGCCAAGATCAACAACTTCCTCCTGCTGGCCATCCCGTTCTTCCTCCTGACCGGCAGGCTCATGAACGTGGGCGGCATCACGGAGCGGCTCTTCGGCTTCGTGAGCGTGGTGTCGCGTCCCCTGAAGGGGGGGCTGGGTCACGCGAACGTCCTTGCGAGCATGATCTTCGCGGGCATGTCGGGCGCGGCGACGGCCGACGCCGTGGGACTCGGCACGGTTGAGATGCGCGCCATGCTGCAGGAGGGCTACGACAGGGATTTCAGTGCAGGCATTACGGCGGCATCCTCATTGATCGGCCCCATCATCCCCCCGAGCATCCCGCTCGTGGCCTACGGGGTCATCGCGGAAGAATCCATCGGCTCGTTGTTCCTGGGCGGCGTCATCCCCGGCACGCTGATGGCGATCTGCTTCATCATCTACGTGAGCTACCGCGCCCGCCGGGGTAATTACCCGTCAGGCTCCATGGCGGGAATCCGCGAGCTTCTCGTCTCGTTCCGGAACGCCTTTTTGCCGCTCATGACGCCCGTCATCATCATCGGCGGCATTTACGGGGGCATCTTCACCCCGACTGAGGCGGCCGCCGTCGCGGCGTTCTACGCGATGGTGCTGGGGCTTCTCTTCTACCGGGAATACGGCTGGCGTCACCTGATGCGCGAGATCAAGGGGACGATGATCGACACGGCCGTCATCATGCTGGTCATCGCCTTCACCTCGGCGTTCGGCGTGGTGATGATCCGCGGGCAGGTGCCAGACGCCCTGGCCGCGCTGATCACGCAGATCACCACCGACCCGACGTTCCTGCTCCTCCTGTTCACAATACTGTGGATGATCGTCGGCTGCTTCATGGCGGAGACCCCCGCCATCCTGATCCTGACGCCGATACTGCTGCCCACGGCGGAGAAATTCGGCATCGATCCCATCCATTTCGGGGTGGTGATGACAGTCGCCCTCACGATCGGCCTGCTCACGCCGCCCGTTGGCATGGTGCTCTACGCGCTCATCCCGGTCACGGAACTGCCATTCGAGCGGCTGGCCGTCCTGGCGATTCCCTATATTCTGCTGTCGCTCATCGTCGTCGCCCTGACGATCATCTTTCCCGAACTCGTGCTCTGGCTCCCGCGCATGATCATGAACTGACGGAGAATGGCCGGAGCAGGTGCGAGTGGTTGTTGAAAAAGTCCCGGCAAGTGAATTTGGGTAGCGCGAACGCCTTTGCATTTCACTCCCCCTCAGGGGGGAGTGAAATCTAGTGCGCTCCTTCTGCGGGTTTTTCCAACAATCCCGTACGCCTGCGCCTAGAAAGTGGTGACGTGGGTCTCGACCCCGAACAACTTGAAGAGCAGTCCGTGGAAGTAGTAGACGTCCAGGAGAATCAGGCCGAAGAACAGGAAGATGAAGATGAGGATCAACCCGGCGACGAAACACGGGATCTGGGCGATGGCTTTGAAGACGCCCGCGATGCCGCCCTTTCTGAGCGGATAGCCGCAGTGGGGACACGATTCGGCTTCTGTGCTCAGGAGCCCCCCGCATTCGGGGCAGTTCAGGAGCGACACCTCATCGCGCCTCTTTGATGGCGCGTAAAAACTCCGGGACCTCGATGGATGAGGTGTCGATGCTCGCGGGGTCCTCGCCCATATAGACCTTCTTGATGGCGGCGCGAACGATTTTGGCCGAGCGCGTCTTGGGCAGCGCCTCGACGAACTTCACCTCATCGGGCCTGAGACTCTTTCCCAGATATTTGACGGTCTCTTCTTTCAGTTCCTCGCGCAGCGCGTCGGCAGGCTCTTGATTCGCGGCCAGCACCACGAAACAGCATAGCCCCTCGCCCTTGATGGGGTGCGGCGCGCCGATGACGGCGGCCTCCACCACGGCGGGATGCCGGATGAGGGCGGACTCCACCTCGGCGGGTCCCACGCGCTTGCCCGCGATGTTGATGGTGTCGTCCGACCGCCCGAAGAGATACCACTGCCCGTCCGCATCCAGGCGCGCCCAGTCGCCGTGGTACCAGACGTCCGGCCAGCGCGAGAAATACGTCTCGAGGAAGCGCGCATCGTCTTTCAGGAAACCCTTGGTCATCGAAGGGACGGGCTGTTTGAGCACGAGGTGGCCGATTTCACCGCGCACGGGTTCGCCCTCCTCGTTGAACACGTCGGCGTCAGAACCCAGGGCCGGGCCGCCGAGCGAGCACGGCGTGAGCGGGACGATGGGGTAGGGCTGGAGTATGCAGCCGCAAAGCTCGGTGCCGCCCGATATGTTCATGACGGGGCACCGCCCGCCGCCCACTTTTTCGAAATACCACATGTAGGATTCGGGGTCCCAGGGTTCGCCGGTCGAGGCCAGCACGCGCAGCTTCGAGAGGTCGTGTTTTTCCACCCATTCATCGCCCATGCTGATGAGGAGCCGCACGGCGGTGGGCGAGACGCCGAAGATGGTGACCCCGTGGTCGCTCAGCATCTTCCAGAGCCTGTCGGGTTCGGGCCAGTTGGGCGCGCCCTCGTAAATCAGATAGGTGCCGCCCCCGAACTGAACGCCTATCATCTTCCAGGGACCCATCATCCAGCCGATGTCCGTCACCCAGAACAAGGTATCCTCATCGCGCAGGTCCATGCAGTAGCGGATCTCCTTGGACACGTTCAGCATGCACCCCGCGTGGGTGTGCACCGTGCCTTTCGGCTTTCCCGTCGTGCCCGAAGTATAAATGATGAGAGAGTGGGCCTCGGCGGGCAGGCGCTCGGTTTCGGCATCCTCGGGTTGACCGTCGATGAAATCATCCCAGTAAACGTCGCGCCCCTCCTGCATGGGGACGTTCGTCTCGGTTCTCTTAAAGACCACCACCTTTTCGACCTGGGTTCCGTGGTCCAGGGCCTTGTCCATCAGGTCCTTCACACCGATTTCCTTGCCCCGGCGCATCCCTCCGTTCGACGTGAACACGAGCCTGGCTTCTGCGTGCTCGAGTCGCTCGGCGACCGCCTCGGGGCCGAAGCCCGAGAAGATGGGAATCGCGACCACTCCGACTTTCAGGCACGCGAACATGGCGAACACCGTCTCGGGCAGCATGGGCATGAAAATGCCGGCGCTGTCGCCGGGGCGCATCCCCATCCCGCGCATGGCGTTCGCCAGCCGGCAGACGTGGGCGTTCATCTCGGCGTAGGTATACCGGCGCACCTCGCCGCCGTCCCCCTCCCAGATGAGGGCCGTCTTGTCGCGTTTGGGCGTTGTAAGATGCCTGTCGATGCAGTTGTGGACGATATTGAGCTCCCCGCCCACGAACCACTTCGTCCAGGGCAGGCCGCCCGATGGGTCCATTATCTCGTCATACGGCCTGTACCAGGAGACGCCCATGTCCTTCTCGATGGCCGACCAGAAGCGGCCGACGTCTTTTCTGAAATAATCAATCAACGCCTCGTAACTCGCCAGACCCTGTTTTTTCATGAAGCGGGCGACGTTCGAGTTCTCGAGAAAATCCTCGTTCGGCCGCCAGATGATTTCTTCGGGCATGGCTACACCGCTTCCTTGATGGCGTCCAGGTGTGCGGGGTTTTCGAGCGAGTTCAGGTCCATGTGATCCACCTGTTCACCCAGGTAGACCTTCTTGATGGCGCCCCGCACGATTTTGGCGGAGCGCGTCTTGGGCAGGGCTTTGACGAACCTGACCTCATCGGGCCGCAGGCTCTTTCCGAGATATTCCACCGCCTGATCCTTCAACTCCTCGCGCAGCGCGTCGCTCGGCTGATAGGTGTCGTGCATGACGACGAAACACGTCAGACCCTCTCCCTTCACCGGGTGCGGCGTCCCCACGACGGCGGCCTCGATGACGCCGGGGTGCTTGATGAGTTCCGATTCGATCTCGTTCGGCCCCACGCGCTTGCCCGAAACCTTGATGGTGTCGTCGGACCGCCCGTAGAGATACCAGAGCCCCTGCTCGTCCACCTTGGCCCAGTCGCCGTGGTACCACACGCCCTCCCAGCGGGAGAAGTAGGTCTCCAGGTAGCGGTCCGGCTCCTTCCAGAAGCCGTTGGTGAGCGAGGGGATGGGCTGTTTGAGCACCAGGTGACCCACCTCGCCGCGAATCGGTTTTGCGTCTTCGCCGAACACGTCGGCGTCCGTGCCCATGGCGGGAGCGCCCAGCGTGCAGGGGCTTAAGTCCATGACGGGCAGGGGTTGCAGGAGACATGCGCCGATCTCTGTGCCGCCCGATATGTTCATGATGGGGCACCGCCCGCCGCCCACTTTTTCGAAATACCACATGTAGGATTCCGGGTCCCAGGGTTCGCCCGTCGAGCCCAGCACGCGCAGGGAAGAGAGGTCGTGTTTTTCCACCCATTCATCGCCCGCGCTTATCAGGACCCGCACCGCCGTCGGGGAAAGCCCCAGGTGGGTGACCCCGTGCCTCGCGATGATCTGCCACAGGCGGTCCGGCGCGGGGTGGTTCGGCACGCTCTCATAGAGCAGGCACGAGTGGCCGCTGAAGTGAGAGCCCACGAGTTCATAGGGCGCCATGACCCAGCCGAAGTCCGTCACCCAGAAGACGGTGTCGCCGTCCCGCATGTCGAGGCAATACTTGAGTTCGCGCCCCGGGCCGCTCATCAGCCCTGCGTGGGTGTAGACGGTGCCCTTGGGCTTGCCGGTCGTGCCAGAGGTGTACATGATCATCGAGACGGCGTCGGCGGGCAGGCGCTCGGTCTCCGCTTGCGAGGCTTTTCCCGCAACGAAATCGTCCCAGGAGACGTCGCGCCCCTCCTTCATGGGAACGGCGTCGCCCGAGCGTTCGAGCACGACCACTTTCTCCACCTTCGTGCCGCGCTCCAGCGCAGCGTCCACCGTGCCTTTCAAGGGAACCTTCTTGCCCCGGCGTACGGCGCCGTCCACCGTGAAGAGGATGCGCGCCTCGGCGTGTATCAACCGCTCGGCCAGACCCTCGGGCCCGAAGCCCGAAAACACGGGCAGCACGGCCACCCCCGTCTTGAAGCACGCGTACATGACGATGGCGGCTTCGGGCACCATGGGGAGGAACACGCCCGCCACGTCGCCGGGTTTGAGACCCATTTCGCGCATGGCGTTCGCGAGGCGCGATACTTCCGCAGAGAGTTCCGCGTAGGTGAACGTGCGGGTTTCTCCACCGTCGCTCTCCCAGACGAGGGCGGTCTGGTCCTTGCGGCCACCCGCCACGTGGCGGTCGATGCAGTTCAGGACGAGGTTCGTCTCGCCTCCGATGAACCACTTCGCCCACGGGAAGCCGCCGCTCAGGTCCAGCAACTCGTCATAGGGCCTGTACCAGTCAAGCCCCATGTCTTCCAGCACGACCGCCCAGAAGCGGCGGATGTCCTCGACCGACCACCTGAGGAAGTCGCGGTAATCCGTCATACCGAGCTTTTTCATCAGCTTGGCGACGTGGCTGTTCGTCAGAAAATCCTCATCCGGCCGCCAAATGATGTCCGAGGCGTTCACTTGGGTTGATCCTCCGCTATTTTCTCGCGTTGTCGTTCGTCCATATCTTCATGTCGCCGGAGACGTACTCGTCCACGACGCCCCATTTTCCGGCTTCCACCTTGGCGGGCGGCTCGTGCTCGCCGGCGGCTACTTCCTCCACGAACTGCGCCATCCGTCCGATGACGGCGATATCCTCGCACGGGTCGGTATGGCCCGAGCAGACGAATCTGGCGTCGTTATCTTCCGCGATTCGCTGGAGCCTGCGCATCGAAGGGCCGTACTGGGAGAGGACGGCCGTCGGCACCTGGATGAAGAGCGGCTGGCCGGGCTTCACCAGATCGCCCGAGATGAGCACGCGCTCTTTTTCATCGTACAAGGAGATGCTGCACGGCGAGTGCCCCGGCGTGTCGTATACGTGGATTTTTCTGCCGCCGAGGTCGATGACGTCGCCTTCCTGCACCGCCCGGCCGAATTTTCCGGGCGGTATGGTGAAGGTCTCAGGCTCGAACCCTTCGGGAAAGGGTATTCCGTCCCAGGTATTCACGAAATCCTTGCAGCCTGCGCTGTAGTCGTTCGCCAGCTTGTCCTCCCCGTTCGGGTGAACGCCCACCGCCTCCCACTCGTGGATTGCGCCCACGTGGTCCCAGTGCGTGTGGGTCAGGACGTGCTCCACCGGCAGATCGGTAATCGACTCGCATAGCCTGCGCACGCTGCCCACGCCGATTCCGCCGTCGAGCGAGAGGGACTTCTCCTCTCCCACGAGGAGGAACATGTTCCACCGCCCGGCCTCTGATATCTGATAGGCGCCCGGCGCGAACTCGATGACCTCATACCAGCCTTGCGTGTCCATGGCGTCTCTTTTCAGAGGGTTACTTTCTCGCGTGGTCCTGAATCCATACCTTCACGCGGGGGAAGACGTACTCGTCCACTTCGCCCCATGCGCCGCCGTCCACCTTGGCGGGAGGCTCGCATTTGCCCGCTTCGAGGTCTTCCATGTTCTGCGCCATCTCGCCGATGATGGAGGGGTCCGGGTAGGGGTCGGTGTGGCCCGAGGTGATCCAGCGCACCTCGTTCTCCGCGGCGACTTTCTCGAGCTTGCGCAGCGAGGGCGCGTAGTCGGAGAGCACCGCCGTGGGCACTTGCAGGAAGAGGTATTCCTCACAGCGGATCAGGTCGCCCGATACGAGAATCTTCTCGCGCTCGTCATAGAGCGAGATGCTGCACGGCGAGTGGCCGGGCGTCTCGTAGACGTGGAACTTCCTGTTGCCCAGGTCGAACGTGTCGCCCTCTGAGAGCGTCCAGCCGAACGTGGCGGGCTTGATGCCGTAGGCGTCCTCGTCGAACCAGTCGGGGAAGGTGTTCCCGTTGTTCTTCCACATGTTCAGGAAGCCTTGTTCGAGTTTCGACAAATCGTTGGCGAGGAGGTCCTTGCCGGCGGGATGGACGCCCACGCTGTCCCACTGCGATGCCGCGCCCACGTGGTCCCAGTGCGTGTGGGTGAGGACGAAGTCGATGGGCTTGTCCGTGATGCTCTCGTAGAGTTTCCTCAGGTTCGCGATGCCGATGCCGCCGTCGATGGCGACCGCCTTCTCGTCTCCCACCAGGAGGAGCATGTTGAACCTGCCGCCCTCGGTGATTTGATAGCTGCCCGGAGCGAAATTGTTGACGGAATACCAGTCCTGGGTTTCCATGGAAGCGCCTTTCTGCTTGAGGGATAAGAATTCATTCGCTTTTCGATAAGGGACGCTCTCGCCCCTGCCGTCTGTACGAATAGATGGCCCTAATCTAGCCCCATTGCCCCGCGCGAATCAAGCGAGGGAGTTATTGAAAAAGTCCTCTCTGCCTCATCCAGAGTAGCGGCGAAGCCGCGTATCGAAGGATGCCTTCTCGCATCGGCGCGGGGCGTTCGATTCCCCCGCCCTTCGATACGCCGCCTCCGGCGGCTACTCAGGGTGAGGAAAGAGGCGTTGGCGGGGGTCGCAGACAGTCATTTTCAACAGCCCAGTGCGCTGCGCCCGGGGCCCCGTTCCCGCCGCCGGGCGCCTTCAACCCTTGAAAACGGGCTCGGGCTGGCTGAAAAAGCGCTCGATCAGGTAGTAGACGATGTCGTGGTTCTTCTCCTGCAGGCTCGCGTGGGCGATCCCCGGCATCATGACGAACTGCTTGTCGGGATTCGGCAACAGTTTGAAGAATTCCACCAGGTCGTCGAGATGGGCGATGCCGTCGAACTGCCCGCGCGTTATCATCACCGAGGCGGTGATTTTTTTGGGGTTCACCAGCGGCAGGCGCTCGCACATGTCGATATACGTCCCGTTGGGGATCGTGTCGTCCAGCGCGCAGATGGCCTCTGCGTATTCACTGATGACGTCGCGGTAGGCCGTGCCGGGATGATCGCGCGTGAAGATGCTCTTGATGAACTCAGCGTTCACGGGCCTTCTTGACGTGGAGGCCACGCCACGGAACCGCTTGCTTCTCTCCGCGAGGGTCGGGCTTCCTTCGCCCGTCCATACGAAGGCGTCGAGAATCAGCCGCTTCACGCGCCGGGGGTTTTTCTGCGCGAACAAAGCGGCCCGCAGCGCGCCGGACGAGATGCCGTAGAGGTGAAGCGCGTTCTTCCTGCTGACTCGCCGGATCACGTTCGCCGCCGCGAGAACGTCCCCCGCGCCGCGCTCGATCCCGCAGGAGACCCGCCTCGATTTGGTGGACCTCCCGTAGCCCTCGCAGTCCACGCACCAGACGTCGTAGCCGCGCTCGGCGAGATGGTCCATCAGGGAGTATCCGGGCCGCGATTTCACCTGGAGGTCGAACGTGGGCGTGGAGGCCATGGACGAGCCGTGCACGAGGAGCACGGCGCCTCGCGGTTTTTCGAGGCCCTCTTTTCGCTTTCTCCACAAGAACAGGTCGGCTCCGTCACGATGCGCCCGGTGCTCCTCGCCAATGATTTTCGTCTTCGGCATGGTCATCCTTTCTTCAAGGTGAGTTGTTGAA
Organism: Nitrospinae bacterium bin107; assembly: GCA_002238965.1. Classification (GTDB taxonomy): domain Bacteria; phylum UBA8248; class UBA8248; order UBA8248; family UBA8248; genus Bin107. The sequence continues at coordinate 41,781 of MPNJ01000011.1, read as the reverse complement.
AAGGTTATGATTTCATTATCCGGTGAATGGAACCGGCTGGAAAGGCAGGGGACATCACACCTTCCTCCTTGTAGAACGCCAACGAACCACTCCCCCCTTGAGGGTCGAGCTTCCCGAGGGGAAAGCTCGACGAAGCGCTGAGGGCGCAAGCCCGAAAGCGATTCGGTGGGGGGTATAATTCGGAATGGCATTTAAACGCGTTTTACCCCCCACCGAGTCAGCCTTCACCTGTCGGTTCGGCTTCCTCGACTCCCCCACAAGGGGGGAGTGAAATTTCCTCCCTCGCCTATAGGCTATATACGCCGAATCATCGAATCAGGTTTTTTCATCGGGCATTCCCCTCGGGATGCCCGACCCCTCAAGATGAAAATCGTTTGTGCAAACCGCGCTTCCTGTGGGATTCTCGGTTCAGCGTAATATGAGCGTGTGAAGTTGAACAATCACGAAAGGAGTTTATTGTGGAATTCAGGTACGACCACGTCCACTTCCTGACGCGCGACGTCCGCGCGATGGCGGATTTCTTCGAGAACGTCTTCGACCTCGAGTGCATCTCCTACGAGGAGGACTTCAAGGGCGCGCCCTACGCCATCTACAAGCTGGGCGAGGGAGACCTGCGTATCCGGGGCTACCGCCCCGGCGACGAGCCGGACGCCGTCGCGCCTGAGCTCACGCACGGCCTGGATCACTTAGGTGTCGCGGTGGACGACGTGGCGGCGAGCGTCGCTCGCTTGGTAGAGCGTGGTGCGGAGGTTGACATGGCCCCCGTGCCCGCGGGCGTGGGCGGCCGCATGATCGCCTTCATCAAGGGACCCGAGAACATCCGCGTCGAGATATGCGAGCGGCCCCGCGCCTCCGGGGAGAACGATTGAACAGACACCCGGCCTCACCGAAACCATCCGCCGATTTGGGAATGACGCTCGAACTGGTGCTGGGCTCGCTCCTCCTCACGACGGTGTGGGGGATGGCGCAGCCCGTCATCAAGGGCGCCTACGCAGGTCTCACCCCCTACGCCATCGTATGGATGCGCTGCTGCGCGGGGGTGCTGACCCTCACGCTCTACAGGTTGGTGATGCGCATCCCCGAGAGCGTGACCTACCACGACCCCTGGAAGGAGAAGGGCCACCGCATCCTGAACGCCCTCATGCACAACGCCTACGTCTGGTTCCTCTACCAGGGGATGTTCGGAACCGCCGCCGCGCGCGCCTCGGTGCTGCTCTACACGCAGCCCGTCTGGGTGATGCTGCTGAGCGCCCTCTTTCTCACGGGCGAGCGCATCACCCTAGTGCGGGCGCTCGGCTTCGCGACGGCGATGGCGGGCACCGTCACGGTGTTCTCGAACAGCCTCGACGCGGGCGGCTCCATGCAGGCCGATTTCTTCATTCTCATCGCTGCCGCAGGATGGGCGACGCAGACGATCCACTACCGCCGCTATCTCAGCAAATCCGACGTCACCTCGATCGCCAGATGGTCCATGCTCATCGGCGCGCCGACCTATTTCCTCTTGTCATTCGCACAACCCAATTTCGGTATCAGCCATATCGGCGGTCCGCAGATTTTCGCGGTGTTCTACATGGGCGTCCTGGCGAGCGCGCTGCTCCTGGCCTACTGGGGCCATCTGCTGCTCAGGTATTCGCCCGCAAAGATATCGGTGTTCTTCTTCATGACGCCCATCGTCGGCGTGATGGGCAGCGCCCTCTACCTGGGCGAGCAACTGGGCTGGCATCTGCTGGTCGGCGCTTGTCTGACGGCGACGGGCGTGTGGCTCGTGACGGGGGAGCGGAGGTAGGCGGGCGCGGCGGACTAACGGCGCAAAAACGGGTAATCGTAGGGGCGGACCTGCGTGTCCGCCCTGATCTTGGAATCCGTCTTGTCGATGTTCTTCTTGTAGTCTCTGTTTGATTCTTTTGTATTTGTTCGATTCGTGGTGCGGGCGGACACGCAGGTCTGACCCTACAAAACCATCATACCTCCCGGCGAGGGTCGAAATAAAAAGCCCCCCTGACAGGGGGTGTTGAAAAACCACTTAAAGGTTGGGTTTGATCCCTCGAGGGTCTTGAATTTCACTCCCCCCTTGAGGGGGAGTCGAAGAGGCCGAGCGGTTTATGTGAAGGCCGAATCGGTGGGGGGACATGCCACGGATAAAAGCTCCCCCCACCAACTCGCCTGCGGGCTTCGCCCTTGTCTCGTTGACTCCCCCTCAAGGGGGGAGTGATGTCTCTTTTCTCGTCGGTCGCGTCGAATCCTCATTCATTGGGACTTTTTCAACAACCCCACATGCGATCCCTGCGAGTGAAAGCCGCGTTGAACCGGCGTGAAAACAAGGGTTTTCTACGGAGGTGCAAAGAGTGCGGGCGTTTCCCTGCACGCGCTTCAGGAAGTGGCGGGCACGCAGACCATGCCTTCCATGAGCCTGCGCGCCGTGCGGTAGACGATTACCTTCTCGGCCAGTGGGCCTTCGGGTGTCTCAGCGACCACCGCGTTTATGGTCTGGACGCCGGAAGGGTGCCCGAGACGGATGTCGCCATCGCTACTTCGGGCGGCCTCGTGCGTCACGGTGCCCGGAATCCGCGCGGCGACGGCGAGGCACATCGCGCCCGTGAGGGCGAAGGCGCGGTGGGTCTTTCCCATCGAGATGATGCGGGCTGTGATGTCGCAGTCATCCGCAGCGATAATCTCGCCTTTCAAGTCCATGTATTCCAGCGGCGGGGCGACGAGCACCACCTTCGGCACCGCCTGCACGCTCTCGGAAGCCTCCCGCCTGTCGCGCGCAAGCCCCATGCGCACCGCCGCCTCGGCGCGTATCTGCTCCAGGTTCACCATCACCTCGACTTGGGCGTCGATGAGGCCGGGTCCTTCTCCGCCGGTAAGGCCCAGGTCGGCTGCGCGGACGAAGACCATCGGGTTGGTGGCGTCCACCATGCTCGCCTCGACGCTTCCCACCCCCTCGATCTCGATGGTGTCCACCGCGTTGCCCGAGGGCAGGAGTTTTCCGGTGGCCGCGCCGCCGGGGTCCATGAATTCGAGCGTGATGCGCGCGCCTGCGCCAGAGACGCCCGGCAGTTCGTACGCACCGCCCACGCCCGCCGCGCCTTCTTCCACCGGAAAGCGTGCGTGGTAGGTCTTGCCCGTGTTCGTGTTGTAGACGCGCACGGTGGTGGTTCCGTCATCTATCTCAACCAATCCCTCGTCCACGGCGAACGGCCCGACAGCGCTCGATATGTTTCCGCAGGTGCCGACGTAGTCCACGGTTTCATCCGTCACGCCCACCTGCGCGAAGGTGAAATCCACGTCCGCGTCCGCGCGCTCGGAGGGCGCTACCACCGCGATTTTGCTTAAAGAGGATATCCCGCCCCCCAAACCGTCGAGCTGGCGTCCGTTCGGGTCGGGACTGCCCAGGGCTTTCAGGAATATGGCGTCGCGCCCGGCCTGGTCTTCGGGCAGATCTTTCTCGTGAAAGACGATGGCGCGGCTTGTGCCGCCGCGCATGAACACCGCCGGATATTTTATTTGCGCCATGTCAGGAGCCGCCCCCTTCGATTCTCGCCAGGGCCAGCGCGCCCCCCGCGGCGAGCATTTGCCGCTCGCGTTCTGTGAGCGCGCAGGCTGCACCGAATACGTGGCCCGTATCGCTGTTTTCGACCTGGAATGAGCCGGTAAGTAGCGAGTCCTGGATGTTCGATATCGAGAGTTTCTGCCCGGCGTCCACTTTTTCGTAATCGTCCTCATTGACGAACGTCAAAGGCAGGATGCCCCAGTTGATGAGGTTCGCCCGGTGGATTCTCGCAAAGCTCTTGGCGAGGACGGCGCGGACGCCCAGAATCATCGGGCAGATGGCCGCCTGCTCGCGGGCCGAGCCCTGCCCGTAAGTCTTGGCACCGACGATGACGCCGCCGCCCGCCTCTCGCGCGCGTGAGGCGAAGGTCTCGTCCACGCGCCTGAAGGTGAAGTCGGCCAGCGCGGGCATGTTCGTCCGGTAGGTGATGGCGTCGACCCCCGCCGGGCTGATGTGGTCGGTCGAGACGTTGTCGCCCAGCTTGATGAGAATTTCCCCGGTGTAGGAATCCCCTGGCGCCTCTCCGACCTGCACGGGCTGGATGTTCGGGCCCCGGATGATTTCCACCGCCGCCGGGTCTTCCGCCGGTTCCACGATTCCCGTCCTGTCGCTCGCGAAGCGGAAGGGCAGAAGTACCTCGGGCGCCTTGCCCTCGTCCCTCGGGTCTCTTATCTCGCCGTGCAGGGCGGCTACGGCGGCCAATTCGGGGCTCGCGAGATACACGGCGTCCTCGCTCAGTCCCGAGCGGCCCTTGAAGTTCCGGTTGAACGCGCGCAGGGAGTTCATGCCCGGCGCGGGGATGTGGGCGTAGCCGGGGCATGAGCCGCACGTGGATTCCGAGACGCAGACGCCCGCGGCGAGCATGTCGGCCAGGTGGCCCTCTCGCGCGAGTTCCTCAAATGCCTGGCGGCTGCCCGGAAAGACGATGGCGTCGACGCCGTCCGCCACCTTGCGGCCTCTCAGCACCTGCGCGAAAGAGGCCACGTCGGTGAAAGTGCCGTTCGTGCAGCTTCCGATGATGACCTGGTGGATAGGCGTGCCGGTTGCTTCGGTGACGGGCACCACGTTCTCGGGGTTCGAGGGCAGGGCGACCAGCGGCTGCACGTCGCCGAGGTCGAGTTCGATTCTCTCGTCATACGCTGCGTCCGCCTCCGCCTCCTGCGGCTTCCAGTCGCCCACGCGGCCGATGCGCTCGTAGAACGTCCTGGTCTGCGCGTCGCTCGGGAAGATGCTGCCCGTGAGGCCCAGTTCGGTGCCCATGCTCGCGACCGTGAAGCGCTCCGGCACCGTGAGGGTGCGGAGGCCGGGGCCGGTGTATTCGAAATACTTGCCGATCCCCCCGCGCGCGCCGTGACGGCGCAGGAGTTCCAGGATCACGTCTTTCGCCGTGGCCCAGGCTTTCAGTTTTCCCGACAGCCTCACTTCGACGATGACCGGCCGCGGGATGATGGTCGCCCCCGTCGCCATGGCGGTCGCCACGTCCATGCCGCCGGCGCCTATGGCGAGCATTCCCACGGCGCCCCCTTGCGGCGTATGGGAATCCGTGCCCAGGAGGCTTTCGCCCGGAACCGAGAATTCCTCTAAATGCACGTTGTGGCAGATGCCGTTTCCGGGTTTCGAGAAATGGATGCCGTGCTTGCGGCAGAAGCCGAGCATGAAGCGGTGGGCGTCGGTGTGCAGGCTGTTGACCTGAATGGTCTGGTGGTCGCCGTACATGACGGCTATCTTCTGCTTCACCCGCGCGAAGCCCATCGCCTCGAAGTGGAGGAGGGCGGTGGGGCCGGATGCGTCCTGCAGAAGCACCTGATCGATGCGTATCTCGACTTCTTCGCCCGGCGTTCTCGCTGCGCCCGAGACGAGATGCGCGTCGATGAGCTTTTGCGTGAGGCTGCGCGCGCCCTGTTCAGCCACGGCTTCTCATGGTCCTGTAGCGCCGCTTTTCGGGGCCGGTGTAGCGCGCCCGGGGGCGGATGAGGCGGTTGTCGGCCTGCTGCTCCAGGATGTTGGCCGTCCAGCCTGCGACGCGAGACATGGCGATGATGGGAACGAACAGCTCCATCGGGATTCCCAGACCCTGCCACAGCGGCGCCGAGTAGAAGTCCACGTTCGGGATGACGCCCTTTCGGCTCTGAACGGCGTGGTCGAGCGCACGCGCCATGTCGAACCACTTGGCGTCGCGGCCGGGCTGGCGGCACACCTCCTCGGCCAGTTCGATGAGCACGCTCGCGCGGGGGTCGCCGCTCCTGGTGTAGACCCGGTGGCCGAAGCCCATGAAGAGCCTCTTCCTGGCGAGCGCCGCCTCGACGAAGGGCTCCACGTTCTCGATGTCGCCGATCTCCCTTAAAGTCTCCATCACCGCGAGGCCGGCGCCTCCGTGCAGCGGGCCTTTCAGCGCGCTGATGCCCGCCGTGACGGCGGAATAGATGTCCGACATCGTGGAGGTGACGACGCGCGTCGCGAAGGTAGAAGCGTTGAACTCATGCTCCGCGTAGAGGACGAGGGTGGCGTCGAGCGCGCGGGCGTCGATCTTGTCCGGAGCCAAGCCCGTGATCATGTAGAGGAAATTCGCCGCGTGTCCGAGTCCCCGGCGGGGGTTCAGGGGTTTCAGGCCCGCCGCGAGGCGGTGCTGGGCCGCGACGATGGTGGGCATCTTCGCGGTGAGCCGGAGCGCCTTTCTGCGGTTCGCCTCGGGGGAGTCGTCCTCCGCCTCTTCGTCGAAAAGCCCCTGGATGCCGACGCCGCCCCTCAGCGCCGCCGTCCTCTGCTCACCGGGGGGTATCTGCCTTAAAGCGCGCATCAAGGCGGGCGAGAGCGCGCGCTCGGCCTTCATGGCCTGGTCGAATTCCTTGAGCCTCTCGCGGGTGGGCAGTTCGCCGTGCCAAAGGAGATAGACGATCTCCTCGAAGGTGACCTTCTTGCGCACCATCTCGGGCACGTCGTAGCCGTAATACCCCAGAATCCCGTTCACGCCGTCGAGGGAGCATATCTTCGTGTCGGCCGCGATGACGCCCTCAAGGCCTCGAACCGGTGTATCTTCCATCGTGAATCTCCTTTGCGGCGCGTTTACTCGTAGATTTCCGGATTGGCGAGCGAGGTGACTTTCTCTCCCTCCACCGCCCGCTTGATATTATCGCACAAAAGCTTGTAGCTCTCACGCTGGACGCTTTCGGTCTGGGCGGCGTTGTGGGGCGACATCACGACGTTGGGAAACCCGTGGAGCGGGTGGTCTCCGGGCAGGGGGTCCGGCTCGACCACGTCCAGGCCTGCGCCCGCGATTTTTCCCTCGCGGACCGCGTCGGCGAGCGCGTCGGTATCCACGTGGGAACCGCGCGAGACGTTGATGAGACAGGCCGTCTCCTTCATCAGGTCGAGTTCTTTTTCACCGATCATCCCTTGGTTTTCAGGCGTCAGGGGCAGGGTGAGCGCCACGAAGTCTGCGCGCACAAGCAACTCGTGCAGCGTCTCCACCTCTTCCACCTCGAAGCCTTGGGGTTTGAACTTACCCCGCGTGCGCGTGTAGGCGCATATCTCCATCTCGAAGGCGGCGGCGCGCCTGGCGAGGGCCCCCCCGATGTTCCCGAGGCCCACGATACCCAGCACAGCGCCTTGAAGCTGAACGTGGAGCTTGCGCTCACCGACCGGCCAGAGCCAGGGCCTTCGCGCCATGATGAGGGTGAGCGCCATCGCGTGTTCCGCCACGGGGATGCAGCGCATCCAGCCGGGTGCGTTGGCGACGGGGATGCCGAGTTCGGTGGCCGCCACCACGTCGATGTTGTCCACGCCGGTGCCCACCTTGCCGACTACTTTAATCTCCGGCCCCGCCTCCATCATCTCCCGCGTGATGGGGGCGAACCCGGTTGTGAGCGCGCACGCGCCCGCGGCCGCCTCGAGCAGTGCGGCGTCATCAAAGGATTCGGGTTCCACAAACTCATAGCCCGCGTGCAGGTATTCCTCCATGAATGCCCTGCGGGCCGGCTGCGTTTTTGTGCGCTCATCCACGCTCAGGACGCGGTGTGTCATTGTAATATTTCCCTCCATTGTGTCGCTGCTACCGCTCAAACAGGAATCCGAAATTGTTTCGCGAAACTTATCAATCCCCTCGTTCGATATAACCCTGCAACTCTTTCGCGTCTCGCCTCAAGCCGGAAGCCAATCTCATAGAATATCTGGCAAGTGGAAGACTACACTTTAAGGCAATCAGAAGAAAAACAAGCGGGATAACTATGTTTTTGACGGCGATTGCACTAAGTAGCATGGTAATGTTCGTTATCATTTCTTCGGCTTTGAAAGCGAATTTTTCGATGGCAACGATTGGCTTGCCTAATATTTTGGTCTTATCGAGGATTTCCTTGCTCATTTGAGTGGCTTTGTCGAGCATTTCTTGGCTCATTTTTCCGACTATTCCAAGCATTTCCTTGCTTAATTGTGCGGCATTGTCGAAAACTTCTTTACCTGTTATTCCGGGTTGATTTACGATTTCTTTGCTTGTTTTGCTGAATTGCTCAACAGTTGCCTTGCCTATTTCGCTGGCTTTGTCGATGGCTTTTTTACCGAATTCACTGGCTTTCTCGACAACTTCCCTGCTCGTCTTCCCGGGTTTGTTGAGGAACTCTTTAAGGCGAGTATAGTTTGCCGTTCCCCAATCTCCGATTTGTGAGATGTCGGGTATCTTCAGCCATGAACTTGATCCTGCCTTCTCATCGGGTTTCTTGGCGGCTTCCTTGTTCGACATCCGGGGTTTTTGCAGGGACGTCGACTCAAGTTTTCTGGAAGTCTCTGATGCGGACTCTTTTTGAGTTTTTCTCTCATCTGAGCGAGGAGCATGGAGAGAGTTGTTTCCAGCATCGCCCATGACTTGTTTTTTCGTATTGTCTAAATCTTGTTTGAAGTGAGACAAATTATCCTTGTGCTCGTCAATTTTCGAGTCCAACAGCATTTGGCTGACCGCACAACTGAGGAGGACGAATACCGGGACGATAAAGCGAAATATGGCGGCGAAGATGAATACCCGAACGAGCTTGCCACTCCAGCGTTCTAGGTTGTCTTTGGAGATTTTGGATGTTTTGCTAAACCAATTTCGAGGCCCCTCAAGATTTGGCAGAATTAGGCCCAATAACGCCGCAAGACCGATCACTACAAACCCCCAATTGAAAACGGAGCTCGCGACAACCTGGATAACGATTTGCTGAAGGAAAAGTGAGCCGATCGCCCAAACAATGACAGAGGAGAGCCGCTCGACAGCGTCATTTATTGGGTCGAGTAATTCGCCAATTTGGGCCGACGCAATCCCTATGCTGAACTGTGTGCTTTGCAATACGGAAATTCCGGCGTTGATGCTCTTAGAGATAGCATATATACCGATGGACTCGTTTCTAGTCTCCTCGACATACCCTTTGGCGAAGTCGTCCAATATTCCAACAAAGGAGAGAATTGTCAGAATTATGATGACAGTTATTATTCCGTAGCTGGTGGGTCTCGTCGCGTAGTTCTCGGGCGTGCTGATGTCATGTTCTGGCATATGTCTGTCTCTGCGTTCTATGGCTGCATCACTCGGTAGGCCGGCCGAATCTCTCTTTCGCGTCCGCCATGCTCGAAATGCCGGGCCGCCAGGCGGGGGGCGGGTCGGCGTCGTCTCGCGATAAACCGTCGCGCTCGAGCCTGTCGCGGAACCACGCCTCGTTGATGCGGTTGGTTCCTGAGTCCATTCTGGCCAGGTCGCAGAAAATCTCGATGCCGTTTCCGCACGGGTCGTGGAAGTAGAAGGCGCGGTTCTCGCCCAGCGTGCCGTCGCCCTCGGGGTGCGTGGGACTGTGGACGAGCGGCCCCGCCGCGATCTTGATTCCCTTCGAGCGGATGTGCGTCGCCCAGGCTTCGAGTTCTTCCTTGGAGCCCACCTCGAAGGCCACGTGGTGGAGGCCGACTTCGGGTTTCCGCATGCCGCCCTCTTTGGGCGTCAAGCCGGCTTCCTTGGGGTATGCGATGAGGGATACCTCGTGGTGTCCCTCGCCGCAGCGCATGAAGCATATCCCCCACGGGCTGTGGGGGTTGTCGCCCGGCTCGTAGCGGTCCGATACCCGGAGGCCCATGACGTCGCTGTAGAAAGCCACCGCTTCATCGAGGTCGTGGACCTTCAAGCCCACGTGCTGGATGCGCCTGAGAGCGGGAGGAGTTTTGCTCATGGTGCCTCCTTCTCGGGAGTCTTGCGAATTACGCGGGCACGGGGTCTTCGCCGCCGCGCGTGCGCTGCATGACGAGCACCGCTACGAGGGCGATGATGCCTACGGCGTAGGAGATATACCTCAAATCTCCTTCCAGCGGGGTAATGAATACCACGAAATTCCCCACGGGCAGGAGGAGGCATACGGAGCCGATGAACATCAACGCCCGCTCGAGGCCGTTCGCGTACCGCGTCATGAAGTTCTCCATCCATCCGGTCCAGCCGACGATGCCGATGACGCAGGCCACGAAGGTGATGGTCACCTCGGTCCTCGTGCCGTCGAGAAGAAGCGGGGTGTAGACGAAGAGGAACGGCATGATGAAGAGCCAAGAAGCGAGTTTCAGCGCCTGGAAGCCTGTTTTCACGGGGTCCGATACTGCAATGGCGCTCGCCGCGTAGGCCGCCAGGGCGACCGGCGGGGTCACGGCGCTCACCACGGCTACCCAGAAGCAGATGAGGTGCGCGTGGAGGGTCGGCACGCCCAGGTTGGTGAGCGCGATGACGCCGAATATGACCAGCACCACGTAGCTTGCCGTGATGGGCAGGCCCATGCCGACGATGTAGCCCGCGATGATCACCCATATGATGGTGAGCGGCAGGAGGCCGAAGCTGAATTCGGTCAACAATATGGAGATGCGGCCCGACAGGTCGCTTTGCGTCGCGCAGGAGAGCAGGATGCCGAGCACACAGGCGATGCAGCCGATGACGAGCGTGTTCCGCGCGCCCGCCTCGAGCGATATCCAGGTGATCTTGACGATATCCACAAGGAGTTCCCACAGCCGCCTGAAGAGAATCGGGCCCGATTCATATTCCGGGTCCGCGGATTCGCCTCGCGTCGCGGCCATGATGATTTCGCCGAGCTTCAGGACGATGAACGCTGCTACCGTCCAGAACAGGGCGTCTCCCCAGTTCATTCCGCGAAGCGTGTCCGCGAACCACGAGAACGGCGCGCCGACCGTGAGGCCGAAGAAATAGGAGAAGACGCCGAATGTGATAGAGACGGCCAGGAACGGGCGTGCCGTCCGGTTTGCGGTGGGTGCCTTGATGTTCGAGAGCAGTTCGCAGGATTTGAGCATGACGATGAGGCAGATGGTCTTGAAGGCCGCCAGGAACGCGGAATCGCCGATGACGAGGTAGTACACCATCACGGGGATGGGCAGCAGGAAGTGGAGGCGCGGGATGATTCTGCTCCAGGGGGGCAGCTCCGCGGGGTCGACGCCGTGGAGCCCGCGCCGCACGGCGCGGATGTAGACCATGTAGCCCACCGAGAGGTAGTAGAGAATGGCCGGGAGCGTCGCTATCTTGACGATGTCGAAATACGACGTTTCGGTGAGTTGCGCGACGAGAAAGGCCCCGCCCGCCATGATGGGCGGCATGTAGGCCCCTCCTGTCGATGCGGCCGCCTCCACCGCGCCCGCGAACTCGGGGCGGTAGCCCACCCGCTTCATGAGGGGAATGGTGAACGTGCCCGTCGTCACCACGTTTGCCACGCCGCTGCCCGAGATCATGCCGAACAGCCCGCTCGACATGACGGCCGTGAGTCCGGGTCCACCCGTTTTCTGGCCTGTCACCCGGTAGGTGGCGTCGATGAGGAATTCGCCCAGACCCGTCTTTTCCAGAAAGGCGCCCAGGACGACGAAGATGACGATATAGGTGGCGAAGACCTCGACGATCAGGCCGGTGATGCCGTCGGCCTCGAGCATCAGGAACTCGGTCACGCGGTCGAGCCCGAAGCCGTCGTGGTAGAGAAGCCCCGGCGATATCTGCGCGATGGGCTTGAAGCTGTAGATCAGGAAGAAGAAGCCGATGAACGGTATGACGGGGCCGATGACGCGCCTTGCGATGTCGAAGCTCACCGCCGCGAGCATCAGCGTGTATATGACCACCGAGGTGGGTACGGGGCCGCCGATGCGCGTGGTGAGTTCGATGTTGTAAATGTTCCACCAGATGATAGGGGCGACGGCCGATACGATGAACAGCCAGTCCGAGAGCGAGGGGAGTTCCGATACGCGTTCCGTGGTGGCTTCAAACCGGTAGAGGAACGCGCCGAACAGACCGCCGAGCAGGGCGACCAGATAGGCTCCCCCGACCATGAACTCAGTCCAGAGCACGTCGCCGAAGAAAGCGCCCCAATACGCCCACAGGGCCAGGGTGGCGCACATGACGACGATGGCGAGGAACGAGAAGATTTCATCGAGATAGGCGAATCCCTCGCGGACAGGCCTTTGCCTGCCCTTGTAGACGAGGATGCACAAGCTGGCGGTCGCCAGGATGTAGACGCCCTTGAAGATTTCCGAACGCGGGGGACCGAAGTAGGAGATATGAACGAAGAAGTAGGAAAACGCGACGGAAATAATCGAGACGATGACGCGCGAATAACCCCGCAGGTCGCGCGGGACGACCATCTCGTCCGATATGAGGCCGATCTTCATCAATATGGGCAAGAGGTTTCGAAACATGGCGTCCTTACCTTGGCAGGGGCGATTGAGTCGTCAATCCCGGGAAAAGTCGTGAAGCGAAAGAATCCCGGGGAGGAGAAGATTTTCCAGGTTTCTCCTCCCCGGGCGGAATCTTAACGCGGGATTTTCATCCGCGCTTCGAGAATCAGAAGCCTTTCACGACCTCGTCGGGCACCTTCACGCCGCGTTCTTTCCAGTAACGCGCGGCTGCGGGGTGCACGAAGATATTGTGCACCTTGAGGGCGTTGAAGTTGCCGCTCAGGTCACGCCAGTAGCGCGCCGTCTTGGTCAGCTGCTTGAGGTTCTCGGGCGCGGCGATGACCTTGAGCATGTTGTATACGGCGTCGTTCGACATCTGCTTGTGCGCAATCCACCAGACGTCGTAGGCGATGGAGCGCGCCGGAGCCTTCATCCCGATGACTTCCTTCTGGACGGGAATCGTGATCGGCACATAGAACTTGTGGTCGCCGGTCACCTTCTTCTGCTCGGCCTCGCTCAGGCTGATGTAGCGCACCGGCTTCTGGATGGAAAGCCGGGTGAGGGCCGGAATGGTGAACGGCGCGCCGGCGGAGCAGTACACGTCGATCTGGCGGTCGCCCAGGGCGCGGCCCGAGGCGGAGAAGCCCAGGTAGCGCGGCTGGATCTTGTCGAGGATGCCGACGGCGGCGAAGATGTTCTTGCAGTTCACGTGGCTGCCCGTTCCCTGCTTGAGCAGGTTCACGCGCTTGCCGACCATGTCCTTGTAGGTCTTGATGGGGCTGTCCGCCAGCACGGCGATGATCTGCGACTGCGCGCGGACGTTGGCGACGATGCGGAAGTTCTTGTTGGCGCCGTCTTTCTTGAACAGGCCGGTGCCCGTCCAGGACTGATAGACCTGGCCGACGTGGCCCCAGGAGGTGGCGAACTCGCCCAGGCTCACGCGGCGGACGTTGGCCACCGAACCGGCCGAGGGGGAATACTGGAAGTAGAATTTCTTGCCGACCTTTCTGTTCAGAAGCTGGGTTCCCGCGCTGATGGAGGGATGCCACGCGCCGCCGGAGGGGCCTCCGCCGAAGCGATAGCGCTCGGCGGCGTCGGCTACGCAGAACGTGAACGCCACGGCTGCCGCCACTGTTGCCAGGAATGCGAATTTCTTCATTACGGGCTCCTTTTCATGGTGAAAACATGCACGAATGTTGATGATGACGCTTCATCACCAGATGAACGCTTGGGTCCTTTCAGAGTTCCCCGTGAACTCTGGTCTTCTGTCTTCTCGTGCTCTCCGCCCCGCCGTTCGCACGGACAGGGCGCGCTTCTGCTTACGCTGATATGAGTGCTTCATTATCTCCGCTGAAAAATTCGTGTCAAGGCTTGCGGCGTCTGCCGCGGCGAATGGCCCTTCGGATCTGTTCGGGGGTGAAGTCGGCGGCTTTTTCGGACTGTCCGGGCCGAGGGTGTTGGTGATGGTCGGGTGGGGGAAGGCGGGCGCACGGGCTCGCTCCTGAGGAAACCATCTCCCCACGCCTCACCCCCTGGGAGGTGTTGATTAAGATTCTGTTATAAGGGGAAGAAGGGACGACCCTCTCGAATGGAAAAGCAACCCCTCAAGGGGGGAGCGGATTTCCCCTACTCCTTGGTTGGCAAAACCCTTAAAAGCTCGAACCCAATGGAAAAAGAGGCCGTAGGGACAGGTCGCGACCTGTCCCTACAAAACCTGCAAGACTCCTTTGTTGTACTTTTTTCAGCAAACCCGACGGGAGGGCGACTCCAAAAGCGAGAGCATTTTCCCTTGAGGTGTGGTAAGGAATAGGAAATCAGACGGAAATTATTGCTCCAACTATTAAGAGAATTTCAAACTCCATGATGCCCCAATTCGATGGGAGAAGAAGATGAAGGCGATACACGTACATGAATTCGGCGACCCCGAAGTGATGGTGCTCGAAGATGCGGCGGACCCGACGCCTGGCGCGGGCCAGATACTGGTGGACGTGAAGGCGGCGGGCGTGAACCCCGTGGACACCACCTTCCGCTCGGGCGCGCATCCGCTCTCGAAGAGCCTGGCCCTGCCCTGGACGCCGGGCGTCGACGCGGCGGGCGACGTGGTCGCCGTGGGCGAAGGCGTGAGCGGCTTCTCCCACGGCGACAGGGTCTTCGGCGCGGCGGCAAGCGGCTCTTACGCCGAAAAGGCGATCCTGAATCCCCTCCGCACGGCGAAACTGCCCGACAACCTCTCTTATGAGGAGGGTGCGTCTTTGCCGGTGGTTTTGTACACGGCCTATAACGCGCTGATATACAAGGCGGGGCTCAAGGCGGGCGAAACAGTGCTCATCCACGCGGGCGCCGGCGGCGTGGGCTGCATGGGGATCCAGATTGCAAAGGCTGCCGGGGCGCGTGTCATCACGACGGTGAGTTCAGAAGAAAAAGCAGAATTTTGCCGTCAGTTCGGCGCCGACGTGATTGTCAACTACCGCGAGGAGGATTTCGCCGAGCGCTGCCTCGCCGAGACAGGCGGGGTCGGGGTGGACTCGGTGGTCGAGATGGTGGCGGTGGAGAATTTCGACGCCGACTGCCGGGCGGTGAAGAAATACGGCTGCATCGTCGTGCTCGGCGCAGGCACGGGCAAGAACCCGGTGGGTTCGGTGAACTATCCGCCGTTTTACTCCAAAGACATCGACGTGCGGGGAATGAGCCTGTTCAACTCCGACCACGTATTCCCGGATATGGTTCGTCAGCTTGATCTAATGCTCGCCGATGGCCGGGTGCGCGCCTCGGTGGGGGAGACGATGCCGCTGGCGGAGGCCGCGCGCTCCCACGACGTGCTGATGACCGGGAAAGTCTTCGGGAAAATCGTGCTCACGATGGGCGGCTAGCCGCCGTATCGAAGCCATCGGGTGGACCCAGATGAGTGACGACGCGATACAGCCGGGACTTACGGGGACGTATGCCGTCATAGTGGCGGATGAGCACGTGCCCTTACACCTGAGAGGCACGAACGCCGAGGTGGTGGCGACGCCCGAGTTGGTGCGCTTCATGGAAAAGGCCGCCATGGCTGCGCTGGAAGAACATTTAAGCCCCGATCAGACGAGTGTGGGGACGAAGGTATCGCTCACCCACATGGCGGGAACGCCCAAGGGGATGCGAGTTGAGGCGCGCGCAAGGCTCGTCGAGCGCGAGAGCAGGCGCTGCGTCTTCGAGGTGGAGATTCACGACGAGGTGGAACCCGTCGCCCGGGGGACGAACGAGCGCTTCATCGTCCTTCGGGAGCGTAAGAACGAAAAACTCATGAGGAAAATTGAACAAGTAAATAAACAAATATAAATCAATCGTATAAAAAATATACTTCAAGTAATGTCAAGGAACGATATGGACGGGTTGGAAGGCATTCGGGTGCTGGACCTCACGCATTACGTGGCGGGTCCGTTCTGCACGCTGATGATGGGGGACGCGGGCGCGGACGTGGTGAAGCTCGAGCCGCCCGAGGGCGACCGCGTACGGAATTTCCCCTCTTCCTTCGCCGGGGAGAGCAGGCTGTTTCTCGGCTTGAACCGCAGCAAGAGGAGCCTCGCGCTCAACCTGCGAACGGAGCAGGGCCGGGAGATCGCCAAAAAGCTCGCCGCGCAGATGGACGTGTTCGTGGAGGGCTACCGCCCAGGCGCTATCGAGAAGTTCGGACTTGGCGCCGACGCCCTGATGCGCGAAAACCCCCGGCTCATCTATCTCTCGGTCTCGGCCTACGGGCAGGGAGGCCCCCTGCGCGAACGCCGGGGCATCGATCCCATCATCCAGACCACGGCGGGCATTCCCGCCGAACAGGGCGGGGGCGGCGCGCCGGAACTCGTGCAGGGTTCTTTCGTGGACTACATGACGGGCGCGCTCGCGTACGGCGCGGTGATGATGGCGCTATACGCCCGGGAGCGCACCGGCGAGGGCCAGCGGGTCGACGCATCGCTCCTGGGCGGGGCCACGGCCATGCAGTTTGGCCGCCTCATGTGGGCGAGTGACACAGAACCCGTCTCCGAGGTGGAAGACGCCCTGAACGATCGCATCGCCCGCGTCTACGAGGTTTCCGACGGGCACATCTATCTCTACATGGACGTGGATGGTTTCTGGGAGAAATCCTCAGACATTCTCGGCCTTCCCGGATTGCTCGAAGAAGAGGCCTGGCGGACGTTTCGCGGAAGGCACGATGCGCGCGAAACCATCATCCCCCTCGTGCAGGAGGTTTTGCGCACTGCGCCGGGCGAGGAATGGGTGCGCAAGTTCGAGGGCGAGGGCGTGCCCTGCGCGCGCGTACGGAAGCCCACCGATCTGTATGAGGACCCGCAGATGAAGGCGATGGGCTATCTCGCGCAGGCGGAACATCCCGAATACGGGGTCTTGCAGCTCGGGGGCGTGCCCGTGAAGTTCGACAAGACGCCATCTTCCGTGCGGAGGCCGCCTCCCATGCTCGGCCAGCATTCCGATGAGGTGCTGGGGGAGCTCGGCTTATCGGGAAAAGAAATAGCCGCTTTCAGGAGGGAGGACGTCGTCCGCTAGCGGAACTCATAATTTGCCTCGGGCGCTATTGACCATTGGGGGACAGCCCGCTTGGCATTCCGCCCGAATCCAGGACAGGTAAATTTCTCGGCGAAACTTTTTTGCCATTTTAACCAAACGTGGAGAGGAAAATGATTCGCAAACTACGCACCGAAAGAGACAACCAGCAGTGGATGCTCGACCTGGCCCTGAACATGAGGGGCCGCGTCCAGAACTTCGAGCGCGATTACCTCGAAGTCCCCCAGGGCAAGCGCGCCCACAACTACCAGATGCTGCCCAAGGTCTGGCGCGAGTCCGCCGAGGAGCATGAAAAGCTCGGGAAGAAAGCCCAGCGGGAAGGCTTTGACGCCACGGCCACGGAGCACTACGACCACGCCATCGAGGCGTACCGCATGGCGCAGCACCCGATTTTCTATGACGACAACCCCGTGAAGATCTATCTGTGCAACAAGCTGAAGGAGGTGGTCGACAGGCGCTCCGAGACGGCCTCTTACCCCATCGAGCGCGTCGAGGTGCCCTTCGACGACGGCAAGACCATCTCATGCCTCCTGCACCTGCTACCCGACCGCAGGAAGGCGCCCTGCATCATCTACGTGCCGGGCATGGACCAGAGCAAGGAGGTTTTCCCCCACGCGCGCCACAACGTGGCGGCCGACAGGGGATTTCACGTCCTGGCGATGGACGGTCCGGGGCAGGGCAATTCCAACATCCAGAAAATACGCGCCGTGGGCGACAACTACGAGCGCGCGGGCGCCGCGGTGATGGACTACCTCCTGGGGCGCGAGGAAATCGAGCCCACCAAGATCGGCATCTACGGCATCAGCATGGGGAGCTTCTGGTCGCTTCGCCTGGCGAGCTACGACCACAGGGCGGCGGCGGTGGCGAGCGCCGTGGCGTGCTTCAACCCGAACAACACCATCTTCACGCAGTCCTCGCCGCGCTTCAAACAGGTGTTCATGTACATGGCCGGCATGGACGATGAGGATGCGTTCGATGAGATGGCGCGCAACATGACCGTCAAGGGCTACATGGACAAGATCCAATGCCCCACGCTGCTGGTGACGGGCGAGTTCGACCCCCTCTGCCCGCTCGAGGACGCCATCGAGGTGTATGAGGATCTCACCTGCAAGAAAGAGATGTGGGTGTTCGAGAACCAGTTCCACCCCCTCGTGAGCTTGAAGAACCTGGGCGGCATGGACAACCACCAGTACATTCTCGACTGGCTGCACCGGACGCTGATAGGCGAGAGCGTGAACGAGGATCGCATCGCCTACGTCAAGGAGAAAAGCGACGGCCCGTTCGGCGAGTGCGAATGGACGCCGCCCGTCAGGCCAGGTGAGGTGTATTTCTAGGGGGAGCGCAATTCTGGGCGGATGATTGCCCTACGCCATCGGCACAGATGTATGCGGCGTTATTCGCCGCGGATAAGCTCCAGTGCTTTACGAGCGGTCACGATGGGAATTCCTTCGATCTCTGCGAGACCGAGTAGGTGTTTTTTGTCTCCGGAGATGATTAGGTCAGCATCGCCGGCGATTGCCGCCGCAAGGATAGGATTGTCCCTTGGATCGGGGGAGAGGTTTACCTGCGGCGGATCGTCGAGGACGAAGGCGTAGCTGTCGATGTTGTCCAGAATATCCTCTGCTTCATCGGCGTCGATAAATTTTTGCAAGCGAGGCCACGAGACGACATCGGTTATCTCGGCGATTTGCGCGGTGGACGTTACGAGTTCTATCTCGCCCCGCAGCCATGCCCGATACAACCCGTCCGGCGGGGTTCCGCTGGTGATCAACGCGCTGATCAGGACGTTGGTGTCAAGAACGACCCGCACGCGCGGCGTCCACTTCCTCGTCGATCAGATCGAGAAGTTCCCCCTGGTCGTATCGGGCGTTGCGCTCCTTGACCCGGCTCACGGTGAGTTCCAGAACGCGTCGGCGCACGGCTTCGTCCACGAACCGGGAGAGGTCCCCCTTCTTGCCGCCGTTTCGAGCCAGATAGGTACGGACAGTGCGGTCGGTTTCTTCGGGGATGGAAAGGTTCCATCGAGTCATCAGGCAATCTCCTGTGTATATACACATAAGCGTATATGCGCCTATATTATGGAAACTTGTTGCTGCCGTCAAATTTCCGCCTGCTGAATGATCTTGGCTTCCCGCCGCACCGGCGGACGCCCCGATATATGCCGGAATGCGAGCGGCGGATTTCGGTGGCATGGACAACCGCCCGTACATTCTCGACTGGCTGCACCGAACGCTGATAGGCGAGAGCGTGAACGACAACCGCATCGCCTACGTTTCGGAAAACGGCGACGGCCCGTTCGGCGAGTGCGAATGGACGCCGCCCGTCAGGCCGGGCGAAAGATTATTTCTAGGGGGAGCGCATGCGGGGCGGTCACCGGACTCCTGTAACGTATCTGTCCACACGAACCATATGGTCGGTTCTCAACGTAATTTCGAGGACCTGACCGGCGAGGTCGACCTCCGCCAATTGAACCAGGGCGTGCTCGAACAGGTTCGTTTGCACACCGAGGCTCATGAGGCTGTGCGCCACGTTTATGCAGATCAAGCCGGGATGGCGGCGCTCCCGCTCCATCAGCGGAGCGAAATCCGTCGTATCGTTCGTTACGAGCACGTATCCGTCCCGGATCGCGCGCCGGACGAGGAGCCAGTCCTTCCGGGACCTCAACCCGAGCCAACTCACGTGCGTCGATTCCGGAAACCCCCGTTTTCGGGCGATGGCCGCGAGCGTGGGGCTAAGACATTCGTCGATGAGAAACTTCACCGGCTCGGAGGCAGCTCCCGCAAATCGACCTCGCTCGATATGATCGGTTTTCGGCTGCGCCAGAAGGGCCCTCGACGGGGGCGGCCGCGGCGTGGGTAGGCCCGGGCATAGAGGGCGGCGGCTTCGATCTGGGCCTCCGCGAGGGAGGGGTAAGCCGCGCGAACGGCGTCCACGCCGTCGCCGTTGGCGAGCATTTCGGCGATATCATGAGCGGGAATGCGGGTTCCCTTGATGCACGCTGCGCCGGAGAGTACGGCCTCATCGGCCGCGATCATCTTGCGCGCCCTCGCGAGCCTGGAAAGCCCTCTGCGCACTTGCCCCTTCATGGGCCGCACGTCGACGGACACGTTGTTTTCACGGGCCGCCCCGGCCTTCGGATTCTCGAGAAGATAGCGCACGAGCCGACGGCGTCCGTCGAGGGTGAGGGTGTCCGTCGTCTCGTGAGCGAGCTTGAGGCCCACCAAGCCGTCGTAAAGGACGAAGCGGGAGCCCTTGCGGCTTTTCGCGGCGGCGCCCAGGAGGCCCGAGTCGATGATGCGGTGCACTTGTTTCAGGGGCACGCCGGTGACGCAGGCCGCCTCGTTCGCCGACATGGCCCGGTCCGCAATGCTCGTCGCCATTATCTTTCCTCCATTCTGGAAGAAATATACCTCATCCCGGATCAAAATGCCAGCCGCTTACGCCGTGGGCCGGCTCCCTGCGCGCGGACCGAGGCGAAGAGGGGTCAGATCCGCATGACGCTCCGGGTACATGCAAAGGGGGCTGACATCCCGCCCCACGCTTCCCTTGACTCTCGAGCGATCCCGGCCAACCGCCATCCCGAGAGACGCCCCGATATATGCCGGAATGCGAGCGGCGCTTTTCACCGGCGTGGTGTAGAATTTCGCGAAACTTGAAGTTCACGGGGAGGCGTTCATGTTTTATTACATCCTGAAAACGTTGCTTCTATCACTCGTCTTCATCGTTCCTGCCGGGGGCGCGTCCGCCGCCGAGCCCGTCGCCGAGTGCAACCCGGCGATGATCGGTGAATGGATTTGCGGCAATACCCGCTACGTGAAAATATCCTTCGCCGTGGGTGAAGACGGAATCCAGAGAGTTACCTTCATGGACGGCTGGGCTTCCGGAGGCGAGCGCGTAACGCAGACGGAAATCGTGGACGGGAATGTCCACACACTGAAGAATGGAGTCCGGTACGCGTCCTCTTGCAACCATAAAATCAAGACACGGAACATTTACCGGCGGGCCGCCCGTAATGAAGCCACCGGAAGAGTTTTGATTGGGGATTACATCATCCTCGATGACGGGCGTATGCTCATCGGCTTGTTCGGCGACGGGAAGATGGAGGGCTACGATGTCAAAAACTCCTCCAGGCCGAGCGAGCCGGACAACATCGTCGAGTGCGTCAAGTGCAATAAAGCGGGCTGTTGAGATTTTGCGCGCGGCCCTTGTTGAAACCAGGGGTGTTCGAGATGCGGTGGACGCAGCCGGCAGCCATTGACGAAGGTGCGCGGGCGTGAACCCTCCCCTCCGGTTTTTATACTTGCGCGTATTCCCTGTCCGGTAAGTCCTCTCCTTGGATCACCACCTCGCCATCGCCTTGAGTCTCACGGCGTCGGTTTCGTTCGCCTTCTTCAGCATCGTCGCGCGCAAGGCTCTGGGGGCGACCACTCCCTACGTGGGCGCCGTGATCGGTCTGGCGATAGGGATTCCGATTCTGGGCGGCCTCTCTCTCGTCTATTCGGACTGGAGCGGGCTCACGTACGAGGCGGCGCTGTGGTTCTTCGTGGGCGGTATCTTCGCGCCGGGCTTCAGCCGGTTACTTCTTTTTATGGGCTACAGGACCATCGGCGTGGGCCGCACGATGCCCTTGGTGACGATAACGCCTTTCCTCGCAACTCTGGTGGCAATCGCCTGGCTCGGGGAGCACCCGAACCTCGCTGTCTGGATCGCCATTTTTTTCGTCACGGGCGGGTGCCTTTTCCTCACGGTCAAGCCCGAGGGCGATTCCGACTGGCGGCGGATTCACATGATTTATCCTTTTCTGCACGCCTTCATGATGGCCTTCGTAAATACCTCCAGGCGCTACGGATTGCTTCTGTATGGAGATTTCATCATTGGCGCGCTGATCGCGAACGCCGTCTCCCTGCCCACGCTCTTGCTGTTGGCACCCGCCCTTCCAAAGGCCGAGCGCTTCCGGATGGACATGAGGGGGCTTGTTTGGTTCACGGTCGCGGGCTTCATCAATATGGTGGCGTATATCGCGTTTTTCGCCGCGTTTCAGTATGGAGAGGTGTTCATCGTCATGCCCTTGAGTTATACGGCTCCTTTGTTCTCCCTTCTGCTCGCGCGGGTCTGGCTGCGGGAGGAGGAGAAACTGACGTGGCAGAAATGGGCCGGGTCGGCTCTTCTGTTTATCGGGACGGCCATCATCGCCTTGGCGAGCGCGTAGGCGAAATGAAAAAAGCATCAATCTGGAGAATTTTTTGAACCCCTTGCTGGCCTCCTTATTTGCGCTCGCCTCATCGGTACTGTTCGCCGTCTTCAGCGTTATGGCGCGAAGAACCATGCGCTACACGAGCGCCTTCACGGGCAGCCTGATCACGCTCAGCATCGGTACGGTGGTTCTGGTCGTAGTCTCGGTCTTTCTCTCATCATGGAGTGAACTCACGCTGCCGGTCGCCCTGTGGTTTCTGGTGGGAGGCGCGCTCGCGCCCGGATTGGCGCAGGCGCTCATGTTCCTGAGCATCAGCTATATCGGGGTGGGCCGCGCCATGCCGCTCATCACGGTGACGCCTTTTTTCTCAACGCTCGTGGCGATGGCCTGGCTCGGCGAGCGGCCGGGCGCCGTGGTGCTGGGCGCGACGCTCTTCGTCGTCGCGGGATGCGTTCTGCTGGCGCTCAAAAGGGAAGGCGAAAAACCCTGGCGGCGGATTTTCATCCTCATGCCGATGGCCCACGCCGTCTCGTTCGCCTTCGCCGCATCCATTAGAAAACAGGCGCTCACCATCATGCCCGAACCGCTGCTGGGGGCCACGCTTTCCTATGCGATTTCCATCCCCGTGCTGTTCCTGTTCTATCCCTTCCTGCCCGATAACGAGCGCCTCTCCTTCAACCGCGCGGGTGTGAAGGGGTTCGCGCTGGCGGGCTCGATTCTCACGCTTTCTTTTTTCTGCCACTTCACGTCGTATCAATACGGCGACGTGTCGATCATCGCCCCCATCGTCTATACGGCGCCGCTGTTCTCCCTGCTGCTGGCGCGGGTATGGCTCAAGGGGGAGGAGGAGATCACCTGGCAGAAAACGGCCGGCGCCGTCTTGTTGTTCATCGGGATGGTGGTGATCATCTGGCAGGCCGCGTGAGAAGGAGGGGGAGTTGGTAGGGACAGGGTCGCGACCTGTCCCTACGGCAGACGTGAGCCAATGATTTCGTAGAGGCACACAGGTCCGCCCCTACAGGTTCAATCGTTCCTACCCCTTCACCTTATCCAGTATCCCCGTCGCCTCCAGGTCCTTTTTGAACTCATCCTTCTCCCGCTGCGTGAGGGGCACGATGGGCGGGCGCGGATCGCCTGCGGGCATGCCGAGCAGACTCGACCATTCCTTCAGGTACGCCGTCGTGCGTCCGTTCGGTCCCGTCGTGAAATACTTCTTGCGGACCGTGCGAAGGGGCTCGAGCGAGTAGTTGATCTGCCAGGCCTTCTCCAGGTCGCCCGCCATCGCCGCCTCGTAGTAATCGCGTATCGGCGTATAGCCCGGCACCTGGAAGAGATACGGCACGGGCGAGGACATGTGCACCTGCATACCCAGGTGGAGGAGGCTCACGAGAAAGTTCTCCTCGTTCGGGTCGCAGACGACGATTTCATCCCCCACTCTGCGTCGCACTTCGCTCTGGTGCGCCATGCTCGGAACCGCGTTCTTGATGCAGCAGATGTTCTCGAGCGTACACAGCCGCTCGATGAGCTCGGGGCTGAGCGTGGTTCCCGACTTCGGCTGGTTGAACAGTGAAAGCCCGATATCTATCTGATCGCATATGGTCTTGAAGTAGAGGAAAATCTCGTCGTCATCGTGCGCGCCGTAGATCGGGTTGATCATGATGGCGTAATCGGCTCCGACTTCCTCGGCGTGTTTCGTGAGTTCCACCGCCTCTTTGATGTTGATGTGCGGGGTGTGGGGGATGGTCTGCGCGCCTCCCCGGCTCTCCTCGCAGACGATGTGCTGGACACGCTTGCGTTCTTCCGGCGAGAGCGACCAGTACTCTCCCATCAGCCCGTTGCAGAAAAACCCGTCGATCTTCAGATCGTCGATGCAGGTTCTCACGATCCGGCGAAGGCCCTCCTCGTCCAGCTCACCCCCGGGCGTGAAGGGCGTCGTGAGGGCTGCCCAGACGCCCGTCATGTGTTCCCTGCAATACGCTTTCGCTTCCGATTTCGTATATTCCATGATGCGCTCCCCTTTTCAAGGACGATGCGAAACCAAGTACGAACCCAATGGCCGGTAATTTCCCACCGTTGATTTATTCTTCTTAAGATATCTTTATCATAGCTCCCAAAACGCGCCGCGCAAACCCTAAGCGAAAACACAAGGGCGTTATGACCTTTTTTTCGGTATTGATCACAAAACGTCGTCATTCCGGCATATGCCGGAATGACAGACGAAGAAGGCCGGTGATCTGGATGTGCCTGATTCAGAGGACGGCTTGTCAAGCTCGGCGTTTGAGGGAATTCGTCGGTAAGGTAGGGACGGACAGGTCGCGACCTGCGGGACAGCCCCGAGGAGGGGCTGTCACTACAGGAGGATTTGACGAAACGCGCGTTCGGCTCATATAGTCATCAATTAACGGGGAAAATGAGGGACCCATCTCCTGGGAGAATACGCATGACGACGTATGAATACCTCAACCTCATTGCCTCTTACGGCGGCCTCGCGCTCATCTACTACGGCATCCGCGTCATGGCGAAAGGCGCCGAAATACGCGCAGTCGACTCTGAGCGCAAACACGCTGAAGCGATGGGCAAGCACGATGAGGCGATGGCCGAATCCCGCCGCAGGGAAGAAGAAGGGCTCCGCAGGCATGAGGAGTCTATGGCGTCCCTGCGCGAACTCATCGAACGAACAAGATAGTCAAACGCAAGCGAGGAGCGAGCGTTTTACGCGAACGAAAATGAGTGTTTTTTCTTGCTCTGAACAGCCCTGAAAGGCTACCCCGAATACTTCTCGACGAGGGCTTCGAAGGCCTTTTGAAACGGCGCTTCGGGCGCGCGGAGAACGCCTGCGCCTATCTGTCCGATTCCCGGCTCGCGGTGGGCGATGCCGGTGTTGATGACGGGGTAGATGCCCGTCTCGATCACCTGGCGCACGTCGATTCCGGTCGGCACGCCCGCGAAATCAAGGGCGGGCAGGGTATAGTCGCGGCTCCTCGCCCAGGTGATGCCGTACATCTCGTTCGTCGCCTGGAAGGCCTCGGCCGTCGAGCCGCCCACGAACTCGACGATGGCGGGCGCCGCTGCCATGGCGAAGCCGCCGACGCCGAGCGTTTCCATGATGGCCGAATCGCCGATGTCCGGGTTGGCGTCTTCCTGCGAGTAGCCGGGGAAGAACAGCCCCACGGGATGCTTCGCGGGCGCCGTGAACCA
Source organism: Nitrospinae bacterium bin107 (assembly GCA_002238965.1). Classification (GTDB taxonomy): domain Bacteria; phylum UBA8248; class UBA8248; order UBA8248; family UBA8248; genus Bin107. Next base: position 16,627 of record MPNJ01000011.1, on the reverse strand, counting down.
CGCATCCCCCAGGCCGGCGACCCTGATGCCGAAATCCGTGCCGTTGCGCGACATGGCGTAGACCAGGGAACACCCCTCGACGCCCGCCATGGTGTCCAGGCTCGCCTTGGCGGCCGGCATCGCGAGATTCAGGAAGAAGTGATCGTTGCCCGCAAGAAATTCCGCCACGCGGGTGATTACCTTCGTATCGCTCACCGCCTCCGCGAGGTATGGCATAAGGGCGCGGGCGACCGTCGAAGTGGCCGCGACATTCCGGTTGTGCGCCTCATCGCCCATCTGGAGGGCGCGCGCGATGACGTTCTTGATGTCCAGTCCTTCAGGGGTCACACGCAATGCCGCGCGCAGGGCGGGGGCGAGTTCGTCCGACATCCATCTGAGGCGCGCCAGAACGTCCGGCGAGTACGCGCCGTAACGCAGCACCTTGCCCAGGCCCTCGTTCAGCGTGCAGTAGGCCCTCCCGCCGCCTCCGAGTTCTTCGGGCGCACGGTTTTCGATGATGCTCACCGGCATCGAGGGCGAGACCACGCCTGCCATCGGCCCCACTGTCGAGTGGTGGTGACAAGGCTCGAAGGAAATTTCCCCGCTCGCGCACAATTTTTCCGCCGCCTTCGCATCGTTCGCCCAGCCTTCGAGAAGCGCCGCGCCTATCATCGCGCCCTTGAGAGGTCCCGACATGTGCTCCCAGGTGATGGGAGGGCCTGCGTGCAAGAGGGTGCGCTCGCCCATGCCGGGGATGTCTTCTATCGCGAAGCCGATGTCCACCCATACGGGTCTTGCGGCCTGAAGCCGCTCGATGGCGTCGTCGTTCGCGGCATCACAAACCGACAGTCGGTCGAGGTGTTCGATCATTTCGGGATCTCCTCCGGCGGGGGGACGCCAGTCCACCTGCACCACGGGGGCGTTCTGCGCGGAGAGGCTTTCTGCGAACAACTCCACGCCGACGTTGGCGACGCGGACGCCCTCCAGTAATTTCTTCGCGCTCATAAGTCGAGAGTCTCCTCGAGCGCGGCGGCAGCGGCGAGACAGGCCCCGGCATGTGTGTCCGCCACCAGGGCGCCGGCCCCGGCCAATCTGGCGCGCTGGCCCGCCAGACCCTGCGGGTCGCCCCCGGTGCCCGTGACGGAGGCGATGAACAAGACATCGGGACTCGATTCCCGCGCACTCTCTATAGCTATGGCGGTTTCACCCGCCGGGTCTTCATGCGCGCCCAGGCCCAGGACGACATCGAAGAGCACCACCGCCGTCTCGGGGTCGCGGGCTTCCTGAAGGAGCCGCGCGCTTCTGGGCGCGGGGTCGATCATGGGGTGGGGTTTTCCCCGCGTGAAGATGTCGTCGCCCATATCCACCACCGCATGGCCCTGCGATCTCATGGGGTCGGCCATTGCGCCATGGCTCTTGTCGAGAGGCGCGTTGGAGCGAATCCCCGGGATCGTGCTTCCGACGATGGCCTGCGCCTCGGCGCAAAGCGTCCCGCCCGTGTAGACGCCGCGCAGGAACCGGCGGCCTCTATCTTTCTTTTGGCTCCACCCGGCGATTCTCTCTCTCGTTTCGGAGTCGAGAGCAGGCGCCGCAGCGTCGGCGCGCCCACCGCCCAGCGAGACGGCGAGCCCCCCCGCTTCAGCCAGCGAATCCGCCGGGTGAAGACCGGCATGCGCAAGGATGTCCTCGCTATGGCCGCCGACGAAATGGGCGACGACGGGCTTCGCGCACTGTGCAGCCGCTTCGAGCACTTTTCCCATCGCGGCGGGCTCGGGTGGTTTGCCGAGAACGAGGAGAACCTCCGTCGCCGCATCCTCGGATAAAGTCTCGATAGCCTGGATCATGGCGAGGCCGCCGACGGCGTCGGACACGTCCCGTCCGCCGGTGCCCAGGGCGCAGGAGATTCCGCCGCCGCATGCGTCGATGGCGGCCATGGCCTCCTGAATTCCCGTGCCGGCGGCGCCGACGATGCCGATTCCGCCCGGACGCACCACGTTGCAAAACCCGAGTCCCACGCCGCCGATGTGCGCGGTGCCGCAATCGGGACCCATGACGAGCAGGCCCCGCTCGCGCCCCATTCGTTTGAGCGCCACCTCGTCTTCAAGAGATACGTTGTCGCTGAAAATGAGGCAGTGGAGGCCTTTTTTGAGCGCGCGCTCGGCTTCCCGGCGGACACTCGGGCCGGGAATCGAGAAAAGGGCGAGGTTGATCCCGGGGTCATCAGCCAGGGCTGCGTCGAGCGTGGGTGCGGAGAGGTTCGCGAGCGGGCCCGCTCCGCCGCTTGTGCGGGGGGCGGTGAGCGCCGCTTCCATCAAGGTGAGCTCTTCTTGCGCCGTCTCCGGAGCGTCCGCCTCCACGACGAGGACGAGATCGTTTGGCCCGGCGCCTTTCGCTTCTTCCGCCAACAGGCCGCTCGCTGCGAGTTGCTCCAGGTTCATCGGCGTGCCCATGAGGGCCGCCGCCCCCCGGACGCCCGGCCTCCCGGAAGTGGCGGCGCTGATGCGCATGAGCTTCACCGAATCGTGGTACGCGCCGCTTAAAACGCGGACGGCCAGCGCCATTTCACTCGCTCCAGTTGCCCGGGGCTAATCGATGATCGCCACCGCGCGAATGGGGGAGCCCGACATGCCGCGGAACTTGATGGGCAGCACCGAGAGCTTGAACCCGTGGGACTTGGGTATCAGGTTCAGGTTTATCATGTTCTCGATGTGGCAGTAGTCTTTTTCCAGCATGACCCGGTGGGCCTCCCAGTAGCTGCGCGTCTCGTGCATCTTCCAGATCGGCACGTCCCAGCCGCTCGCGTCGATCCCCATCACGCGGACCCCGTTGTCGATTAAGTAGTGGGTCGCCTCGGCGCTCATGCCGGGCTGGTTCATGGTGTAGTCGGGGTTGGTCTGCCAGTCGACGCTCGCGTCGGTGCGGATGAGCACGATGTCGAGCGGCTTGAGGGTGTAGTCGATTTTCTCGAGCGCGCCTTCCACGTCCGCCGCCGTGATGGCGTAGCCTGACTCTTTATCCGTGAAATCGAGGACGACGCCGTCCGACATGCACCATTCGATCGGGATGCGCTCGGTCGTGAAGCCGTCGGGGTTGTTGTGCCAGGGGGAGTCGATGTGCGTCCCCGTATGATCGCTCATGAAGATGACGCAGTGGTTCGTCACGATGGGGGCGCCGTAGTTGATCGAGCCCGTCCGCCTGGCCACGGTGTCCCAGTCTTCATCGACGGTGAGGGAGGGGCCGGGCAGGTCCGGGTAAATCGGCATGTCCCGGTATATTTCCATGCTCAGATCGATCAATTCCATCTCGGAGGTCTCCTTTTTGGCGAAGAAGAGAAACGAACTCCATCCTGGCAGTCGGTTCATTACGGGATGCGTTTGCAATGCGCGCATTATGTATGAACCGAACGGGGCGGGCAACGCATCCGCTTACACGGGGAACGGGATGCGCGGGCCGGGCGGGGGCTTGGTCAACGAACGAACAATGGAGAGTGAAATTCACGTAACGAGCCGGAAACACGAATTCTGTATCTTTTGTATTTGAGAAACACATGAGGCATACTGAGAGCCAAGCCACGAGTACATAATCAACAGAGTCTCTCGAAAAGCAGTGCATCGGGATGCGTTTTTCGCACGTGTGCAGCACAGGTCGGGGGTGCACTTCCTTGTCCCTTTTTTTCGACATATCCCTTTTCCAGCTCACGATGCTCATGATGGCGCCCCTCATCATCGCGTGCCTGGGCGAGACCATCATCGAGCGCTCGGGGATTCTGAACGTCGGCATCGAGGGGGTCGTGACGCTGGGTTCGGTGACGGGCTTTCTGCTCACCTACTACTCGGGCAGCGCGATTATCGGCTGCATCGTCGCGGCGCTCTCGGGGAGCGTGCTGACGCTGCTTCTGGCGTATTTCTCCATCACCCTGCGGGCGAACCAGATCGTCATCGGGCTGGGGATATTCGTCCTGGGGCTGGGGATATCGCCCACCATCTACCGGCTGGCGGTGGGCGTGGTGCAATCCATTCCCCAGGTGCCGACGTTAAAAGAGTTGCAGATCCCGCTTCTGGGGAGCATTCCCTTCATCGGCGAGATTTTCTTCGCGCAGAACGGGCTCGTCTATCTATCCTATTTCCTGGTCGCTGCGGTGAGTTACTTCCTCTTCAAGACGCCGCTGGGCCTGAGGCTCCGCGCCTGCGGGGAGAACCCCCGCGCGGCGGACACGGTGGGTATCGACGTCGCCCGGATGCGCTACGGCGCGTGCGTTGTGGGCGGACTCTTCCTGGGCGTCGCGGGCGCATACCTGCCGCTCGTGATATCGGGCTCGTTCACGGACAACATCGTGAACGGAAGGGGGTGGCTCGCCCTGATGCTGGTGATCTTCGGGCGGTGGGTGCCGGTATGGTCGTTCGTCGGCGCGCTGCTCTTCGCGTATGTGGACGCCTTCCAGTTCAAGGTGAACGCCCTGCCGCAATACGCCAAACTCATACCGCCGCAGTTTTTGCTGATGCTCCCGTACGTGTTCGCCATGATTGTTCTGGTCCAGGTCGCGCGAGGTGCGGAAAGCCCCCGCGCGCTCACGAGGCCATACGACCGTGAAGCCCGGGATTGAACCATGTCCGGGTAATCGTGCTTTCTCATCAAGGAGGAGTGTGAAATGAAAACCAAATGGACACGCCGATTGTTCTTCGCCGCCGCCGCGCTCGCGGCCCTTGGCCTGATCGCGCCCGGCCCGGCGCTCGCCGCGAAGGCCCACAAGTTCGCCATCATCCTGCCCGGACCCATCGAGGATGCGGACTACAACTTCAGGGGCTATGAGGTCGCCCAGGACATCAAGAAGAGGTTCAAGATCGAAACCTCCTACTCCGAGCGCATCTCGCCTGCGGACGCCGAGCGGGTGGCGCGCGAGTACATCTCCTCGGGCTTCACCATCATCGGCTTCCACGGCGGGCAGTACGTCAGGCTCGTACAGAAGCTGGCGCCGAAATTTCCCGAGGTGACCTTCATCATGGAGAGTTCGGGCAAGTTCAAGGTTCCCAAGAACGTCTGGAACATTCACCGCCACTATTACGAGGCCTTCTATCCCTTCGGGGTGCTGGCCGGCCTCGCGACGAAGACGAACAAGGTGAGCGTCATCGCGGGAATACCGCTTCCTGATTTCAAGGCTTCCATCAACACCATCTCCGATGCGCTCAAGGCGACCAACCCCAAGGCGCAACTCACCTACGCCTTCACCGGCAACCAGAACGATCCGGTCAAGGCGCGCCAGACCGCCGACGCCATGATCGCCGGCGGCGTCGACTTCATCATCAACATGGTGAACCTGGGTGTGTACGGCGTCGTCGAAGCCGCCAAGAAGTCGAAGCGCAAGGTGCTGGTCACCACGTTCTACACCGACAAGACGGACAAGGCGCCCAAGCACTTCGCCGGCACGCTGATCATCGATTTCCGGCCACCCTACCAGAAAGCTCTGGCGGGAATCCTGAAGGGGTCTCCCGGGGGATACGTGCCCATGCGCCCCGGCGTCGGGTTCGAGATCGAATCTCTGGGGAACGTATCGGCCGAGGCCATGAAGAGAACGAAAGAGGCGTATATGAAAATACGCTCCGGAGCGATCAAGCCCAGGCTCGTGATGAAGAAAGTCATGTTGGCGAAATAAACAGAAGGCGTGGGCGCCCCTCCCCGATTTTCCGAGCGGGGCGGGGCGCCTGGAATGGATGAAAGCGATGACGGCGAAACACGTCCCTTGCGTCGAAATGTACGGCGTCAGCAAGTCCTTCGGGGAAGTCCGCGCATTGGACGCCGTGGACTTCGAGGCCGCCAAGGGGGAGATCCACGCCCTCCTGGGGGAGAACGGCGCGGGCAAGACCACGCTCATGAACATCCTGAGCGGCCTCTACCGCTTGGACGAGGGCCAGATAGTGGTCGACCGGCGTGAGGTGGATATCCACTCGCCGCAGGATGCGATCGCGGTCGGCGTCGGGATGGTTCACCAGCACGTGGAGCTGATCGGCAACTTCACGGCGCTCGAGAACATTCTGCTGGGCAGGGAAGGCTCGCGCTGGAGGCTCGACGTGGACGCCCAGCGCGCCTCCGTGGAAGAGCTGGCCGCGAACTACGGCCTCTCCATCCCGCTGGACGAGCAGGTGAAAACCCTTCCCGCAGGCATTCAGCAGAAGGTCGAAATCCTGAAGGCGCTCTACCACGGCGCGGACATCCTGATTCTGGATGAGCCGACGACCATGCTGACTCCCCACGAGGTGGACGGGCTGTTCTCGATCCTGAAGTCCTTCGCCACGGGGGGGCTGACGGTGGTCTTCATCACACACAAGATCCAGGAGGTCCTGGACAACTGCGACCGCATCACCGTCTTCCGCGGCGGCCGCAAGATCGACACCATCCCCCGCGAGGAGGCCACCCGTGACAGGCTCGTGCAGATGATGATGGGCGAGCGCGGCATGCCGCCCGTGGGCGAGCGGCCGACGGGGCCCTCGGCGGCGCGTGAGGGAGACCCCGCGCTTTCCGTCCGGGGGGTGCGCACCTCTGCGAAGTCGGGGGTTCCGCTCACCGACGTCGCTTTCGACGTCCCCCGGGGACTCATCGTCGGCATGGCGGGAATCTCGGGGAACGGCCAGAAGGAACTGGCCGAAGCCCTGGCCGGACTCATCGAGATAGAAGAAGGTGAAGTCCACCTGGGCGGCGAGGAGGTATCCGCCCTCTCTGTGGCCGGGCGCATCGCGCGGGGGATGAGCCTCCTGCCGCAGGACAGGATAGAGGAGGGGATTCTGCCGGGGCTGAGCCTGGCCGAGAATTTCGTGCTGGGACTCCACCCGCACATCTTCAAGCGGCGCGGCGTGTTCGAGCGCGAGGCCGCGCATGAGTTGGGCAGGAACGCGATTGCGGAATTCAACATCCTGGCGCGGAACGAGCACGTGCCCGCCGCGCACCTCTCTGGCGGGAACATCCAGAAGACCATCGTGGCGCGCGCGGTGATGCTCGCCCACAGGACGGGCGGGAAGGCGATGATCGCCAACAACCCCACGCGCGGTCTCGACGTCATGGCCGCCTCGTTCGTGCATGGCCGGCTGCGGGAGCTTCGCGCGGGCGGCGCGGGCGTCCTGCTGATTTCAGAAGACCTGGACGAACTCTGCCAGATGAGCGACCGCATCGTCGTCATCTACGCGGGCGAGATTCTGGGCGCCTTCGACGGCCCCGAATACGACATCTACCAGATAGGCGCCCTGATGGCGGGCCAGAAAGAAGGAGAGGTTTCCTGATATGGCGGCGCCTGCGAGCGTGAGCGAGAAGAAAAAGATGGCGATGGAATTCGCCGTCACCTACGCGGCGGCGGGCGCGCTGGCGCTGGCGTGCGGGGCCGTCTTCATCGTCGCCTTCGGCGGCGACGTGCTCGTCGCGCTCGGGACCGTCCTTCGCTCCTCACTCGGCACATGGGGCGGGTTCGCGCAGACGCTCAACAAGTTCTCCCCGCTCCTGCTCGCCTCGCTCGCGGTGGCCTTCGGGATGCGGGGCGGGCACTTCAACATCGGCGTGGACGGACAGATATACGCGGGCGCGATCGGGATGACGGGCACGGCCTTTGCCCTGGAAGGCATGAACCTCCCCTGGCCGGTCTTCGTGCCGCTGGGGCTTCTGGGCGGCATCCTGGGTGGGTGGTTCTGGGGATTCATCCCCGGCATCCTGCGCGTGCGCTACCGGGTGAGCGAGATTTTCGTGACGGTGATGCTGAATTTCGTCGCGCTCTACCTCGTGGACTACCTCGCGAACGGCCCGTGGAACGACCCGCTGGCGGGCGACGCCATCTCGCTCCCGATCCCCGACGCCTCCGTGCTGCCCCAGGTGATGCCGAGGGCGGGCGCGCACGCAGGCTTCATCATCGCGCTGGCGGCGGCGGTCGGCATGTACTACTTCATGACGCGCACCATCGCCGGCTACGAGATTCGCGCGGTGGGGGACAACCCGCGCGCCGCGCGCTTCGGCGGCATCAACGTCGCGCGCGTCACGCTCATCATCATGCCGACCTGCGGCGCGCTCTCGGGACTGGCCGGGGCCATCGAGGTATCGGGATTCCACCAGAGCCTCCTGCTCGGCATCAGCGGGGCGGAGGGCGCGCCCAACTACGGGGCGATGGCCATCCTGATAGCCGTCATCGGGCGCAACAACCCCCTGGGCGTCACGATAGCCGCCGCGGTGTTCGCGGTGCTGGTGTCGGGTTCGGATTCGCTCCAGCGCAGCATCGGACTGCCGGGGGCGGCGGTGTTCGTCTTCCAGGCCATCATCGTGCTCACGGTGGTGTTCGTGCAGGCGCGGCGGAATATCAAGGCGGGGTAGGGGGAGGGAATTCTTCCGGAGAGGGCCATGGTTTTATAGGGGAGGACCTGTGTGTCCTCCCTTTTTTTATTTCGGCCCGATGACGCGGTAGGGCCATGGATGCTCGCGCAGGGCGGACACGTAGGTCCGCCCCTACAATCTGCGCTCTGTTTACCTACGCCACACGCACGACCGCCGCGACGGGACCGCCGCCGGGAGGACCCTGGTGCTCCGCGCCGCCGGAGACGTACATCATCGTGTCGCCCACGACGGAGGAGACCACGGCGTTCACCACCGAGCGGGCGTGGCGCGTGTTGTTGATGTCCGAGTCGTCCAGCATGGTGTGGCGGCGGCCGCGCACCAGGCCGTCGGGGGAGGCCTCGCACTTGGCGAAGACGTTCACGATGCGCCCTTGCTGCTCCGGCGTGAGCGACCACCCGAAGCCGACGCCCGCGTTCACGATGGCCTCCTTCACCGCGTCGCGATCGATGGCGTCGCGCATGACGCTGTGGCCGACGACGAGTTCCCCGCCCCAGGCCGCGCTGTTGCCGATGACCATCGCCTCGTTGCACATGAGCTCTATCCCCGCCGAAGTCGAAGCGACGCCCGATTGCAGCGACCAGTCCTTGCAGATCACCTCATCGCCCAGGTCGCTCTCATCCACCTCGCCGGCCGCCAGGGCCACGCCCAGCGCCGATGCGCCGCGCGAGTAGCCCATCGACTTATACGTGTCCTCGGTGCAGACGCTCTTCCCGCGCGCCGCGGCGTCCGCCATGCGGTCGCCCGTCAGGAGGGGGCACTTCACCTGCACGAAGTGCAGATCTTCGGCGCTCTCGATATGCGCTTCCGCCATGAGCTTGCGGACGAGGTCCGCCGTCGCGCGGACCTGCGCCATCCGGCCCATCTCCTCGGGCGGAAAATCCGCCGTGTGGCCCGAGGCGATGGCCAGGCGCTTGGCGCTCCCGCCGGCCGAGCCGCGCTCCGACCTCGTGAACACCGAAAAATGCGGACACATGACCCCCTCGGTGCCGCCGGACATGATGAGGGCGATCTGCGCCTCCACCTCTTCTCGCGGCTTGCCCATGGAGCGTGAGAAATAATCGAGCAGGACGAAGTTGCTGAACCCGCGCGAGAAATCGTTCACGCAGCCGTTGCCCTCGGTCTTGCCCATGATGCCGACGACGTCTTCCGCCCGGCAGCGGCCCTCCTCAATGAGAGCGGCGACGCCTGAGATGTCGTCGGGCGAGTCCATCGCCACGCGGAACAGGTCGGCCTGCATCTTGAACCCTCCTTCGCCTCGTGCGCGCCCTCGGGCGCGGGTGGATACGGGAATCGTCGTGAGGTGGAAAACGTAGCACCACCGCGCGAGGCTGTCCAAAGTGGCGGGGATGAAGCCTGGCGGTTTGTGCGAAGGCTGAATCCCGCCGCAGGGAAGAGGAAGGCATCCGAAGGCACGAGGAGTCCATGGCGGCCCTGCGCGCGCTCATCGAGCGAACCGGGTAATCCGACCCGGCCGAGGTGGAATATCAAGGGGTAGGTCGAACCCGATTGATGAATGAGGGTTCGACGCGACCGGGGAGGGAGGGTTCGCGGGGTTTGCCGTAGGGACAGGTCGCGACCTGTCCCTACAGGATCGGTGGCCTCGATGACGAACGAAACCGCGCCGCCCGTAGGGACAGGCCCCCGTGCCTGTCCGATGCCGCCGTTTTGCGAAGGACAACCACGGGGGGTAGGGCGGGCACAGGGGCCCGCCCCTACGGGAAAACGTGTCCGAGGGTCATTCCTCTTTATATATACAAGTCCCCGCGTCGCCTCTCAGGGCGGGGAGGGCGTCTTCGAGCGCGGCGATGTGGACGCGCCGCCCGCCGCCCTCCAGAAACCGGACGGCCGCCTCGATCTTGGGGCCCATGCTGCCGTGCGGGAAGTGGCCCTCGGCGTGGTATTTCCTGAGGTCTGCAAGGGAGACTCTCTCCAAATCCTGCTGCTGCGGCGTCCCGAAGTGGATCGAAACGTGCGGCACGGCCGTTAATATCATCATCGTCTCGACGCCGAGCACGTTCGCCATGAGCGCCGAAGTCAAATCCTTGTCGATGACCGCGGCGAGTCCGCGCCGCGCGCCGTCGGCTTCCCGCACGACGGGGATGCCGCCTCCTCCGCCCGCGATGACCACCGCGCCGCTCCTTGCGATCGTCTCGATGAGCGAGATGTCCACGATGTGCTTCGGCATGGGCGATGCGACCACGTGCCGCCAGCCGCGTCCTGAATCCTCCCGGAACGTCCAGCCCATCTCGCGCTCGTATCTTCTGGCCTCTTCTTCGGTGTAGGTGTAGCCGACGAACTTGGTGGGCGCGTCGAAGGCCGGGTCCGCCGGGTCGACCTCCACCTGCGTCAGCAGGCAGACCACGTGGCGGGGGTTCCCCGCGCGCCTCAGCGCGTTCTCGAACGCCTGCATGAGGAGGTAGGCGATGCCGCCCTGGCTGTGGGCGACGCAGATGTCGAGCGTCATGGGCGTCACCTGCTCGCTCGAGACCGCCTGGCGCATGAGTATCTTGCCGACCACGGGGCCGTTGCCGTGCGTGACGATGAGTTCGTTCTCGAGCTGGAGCAGCGGGAGCAGCGCGCGGCCAGTCGCGGCGGCGATGGCGGCCTGTTCCGCCGCGGTGCCGCGTATCTCGGGCGGGTGGGTCGCGTTGCCGCCCACGGCGACGAGCAGGCGGTCGGGAAGGCCGGGCGGGGCGGGCATCGGGGTATCTCCCGTTCAGAAAGCCCGGCCTCGGGAGCGGCGGCATACAACCATGCGGAAAAGGCCCGCGCCGTCCCTCGGCCGGGAGGGACATCTTACAACATGCGCGGGGCGGGGGGGTAGGGGGGGTTGGGGGAGAGGGTTGAACCGCCGCCCATGTGTAGGTCGGACATATATGTCCGACATATATGCGTCCCGTGCTTTTTCGCCGTCACAATGCGGGTCGCATAATATGTGGCGTTCCCAAGTAGGGAACGCCACCTACACACCTCCCCGAATGACGCCCGTAGGGGCGGCCCCCTGTGGCCGCCCGTATCGCGCCATCCCCGTGGTCGCAGGGACAGGCGCGGGGGCTTCGGACAGGCACGGGGGCCTGTCCCTACAGAATCATCACGTCAAACAGGACAACCACGGAAAGGACAACCACGGAGGCCCCGGACAACCCCTCCTCGGGGCTGTCCGCTACACAAGGTAGCGTTTGATCATCAAATCCCGTTGGTTCATACTCGATCCGTCACCCCGCGGAAGCGGACGGATTGAAAGTTGCGCGCAAGTTCAATTAAAGGGTTGACAAAAGCGGAATACTTGCCGCACTATCATAAATGCCAAGCAATACGCGAGAGTAGTCGCTATCAGGGCCGCCCGCTCAAACGCAACGCGGATCACGCCGCGAAAGCTGGATGAGGCGGGAACCCTAAGCCCGCTCTTGCGCATGGCTTGACAGACCGGAAGACGACGACCCAGAATGATTCCGGTCGGATGCAGTACGAAATCACGAGGCCAGAGGACTCAGCCCAGGATGCACCACGCCACAAAACCCTCTCCCGTCTCGTGAATCGATTCAAGTACAGGCCCTGAGCTTCGCGTTCGCGCAAGCGGCGGCTCCGGTCCTGAAGAAAGACGGAAAGCCCGGCAAGAGCCGGGGAAGCAGCAACTCACGAGGCTAAGAGGACTCAACCCATGATGCAGCACGCCACAAAACCCTCTCCCGTCTCGTGAATCTATCAGAAAGACGCCCGGCGCTTCGTTCGCCGGGGCGGCGCTCCGGCCAGGGAAGCACGCAAGCCGGAAGGCGCCGGAAAAAGGAGACTTGGGAATTCCGGCGCGGGCCGGAGAAGTTTCATATCACGAGGCGGGAGGACTCAATCCATCATGAAGCTCGCAACGCATCCCACACCAGTCTCGTGGATAAGCCGGCCATCGGCCCGGACCCAGATGTCCGGGCCGGCGGCCGCGCGAACCGGCCCCGCTCCGATGAAATGAAACGCGACGAAACGAAAGAAGCCCGATAACGAAGGATTCAAGGAAAGTCGGAAAGACAACAGAAAGGAGGTCGAATCAAAATACTTCTCAAAAGTTTTGTAGTTGCGAAGCTCTTTAATATCACGAGACTAGGAGGACTCAAAAAGTGATGAAACTCACAAGTGACAAAATCTTCTCATTCATGCTCGCAGCGGCTTTCGCGCTGACGCTGGCCGGCTGCGGCGGCGGCGGTGGAACGGCCCAGATGCCGGACACGATGCCGGATCCGCAGATGGAATGCGAGGGTGCGGGCGGTCGGTACAATGCGGACATGACGTGCACCTCGGCTGATGAGCTGCTGATGGAGAGTCAAGCGGCGCAGCGCTCGGCCATCAACTCGGCCATCGGTACCGCGAGAACCACCGTCGCCGGCTTGACCGACGACGCGTCGGACGCTGCGATCGGCTCCGCCGATACGGCGGTTGCCGCCGCGAAGACGGCGGTCATGGACGCGTCCGACCTTTCGGACGATGAAAAGGCTGCGTTCAACACGGCGATCGACGTGGTCGAAGGCAACCTCGGCACCAAGAAGGCGAGCATCATGGCTGCGCGTGAGGATGCCTACGACGCGATGCGGGAGGCCATGGCGGAAACGGGCAAGTTATTGCACGCGGCGCTTGCGGGGCCGACTCCTGCAACACAAACCGCGCTGGATAACATTGGCGATCCTGACCTGGCGGCGTCAGGCCTCACGATTGATGCCGCTGAAGGCGCGGGAGCGCTGCCCGATACTGGCGACGGCTCAAACCCAGATGCAGTTGAACTCAAGGCCGGCGCTTCTGCCGGAGCGTTGGGCAGCTGGAACGGCATGGACTATGCCCTTTCAACAGGTACTGGCGCCGCGAAGGTCACCAACGAAGCCAGGGTCTACACGAACCGGGGTACCCCGGAGACGGATGATTTCGGAGAAGTACACAACCTCACTAACGGTTCGCTGGAAGTGACCACCGCCAACCTCGGTCTGGTTATGGCATCTGGATTCACGCACTCAGGAACCCAGACTCACCAGGTTCCCGACAGGAGCGACGCGGTTTACATTCGCGGCACTTACGACGGTGCACCGGGAGAATACAGTTGCACTGGAACCGACTGCTCCTCGACCAATGACGGTTCGGGCAGCCCGAGTTTGTTGGGCGGAACCTGGACGTTCACGCCCGACAAGGGCGCGATGGTGTCCCAGCCCGATGGCGAGTACCTGTACTACGGCTGGTGGGTCAGCAAGGACAGTGACGGCGAGCCGACGGCCGCCAGTGCATTCGCCGGGGTTGTTGAGCCTAACTCAGGCGATCTTGACAACGGCGGCGACCTGACCACAATTACCGGTAGCGCGACCTATGCCGGACACGCCGTCGGCAAGTTCGCCATGAGCAATCCGCTCGACGGTACGGGCAACGGCGGGCACTTCACGGCGGACGCCGAACTGTCAGCCACGTTCGGGACCGGCACGACCGCAGGTGTGACCGGCACGATCGACAACTTCCGGCTGAACGACGGGTCCGAGGATCCGGGCTGGAGCGTGTCGCTGGCCCGCGGTGGCTTGGCTGCAGCTGGGGCGATCACGGCTCCCGCGGCTAACCCCACGGTATGGTCAATCAATGGCAACAAGGCGCCGGCGTCCGGCACGTGGAGCGGTACGATGTACGACGAAATGCCCGGAGACCCACCGGGCGGCGACGGCAGCAACATCCCAACGACCGTGACCGGTACTTTCGCTTCCGAGTTCAGCACCATCGGCCGGATGGTCGGCGCGTTCGGCGCGAACAAGCAGTAGCAGCGAAGAGCAGGACGCCTCAGGCTTCCGGGGCTTCACGGCCCCGGGGCCGGGGCGGTTCTGGCAGGTTGTGTAAAAGAGAAAGCGCAGGTTGCCGGGGAAGAGCGGGTGACTTCTTTTGGGGGTTACTCATTGGTTGCTCTACATCGTCGGGAGCAAATTGTACCGGCCCGTGCGACAGAGTTTGAGTCCTCTCAGCGTGGGCGGGGAATAATGAGTAACCCCCAAGCAGTTTCTATAGCTGGTTTGGACTCGCTTGGCAACCCCGCCGAGGGATGGATTCAAAGAGGCGGCCCCGGAGACGGGGGCCGTCTTTTTTTGGGGTGTGGGCGCTTCTGTGGTCGTCCTTCGTCATTCCGGCCACCGGCTCCGTAGGGACAGGTCGCGACCCCGGACAGGCGCAGGGGCCTGTCCGCTACAGATACGTTCTACCGATGTGGGGATATCATCCCGCCGCGGGGTGTGCAGGCGCGGGGGCCTCGGACAGGCGCGGGGATCTCGGACAGGCACAGGGGCCCCGGACAGGTCGCGACCCCGGACAGGCACAGGGGCCTGTCCCTACGGATACAAATTCGATTCAAAACGCGGTGGGCCCGTAGGGGCGTCGAACTCCCCTCTTCGGGAATTTCGACCTGTGGCCGCCCGCCTCGAAGGTGCCTACCCTCGTGGTTGTCCTTCGTCATTCCGGCCACCGGCCCCGTAGGGACAGGTCGCGACCACGGACAGGCACAGGGGCCTGTCCCTACCACAGATATGTCCTGCCGATGTGGGAATATCATCCCGTCGCGTGGTTTGCCGGGTTGTATTCATCGAGCGCCCATTTCAACGGATTGTCCCGGATGTATTCCCGGATGCGGTTCAGGTCCAAATCATCCCGGATCACGTGATCGTAGAACGATCGTTGCCATTTGAAGGAAGCGAAGCCGTTTTCGCGTATACGTTTCGACGACGTGGTTTTGAACGCGCCTATCAATTCCGACAATGATTTGATTTTCAACGCATCTGTAGGGACAGGTCGCGACCTGTCCCGACGGTTACGTCCTGGCGATGTGGGAACATCATCCCGCCGCGTGGCGTGCAGGCGCGGGGGCGTTGGACAGGCGCGGGAACCCCGGACAGGTCGCGACCTGTCCCTACGGCGGGATTGGATGATCAAAATGCCGTGGAAATGATTCGGCATCATGACGTATTCATCCAATTCGACATAATCATATCGCTCGGACAACCATTGCCATCGCGCTGTTGCGATTTCTCCCGCTTCGCTCAAAACCATCTCACCGCCGATGATTTCACCGAACAATTCTTCTCTGCCTTGCACGCAAATCGTCACGAAATAACACCCGTCTTCCGAATAATCGTATCCTTCCAATCTGTTCGACTTCCTGTCTTTCATCTCCAGGAACCCCGGTTTTCATTCCACGGAAGATTTCGTGGGGACCAGCTCATTGGATTGTCCGGCCCCCCGTGGTTTTCCTTCGTCATTCCGGCCACCGACCCCGTAATCATTTCGGCCACCGACCCCGTACCCCGTAGGGACAGGTCGCGACCACGGACAGGCACGGGGGGGGCCGTAGGGACAGGTCGCGACCTGTCCCTACCACAGCCCGGCCGATGTGGGGATATCATCCCGCCGCGTGGCGTGCAGGCACGGGGGCCTCGGACAGCCCCTCCTCGGGGCTGTCCGCTACAAACGCCTGGACATCGCTTACTTTTCCCGGCGCCGGATATCGGCCATCGCCTCGTCGTGCCTGCGTTTGGATTCGGCCATGAACTCATCGTGCCTGGCCATGAATTCGGCGTGCTTGCGCTCGGAGTCCCCGTAGTTCTTCTCGCAGGTTCGCTCCATCGTGCGGATGCCGTGGTAGATGAGGGCCAGGTAGCCGTAGGTGGCGATGACGTTCAGGAAGGCCGCAATGATGCTGAGGTATTCGTACGTCGTCACGCGTTCTTTCCCCGGAGTGGGGCCGATCGGAACCCTCGTGTGGGATTATGAGTATAAAAAGGGCGCGCGGGCTTCGTCAAACGCTGCCGTGGCCCTCCCGCGCGCGCCCTGGGCCGTCATTCCGGCCACCGACCCCGTAATCATTTCGGCCACCGACCCCGTAGGGACAGGTCGCGACCTGTCCCTACCACAGCCCGGCCGATGTGGGGATATCATCCCGCCGCGTGGCGTACAGGCGCGGTGGCCCGTAGGGGCGTCGAATTTCCCTCTTCGGGAATTTCGACCGTGGCGCTCGGTTCGGGTTATCTGGTTCGTTCGATGAGTTCGCGCAGGGCCGCCATCGACTCCTCGTGCCTGCGGACGCCCTCCACCTCCCTGCGGCGGGATTCGGCCATCGCCTCGTCGTGCTTTCCCATCGCTTCGGCGTGCTTGCGCTCGGAGTCGGCGGAGCGCATGTCGGCGTTCTTCGACATGACGCGGATGCCGTGGTAGATGAGCGCGAGGCCGCCGTAGGAGGCGACGAGGTTCAAGGACCCGATGATGAGGCTGAGGTGTTCATACGTCGTCATGC
>MPNJ01000059.1 GCA_002238965.1 Nitrospinae bacterium bin107 | reverse complement strand
CGTTCGTGCTAAAATGAGGACGCTAAGAGAGAGACATCAGTACCGCCACCGGGACACAAGAGTTTTTGGGTGTTTCACGATGAAGGCGAAGCTCATCGGGAAACAATCTCTCATGCTGCGGAAAGGGTCATTTCGGGCCGTCTTTTCCGGCCCGAAATTCCCGCAGCGGGGGGTAGACTGAGCCACTGTATTGAGGACGTCGTGATTGTAGCGTTCATGCCGATCTTCCGTGAACATGGTTTACCGTTCACGGAACTGGGGATTTACCGGGTGTTCCCGGTAAACGAGAGAGGCCGACAGGGAGGGAAAGGCGCGGACTGCGGCGGCAGACTTCCTCTGGATAACGAGCAAAAAAACAGGCCGACGCCGAAGCGCCGGCCCGTTGTGAGACCCAAGACTCAACCCCTTGCCTAGAACGGGATTTCTTCGCCCGCGACGCCCGCGGTGGCCACCACGTCCGCCGTCTCGGGGTGCGCGCCGTTGCCATTGCCGTTCCCGTTCATCTTTTCCAGGAACTGCACCCGCCCGCCGGGCGCGATGAGGATCTCGGTCGAGAACCGATCGGAATCCTCCTCGTCCTTCTTCCAGCGGCGGGTCTGGAGCTTGCCCGCGACGTAGACCAGGCGGCCCTTCTTCGCGTGCTTTTCGAACATGTCCACCAGGCCGGGCTGGAAGGTCACGACCCGGTGCCACTCGGTCTTCTCCACCCGGTCGCCCGACTGCTTGTCGACGTAGCCCTCGTCGGTGGCGATGGACAGATTCGCGACGCGCCCCCCGCTCGCGAGATGGTTGATGGTGACGTCGGCGCCGAGACGCCCGATCAGTTCCGCTCTGTTGAGTCCGAATGCCATTGTAGTACTCCTTCAGGTTGTGGTGTGGAAGATAATCGCTTTCGGGAGCCGGAAATCCTCTCTCCCCGACCCCCCGGTTCGCCCTATTCCCTCCTGAACTCCTCTCCCTCGCCGTCCGCCTCGTCGCGCAGCTTGCGGATCGTGTACGCGTCGAGTCCGAGTTCTGCGAGCAACTCATCTGCGGTGGGAACGTCGACGTCGTAGTCGTTCTCGTACATGGCCAGGCCTCCTCTCGGGTTGTCGCCGGCAGCGGGAGCTGGAGACCGTCTCCCTCTCCCTACCGGGCATTTGCCCGGCTCCCCGCTTCACTTTCACTCTCCCGGGGAGGTCCTCACCCGGCGGGGACCACTCGCGGAACGCGCCTGCCCTTGCATCGGGCCCTGAATTATTGTCGGATGAGGCATGGACGGACGAAGGCGCACGGGAAGATTCAGGTTCTGGTTACCGGCGCTGCTGTGGCTGCCGGGGGGGATTGTTGCGGACGAGGTTCTGCGCACGGGCTCCGTGGAACATGTGATGAGGTCCTCCTCGCTCGTGGCGTTGTCGGCGGCCGCTCCGTTCGGCCTGCCGCTGGCGCTCGCCTGCCAGCGCCTGGGCCGCCTGGGCTATCCGGGTCCCGCTCTTGTGGCCGTGGGTCGCGCTCGGCGCCGCCGCGGTGGCGAACCTGCTCGTCCCGCTGCCCGCAGGCGTTCGGGCGATACTGGTCTCTCTTCCGGTCTGGCTGGCGGTGTGGCGGCTCACGCCGCGGCCCCGCGGCCCGGGATTCGCCCCCTCGTCACGACGACCGGAGAGCCGGAGGTTTCGCGGTCCGTTCCGGCGCGGGCGTTGACCCCTCCCCCCGGTCGACGACAGGCCGGCTGCGCAGCAGGGCGGCGCCGTACCCTCCCGCCCCGCCCGGTTCCGGCCCCCCGCCGTCGGGCTGCCGGCAGCACGTGCAGGCGCGCTCACCAGGGAGCCGCGGTGAGTTTCGCCATCACGGAGATATCCTCCACCACCTCGACCTCATCGCGTGAGAGTTTCGC
>MPNJ01000058.1 GCA_002238965.1 Nitrospinae bacterium bin107 | reverse complement strand
GCCGAGACCCAGCACACCATCGTCTCGGGCACCACGGGTTCGGGGAAGACCGTCCTGATATCGGACCTGGTCGCGCAGATCAGGGAGCGGGGGGAGCGCTGCATCCTCTACGACAAGATGGGGAGCTACACGCGGGCCTTCTTCGACCCCGCCCGCGACGTGCTGATGAATCCCCTCGACGCCCGGGCGCCGCGGTGGTCCCCCTTCCTGGAAGCCAGGACGCCCAGGGACTTCGACACGATGGCTGCCGCCCTGATCCCGCAGCAGAAGGACACGGTGGACCCCTTCTGGGTCACGGCCGCGCGTCAGCTGTTCGCGAACGGCGCGGGCGTCCTCTGGAAGCGCGGCGTGACGGAGAACAGCGTACTCGTAAAACACCTGCTCAAGACGGAGTTGACTGCCCTCGCGGAGGCCATGGAGGGCACGGTGGCGCAGTCCATCGTGGACCCCGAGAACCCCAAGACAGCACTTTCGGTGCGCGCCATGCTGACCGCGCACCTGGGCGCGCTCGAATGCCTGCCCGACTCAGGGAAGCCGTTTTCGATAAGGGAGTGGGTGGAGCGCGAGGACGAGACCGGCTTCCTGTTCCTGACATCGCGCGGGGATCAGCACGCGAGCCTGAGAGGCCTCATCTCGACATGGCTCGAGATCGCGGTGAACGCGCTCCTGTCCCTCGGCCGGGACGATGAGCGCCGTGTCTGGGTGGTGCTCGACGAACTTCCCACCCTCCACCAGGTGCCGAGCCTGCAACCAGGCCTCGCAGAATCCCGTCAGTTCGGGGGGTGTTTCGTGCTGGGGATCCAGGTGATCTCCGCCCTGCGCGATTTGTATGGGCGAAACGGCGCCGAGACCGTGTCGGGTCTCTGCGGCACCCGGGTGGTGCTGGCCGCGCCCGACCAGGAGACGGCGCGCTGGTCGGCCGAGAGCCTGGGACGCGGCGAGGTCACCGAATACGCGGAGGGCCTGAGCTACGGCGCGAGCGCCATGAGGGACGGGGTCTCGCTCACCCAGCGCCGGGAGATGCGGCCCCTGGCGCTACCCTCTGAAATCATGCGCCTCGAAAACCTCGACGGTTACCTCAAGTTCCCCGGTCCCTGGCCCGTGGCGCGCATCAGGCTCGACTACGTGAAAAGGCCCAGGGCCGCCAAGGGTTTCATAGCGAGAGAGAATGCGCCGCTTCTCGAAGCAGGTGGAGCGAAAAGCGCTGAAACCGGACCCTCCGGGAAAACGCACGAGTCCAAGAGGGCGGCTGAACCCGAGGGGGCGGCGAATCAGTTGGAACTCGAATTACCCGGCGATGCGATCGCAAACGCTGAGCCGGAAGCCGGGTGTGAACGGCCCGCTCCGCCGGCGGACGCGGGCGTGGCAGGGCCCGACCAAGCCCCTGAAACATCCGGGGCGCCCCAACCCGCGGCCCCCTCCGCAGAGGGGGATGACGCCGGTGCGGCCGGCAGCGATGAGCGCAAGCGGGGCGAAGACGGCGTAGAGGCCGGGTCCCGCACGCCGGACTGGTTGTGATGGTCGTCTCGATCGGCGCCGTCGCCGCCCCCTCCCAGGGCGCCTCCTACTACGAGCGCGACGGCTACTACGCCAGGGACGACCCTGCCCACAGGGAGGTGAGCGCATGGGCCGGCAGGGGAGCGGAGGACCTCGGCCTCACGGGCCCGGTCGACCCGGAAGTCTTCAAGGCGGTGCTCGAGGGCGAAGTGCCCGACGGTTCGGGGAGAAAGCTCGGACGCAGGCGCAAGGACGGCGTCCTGGAGCACCGTCCCGGACGCGACCTCACCTTCTCGGCCCCCAAATCCGTCTCGCTCGCCGCGCTGGTGGGCGGCGACGCCCGTGTCGTCGAGGCCCATGACCGGGCGGTCGAACGCACCCTCGCCTGGGT
>MPNJ01000003.1 GCA_002238965.1 Nitrospinae bacterium bin107 | reverse complement strand
GTTTCTCCCCGGAGTGGGGCCGATCAGATTCCTCGTGTACGCCGATGAGTATAAAAAGGGAGCGCGCCCATCGTCAAACGCTCCGCCCGGCGAGACGGGGACGTG
Source organism: Nitrospinae bacterium bin107 (assembly GCA_002238965.1). Lineage (GTDB taxonomy): Bacteria > UBA8248 > UBA8248 > UBA8248 > UBA8248 > Bin107. The sequence continues at coordinate 360,685 of MPNJ01000003.1, read as the reverse complement.
TATATATGGGGAAGGGACAACCCCGGAGGGCCGGACAACGCCTCCTCGGGGTTGCCCTGCTACACCTCCTCATCCCCCCTCGTCGGAGGGCATCGCCTTTACCCCCCTGTCAAGGGGGGGTAGGGGGGGTTGGTTTTCCCTCGCCCCGGTGGCCCGCCAAATTCCGTGGTTGAATTGCGCTTTACATTTATAGTATTATATTCAGGTATATAAATACGCAATTATTGTTATATTTAATCGTTTTTATCGTACACGAAGTCATGGAAAGCGGAACGGGAAATTGAAACGCAACCTGGAAACCCTGGCAACCGGCGCCCCGCTCGTCCGGGGAGGCCGGACCGACGGCGGCATCGCCGCCGCGCGTCCGCCCGTTCCGTTGGCGGGCCGGCCGGCCCTCGAAGGCGCGCTGAAAAACCCCTCCTCCGGAACGAGCAAAACCGTACCGACTCTTGTCGTGACAGTCCCGGTCCGTATCTCATCCGCAAACCGGCGAAGTCCGCCGTGGAACTCGTGCAAGCGCAAGGGGGGAAGCGCACATGAAAAACAGACGAAGCCGTAACCATGTTTTTTCAAAACGCCAGGTGCGATACCGGGAGCAACTTGCAATAGGAAGGGTAATTAAAATGGCAATTGAGAAAGACCGTACCGGTCGAGGCAGACGTTCCGGTTTCGTGACGGTTGCAGCGCTCATGTTCGTGCTGTCCGCATGCGGCGGCGGCGGGGGGGCCTCGGTGAATGCGCCGCCGCCTGCCGTGACGCCCACGCCGCCTACCACGCAGGAAGTACAGGCGGCTGTGGCGCAGGCGCAGTCGGCCCACGCGACCCCCGGCAACGACGCGGTCGTACCCCAGCCGGTTTCCGCGCCGACGCCGCTGACGGTTCCGGGGCCCGCCCCGGCCTCCGAGCCGGATCCCCCCGCGCCGCCGGTGTCAGCGCCCGACCCGCCGCCGGCCAGGAACTACAATTGGTACGTGCCGGCCCCCCGTACGACGCCGCAACGATCCGCGTCGACGGTGACGTCGACAACCACCTCGGCTCCCGCCGGCCTGCCTTCCGGTGAAGGAACGGTCGTCAACATGAACACCTTCGGAATCTGGGGGAGCCACCCCGATTTCATTTCGGGCCTAAAGCCCAACAATGCGCCCGACATCTCGGTCAGAGAAAGACAGCCTCCCGCAAGCAACATAGAGGTTACCGCCACTTGTTATCTACAAGGTGAGCCGGACAACGCACGAACGTGCAGCGCCTTTGGATTCGACGAACACGGCAATGTAATCACGCCACAAGCCGTCGAGAAGTGGTTCACATATCCGTCGGACGCCGGCGACGACGATATGAAGGTCCACGTTCACGTCAAGAGACTGGGCTATGGCACGGTCGGGGGGAAGACCTCTTTGTTCTATTGGATCCAAGGGGGCTGGCCGTTCGATGATTTTTTCGTGGCCGATTCGTTTCTCGAGACGCCCGCCGCCAGGTCCGCCGTGCAGCCCGCGGCGATGGACGACAATGAGACGGGGACGTGGGCGGGCCATGTGATCGCCGTCAGATCCGACGCCAATATTGAGTGGAGGGGCGACCTGATCGGCGGCGACGCCTCGGTCACCGTGAATTTCGGTACCTCCACCACGGTGGACGTGAATCTGACCAACCTCGAGAGCAGCGAATACACCAAGGGCAGCCCGCTGGTGCCCCTCACCTACAGCAGCCAGGCCTGGAGCGGCCTGGCCGTGACCGGCGGGAGTTTCTCGAGTACGGGAAGCAGCCGCACGATCTCGGGAACGTTCCGCGACGAGAACGACGCCGACTTCACCCAGGACACGGTGGGCGGCGTGTTCAAGGTCAATGGGTCAATGACGGGCGGTTTCGTCGCCAAGCGCACGCAATAGGCGGCCTGACGTGACCTTTCGAAGCCGCCGTTTGCGGCGGACAGGTCGGGCGGGCGCGTTCCTCTCGCCCCGCCTCGCTGCCGTATCGCCCTCACCCTGAGTAGCCGCCGAAGGTAAAACGCGATTGATTAGTGAGCGTTTGACGCGAGCGAAGAGCGAGTGTTTGCAGCTTTTCCGGCGGGGATCAGCAGGGATACACCCGGATGGCGGAGGGCTGCGTCGGGCAGAAATACTCGCATACGCCGCACCCGACGCACCCTATCTCGACCACGGGGCCGCGCACTCCTCCTGCGCGCTCGAGGCGGATGGCTTCTGACCCGAGGGGGCACCGGTCCACACAGTAATCACACCCCGGGTCCGTCCCGCTCCACGCGAGGCAGCGGTCGGGGCTCACCTGCGCGCGCCCGATACGGATCTCCTCAACTGACACCAGGGAGAGGGCGCCGCTCGGGCAGGCCTTCATGCAGGCGAGGTCCTCACAGACGATGCAGGCGGCCTCCTGGGGGACGATGACCGGGTGGCGGGTTCCCGAATCGCCCTCCCCGGGGACCAGCCGGATGGCGTCGGCCGGGCAGACCTCCGCGCACGCGCCGACGCCGCAGCAAAGCTCCAGGAATTCCTCCTCCGGCGCTGCGCCCGGCGGGCGGAGCGGGGGGCGGGTCGTATCGGCGTTACCGGCGGAAGATTCGGAGAGAACCGCCTGGATAAATGCGAAAGGCCCCCTTTGCAGGAAAGCCCGCCGGTCGAATTCTATCGGCTCCATCGCGCAGCCTCAGACCGGCCGCCGGGCAGGCGTCGCCGGCGCCGGGAGAAAGACGAGGGTTCGGGTTGTCTTACGCGCCGGATGCCGCATGGGTCTTCCTCCGGCGGGACGCGCGGGCGCGCCTGCGGTGGATAAAGAGGAGCAGGACGAACAGTACGACCCCGCCCGACGCCGCGTACGGCATCCAGGAGACGCTGTCGCCCCGGACGTCGACCGGGACGGACCCCTGAAACCCCTCGGCGATGAGCCGCAAGTCGTAAAGCCCCGTTCCCGGCACCGACTGGCGGACCCGGTACACGGCTTCCTCGAAAGGCCGGTCGTGCTGGAAGACCGCGAGCCGCGTCTTCCCCCGGCGCACCTCGATGGTCAGGGGACCGGTGTAGCTTTGTCCGGTCTTGGCGTCCGTGAGGCTGACGTAGAACTGCACGTCGTCCGGCGTGTCCGATGTCTGTCGGCGCAGCCCCTCGAAAAAATAGCTCACCACGGTGATGTCGTAGCGGCCGACCCGGACGCGTGTCTCGCGTGTGGGAATCTGGGGGTAGTTTTCGGCATAGCCGTAATGGGGCTTTCCCCGCATGTGGTGGGCCGAAGCGGCGAGCGGAACCAGGAGCAGCGCCAGCCCCAACCCCAGGGAGACGCCTTTTCTCAGGCGCGAGAGCAGGGCAGCCGGGAAGCGTCTCGGGGAAGGGGGGATTCCCAGGGTCAGGAGGTCTGCGGGGCACGCGGTCGTACAGACCCCGCAGTTGTAGCATTCGGCCAGGGAGAACGGCTCCGCCGGGTTGACCCCCATCGGGCAGGCTCGCGCACAGGCCGTGCAGCCGTCGATGCAGGCGCGCTCGGCCTTGCGCACCCGGAAGGGCGCCAGCGAGCCGAAGAATCCCAGCAGCGCGCCGGTCGGGCAGAGGGAGCGGCACCAGGCCCGGCGGGAGAGGAGCAGTTCCGCCAGGATGACGCCTGAGAAGATCAGGACGCCGCCGTTCGTGACGCCGAACACCATCAGAGAGAACACGTCCCGCCCGATCTGAACGTGGGGGAGGAGGTTCGCCCACAGGGCGATGTCGAAGGCGACCGCCGCGCCCAGCCCGGCGAAGAGCAGGGTCCACTTGGCCCACCGGGGGACTTTGAGGTCCGGCGAACGGACCCCGATCTTCGGCAGCGCGCGCCGTCTCAGGAGGTCGAATCCCTCGAGAAGAGTGTTGACCGGGCAGACCCACCCGCAGAAGACCCGCCCGAGGACGACGGCCACGACAAACGGCAGCGCGGCCCCCGCCAGGAGAGCCGGCCAGGCGACCGGGGTCCGCAGCACGGTCTCCGCCGCGACGACCGGATCGAGAATCGGGAACCCGAACACGGAGAACGACCCGAAATTCCCCACCCAGTCCATCGAGCGGACGGCGGGGTCCGCCAGGCGCCCGACCGTGACAGAAAACAGGTGGTAGAGCCATTGCTCGAAAACGGTCCCTGTCAGGGATATCTTGTGGTAGCCGTTCTTGCCGTACTGCTGGTAGAGGATCCCCCCGTAATTGAGGGCGGGCACGGCCAGGAGCAGGCCGAGCGCCCCCAGCTGGATCGCTCTTCTGAGCCAGGCGACCACGGTATCAGGACTCCACCGGGACGATGCGGATCGCCTGGGGGACGTGGATGCAGGCGCGCTCGCAGAGCCCGCAGCCCACGCAGGCGTCCGTCACGATGGGCTGCTCGTACATTCCGGTCTTCATGGCCACCCCGGGAAAGGGGCATGCGCGAATGCACACCCCGCAGGTGCGCCCCTGGTAGGAGAAGCACATGGAGCGATCCACCACCGCGCGTCCCATCTTGACCTGCGTGAGGACGGCGTCGTCGTCTGCGGCGATTCGGGTCAAGGCCCCCGTCGGGCAGACTTCGGTGCACTTCATGCAGAGCATGCAGGCCTGTTCGCGGGGGACGATGTAGGGGGTGTTGAGGTTCCGAAGCCCCTGCCCGAACCCGGTCATCTGAATGGCGGTGTTCGGGCAGACGGCGGCGCACCTCGCGCAGCGGATGCACCGATCGAGGAAATCCTGCTCGCTCAGCGCGCCGGGCGGCCGGAGGAGGCGCCGAAAACGCGCCCCGGCACTCGCGAAGCTCCTCCGTCCGGCCGCGAGCAGGGAAGCGACGCCGGTGAGCGCCGCCGCCCCCGCGAGCAGGAACCTCCGTCTGTTCAGGCCCATTCTCCCGCCTCCCCAAAACCTCCTGGTCCTGCGAGACGGGGAAGGGGAGAACTCCCTGCCCGTCCCTCTCGGTTCACCGGGGATCTAGATCTTCTCGATCCTCGCCTTTACGTGCTTGAAGTCCGCCTGGCCGGATACCGGATCGAAAGCCCGGTGCGTGACCGCGTTGACGAGCCACCGGTTCTTCTTCGGGTCGGCGCTGTCCGCGACGGAAAGGTTCCACGGGGAGAACACCTGCCCCGGCATGACCTTGTTGCGCGCGGGCTTGACCTTGCTCTTCGTGCCGATGCTGGCCCGCGCCTCGTAGCTGCCCCGAGGCGTCACGACCCGGACCCATTCCCCGTCATCGATCCCCAGTCGGCGCGCGTCGCGGGGATTCATTTCGAGGTACTGCTCCGGCACCAGACGCCGTGTGGTGGCCGCCCGTATCGTCTTGGTAGTGTGGAAGTGCTCGAAGACGACGCCCAGGTTCAGCCAGAAGGGGTACTTGTCGGCCTGCTTGATCTCCGCCATCGATTTTCCGTAGTAGTCGAAATCAGGCAACTCCGGCGTCAGCCCGTTGTCGCGCATCTCGACCAGCACGTCGTAATGGTCCATGGCGAAGAAATCCGGGTCTTTGCCCGCTTTCGCGAAGATGTCCGTCAGCTCCTTGGCGCGCGAATAGTCCTGCTCGGTGAGCTTGAACTTCGCCTTGCCGTCCTTGCGCCGGAACGCGCTGTAGGGCTTGTCCTTCCAGCCCTTCTCCTGCGCCATGTACTTGCGCGCGACCCCTCCCTCTCTGGCTATCTCATACGTGGGGGCGGGATAGAAGATTCCCTTGCGCTTGCGGAGCTGATCGTAGGGAGAGAGCTTGTCCCGCTTTTCCACCTCCAGGATGCCCGTCAAATCCGCATCCGATCCCTTGCTGGCCCGGCAGATGTCCCGATAGACCTCTTCGGGGTCATAGTAACCGTCCGCCTTCCGCTTGTAGGGGAATATCTTCTCCGCATCCAGGCCGAGCTTCGTGGCGATGGACTTGCCCTCGTCAATGATGACGTCCAGGTCGGGTCTGCAGTTATTGGGCGGCTCCATGGCCTTGTCCGTGACGTACATCTTTCGCTCGCTGTTCTGGTACACCCCCCATTTCTCGCCGTGGGTGGCGGCGGGGAAGATGACGTCGCCGTAGAGCAGGTTCGGGGCGTGCCGGTAGGCCTCCACCATGTAGGTGAACGTCTTGGTGATGGCGGGCCGGATGAGGGTCTCCACCTCCGGCAGGTCCACGTGGGTGGCGTAGGCGAACTGCATTATCTTGATGTCTCCCTTCAGGGCGCGCTCGAACATGCCGATGGTCATGCCCTTGTTCGGGGCTTCGGCGGTGACGTCGAGCCGTCCCGGAGGCAGGCCCCATGCCTCGTTTATCTTCCGGCGGTGCGCCGCGTTCTTGATGCCCTCGTTGAACGGGAGCCGTCCGGTCAGGCCGCCCATGAGGCGCTCGCTCATGGCGTTGGGCTGCCCCGTCATGGAGAACGGGCCGGCGCCCGGCCGGCCGATGTTCCCGGTCAGCAGGTGGAGGTTGATGATGTTGATGTTGCGGTGCTGCCCGTGGAGCGACTGGTTGTACCCGATCCCCCAGAAGGAGAGGACGCCGCCTTTCTTGCGCCGCTTCCCCTTCAGGCTGGCGTCCGCCCAGATCGAGGCGATGCGCCTGACCACGGAGGGGGCGATCCCGGTCCGATCGATGACCTGCTCCGGGCTGTAGCGGGCCATGATGCCCGCCCGGTAATCGTCGAACCCGTCCGTGTGCTGCCGGATGAAGGCCTCGTCCACGGCCTGGGGGAACTCCTTCATCAGGACGTGGGCGATGGCGTTCTGAAGTGAGAGGTCGCCGTTGGGGCGGAGGGTGATCGAGAGGCTGTTGTTGGGGTTGATCTGGGCGTAGCCGTCCATGGTCCCGGTATAGCGCGGGTCGACCACCATGGTCGGGATGTTGCGCTTCTCCTTGGTGGCCGCCACGCGCCAGAACAGGACGGGGTGCGACCCACGCGCGTTATGGCCCCAGTGGTTGATGAAGTCGGCATCCTCGATATCGGAATAGTTCCCCGGCGGATGGTCGCTCCCGAGGCTGTGGATGTAGCCCGTTACGGCCGAGGTCATGCACATCCGGGCGTTGGCCTCGATGCTGTTCGACTGGAGGACGCCCTTGTAGAAGATGTTGTCCAGCCATTGCTCCTCCATGGTCAACTGGCCGGACTGGTAGACTCCGACGGAGTTTCCCCCATACTTCTTCACGACCCCGGCGACCATGTTGGAGACGATCTCCATGCCTTCTTCCCACGTGGCGACGCGGAAGACATCGTCATCGAAGCGCCCCTTCGTCTTCGAGACGTGGCCGGTCAGCGGGTTGGACATGTCCTTGCGGATCAGGACCTCCTCCAGCCGGTCGACGTAGAGGGACTCCGCGGCCGTGAGGCCCTTGATGCACTGCAGACCCAGGTTGACCGGAGAGTCCTTGTCCGGGATGCACGCCACGATCTTCTCGTTCTCGACGACGTAGTAGGTGTGGCATCCAACGCCGCAGTAGGGGCATTGCGTGGGGACCAGCTTCCGCGTGTCCTGGGCGCCCTCCGCCTCCCCGACGAGCTGGAACAACTCCTTGTCGCGGGTCAGGCTCCCGCCCATGGCGAGTCCGGTGGCCAGCGCGGTGGACGACTTCAGAAACGCACGGCGATTGAATTTCGGCATCACTTGTCCCTCCAGGGGTCTACGAGTCCCGAATCGCGTTTTTCCCAGGTGCGGATATAGGCGACGATGTCGTTAATCTCTTCCTCGGTCAGCTCCACCATCCCCTGCTTTCCCTTGAGGTAGGCGCCCATCGGCGTACCGACCCGGCCCTGCATCATCGTCGCCTTGATGTAGCCGTCGGTGGCGGATTTGAGAAAACCCTGGTTGTTCAGGGCGGGGCCGGCGTAGCCCGCCATGGCGTTCGTCACGTGCCCTCCACCCACCTGGGGGCCGCCGAGGCCGTCCCGCCCGTGGCAGCCGGAGCACATCCCGTCGAAGAATTGCTTTCCGCGGGAAACGGAGCCCGCCACCCGTTTCTGATCGATCCCTGCGTAATCGCGGAGCTGCCAGCTTCGCACGTAGGTCGCGATGGCTTCGATGTCTTCTTTTTTCAGGAATGTCCCGTATGGGATCATCTGGCGCGGCAAGCGCCCGTAGAAGATGGAGCGGCGGATGTACCCTTCGGGCGCGACGGACAGAAAACTTTGCAGGTTCAGGGGGAGACCCACGCCTCCTTTGCCGTTCTTTCCGTGGCAGGCCGCGCAGTGTGTCAGGTAGAGCCGGCTGCCCTTCGAATAGACGGTATCCCATTTGGAATCCCGATCGAAGGCGTCGGTTCCGGTGGGGTTAAGGAACGTGGCGATAAGCAGGATAGAGAAGAGAAAACCGACGAGAACCGGGAATGAGCGCCACTTCTTCATGAGTGATCTCCTCTCGAACAGTCCGTGCTGCTATTTTGGTGGGACGATCGTTGCTTTGGCTCCTTTTTTCTCCCCCGGAAGGGGGTCTGACCTCATGGTTCTTCGATGCGATGAACTCACGCCTATATAATAAAAATAGGTTTGAAGGGCTGAATTGTCAAAAAAATCTTTCGGCCCCCATGAATGCGTCCTCGGGTATACTTCTTCGCCGTGGCAGGCGGCAAAGAGAGGGCGGACGCAGTCCGTTCATCCGCCATCTCGACAGGCGCAATACGAGGCGCTACGGCGCCGCCCGGCTCTGAAACCCGTTTCTTCGGCTGCCCCATCGACAACGCCGCAATACCACCGGGCGCGGATTGACGACGCGGCTCTCCTTTGCTACTCAGAATCGCCCGCCGTTCTCCGGGAAGCGCCGGGCGAAGCGGGTGTGAAAGCCGTCCCGGAATGGAGTTTTCCGTCAGCGAATACCAAATAATATGACCGGAGGGAATATGAAGAGTGAAAACGGGCGTCAGGCGAACGGCGCCAGGATCAGGGACTGGTGGCCGGAGCAGTTGAATCTGGAGGTTCTCAGCCGCAACTCTCGCGCCCAAAATCCGATGGGGGAGGATTTCGACTACGCCGCGGCGTTCGAGACGGTAGACTTGGACGAGCTCAAGAAAGACGTCGAGGAGGTGATGACAACGTCGCAGGATTGGTGGCCGGCCGACTACGGCCACTACGGGCCGCTCTTCATCCGGATGGCCTGGCACAGCGCGGGCACCTACCGCATTCATGACGGCCGGGGCGGCGCGGCCTCGGGCGAGCTGCGCTTCGCGCCCCTGAACAGCTGGCCCGACAATGCGAACCTGGACAAGGCGCGCCGTCTGCTCTGGCCCGTCAAGCAGAAGTATGGCCGCAGTCTCTCCTGGGCCGACCTCATGGTCTTCACGGGCAACTGCGCGCTTGAGTCGATGGGATTCAGGACGCTGGGTTTCGCGGGCGGTCGCGAGGACGTCTGGGAGCCCGAGGACGTCTACTGGGGTCCGGAGGCCACCTGGCTCGGGGATGAGCGATACACCGGCGAGCGGGATCTCGAAAAACCCCTCGGCGCCGTTCAGATGGGCCTCATCTACGTGAACCCCGAGGGGCCGAACGGCAATCCCGATCCGCTCGCCGCCGCCGTGGACATCCGAGAGACGTTCGCCCGCATGGCCATGAACGACGAGGAGACGGTCGCGCTCATCGCCGGCGGACACACGTTCGGCAAGTCTCACGGCGCCGCAAGCGGAGACGAACACCTGGGTCCCGAACCCGAAGGCGCCGCTCTCGAGGAACAGGGTCTCGGCTGGCGGAACGGCTTCGGCAGCGGCAAGGCGGGCGACGCCATCACCGGCGGGCCGGAGGGCGCATGGACGACCAATCCGGTCGGGTGGGACAACAACTTCCTCGACAACCTGTTCGGCTACGAGTGGGAGAAGACGAAGAGTCCCGGCGGCGCGTGGCAGTGGACGCCCGTGGATGCGCCCGAGGCGGTCGCCGTCCCGGACGCCCACGACCCCGACAAGCGCCAGGCACCCATGATGCTCACGACGGACCTCTCGCTGAAGATGGACCCCGCATACGAGGCGATTGCGAGGCGCTTCCGCGAGAACCCGGCAGATTTCGCCGACGCCTTCGCCAGGGCGTGGTACAAGCTGACCCACCGCGACATGGGCCCCCGCTCTCGTTGCGTCGGCTCGCTGGTTCCCGGGGAGCCGCAGTTGTGGCAGGACCCGGTGCCGGACGTGGACCATGAACTGATAGGAGAAGAGGACGCCGCAGGGCTAAAGCGCGCCATCCTGGCGTCGGGCCTCTCCGTCTCGCGCCTGGTCTCAACCGCCTGGGCTTCGGCGGCCTCTTACCGGGGTACCGACAGGCGCGGCGGGGCGAACGGGGCGCGCGTCCGCCTGGCGCCGCAGAAGGACTGGGCGGTGAACGACCCGGCCGAGTTGTCTGAAGCGCTGCGCAAGCTCGAAGAGATTCAGGCGGAGTTCAACGCCGCGCAGTCCGGCTCCAAGCGGGTCTCGCTCGCCGACGTGATCGTCCTGGGCGGGTGCGCGGCCGTGGAGGATGCCGCCGCGAAGGCCGGCTGCGCCGTTCAGGTTCCATTCTCGCCGGGGCGTACGGACGCCTCTGATGCGCAGACCGACGCGGAATCGTTCGCCGTTCTCGAACCGAGGGCGGATGCGTTCCGCAACTACATGGCAAGTGATCTCGACGGTACGGCAGAGGAGTGGCTGGTGGAGCGGGCGTACATGCTGACGCTCACGGCCCCCGAGATGACGGCGCTCGTAGGCGGCATGCGCGTCCTGGACGCGAACGCCGGGGGGTCGGCGGCGGGCGTCTTCACGGAGCGGCCTGGGACGCTGACCAACGATTTCTTCGTGAACCTGCTCGACATGAACACCGAATGGCGGGCGTCGGGCGAATCGAAGGGGATGTACGAGGGGCGCGACCGCGCGACGGGCGCGCTCAGGTGGTCCGCCACCGCCGTCGACCTCGCCTTCGGTTCCGACTCGAGGCTCCGGGCGGTCGCGGAAGCCTACGCGTGCGACGATTCGCAAGAAACGTTCGCCCGCGATTTCGCCGCCGCGTGGGCGAAGGTGATGAACCTCGACCGCTACGACCTGGTCCGGGCCGCGCGCGCGGCATCCGCTTAGGCGGGTAACGGGAAACGAGGAAAACAGGCTGAAACACCGGGCCGCGTCTCAGACGCGGCTCGGTGTCGTATCTCGCCGAATCCACCAGCGGACGGCGCCGTTTGAGAGTGTAGGGGCCGCATATTATGCGGCCCGGCCCTTCCGCAGCCCAGAACGGGTCGCATAATATGTCAGACATATATGTCTGACATACATCCCGAATGCGAAATGATGGAACACGTTGATCGCATGGATGGCCACGGGGGGCCGCCTCTACGGAACCATTGCGTCTTGCGTAGGGACAGGCCCCTGTGCCTGTCCGGGGTCGCGACCTTGAGCCGTTCACAACAACGGCCCACTACAAGATGTGAATGCGCTTCTGATCGTCAATCCGGCATGCGCCGGATCAAGAACAAGGGCCTGCTATTGGGAAGGTTCGCGAACGCCCCTCAACCCGCGGGTTGTGCGGCGGGGTGCGCCACCTCCTCTTTCCTGCTCGGTTTTACTCTGGAAGGGTAGGAGAGCACGAAGAACAGCGAGGCGAACCCGGTCAGGAAGCTGAACAGGATGGAGAGCGTGTAATTACCGCTCAGATCGTGGAGCAGTCCGCCCATGAATCCGCCCGTGGCCATTCCCGAACTCGCGCCTGTGATGAAGGCCCCGAAGAGTAGGCCTATTTTCTTGGGCCCATAGTATTCGCGCGTGACCACGGGATACATCGTCCCGTGTCCTCCCATGCCGACCCCGACCACCAGGGCGACGGCATAGAACGCGTAGGTGGAATCAATCCAGAACAAGAAGGGAACAGCCAGTGTCTGCGTCGTGAGCGTGGTGAACAACGCCCATTTCGAGCCGATGCGGTCCGAGAGCACGCCCATGCTGATTCGCCCGATGAGCGTCCCCAGACCCATGACGCCCACGAGTCCCGCCGCCTGCAGGTGCGGTATGCCCGCCTCAATCGCGATGGGCACCAGGTGAACGATGAGAACCGAGTGGCACATGCAGTCGGTGGCGTGACTCGAGATGATCATCCAGAACGGCCTGCGCTTGAGTATTTCCCGCATTCCCATGGACGCTTCGGGGAGAATCGGGTCGGGTTCTTCCTGTCTGGCCGGGGATTGCTTGGAGCCGTCGCCGCCCGTCATGGATTGTCTTTGTGGCTTCAGGGACAGCGCCGCGGGAACGGCGAAAACGAAAAATATGACGCCCAGGTACAGATAGGAGAGTCTCCATCCGTGATTGCTGATGAAAAAGCCTGTGAGGGGCGCCAGGATCAATATGCCGAGACCCGTGCCCGAGCCGGCCAGCCCGGTGGCCAGCCCCCGGTGTCTGTTCAGGTTGCGCTGAATAAAGGCTTGCACGGGCGTTGCGATGGCCGCGCGTCCCGTGCCCGCCATCACGCCGGTGAACAGGAAGTAGTGCCACAGGTTCTGGATGAAGAAAGAGAGAAGCAGCGAACCGCCTGCGATCAGAATCCCGACGATCAGCACGGGTCTCGTCCCGAATTTATCGGAGAAGCCGCCCGCAATCATCGAGCAGAACGCTATCATGAACATGTTGAGGGAATACGCCGCCGATGCCGTCGAGCGGTTCCAGGCGAACTCGTCTACCAGGGGGTTCAGGAATACGCCGAATAGAAAATTAAGGCCCGAGAAGAGCCCCATGAGGACGAAAGCGGAGACGATGAAAATCCATTGTCCGGGTGAGAATAAACGGTTTCTTTGTTCCAAATACGTTTTCCCAAAAATGCAGCGGAAAGGTTTGAAATAAACTATATGGCTTTCATCCTAGAAGATGCGGCGCTCGCCCGCAAGCGGTTCGGGCGGTTCCGCCTGATTTCCAGGTCCCCCGGTTGCCCTATCCGCATGCTATCGTGTAAGCAGTTCTCTTTGCGCCCCTGGGCGTAATTTCCGGGGCGCGCCGTGGTTCAATATGGGAAGTAAGATGATGCCGAAGCGGCAAGCGAAGTCTCCGAAGACGAAGACCAATAAACCCTGGGGCGGGAGGTTCCGGGGGGGGACGGACGCGCGCGTGGAGGCCTTCACCGAGAGCGTCTCGTTCGATTACCGCCTGGCGCCGTATGACGTCTTGGCTTCGGTCGCCCACGCGGAGATGCTGGGTGCGCAGGGCATCATCACGAAAGCGGATGCGCGGAAAATCGTCTCGGGCCTCAAGGCTATATTCAAGGAAGTGGAGGCGGGCAGGTTCGAATTCCGGGCCGAACTCGAAGACGTGCACATGAACGTCGAGGCGGCGCTCACGGAGCGAATCGGCGCCGTCGGCGGCAGGCTGCACACGGCCCGGAGCCGGAACGACCAGGTGGCCACCTCGCTCAGGCTGTGGCTCAGGAACCGGATAGATGAGATAGGGGACGCGCTCTTGGCGATGAGGCGCGCCCTGCTCGCGCAGGCGGAAGCGCACGTCGAGGCGGTGATGCCCGGCTACACGCATTTACAGCGCGCGCAGCCCGTATCGCTGGCGCATCATCTGCTCGCCTATTCCCAGATGCTCAGGCGCGACGGGGAGCGGTTCGCCGAAGTGCGCGCCCGCGTCAACGTCCTGCCGCTGGGCGCGGGAGCGCTTGCGGGCACGAGCCACCCGATAGACAGAAAAATGGTGGCGAAAAAGCTCGGGTTCGCCTCCGTCGCCGAGAACAGCATGGACGCGGTGAGCGACAGGGATTTCGCGCTCGAATTCGCATCCGCCGCCGCTATTTCGATGATGCACTTAAGCCGCTTGGGGGAGGAGATCATTCTCTGGGCGAGCGGTGAGTTCGGTTTCGTGGAGCTTGCGGATTCCTTCGCGACGGGAAGCTCGCTCATGCCGCAGAAGAAAAACCCCGACGTGGCCGAGATCGTCCGGGGCAAGAGCGGGCGCGTCTTCGGTGATCTCATCGCCTTGCTCACCTTTATGAAAGGGCTGCCGCTCACCTATAACCGCGATATGCAGGAGGACAAGGAATCCCTCTTCGACGCCGCGGACACGCTGCTGGCCTCACTGGAGGTCATGGCGCCCATGGTCGAATCCATGCGGTTTGATAAGCAGGCGATGGCGCAAGCCGCAGAGGGCGGTTATATGACGGCGACGGACCTGGCCGACGCCATGGTGCGGCGGGGGGTTCCCTTCCGCCATGCGCATGAGGCGGCGGGGCGCGCCGTGCGAATCGCGGTCGACAAAGGGGTGGCGCTCGGGGCGTTGAGCGCCGAGGACCTGGAGGAGGCCGACCCCATGCTCGACGCAGGCGATTTGGCGGAAACGGATTTGCAGAAGTCCCTGCGTTCGAGAAGCAGCGCAGGCGGGGCTTCGAAGAGAAGCGTGAGGGCCCAGATACGGGCCGAGAAAAAACGACTGGGAATATAGGATGATGAAGAGAATTTTACTGGTGGGCGTCCTTATTGTCGGGATGGCCTGCATGGCCGTGGGTTGCGGCGTCAAGGGACCGCCGAAACCACCGAAGAGTCCGGTCGCTAAGAGTTTGTAAGAACGCAAGCTCAAAGGGACCCGGAAGGAGAGCTTTCAGAATGCACCATTTTGACTACAAAGGCGGCGAGTTGTGCGCCGAAGACGTATCCTTGACGCGGCTGGCCGAGGAGGTGGGTACGCCTTTTTACGCCTACAGCCACGAGACGCTTACGAGGCATTTCCGCGTCTTCGACGAGGCGTTTGCATCCGTTCCGCACCTTGTCTGTTTCGCCATGAAGAGCAATTCGAACCTGGCGATACTCCGGCTCTTCGGCGCGATGGGCGGGGGGCTGGACATCGTATCGGGCGGGGAATTGTTCCGCGCGGTCAAGGCCGGGATGCCCGCCGACCGGGTCGTGTTCGCGGGCGTCGGCAAGTCGGATGAGGAGATTGCCTACGCGCTCGAAAAAGGCGTCTTGCTCTTCAACGTGGAGAGCGAAGAGGAGTTGGTGAACATCGGCGCGGTGGCAAGCCGCATCGGCAAAAAAGCGCAAGTCGCGATTCGGGTGAACCCCGACGTCGATCCCCAGACCCACCCCTACATCACCACCGGACTCAAGAAGAGCAAGTTCGGCATCGACATCAATCGGGCGAGGGAGCAGTACCAGACCGCCGCGAATCTCGAGGGCATCGAACCCTCCGGCGTGCACTGCCATATCGGAAGCCAGATCACGTCGAGCAGTCCGTTCGCCGATTCGGTGGAAATCGTGGCGCGCCTGGTGGGCGAATTGCGCGGAGACGGCCACGACATCCGCTACTTGAACCTGGGCGGCGGCCTCGGCATCACCTATCACGACGAGGCGCCGCCGTTGCCAAAAGAATATGCGGCGGCGATATTGCCGAAGCTGAAGGATTTGGGATGCACGTTGATCTTCGAGCCGGGCCGCGTCATCACGGGCAACGCAGGGGTGCTCGTCACGCGCGTGCTGTACCAGAAGGAAAATCCGGAGAAACGCTTCGTGATCATCGACGCCGGCATGAACGACCTCATCAGGCCCAGCCTCTATCAGGCCTTCCAGGACGTGTGGCCCGTAACCGAGGCGGCGCGGGAGAGGCCGAAGCATGTGACGGACCTGGTGGGCCCTGTATGCGAGAGCGGGGATTATCTGGCGAAAGACCGGGATTTGCCCGAACTGCACCGGGACGAGCTGGTGGCCGTCATGAGTTCGGGCGCGTACGGCTTCACCATGGCGTCGAACTACAACTCGCGCCCCCGGCCGCCCGAGATTCTTGTGCGCGGGGATGAGTATCATATAATCAGGGAGCGCGAGTCGTATGACGACCTGATTCGCGGCGAGCATATACCGGCATTCATCGAGGAGAGGCGGATTCCGTGAGCAAAATCGCTTTTACCAAGTTCAGCGGAAGCGGCAACGACTTCATCTTCATCGACAACAGAAACCTGGAGCACCGGGCCGATGAGATGATCGATTTCGTCCAGAGCGTTTGCCGCAGGGGCCAGTCCGTCGGCGCCGACGGGCTGATGTTTATCGAACCGAGCGAACGGGCCGATTTCAAGTGGCGGTTTTTTAACGCCGACGGCTCGGAGGGCGAAATGTGCGGTAACGGCGGGCGCTGCGCCGCGCGTTTTGCCAAAGAATTGGGTCTGGCTACGGACTCGGTATCGTTCGAGACCATCGCGGGCGTCATCGACGCGACGATGATCGACTCGAGAGTCAAGCTGCGGATGACCCAGCCCTTTGATTACCGCGCGGGGGTTGAACTCGATATCAACGGGAGAGGGGTGGTCGTGGATCACATGAATACCGGCGTCCCCCATGCCGTGGAGTTCATGGACGACGTGGAGTCCGTGGACATCGTGGGCGACGGCCGGGCCATCCGCACGCACGATGCGTTTGCGCCGGCGGGAGCGAATGCGAATTTCGCCCGGGTGAGCGGGGCTAATTCCGTGATTCTGAGGACCTATGAGCGGGGGGTGGAGAACGAGACCTTGGCCTGCGGCACGGGCGCTGTGGCGACGGCGATACTCGCCGCTACGCGCGGCTTCGTAACCGCTCCCGTGGACGTTACGGTGCGCAGCGGCGAAATCCTCAAGATCTATTTCGAGGGCGCAGGCTCAGATGTGCGCGACGTCTACATGGAAGGCGAGACCAGGCTCGTCTACAAGGGCGAGATGACGGAAGAGGCTCTGCTGTGAATTTCTATTCGGTGTTCAAGGGGCTGTTGAAAAAGCGCCCCCACAAATAGGAATGGATTTCTCAATCGACATATGCTTATGAAATGACTCCCTCTTAAGGGGTTTCTTGAAAAACCCCTGCAATGACGGCAATAGGATTCCGCCTTGCCGAAGGGAGTGTAGGGGCCGCATACATGCGGCCCTCGTAGTAGGTGAATAAAACAGGCTCGCATATATGTCGGACATATATGCCCGACCTACCCACAAATAAATTTTCCCTCTCCGGCTTTTTTAACAACCCCCTCAAAGAGGAGTTGTTCGTACTACTCGGATGGGACTGCGTTCTGCAAATCATCCAGCCGGAGTTCTCTCAGGAGAAGGCAAACCATCCCCGAAACGATGAGGATGGCGCCCGCCAGGGTGAAATCGAGCAAATCGTAACCGGCGTATATCTCATACATCAGAATCCACATGGCGGCTCCAACCGATTGGCCCGGGACATGGTTTTTACGCCATGCCCCGGAGCGTCGGGATGTCTACTAGTAAGTCTGGGACTGGTTCCCGGGGCCTGGCCCTTTGAACATCTGTTCATGCATTCCAGGACCCCTGCCACGGCGTTTCCGGGCGATTTTCGTCAACTGCTTCTGCTGCTCATCGTTCAGGACGGATTTTCCTTCCTGAATCGCCTTGAGGCGCGCGATCCGCAAGTCCACCCGCATCTTCGAGATCTCGCGGATTTTCTTTTCCACGTCGGCGAGGTCGAGCTTTTCGGCGTCGAGCGCGCGCCTGAGGTCGATTCTGAGGCTCTTCATTTCAGCGCCTTCTTTCACCGCCTTCTTGGAGAACGCGTCCCGGATGTCTTTGAGGCGATTCACCTGGTCGTCGGTGAGCTTGAGCTCTTCGTGGTTTCTCAGCGCGATGGTAACCAGCGGACGCGCCGAGTAGGGCCTCGGGCCGCGCATTCCGCGGCGTCCCCGGTGGCCGCGCTGGCCGAAGTGCGCGTCTTCCATCATGTTTTGCATGAATTGCGGAAGATTCTGCATGTGGTGCGGAGGGGTGGGCGTGGGAGATTGGGCCCAGGCCGCCGCGCCTGCGAGACCGAGGCTCAATACGGCGGCGATGACGGCTGTCGAAAGGGTGCGGCGTTTTTGACGTTTCATGTATTGTTTCCTCCGGTGTTGCGTTTGCGTTTTATTCTGGCGGCGTTGCATCTGCTTATAGGTACTCACTGCTTCTTCGACTGACCGGCCGGGTCGCCTGGGTGGTGCTTCCTGTGCTTCCTCCATCTTCTTTTGCGTCTTTCCTCGAATTTCCGGACCATTTCGTCAAAAGATGTTTTTTGCTCATTGTCCAGGAAAGAACGCACGTCCTTGCGTATTTCCTGCATGATGGAGTTGATCTGGGGTCGCATCTGGCTCCTGATGTCGCGGATTCGCGCATAATGGCGCTCGAGCGCGCGGTCCACGTTTTCGCGCTGCGAGGTGTTCAGGTTCAAGTCACGCTCGAGCCTGCGCATGAAGCGTCTTTCGCCTCTGGAGCGGCGTCTTGCGGCGCTTCTTTCGCTTCCGGCGCGTTCTGCGCGGCGGGAGCGCATCATGGGAGGCGAGGGTGTTGTGGCTTCGATGCGGGACTTGAATACGCGGGACATGTAATCGTTGTGGAACTTGTATGCCGCGTATTTGTGGCCGCCGACGTAGCCGATGCCCGCGCCCGCAACGAACACGATCAACAGCACAGCCGACGCCTTCATGAATTCTTTCGTGAACCAGGTCTTCATCGTCTCAATCTCACAGGCTAACGCTCGGGCGTTCCGTAGGCGACGAATTGGAGAAGATCTTCGCCCCTCTGCGCCTCGAGTTCGCCACCGATCATCACAATCGGGTTCAGGGGATTTCTGTCTGTATAGAATGCTACTGCCGCCTGGCGTTCCAGGATGCGCGCCTGCCTCTCCACGCCCTGGTTCCAGAGAAGGCCTGCTGCGAGGAGCAGGATTCCCAGGGCCGCGGCGGCGAATCTCGGCCCCGTAGCGGCAACAACCGAGATGAAGGAGAGGGCGCCCTGGGCTTGTTGCCCCTCATGGGCGGCGAGCTGGGGGCGCAGCTTCTCCCAGAGTTTATCGTCAGGCTCAGGCGCATCCTCGCGCGCGGACTCGAAGAGGGCTTGCAGCTCGGCGACAGTATCATCGTCGGGCTTGTGAGCGTCCCAATCCTGCGCGTTTCGACCTCTGTTGAAAATGTTGTCCCACCAGCGCATCACTTCGCCTCCCGGGCTCTCACCGCCACGCGAATAATACCCGCGCGCGCCCGGTTGAGTCTCGAGCGCACCGTGCCGGGCCTTATCTGGAGCACTTCGCCTATCTCATCGTAACTCATGCCCTCGAGTTCGCGCATCACCAGAATCCGCCGGTGTTTCTCCGGCAGTTGCGCCAGGAGCCGCTGCAGCTCATCACTCGCGCGCATCTCCTGCATCTCTCGCAATGCGTCCTGTTCATCCTTGTCTTCGGGTGGTTGCGCATCGGCGACTTGCTCTTCTTTGAGTTCCAGCGGCAGCGGCGCGCCGCGCTTGAGGTAATCGCGGCAATGATTGACCGCGATCCGGTAGACCCAGGTGGAAAACCGGGCGTCTCCCCGGAATTTGGGAAGCGAGATGTAGGCTTTCAGGAATATCTCCTGAACGATGTCGTCGGTGTCTTCCCTGCGTTCGCCGAGCATCCCCCACACGAGGCGCTGGATTTTGCCGGCGTTCTGGCGAACCAGGGGTTCGAAGGCGTCCTTGTCGCCGTTCTGGCAGCGTTTGATCCAGGCAGACTCTTCGTGCTCTTCGTGCGGGGTTTCCAAAAGTCCCAACCCCCAAGCCGGTATCGCCAGAGTGAACATCCTCGTCGCCTTATAGTATCAAATAAGCTGTCCAAAAGCGGGCGTTTTTCATGTTTCCTCTTCCTACACCCATTATGACGCAGGCAGGTTCCCACTTCGAGGCAAAGCGCATATAATACGCTTTACAATCAATGACTTGTTGATATTTCTAAATCAGGGAAGGGGAATCCCGTGTCGATACGAATCGTTGTGGCCGGAGCCGGCGGCAGGATGGGAGGCCGCATCATCCACCAGATCGTCTCCTCAAGCGATCTCACCCTCTCGGGCGCGCTCGAGCGCGAGGAGTTTGACGCTTTGGGAGCGGATGCGGGCGCTCACGCAGGTTGCGGTGATATGGGCGTCAGCCTTACTTCCGATACATCTTCATTAAGCGGCGACGTGCTGGTCTCTTTCGCGATCCCCGAAGCCAGCGTCACCCACGTTCGCCTGGCGGCTGAGAAGGGGATGGCCGCCGTCGTCGGCACCACGGGCTTCAGCGATGCCCAGCGCGAGGAGATCGCGGGTTTTGGTGAAAAAATCGCCTGCGTACTGGCGCCGAACATGAGCGTGGGGGTGAACGTCTCCTTTCGCCTGATAGAAGAGGCGGCACGGCTTCTCGGCGATGCTTACGATATCGAGGTAATCGAAACTCACCACAACCAGAAAATAGACGCCCCCTCGGGAACGGCGGTGCGGATGGGCGAGATTCTTGCCCGGGTTACGGGTAAAAAATACCCCGAAGACGCGGTTTTTCACCGGGAAGGCCAGACGGGCGTCCGCCCCGAAGGCGTCATCGGCATGCAGACCCTGCGCGGCGGCGACGTTCCGGGCGAGCACACCGTCTATTTCTTCGGGATGGGCGAGCGGGTGGAGATCACCCACAGGGCGGGCAGCCGGGATAATTTCGCGGCCGGCGCTGTCCGCGCGGTCCGCTGGGTGGCGGATAAGTCTCCCGGCATATATGGCATGGCGGACGTGCTGGGGCTGTAATACTTGTAATCTGTGTGTTCACGACATTGTGAGGAGGTTACGGATGGCAGGGGAAATCGAAGCTGCCGGTATTGAATATGTGAAGGCCGCCGACGGGAGAACGCTGGCGCAGGTCATCAGGCACAACTTTGACGATTACGCCGCCTTCCCGCCCTACCTGGATTCAGAAGAAGAGCGCGCCCATCTGGCGGAGGCCTACTCGGGCGCCGACCCCGAAACCGAGCGGAGAACGAAGGCGCACATGACGCCGGACGAGAACCCGCTCCAGATCGTCATGCTGAACCGAAACCCCGGCGCCGTGGTGAACCCCCACTACCACGAGGTAACGGATCGTCCCACCAACACGACGCGCCACCAGATCATGATATGCCGCTCGGGCCGGATGCGTATCGGGGTCTACGCCAAAGAGGGCGACCATGCGGGCGACGTGGACCTGGCCCCCGGGGACATGATCCTCATGTACGAGGGGCACCGCATCGAGTTCCTGGAGCCGGGCACAAAGGCCATCGAGATAAAAGAGGGACCTTTCCCGGAAACCGATGAGGCCGACAAGGTTGATTTTTGATGACTTGAAGTGGTGGTGCCTGACCCCGCGTCAGGAGAGTTTTGAAAATTCCATGTTTCTTGATTCGGAGTATGGATTTGACAGGGGAGGGGGCGTAGGGACAGGCCCCCGTGCCTGTCCGAGGTCGAGACCTGTCCGTTACGGTCGCCATTCGAGGGTGATGTGTAGGGGCCGCATATATGCGGCCCACGGCTGGAAGGCGAATAAGTAGGGTCGCATATATGCGACCCCTACAAAGTCGTAAGGCTTACGTACCCCCTACGCGCCGGATTCGGCTCCTGCGATCCCGAATTGTTTGGCGAGCGTTTTCGCCGCCTCCTGGTAGGATTTCTGGAGTTCGGGGTTCGGCGTAATCGGGTTGTGGTAGCGCCCCAGGAAGCGGTTCTCCTTGCTCCATATTTCCCGGACCTGGAGGATGGAATCGACGGTTCCGTCGCTCTTGTCGTCAACGAACGTATAGTAGTAGCGGCTGTACTGGTTCGAGACGTTGTCGAAGAATTTCTCGTCCTTGTGGTAGATCTTCTGAATCGGGCCGGCCGGTGCCTGGAGCTGCAAGGTCCGTCCCCCGAAAATCGAATCGGATACCAGGAGCGTATATTTCTTGCCGCCGATCGTCTGGTTGACCGAGTAGACGCTGCCCGAGAGCGTCGGTTTCTTGTCCCCCAGCGCGAAGGCGCTCAGCTTCCCGTAGAGACTGGTGTTGACGGATTTCGAAAAGTTGTTCGAGATGCCGTAAACGACGAGCAGTATCACCGCCGCGGCCAGGAAAATGAGGGTGGGGGAGCGCTTCGTCGATTTTCCTTCTTCTTCCCTGCCCCGGTTGGTGGCCACGTCCTCGCGTATCTCGGAGAGTTCCTTGTACATCTCCTCGACCGTGAGCTCCAGGGGCTCCGGCATCGGCTCGGGTTCGGGCGCCGCCTTCTTGGCCGGTGCCGCCGCCGCGCCACCGCCTGCTGCCGCCGCCGCCGGGGCCGCCGCGCCGCCGCCCGCGAAGAAATCCGCGTTTATCTGCGTGTATTTGTTCCACTGGGAGGGCAGGTCGCTTTCTTCGAAAATGGCGTCCACAGGACACGCCGGCACGCAGGCCGCGCAGTCGATGCACTCGACGGGGTCGATGTAGAGCATCGGGCTCGAGCCGTCCGCCGCCTCATGGATGCAGTCGACCGGGCATACGTCGACGCATGCGGTGTCCTTGGTGTCGATGCAGGGTTCCGCGATGACGTGGGTCATCGGAATGCGCTCCTCAAGCAGTTATTCAGGGCGTATGGATCGCGCACCTCACGGGCGCGATTTTTGACGCGGGGATGTTAGCACTTTTTTTCAGGGAAACACAATCAGCGCGGGGGATGGGGATGGGTTTGGGGATTGGGCGGGGTGTCTGCTGTGTCGCTGAATCGCCGGGCAGTTCACAAGCCCGTTTTAGAGGGCCATGCGAGGTCTTCTTCAATTCAGCCCGTACACTAGAGAGAAATCGGGTTTTATTTGCAAAGTGAAGATTTATTGTATTCGAGGAGCGGATTTCATTTGAGCAAACATATTGTTAGCTAATGCATAAATTTGATTAAGCACTTCTTTATGTTCAGAACAATCCCTAGGTGGAACTTTGCAACTCTGAATTCTCTGTATTCTTTTCTGCTCTAAAGGATAAACACCCTCGGCAAAACTTAACAAAGCTCTACAGCCAATCTGTTGAGCTTCATAAATAATATCTCTTTTCTCTTTCCAAACTGAAAGAGCAGGCCTTTCTAGACACATGATAGATGTTAAACGAATCTTATCTAAAACTTCCAAAGTATCGGTGTAAGATACTCTCTGACCTTTTGTTATGTCCTCAATTGCAATAGCATATCCTTCAAAGTATAGACCAGGTAAGGTTCTAAACACATAATAACTGGTATGACTTCTAGACTCAATATACTCCATATCCCTTGTTGCTCCTCTTGGATAATTGGATAGAGACTCTATTATTTGAGCTGCCTTTTTATAATAGTGAATAGCATTATTCAAATTTTCAAATCCATTAGTTACTTCCGAAGAATTAAAAGTTTGATTTCTCTCGTAATAGACGCCTAGTAAATAGGTCGCTACAATATGTCCTGAATCTGAAGCTTTTTGAAGATGAGACATTCCCTCATTCGCTTTTCCAAGGCACAAAGCAGTTTTAGCTAAGTTATATACAAGTGCTATATTTGAGTCTTTTTTTATTAATTGATGTAGTTCATTATACATTTCTAAATTATAATTACTATTGCAACCAAGAGCATCCCCTGCCGCAACAGCATTTGGTGAAAACAAAAAAGAAATTCCGACAAACAAAACAGCCAGTTTCATTGCCTTCCGGCATACGCCGCGTCCGAGTCGCATCTGCGTTTCCTCCTGCTTCAACAGGTTTTTCGTACGTTTGTAAGGATATTGTAGCCATTTATCTATATTATGTACTATAATCAGGTGCGTTACAAATATAATCGGCTCAGCCGCCGGGCGATTGCCCCGGCGTGGATTCGAGCCGCGCACCTCTCGTGAGGACGGCGCCATCGCTTCCGGTTCCTTATGGCGAGTTGATGCGTCAGGCCCACCACTTTCTTCCAGTTTTCCCCACCCACCCCCAATCCTTGCCGTTCAATCCAAGCCGTGCTAGGTTTCCGGCTCATGGAACGTGGGATACAGCGCATCTTGCGAGAAACTGCATCAGGATAACCATGTAATTCACTGATATTTTGGCATTAACGGGTTTATCTAATTCTATCAAACACCACTCTTGAGGAATTTCATGGCGTCAATCAATATCGAACGCGCGCACAGGCTCAAGCGCCTGCCTCCCTATCTCTTCGCGGAAATCGACCGGATGAAGGCGGAAGTCGCCGATTCGGGTATGGACATCATCAGCTTAGGGATAGGCGACCCGGACCTGCCGACCCCCGGCCACATCATCGAAGAGCTCGACGTGGCCTCGAGAAGGCTCACGAACCACCAGTATCCCTCCTACGAGGGCATGCCGTCCTACCGCAAGGCCGTGGCGGACTGGTACGGGTCGCGTTTCGGGGTCGCTCTCGATCCGGCTTCTGAGGCGATATCCCTCATCGGCTCGAAAGAGGGCATCGCGCATATACCGCTTGCGTTCGTGGATCCCGGCGACACCGTGCTCGTGCCGGACCCGGCCTATCCCGTCTACGAGATAGGCACGTACTTCGCGGACGGGAAGGTGCACTTCATGCCTCTCACCGCGGAAAACGATTTTCTGCCGGATCTGGGCGCGATTCCCACCGACGTGGCGAAAAACACGAAACTCATGTTCATCAACTACCCGAACAATCCCACCGCCGCCTGCGCGGAGGTGGATTTCTACAAGGAGCTCGTCGAGTTCGCCCGCACGTACGACATCATCGTGTGCAGCGACAACGCCTACTCCGAGATGGCTTTTGACGGCTACGAGCCCATCAGCTTCTTAAACGCGGAGGGCGCGAAGGACGTGGGCGTCGAGTTCCATTCGTGTTCCAAGACCTACAACATGACGGGCTGGCGCATCGCGAGCGCAGTGGGGAACGCGGAAGTCCTCGCCGGACTCGGCGCCATCAAGACGAACGTGGATTCGGGCGTGTTCGGCGCGGTGCAGGAGGCGGGCATCAAGGCGATGAGCGCGGATCAGACATGCGTGGCCGAGATGCGCAAGATGTACCAGGGCAGGCGCGACGTCGTGATGGAAGGCCTCAAGAAACTCGGCCTCGAAGCCAATACGCCCAAGGCAACGTTCTACGTCTGGGTGAGGTGCCCCGAAGGCTTCACGTCGAGCGAGTTCACGGCGCATGTACTGAGAAATTGCGGCGTCGTCACCACGCCGGGCAACGGTTTCGGTCCCTCCGGTGAGGGATATATCCGTTTCGCCCTGACGGTCCCCGAAGCCAGGCTCAAGGAAGCGCTCGATAGAATCGAGAAGACGGGCTTTTGATCGATAAGGCGCGCGCCTTTATCGGCGCGGGCGCCAATCTGGGCGAGCCGGTTCGCCAGATCAGGCAGGCGCAAGATGCGCTAAGCCAAAACCCGGGCATTGTATTTATGGACGCGTCGTCTTTTTTTCGCACGCAGCCCATGGGTCCCGTCGAACAGCCTCCCTTCGTAAACGCCGTATTTTCGCTCGAATGTGGTATGAGCCCGCAGGAATTGCTCGCGCTCCTGCTGGATATTGAGCAAAAAATGGGCCGCGTCAGAAAAGAGCGCTGGGGTCCCCGGTTGATCGACCTGGATCTGCTCTTCTACGACGATGCGGTCATCGAGGAACAGGGTCTGGAAGTCCCGCATCCCAGGCTCCATGAGAGGCGCTTCGTCCTCGCGCCGCTGGCTGAAATCGCGCCAGACTTCGTTCATCCCGTCCTTAAAAAGCCCGTTTCCGAACTGCTGGACGAGCTTCCTCCCGGGGATTTCTGGGTCGAGAAACTGGAATCGGAATCCCCCTGAAGCCTCCGGCGTCTCGCTAAGGCAACCCCTTGTTTTTTTAGCCTTGTTTTTCCCTCTGATTTTTAAGAAGATAGACTACCGCCGCCCGCACTGGTGCATGTTGCCCGTTTTCCCGGTGATTACCGATGAAAGTCGTCGATACGCCTCAAAAAATGCGTAAGCTGGCCGAATTTCTCAGGCGGGATGACGCCCCGCTCGGGCTGGTTCCCACGATGGGCGCGCTGCACGAGGGCCACAAAAGCCTCATCGCCCGGGCGACGAGCGAGTGCGGCGCCGTTGTAGTGAGTATTTTCGTGAATCCGGCCCAATTCGCAGCCGGTGAGGATTACGACACCTACCCGAGAACTTTCGAGGCGGATTTGGAGACCTGCCGGGAGATGGGTGCAGCATGCGCCTACGCGCCCAAAGCGAGTTCGATGTACCCCGGCGGATACGACACATGGGTGGACGTGCCCGGCCTGGGCGCGCCTCTTTGCGGGAGCCACCGGGCGGGACACTTCCGGGGCGTCGCCACGGTCGTGCTCAAGCTGTTCTCCGCGTGTCTTCCGCACCGGGCTTATTTCGGAGAGAAGGATTATCAGCAACTCGTCCTGCTTCGCCGCATGACGCACGATCTGGATCTCGGGGTGGAGATTGTTCCCTGTCCGATAATCCGCGAAGAAGATGGTATAGCCTTGAGCAGCAGGAACGCCTATCTGTCGGCCGAGGAGCGGTTGCGCGCGCGCGCCATCAGCGTGGCCTTGTTCGATGCGAAAAAGACGGTGGCGGCCGGGGAGCGATTTTCTGTCGCCATCATTCAGTCTTGCTTGGATAAGCTTAAGAAAGCCGGGTCCAGGGTCGATTACGTGGAGATCGTGGACCCTGCGACACTCGAAAGGGTGGAAACCATAAACGGCGCCGCCCGGATGGCCGTGGCGGCCTATATCGGAGAAACCAGGCTTATCGACAACATCCTGTTGGAGCCTCGCGATGAGGCGTAGTCTTCTTACTATTGCGGCGTTCGTTCTTGCGGGGTCCGTGTTCACGCCGATTACACCTGCCCGGGCGCAGTTCAAGGAAACGCCGCAGTCTCGTCTCGAATTCGGCCTGAACACCTTCCGGGACGGGTTTTACGAGCCTGCGATTGACGCTTTCAGGGCCTACTTGAAAGCTGCGGGGAACAGCAAAGCGGCTTCAATCGTGCGTTATCTGCTCGCTGAGGCGCTGCGTCGCGATGATCGGCTCAAAGAGGCGGTCGCTGCGTATCAGGCGTTCCTGAACCACCATCCCCGCCACGAGAGGGCCGGCGAGGTTCAGTTCCGGGTCGGAGTGCTCGCCGAGCGGATTGGGGAGGGGAAAGAGGCGATACGCGCTTATTCTTCCGTAAGACCCGGGCGCTACCGTACCGAGGCCGTCTACCGTGTCGCCGCGCTCAGGCTGGCGAAGCGCGATTGGCGAGGCGCGGTCGCCGCGCTTGATGAATTTATCAAGTCAGCGCCCAAAGACCCCCGCGTGGAAGACGCCCTGTTCGAGCGCGCCATCGCTCTTGATCACATTCCGCGGATCAGGGAGGCCGAGAAGGCGTACAGCCTGGTCGTGCGCCGTTTCCCCAAAAACCCGCGGGTGCATGCCTTCTCGCTGCGGCTGGCAAAATTGCAATTGGACCTGAAAAAGTTCGCCTCGGCGGAGAAGACTTTCGACTCTTTGTTTCAGGGGAGACCCGGAGAGAAAAAACGCGCCGACTTGAGGCTGGGCCAGGCGGCAAGCCTTTTTGCGCAAAAGAAATACCCCGAGGCGGGCGCGGCGTTCGAAGCCGTTTTGGACATGAAACTATTAAAGTCACAGCGCATGGCGGCGGAGCGGGGTCTGGCGTCTTCGTGGTGGCGCGCCGGGGAATACGCGAAAGCCGCACCGGCCTATCAACGCTTGATTCGGGAGCCGGCCAGGGATGGCGCCTATCTCCTGTTTTTCTTGCAAAGCGTCGAAAAAGCAGGGCTTTGTGCGGAGGGAGGCGGGAAATATCTCGTTTTTGCGCTCGACGTTATCGGAAAGGGCGCGCCACTGCCTTCTTCGTCTCGATTCCGGATGGCGGATTGTCTGCTCGGCGCGGGCTTGAAGAAAGAAGCGGTGAACCAATACGGTGAACTTATCCGGCGCGCCCCGGATACGCGTGAGGCCGTGTGGTCCGGTCTGCGCCTGGCCGAGATGCTGGAAAAAGAGCCTGAGCGAAACACGCAAGCACTGCTCAAGCGGTATCAGCAGATATTGGCGTCATTTGGCGGACTCGGGAAATCGGAAAATAAACTCGAGCCCGAGATGATGCGGGCCGTATACCAGGGCGTTCTGCGGTCGGCGTTCATCCACAATGCGCGAGAGGATTGCGCCCGCTCCATCGCCCTGTTGAAAGTGGTTCCCGAAACGTATGTCCCCCGGACCTTGCGCTCCGAGGTGGCATTCCTGAGAGCCGAGTGTGCGTGGAATTCCGCTAGGTTCGATGCGGCGGGTGTTTTTTACCGCCAAGTCGCCTCAGGCTCAAGACACCCTGAACTCGCCGTCCGGTCGCGGTATCGTCTGGGCGAGTTGTCGGAGAAGCGCGGCGACAAAAAAGAGGCTTTGAAGCGTTTCCAGAGCGTTCTCCCCCTTCTTTCCGAAGAATTAAAACGCGAGGCGCGCCTCAAAATCGGCAACCTCTATCGCGCGCAGGGCGATTTGCAAAATGCGCGGAAATATCTCCTCCCGCTTGCAAGTGATGAGGCGGTGAGCGCCTCAAGGAGGCGTTCGATCTGGTATTTCCTGGCGCGAAATGCCGTCAGCGCGCAAGACTGGAAAGGCGCGGACGAGGCCTTCTCTTCCTGGGATGCGCTCGCCCCGTCCGAGCCCGGCGAGGGGCTCAGGCTGTGGGCGCTCGTGTTGTTCGAGCAAAAAGACTGTGGCCGCGCAGTGAAGACATCGGGGCGGGCGCTGCAACACGAGAGGACGAAGAACGAGAAGTTGGCTTTACACCGGCTACGGGCGTCGTGTTTTCTGAAAGAGAACAATTTGCAGGAATTCGCGGGTGCGCTGCGCCATGTTCTCGCCCTTGCCCCTCATGACGCCGAGGTGGCGCTGAGGCTGGGGGAAACGTTCGAGACCATGGGTGATAACGATAAAGCCGCTCAAGCCTATACGGATTTTCTCGGCAATTTTCCCGAAAACGACAAAGCGGGTATGGTGGCTTTGCGACTCGGTACGATTGAGTTGCAGAGAAAAAGGCCCGAAGCGTCGTCGGCGGCTTTCCAGATCGCGGCAAAGTCGAACGATGGAAACATTTCCGGTCCTGCGTTGTTTCAAATCGCAGTGCGGTTTGAGCAAGAGGGGGAATGGAACAAGGCGCTCGATCTTTTCGAGACGTTGAAGCGCACAGGTCCAGGTCACAGGGAGTGGGTGCGCTCGGCGACCTGGCGCGCCGCTGCGATTCGTGAATCGCGCCGGGAGTGGAAGAAGGCCATCGGCCATTACCGTAGCATTGCCGCGCTCAAAAACGGAAAGGCTTCGCCTCGGATGGGAGAAGAAATCAAGAAAGCGAGATTAAGGATCCGCCGGCTTGAGTCTTATCTGGCTTCGGTCAATAAGCGTGAATGGGAAATGAAAAACCAAAAGCCGATGCTTCGGTGAGGGACGTATGATGCGATTTACCGCGTATAAATTCAGGTGCAGGCTTCTCCTTGGCCTGGTGGTCGCATGTTTCGGCTATTGGGGAGCGGAAAGTACCGCGTGGTCCAGGGATGGAAGCGCCGCTCAAGGGAAGCAGCTTACCATTTCCTTGCCCGAAGTCGTGGTGGAATCACCCAATATCGAACACCTCACTGCAACTCGTGTGCGCCCCATCCCGCCCAAGCGATTGGGTGTTCGTCTTCCCGCCGTTTTTGTTGAGCTTGAAACTCCATTGATCCGCCTGCCCGCCCGCCCGATTCCTTCCGAAAAAATGCCGGACCTGGATTTGACGCAATACTTCGGTAGTTCGTCGGATGACTTTGTCGATGAGAGCGAACATTTCAATACGGCGTATGCCTATCTGAAAAAAGGCTTGCCCGTAGAGGCGTTCACTCTTTTCGAAGGATTGGCGAAGAAAACGAAGATTCATTTCTGGCGCGCGGCTGCTCTCTTCTGGGCGGGAGAGACGCTTCTAGATTTGAGAAGAAATCAGGAAGCCAGGGATAGAAGGGAAAGATTGTTGAACTTGTTTCTGACCGACGGCCTTCGCTACGTGGCGGCTGCGAGATATACATTGGCGCAAGAGCGTTGCGAGGCGCGTGACTACGAGGGGTGCCTCGCCCTGTTGGAAGGGCAATCGTGGGAAAAAGGAAATTTCGCCTATGAGGAGGCGGTTTTTCTGAAAGGTTGGGTGCAGGCGAAAACGGGCTCCGTCGAAGAAGCGATCGACTCATGGACGATGCTTGCGAATGCGAAGGGGCGGCTCGACGTACAGGCCCTCGTGGCGCTTGGAAATCTCTATCTTCAAAGAAAAAATTATGCGCAGGCGGAAAAACGCTATACCGCGGCCGAGGCGCTCGGTTCAGGCAGAGAAAAGCCAGATAATGCGCTTCAGGGAGAAGCGCTGTACGGTATCGGCTGGACGCGGTTGTACCTGGGCAAAATCGGGAATGCAAAACGCACTTTCTCTCTTTTTATGCGTCGTCACCCGAAGCATTTCCTCAAAGTTTTCGTGCAGGCGGGTTTGCTATCCGCTGAAATCGAATCCCTACAACAATCTCAGAAAAAATTGAAAACGATAAAAGCCCGTATTCTGGGTTTTTCTCGCGACAATCGCCGTAAAACGCTTGCCGGCGCTTTACGCCTGCAATTGGCCTGGAAGTTGTTCCAAATCGGGGTGTATCAAGAAGCATCCGTTCTGGCGGGAAAGGTAAGCGATGATTTCCCGCTTGGCAGAATCTATCGCATCGCGAGAATCGTGGAAGGCCTCTCTCAATACCATCTCGGAAAAGTGAAGCGCGCCTACGGGATTCTGCGTCAGGGCGCTGATTACCCGCCGGTTTCCACTCACCGGCTGGCGGAGCAGGATGCCGCTCGTTCTGCGGCGATGGGGGCGGCTTTCGCCGCATTCAGGCTCCGGGATTTCAAGGGCGCGTTGAATGTGCTGAAGCATTGGGCCTTCTTGCCGGAGAGAGGATCCACGATTTCTCCGGATGGTGTGGCCATGTTGTGGTATGGAGAAGCGGCTTTTGAATTGGGCGATCTGAATGAGGCCGCTCGCGCTTTCCGGGCGCTTCCCGGAAAGAGCCCCGAGTATTACCGCGCTCTGGGAGGTCTTGCGTGGATTCTATACCGGAAGAAGAACTGGAAAGAAGCAGCGCTCGCCTTCGATCGCGTATTCGAACATAAGCCGGGTGGCGTTCTGGCGGCGGAAGCTCTTGCACGCGCGGGGGAGGCTCGCTTCAACCTTAGAAACTATGACGGCGCCTTGCAATCTTTCGAGAGAATAGAAAAGAAATACCGGGGCAGCGATGTCGCCAAGGAAGCGTTGTACCAGAAGGCGAAATTGCTGTTCAGGCGTAGTCGTTTCGATGCGTCGGAGAAGAACTTTCAAATCTTTTTGAAACGCTACCCCAAAAGCGAAAAGGTGGCCGAGGTAAAATATATTCTGGCGCTGGTACCTTTCAGAAAGGGCCAATACGCCTTGGCGCGCAAGAAACTTCTTGAATTTCAGGAATCATATCGAGATTCCCCCCTGGCGGGCGAAGCATATTTGCGCCTTGCCGACTCATCGTATAATGAAGGTCGCTACAGAGAAGCGAACCGCTTATATCGACTTATGATGAATGGGTATCCTTCTCACCCGAAGTTCTCGGAAGCCGTCTATGGCCGTTTGCTCAGTCACCTTCAACTCGGGGAGTATTCGAAATTCTTATCGGGCGCACGGGAATATATTGAACGGTACCCGGAGAGCAATCTGAGTATTTCCCTGGTTTTTCAAATCGGCGAGGTTTTGCTTACGCAGAGGAAGACGGAAGGAGCCCTTACGGCGTACAAGGACGTCATCACACGATACCCGAACAATGCTCTGGCCGCTCATGCCATGTTGCGAATGGCGGGCATATATCGGAGCAAAAACGATATCGACAAAGCCCTGGATTCTTATGAGACATTGTTGATCCGGCTTCCGGCGGAGGCTTTTCGCGCCGATGGGCTTTTTGGCGTCGGGGAAACACTGGCCGGCATCGGTCGGTGCGAAGAGGCGAAGCAGAGGCTAACGGAATTTTTGGAGACGTTTCCGGGGCATGACTATGAAATGCTTGCTCGATTCGCCTTGGGACGTTGCTTGATTCGGCTTGGCGAAGATCGTGCGGCGCTCTCTCACCTTGCGGTAATCATGAGGAGTGAGTCCGCTGGCGTGGACTTGCGAAGTCAATCCGCGCTCTTGGCGGCCGAGTTGTACAGGAAGCGAAGAAAATATGCCGATGCGAAACGCGCTCTGGGCTTCGCAGTCGAGTTTGGGGCGCCGGAACAAGCGGCGGAGGCGTATTTCGCGTACGCCCGGATATCTACTGAGCAAAGAGGTCCGGGCGCAGCGGCTGAATACTTGAAGTTGACCTATCGATACCCTGATCAGAAAATATGGGTAGCGCGGGCATATGTGCGGGCAGGTGAGTTGTATGAAAAAGCGGGAAAGCGCACGCTTGCCCTCCGGATTTACCAGAAGATGAGCAAAGTGGTGGAAGATCCCGCATTGAAGCGAAAAGCCCGGTTCGCCATCAGGCGAATTACGAAACAAACCAGGAAGCGTGCTCGACGATGAAAATCGAAGGCTCCCATTTACGCAAAGGTGCATATTGATGTTCGAATTTTTGGCCAGAGGCGGGGTATTGATGATTCCGTTGGGCGTTTGCTCCATCTTGGCCTTGGCCATTGTCCTGGAGCGGACTCTCAACCTGCGCACCAAGAAAATCATTCAACTCGATATTTTGCAGCAGGTCAGGGATCTGGTTGCGGAGAACCAGGTGTCAGACGCCATGACCCTTTGCCGACGCTATCCATCGGTCATGGGCAGGATACTGCTCGTCACGATAGCGAATCACGATAGAAATCGGGAAGAACTCCGCTCCGTCGTTGAGGATGCGGGCAGGCAGGAGGTTACCACGCTCGACAGGAATCTGGGCGCCTTGGGAACGATTGCCGCCATTTCGCCGCTTCTGGGGCTTACGGGCACGGTTTTCGGCATGATTCGGACCTTCGCCATCATTAGCGAGAAGGGAATCGCTCACCCAAGTCAACTCGCCGGCGGCATCAGCGAGGCCCTTATCACGACGGCGACCGGGCTCGTCATCGCCATACCCACGCTCATTTTTTACAACTATTTCACCAACAAGGCGGACCGCCTCATCCTGGAAATCGAAAAGCACTCCTACCGGGTCGTCGAGACGCTGAAGAGGTGAGGAAGCGATGAAATTTCGAGACCTCAGGCGAGTACGGGCCGAACCCGGCATGACGGCCATGATCGACATCATCTTCCTGCTGCTCCTGTTCTTTGTCCTGAGCTCTTCATTCGTCTTACAGCCGGGCGTCAAGGTGGAGTTGCCGCGCACCGTCACGCAGGAACACCCCGTCCGCAAGGATTTGATCCTCATTATCTCGCGTGATGAAAGGGTGTTTTTGAATAATGATCAGGTGCCGCTGAAATCGCTCTGGGGCCGGTTGATAGAAGAGTTGAAAGTGCAGTCGGAGGGTATGATCATCATTCGAGCGGACAAGGGCGTACCGCACGGTATGGTGGTGCAGGTGATGGATATTGCCAAACAGGCGGGCGCCCTGCGCATGTCGATTGCGACGGCGCCAACGAAACGAGTGGAAAAAAAGAAGACGAAATAGCCCGAAGGAGGCCGGCTGAAATACCATGAGCTTTTCACTCATCCTGACGATTCTGATTTCCATCACCGTTCATATGGGGGTGATTCTGTTCAGTCCCGCCTTCAAACTGCCCACGATATTCGCCAAACAGCCCGAAAGAATGGAAGTCGATCTGGTGCGCCGCGAGGTTCCCATACCCGAAGCGTTGCTTCCGAAGGTTTTGCCCGAAGTTCCCCTGCCGGAACCGCTTGATTTGAACCATATGCTTCAAAAAAAATCCATGGCGGAGCGGGACTTGAACATGGATGTGAAGACGAAGCTCGTAGCGCCCGATCCGGGGGTTTTGCCCGAGAGCGAGCCACTGCCCGATGCCCCCGTTCTGGATATGCCAGAACCGGTGCTTGCGCCTGGCGAGATACCCTCATTAGGCGCTTTGCAGGCGGGAGAGACGGTGGACGAAATTGTGTTGCCGGTAGATGAAAAGACAAAGGCAGGCGAGTCAAGGGGGTTGAAGCGAAGAAAAAAAGTAGCATTGCCGGGCTCCGAAGCGGACAGAAAGATGTTGGAGCAATTATCGCGCCTGAGCGGCTCCCGCTCTTCCAGGCAGCAGAGGCGGACCAACATCGCAGGGCCTGCAGCGAGGCGGAGAATCCTGTTTCAGCCCAAACCCCCGAAACTCGAGAGGCTCGAAAGTACGACGGAGATCGTGCTCAAGTTTTGGGTGCTGCCCGACGGCACCGTCGGCCGTGTCATTCCGACCAGAAAAGCAAGCGCCTACCTGGAGGGTCTGGCCTCGAACCACCTGAAGCGCTGGCGCTTCAGTCCGCTGCCTCCAGGCGCTGAGGACAAGGAGCAATGGGGCGAAATCACCTTCCGTTTTCTTTTGAATTGAGGAGCGTGTTTTGGAATACGAGGCTACAGGCTTGTTTTTTGAGGAATTCGAAGAGGGCAGGGCATGGAAGACCGCCGCGCGCACGATAGGAGAGTCCGACGTCAACGCCTTCTCCGCCTTGACGGGCGATTACACCTACCTGCACACCGATGCGGAGGCGGCGGCCAAAACCCCTTTCGGGGAAAGGGTGGCCCACGGACTGCTCGGTCTCTCCTTCCTCATGGGTTTGGTGACGAGGCTCGGTATCGTAGAAGGAACGGTCGAGGCGTTCCTGGGCGTGGAGTGGCGCTTCCGTGGCCCGATTCGTTTCGACGATACGATTTCCGGCGAGGTCGTCGTGAAATCGAAGCGCATCTCAAGCAAGGGGCAGGGAATTGTGACGTTGTCGCTGACACTCTTGAACCAGAGCGATGAGCGCATCCACGAGGGCGACGTCACCATCATGGTCGAGCGAAGAGAGAAAGAATAAAAAATATCTCCTTTTTTATCAATTAGATAAACTCATTATCCGAATGTATCTTTAGAAGTCCGGGAACGCGTAGTTCTCCACAGAATCATCGGGAAATGAGGAAAATGCGTTTTTCCGGACCATTCGTAATGATTTTGTCCGACCAACGAGGAGGCTGCGATGCGCGCCATGGTTCTGCATGAATGGGGAGGTCCCCTGACGCTCGAAACGGTGCCCGACCCGGCGCCGGGATACGGGGAGGTCGTGCTGCGCGTTCACGCCTGCGCGCCGGATCAGTTCGACGTGACCATCCGCGCGGGCCGGATCGGCGGAAAGCTGCCCCTCGTCATGGGCCACGAGATCGCGGGCGAAGTGGCCGCAAGGGGACCGGGCGTCGAGGGATGGGAGGAGGGTACCCGCGCGGTCGTCCACGCCTATCTCACCTGCGGTCAATGCCGGTTCTGCCGGCTCGGCCGGGTGACGCTGTGCGAGAATTTCCGGGGCTACTTCGGGGTTCACCAGGACGGCGGCTACGCCGAATATGTTCGGGTCCCGGCGGGGAACCTGTGCGCCATTCCCGAAGGCGTGGGCTACGCCGAGGCCACGACCATCGTGAGCCCGGTGGCGACCCCGCTCAAGGCCATCAAGACGCGCGCGGGTGTGCGCCCGGGGGACGATGTGGTCGTCGTCGGCGCCTGCGGCGGTGTGGGAATCCACGCCGTCCAGATCGCCAAGGCCTTCGGCGCGCGCATTGTCGCGGTGGACATCGACGACGCAAAGCTCGCCCGGGCCCGGGAACTGGGCGCTGACCACGCTGTGAACGGCCTGGAGGAGGACTTCGCCGAGGTCGTCGAAGAGATCACCGGCGGCAAGGGAGCCGAGGCCGTGCTGGAGTTCGTGGGCACGGAGCAGACGCTGCCGAAGAGCTTCGCTTCGCTGGCGAGAACGGGCGTCCTCGTCGTCGTGGGCTTTCAGCCGGGAACGGTCTTCGCGAGCGACCCCACCCGCTTCGTGAACGACGAGATCACGGTAACCGGATCGCGCTACGTGAATTGCGCGGAGCTGGCCGAGGCCGCCGACTGGGTCGGATCGGGCCGGGTGAAGCCAGTCGTTTCGGGGACGTACCCCCTGGCCGAGGTGGAAAAGGCGCTGGCCGACCTCTCGGAAAACCGGATTATCGGCCGCGCGCCTGTTGTGATCGATTCGTGAGTGCGCGCCCCCCGCGCTGTTTTTCGTATGGACAGGCCCCCGCGCCTGTCCGACATTCGATTTTGACCGTCATTGCGGCGAATGCAGGAATCCAGGGGTCTTATTTTTCACCTTTGGTTTTTCAGTCACCCCAATCCAATCGGATAGAGAATAAAAAACCGCAGTATCTCCACCTTAATCGTTTCTGGATTTTGGCATCCGCCGGAATGACGAACGTAGGTAAAAGGGGGCGCGGATATTGTAGGGACAGGTCGCGACCTGTCCCTACTGGAGAAAAATGGCCAGGCGGCGTAGGGAAGGGCCTGCGTGTTCTCCCATTTTTCCGCGTCTGGGCAATCGGGCGGACACACGGGTCCGCCCCTATGAATACCTCGCGCATCGAAACGTACCTGTAGGCACGGGGTCACAGTCTGTGGAAAGAGCCCGAGGAGGGGTTCACCCTGCGGCGGGAGTGGGTTTCGAAACCATTCTTGGTCGGCGGCCCCCCTTCCTCAGTCGGGGTTGACCCCGTAGAGGGTCGAATCCCGCCCGCTCAGGTGATCACAGGCGACCAGTCGTATATCCGCTGCAAGGCGCCGCCCATGAGCGTCGCGCGCTCCTCGTCGCTCAGGCGGTCCGTGAGGCGGAACGGCGCCACGCCCTGCTCGTAGGTCAGCAGGTTGACCGCGCGCGTCCAGTCGGTGCCCCACAGGCAGCGATCGATGCCGAACGCGTCGAAGACCCGGCAGAGCGGGTCCCAGATATCGTCGTAGGGGTAGGGTACGCGTGAGAGAGTGCAGGCGCCGGTGATCTTCACGGCGACGTTGTCGTGATCCGCCAGAGCCAGGAGCCCGGGGAGGTCGGCGAATGGCTCAGGCGGCGCCGGCGGATAGAACGGCTGCTCTAATCCCAAGTGGTCGACCACCAGCATCGTGCCCGGATGCGCGCGCGCATACCGCGCGACATGCTCCAGCAGGCCCCAGCACATGAGGTTGACCGGCAGTGAGGCGCGCGCGGCGGCGCCGAGAACCCGGTCGATCCCCGGATGGGCCGGATCGAGGCCGGGGCCCGGGTTCAGCATGATTCTCACCCCCACCGTCCCCTCCAGGACGGCCCACTCGGCGACCGTCTCCGCCACGGCGGGATCGGTCGGGTCGACCGGCTTGATCAGGGCGAACCGCCCCGGATGCGCGGCATGCACCTCGAGCGCGTAGCCGGCGTCGTAGCGGTACAGGGCGAACGGGGAGATCAGCACGGCGGCGTCGACGCCGACCGCATCCATGGCCGCGGCCATGCCGTCGCCGGTGATCTCGGACGGTCCCGGCAGAGAACCGGCCCACGGCCGCTCCGGGCGGTCCCTTTCATAGGCGTGGACCTGGGCGTCTATCGTCAGCATGTCTTATATTCTCCGTTCCCGGCCAGGGAGATCCTCACCCCCCCACGATGGGCGGGAACACGCAAAGCTCGGAGCCTTCGGGTATCACGACCGATTTCTTCGCGTGCCGTCCGTCGAGCAGGACGATATAGGCCTCCTCGTAGGGAATCTGGAAGCGATCGAGTACGTCGTAGACACTGGTGCCTTCCGGCAGCGTGATTTCGGCGGTGCCCTCCGCATCTTGTTCGGGCGGCATCTTGTCCGCAAAATCGGCGAACAGTTTGATGCGGATTTTCATGGTCTGCTCTCCAGCATCTCTCTGGCGCGCGCCAATGCCGCCTCGATCACCCCCTTGAGCGGCACCCCGCTCTCCTCCGCCAGGCGCCTGCAGTCTTCGTATTCGGGCGCGATATTGGTGAGGGTGCCCTCGAAGGTTCCTGTCTTGACGCGCACCCGGCCCCAGGGGAGGTCGACCTCCACCCACGCGCGTTCGGCGACCGCGCGCTCCGTTGTGCGGCGGCGGACGCCCAGTGTGGACGTCTCCCGGAACAGGAAGCGGGTGAGGGCGTCTTGCTTCGCCAGGGGACTTAAAATCGTGAGCAGTTGTCCGGGCCTTCCCTTCTTGCCCGTGACGGGTATGGAGAACGCATCGAGCGCGCCCGCCTTCATAGCCCCTTCGATGACGTGGGGGAATAGCTCTGGGCTCATGTCGTCGATGTTGGCCTCCAGCACGGCGATGGTGGCGGGTGGTCCTTCGCCTTCGGTGCTCGCTTCGCTTTCCCCCAGAAAAGCGCGAACGGCGTTGGGGATGTTTGGCTGGTCCTTATCGCCTGCGCCGTAGCCCACCCGCGTTATCGTCATTTCGGGCATGGGGCCGAAGTATTCCGCGCTCTCGCCGAGCAGCAAGGCGCCCGTGGGCGTCAGGATCTCGCCTTCGAGGTTGCTCTTCGCCACGGGTATGCCTTCGAGCAGCTTCGCCGTCGCGGGCGCTGGAACCGGCATTCGCCCGTGCGCGCACTGCACGAACCCGCTTCCCACCGGCAGGGGAGAGGTCGCCACCCGCTCGACGCCCAGCATGTGGAGTCCCAGAAAATAGCCCGTAATGTCGATGATCGAATCCACCGCGCCGACTTCATGGAAATGAATCGCGTCGAGTTCGACGCCGTGAATGCCCGCCTCCACGACTCCCAGGCGGTGAAACGCGGAGATGGCGCGGTTCTTGGGCGTTTCGGGAATCGGCGTCTTTTCGAGAATTTCCCGAATCTGGCGGTAGGAGCGGCCATGATGATGCGCGCCGTGGATGCCTTCTCCTTCATGATGATGATGGTGCATTTCATGGGTGATGTTCACGCTGAACTTGCAGGCTGTAACCCCTTGTTTTAGGACGCTATCATTAGATAATGAGTAGCCGCCAATTTCGAGTTTCGCAAGCTCCCCTTCCAGGGCAGTGAAGTCCAGCCCCAAGTCGAGCAGAGCGCCCACGAGCATGTCGCCCGCAGCCCCCGCAAAGCAGTCGAAATAGATCGTCTTCATGATCTAGCCGTTTGCTGGTTGATGAGGTGCGCTTGACAGGCAGCGCCGAATCCGTTGTCGATGTTCACCACGCTCAAGCCGGAAGCGCATGAGTTCAGCATGGCGAACAGCGCCGTCAGTCCGCCCAGGTTCGCGCCGTAGCCCACAGAGGTGGGCACCGCGATGACGGGGCAGGCCACCAGGCCGGCGACCACCGAGGGCAGGGCGCCCTCCATCCCCGCCACGGTGATGATGACGTTCGACTCGCGAAGGGTTTTTACCTCCGCCAGGAGGCGGTGCAGGCCCGCCACGCCCACGTCGTAGACGCGCGTCACCTCAGAACCCAGGATGCGTGCGGTCACCGCCGCCTCCTCTGCGACGGGCATGTCGGAGGTGCCCGCGCAGACGACCGAGATGGAGCCCACGAGAGCGGGCGGATTTTCGCACGGGATTTCGACGATGCGGGCGGTTTCGTGGTGGTTCGCGCGGGGAGAGAGTTCGAGCAGGGCTTGCGCCTGATCCGCGCCCGCGTGCGTTACCATGACGGTCTGCTCTTTCGCCATCAGGCTCTTTGCGATTTCGACGACTTGTTCCCTCGTTTTTCCCGCGCCGAAGACGACCTCGGGAAAGCCGTTTCTGAGAGCGCGATGGTGGTCCACCCGCGTATGCCCCAGATCCTCGAAGGGCAGGTCCCTAAGGCGCGCGGCGGCGTCATCGGGCGCGAGTCGGCCCTGCTTCACCTGCTCGAGCAGTTCGAGAATGAGTTCGGGGTTCACGAGAGGATGAGCAAATCGGAGCCGCGCCCGGTTTTTAGCACTTCGTTCATGCTCCCCGAGCGGAATCCTTCCAGGTCGATGGTCACGTAGGTGAAGCCGGCCTCTTTCATTCGGGCGATCACTTGTCTGGATGTCTCCTCATCGACCAGCCGCGCGATGTCGGCTTTGGGCACCTCGATTCTGGCGACGTCGCCGTGGTGGCGCACCCGCAGCTGCCGGAAGCCCAGCTCCCGCAAGCCGCTTTCCGCCTTTTCGACCTGGGCGATCTTCTCTGGCGTGATGCGGTCCCCATACGGGAAGCGGCTCGAGAGGCACGCCTGCGCGGGCTTGTCCCAGGTGGGGAGTCCAAACGATTGGGAGAGGGTGCGGATGTCCTCTTTCGTCATGCCCACTTCCATGAGCGGGCTCCGCACGCCCAGTTCCCGCGCCGCCTGCATGCCGGGGCGGTGGTCGCCCACGTCGTCGGCATTCGAACCATCGACGATGGCGGTCATCTCCTCCTGGGATGCCACGCGGCTCAGGACGGAATAGAGCTCGTTCTTGCAGAAATAGCAGCGGTTCGGCGGGTTGTTCCCGAACGATTCATCCGCTATCTCGTCGGTGTCGATGATGATGTGGCGAATCCCGATTTGCGCCGCAAGGACGCCCGATTCTTCGAGTTCGGATGCCGCCAGGGTGACGGAGCGGCCCGTGACGGCGAGCGCCCCCGCTCCGAGGACGTCATGGGCCACTTTCGCCAGAAAGGTGCTGTCCACGCCCGCCGAGAACGCGACCAGCACGCTCCCCATCTCTTCGAGGGTTCGTTCGAGTTTTTTCAGTTTCGCATCCGGCTTCGCATCGCTCAAGATGAGCCTCCGTTCGACGGCTGATATGACACATATTAGCCCGTCTCGCTCACCGAGGGCAACGCATCGACTTTCCGGGTCTCATGGCGTAAGACGATATCCGGTTCCTTCGTATGGAGGATACAAGCAGCACGCCCGTCGGGGGGTGTGGTCAAATCGCTTCGGATGGTCTATATGTTCGCCGTTCCAGGAGTTCAGGACGATGACGAGGATAACAAAGAGAGGATAAGGCTTTGAACGTGGAAGACCTGCTGAGAAAGGGCGTTTCATCGCTTAAGGCCTATGTGCCGGGGCGCTCCATCGAAGAGGTGGCCGCCAAGTACGGGCTGAGCGACGTCGTCAAGCTTGCCAGCAACGAAAACGCGCTCGGCCCCGTGCCTGGGTCGATGGATGCGATTCGCGGCGCGCTCGAGGACCTGCATCGCTATCCCGACGGCGGGGCGAAGGCGTTGGTGGAACGCCTGGCGAAAAAACTGGACGTCTCCCCATCGTGTGTGTTCATGGGAAACGGGGGCGACGACGTACTCTCCGTATTGAGCAGGACGTTCCTGAACGATGGCGACGAGGTGGTGATCCCCCAGCCCACCTTCAGCCCCTATGCGCACGTGAGCCGGGTGATGGGAGCGCGAGTCGTTTTCTCGCCCCTTTGTGACATGCGAGTCGATTTGGAAAACGTTCTCGATCAAATTTCCGGGCGCACGAAAATCGTCTTCCTCTGTTCGCCGAACAACCCCACGGGCGGAATACTGGCGGAGGGTGAACTCGTCGCCTTCCTCGAAAAGTTGCCAGATGGCCTTCTCGTACTCCTTGATGAGGCTTATGGCGATTTCGCAGACGATCCGGCCTATCCCGACAGCGTCTCACTGATCAAGCGCTTCCCGCTGGTCGTCCTGCGCTCGTTCTCGAAAATTTATGGGCTGGCCGGTCTGCGCGTGGGATTCGCCGTGAGCCGGGATGGTGTCGTCGAGTACATGAACCGCGTTCGCGATCCTTTCAACGTGAATCAGCTCGCGCAGGCGGCGGCCCTGGCCGCGCTCGAGGACGACGACTACAAGGAGCGCGCCGTCGCGCTGGTGCGGGAGGGCAGGGAAGCGCTCTATGCGGCGTTTGCGGAGATGGGACTCGAATACGTGGAGAGCCAGGCCAATTTCATCTTCGTGCGCGTGGGCGACGGCGACGCGGCGACCGACGCCCTGATGCGCGAGGGCGTCATCGTTCGCCCCGGCAGCGCTTTCGGGCATCCAGAATGGATTCGCGTCACTGTCGGACTTGAACAGGAGAACGCGCGCTTCCTCTCGGAGCTCAAGGATTTACTCGCCTGAAGTTGTTTCGTGGTGTTCTTAATGCAGAATTCTGAAACAATTTTGAAAACGAAAACCCCGACGCCGTGATGAAATATACAGCGTCGGGGTTTCGGACTTGATAAATGCTTCTTACAGAATGAATACCTACTTTGAACCAGATAATTTCTAAAGCAGGACTACCTTACGTTAAAATTTACAGTTGACTGGAATCATCCAACGGCCAGTTATCGGGTGATTTCCGAATCTGACGCCTTCAAAAGCCGGCGTTTATTTGTTCACCGCGTCCTTGAGGCTCTTGCCTGCGGAGAACTTGGGCGCCTTACTCGCCTTGATGGAGATTGTCTCGCCCGTTTGCGGGTTGCGACCCGTTCGTGCAGATCGCTTGGAAACGGAAAACGTTCCGAATCCGACCAGGGAAACACGGTCACCTTTCTTCAGCGCTTGCGTAACGGAATCAAGCAGGGACTTCAGGGCGCGGTCCGCCGCCGCTTTGGAGATGCCGGCGTCCCCGGCGATTTTTTCTACGAGATCGGATTTCTGCATATGGGTCTCCCTTCCACTTTCAAATCCGGGCTATATAGAAGATTTTGACATTGCAAATAATTGTCACGAGGAAAGTCAATCTATCGTAGCCGCGCGGAGAGGTCAATAGAGAACATCGCGGAGCACAGGGTTTTTTTATCAAAAGGCGCGCCTCGATACCGATAAGTAGCTTTTTATCAATGACTTGAAAAGTTCAAAAAATCTTTACCATATTATTAAGATAGTAAGGGGGTACTTCGGTTATTTCCTGTCACTTTTGCTGAGAGGATGCTTCGAACTAGCGAAGTGACAGGCCCGTGCGGCGCGGCATTTTGCGCAGGCGCTCGTAACGCGCCACCCTCGGTTGGTCGAGCAGGGGCTTGGGTTCGTTCTCGATGTTTTGCTGGTGGACGTCGTCGGCGAAACCTTCCATGCCGACTCTGGGGAGCGCCTTGCCGATGAAGCGTTCGATATTCTTGACTGGCGTGATTTCGCCGGGCGACATGAGCGTCATGGCGTAGCCGATGCGGCCGGCGCGGGCGGTTCTGCCTGCGCGGTGGACGTAGTCTTCGGGGTATTCCGGCACGTCGTAATTGATGACGTGCGAGATGCCCGTCACGTCGATGCCGCGCGAAACGATGTCCGTCGCCACGAGGATGCGGTGCTGGCCCTGGCGAAAGCCCGCCAGCGCGCGCTCCCGTTGTCGCTGGCTTCTGTCGGAATGAATCTTGGCGACGGAAATTTTCTCGTTCTCCAGGAAATTGCAGAGCACATCGGCCCCGGCTTTGGTTCTCGTGAAGATGAGAACGCTGGTGGGGTTGTATTTGTCGATGATGCCCAGCACCCCACGAGGCTTGTTCGACATGCTGATGGGGTAGACGCCGTGGTGGATGCCCTCCGCCGGCGTCGAGGGCGTCGAGATGTTGATTTGCACCGGCTCGCTCACCGCGCGATTCGCCAGATCCTGGATTTTTGCTGGCATGGTGGCGGAGAAGAGCATGGTCTGCCGCTTTTTGGGCAGGCGCTTGAGGATTTCGGTGATCTCCTCGGCGAAGCCCATGTCCAGCATGCGGTCGGCCTCGTCGATGATGAGTATCTCCAGTTTCTTGAAATGAACGGATTTTCGTTTCAAATGGTCGAGCAGCCGGCCGGGCGTGGCGACGACGATGTCAACGTTCTCACTAAAAGCCTGGAACTGAGGCTCGTAATCCACCCCGCCGTAGATGACGGCGCACGAGGTTTCGACGTGTTTTCCCAGACGGTGGAATTGCTCCGATACCTGGATGGCCAGTTCCCGCGTGGGTGTCAGGACGAGGCACCGCGTGCCCGAGGCGCCTTGTAGGCGTTCGAGCGTCGGAAGGGCGAACGAAGCTGTTTTGCCCGTGCCCGTCTGGGCGCAGCCGATGATGTCCCTGCCCTCCCGCGCGACGGGAATCGCATCCCGCTGGATGGGAGTGGGGGCGTCGAACCCGAGGCCGTGAATTCCGCGGAGCAGCTCCGGCCCGAAGCCGAGTTCTCGGAAGCCCTCGGGCGCGTCTGCTACGTCGAAATCGGCCACGCCGAATTCGGAGGGGTCTTTTTTGTAGGTGATGCCGTTATAAGAGGGATTCGCCGCTTTCTGGGATTTTTGCGGTGCGGCATGCGCTCCTGCCACAGCGGGTTTCTTCTTGCGGCGCCTTCTTGTCCTTTTGTTTTTGGATGGGTTCTCGTCGTTTTCCGGTTTTTGCGGTTCTATGGTCGCTGCGTTTTGCTTATGCAATGTTTCTCCATTATTTTGTTTTTTCCGGGGGCGTCTGCGCCGGCGGCGCTTGTTCCCGGGGTTCGTCCCGTTCGAGTCGGTTTTTCCCTGCGGAGATTCGACATCGGCAGGTTTCGAGGCGGAAGAGGCTTTGTTCCGTTCGGCATGGTCAGCGGATGGCGCGAAATTGGATTCCAGGACCTTGGCGGAAGGTAGGCTCTCGGGGGTTTGTTCTTTGCTTTTGGAGCGAATGATGCTCGCTAAATGTTTGATAATTCTCACGATGAGTGTTTATAGGGAAGAAGCTCGCTGCTGTCAAGCGCGAAACTCAAGGACTTGCGGATTGAAGGGAGTCGGTAGATGAAGGAAAAAGGGATCGTTTTGTGGCATCAGGAGACCATCGACGCGCGCGAGGTTCCGCGATTCGCCCGGTGGTGCGAGGATTCAGGCATCGATTCGCTCTGGTTTCCCGAAACCTGGGTGCGAGACGGGAGCATCCTCATCGCCATGGCGGCGCAGGCGGTGGAGAAGATCAAGCTGGGAGCCGCGGTATTCAACGTCTACGGCAGAACGCCGGGCCTCATGGCGCAGACGGCGGCGGAACTCGACGTGTTGAGCGACGGCCGCTTCCATCTCGGGCTCGGCTCGAGCGGCCAGGCCGTAATCGAGAACTGGCACGGGGTTCCTTTCGGCAGCCCGCTCAAGCGCTCCCGGGAGATGGTCGGAGCCCTGCGCCAGGCGTTCAGGGGCGAGCGCGTGGAGCTGGACGGTGAAATCTACCGGATGAGCGGCTTCAAGCTCAGGCGAAAGCCGGTGCAGGAGCGCCTGCCCATCTATCTGGGGTCGAACGGCCCGAACTACACGAGGCTGACC
Source organism: Nitrospinae bacterium bin107 (assembly GCA_002238965.1). GTDB lineage: Bacteria > UBA8248 > UBA8248 > UBA8248 > UBA8248 > Bin107. Next base: position 315,968 of record MPNJ01000003.1, on the reverse strand, counting down.
GGGGAGATTGCGGACGGCTGGATTCCTTTCTGCATCCCGTTCTCGAAAACAAAAGACGCGCTCAAATTCCTGGAAGAGGGCGCGGAATCGGCGGGCAGGGCGATTACGGAAATCGACGTGGCGCCGTTCGTCTACACGGCGCCTTTTGACGATCTGGAACGAGCACGCGCACTCGTGAAGCCCGAACTCGGCTTTTACATTGGCGCGATGGGTGATTACTACCACGCCCAGCTCACGCGCTGGGGCTACGGGGAAGACGCCGACAACATTCGGGCGGCCTGGAGAAAGGGCGGCCGCAGGGCGGTGGGAGAGGCGCTCTCGGATGAACTGGTGGACGACCTCGCCATCTGCGGTCCCAAATCAAGATGCAACGAAATGCTGGCTGCAATCAGGGAGATGGGCGTCACGCAGCCGCTTTTCCGCGTGCCCGACGAGACGCCCGAAGAGGACGTGAAACAAGCGCTTAGGACATTGGGAGAACTCGACTGAAAATCTAAGTGGGGTATCGTCCCCAGCCTGCGATGTGGCCCCTGAGATAGCAGATTTGTCCGATGTGGGAGATGTGATCGCCCAGGTACCTGCCCAACACCAGTCCGAGTTTCATGGGCTTCTTGCTGGCGAAGTCGATTTCTTCCCGATCCAAGTCCGCCGCGCTCAGACTTGAGAGGCAGGCGAGTGTCTTCTCTCTCGCCGCTTCGAAATAACCCATCAGGGCGTCCTTGCTGACTTCAAGCGCGAGAACCTGTTCGAGCGTGAAGCCCACGCCGGTGCATTCGGGGTCGGGCTCCATGCTGAAGCGCTCGTGCCATTTCCCCTCTATCCAAAGCTCCTGCGTTCCGCCGAGGAACGAAAATGTCCTGTCCTCAAAGCGCGTCATGTGCCAGATGAGCCAGCCCATGGGGTTGTCGTTCGGACCGGGTTGAATGGTCAAGTCCTCATCGGTGACGTCTTCCATAACCTCTCTCAGCCTCATCCCGTAGGCTTCGAGGCGCTCTTTGATGATAGTCGGCGCATCCATGTCCCGATTCCTCCATGGTTTGTGATGCAGAAAAAACGCCCCCACTCACAAGGGGGCGCTGATGAACGACTTGTCCGGCTAGATCGCGGTGCTCGCGCGAGCGGTGAAGATGGTTTGCTCGATTCTTGGCATTCCCTCGAATACGGGGTCTTCGTTCACCATCCGGGCCAGATATTCATCCACGTGCTCGGCGTTCGACCAGGTGCATTTGTAAGCCACTTTCCCGTCCTTGCCGATGAGCCAGATGGTGTTCGGCAGGTCTCCGAGCATGGCGTGGACCTTCTGGTCCATCTCGTCGACGAGGATGTTGGTTTCCATGTTCTTGATATCGGCCAGCTCTTGCGCGTAGCTCCGCTTGTGCTCGTAGGATTCATGGTTTCTGATCTCGGGGAATCCGCGCTCGCCTGCGTGGGGTTCCCTCACGTAGAGATTGAATACCACTACGTCACGATCCGCGTATTTCTCCTGCAACTCTTCATAAAACGGCACCTGCCGCCTGTATGGCGGTCATGTGATGGCCCCCGTAGTCATCACCACGTATTTCTTGCCCAGATAGTCCGACATGCGGTGGCTGTTTCCGTGAATGTCTTTGAGTTCGAAGTCGGGGAAATCGGCGCCGGGGGGAAGGACGTTCGGAAATTTTTCATAAAAACTCTTGACCCGTTTGCTCGTGACGAGTTTGATGGTCTTCCACAGGTTCAGGTATTGCCAGGACCAAAAACCCGCCAGCGGTCCCCAGGGTTTCGGGACGGAATCGTTAGCCGGTCTCATAGAAGGAAACTCCTCTGCGATATTCGTTTGTTAGTATGAAGGCGTATGCCCAGTCCCTCTGTTTACCCAATCGAAGAGTGAAACACAACCGCCCGAACGTGGGAGCGAAAGACGGGCCTTGAAGGGGAATTTTGTGAATTTTTTTCACTTTTTATTTCAAGTTTTAATATTGTTTATCTAAAGTAGATTGTAGAAAATTAATAATCGAACGACAGCTGCGGTTCTTTCTCTCCCGAAGCGACTTTTTGGGGATTTTTCGGAGGCGTGCTCACTCCTTCGCGCGCGCGTGGTGGTTTTTTCCGGGGTATCGCTGCGCTTGGTTCACCTGGTGGCGGCGGAAAGAGGGATTCCGTTTCATCCTGTGGGGACAACCTGGATTTTCTCGTTTCGGGCCGAACATCCTCCGGGTTCGACTCATTTGGCTGTTGCCGGTCTTGACTATCGTTTCTCCCACGGGCGTTTGCGGCCGCCGCCTCGAGAGCTGCCGTCAGGTCTCTGGGTCGCTCCCAGGAGGCTTCTTGCGGGGATGCCCGCTCCCCGCCCTTCATGCGCATGAGTTTGGTTTTGAGGTCCTCGATGCGTTTGTAAAAGCCGGGGCTGTGGGGTGTGGAGGGAATTCGGAGAAATTTTCTGTCGATGTGGTGCATGAGTTCGTGGATGAGGGTATCGAGAAACGTCTTGCCCGCGACAACCTGCTTGCGAACAGAAGTCAGGTTGGCGATTTCGATCACCGCGGTTTCACAGTTATAGGTGCCATAGAGCTTGTAGGCGAGTTTTCCGCCGCGCAGCTTGTGGGGTTGGCGCTTTTCGAACACGCGCAGGCGCGTCCTGGGGATTTTGAGGTTGCGGCAAATGTTGTCGAGCAGTTTCTGGCCCAGCGCTTCGCGCTCGTCCGCACTCGTGGAAGCGATGAGTTTTCCGGTGAGTTCGCGCTCCTGGGCAGCGGGTCTGTATGCCAGTGCCGGGAGTTTGTTAGAGCGCATGAAATCCGGTGTATCGCGGCGCCTGCCCATGAGAATACCGTTTCCGAAACGAGTCCGGGCGGAACAAGTCACAGAGATGCGGTGGGCTAACGAGTGAGAATTATACGCGAATCAGGCCCATCTTGCGATAGTCATGTTTCGGGCCTAGTCGGACTCCAGAATCTCCTCGATTGTCACAATCCGTCTCTCTGCGTTGCTCTTGAGAATCGCCCGCATGATGGCGAGCGCCCGCACACCGTGGCGACCGGTGACTTCCGGGTCCCTGTCCTCTCGGATCGCGCCGATCAGGTCGTCGAACTGCTCGCGGTTCGCGAGGAGTCTCCCCTCTACGAGATCATGGTCGAGCTCCACTGTCTCTGTTTTCAGACCGCCCATCAGGTCGATGGGCCGCTTGAGAGTCGGGTTTTCCGTCGTGGAAAGGCTCAGGTTCGCTTCGGTGCCCTGAACGTCGAAGGCAAAGTGGAAGGGAGCCAGATAGCTGCTCGAAATGACGCCCATCAGCCCGCTCTTGAAGCGCAAGATGGCGGCGGCGGCGTCTTCCTGGGGGTTCGGGCCGCCCACCTTGGCGCATGCGGCGCTCACCTCGTCTACGTCGCCGAAGAGATATTCCATAATGTCGCCCAGGTGGATGGTGTAGCTGTAGAGCGGCCCACCCGGGTTTTCCGTGGCGTCCCACCGCATGCTCTTGGGGCCGGAGGTGAAGCCGTGGTTATTGGAAAACGTGGCGACCGTGTAGTTCACCAGCCCCAGATTTCCGCTTTCGACGATTTCCTTCGCCTTGCGAAACATCGGCCAGCGCCGGAAGTTCTGCCCCATGTGGAGTTTCACGCCGTGGTCTTTACACGCCTGCTCAACCGCTTTCGCGTCCGAAACGCTGAGCGCCATCGGTTTTTCCAGGTGAACGTGCTTGCCCGCGCGCGCGGCGGCGACTGCGATCTCCTTGTGGACGGAGTTTGCCGTTGCGATAACGACGGCCTCTGTCTCGGAGTCGGCCATCACCTCGTCGATGGAGGCGAAGTTCTTCCCACCGTATTTCCCGATAAATTCTTCGCGGGTAGAGGGCGTGCGGGCGAAGCCGCCGGTCACCTTCACTTTTCCGGAGGCGAGGGCGGCGTCTGCGAGCACGGCGCCCCACCAGCCGAGACCGATGAAGGCCATGCCGATTTTCGGTGCATCATTCATCTATGGGTTCCTCGTATGAAGATATATGCGCATTACACCTAATGTGAATGGAGAGACGGACAGGCAATTTATTCTAACGGCCCTGCCATTCGGGTTTTCTCTTCTCCATGAAGGCCGCGAGACCCTCTTGCGTGTCATGTGAGGTCTGGAGTCGATAGCTGATGAGTTTCGCCATGGCGATTCCTTCGCGAACGTCGGGCGTTCTCAGACCCTTGAGCACCGCCTCTTTCGTGTGCCGGACGGATAAGGGCGCGTTCTCGTTGATGAGGGCGGCCATGGCGCGCGCCTCGTCCATCAGGGCGTCCTGGGGCACCACCTTGTTCACCATACCCCAGCGTGCGGCTTCTTCCGCCGGGATGTGCCTCCCTGTGAGCATGAATTCCATGGCGATGCCGGGCGGGATGGTCTTGGGCATCCGCTGGTGGCCGCCCAGACTCATCGCGCCGTACTTGGGCTGCGGGTAGCCGAACACTGCGTTCTCGGACGCGATCCGGATGTCGCACGAGAGCGCCAGGGAACACCCCCCGCCGAAGGCGTAGCCGTTCACCGCGGCGATCATGGGTTTGTATATCTCGAATTCTCCGTACCACACTGTGGGAGAGTCGTGATCCTTGTATTGTCCTTCGCTTTCCACGACCAGGGTGAGGTCGTGTCCTGCGCAGAACGCGCGATCGCCTGCGCCTGTGACGATGGCCGTCCAGGCGTCGTCGTCCTTGGCGAATCTCTGGCAGGCTTCGTACATCTCGTCCACCATCTCCTCGGTGTAGGCATTGAGCTTCTCGGGCCGATTCAGGGTGATTGTGGCGATTTTATCCTTCACTTCGTAATTGACCAGGCTCATGGGACTTCTCCATGTTGATTTGGTGAATGCGCTTGTTGCAAGTCCTTTGCGCCGAAAGTAGCGAGGCCGGGCCTTCAAGTCAACGATGCGGAGGTATCCATCTCTTTTGCACGCATTCGACAAGCCGCCCCGCCCGCGTTTTCTTGACAGGCCAGGGCGCGGGTGCTAGCGTCGCCGCGAATTCCATATTCAGAATTATCTTTTGCAGACTCGATAATTTCAGGCCGAAATCTTTGTTTTCGAGGAGGAAGAAGCAATGACGGACTACCCCACGTGGGCGCGCGGCTCGATGATGGTCGACTGGGAGCACCGCATCGACATGGACCAGATGCGCAGAGAGCGCGTCGAGAAAACCCAGGCGGCGATGAAGGAACAGGGTATCGACGCCCTCATACTCTGGAAAGACGAGAACGTGCGCTACCTCACAAGCGCACGCGTCATCATGATTCAGTACCGCTCCTCCACCACCTACGGCGTACTGCTCAGGCAGGAAGGTAATCCGACGCTGCTCGCCTCGAGCGGCGAGGCGCACCGCATCGAGGAGTGCATGCCCTGGATAGACGATTACGTGCCTATCGGCATCCTGGAGGAGCCCGGTCTCGTCGAGCACACGGTGGGGATCGACATCAAGACGCGATTCGATGACTGGGGGGTTTCGAACGGCACCATCGGGCTGGATGGGCACACGTTCACCCAGCGGGCGATGATCGAAAAATATTTCCCCGAAGCCAACTTCGTGGATGGCGAGCAGTTCATGTACATGAGCCGGGTGCAGAAGACGCCGGACGAGATAGCCTGCCTCCACCAGGCGTGCGCCATCGCCGACGCCGTGACCATCACGGCTCTGAACCACGCTGTGCCGGGCGTGCGCGAGTTCGACGTGGCGGCCGAGGCCATGAAGACGCTCTTTACCCACGGCGGGGAGTTCGGGCATCTGGCGTCTCCGTTCGTCGCCTCGGGCGAACACATGGCGCCGCCGACGCGCTTTCCCACCGATAAAATCATCAGGAACGCGGATATCGTCTTCATCGACATCGGCGCCTGCTGGAACGGGTATTTCGGCGACTGCGGACGCGCGAAGGTGGCCGGCGGCCCGCCCCATCCCATGCAGCAAAAGGTGTATACGACCGTCTACAAAGCGCTCAAGGCTGGTATCGCCAAGATGCGCCCCGGCTACACGAACGACGACTCGGCGGCGGAGTTCCTGGAAATCGCTCGTTCTGCGGGTCTCGAGGATAATTTCATTAAACTCTTCATCGGGCACGGCTGCGGCATATCGCCCAACGAACCGCCCTACGTGGGCGAGGTGATGCCCGGGGCCGAGAGCGTGGACTTCGTGCCGGGGATGACGTTCGCCATCGAGCCGCTCATCTTCGTTCCGGGAATTCCGGGCGGGGCCGGCGTGCGCATCGAGGATCATATTCTCATCACCGAGGATGAACCCGTCTACATGACGCGCGCTCCCTATTGCGAGGAGTTGATCATTCAGGATTGAGCAGGTGATTGTCCTGAATCGGCGCCCCTGGCGTGTGGTCCGGGGGCGCTTTTTCATTCTGAGACGAGGCATGCGTTGACCGAAATTCCCCTGGCCGTTGCGGCGTCGGCTTTTTTCGCGCTGACGTTCATCTTCTCGCGCTTGGCGACGCGGGAGGCGACGCCCGTGTTCGGCGGGTTCGTTGCTTCGGCCGTGGTGACGCTGCTCTATCTGCCCTGGATAGCGGCGAGCGTGCCGATGAGCGCTTTCGCCAACCCGCACCTGCTCTGGTTCGTGGGGCTCGGCGTGATCACCCCCAGCATATCGAGGACGTTTCAGTTCGCGGGTGTTCAGCGCATCGGGGCGGCACCTTCGGGAATCCTGCGCGGTCTGGGGCCACTCTTCTCGAGCACGCTGGCCGTCTTGCTTCTCGGCGAGCAGCTCACGCCTGTCCTCACCGCGGGAACCGCGCTCATCGTCTGCGGCATCATCGTACTGTCGATCAGAAAAGACGAAATGCGCTCGTGGGCGCTCACCGGAATCGCCTACGCCATCGGGGCCACGCTCATATGGGTCATGCGCGATCTCATTATCCGCTACTCCTCGCCCGACGTGCCCTACAAGACGCTGGCGATTTTCGTGATGGCGGGAACATCGAGCATTGTCATGGCTGTTGTCCTGGCGAATTCCAGAAGTGGGCGCAAGGATTTTACCGGGAAGGGCCTCTTTTATTTTGTGCTCGTGGGAATCGCCAGTTTCTCGGCCCTTACGGCGCTTTTCTTCGCGCTCGAGGAGGGGCGCATCGTCGTCGTGACGCCGATCACCTCGGCCCAACCCCTGTTCGTGCTGCTCTTCTCGCGGTTTTTGCCGCAGGGCATGGAGCCGCTGACGCCGCTCATGGTGCTGGGCGCGGCTTTCATCGTTGCGGGCGGCGCGCTGATCAGCCTCGCGTGATCAGTCGGCGAGTCTGTCGCCTAAGTCGAGCTCTTCGGCCAATTCTCTGAGTTGGGCGATCACGGGTGCAGCGACGGGCACGCCCTCTCGGCGCATCTCATCTTTCCGGCGCGCGAGGTTCTCACCGGGAATCCGGATGGGACCTTTGCCCTCCATGGGAGCGGAGTTTCTGATCTCGCGGATTCTGAGGTCCATCTCCGCCTTGAAGTCATCCAGGTCCCGGAAGATGTCCGGCCGCATGGCGAAGAACACCTGGCCGGTGTTCGTGGGCGTCTGGAAGTCCTTGTTGAAATCGATGACGTCCGAGCCGAAGGCCGCTCCGTTCAACACGCCGGCGAGTGCTCCGATCATCATGTTCAGCCCGTAGCCCTTGTGACCCCCGATGGGTAGCAGAAAACCCTCCTCGGCACGCGAGGCGTCGGTGAGGGGTTTTCCGTCTCTGGTCATCATCCAGCCCTCGGGCATCGGTTTTCCCTCCTGGGCGTAGACCTTCACCTTGCCGTAGGAGGTCTCGGTGGTGGCCATGTCGAGGACGAAGGGCGGCTCCTCGCCCGCCGGGATGGCGTAGGCGATGGGGTTGGTGCTCAGGAGCATGTCCACGCCGCCCCAGGGAGGCATGTGGTTCGCATTGGCGACGGCCATGTACATCCCGATCATGTCGTGCGCGAGGGGCAGGGCGGCGTAAACGCCTGCGGCGCCGGCGTGGTTTCCGTGGCGTATGCCGATCCATGCCAGCCCGCTTTCTCTCGCCTTCTGGATCGCGAGTTCGGCCGCAAAAGTCACGACCACCTGGCCGAAGCCGTTGTCTCCGTCCACAAGCGCGCTCACGGCGGTTTCGCGCTCGGCGCGGATGTCGGGCTTTAAGTTGTAGCCGCCTTCGCGAATTCTGCGGCAATAGGGAGGGAGCCGGAAGATGCCGTGGCCGTGCATCCCGTGGAGGTCGGCTTCGATCATGCGGACGGCGCAAATGCGAGCGTGATCGTCCAGTACGTCGTGCGCCGTGAGGACGGCGTGAATGAAATTCTCCAGGCGTTCAACGGGATAGCGCAGTTCTGACATCGGGTCTCCTCGCTCTAATTATGGTCTCTGTGCCTGATAGGTGCGCCAGCGCGGTGAATTTGCACAGTCCATCTATAAAGTTTCCTTAATTGCGGGTTTTCTCACTACGGGGTGAGATTTCTATGATATATTTCTAAAGGCCGTCATGGAAGGCGAATTCGCATCCATGGGATAGCTCGAAACGAATCGCCTGTTCTGGAGGATACACCCGACTCCAGCCGCCACCCAAGAGGGGATGACATGAATTTTATCAAAAAGCCCGAATGGTTGATGCCCGAGCGTGAGGCTACGCCGGAATCCGTGTTTTTGAACCGCCGCAAGTTTTTGGCAGGCGGCGCGGGTCTGATGCTGAGCCAGATGGTGACGCCTCCCTACTGGCCCGAACGTGACGGGCCGCTCGCCCTGGCGCAGGCGAAAAATGCCGGCGCGCATCCCAAGGATCAGACGGTGGGCCTTTACCCGGCGCGCCGGAATCCCGCATTCACGCTGGACCGGCCCCTGACGGATGAAAAAGTGGCGGCCGAATACAACAATTTCTACGAATTCGGCGGCAACAAGGCAATCTCCTGGCTGGCCAAGCGCATGGAGACCCGCCCCTGGCAGGTGGAGGTGAAGGGCCACGTCAAGAAGCCCAAAACATACGATATCGACGAGTTGATCAAAGGCATGACGCTCGAGGAGCGGCTTTATCGTTTCCGCTGCGTGGAAGCGTGGGCGATGGCCGTTCCGTGGACGGGCTTTAAGATATCTGAACTGATCAAGAAAGTAGAGCCCACGAGCAAGGCGAAATACATCAAATTCACCACATTCTTGAACCGCAAGGTGGCGTTGGGGCAGCTCCAGGTCTGGTACCCGTGGCCTTACGTGGAAGGCCTCACCATGAAGGAGGCCATGAACGAGTTGGCCATGATGGGTACGGGTATCTACGGGCATCCCATGCCGCAGCAGCATGGCGCGCCCCTGCGATTGGTGATTCCCTGGAAATTCGGCTTCAAGAATATAAAATCCATCGTTTCCATCGAATTCACCGACAAGCGGCCTCGCACGTTTTGGGAGAAGGCGGCGCCCAGCGAATACGGCTTCTGGGCCAACATCAACCCGAAATTCAATCACCCCAGGTGGTCCCAGGCCACAGAGCGAATGCTGGGAACGAACGAGAGAAGGCCGACACTCCTGTTCAACGGCTATGCAAAGTGGGTGGGGGACATGTATCCGGACATGAACGACCGGAAGTATTTCATGTAAGCTTAAGTTTTAGAGAAAAAACCATCTTCCGGCCTCATAGAGGGCAGGAGGATGGTTTTTTTTTGTGCAAGGCCAGGAATGCGTCCGGGAGAGGGGATTTGAAGCACTCCTCGATAGGGAAATGATATTAAATATTTAATTTTCCGTAGAGACAACCCTCCGTGGTTGTCCTATTTCTTGGCTGATGTGATCAGGACAGGCACAGGGACCTGTCCCTACGCATTCAGGGCCTGTTTCAGATCCTCGATCAAATCGTCTGCGTCCTCGATTCCCACGGATAGCCGGATGAGGGTATCGCTGATGCCGAGTTCTTTTCTGCTCTCCTCGGTGAGGGAGGCGTGCGTCATGATGGCGGGATGCTCCACCAGGGACTCGGTGCCGCCCAAGCTCTCCGCGAGGGTGAATAGCCGGACGTTTTCCAGGAACCTGCGCGCCTCGGGCAAGCCGCCTTTCAGGTAGAACGCCAGCATGCCCCCGAAGCCGCTCATTTGTTTTTTGGCCAGCTCGTGCTGGGGGTGAGATTCCAGCCCCGGGTAAATCACTTTCTCCACGCCCCCGTGTCCCTCCAGGAAGCCTGCGATCTTCATGGCGTTTTTCTGGTGTTTTTCCATCCGCACGGGCAGGGTGTCGATGCCCCGCATGGTCATGTAGCAATCGAAGGGGGCGGGCGTCGCCCCGAGCGCGTTCTGGTAATGCTTGATGCGTTCATGGAGCGCCCGGCTTCTCGTCACAAGTGCGCCTCCGACGACGTCGCTGTGTCCGCCGATATATTTCGTCGTGCTGTGTACGGCGATGTCCGCCCCCAGGGCGAGCGGTCTCTGGAAATATGGGCTCATGAAGGTGTTGTCCACGGCGACGATGGCGCCGTCTTTCCCGTACGTGGAGGCGATGCTCCGGATGTCGGCCATCTTCAGGAGCGGATTCGTGGGGCTCTCTATCCAGATGAGCTTCGTGTTTTCCCTGATTTTGCCTGCCAAGGATTCTTCATCCGCCATGTCCACGTAGTCGCACGCGATCCCGAATTTCTCGAAACCCCTGAAATCCTTGCCCGTGATGAGGCGGAAGGTCCCGCCGTACACGTCGTCCGAGCAGAGCATGTGATCGCCGTGGGAGAGCAGGGCGAAAAGAATCGTGGTCGTCGCGCCCAGGCCTGAGGAGAAAGCCAGCCCGTGGCATTCGGCATCCTCGTTGTCGGGGCGTTCGAGGCCTGCGATGTTCATCTCGAGCGCCTCTCGCGTCGGGTTGCCAGAGCGCGAGTAATCAAAATCGCCCACGGGCTCGCCGGGCGTATGCTGCTTGAACGTGCTGCTCAGGCAGATGTCGGGCTTCACGGCGCCGGTGAGTTCGTTGGGTTCTTTTCCGTGGTGAACCGCTCTGGTAGATATCTTCATGGGACTCCCGTAAGGCGAGGGGCGGCATTAAACTTCGTATCGACCTTTACTCATATTTCGGCGAGGTTGACAAGAGCGTTTCTCGATAAGCAGTCTACCCGAACATCCGCGATGGGAACAGGTGGATACGCCTGCACAATACGCGATGGAGTTTGTGGGGGCGGACCCGTGTGTCCGCCCGCAAGAGTAGTCTGTAGGGACAGGTACGAGGGCCTGTCCCCGCGGACTCTGTTCGTCCCGAAAGCCTGGATTCTTCAAGGAAATCGTCATATCTTTTGCATGACGGCGCATCCGCCGCATCTCCAGAAAAAAGGTAGAAGGGAAGCATGGACATAAGGCCTGCCAGGCAAAACGATACACCTGCATTGCAAAATTTATATGATGAAGCATTCCCCGATAATGAGGGCGGGATGGTAGGGAGGCTTGCGGTCAGCCTGCTTTCCGAAAAGACGAATCCAACCACCGAATCTCTCGTGATGGACGACGCAGGTGTCGTGAAGGGGCATATCGCTTTCAGTCCGGTTTCGATCACGGGGCATGAGGATGTCAGGGCATATATATTGTCGCCTTTGGCCGTTCGCAGCGATTGCCAAGGCCAGGGCATCGGTTCTGCTTTAATCGATTACGGAAAGCGGCTTCTGTCGAAGGACGGCGCGCATATCATCCTAGTATACGGCGATCCCGCCTATTACGGCAGATTCGGATTCGATGCCGAGGCGGCGTCGAGGTTCATTCCTCCCTATCCGCTTGGATATCCTTTCGGTTGGCAGACCCTGGAATTGAACCGATGTGAAATCAGGGGAGACACAGTCGAAATCGAATGCGTGGCGTCGCTGAACAATGCGGGGTATTGGTAGCGATAGCGCTGCCTCAGGGTCTGTGAGTAGCCGTCGTGAAGCAGGCGGTCCTCCCGCCTCTATCGCGCGCTTTTGGATGCCGGCGCATCTTTCAACTCCTCCTCACTGAGGAAGCCGTTGGCGACCATCCATTCATCGGAAAATATCTTGCTGAGATAAAACATGCCCGAATCCGGCATCAGCGTGACGATTCTCTGCGGTTTATCGAGGGATTCCGCGTAGCGCACCGCGCCTGCAACCGCGCCGCCCGCAGACCCCCCTACCAGGATGCCTTCTTCTCTCGCCAGCCTGCGCGTCATCAGCAGGCATTCCTTGTCGGTCACGCGGACCACCTCGTCGATGTTATCGAAACTGAGCGTATTGGGCTTGAAGCTCTCCCCGATGCCTTCGGTCTTGTAGGAGTCCGCCTCGGGTTCCGCTTCGCCGTAGAAAAGGCCGTATAAAATTGAACCGATGGGGTCGACGCCGACGATCTTGATGTCGGGATTCATTTCTTTTAGATATCTTCCCGTACCCGAGATGGTGCCGCCGGTGCCCAGGCCCGTGACGAAGGCGTCGAATTCGCCTCCCGTCTGACGCCATATTTCAGGGCCCGTCATGCGGTAGTGGGACTCGGGGTTGTTAGTGTTGTTATATTGATTCGCCAGAATGCAGTTGGGCGTTTCTTCCACGATCCTCTTGGCGACGCAGTAGTGGCTCTCGGGGTCATCAAGGGCCACTGTGGGCGTGACGATGACTTTCGCGCCATATGCGCGCAGCCGGTCGACTTTTTCCTGGCTCATCTTGTCGGGCATCACGAAAACACACTTGTAGCCCTTGATGGCGGCGACGATGGCGAGTCCCGCACCGGTGTTCCCGGAGGTCGCCTCGACAATTATGCCGCCTGGCTTCAGTTCACCCTTTTTCTCCGCGTCTTCGACGATCAGTGGCGCGATGCGGTCTTTCACCGAGAGGCCCGGATTCATGTATTCGACCTTGACGAACAGTTCCGATTCGACTTTCGCGCCGATGGAATTGAGCCTTACGATCGGTGTGTCGCCGATGGCCTCCAGAATGTTGTTCTTCACTCGTTATACCCTTGAGAGCGGCTTAATGATTCGAAAACCTCAGCTTGCGAGACGATTATGCGGCATCCACGCGGCCTCTACAAATCATCGAGAATTTCGACGGCCTGAAACGATTTTCCCTCCATAAATTCGAGGCTCGCCCCCCCACCCGTGCTTACGTGGCTCACATCCGCGCTCAGCCCGGCCATCTCGATGGCCGCTGCGCTGTCGCCGCCGCCGATAACGGTCGTGGCGCCGTTTCTCGTCGCCTCCGCGAGGGCGTGCGCGACGGTGAACGTGCCTCCATCGAAGGGCTTGACCTCGAAGACGCCCATCGGGCCGTTCCAGACGATGGTCTTCGCTTCTGAAATCATTTGCGAGAAACGCCTCGCGGATTCAGGGCCGATGTCGAGCCCCATCAGTCCCTCGGGAATCTCTCCTTGGAATACCTCAAAGGTCGCTCCCTCTTCGATAGCGTGTGCGGCGATGACGTCTGTCGGTAAAACGAGTTTCTCACCGCCTATGGATTTCAGCCGCGCGGCAACCTCGATCCTGTCTTCCTCCACGAGGCTCGCGCCCGTCTCCTGGCCGATCGCCCGCATGAACGTATAGACCATCGCTCCTCCGATGAGCACCCGGTCGCATTTGCCCAATAAAGTTTCGATGACCATCATCTTATCGGAGACTTTCTTGCCCCCGATGATGGCGAGGAAAGGCCTTTCCGGCGCATTCAGTGTATTGCCTAAGTACTGAAGCTCTTTTTCCAATAAAAACCCCGCGACGCGGGGCTTGCCGACCATCATCTGCGGCACGGTGAGCATGCTTGCGTTGTCGCGGTGACAGGTGCCGAAAGCATCGTTCACGTAAACGTCGGCTAACGACGCCAGCCCCTGTGCGAAGGCGTCTTTTGCGCACTTTAAGTCCGCATCGCCGGAGGCCGCTTTGTCCTTGATCTGCTCGGCTTTGTGAAAGCGTAGGTTCTCGAGCAGGCAGCATTCCCCGTCTTTCAGCGAGGCGGCTGCGCTCTCGGCGGCGGGTCCCACGCAGTCATTCGCAAAAACGACACTCTTTCCGAAGAGTTCCTCCAGGCGTTCAGCAATGGGCCTGAGCGTCCATCTGCCGTCGGCTTGTGGGGCTTCTCCTTTCGGGCGCCCCAGGTGGCTCATGAGAATGAGGCGGCCGCCGCCATCCAGGATGTGGTTTATCGTGGGAAGAGCCATGCGGATTCTGCGATCATCGGCGATGCGTCCGTTCGCGTCCTGGGGGACGTTAAAGTCCACCCGCATCAGAACGCGTTTACCACGCACGTCGAGGTTCGATATGCTTTTCTTCGTCATCGGGTATCGCCTCTATGAATGTGCACCTCGCCGGGAATGTCGCCGCGTGACAAGTGGTGTATAAGAAAAATCGCCATGAAAATCCAGCGTCCGAGCTGCTATTCACGAAGTTGACGTTTTTTCATCCGGCGCGGATGTGAGGATGAATGAATTGCCAGGAAAGGGGAATAGATGATCACGATAGATTTGAACGGAAAAATCGCCCTTGTGACAGGTTCGAGCCAGGGCATCGGGCAGGCGTGCGCCATGGTGATGGCGCGCGCGGGAGCTTCGGTCGCGCTCGCGGCCCGAAACGAAGAGAATTTGAAGCAGACCGCCTCGGATATCATTGCCGCCGGGGGACGCGCGGAAGTGTTGGCGGGCGACCTCACCGCTTCCGGACAGACCGAGAATGTAGTGGAGGAGACCTGCGCCCGGTTCGGGGGAATCGATTTTCTCGTAAGCGCCGCGGGCGTGAGCAGGCGCACGGACCCGATAGTGACGACAGATGAGGACATCGACCTCGCCATCGACTTGAAACTCCGCGCCGCCATCCGCGTGACGAAGGCTGTGATACCGAAGATGAGGAAACGGGGCGGGGGCGTCATCGTCTATTTCTCGGGGCTGAGCCACGTCCATACCTCGGAATTCCACGGCTCGGGCTGCATCCCGAACGCAGGCCTCGCCGCCTACAAACATCAGCTCGCCCGCAGGCTCGCGCCCGAGAACATCCGCGTGAACCTCATCAATCCCGGCACGACGGATACCCCGAGGTACGTCCGGCAGACGACGAGAATCGCTGAAATCACGAATCGCACGTATGAGGAGGTGGATGCCGAGAGGCGCGCCGAACTGCCCATGAACCGCCTGACGCGGGCCGAGGATTGCGCAGGCGCGGCTTTGTTCTTGGTCTCCGATCTGGCCTCGAACATCACGGGTGAGTCAATCAACGTGGACGGCGGGCGGTGCGACGTGGTGAGACCCTAGAGGGCGTTGCTGCCGCCGTCTAAGTAAATCGTCTGTCCCGTCATGTAGTCGCTCTGCGGGCCGCAAAGGTACGCGACGAGGGGCCGGATTTCCTCGAGTTCGCCGTAACGCTTCATGGGAACGTAGCGCAGGAACTCTTCACTCTGCGCCGGGTCGGCAATACGGTCGACCGTCATCGGAGTAGGGAAGCGTCCCGGCGCGATGTTGTTCACCTGAATGTTCTTCTCCGCAAGCTCGACGGCGAGCGCCTCGGTGAATCCCCGTACGCCAGATTTCGACGCCGCGTAGGCCACCTGGTTCGGTCGGCCCCTACTGCCGGCGCCCGAGCCGAGATTGACGATTTTGCCTTCCCCCGCTTCGAGCATGAAGCGCACCGCCGCCCGGCAGCAGTAGAACATGCCGCTCAGGTTCAAATCGATGGTCTCGCGCCAGAGTTCGTCCGTCGTCTCGAGAATGGGGCTGGGGAGCGAGACGCCCGCGTTGTTGATGAGGATATGCGGGCCGCCGAGTTCCTTGTTTACCTGCCCGAACAGGGTGTTCACCCGCGCCGAATCTGTCACGTCGCAGACGGCGGGTCTGGCCCGTACGCCGAATTTCTCGCATTCTTTCGCGGTTTCGGCCATCGGCTCGGGCCGTCTGCCGATGAGGACGAGGTCCGCTCCAGCCTCCGCCAGTGCGATGGACATCGAGGCGCCGAGCCCCTGGCCGCCGCCCGTGATGCAGGCTACCTTGCCGTTCAAATCCACACCGGGTGAGGTCATTTTTTCTGTGACTTCCTCTGTATTGGGCGCAAGGCGTCCGCACCATGTTCCGGTAGGCGTACTCAAAGTCGCTGCGGGACTTTACCACCATGCGGTAGTGGGGTACATAAGGCATGGTTTCGCCATGAAATCGACAAACATTCTCTTTCACAATTTTGGCGACGAGTCAAAGAGAACAACTTTTGTGAGGATGCGATGAGTCTCGCGCAGGCGCCTGCGGCAATCAGCAGCGAAAACATGGAGTTGGTCGGATATCATGATTTAGCAGACAGGCCCGCCTTCAAGACGGCGATACAGGAGGTGGATGGACGCTTTTATCTGTATCTATCGCAATTCTGGGAGAGCGGCTGGAGCGTCATGGACGTGACCGAGCCCGAAGACGCGAAACTCCTCAAATTTATCGAGGGTCCCGACAATACCTGGACGTTGCAGGTGCAGGTGGCGGACGGCCTGCTCATCACCTCTTTGGAGAAAATTCCCCCGGGCTGGGGGCCGCGCCCCGAGGACCCGCCCGAGGCCGAGGGCGTCTACATCTGGGACGTGAAAAAAGACCCCGCCGATCCGGAGCTTATCTCACATTGGCAGACGGGAGCCGATGGCACGCACAGGAATTTCTACAACGGCGGCCGCTACGCCCACCTCTCCGCATACGCGCCCGGCTACGACGGGAACATTTACCGCATTCTGGATTTGGCTGATCCTCGGAACCCCAGGGAAGCGGGCCGCTTCTGGCTGCCCGAACAGGAGGGGGTCGAAACCGATATGTCGGACGACTGGAGTGAGGGGATGCGCGTGTTCCAGCACGGGCCCGCTCATGCGGAAAACGGGCGAGCCTATCTGCCGTATGCGCGCGGTGGATTCGTCATCGCGGACATCGAGGATATATCAAGCCCCAGGCTCATCAGCCGTTTCAACGTCTACCCGCCGCTTGGCAGCGCGATCGCCGTGCACACGGCGTATCCCTATCTCAAGCGTGGATTCGCCATCATCAACAGCGAGGCGCTCAAGGAGAATTGCGACGAGCCCCTCAACTACACGGCAATAGTGGATATAACTGACGAGGCGGACCCGAGGCTCATGTCCCTTTTCCCGGTGCCCGAGCCGCCGACTGGCTATTCCCACAAGAGTTTTTGCGAACGAGGCGGACGATTCGGTCCGCATAATCAGCACCACCCCCAGGGGCTCGACTGTCTCGAACAAAGGGAAGACCGCGTTTATCTGACGTATTTCAACGCCGGCCTCCGCGTTTATGATATTTCCGAGCCCATCCATCCACGCGAGATTGCGCACTACATACCCGCCGACCCGACGAAACGCCTCGGCATGCTGCCCAAGACGCTCGTCACGCAGAGCGAGGACGTCATCGTGGATAGACGCGGGGTGATATACGTAACGGACAAGAACCATGGACTGCATATTTTGCGTTGCACCGTTTAGGCGAAAAGGAGAAAAATTCTATGCCTACCATCGTTGACCTTTCACGAGAGATTTATCATCGCACGCCCGCGTATCCGGGCCAGCCTCCCATTCTGTACGCCGCTTGGAAAAATCATGAAGAAGCCTTCAAGGATTCGGGAAACGTCTGGGGGAACGCACTGAACTTTGTCACGATGCCTGAGCATGGCACCACGCATCTCGACGCGCCGCGCCATTTCCACCAGGATGCGCAGCCGATGAACGAGTACCCGCTCGAGAACTGCATCGTGCGTGGCATTTGCATCGATTTGCAGCACATCGCGCCCAGGGCGGAAATCACCTCGAGCGACCTCGATGAAGCGGTGAAGAAGACCGGCCTCTCGGCTCCTCAGGGCGGCACGATCCTGCTTTGCACGGGTCATCATGCCCGCACATTCCCCACGAAGGCGTATGGGACGGATAATCCGGGCATCAACGTGGAAGCCACCGAATGGCTTGCGGATCAGGGGATTGTCCATTTCGGTATCGATTCCATGCGTCCCGGTCCCGAAGGAGACGTCAACGCCCTGGTCCACAAAACCTGCTGGGAGAGGGAAATCACGCATCTGGAAAGTCTGTGCAACTTGGAAGCGCTGCTTGGCAAGGGCGAGTTCCAGTTCATCTCACTTCCCCTGAAGTTCCGCGAGGGGACGGGCAGCCCCGTCCGTGCAGTTGCGGTATTAGACGATTAGACCACCTTCCGGGGTCCCTGCCTCCAGAATGGCGGGGACCCCGTCTTTTCGATTAAATGGCAAAAATGTGATAGGTTGGGTGTCTATATGCGACATCCGCCCCGGGGAGGGGATTTCTTAGCCCTCCACAAAGCCTATGCCCGAGTCTCCCCAACCCCGCTCAGAGTATGCGTTCGAACTGGGAAGACGTATCGCGCACGCGCGTGAGCGCAGGGGATGGAACCGCAATCAACTGGCGCGCGCCGCAGGGATCACATGGGCGAATCTCACCCGCTATGAACAGGGACAAAACGAGCCGAGCGCGAGCAAACTCTTTGAAATTGCAAAGGTGCTCGACGTGTCCGGCGATTGGTTGCTGGGCCGAACCGGCGCGCCTGAGATTCCAGGTGTCGGGCCTTTGGACGTCACTTTGAGCATGAGTGATAACTTGCAGGCGCCGGGAAAGGTGAGCGATGCGGAGTTTCGCGCCGTGCCTTTGGTGTCGGGCTCCATCGCAGCGGGCAGCGCCAGAATCGTGGATGAGCAAATCGAAGAATACGCACTCATCCACGTCTCTCAAATTGCCGGGCGTGGAGATTTGGTCTCGGTTCGAGTTGACAGAGAGATGGGCCGCAGCATGGTTCCCTTGATACAGCCGGGCGCTGTGGTCGTCATCGATCGCCGTGACAAGACGATCGTTGCGGATGGTATTTACGCCGTTCGGGATGAATCCGGCGGGTGTACGCTCAAACGGTTGCAGTGGACCCCGCCTCGTCTATGGCTGGTGCCGGAGAATCGAGAAGAGGTGGTCGCCCATATTGATTTGGTAGGGGAAGAGCCTGCTGATCGAATCGTAGGCCGAGTCGTCTGGGCCTATCAACCGCTCGCCTGAGGGTTAGGAATCCATCAATTCCTTGCATTTTTCCGTCAGAGCGGGGATCACTTTCTTATAGTCTCCCACGATGCCGTAGCGCGCGCGCTGGAAGATGGGCGCTTCGGCGTCCGTGTTGATGGCCACGATATTTTTACTCGGACCTGCGCCGACCATATGCTGCATGGCGCCCGAAATGCCGACGGCGATGTAGAGATTCGGGCTCACGATTTTGCCCGTCTGGCCCACTTGCATCGGCGTCGGCACCCAGCCGGCGTCGACGGCGGCTCGGCTTGCGCCCACGGCCGCTTTGAGAACTTTGGCGAGTTCCTGCAAGTATTCGAAATTCTCAGGCCCACCTAGGCCGCGGCCGCCGCTCACGACGATTTCCGCATCTTCCAGGCGGACGCCTTCGGCTTCCACCTTTTTCGCCTCTACGAAATTCATGCGAATCTCGTCTTCGTCCACAGAAACGCCGATTTCCATAAATTCGCCCTCACGGCCCTCTTCGATATCTGCCAGCGGCAGGGCTTTCGCACGCGTGGACGCTATGGAGAGGGAATCCGTTTTTGAGCGGACGTGGCTGATGGCGCTGCCTCCGTGCACCGGGCGGACTGCGGCGAGTTTGCCGTTCTCGATCGACAGATCCGTGCAATCGTGCGCATAGCTGGCTCCATGTCTGAAAGCGAGCCTGGGCGCGACGTCTCGACCCATGGAGGTGTTGGCGACCAACAAGATGTTCGGGTTCTCTTCCGTGATGACGGCGTCTATCACTTTGAGATACGCCGCGTTGGTATACCCATCCAGAATATCCGACTCGGCTGCCAGCACTTTGTCGGCTCCCAGGGCGATGAGTCCTTTCGCCAATTCCTGTGTGCCTGCACCTCCCATGAGAAGGGCTACCAGGGAACCCCCCTTTTCATCGGCAAGTTTTCGGCCGATACCACAAAGCTCACTGCTCACGAGCGCGAGTTTGTCTCCCGCGCGCTCGGCCAGGATGAGGACGTTGTTCGACATGGCGTTATTCGTTCTCCCTTAAATAATCTTGTCTTCACGAAGGCGAAGCGCCAGAGCGCCGGCTGCTTCTTCGAGTGATTCGCCTTCGATGAATTCACAATTACCGTCAAAGACAGGTTTATAAAATTTGGTGACTTCAATGGTAGCCGCCTCTTCACCGACCGCATCTGGGTCTATTCCGACGTCCGCCAAGCTCCATACGGGAATTTGCTTGCGAGACGCCATCAAAATGCCTTTGACCGAGGGCAGGCGAGGCGTGTTGATCTCATTGCTGGCGGTGAGCAGGCAAGGGGTCGATACTTCCACGACCTCCACACCGTCTTCCAGGGCGCGTTCGCACCGGATCCCTGCGTCGGTTTTCTCCACTTTCTGAAGCTGGCTTACGCTCGGGAGGTCCAGCGCTTCGGCTAGGGCGAGGGCGGTCGTTCCATAGCTCCAGTCACTGCTCAGCCTGCCGCAGAGGATGATGTCGAAGCCATCCAGCTTTTGAATGGCGCTCGCCAGGATGCGCGCAGTAGCGAAGGCGTCGGAACCCCCAAAGGCCTCATCTTGCAGCAAGACGGCTTCATCGCAACCCATGGCCAGGCATTTCTTCAAGCCGTCTCTGGCTTTCTCGTCGCCCATCGTCATGACGGTGACTTTTCCGCCGTGTTCATCCTTGAGGTTGATGGCCGCCTCAACGGCGTTTTCGCAAAAGCCGTTGATGACGGGCGATACGTTCGCAGGCGGGATGACGTCCATCTTCTCCTCATCGACCTTGAAGTCGCGGGGAGGAATGTCGGGGTCTTGTACTTGCTTGATGCAGACGATGATATCCAAAGGATTGATTCTCCTTGTTATTGCCAGATTGGATCCGTCATGGTTGCATGAAGTGCTCGGTTGTATTCCTGAATCGACAAACGAGACGGCCTAAAAATAATGAGATGTAGGCGATGCGTCAACCGAGAAAGGCATTTTTCCTGATTTTATGAGGCCTTTCCGCGCTCACCCAAAAGGGGTTTCGCCCTTTCACGTTTGACAGTCAAAAAAATCCGCGCGATAAGATGAAAACGCTCCAGTATGAGAGCGCAACTTTCCGATAAATGATTTTTCAACGCGTTACCAGCTTTGGATTAGAGGATTCCCCTATGGCAGAAGCAACCGAAGCCCAGATTCTAGAGGCTCTGAAGAAGGTGCGAGACCCCGAAGTCGGTAAAGATCTCGTGAGCCTCAACATGATTAAAGAAGTTCAGATTTGTGGAGATGCGGTCGCCTTCACGCTGCAGTTGACCACGCCTGCGCATCCGCGCAAAGAAGAATTCGAGCAGGAGTGCAAGCTGGCCGTCGGCTCTTTGGAAAACGTGAATTCGGTGAACGTCCGGGTGACGAGCCACGTCACCGCGCGTCCTTCGATGGCGGGCAAGATGGATATCGAGGGTGTGAAGAATATCATCGCCATAGCGAGCGGGAAGGGCGGCGTAGGCAAGTCGACCGTGGCGGTGAACATCGCGCTTGCCCTGCGTTCTGAAGGCGCGAAGGTAGGTATATTGGACGCCGATATTTACGGGCCGAGCCAGCCCCTCATGCTCGGGATCCCCGCGGCGCGGCCCATCGCCGAGGCGGAGAACAAGATACGGCCTCTGGAGGCGCACGGCCTGAAAGTCATGTCGATGGGTTTTCTCGTCGATGAGGACAGCCCCGTCATCTGGCGCGGCCCCATGGTCATGCGGGCGCTCGTACAGTTTCTGAGCGAGACGATTTGGGGGGAGCTCGACTATCTTGTCCTGGACCTGCCCCCTGGCACAGGCGACGCGCAACTGACCATCGTTCAGCAAGTGGCCCTTGCAGGCGCCGTCATCGTCAGCACGCCTCAGGACATCGCTTTGCTCGATGCGCGCAAGGGTCTTCAGATGTTCCGAAAAACTGACGTTCCCATCCTCGGGATCATCGAAAACATGAGCTACTACCTGTGTCCCGAATGCGGCCATCGAGAGAACATCTTCGATACGGGAGGCGGGGAGAAGGCCTCCCAGCGCTATGAAGTCCCGTTTCTGGGCGCCATTCCACTCGACATCAAGGTAAGGCTGGGGGGAGACTTCGGCATGCCCGTCGTAGCGGGGGAGCCGGGTCATCCTACGGCCAGGTCGTTTCGGGAGGCGGCCAGAAAAGTGGCCGAACAGGTGGCTATCGCCAACGCATCGGGACCCATTTCAGTGCCTGAACTCAAGATCATCGGGTAGAAGAGTTCGTAATTGGGACGTCCCGAAGCGGGAAGCCTGGGTTCGCAATTCCGGCTTAGAACCTGTGATTTGTCATAGAGCCCATCGGCGGCTTGGTTCGGTTATATCGCTTTTCATCTGCGAGGCGAGCGGCCGATTTTTCATCTGAGGATTTAATCATGGCGAAAGTAGTTTTGGTAGATCCGCTTTATTCGACGCCTGCGTGGAACGTGGCTTCCGATTGGCTGGGCGCGGAGCACGAAATCGTAGCTCCGTCCGAATACACCCCGGAGGCCATAAATCCGCTGCTGCCGGATGCGGAGGGCATTCTGACGGTATTTCGGCCCGTCTCGCCCGAAATGATGGACATGGCGCCGAATCTAAAGGTTGTGGCGAAGCCGGGCGCGGGCGTGGACAACATCGACGTCGATGCGGCCAACGAACGCGGCGTCATGGTGTGCAACGTCGAGGGTGTACGTGGACGCTCCGTGGCGGAGCATGCCTTTTTCCTGGCGCTCTATGTCGCCCGCCATGCCTGGATGCAGGATCAGCAGGAAACCTGGGAGCATGTGCCTGCGGTGCAATTGGGCGGCAAATCGCTCGGCATCGTGGGTCTCGGGGATATCGGCCGGAGAGCAGCGCGCATCGGCCATGGTTTCGGGATGGAGTTGCTCATCAACACGCGGACGGAAGATCCCGCCTACGTGCCCGAGGCGAAGCTCGAGTTCATGTCTTTCGATGCGCTCTTGCCGCGCGCCGATTTCCTGATTCTGTGCATGCCCCTGGCTCCCGAGATGCGGGGCATCATGAACAAGGATAATCTCCTGAAAATGAAGCCCGACGCCATTCTTATCAACGTTTCCAGGGGTCCCGCCGTCGTGAGCGACGATCTTCTGGAGGTGATGCGCGGCGGCCACCTCGCAGGCGCGGGGCTCGACGTCACCGATCCTGAGCCTCTGCCGAAGGATCATGGCCTGTGGGGGCTTGAGAACGTGATGATCAGCCCGCACCACGCTTCCCGGACGCCCGAGACGCAGGTCGCCGCCATGGAGCGCACGGCGGAGAACATGCGTCTGGCCCTGGCCGGCCAAAAACCCACAAACATCGTGAATCCAGGGGTCATCTAATCGGTTTCCCCTTGAACCGGACAGGTCGATGGGGGCCGGCCGGGTCGGAGTGTGAATGCCGTTCGAACTGGTCGCCCTGAGCCCGGCTGTCTTCTTCGCCCTCTCTAGCATCATGACCAGGCGAGGGCTGGACGGCAGCACGCCCCACACGGGAAGCCTGGTCGTTCTCATCATGCAGGTTGTATTTTTCTCCCTCTGTTTGGTGGCGGTGGATTTCTCCCGCATATCGCCCTCGGTCTACTGGCTCGCCTTCCTGGCGGCGGGGATATCCTCACCCGCGCTGTCCCTGATGTTCCTGTTTCGCTCGATTCAGAGAATCGGCGTCGCCTCCACGAGTCCCGTCTCGAACACCCACCCCATTTTCGGGGCGTTCTGGGCCTTTCTGGTGCTCGGAGAACGCCCGCCCGCGGTCGTGTGGGTGGGGATTCTCGTGGTCGTGGCCGGTGTCTACATTATGTCGAGCGGGGGAGGTCCGCTCGCCAGAGGGCGGGTGCTGCTGTTGCCGATTAGCGCGGCGGCTTTTATGGGACTCGCCCATACGTTCAGGAAAATGGGGCTCGGAGGCGTGGAATCCCTTGTTTTCGGGGGGTTTCTGCAATCCGTCTCGGCATGCGCCCTGGGCCCGCTGATCCTGAAGGCGAGCACCGGGTGGAGTCCGTTCGTGTTCAACAAGGCCTCGCTCGGCAACTTCATCCTGGCGGGACTTGCGATGGCCGCCGCCCAGTTGTGCCTGATGGCCGCCCTGAGCCTGGGGGAGGTCTCGCGCGTCACGCCCCTGGTGGCGACGGTGCCGCTGTTCATGCTCGTGCTGGCGCCCCTGATACTGGGGAAGCGCGAGAAAATCACCCCGCGCATCGTTCTGGGGGTGCTCGTCACGGTGGCGGGGGTGATTCTGGTGACGTCGCTGCGCTAGCCCGCAATTCCGCGCAATTGCCGTCATTGCAGAAGGCGCGGGCCATGGCAGAATTCCCCTGCGCCCGGATTCCGCGGCGCCCCATCCCAGGAAAATAATTTATCGTTTTTTATCGAAAAACCCCGTGAATTTATCTGAATTTATCCATATTTTCGGAAATTATTATTTGCATTTTGCGCCATCCGCGCCTCACCCGGGCGGTGGCCCGATTCCCGCGATTCGCGCCGCCTGAAAAACCGCAGGCCGACGGGCGGCCTCTCCAGCATACCCCTTCGACGCGAAATGCCCGTGACGATAAATGCGGGGAAGTGCGTGGTCCGTCCTGAGTGAGGGGGCTGTTCAAAAAGCCTTGATTCAGCAGTTTGGTTCGACGGGTGTGAAGGTGTAGGTCGGACATGTATGACCGACGTATTATGCGACCCTGCCTTTTAGGCCTGCCGACCATGGGCCGTATTTCTGTAGCGCTCCCAAGAAGGTAGCGCTATCTACACGACCAATCACGCCCGTTCGCCGACGCGACGACCCCGTAGGGACAGGCCTCCGTGCCTGTCCTGATTGTAACCATCCTGCAAATGGACAACCCCGAGGAGGGGCAGGACAACCCCGAGGAGGGGCGGGACAACCCCGAGGAGGGGCAGGACAACCCCGAGGAGGGGCGGGACAACCCCGAGGAGGGGCGGGACAACCCCGAGGAGGGGTTGTCCCTACAACCGTCATTCCTCCTTCATCGGACTTTTACAACAGCCCCGAGAGGAAGGGTTTGCCGCCGGCTTCCAAGGGTTCGATGACAGCCGTCATTCCGGCGGGGGCCGGCTACGACCGGGAGGGAATCCGGAGCCGCGAAGAGTGAAGATGTTGCGGTGTCGCCGAAATTGCAAGATGGGCGTTTCGGAGATGCGCCGGAGCGCTAAAAGAAGGGCGGCGCGCTCAGGCGGCTTTCCTGACGCGAGCCGGTTCGGCGTTGACGGGGGAGCGGAATCTTTCCAGGACATGTGGATTACGCCGGACGATCTCGAAGAGCATCCCCATGCTGAGGTGGTTACCGGTATTCTCCTCCCACTCCTCCCGGCTGAAGAGGTCCCAGGGACTCCTGGGGTCTTCGAATGGATTATATTTCTTCTGCTTGCGTTCGAAGCGGGACCAGAAGAGTTTCCCGTCGGCATGTTCTTCCATCCCCACGATGAGTTCGTCCTCATACAGCCAGACCCACATTTCCTGCTCGCCGACGCGGACGGGTTCGCCCTCGGGCCGGCCACACTTGAACCTGCCGAATGCGCCGACGCGGGCGAATGAAGTCTCATCATCGGCGGTGACGCCGAGCTTCTCGAGAATTTCCATGGCCAGCTCGAATGAGATTTCGGGGTCGTCGTTGTCGTGGGCGGAGAATTCCCCCACCTTATGCTCCTCCAGGTCGATTTTCAGCAGGGCGAATCGCTCCTCTCCCTTCAGGAGCAGCCACAGCCCGGATTCGCCGGACTCGGCCTCCTTCCAATAACTTCGTGCATCCTCGCGCTTGGCGACGCAGAGTTCGAGAGTCTTTCCGATTGTCATGAGCATCTTGATGGAGAGCACTTCTTCGAGGCGGAACCCGCCGCCGAGAGGGATGACTCTTGGGCTGGCTTTTTCTTCGGCATTCCTCTCCCTGGCCTCGGTCAATGCCTTTCTGAAATGACCTGCATTCTTGCAGACCTCATCGAAGGAATGGCGGCAACTCTTGAGGAGTTTCCCGGCCTTGTGCCTGACGGCCTCGTCTTCGTGCTCCCTGCATGTAAGGGCCTCTCTGATGGACCTGAGTGCGGCGCGTACGCCCTGCTCGTCGCTTCCGGTGTTTTCGTGCAGGTAGGTCTGGAGTTCGCGTTCGAGTTTTTCCAGGGGAAAATCCCCGGCTTCCTTCTTCAGGCGGTTCCACTGCATCAGGCATTCGGCGTTCATGTTTTTACTTCTCCTCTGTCCGTCGTCTCGGTTTTGCCCCTGTCCCATGCCGGAGATAGAAACTCTCCGGTTCTCTATCCGCCTGGTTCCCCGTCGGGCTCGGTTTCGCCCGTCAGCATTTTCCCGAGTCTCTCGGAGGCGGCCATCATCTCTTCGCATTCGGCCCACTCATCGTCGCTGATCTGCGCTTCGAGCCACCCGGTGCGCTCGCGGTCGACGTCTTCGCCTTCGCCGCGCAGGCGCTTGGGAATCTGGCCCAGGCGCGCATATCCGTGGGAAAGAACCCACTCGGCGCGCCGTGAGCCGCCGGTCAGGCGCGCGCGGCGTTCGGGGAAGAGAAAGCCCCGGCAAACCATATCGGGGTCGAACCCGACGTCGGCGGGGTCGAGTGCTCCGTTGTCGGCTTTGATGTTATTCGCCAGCCGTTTCAGGAAATTGGCGAAGGGGTTTCCCTTTTCCCTGTATTCCTCCCAGCGGGGGTCGTCCCATTCGATGTCGCCGGGGTGGCGGAACAGGTCGCGCTTCTCGATGGATTCTTCCTCCTCCTGATACGTCCACCCGGATTCCGCCAGATGCTCTGGCAGGGTGCGGTTGAACTCCTCCAAAGCCGCTTTCGCCTCACCGACCCGGCGGCGGCGCTCGGCGAGGCTCGCCTCCGCAAGCAGGGTGAAGAGGGTGGGCGCCTCTTCGATGAGTCTGTGCATGTCCACCCCGTAATGTTCCTCCACCAGGTCGTAGGCGAGGGCGGTTTCGCTGTCCAGGTGGACCCTGGGGCCTGAGCCGCCGGAATCGAAGTTGAGCCGGGATACTTCTTCCCGCACCGTTTCTGATTCGGGGGCTTGGGCCAGAATCCGGGGACTCCCCAGTTTCAAGGCGGAGGCGAGCTGCCGGGCGGTGGATTCCCTTGCTTCGCCCCCGTTTTCGCTCTCGAGGCGGCCGATTGTCTTCTTTTCGATCTTCGCTTTCTCGGCCAGTTCCTGCTGGCTCCATCCACGCGCCTTGCGCAGCCGTTTCAGTGTTTCAGGGTGTATCCTCATTGTATGAACCTCATGCGGAAAAGTTTGTCATCTCTGTATCCGTGAACCATAATACACCATATAATATAAGATATTAAAGGACTAAATTGATAATATCTACAATAATATGAGATATATAAGTGGATATTAAGGCTATTATGTCATTTAAGTGGGATATTTAGATGTTTCGGAGGTGATGAGCAGGGTTTCGGGTCGAACTCGATTGGAAACGTGGGCTTGTGATGATTTTGTAGGGACAACCCCCCGTGGTTGTCCTTTGCGGAGGGGCGCAGGGGCCTGTCCCTACGAGACCTGCGATGGAGTGAATTGGTACTGCGTGTCCACACCGTCGCCCTGTTTTGTCATGGATTCTGCAATTCCCGTTCGTAGGGGCCGTTCGCGAACGGCCCCTACGGTCGCTCTTCTCATCACAATTGTGTTTTCTAGTTGTTTGGGGCAATATGACGTGGTAAGAGAATGTAATAACAAGTGTTAAAGGCCAATTATTCAAACACATCACGAGGGAATGTTAAATGTTTTATGAAACCTATGGTGAGTTCGAAGTGCCTCGCAAACAGACACCAAAGGGAAAAGTTTTCGATGACTCAACAAAAGTTATAAACGATTTTTGGGAAATGGTAGACCAGCAAACTCCAGGTCTTTCAAAGGCACAGGGCTGTTATGTTTTCGCTATCAAGGCTAGTAAAGGTATCAAACCATGGTATGTTGGTCAGACTAAGAAAACTTTCAAAGATGAATGTTTCCAACCTCAAAAGAAAGCTCATTACAACAATGTCATCAATAATACTGGGAAAGGCACCCCTGTTATGATCCTCGTCGCGCGGCATACATCTGAAAAGAAAACGAAACTATCAAAAGCCCTTCCTTTGTCAGAGGCGAATTTTGTCGAGCAACTCCTAATCAGTCAATCTCTTTCGGCTAATTCCGAACTAGTGAACACAAAGAACACATCATTTATCAAGAAAATACAGATTCCAGGAGTTTTGAACAGTCCAAAAGGTAAACCCAGTATTGGAGCTAAACTGCTGAAATCATTACTGGGAATTAAATAAGTCCATCGAGAAGTTAGTTATTGGGCGCTCACTTTCGGCTCCCCAAAATCCCTGAAAATGTCGGAGAGGTGTTATAAGCCCGCCTTTGCTGTCCTGCCCGGCCAAGGCGAAAAAGGATTTGAACGCATCGTTCATGAAGCGATAGTCTCATCACTTGTGATGCTGCGTGCGAGCGGCATCGCCCAGCCGGGCAGGTCCCGGCAGTTTTTCGCCAAGTCGCGTTTCACGGCATTGGGGAGACGGCGTCTCAGTATCGAGGCGACCCGCGCGTCCCTGGAGGCCTCGGGACCCAGCCACCGGAGCGCTTGAGCGACCGGGGCCGCCGCTTTTCCCGCCCAGCGCATGACGCTCGGACTCGCATGCCGGAAGCGGATCGTACGCCCGCCGATCTCGACCGACCGCGAGGCGCCGTCCGTAACGTAGCAGGGTCTGGCGGGAACCGCGTTCGTGAGGCCGAGTCCGTTGGCGGCCGCCATGCCGTCGGGCATGACGTGAATTCCGTCCCTCCTGGCGATTGCGGCTATGGCGGCGTCAAGGTCGACAGGGGCGGTACGCTTCAGCACAGCGCTCATCCTCGGCTGGTCGTACAAGCCGCGGCCGATCCGGCGCACTTTTCCGGCCTTCACGAGGCGCGACAAGGCCTGATCGACGGCCTCTCGGCTTCCGATATCCAGAAAGTCCCTCGGCGCGCAAACCCATCCCTCGCCGGCGTTTTCGGATATCCTTTTCATAATCCTGTTGGCCACAGAACTCATTTGTGGATTCCTCCTGCTTCCTGATGTCAGAAAATATATCATATATATCTGACACATCAACTGCATTTTTATTATATCGATAGACGCATGTGGAAAACGACATTCTCTGTCGCAACCACCATTGCTCCCTTGTCGGGGTTGTTGAAAAAGCCCGGAGATGGAGGTTTCGCCGCCATTCCGGCATGCGCCGGAATGACGGTGGCGCCTCTGCGTGGATCAGGAACAACCCTCATCGGTAGGCGAACCGAAACCCCTCACTCCTCAGTCGCGTCAATCATTCATTCATCAATCGCTATTGATCCGAAAAAAAGGGTTGACAGAATGCGCGATGAGCGTTAATTCAAAAGGTATGAAGGTTGGGGTTTCTTGAGGTTATCTCGCTGGCGCAACACGAGGCCATGGACGAGTTGCAAATTAAGAGAATGCGTAGAACATATCATCCCCTATCGCCCTATGGGAGGATGACATCATGCAGTCAACTCATGTAAAGAGCCGTTCCGCAGTTTCCGGCGCCGCCGATATTCTCCGCGACGTTTTCGGCGATATGGACCACGGGCTCCGTTTCCGCATGTGGGACGGGACTACGATATCCGTGGGTCGCGAAGTGCTGCCCCTGGAAATCACGTTCCCCTCGCTCGATTCTTTCAAGCACATATTGCTGAATCCCACCGCGGATGCTTTCGCCGAGGCGTATTGCAACTCGGTCATCGAATTCGAGGGCGATCTGTTCGAGGCCATGAAGGTGGCCGACAGCTTCGAGAATATCGAATTGACTGCGATGCAGAAATTCAAGTTGGCCCTTCGCATATGGAAACTCTCGGAATGAGTACTTGGGACGTCATCGTTGTCGGAGGAGGGCCGGGGGGCAGCACGGCCGCCTGGGAGCTGGCCAAGCGCGGCCGCCGCGTTTTGGTGCTCGATGCGGCGGCGTTCCCGCGCGTGAAACTCTGCGCGGGCTGGGTGACGAAGCAGGTGATGGGCGACCTGAAACTAGACCCGAATGAATACCCCCACACCATCCAGCCGTTCCAGAGTGTGTTCGTGGGCTATGACGACAAGCTTCTGGAGACCAGGTGGAGCGAACCGGCGAGCTATGGGATCATCAGGAGCCAGTTCGACACCTGGCTCCTGAGGCGCGCGCAGGAAGAGGGCGCGGAGGTGCGTGAAGGCGTCCGGGTGCGCGGCGTGGAGAAAACGTCAGGCGGGATGCGCGTTGATGTTGGCGATGAGAAAATCGAGGCTCCGCTCGTAATCGGCGCGGGGGGGCATACCTGCCCCGTGGCCAGGGCTTTCGGCGACGTGTCGTCAAAAGAATCCGTCGTCCTGACCCAGGAGAGCGAGACGAACGTGGGCGCCGAGAAACTCCGCGCCCTGGCGCCCAACTACGGTCTGCCCGAGTTGTTCGCCGAACCCGACTTCAAGGGTTATGCCTGGTATTTCACCAAAGGGGATTTTTTGAACATCGGCGTGGGCTGCATCGGCAAGAAGCCGAGCGTTCACGAGCGTCTCGATATTCTGCTCGAGAAATTCCGCGAGTCGGGCAGGCTGCCCGCGAAGATGGAACTCACGAAATTCCGCGGCCACGCCTATTCGGTCCACCGCAGGCACGTCCGGCGGCCTGCGGGCGATGGCTTCGCGCTTATCGGCGACGCCGCAGGACTTGCGAAAGATTTCAGCGGAGAGGGCATCGGCCCCGCCGTCCATAGTGCTAAAATGGCGGCCGAGGCTGCGCACGAGTATCTGGATACGGGGGAGGGCATCGCCGAGTACGGCGAGGCGCTCTATGAGAAATACGGAAGCGGCGGGGAAGGGTTGTTCGATAAATTGATCGATCGTCTTCCGGATAAGGTTCTTTTCGGCGTGGCGAAGTTCATTTGCGGCAACGCCTGGCTCAGACGCCGGCTGGTTCTGGAAGGCGCATTCGGAATCGGTTGAACAAAAAATTGAGGCTGCCATGGTAAAAGAGCGAACAAAGGAATTCGACGCCGAGGCGATTTCGCACCACTACGATCTCTCCAACGAGTTCTACGAGCAGTTCCTGTGCGAGAACATGCTCTATACATGCGCCTATTACCGCGAACCGGACGGAGACCTCGCCCAGGCGCAGCGCGACAAGATGGACCTCGTCTGCCGGAAGCTCAGGCTCTCGCCCGGAGAGGACTATCTCGACATCGGCTGCGGGTGGGGTTCGCTGGCGATATGGGCGGCGAAGCACTACGGCGTGAACGCCACCGCCGTCACCCTCTCGCGCGAGCAGGCGAAGTGGGGCCAGGAGTGGGCGCGCCGCGAGGGCATCGACGACAGGTGCGAGATCCACCACATGGATTACCGCGATTTCCCCGAAGAGAGGACTTTCGACAAGATTTCCGCCATCGGGATTATCGAGCACGTCGGCATTGCGAACTATATGAGCTACTTCACTTCGGTGAGAAAGCGCCTGCGCGACGGCGGCTTGTTCCTCAACCACGGGATCACGACGAACAAATTCTGGAAACCATCGAGCCAGAACGAATTTCTTCTGCGTAACGTCTTCCCCAACGGCGAGATGGACAACATCTCCCACATTCAGGACATCATGGAGCTTGCGCGCTGGGAGATCCTGGACGTGGAGAATCTGAGACTCCACTACGCGCGCACGTGCAAGCACTGGTACGAGAAATTCGAGGCGAACGCGCAGAAAATAAAGGAACTCGTCGGCGAGCGCACGTACCGGATTTACCGCATCTGGCTGGTTTGCTCATCGAACGCGTTTTTCTGTAATTCGCTGGGTCTCTATCAGGTGCTGGCGCAGAAATACAAGTTGGAATACCGCTTCGACCCGCCGACGCACCGCGAGGGTATCTATAAAGCGTTTCTAGATCAGGACGCCTGATCGCACTCCCGCATACGGTGTTGTTGGAAAAGCGTCGGAAGAAGTGCGCTAGATTTCACTCCTCCCTTGAGGGGGCTGTTGAAAAAGCTCCGATGGACGAGGGTTTGACATGAGCGAGGAGCGAGCGATTGTGTTTTGGTAGGGACAGGTCGCGACCTGTCCCTACATTCTTGTTTATCGACCAAGCAGAGGCATCGTCATTCCGGTGTCGGAACCGACCGAGGAGAGAGGGTTCGACGGAATCCATTTTTACGCCTTTTGCCTTTTGTCGGGGTTCTCGTACATTGTCAGGGGAATGAAACGCCGCTGTGCATTCACCCGCACCTGCAAATGGATTCCGGCTTTCGCCGGAATGACGCGCAGAGGCGAAGAGGCGAAACAAATGGAGTCTGCAGCCCCTCCTTCCTCGGTCGGTGCTGACCCTCCAGGAGGCAATGTATCTTGCTCTTTCATCGCGCGTTTCAAACCCTCGTTCATCGGTGTGATTCAACAGTATCCATGCGCGCGGCATGAAACTTAAAAAATCTTCGCTCACCCCCCCGTTCCGCCCGGCGTGGTATTGCCTTGGGCGGCATCTCCAGAGCGTTTGGGGATATTATTTGAGAAAACGCCCGCGCATCCCCTGGCGGCGCGAGCGTTGGGATACGCCCGACGGCGATTTCCTGGACGTCGATTTTTTGGACGCAGACGATCCGGACGCCCCGACGCTGCTCGTCCTGCACGGCCTGGAAGGCTCGGCCGATTCCCATTACGTGCGCGGCGCGGCGGCCAGGGCGCGCGCGCTCGGCTGGCGGACGCTGGCGCTCAACTACCGCTCCTGCAGCGGCGAGCCGAACCGGAATCCCAGGTTCTACCATTGCGGAGAAACGGGGGATCCGGGCTTCGTGGCGGGGCGGATTCTGGAGCGGTTCAGCGGGCCGCTCGTGCTGGCGGGCTTCTCCCTGGGAGGGAACGTCCTGCTAAAATGGCTCGGTGAGTGCGGCGATGGGGTATCCGCGCGCATACGCGGGGCCGCCTGCATATCCGCGAGTATCAATCCTGCCGCATGCGCGAAAGTGCTCGATTCCGTGGCCGGCTATTTCTACAGGTGGCACCTGCTGAGCAGCGTCAAGAGAAAAGCGGAGCGATTCGTGAAACTGCACCCCGGCCTCATCGACATCGAGGGGGTGCGCCGCGCGCAGACTTTTCACCATTTCGACCGCCTCGTCATCGCGCCGCTCTATGGTTTCAGGGATGAGCTTGATTATTACGAGAAAGCCGACGCTTCGCCTTATCTGCCCCATATTCGCGTAAAAACGCTCATCCTCTCCGCGGAAGACGACCCCATCGTTCCGCCCCACGTGTTCCCCCACGACCAGGTGGCGGAATCGGATTGGCTGAGCGGCGTTTTGGTAAAAAATGGCGGGCACGTCGGATTCGTGGCTGGAGGGAACCCCCGCTCGCCGGCCTACTGGGCCGAAGAACGAGCGTTCGGGTTTCTGGACGGTTGCCTGCGAGCGTGACGTAGAGACCCGATGCGGGGAATGGCGGTGGGGGATAAATTTCAGGAGAGGAGAACCTGTTCCCCATCGGCGCGGTTGCGGGCTTCGCACTTGGGCAGCATCGCCAACCGACGAGAGAGAAGAGAACCACTCCCCCCTTGAGGGTCGGTCTATCCTCCTCGGGTAGACCGACGAAGAGCTGAGGGCGTAAGCCCGAAAGCGATTCGGTGGGGGGTATAACTCGGAGTGGCGATAAAACGCGATTCACCCCCCACCGATTCAGACTTCGCACAAACCGCTCGTCTTCCTCGTCGGCTTTCCCCGAGGGAAGCCGACCCTCAAGGGGGGAGTGATTACATCGTTCCCTTTCCGGCCGCCGTTGCAAGGGGTTTAAGCGGTCAGGCGCCTCTGTCGTATTCCCTCATTGCAAGTTTCTCGTGGCGCGCCATTGCGCAAGCGATCAGGCGGTCCAGCATTTCGGGGTAGGAGACGCCCGCCGCCTGGATCATGCGGGGGTATCCGCTCAGCTGCGTGAAGCCGGGCAGGGTGTTCACCTCGTTGATGTAGGTCTCCCCCGTCCGCTCGCGGTAGAAGAAATCCACACGGGCGAGTCCCGAGCAGCCCAGCGCGCTGAACGCGCCCCGCGCGTAGAGGCGGGCGTGATCGGCGAGGGATTCCTCCACCGGAGCCGGGATAATCAGTTCAGCGCGGCCTTCCTCGTATTTCGCCTCGTAGTCGTACCAGCCCGTACGTGTCGTAATCTCCATGAGCGGGCTGGCGAGGAATTCTCCCGGCAATGGTCCCTCAAGCACCGAACACTCGAGTTCGCGCCCTAGCGCGTGCTCCTCGATCAAAACTTTACTGTCGAAGCGGAAGGCGTCGGCGACCGCGTCGTCGAGTTCATCAGGCCTCTCCACCAGATGGACGCCGACGCTGCTGCCGGATGAGGAGGGCTTGACGAACAGGGGATACCCTATTTTGGCTGCGGCTTCTTCTGAAACGGCGTGGCGGTCCGCCTCCCAGGTTTCGGGAAACAGCGTCAGCGCCGGCAGAACGGGCAGACCCGCCGCGCGCAGCACCGCCTTGGCGACGGCCTTGTCCATCGTGACGGCCGAAGACGCGCACCCCGAACCGACGAACGGCGCCTCCGCCAGTTCGAACAATCCCTGCAGCGTGCCGTCTTCCCCGAACGTGCCGTGGATGATGGGGAAGAAAACGTCAATCTTGAGGTCCTCACCGCTTTCGGCGTATCTGAGCGGCCGCCCGTTCGGCGTGCCCGAGAAGAGAACTTCCCGCCCGTCATCAGGCGGCGCATCCGGGGCGGGGAGGGCGATCCAGGCGCCCGATTTCGTGATCAGGAGGGGATGGACTTCGTATTTCTCAGGATCGAGCTCCGCCATGATGGCCCGGCCCGAGTTGCGGCTCACCTCGTGCTCGGTCGAACGGCCGCCGAACACGACGCCGACGCTTGTCTTTTGGGACGGTAACGCCATTTGTGGCGAATCCTTCCTCGGGGCGTGTGAAGCGTTTCAGGTGGGCGTGGGGATTAACGTATCAGTTTCGAGAGGATTTTGAAATCCTCGGTGCCCGCCACGCGGAGAAGCTCGAAGAGAACCTGCTCGGTCGTGGCGGGAATCGCGCCCGCGCGCTCGAGCGCCGAGAGGCCCGTCCGCCAGTTCAGCTTCGAACGCGAACAGGTGGCGTCGGCCACGGCGTGGACGATGAAGCCGTTCTCCAGCAGATCGAGCGCCGTCTGGTAGCAGCATACGTGCGTCTCCGCACCCGTGAGCAGTATCTTCGTCCTGCCCGTCTCATGCAGGCGGGGCAGGAACGTCTCCTCCGCGCAGCAGCTGAACGCGATTTTCTCGATGGGGGCGAACCCCGGCACCTTCTCCGCCACCGCTTCGACGGTGGGCCCGAGTCCCTTTGGGTATTGCTCGGTGACGAGGACCGGAAAATCGAGGCGCTTCGCCGTTTCCGTCAGCGTGAGGATGCGCCCGACGACTTGCTCTCGCACGTCCTCTCTCATGGCGGACATGAGCCGCTCCTGCGCGTCGACGATGAGCAGGAGGCTGTCATCGGGGCTGAGCCTGAACGAATCGATGTCCGGCATGCGCTCTCCTCAAGCGGGAAGTGAAGAAAAAGGCTATTACAGGGTCTCTCGGGGGTCAAGGAATGCGCCCAAAGCCTTGATTCCCTTATGAGCGTGGGATAGCATCGCGCAATTAAATTTCAGCCATCATGGAAACCAACAAAAGGGGAACAACATGCCGGACAAGGCGAAAGTCGTCCTGACCGATTACGTCTGGGAGTCCCTGGACGTGGAGAACGAGATTCTGGGAGATCTGGCCGATATCGTCGCCATGCAGACGAAGACGCCCGCGGAATTTCTCGGGGAAGCCGCCGATTGCGAGGCGATCTTGAACACCTACGCCGGCCCCATCACGCGAGAGGACATGGCGGGGATGCCGAACTGCAAGATCATCGCGCGCTACGGCATCGGCGTGGACACCATCGACCTGGACGCCGCCACCGAGGCGGGCATCATCGTCACGAACAACCCCACCTACTGCATCGAGGAAGTCGCCGAGCACACGATGGCGCTGTTGCTTACATCGGCCCGTAAGGTGGCGTTTTACGATCGCCAGGTGCGCGCGGGCGATTGGGCTGTGCCGCCGGGCAAGCCGATGTTCCGTCTCGTGGGCGCCACGCTGGGTCTCGTGGGTTTCGGGAACATCGCCCGCATGGTGGCCGTCCGCGCCGCCTCGTTCGGGATGCGGGTGCTCTTCAACGATCCCTTCGTGGAGCAGGGCCAGTTCGACGCGCCCGGCGAGAAGATGGAGGAGCTCGCGGATATGTACGCGCAGTCCGATTTCGTCTCCATCCACCCGCCGCTCATCCCCCAGACGCGCGGGATGATGAACGACGAGGCTTTCGCGCAGATGAAGAACACCGCCGTCATCGTCAACTGCTCGCGCGGCCCCATCATCGACACCGATGCGCTCGTGCGCGCGCTCGATGCGGGCGAAATCGCAGGCTGCGCCCTCGATACGACCGACCCCGAACCCCTGCCCGACCCGCACCCGCTGAGAGGCCGTGAGAACGTCATCATCAACCCCCACGCGGCCTGGTACAGCGAGGAGTCCATGGTCGGCCTCCAGCAGGGCGCGCCGGGCGAGGTCAGGCGCGTATTATCGGGCGAATGGCCCGTGAACGTGGTCAACAGAAAGGTGAAGGACAACAACCGCGCGGGCTTGTAGGGAGAGCGATACTTGATTGCGTCTCGTTTCGGCCGGCAGCCTCTTCGTCCGTCTCCTCCTTCGATACGGCGCTGACGCGCCTACTCAGGATGAGGGGTCGGTAGCGGCGCAGATTCTCCTGCGCCTGATTCCGTCCAGCGGCCTTCTCATCCTGAGTAGCAGCCTCCCCGTCTGTTCATCCTGACTATGGCTTCCGGTAGCGTCTCCCTGTCCGCCTCATCCTGAGTAGCGGCGAAGCCGTGTATCGAAGGATGCCCTCTCGCCTATAGCGGGGCGTTC
The DNA here is from genome assembly GCA_002238965.1 of Nitrospinae bacterium bin107. GTDB lineage: Bacteria > UBA8248 > UBA8248 > UBA8248 > UBA8248 > Bin107. The sequence goes on along the minus strand of MPNJ01000003.1, from coordinate 279,163 downwards.
GCTCCCGCTCTGCCCTTCTGCCTCTGCGCAAAGGGGTTTGAAATCCAAACGAAAACGTGTTCGCATGAAATGGGTCGTCTTTCATTTTTCATAACACTAGAAGACGTTCGAGAAGACCGGGGAGAGGGTGAGCGTGAACGAGTCGACGACTTACGTCTATATGCTACGATGCGCGGATGGGAGTTTCTACACCGGGCTGACCCGCCGCCCGCCCGAGGAACGCGTCGGCGAGCACGATGCCGGGGCAGTAGCGGGTTATACGCGCGGACGTAGGCCGGTCACGCTCGTCTGGTGGCAGGAGTTCCAGCTTGCGAGTGACGCCGTGGCGGCGGAGCGGCGGATCAAAGGCTGGTCACGGCGCAAGAAGATCTCACTCATCAAGGGGGACTGGGAGGGTATCAGGCGGGCCGCGAAAAAGGAGTTCCGGCGGGAGAGCTAATCTCCACGCTCCCACTAACGCCGGGCCTCGTCCTTCGATACGGCGCTGACGCGCCTACTCAGGATGAGGGGGTTGGTGGCGGCGCAGATTCTCCCGCGCCTGATTCCGTCCAGCGGCCTTCTCACCCTTCGTAGCAGCCTCCCCGTCTGTTCATCCTGACTATGGCTTCCGGTAGCGTCTCGCTGTCCGCCTCATCCTGAGTAGCGGCGAAGCCGCGTATCGAAGGTCAGCCCCGACTGAGGAAGGAGGGGCTGACCGCCCGTGGTCGAGGCGTTGCCCCCGTCCATCGGACTATTTCTCACGCCCGCCATGACCGGCCTCAGACATGAACGATCTCCCGCTCGACGTAAGGGCGTATCTCGGCTCGCACCATCTTCTCCGTCGCAAGATCGACATCTCGACCCAGCAGATCTTCGATGTAGAACTGCGCGTCGAAAAATCGTTTCCAGTGCGCCGGCCCATCGAAATGCACCAGAATATCCACGTCGCTCTCCTCCGTGGCTTCGTCGCGCGCGAAGGAGCCGAAAATGGCGAGCTCGGCGACGCCGAAGCGCTCCGAGAGTATCCCTTTGTGCGCCCGGAGAATTTTCAGGACTTCATCCCGTTTCATCGTTGCTCCCGTGGATTCTTGAAACAGTGCCTCTCCTGTTTGTTCTCATATTTTATCGTATTCCAGAAGAAAGCCGTCCACAAGTTCGCGAAACTCCCGCCATCCGGCGGGAAACGCACATTCGCTCTTGACATCGGTTGCTTTCGTCCGTAATAAGAACCTTGGCAATAGCTGAAATCCTGATGGTCTCGGCGTCCGGCGAGGCCATGCGCCGCCCGTGGCGAAACCAAGCGAATCGGTTTCATTATCCGTCGTTATGGGGGATAATATATCCGTGCTACGCTGGAAGGTGGATCGATTTGGGATGTGCGAGGTCGAAAGGTGGTTTAGGTTTCAAAACAGGAGGGTAGAGTCCTCATGAATACTCGCTTGAAAGCCCCTCCGGTAAAGTTGCCTGCCGATTACGAGGAGGAGGCGAAAGAGAAAAAGCCGTTCATCGACCGCAGGCGGTTCATGAACTACACGGGGTGGCTCGGCGTACTGGGCGCCATCAACGTCGCGCTGATCGGTTTCCTGCGCTTCATGTTCCCGCGCGTTCTGTTCGAACCGCCCACCGAGTTCAAGGCGGGGGATCCGGCGGACTACGCCGTGGGCGTGGTGGACACCCGCTACGTGAACAGCGAGCGCGTGTGGATCATCCGCGAGCAGAACGGATTCTACGCCCTGAGCGCGATATGCACCCATCTGGGATGCACGCCGAAATACTTAGGGTCAGAGGACAAGTTCAAGTGTCCCTGCCACGGGAGCGGGTTCTGGAGGTCCGGTATCAACTTCGAGGGTCCGGCGCCCAGGCCGCTCGAGAGGCTCAAGATCGGCCTGGCCGAGGATGGGCAACTGATTATCGACAAGAGCAAGCTGTTTCGCCACGAGAAAGGGCAGTGGGACGACCCGGGTGCTTTTCTCTTTACCTAAGAGCTAATATGTTCGTTCGATGCGAGTACGTGGGGGTTTTTAGATGCCGAGTTTGAAAGAACGCTTGAATCTGGATCAGGTGAAACGCAATGTGCTCGACTCCCAGGTGTGGAGGTCGATGTTCCGCCACGGGTATGAGGACACGCCGAGAAACCGCGTTCTCATGGTGGTGGACAACCTCTGGCTGCACTTGCACCCCACGAAAATCAGGCGGCACGCCATCCGCATCCGCTTCACGTGGTGCATGGGCGGGGTGACGTTCCTGCTGTTCCTCTACCTCGTCGTCACCGGCGTGGTCTTGATGTTCTACTATCGGCCCGTGGGCGAATACGCCTACGCCGACATCAAGTATCTTGAATTCGACGCCCCCTTCGGCATGTTCATGCGGAACATGCACCGCTGGGCGGCGCACGCGATGGTCATCGCCGTGTGGCTGCACATGCTGCGCGTCTTCATGACGGGCTCCTACAAGCCGCCACGCGAGTTCAACTGGGTCATCGGGGTCTTGTTGCTCACGCTCACCCTCCTGCTCAGCTTCACCGGCTATCTGCTCCCCTGGGATCAGCTCGCCATCTGGGCGGTGACGGTGGGAACGAACATGGCGCGGGCGACGCCGCTTCTGGGGTACGAGGGCCCGTTCGCCGAAATGGTGGGCGTCACTCCGCGCTTCGACGCGCGCTCGGCGCTGCTGGGCGGAACCATCGTCGGACCGCCCACGCTTTTGCGCTTCTACGTGCTGCACTGCATAGTCGTTCCTTTGATAGCGGCGATTCTGATGATGGTGCACTTCTGGAGAATCCGAAAAGACGGGGGTATCTCGGGACCCTTGTAGGTTTCGTGGCATAACAGGGAAGGGCGAATACATTGGCGAAGGAAGACAGGGTAGTCGGCTCTGCCGATGAGATGGCCAAGACGAGTTGGGAGCGGGTGAACGACAAGGTTCACGTGTGGCCCTACCTCACGCGCCTCGAATTCATGTGCGCGATCATCATCACCATATTCCTGGTGGTGTGGTCCATCGTGATCGACGCGCCCCTCGAAGAGCCGGCCAATCCTTCCGTCACGCCGAACCCCTCGAAGGCGCCGTGGTATTTCCTGGGCCTTCAGGAGCTGCTCGTCTATTTCGACCCGTGGATGGCGGGGGTCGTGCTGCCCACCCTCATCATCGTGGGCCTGATGGCCATTCCCTTCATCGACGTGAACCCAAAGGGGAACGGGTATTACACCTTCCACGAGCGCAGGTTCGCCATCTTCACCTTCCTGTTCGGATTTCTGGTCCTGTGGGTGTGGATGGTGGTGCAGGGAACCTTCCTGCGCGGGCCGGGGTGGAACTTCTTCATGCCTTGGGAATACTGGGACCCGCACAAGGTCGTGGCGCTGACGAACGTGGATCTTCCCTACATGCTCGGCTTCAGGAGTTACTGGAGCCAGGCGGCGGCGGGCACCGTGATGATTGTGCTCTGGTACGCCACCATACCGGCTTACTACATCTGGCGGCGCGAGCGCATGAAGAACGTAGGCCTGGTGCGCTATCTCATAAAAGCGTCGCTCAACATGACGATGATGGGGATAGTGGCGAAAATGGTCCTGCGCATCGGGCTCAACGTCAAATACGTTCTCGTCACGCCCTGGTTCAACATCTAGGTATTGAGCGGAGAAGATGGTTCAGGACAGACAGCGTAAACATCTTTGGTGGGACGCCTGCGGCGTGAAGGTGGCCGCGGTCGCCCTGCTCGTCGTCTCGGGCGTGATTTATCTGCTGGTCTAAGGGGTTTTAGGACACAAGATCAATTAGCTGATAACTATCCAAAATTATAAAACCGCTTCCCGGACAGGGAGGCGGTTTTTTGTTGTTCTTCGCAGGTCTTGCCATGCCGCCGTCGAATGATTGCATTGCAATCAATTTGTAGGGTAAAATATAAACCAGAGGAGGGTAGGGACATGGCGAGTATCACGATCCGCAACCTCGACGACGACGTGAAAACCCGCCTTCGCGTGCGCGCGGCGGAAAACGGCCGTTCGATGGAAGAGGAAGCGCGGCTGATCCTGCGCGAGGCGGTGGGGCGCAAGTCCGGTTCGCAAAACCTCGCAAGCCTTATCCGCGCCCGATTCGGGCCCTTGGGGGGCGTGGATCTGGAGTTGCCGCCGCGTGAGCCTGCTCGTGAACCGCCCCGTTTCGATTGAGGCGGCGGTATGATCCTGCTGGACACGAACGTCGTTTCCGAACTGATGCGTTCCTCACCCGAGCCGGCCGTAGAAGCATGGATAGCGGGACATCCCGTGGAGGACCTGTTCTTCTCGGCGGTCGGTGAAGCGGAACTGCGCTACGGCGTTGCCGTCATGCCGACGGGTCGGCGTCGTGACAGGCTTGCCTCGGAGATTGAAGCCATGCTTCGCGAGGATTTCGAAGGCCGCGTGTTGCCGTTCGACGGCGCCGCAGCGCGCGCCTATGCGGAAGTCGCTTCAGTGCGCCGCGCCGCAGGGCGTCCTGCCCCGCTGGCCGATTGTCAGATTGCGGCTACCGCACGCTCAAGAGAGATGGCGGTGGCGACGAGGAATGTCCGGGACTTCGAATATATGGGGATTGACGTCATCGATCCGTGGACGAGCGCGTAAGGGACTTTTTCTAAGCCGCCGTCTCACTCCGCGCCAGGCCAGGCCATGTCGTGGGCGTGGAGTATCTCGCGGAGTTTGGTGACGTTGATGAGCTCCATGGGCGCGCCTTCGGAGTATTTCTGCACCTCTTCGGTGAAGTATCCCGTCGATACCAGGATTCCCTTCAGGGCCCGCTCGGCGCGCACGGTGTCGGAGAGGCCGATGACCCGTATCGAGTTCACGAAGTCGCCCTCCGGCACGAGTATGCCGTGGATGATGTAGTCGCCCCCGAGAATGGGCGCGGGGTTGTGCGCGAGGATGTCGATTTCCTCCTCGTTGACCCAGTGGACCTCCACGATGCGCATGTTCATGCCTTCGAGCAGTTCGATGAGCATGCGCTCGAACACCTGGGGAGACATCTGGCGCAGGGATTCGATTTCCGAATCGTTTCTGGTCTTCTCCGCATCCGCTTCGAGCGCGATGTTCGAGGTCGTTCTCTTGACGAACAATATGGTGATGAATCCCAGGAAGAGCGCGACGAAGATGAGTTCTAGCAAGTCGGCCTCCAGAATACGGGTGAGAACGAAGGCATCGAGCCGCGGCCGACCATCAAGGATTCAAGGTTCCATGCACAGGAGGTATTGACGTGGGAGTGAGTGAAGCCCAAGGCGCTTATCGGATCATCTCGTCGTAGACGTCGTCTTTTTTCCCCTTTTTGATGAGTTTGTCATGTCTGAGGCCCTGAGCGATTGCCAGCCAGACGAAAAACCCTACCAGGGGAATCATGAAGGCGATGGGGATGTTGTCGGGTTTTGTCAGAATGAGCAGGAAATTTTCCATCTCGAATCCTTTTCAGTCGAATTGGTGAAAAAATGTTACGTCCGCATTCTGACGCAATTCCGGGCCGAGGGCAAGAGATTCAAGAGTTTCGTTCCTGAATTTGAAGGTATTTCACCTGCAGAACGCCTTGACAACCGGCGTGCGGAATGGATATATCTATTTAATCGAAAGGATTTCGCCGGGATGTAATTTCTTCCGGCGGGTCGCCCATTCTGAATCGAGTCAGAAAAGAGGCGCGGTTATGCCCCATTTCATTTTTGACGCTTGCATCGGGTGTTCGGTGTGCGAACCCGTCTGCCCCACGAAAGCCATCACGGGCGAGCCGCGCGATATCTACATGATCGACCCCACGCTCTGCATCGATTGCGGCGTGTGCGGCAAGTATTGCCCGGCTTTCGCCATTCAGGACGATACGGGCGACATCATCAAAAACATCAAGCACAAGGAAATGCCCAAGGCGTTCGTGCTGGAGGAAAACTGCACGGGCTGCATCTGGTGCGTGGACGTCTGCCCGTTCGACTGCATCCGCATGGCGCCGTCTTCGGTGGAGCGCGACCACAGCGCGGTGGCCGTGGTGGATCAGTCCACGTGCGTCGGCTGTCGTCTGTGCGAGGAGATTTGCAACAAGGGAGCGATTATCGTTCCCAAGCACGATGACGAATCCGAATACATGACGCCGTTCATGCACGAGTTCGTCACCTCGCCGCTGCGCGCATATTAAGACGAGACATTTCACATCCAGGCTCCCCCGGCATCGGGGGAGTCTTTTTTTGAGCGAACTCCTTGACGCTATATCGGCGCTCAGGTAGCGTTTCCTTTGCAAGAGGCCCATAATCTCATTGCAAGGGTCTGATTTTGCTCTTTTTCGTCTTCAGGCCGAGCAAGTCGAAAGAGGAGGAAATTCGTTGCCTCCAGTTTTGACGTCACGCCCTCCCGCCCGGATCATGGACATCGTCGATCTGGTCGAGGATTACTCGCCGGACTGCTCGGATCTGCTCACCAAAGCCTACATCTTCACGGCGAAGGTCCATAAGGGACAATCCCGCATTTCCGGCGAACCCTACATATCCCACCCGTTGGAAGTGGCCCGGCTTCTGGCGGAGTTGCGCCAGGACCCCGAGACCGTATGCGCGGGGCTTCTCCACGACACGGTGGAGGACACCGCCACGACGCTCAAGGAAGTTGACGAGCATTTCGGACATGACGTCGCCGAACTCGTGGACGGCGTCACGAAGCTCGCCAAAATCGACGTCTCGAACACACAGGTTCGCCAGGCGGAAAGCTACCGCAAGATGCTGATCGCCATGGCGAAGGATATTCGCGTCATCATCATCAAACTCGCCGACAGGCTCCACAACGCGCTGACGCTCCACCACCTCCCCCAGAAAAGCAGAGAACGCATTGCGCGGGAGACCGCGGAAATATACGCGCCGCTCGCCAATCGCATCGGCATCGGATGGCTCAAGGGAGCGCTCGAGGACGTGGCGTTCAAGCACCTGCATCCCAAGGAATTTCTCGAAATTGACGAGATGCTCCGGGACGGCCTCAAGGATCGCGAAGCATACATGGAACTGATCATCGAACAGGTGAAGGAGAGCCTGGAACTCGAAGGCGTCGACGGCGCCGCGTCCGCCAGGTTCAAGCTCCACTCCAGCATCTATGAGAAAATGCAGACGCAAAACCTCGATTTCCATCAGGTGTATGACATTTGCGGCGTAAGAATCATCGTGGATTCCATGAAGGATTGTTACGCGGTTTTAGGCGTCCTGCACTCGAAATGGACGCCCATCCCCGGCCGCTTCAAGGATTACATCGCACTCCCCAAGGCGAATCTGTATCAGTCTCTTCACACCACCGTGGTGGGGCCGGAGGGCCAGAGGGTGGAGTTCCAGATTCGCACCAGGGAAATGCACCAGGTGGCGGAGGAGGGCATCGCCGCGCACTGGAAGTACAAGGAGGGCGATGAGGCCGACGACGGCATGGCCGACAAGTTCGAGTGGATCAGGAGAATCGTGGAAAGCCTGAACGAGGAGTCCGACCCCAGGAACCTGGTCGACTCCGTCAAGGTGAATCTGTTTCAGGACGAGGTGTTCGTCTTTACGCCCCGGGGTGAGGTGAAGAGTCTTCCGCGCGGGGCGACGCCGGTGGATTTCGCTTTCTCCATCCATACGGAAGTGGGGAGCCGTTGCGTAGGCGTGAAGGTGAACGGAAAAATCACGCCGCTCAGCACGCTGCTCGAGAACGGCGACATCGTCGAAATCATCACGAACCCGCACCGCAGGCCCAGTGCGGACTGGCTGAAGTTCGTCGTCACCGCCCGGGCGAAGCAGAAAATCAGAAACTGGATAAGGCAGGAGCAGAAAGAGCGCTCCCTCACGCTCGGCCATGAGTTGCTCGAACATGAGCTGGAGCGATGCGTGGAGAAGAAGGAAGTCGCGGGATACATGAAGCCCGGGGAGCTGCAGCAGGTGGCGCGCTCCTTCGGGGTTCAGGGCGATGAAGACTTGCTGACGTCGATTGGCTTCGGGCGCGTATCCGCGCGGCAGGTGGTGCACAAGCTGTTGCCCGAACAACTCGTGCGCGAGCGGGAAAAGCGGGAGAACTCCCGCCTCAGGCGCCTCGTGAACCGCGTGAGCCGCCACAAGAACAAATCGGGCATCCTCGTCAAAGGCCAGGACGACGTTTTGATCCGTTACGGGAAATGCTGCCAGCCGATTCCGGGCGACGGAATCGTGGGTTTCATCACGCGCGGACGCGGCGTGACGGTGCATAACGAGAATTGTCCCAACATCAAGGCGCTGATGGACGATCAGGAGCGCCTGGTGGAGGTTTCCTGGGGCGAAGTCGACAAGGATCAGATGCACCTGGTGACGCTCGTCATCGAGGCGCGCGACAGGCCGGGCGTGCTGGCGAGCCTGAGCGCCGACATCGCGACCTGTGATGCGAACATCTCGCGTGTCGAGGCCGAGACCTCCGGGAGCAGGGCGAAGATTCGTCTGGACGTTCAGGTGCATGATCTGGCCCAACTCAACGAAGTCGTCAAGAAGGTTCGCGGCGAAAAATATATCTACTCCGTCAACCGCATCGCACCCGAGGTGGCCCCGGTCAAGGGGAAGGTTCCGCAGATTCCCACGGAGTAGGTCTCTTTCCCGCCGTCTCGGCGTAATGGCGCGCATCCCCATCGTCTCATTATCAGGGCGAGTGACGCCGGAAACCGCTCGCCCCTTCAAGGATCGATAACGGATTCATGACCGACTCGCTCCATCATTCCTGGGAGATCGCGCCCCCCGAAGCGGTTCGGCTCCAAAAAGCGCTTGAAAAACACCTGGCCCTGCATCCGTTGTCCGCCGCGCCGAAAACGATTGCGGGCGCCGATATCTCATGCGAGTGGCGCGGCCGCTTCGGCGTCGGGGGCATGGTCGTTTTCTCCTGGCCGGATATGGGACTCATCGACGAATCATTCTACGGCGGAGATTTGCGGTTCCCCTACGTGCCGGGGCTGCTCTCTTTCCGGGAAGGGTTTTTACTCGAAGAAGCATTTCTGGGATTGAGGGAAAAGCCGGACCTCATCATCTTCGACGGTCAGGGCACGGCCCATCCCAGGGGATTCGGCATCGCCTCGCACCTGGGCCTTCGGCTGGGCGTGCCTTCCATCGGGTGCGCCAAGAGCCGCTTGTTCGGCGAAGCGGCCGAGCCGCCGGGAGAGGAGAAGGGCGATTGGCGATACCTGCGCTCACCCGATGGACTGGAGATAGGCGCCGTTCTCAGGACGAGGCGGGGCGTGAAGCCCGTGTACGTTTCTCCCGGCCACCTTATCGACATCGAAGACTCGGTTCGCTGGGTGCTGGCGGCTACTTCGCGGTATCGTCTGCCTGAGGTGATACGCGCGGCTCACAGGCGCGTGGGTGAGGAGCGGAAGAAGCGGAAAAGAGCATAAAAAAAGCGCCCCGTTCGAGGCGCTTGTTTTGTGTGGGAACCTGAAAGTCTAGCCAGGCGATGCGTCGCTATCTGTCTGTTTGTTCTCGGCTTCTTTTTCGGGTTTATCCGTTTGAGGCGCCTCGTTCTTCGCGCTGGACTCAGCGGGTTTGAGGAAATTCGTCTCGATCATCATGTAATCGCGCATCGCGCGGATTTGCCGGTACGCGTCTCCCCCGAGGAGTTCCTCGTCGATGGGCTCGCCGTGGCTCTCTATCGTCGCTTTGCCGATGCTCTTCCCGAGATCGGTGGGCGAGGAGATGGTCATTTTCTTTTCATCGATTTCCGTTACCTTGACGAGGTGGGTAGCGTCTCCGACCCGCAGGGTGGCGAATTGCTCTTCCGGCAATTCGACTTCCTTGGTGGCTTCGAGCTCGTAGATGAACAGGTCGTCTTCCTTATCTCCCTGGACGCCCTTGACGATATCGGCCACTGAACCCGCGCCCTCGAAGAAATTCGGCATCTTGGTTCCGGGCTGGATTCTGCCCGGATATATCAGCCAGTCGACTACCCAGTCGGGACGCAGGCGATTCTTGGCGAACGAGAGGTTCGGCGCCGTCGGTGGCTCCTGCCCCGGCGGAGGCGGCCATGCGCCATGACAGGCCAGACATTCGGCCATCTCGAAGAGTTGCTTTCCGGCCTTGTAGTTTTCCGCGCTCACGCTCTTGGCGTCGAAATGGATGTAGGGGTTCAGTTTCGAGTCCAGCGCGGCGAAGTAGTCCACGAGTGCCGCGGCGTCTTCGTCGGGCATCTGGAAGCTGGGCATCCGCACCTTGAGCCATGGCCTCAGCGTCACGACGTTGCGCAGGAAGCCGAAGAACCAGTCGGGCTGGACTTTTCTGCCCTCGCCGTTCAGCAGGGGCGGGCCGTTCGTCTTGTCTTCATAGCGCCTGAGGAGGTCGCCGCCCCAGTTCTCGATGACGTGGCAGCCGTTGCAGTTGTATTTCTCGATCATCCGGCGGCCGTTTTCGATTCGCCGGGCGCGCGTGTCGAGCACCTGGTGGACGCTGTGCGGCGCGCCGTGCGGCGTCATGGAGCGCAGCAGGGTGCGAATGGCGGAGGCTTCCGCGTCCGAGAATTCGAAGTTCGGCATGAGCAGCGTCTCGCGCTCTGTCTGGTAGAGTTGCGGGTTTTTGAGCTTCCCGAAGGTCCAGGATTCCCATGTGTGGGGCATGTCCACCACGTTGCCGAACGATAGTTCGAACGGTTTTTTGGCGGCGAATCGTGTCAGGTCCGGCCCGATCTTGGAGAGTTCTTCGGTGCCGGGGATGACGTGGCAGCCGAAACAACCGCGCGTCGCCACGAGTTTCTTGCCGCGCTCAAAGGAGGCCTCATCGCCCAGCTTCCGGGGTTTGGGCCGCTTCGAGGCGGGCGTGAGGCTGATGAGATACGAGGTGACCGCGCTCGCCTCCTCATCCGTGAGGCGGAGGCTCGGCATCTTGGTGTCATGCCAGTACGCCTTCGGGTTTTTCAGCCACCGGAACAGCCAGTCGGGCTGGACCTTGGCGCCGATGTTCTGAAGCGCCGGCGCGAAATCGCGGTTCCTGTACACGAGGGGCCTGCCGTTCACGCCCTCGAGCGGGGGCCCGGGTTCCGCATCTTTTTCGTTGCGGATGTGGCAACCCAGACACCCGACGTCTTCGAATACGGATTTTCCTTTTTGGATCAGAGAGGCGTCGTCCAGATTCGGGAACTCGGCCGATTCCACCTTGCGCGGGCCCTGCCGCCAGACGTATGTGGCGATGTCCAGCGCGTCCTGGTCCGTCAGGCTGAAATAGGGCATCCGGGTGCGCGGGTTGTAGTCTTTCGGCCTTTTGACCCAGGAGACGAGCCAGGCGGGCGCCACTTTCTCCTGGATTCTCGAGAGGTCCGGCCCCACCTTGCGCAGGCCTTCCGTGCCCGGGAGGGTGTGGCAGCCGTTGCATCCGAGTTCCCGGGTGAGCGAGATGCCGCGCGAGATTTTAGGCGCTTCGGGAATGTTGAATATCTCGGTGTGGCAGCTTCTGCACTTGGTTTGCGTTTCGCTGCCGCGGAGGAGGGGGTCTTCCCAGAATTGCACATAGCCGTGGGCCGTATTGAGGCTGGTGACGGCCGTTCCCTGGCCGCCGTGGCAAAGCGTGCAGCCGACCTTGTTGAATTCGTGCGTCGAGAGATAGAGGCGTCTGTTGGGATGCGTGCGGAACGGCTGGGGCGCATCCTCGAAGCCCGCCCTGTTGATGCCCAGGTGACAGGTCTGGCACCGTTCGACTTTCATCACGGGTTCGTTGAAATTGTTGCGTTCGTATTCGCGAAGGACGAGTTGGCTGATTTCATAGGGTCGGGCGGCGATGCCTTTCAGCCGGCGCTCCTGGAAGGAAATATCGCCCGCCACTTTTCGTTTCGTCGCTTCGAGCGTTTTCAACTCTTTTTCTTTGGCCTCAATCTTCGCCTTTATCGCGTCTCTGGCGGCTTCGGCTTTCGCCGCGACGGGTGTTATCTCATCGAGCAGGGCCTTGGCTTCGTCGACTTCCTTTTGCTCGGCTTCTTTATCGTGTCCCTGCCGGATGGCTTCCTGGAGATAGAAGTAGGACTGATCGAAAAGCGCTTTTCTGAAGCCCAGCTCCTGCACTTTCTCGAAAGCGTCCAACTCGCTTTTCGTGAGTTCGTCCTTGAGTTGTCTGAGTTCTTCGTCTGCGGCGAGTTTTTGTTGTTGCGCGGCGATTTTCTTGTCGAGGTCGGCGACCGCGGAACCCGTGGTTTTCTTGAGACTGGCGAGTTTTTTCTCTACCTGGGTTCTTTCATAGGCGTTGAACTGTTTCTGGTATTGCTTCCAGGGTCTGCGCGTGAACGCTTCGTCCCAGACGGTCCAAAACGTCACCGCGACCATGATGAGGCCTAGGATGAAAAACGTGATTGGACTGGTTTTCTCTTCCGGAGGCTTGAAGTCTCGACCTTGCATCTTGAAAAAACGCTCCCCCACCGGCGTTCTGAGCGGAAATTCCGGGTTTCTTGGCTAAAATCCGGCTGATTATAGGTACGGGCAGGGCGGGCGTCAACCTTAAAAGGGGGTAGTTTCAATGCAGCGTATACCCGCCTCCAGACGGGGAGAATATGCGAAAAACAAGATGTGGTTCATGATGAAGGCAGCGGGCGTTCATGCACCGCATTCGCCTTGCCCCAAGCTATTCGTTCTGGCTTCTGATGATGCCGGCGAGCTGGCCGATGATGGCGATGGAGATGGTCGGGTGCTCGTGGATCAGTTCGAGAAGAGGTTCTTTCTCGATGCCCAGCAGTGAGGTGTCCCGGCTCGCGCGTGCGCCTGCGCTTCTTCCCTCATCGCCAAACAGCGCGATTTCACCGAACGAGTTCGGGGGGGCGAGCGTGGCGAGAATCCTGGGTTCCCCGCTCTCCTGGTTGAGGATGATCTCTATTTCCCCATCCACGATGACATAGAGGTAATCGCAGAGGTCTCCCTGCTCGAAAAGAACCTTTCCCGCCTCTATCTGAATTTCCCTGGAAATGTTGCTCAGTATTTTCAGTTCATCCGCGCTCATCGTCTCGAACATGTTGACGCCTTTCAGGAACAAGGCTTTTTCGATGGTCGAGAGCATGATTTTCTCCTGTTCGGATAGATTTTCGCCGCTTCCCTCATAACGCAGGAGTTCGCGGCGTACCTGAAGGCGAACCTGTTGACTCTCGTCATTTTCCAGGGTTCTGAATAACGACACAACGTCGTCTTCATCTTTCTTGATTATTCTTAAAGCGGCAACCGCGGCCTCACGGACGTACGGGTCGCCCTCGGTTGCCCGCTCCTTGAACTGCGCGCGCCGCGAGGCGGTTTCTCCATCCGCTTCGCCGGCAAGATGTTTGCCCGCCGCATCCACGGCGATGGCTTCCAGCCACGCGTTCTCGGAATCCATGTAGGTCGTCAGAACCTCATCAATCGATTTATCGGGTATCTCCCATAGTTTCCTGCCCTCGGAAACCTTATCGGCGGTCGATCTGCCGAGCAACAGGGGCTCCAGGGCCAGAATCAGGAGTCTCGTATTGCCTGTCGAGGAGAAGTTCGAGAGCGTCTCGATGGCGATCGCTCTCGATGAGGAGCCGCCCCGGGAGAGGGACTCCGACACGGTGTCCACTGTTTTCTCGTCCCCTATCACCCCCAGCAATTCCAGCAGGACGAGTTGTCTTTCCGCGACGACGTCTTCGAGCGCTTTTCTTAACATCGTGAAGGCGGATTCGTTTTCCCGGCGTTCGATGACGTGCAGGTGATTGATGACGTCATACACCTCCTTCAGGTGTTCGACTGCGAACCCGGAAAGGGAGTCCACGATTTCCTGCTCGCTCATCTCGCGGGAGCCGTTTTTCGCGCTTTTGAACAACAGCGGAGCGATGAACGATACAAGACCGGAGCCTTCGAGAGAGAGGGTTCCTTTTCGCTTCATGTTCTTGAGCGATTCGACGGCCTCTCGCCTCACCAGAGAATCGACGTCCGAAAGAGCGGTCAGGGCGCATTCGAAATTCTCCCGCGTGCCTTTGTTGCCCAGTTGCCGGACGCCTCTGCGCCTGATGGCCGCGCTCTCATCCGAGGTGGTCACCCGGATGACTTCGTCCATGCTCTCCTCATCGACCCCCTGGTTCATGGCCAGAACTTCTATCGCCTTCAAAGCGGCTTCGCGGACTTTCTCCTCGTTCTGGTAGAGATAGGGAATCAACCGTTTGATGAAGCGCGGATTCTGGAGCTCTCCCATGCACCTGAGGGCGCAGACTCTGGCCGCCGCGTCTTCTTCGTTCAGCATCCGGTGGAGCGTTTGGAGGCCGTTGGCGAGCCAGAACAGGTCATCGGAGCGCACAAGCAGCTCGACGGCGCGCGCCCTGACTTCGGGGGAGCCGCTCTCCAGGTTCTCGTGAACCAGTTCCGCCGTTTCCTCCGTCAGTCCGATGGATTCGGCCGCATCCATGGCGGCGCACTGCAGGACGGGCTCCTCGCAAGTGAGGTATTCCTCCAGCAGGGGCCGTATTTTCTCGCCCACTTCGGCGCCGGGCGCCTTGGCGAGAATTTTCAGCAACTCGGCCGCCGCATGTCCTTTCCGCCGGGGGACTTCTTCGAGAATAATTTGACTGGTTTCGCTTCTGCCGCTTTCCGCCATCATCTGTGCCGTGAATACGCTAAGATCGTCATCCCCCTCGCGGATGTTTTTTCTGAGTATCGCCATGTTCTCATCGTCAACCGGGCCGTATCCCTCCTGGGCGTAGCGGAACAGCCCCAGGTTTCGCTCCTCGAGCATCCGGCGCAGCGCGGCGCCGTATTCATGGCGCACGAAGAAGCCTGTGGCGAGATAGGCGAACGCGATGAACAGGGAGATGAGCGCCAATTGGCCTGCGCTCAGGGGGAATAGGGCGAGGCCGGTGGGTTTGATGATGAGCAGGGTGACGCCGCTGACGATGCTGGCCACGGCGACCACCTGGCCGGCGACGAACGCGCCCACGCGCGCGCGGATCGAGGGGGAGACGGCGTTATAGAGCAGGGCGTTGATGGCGTTTCGAATCGATTCCTGGAGATTCTTGTTGTTGAAGCGCAGGAAGACGGCGGAATAGAAACCGGGCGAAATCGCCATGCCGGCAAGGCCGATGATGGTCGTGAGCGGGTAGAGGAGGTTCGCCGTTCCCAGTCCGAGCCGCTTGATGATGCGCGGGGTGATGAACGTCTGTACGAGCAGCGAGAAGGCGCTCCCGATGGCGGTGAAATACCCGAGGAACGAGGCGAGTTGCGCGCGATCGGGATAAACCTCGCGGAAGATGAGGCTGTACTGGAAATCCTGAAAACTCCTGAGAATCACAACGATGAAGCTGAAAAGCGCGAACGCGCAGACATATTTGTTCGACTTCATCAGTGCGAGATTGCCGCCTTTTGATGCCGTCTTCTTCGTCGTTTTGCGTTTTTTGGGGCCCGCGTCTTCGATGAGATGGTCTCTGAGCCGCCATTCTGCATACTGCACCACCCCGATGCTGACGACGATGGCTCCAATCCATACGTAGAGCAGGTTCGAGACGCTCCCCAGGACAGGGATGAGCAATGGAATGGCCAGACCGCCCACTATACCGCCGTAGCGCCCCCCGGTGAGGATGATCGGAACGAGCCGCTTGGATTGCAAAACGTCCAGGTACTGGCCGTAAAGGGCGCGGAAATTGTTCGGCAGCATGTTCGTGAACATGACGAACAGCGTGTGGAGAAGCGGAAAAGCGATCGGCATCGCATAGGCGCGGAAATCGGCGAATATAAGCAATTTGATGCCGAAGACGAGCGCGATGAAAAAGATCAAGACGGTCTTGAACATCGCCGGAATCGAGAGTTTTTCGGTCAGTGAGGAGTAGAACGTGCTGATGAAGATGATCATCAGGGCATTGAAAATGTACATGTAGGGGAGAAATCCCGGGCCGACTTCCGAGAGGAACAACGCTTCGGATACGGTGAGCCCGATGGAGAACTGGATCCCGATCAGGAAGTAGAAGAAAAAGAATACCGAGAAGACGAGCAACTCCTCTTCCTGGATGTTGAAGGCTTTTTTGAGGAGTTTCGCCATGTCAATCACTTGTAGAGCGGTGGATGAGGGTCCTTCGCGTGTATCCCGCCCTCTGGGATTTCCGGAACGCAGGCTGTGCTGAACAGGTTGATTCTAGCTTAGACTTTTTGAGATTTCCATGAGTAGAACGACAAGGCGTCATCCGTCCACTGCGCGCAGTTTTCGCTGAACCTTTCCCAGCGGCTGTTGGCGCATTGGGCGCGGACGGGGTCGGCGTTGCCCTCGGCGATCAGGCCGTTGAGCGGCGATAGATCGAATTCGGCCCGAACTGGCACCCTGCCGCGCTCCCCGGGGTCGAGGAGGGACAAAAAGCGCGCGAACGCGTCAAAAGCGCCGCGAATCTTCTCGCACAATCGCTCCGCGCCTCCCGCGTATGCGACCAGAGGGGGTAACAATGGCGCATAGCGGTTCAGTTCCATGCCTCCATCCGTGCGGTTCGTGATGCTGTCCACGCCGACGACCCCGACCGAATCATCCGAGAATTCCACCGGAAATAGCCGGGCGTAGATCGTTTCCACAACGATTCCCTCGCGGCTGAGTCTCAGATGCACGCGAATGCTGAAAAGGCCGAAATCGATCCAGTTGCATATCAGCGGCAGATAGCGCGTGTCGAATACCTGCTCGTAGTTTTCGATGGCGCTCGCCAGGAGGCGAATCGAATCCTCCCGGGAGCGGGACGCTTCGCGCAGTTCGGATTCGAGTCTGGGCGCGCAGTTCCTGAGCATTTCCCCCAAAACGTCCGGTGAAGAGTCGCCTTCCACCCTTTGGGTCTTGATATAGGCTCTCGAAGTCGCAGGGCTGGCCTGGAAGCGTTGAACAAGCCAGTCCATCGCCTGGAGGTGATAGGGGTTTTCCGCGTCAAGGGACAAGGGCAGGGGTGTCGCATGTTCCGCCGCTACGCCGAGCCTGCTTAAATCCGGCATCCCGAACCCGTTGGGGTAGACGTCCAGGCGGAAACATCCACGTCCCCCGCCGCCTTCTTGCGGTTTGACGAAGAAAGTCCCCGCCCCCCATTTCTGCGACAAGGCGGAGGCGGAATCCAGGATGGCGGCGGCGGTGTCCGCAGGTCTTCCCCCGTTTAATTCCACCACTTCATAGCGGGCTGTCAGCCGATGTCCATGCCCGTCCGATTTCGGGTTTTGGACGTTCTCGCCGTTTCCGTTCAGGAGTTCATAGGTGGTTTTCTTGTTGGAGAGCGGCCCGCCGGGAGCGGTGAGAGACCCCGGCGCCACGACGATTCCCCGCGCCTCCAGAACCTTGGCGAGGGTCGCGTCGTAGAGGCTTCTCTGGGCGGTCTGACTGATGACGAGCAGTTCTTTCGGCGCCTTTGCGGCGCGCGCCAGAAGTTCTTCGCGCCGGTTCAGTACCCTGACGGGGATGGACAGCCCGAGTTGCTTCAAGTGCGCTCTCATTACGCGCGCCGTTTCCATGGTGAGGGGCAGTCGGCTCGGAGAGCCGTCCAGCAAAAGGATTTCTCCCGGGCGTTGAATGGGTGGCGAGTCTTCCAGAATGCGCAAGTCTGCGAAGCGGGGCTCGCGCGACGCCCAGTGGTTGAGGCTTTCGATTAGCGTTTCGTTCAGATCACCTTCAAACGAATCGAACTCCTGGCTCACGCGGTACAGATCCCAGGCGCCGCCGCTTGCATCGGGCGTGAGATAGTAGAGAGAGGGTTCACGTGCGATTCGGAGATGGTTGAATGTTTTACGTGAGGCCAAGGTTTCGCTCTCGAGACCTAGAACACCGACTTGCGCTGACGCATGAAGTGTTTGATCACCCAGTCCGCAATGGCGCCGCCCACGGCATTGTCGGTTGCAAGGGAGGTGGGGTTCGGGGCGATGCAGCTCAAGGCGCGTATCCCCGTCATCCGGTACGCCTCCTCGCGCGCGTGCGCTTCGTTGGCGAGCCTTCCGGAAATCAGCATGTTCTCCTCATCCACCCCCAGGTGGCTTCTAATCCAATGAACGATGAGCGTTGATTCCAGCGTATCACATGCGCAGATTAACAGACCCCTGCGCGCGAGCCAGTCTCTGACCCATGGGTCGCTCGCTACGTGAAGGCTGGCGTCCGATGAGGGAGAATCCGCCAGTTCCGCGATGACGATTTCCGCCTTCGCGCATGCGTGGCGAAGCAGGTTTTGGGCGCATCGCCTGACCCTGTGTCCAGGGACGCCGCACGTGGAAGCAAGACCCGCATCGACGAAATCCCAGCCGAGTCTCGCCGAGTCGAAAAACCCGAGCGGCCTTCCGTAGTTCACCTGCATGAGATCCCGCATCCGGCCGGTTCCGGTGAGTTTCACATATGAGACGTGGATGCCCGAAGAGTGAAGGGCGGAGGCGAGCGAAGAGGCGCATGTCGTTTTACCCACGTCCATCTCGGAGCCGGTCACCAGGATGATGGGAGCACAGGGAATTCCCTCTTCATCCACGGGGCACCTTGTATCGGGGATGACGGGGAGATGGGAAAGCTGAGCGGATTCGCCTCGAAGCGAGACGCCCCCTTTCACCTCTATTTTTACGCACGGCGTTTCGGGGTTCGCGCGGATCCCGCAGACGCCGCCGACGTTCAACAGGTCGAGTACGGCTCCGGGCTCTGCGGGCGAGTCCGGCTCTCGGCCCGAAATGCTGCGATTCGCATAGCGCCCGCCGATCGCAACGGCCACGTTCATTTTTTCGCGCAATTTTATTTCGCCCGTATTCCAGGCGTCCTGCGTTCCCCGGAGGACTTCGAGTGATTCCAGGCGATCGATGGGAGCGTTCTTGGGCGCAACGACGACTTCGCCCAGCGCGATTCCGTTTGAGGGAACGGGCCTGGGGTCGGGTGTGAATTCCCCCTCAAACGTAAATGGGCTTTCAGGCGACAGAAACAATCCTCGGGTGGTGGATGCGAATAAATCTGGTTTCAATTTTCACCAAGTCCTAAGCGGGAGAAAGAGCGAGACGACGCGTGAATGCATCTATCATTTCCCGGGCGGCGGAGGATATCTGCTCTTCTTCCCCTTCATAGATGGATGAGACGCCCTCAAGCTTACAGTACGCTCCCCTCGGCTCTACTATGGTGCCTTTCGCCGGAGGAGAGCAAGTGACGAGCACCTCATCCTGCTCTTGAACGTCGCTCAGGCGGAAGCCTCGCCGGATGAATTCAGGCCTCCCATTCTGGATGGTGTAGATGCCGGGCTCCAGCGAATGGCCGATTCTCATTTTCGAGCTCCTCGTGTTTCGAATCAAAAGCTGGTAACCGGATAAATCCGGCCGGCTGAGTTCGGCGAGCAGATCCTGATGCGCATCGAGAGCGGCGTCCGGATTCAGGAATTCGGCCAGATGCCAGTAGGTGGTGGTGGGTGCGCTGCTGTGTTTTTCCTCGAGTTCGGTCATCAGTTGCGTAGTTCCCAGCACGCGAGGGTTGAGTTCGAGGGCGTAGGGTTCGTCCTGATGGACGATGAAATCGACGCCGTATATACCCCGGTAGCCCGCCTCGGCTATCCATTCTCCGATTTTCAGAGTGAATTCCTCGATTTTTCGCCGGCTCTTTTCGGAAACCAGCCGATACGCCGCATAGTCGCTTCCGGCGTAATCGAAGCGGTGCATTGAACAGCCGGGGATGCCCGTGAACATCACCGAAGGATGAGACATCCAGGGTTTGCCGCCATAAACCAGCCCCGCCGTGCCGACGGCGGGCCCGCTTAGAAACGTACTGACGATCACCGGCGCGTCAGAGCCCAGCTTTTCGATGAGTTCATCGCGTTTATTCGCGAGCGCCTCGGGTGAATCGATGAGGTGCGTCTGGTTGCCCGAGGAGCCGATTTGCTCCGAAATGATCATGACAGGCCCGAATTGCTCGATTTGATTGGGTCCAAGTTCGCCCAACGCCACCACGTCGCCCGGTGGAACGGCGAACCCTGCTTCGACGGCCCGGCGCCGGAAGGAAATCTTGTCGTCGAATCTCGTCTTGATTTCCACCGGATTCGCCAGGATGCGGAGCCTGCCATCGGCTTCTTCTGCGAGTTTGCCGAGGAATTCCGTGGAGCGGTAGGGGATGACGTACCGGGGAGCATCTCCAATTGAGAGAAATTTCCGAATTTGCGAACCCAAAGCTCCTTCGTACGCCTCTACGAGGGATGAGTGCGTCCACACGATGCGCTTGTTTTGCCCGCGCTCCACGGCGAAATAACGCAGGCGCCTGTCCCATTCAGGCCCGTCGAGCCCGTAGTCGCAGGCGATGAGGAAATCGAGGGGGACGATGCTCTCCATGGTGATCGAATCGACTGCGCGCAGGCCCTGGAAACCGAACGTCGATCCGTCTGGAACGGCGGAAATCAGCGCTTCATTGAAATTATCTTTATTGTAGGAGGGCAAGGAGAGAATTCCTTCACCGAGAATCTTCACAATTATCCAGACGGCGCTAAAATCAAAAACAGGCGATTCTAATTCGATAGCCTTGTGGATATCAACACAATTCGACATTTCGGTATTGACAATTTTTCTGCAACTCACAGTGCGCTATGCTAGGATACAAAGCGACAAAATTCCCGAATTACCGCCTCCGAGGCGCGAGAGCAGGTGAATGTCCGAAGATAGAACAATGTCCGAATCTGCTTTTGAATCGGATGAATACCCCATGATGTCGGAATCGGAGCTCAGGTGGGAGATATTCCGCCGGAGCATGATGCGATCCAAACCGGCGATGCTCGGCGGCGTTTTCCTCATTTTGCTGGTCGTCTTTTCCCTTACGGCTCCTCTCATCGCGCCGCAAAACCCGAGTAAGGTGGACGTGAACCTGCGTCTGAAGCCTCCCGTTTGGATGGAGGGAGGAAGCGCGAGCTATATGCTGGGAACCGACGCGCTGGGCCGGGATATTCTGAGCCGGCTCATTTACGGGGGCCGCGTCTCCATTCTGGTGGGCTTGAGTTCGGTGGTGATTTCGGGGGTGATCGGCATCGTTCTGGGTCTTGTTTCCGGCTTTTTCGGCGGGAAAATAGACGATCTCATCAGCGGGTTTTCCGAGATTCAACTGGCGTTTCCCTTTATTTTGCTGGCGATCACGATCATGGCGGTCATCGGGCCGGGCCTGTTCAACATCATCATCGTACTGGGGATCAGCCGGTGGGTGGCGTATGGCCGCGTGGTGAGAGGCCAGGTCATCTCGATAAGGGAGCGCGAATTCGTGGAGGCCACCCACGCCCTGGGCTATCCCGTATACCGCATATTGTTCATGCAGATTCTGCCCAACACCCTCTCGCCTCTCATCGTCATCGCCACCTTCGCCGTGGCGGGAAATATTATTTCCGAATCCTCGCTCAGTTTCCTGGGGCTCGGCGTTCCGCCTTCTGTCGTCACCTGGGGGGGCATGCTCTCCGAAGGGCGCGAATATCTGAGGGGCGCGTGGTGGATGGCGACTTTTCCGGGTCTCGCCATCATGGCGACGGTTTTGAGCATCAACCTCATCGGCGACTGGCTGCGGGACTACATGGACCCCCGCCTCGGCGATGATATGTAGTCGTTTTGCTTTTTGAAGGAAATTTGCGCATGAAAAGGGCCTTGTTGTGCGGAATTTGCCTGCTGCTCGTGGCGCTCTCCGCCTGCGGCCGCGAAGCGAAAAAAGGGCCTTTCACGGTCATCCTCTCGGTGGAGGCCAATACGCTCGACCCCCATTTCGCCACCGCCACCATCGAGTGGAGCATCTTGATGAACATGTTCGACCCGCTCATCGAGCGGCGCGGCGATATGACGCTGGGTCCCGCTCTGGCCGAGCGTTGGGAGGTGGATGAGTCGAAAAAAGTCTGGACGTTTCATCTCCGCAAGGGTGTGAAGTTTCATAACGGCGAGCCGTTCGATGCAGAATCCGTGCGCTACACCTTCGAGCGGATGCGGGATAAGAAGCTGAAGCCGCGCATCACGGTGTACAGGCGGATATTCCTCGACAGGATAGAAAAAGTGGATTCCCACACCGTGAAGATTCACACGAAGCGTCCGGTCGCCACCCTGCCGGTCTGGATGGTCAACGCTTTCATGCTGCCGCCCAGGTATTATTCGTCGACTCCGCCCAAGGAATTGTTGAAAAAACCTGTGGGAACTGGGCCCTACAAACTGGTGAAATGGATCAAGGACGACCGCATCGAGATGGCGGCCAACAAGGGCTGGTGGCGGGGTAAGCCTGCGATAAAAAAAGTGTTCTGGAGGCCGGTGGCCGAGGCATCGGCCCGGATAGCGGAACTTGAGACGGGCGGGGCCGACATTATTATGAACATCTCGCCCGATCAGTCGAAAACCATCCTGGCGAGAGGAGAAGGTCTGCAACTCAAAGGGACTCGGGGAGGACGCAGGATTTACCTGGGGATTCGCACGGATCACGGGGTGCTGGGCGATGTGCGCATCCGCCGGGCGCTGAATCATGCGATTGATTTCGAGGCAATCGCAAAAAACGTTTTTCTCGGCCACGGTTCGCGGATGCGGAGCATCGTGAACCCCCCGAACGCCGCCCCGGACATGAAGGCGTACGCCTACGATCCCCGAAAGGCGAAAGCGCTCCTCGCCGAGGCCGGCCTTAAGGACACGAATGGGGACGGCGTGCTGGAAATAAATGGAAAACCATTAGAGATAAAACTTGAAGTTCCTGCATCCAGGTATCTGAAAGGAAAGGAGATGTCGGAATTTTTGGCTGCATATTTCCGAACCGTGGGCGTCCATGTGGAGGTGATCCCGCTGGAGTGGTCCGTTTTCCTCGCGAGAAGAAGGAAAAAGACGCTGGCGCCCTTGTATTTTCACGGGTTCAGCTCCGCCTTCAACGAAGAGCTCGACCTGGGCGTGTTGAGGCCCAACCTGTTCGCAAACCTCACCGCCTGGAGGAACCGGGACTTTATTCAAGGTTACAAAATGCTCGGTCAGACGTTCGATCCCGCCGAGCGCAGAAGAATCAGCTACCGGATGCAGCGCATTGTTCGCGCGGATAGCCCGTGGGTGTTCCTCTGGAACCAGTACGATTTTTTCGGTCTGAGCGCGAGAACGCAGTGGACGCCGAGACCGGATGAGAGAATCTACCTGCCTACGATTCGGTTGAAAGAAGTGAATCCATAAAATGGGTGCCTATCTTTTCAGACGATTCCTGCGGGCCATCGTGGTCGTGGCCGGCGTGAGTTTCATCTCGTTCGCCGTCTTGTTCCTGTCTGGCGATCCGACCGACACCATGGTGGGTGAGGACTGGACGGTTCAGGAGGTCCAGCAACTCCGTCAGGACATGGGGCTGGACAAGCCCTGGTTCGTGCAATACGGGCGATACGTGGGCAGGGCCGTGCAGGGGGACTTCGGCGAAAGCCTGCGCTACCGCCAGCCCGCGTTCGAACTCATCATGGAGCGCCTGCCCGCGACTCTGGAACTCGCCCTCGTGGCGCTCGTACTCTCGATTATCCTGGCATTTCCGTTAGGGGTGGTGAGCGCGACGCAGCGCGGCTCACCGTATGATCACGGGGGGATGCTTTTCGCGTTACTGGGGCAATCCATGCCGGTTTTCTGGCTCGGCTTGATGCTGATCCTCATCTTCGGGGTGAGTCTGAGGTGGCTGCCCGTGAGCGGTAGAAGCGGTTGGGAGCATCTGATTCTGCCCGCCATCGCGCTCTCTACTTACTCGATCGCGAGAAACACTCGGGTAGTCCGAAGCTCCATGCTGGAAGTGCTCCGGCATGAATACGTGAAGACCGCCCGAGCGAAGGGGCTTTCCGAATGGATCGTCATCAACCTGCACGTGCTCAGAAACTCCATGATCCCGGTCATCACGATAATCGGCCTGGAGTTCGGGCATCTGCTGGGGGGTGCTGTGATCGTCGAGACGATTTTCTCCTGGCCGGGCGTGGGGAGGCTTCTCATACAGGCCGTCTACGCCAAGGATTTCCCCCTCGTGCAGGCCTCGGTGACCATCACCGCCCTGATTTTCGTGTCTTTGAACCTTATTGTTGACTTGATGTATTCCGTCCTCGACCCCAGGGTGAGACTCCATTGAGCAGAACCGCTTATTTCTGGACGCCCGAATCGCTCCTGCACGATAACGGCCGGCATGTGGAGAACGTAGAGCGCGCCAGGCGTCTCGCGCCCGAGAGAATTCTCCCGCAAGTCGCATCGCTCATACACATGGAGAGTAAGCCCCACGCCGCTAGTGAGTGGGTTTTGCGGGTGCATGAGGAAGAACACCACCGCTTCGTGCGCGAGGCTTGTGCGAGCGGCAGGTGTATTCTGGACGGTGGAGACACGCAGGCTGGTCCGGGAAGCTATGAGGCTGCGATTGCATCCGTGGATGCGGCCCTGAGTTCGGCGGACGCCGTAGTTGGTGGTGAGGTGGACAACGCCTTTTGCGCCGCCAGGCCGCCGGGCCACCACGCCTTGCCGTTTCAGTCGATGGGTTTTTGCCTCTTCGCCACCGCCTCCATCCTGGTGCGGTATCTGCAGGAACAACACGGCCTCCGGAAAATCGCCGTGGTGGATTGGGACGTGCATCACGGCAACGGCACGCAGGATATCTTCTGGCAAGACCCGGACGTGTTTTTCGTCTCCCTGCACCAGCATCCCCACTATCCCGGTACGGGCCTTGCGAACGAGACGGGAGAAGGAGCCGGGGAGGGCAAGACGCTCAACATTCCCGTCGCTGCGGGAACCTCTGAGGAGTCGTATCTGGCGAAATTTGAGGAAAACGTCATCCCCGCCATCGAGGCGCATGGTCCCGAAGCGGTTGTCGTATCAGCGGGTTTCGACGCGCACCGTGACGACCCGCTCGGTGGGCTGAAGATCACCGAAGCCGGTTTCGCCCGCCTGACCGGGTGGTTGAAGAAACTTGCCGAAAGCCTTTGCGAGGGGCGGCTCATCTGTCTGCTCGAAGGTGGGTACAACCTCGACGCATTGGAGCGCTCCGTCGTAGCGCACTTGCGAGAACTCTCGGCGTAATATGTCTTTCAGGATTGGTGTGGCAGCAGCCATAAATTTAGTTGACTAACTAACTAAATAAGTTTATATTTTTCTCGTGGGTCGCTTTGTGGCCCATTGCGGAGCATTTTTCCGCAAGACGAAATTTCACTCACCGGAGTGAGAGCGCATGAAAGCAGCAACGGCGACGCCCAAAGGTTCCAAGGCTTCCCGGACGAAGCGCAAAATCATAGAAGCGGCCGCGTGGCTCGTCTATCAAAGAGGCTTTCACGCCACCTCACTGGACATAGTCGCGCAGGCCGCCAATGTGAACCGGGGGAGTCTGTACTATTTTTTTCGCTCCAAGAAAAACTTGGGGCTCGCCATCATAGATCATTACGAATCGCTTCTTCACGAAAACTACCTCAAACCCTCATTTGATACAGAAGCGAGTGGGCGTGAGAAAATCAGGTGTCTGGCGGAATCCTACGCCTGCATGCCGAATCAGGATTCCCCGTGCTGCGGATGCCCCATCGGGAACCTCTCGCTCGAACTGAGTGCTCTTGATGAAGAGATGCGCATGCGGCTGAAAGAGGTCTGGGACGGCGTATTTGAGAGAATCGCTCTCGTATTGGCGCAGTCTCAAGTGGAAGGAGAGCTTCCGGGAGAAATCGCACCGCTTGTATATGCGCGTTCTTTCTTTTCCCAGATGCAGGGTGCGCATATCATTGCGAGATGTTCTCAGGATGAGGCGTCTTTACGCGAAGACTGCGAGCGTGCTGTCATGAGCCTGCCTTGGGCGCAGAAAGAGGAATCGAAATGAACGGGGGAGGTCGTGAACACAGGGGTGGAGGCGTAACCTATTCGAGCAGATGGCGTTGGCTCGTCTGGTGTGTTTTTTTGCTGGGCGTCGCCCTCGCGTGGATGTTCGCAAGGGGATATTTCGATAACTTCCACGACCCTGATGCCGTGCCTCGCGTCGTTACCCCGCGAGGGGACCTCGCCGCCGAGGAGAAATCCAACATAGAGCTTTTCCGCCTCTCTTCTCCGTCGGTGGTCTACATCACGAGGCTGGCGATGAGGCGCGACAGGTTCAGTCTCAATTTGTTCGAAATTCCCCAGGGCACGGGTTCGGGCTTCGTCTGGAACGATCAGGGCCACGTCATCACGAACTTTCACGTCATTCAGGGAGCGAGCGCCCTTCGCATCACCCTGGCGGATAACACCGAGTGGGACGCGCGCGTGGTGGGAATGGCGCCGGATCAGGATTTGGCGGTCCTCTTCATCAATGCGCCCAAAAGCCGGCTCAAGCCGATCTCCGTCGGACAGTCCTCCAACCTGCTGGTGGGCCAGAGGGTGTTCGCCATCGGCAACCCCTTCGGGTTGGATCAGACCCTCACGACGGGGATCATCAGCGCGCTGGGGCGTGAGATCAACGGCGTGTCGGGCCGCAAGATCAGCGGCGTCATCCAGACCGACGCCGCGATCAACCCGGGCAATTCCGGGGGGCCTCTTCTGGACAGCGCCGGGCGCCTCATAGGCGTCAACACCGCTATTTTCAGTCCCTCCGGCTCCAACGCAGGAATCGGCTTCGCGGTTCCCGTAGATACGGTGAACAGGGTCGTTCCCCAGTTGCTCCGCCATGGCCGCGTTATCAGGCCCGGGCTCGGCATTCACGTGGCCGACAGGGGGACGGCGGAGCGCTTCGGCGTACGGGGCGTGCTGATCATTCGCGTACAAAAAGGCAGCGCGGCTGAGGGTGCCGGGCTGCGCGGCACCGGGAGGAACCGGGCGGGGAGCCTCGTGCTCGGCGACGTGATCGTCGGGGTGGGGGAGAAGTCGGTTACCTCGCGCAATGATTTGTTGGACGCGCTCGATGAACACAAAGTGGGCGACGTCGTGGAAGTGCACCTGATGCGCGACGGGACCCGGATGAGCGTGAGCGTAAAACTTCAGGCATTGGGCTAGGAGCGGGGCATGTCGATAAATTCAATACCCGAGACACTGGAAATTCCGGTCGAAGGCATGTCGTGCGCGGCGTGTTCCTCAAGGCTGGAAAAACGACTCGGCTCGCTCGACGGCGTGTTGCACGCGAACGTGAATCTGGCGCTTGCGCGCGCGCAGGTCGAGTTCGTCCCCGCCCAGGTGACGCCTGCCGACATCACCAAAAGGGTGGAAAAAACAGGGTTCCGCGTTCCGCATTCTCGTGTCGAGTTCACGATAGAAGGAGTGGAGAACGCGGCGGACGCCGCAGGCTTGGAGGCGCAGTTAACTGGGTTGGACGGCGTGGTTTCCGCCGACGTGGATCTCTCGACGGGCCGCGGCCATGTGGAGTTCCAGCCGGCACTGGCTCATACCGATGAAATTGTCGATTACGTGGCCAAAGCGGGGTATTCGGCCCGTCCCGTGATGGATGAAGAGCAGGACGCGGAAAAACTAAAGCGGGAGCACGAGTTCAGGAAAAGCGTGCGCCTGCTTGTGCTCTCTGCGGTTTTATCCGCCCCGCTTCTCATACAGATGGCGGGGATGCTCCCGGGCGCGGGCGGCTGGGAATTGCCCAGGTGGTGGCAGTTCGCGCTCGCTACGCCCGTGCAGTTCATCGTGGGCCGGCGGTTTTACCGGGGCGCGTATCACTCGCTCATGGGCGGCGGCGCGAATATGGACGTTCTCGTCGCCCTGGGAACGAGCGCGGCCTGGCTGCACAGCAGCGTGGTGACGCTGTGGGGCCTGAGCGGGCATCACGTGTATTTCGAGGCGTCCGCGATTTTGATCACGCTCATCCTGCTCGGAAAAGTGATCGAAGAGCGCGCCATGGGCAGAACCTCAGAAGCCATCAAGAAACTCATGGGCCTTCAGGCCAAGACGGCGCGCGTGCTCCGCGACGGGGAGGAGCGCGAGGTACCCGTGGGCGAGGTCCGCGTGGGCGATGTCGTGATGGTGCGTCCCGGCGAGCAATACCCCGTGGACGGGATAGTCCTCGAGGGCGCGACTTCCGTGGATGAGTCGATGCTGACGGGCGAGAGCGTTCCTGTCGCAAAAGGCGTGGACGACACCGTAACCGGGGCTACGCTCAACATCGACGGGGCGGTGAAGTTCCGGGCTTCGAGGGTGGGGAAAGAAACGGTGCTGGCGCAGATAATCCGCATGGTGGAGCAGGCGCAGGGCTCCAAGGCGCCAATCCAGCGCACCGCGGACAGGGTGTCGGGCATTTTCGTGCCCATCGTGCTGGGAATCGCCCTCGTCACGTACATTCTTTGGGACGCCGTGGGGCCGTTCACGCCCGCGCTCATCAACGCCGTCGCCGTTCTGGTTATCGCCTGCCCGTGCGCCTTAGGATTAGCGACGCCTACGGCCATCATGGTGGGCACGGGCAAAGGGGCCGAGGCGGGGGTACTCATCAAGGGCGGTGAGTCCCTGGAGACGGCGCACAGGCTCGACGCCATGATACTGGACAAAACGGGCACGCTGACGAAAGGGACGCCTGTGGTGACAGACATATTGCCGTTGAACGGGCTCACAGAAGAGGAGTTGCTCCGGCTCGCGGCGAGTGCGGAGCGCGGCTCGGAGCATCCCCTGGGAAAATCGATAGTCGATGAGGCCGAAGCGCGCGGCGTGGAATTCCTTGAAATGCGGGATTTCCGCGCCTTTCCGGGGCATGGCCTGGAAGCGAATGTGGATGAGCGGAAAATTTATCTGGGCAATGAGAAGTTCATGGCGGAGCGCGGTGTGGCAGCGCCCGGGTCTGTCGATGAGATTCGCCGCCTCGAATCGCAGGGGAAAACCGTAGTGCTTCTCGCCGAAGAGGAAAACCTGATGGGCGCCATCGGCGTCGCCGATACGCTGAGGGAGAACTCGGCCGAAGCAGTAGCGGCTCTCCAGGACATGGGGGTTGAGGTCTACATGATGACGGGCGACAACGAGCGCACAGCGCAGGCCATAGCGGCTGAGGCGGGCATTTCCCGCGTCATGGCGGATGTGATGCCGGATGAAAAGGCGGCCATGGTGGAACAACTCAGGCGAGGCGGCAACAAGGTGGGCATGGTGGGCGACGGCATCAACGACGCTCCCGCCTTGGCGGCAGCGGACGTGGGATTCGCGATCGGTACGGGGACGGACATCGCGATGGAGGCGTCGGACATCACGCTGATGCAGGGCGATTTGATGGGTGTCGTATCCGGTATCCACCTATCGAGGACCGTTTTGCGGAAAATACGCCAGAACCTTTTCTGGGCGTTTTTCTACAACATTCTCGGCATCCCCCTGGCGGCGTTCGGGTTTTTAAGCCCTATCGTCGCAGGTGCGGCCATGGCGTTCAGTTCGGTATCCGTCGTCTCGAACACTTTATTGCTGAGAAACTGGAAGCCCGCTCGTACGAGGAGTGTGGACTAGATTCCGGATGCGGGCTTGCGCGTCTGACGGCTCGGGTTTACTTGGAGAAAATTTATATGGAAAAAGTGGTAATCAACGTGGGTGGAATGAGTTGCGAGATGTGCCAGTCCGCTGTGCAAGAGGCGTTAAGCGGTGTGGAAGGCGTGGCCGAGGCCGAGGTCGATCTGGAAGGCGGTAAGGCGACGGTCGTTTTCGATGAAGGTGTGACGAATCTGGACGCTCTACGCGCCGCAGTTGATGACACCGGATTCGATGCAGGGTAATATATGATATAACAGTTACTTATGACCTGTATGTAAAGTAGGTTCTCGTTGTCTGCAGGAAATACTTGCTCTGCAATATCAAGACTTTCGGGATTTCAACCTCTGGGTATTATCTCGGCTGCCCGTCCTGGAAACTTCTTTCCAGGAACTCTCCGAGCGTACACTGCCAGAAGCCGTTCAGGCGTCCGATGGGCTCGAGTTTTTTCATGTCGATGTATCCGCCCGTCATGACGTCCGGATTGACGTGAAAATAGACGACTTCCCCGATCAGGAGCGGGTGCTTGTTCGGCCCCAGTTCGAACACGTTGTGGGTTTTGCACTCGAAATGAATGGGCGCGTCCTTGATGCGCGGCGCCTTCACCTTCTTGGCGGGTATCGGTTCGAGACCGGTGGCGTCGAACTCGCTCTCCTCCGCCGGGATGCCGTTCGCCGTATCCACCATCTGCTCCCAATGGCGGTGGGTGACGACGTTGAAGCAGAATTCTCCGGTTTCCTCCGCGTTGATGAGGGTGTGCTTCTTCGTGCCGTCGGGGTTTCTCGCCACGGTGAGCGATATCATCGGCGGCGCCACGCAGACGCAGGTGAAGAAGCTGAAGGGCGCGATGTTGTATATCCCCTCCTTGCTGATGGATGACGCCCAGCCGATGGGGCGGGGGACGATGGAGCCCGTGAGCAGGCGATAAACCGCGCGCCTCTCTATCTCATCGGGGTCGAATTCCAGGTATTCGCTCATCAAAAACCCTCAAAATGGCTGTAAATTTGCAAAAATATCTGTCCATTTACGACATATATCGGCCCGCGTTCACGGCGATGGTCTGGCCCGTGAGGTAGGTGGATTCGGGCGACGCCAGCATGAGCACCCAGCCGACCATATCATCCACATCGGCGATGCGGCCCAAAAGCGTGCCCTTGCCGATCATCTCGCGCTGTTCTTCCGAGCGCACAGCGATGACGCGCTCGGTCGCCGTGGTTCCCGGCGCGATGGCGTTCACGCGCACGTTGTATTGCCCAAGCTCGTAGGCGAGCACGCGGGTCAGGGCGTGAACGCCCGCCTTGGCCGCCGCATAGGGCGGGGAGGAGGGTTGGAGCGTGGTGATTCCCGACATGGAGCCCAGGTTGATCACGCAGCCGCTGTTTTGTTTTTCGAAAACGGGTGTCAGATGCTTCGAGGTCAGGAACACGCTCTTCAGGTTCCTGTCCACCACGGCGTCCCACTCGTCTTCCGTCGTATCGCCTGTGGATAGTTGCTGGTGAAAACCGCCGGCGGAATTGACGAAAATGTCGATGCTGCCCGCCTCGCTCGCAATGCGCTCAATCATCTGTTTCACGGCCACCGAATCCGTGAGGTCGCAGTCGATGAAGGTGGCGTCCCCCCCGTTCTCTCGGATGCCGGCGGCGGCCGCCTCGCCGAGTTCGATGTCGATGTCGATGAGATAGGCCTTGGCGCCCGCCTCGGCGAACTTCTCCGCCGATCCTTTGCCGATGCCGCGCGATGCGCCCGTGACGACGGCGACCTGTCCGGAAAAATCAAAGCTCGTCTTGCCCATGAAACATTCTCCTCAGGGGATGGTGGCTATTTACGATCTCAGGAATTTCAATACGCGTTCGTTGAATATGTCGGGTTGCTCCCACTGGGCCATGTGCCCGGCGTCGGGAATAATGTCCACTTCTGCATGGGGAGCGGCTTTTTGGCAAGCGCTCCGGCGTTTTTCAGGTGTCGGATAGGCGATGACGTCGGCGTCTCCCCACAATATGAGCAGCGGCATGGAACACGCCGGAAGCAGATCGGGCAGATAGGGTTCGCGGTTCATGGCGTAGATGTTCATCCTTGAATTCTTGAGGTTTGTCCAGGCTTGAGTAAGGTACGCTTCATCCGCGCAGGCCGGATTTTTGAACATCAGCGCCCTTTGGTTGTGGACGAACACCGCGTGCTTCTCCTCGCGGCTCATTTCCCTGGTGGCGCGGCGCTCATCGCCGAGCTTGACGTCTCCCGTGATGCCCAACCCTCCCGGTCCCAGCAGAACGAGTTTCTTGAATCGCAATGCGTTTTCCTGGCAATACGTCACGCTCATCGTCGCGCCGAAGGAAAAAGCCGCGCAGGAGCACTCTTCGATTCCAAGCTCGTCGAGCAGACGCCCGATGCCCTGTGTGACGGATGCTGCCGAGTGCGGTTTGGGCGGCGCGTAGCTCTCGCCGAAGGCGGGGAGATCGATCGCCAGTACCCGGTAGTGCTCGGCGAAGAAAGCCTGGTTCTTGAGCCAGTGGTTCGCTGCCCCGAAGCCGCCGTGCACAAGGAGGAGGGGTTCTTTGTCATCGCCCCCCGCTTCGGTATAGGCGAGCGGGCCGTCGGGAGTTTGCAGTGTTCTGGATATGAGCCGGGCCAACAAAGAGCATCCTCTGTAAGTTGCGATTTGGTGGAGGCTATCATTTTCGTCTGGAACTGTGTAGCCGATTCCGGAAATTTGGCCATTGGATTTTGTTTGCCCAGAATCCATGGTATGTGAGCTTTGTCGTCTTGTTTTCGAGAAGACCAAACTTCAGGAGATGCGCATCGATGAGCGATGCAGAAAAAGCGCCCGCCTGGATGAAGCGCTTGCAGGAGCGACGAAGCCTGCGGACCTCGCAAGGGAGGAGGCGCGACTCTCAGGAGCATCGCGTCTTAGTGGGAGCCTTTGAAAAGTTCGATGAAAGTGTCGAGGATTCCGTTGTCATAGAGCGTCCACGCCGTCACCAAGACGACGAGCGCGAGAACGCTCAGGAGCAGGTATTCGAGAAAGCCGTGTTTAACAGCGGCGGGTTTTCGGGTGGGTCTTTTCGCCATGCGTTGGTTTCTCGGCGTCTGGATGGATTACGGGGCGAGTTTGTTGCTGAAGTATAGACGCAATTTTCCAACGGTGAAAGCCGAAACGAAAGTTAGCAAAGTTTGATTAGACAAGTGAAAGGACATCTGTTTATGGTATACCCAACTTGTGCCGTCTCATATCGCATCGCGGAGTATTATATCTCACATGGATTCTGCCAAACATAATTTGGGCGAAGTCGGAAAAATCAGAACCGAAGCGATTGGCGTCGCGGGCAAGAGGATTTTCCGCATCCTGATTGATTGCCCGACGAAGGCGGCTGCCACGCTCTGGCTGGAGAAAGAGCAGGTCTACGGCCTTTCGATGGCGATGAAAAAGATGGCGGAGGCGAAAGGGCAAGGAGAACGCTCAGACGAGGAACCGGAATTTCCCGACATCGCCGAGGTCGGGTCCACCCCTGTGAGTTCCGAAGGGTTGATAGAGTTCAAGGTAAGCCGTTTGGGGCTGGCGTATGGTCCAGGCAAAAGCCGCGTCACCGTCTTTTTCTACGATGAGCGAGACGAAGTCGTCTCGGAGAGGGAGCGTGCCGAAGAAGAGGAATACGAAGAAGAGGCCGTCGGCCCCGCCGCGCTGCAAGTGAGTCTCGCGCATGCGCAGTTGGATGAATTTATCAATCAAAGCCTGGATGAATGCTCCTCGGGGAGGGGGACAGATGCGCTCTCTCGTCATGCCATGGTGGCCACAGGCAAGGTCGACCCGAACACAAATGGTCATTTTCGTCATTAATCCGCTCCAATCTTACGTGACAGGGAAATCTCGTGGCCCGGAAATCCTCTCCTCCTGAAGGCCAGGAAACGGTGGATGCGCCCGAAGCGCAAGCCTTTCGCTTCGAGCCGGCGCAAATTGAGGATCTGCTGCTTAACTCGGAAATCCTGGGCGGCGAGTTGGTGCCGCAAGGTTCGAACTATACGTTCGCCGTGAGGATGGCCGCAGAGGATTTCCAGTTCTGGGGGATATACAAGCCCGCGAACGGAGAGCGGCCTCTTTGGGATTTCCCCTATGGGACGCTTCACTTCCGTGAAAGATGTTCCTTTTTGGTGAGTCATCATCTCGGGTGGCACCTCGTACCTCCTACGGTGATTCGAGAAGGTCCGCACGGAGAGGGTTCCATGCAGTTGTGTGTGCCCTATGATGGGAAATCGAACTATTTCACGCTCAGAGCGGAAGAATGCCCGGAACTGGTGCTGCTCGCGGCTTTCGACATCATGGTGAACAATACGGATCGTAAGGGTGGTCATTGCTTCAAATCCGAAGACGGCCGCGTCTGGGGAATTGACCACGGCCTCACGTTTCATGCGGAGCCCAAGCTGAGGACTGTCATCTGGGATTATGCCGGCGTTTCACTGCCCGAGGCGCAGTTGAACGACGTCAAGAAGCTGGAGACCAGCCTGCGCGACAGCGACAGTTCCTTGAGGCGTGAGATGGACGAACTCCTGGAACCCGATGAAGTGGAAATTTTTCTGGAAAGGGTGGTCCGCTTCAGGAAGAACCCTTGCCTGCCGACGCCCGAGGAGTATCGGCGTCTGCACTGGCGATTCGAATAGTTACGAAAACGCCCGGATAAACGGTGAAACGCTGAGGTGTAGGCGATGAGCGCCCATACGAGCCTGTCCGGGAATCGGCTGTTGTGCTTTTTTATCTGCTTCATTCTCAGCTCGACTCTCTTCGGGTGTCTGGAGAATACGCGCGTGCGCAAGAGAGTGCCGCGCGATGTGGTAAACGAAAAACGCTGGTTCATTCACGACAACCCCAGTCATCCAGAATCGAAGGTATATCTGGCAGAACTCGATGAGTTCGATTTTGATAGGGCGACCCGCAAGCACACGGCCCGCGCGTACCGGAAGTATCTGGAATATCATTATACCGGTAAATACTTTCGCCGGGCGCGCTACTGGTGGGAGCGGCTCACTTATCAGGAAGCGCTCGAATCGAAAGACCCCGGCGCCCTCGAAGAAATCCTGAAGCGTTTTCCCGAAGGCTGGTTCAAGGCGCCTGCCAACGTAGATATCCAAAAGAGTGAATATGAAGCCCTGAGAGGAAAAGACGAAGTCGCATCCTACAGGGCCTTTATTGCGAAATACAAAAATGCGCGGAGCGAGTGGACAGAAGCGGCGACCCAGCGCCTCGAAAGACTCCTGCTCGATGCTGCGAAAGCCTCGAGCGATGTTCTCGATCTGGAAAGATACGTCTTCGACAATCCTCTGAGCTTATATCTTCCTGAGGCGAAGGACGCTTTGCGCGCGGCGAGATTCGAGGGAGCAATGCGATCCGAGAAAGAGGCGGACTGGAAGGCCTTCATCCGCAGATTCAAAGGTTCGGAAGAGGCTGCTCTTATGCAGCAGCACATGGAGGCGCGGGCGCTGGAAGGGGCCGAGCGTTCGGGCCGCGTCGCGGCGCTCGAACAATTTCTTGAGCGCTATCCCAATTCGGTTCACAAGAAGCGGATCCTCTCCTCCATCAACAAGATGGCGCAGGAGAGAAATCGCCAAGTCCACCGGTGGGTGCGCGTGGAAAACGCCGAAGTCGAGGTGTACAAGAAACCAAAGTGTAAATCCTGCAGGCCCTACCTGCGCGCCCATGGGACGTTGCATAACACGGACCCTGATTTTTCCTTCGATGTAGGATTACAGGTCGAACTCATCCGGAACGGGGAAAAATGCTGCCGCACCAGGCACTGGCTCAGAGGTTTGAGACCCGGGGAGAGTCGTCCGTTTTCATTCCCCATACGCGGGAAATCTCCCAAAGGGGGCAGTCCCGCTCCGAGGTATGCACTCGAAGTGATTTCGGGCTCCGCGTATCGGAACCCGGAGGAGGAGCGAATCATGGAAATCGAGGGTTTGGGCGGGAGAGGCAAGGGACCCCAAAGCGATCGATTCGCGCCTGTCAGAGTTCCTAATCTGAAATAGAAAGATATATATCAAATTGTTATAAGATTAAATTGAAGTAGAATAGAGGAAAATGCCTCTATTCTCAGAGGTTGCTAACGGTTCTTGCGACCGGGCCTGCGCCGGTTCACTTTCTTGATGTGTTTTGCGATGAATTGAACGAGGGCGGGGTTTCCGATAAGCAAGGATTGCCGCCACTTGCGGGCGGCGTCCAGGTCTTTCGGTGTGTTCTCCCCGGAGAAGAAGCAATCCAGCTCCCGCCATTGGTTCGTGCGGTCACGCCGGGCGAGCGTCATGCCCCCCGCCTCTTTCACAAGAATCGCGCCCGCCGCCACGTCCCAGATGCTGGGAACGCCGAAGAGCGTATAGTGCAGGCCTCCGCGCGCCACGAGGGCCTGCTCGTAGCACATCGATCCGGTGGCGCGCACTTCGCCCAGGTTCTTTTTGAGCGGCCCCGTCGGGCGGAATTGCGTCCAGTAGGAGCCGGGCAGGGCGGCGATGCGCTTTCCGGTGGGTTTGTCCTCTTGCGCCACTTCGATCCGGTGATCGTTGCGGAACGCTCCGCCGCCTTCGTAAGCATGGTAGATGGTGCCTTTGTCCTCGGGCGTGAAAATCGCGCCCGCAATGGAGCGTCCGCGCTTCAAGACGCCCACGGAACAGCCCCAGACGTGCAGTCCGTTCAGGAAATTTTTCGTACCGTCGAGCGGATCCAGAACCCACAAATATTCGGGCACTTCTCGCGCACCCTGTTTTTTTGCCTCTTCCTCGTCTTTGGGTTTTTCCTCGCCCAGTACGCCATGCGCCGGAAATTTTTTGTTTATCGCTTTCGTGAGAAACTCCTGGCTTGCGCGGTCGGCTTCGCTCACCGGGTCGGTTTCGGCCTTGTTCTTGTAATCCACTTCCACCTGCTTGCCGAAAAGCCCCATCAGGATTTCTCCCGCCTCGCGAGCAAATTGAGAGGCCGCCTCGGATAAGGCCTGAGGAGTAGGGTCGCTCATTATCCACGCTCCAGCGGGGGGAGGTCGAGCCTTCGGGCGATTTCATCGAGTTCGTCGAGCCGTTCGGCCGATAGCTCGAACCCGTCGTGTCGGCGCTTCGTCTCGCTTTGATGTTCGATTTCGCCCGGAATGAAAATCGTCTCCACGCCCGCCGCCTTGGGCGTTGCCTTGATGATGGAAATAAAGGCGTTGGCAGCGGCCTGGAATTGCGACACCGGGAGCAGCGCCTCGACGTTGATGGCTACGAAAATGCTCGTGACGCGGCTTTTTCCGTGAAACTCGTTGATGCCCACGATCTCGTGGCTGTGGCCTCCGCCCGCGAGGGAGCCCAATATGGCGTCGATGGCGATGGAAAGCCCGCTCCCCTTGTAGCCTGCAATCGGCGAGAGTAAGGAACTTTCGAGAACTTCTTGCGGATTGGTAGTTGGCCTCCCCTCCTTGTCCAGCCCCCAGCCCTCGGGAATGAGTTCGCCCGCGCGCGCCGCCTCGATAATGTAGCCTCTCGCCACGACGGAGAGGGCCATGTCCAGCACCATGGGCGGGTCGCTTGGCAGAGCGACCGAGATGGGATTATTGCCGATCTTTGGTTCTTTTCCTCCTGCAGGGGGCAGGACGCGCAGCGTATTCGTCGTCACGAGGCCTACCATACCCGCCTCAGGGGCCATGGCCGCGTATGTAGCGGCGGCGCCGAAATGGTTGCTCTCTTTGAGCAGGACGACGCCCACGTTGTGGGTTCGGGCGCGGGCGATGGCTTCTTCCATCGCGCGTTTGGAAACCACCTGACCCATGCCGTTGTCGCCGTCTGCGAGGGCCAAGGCGCCTGCGTCTTTCAGGATCTTGAAATCAGGCGCCGGGTTCGCCAGGTTGATTTCCAGGCGCCTGGCGTAGTGCGGCATGCGGATCACGCCGTGGCTGGTGACGCCGCGCAACTCGGCCGTCACGAGCGTATCCGCAGTCCATGCGGCGTCTTCTTCCGGCATGCCCAGCTTGGTGAATATCCGGTTCAAGAATACGTGGAGTTTCTCGCCAGTCGTGTACCCGCTCATTCAATCCTCACGCGTGAACAGATAGGCCATTCCGTGCCGAACGTGCTCGCCGGAGTCGACCTCGCTCAGAAAATCGGCGCGTGAAACCGACCAGCGGTTCATCTCGCTCAATTCCCGCACGCTCCAGCTAGGAGTGTCCCATAGCACTTCACTTCCTGCGTAGCCCGGTCCCTGCTGCACCACGGCCAGATACCACCGGAGGTTTTTTGTGTCCAATATCTGTTTCTCGGCGCCTGAATCAAAAGGCAGCCAGCAGGAGAACACGAAATCAGGCGCATGGGCGAGGAGCGCATCCCGCGCGTCCAGGGCTACGACCCCGTCGCGTCCGACCGGGTCGGTCAGAATCAAATTCACGCCGCGCGCCTGCAGCGCTTTTCCGATTGTGCCGTTGCCAGCTCCTACTTCGAGAAGCGTATCGGGAGCGAGGGCTAAGATTTCCTCCCTCAGCGCATCGAGCCATTCGACTACGGAAAGCTGGAAGATGTTTTCCCTCTCACAGAATGCGAGCCAGCCGTCTCCCCGTTCTTCTTCGGCGAGCTTCGCGATGGCCTCGGCGTAGGGGAGGGGTTTCATCACCTAAAACGCCGGGGAAAGGGAATCTTCGCTGCCTGCCGCGAAATGTGGAATCCTCCCTAAATGGGAGTTCCCACGCAACGTTTCTCCGGATAGATCCACGGAGCGCATCCTCCGGGGCTGGTGAAGAATCTCCTAGACGCTGGGCCCGATCCTGTTGATGGCGAAGGCGTTATCCTCATGTAAAATTTCGGCTTTCGTCATTTTCCCGCTTGCGACGTCGAGCACCTCGTCGTAGACGCGCCGTCCCGCCACCTCGATGGGCGCGCCCTCGAAGATGTCCGTCACGTCCACGTCCGTGGTGTCGGCCTGAAGCCTCGCTGAAAGCGGGTTGCCCGTGATGCGGATGGTGCTCATCAGGGGGTGGTTGATGGTGTGGCCGCCGCCTGTTGAGAAAATGAGTACCTGCGAGCCGCCCGCTGCGATGCCGGTGATGGACTCTCCCCCATGGCCCGGGGTGTCCATCACGTGGAGTCCGCTTCTGCGGTTCGCGCGCTTCGCCCACGGGATCACGTCCACGATGGGGGCGGAGCCCGCCTTCTGGATGGCGCCCAGGGATTTTTCTTCAATCGTGGTCAGGCCGCCCTCCATGTTGTCGCCCGTGGGCTGGCTGCCCCTGAGATCCACACCGCAGGCGAGGATGCGCTCTTCCATTTCCTCCACCATCCTCCAGATGCGCTTGCCCAGGGCCGGCCTCACGCATTTGGCGGCCAGCACGTCCTCACCGCCCATCATCTCCGTGGTCTCGGCCAGAAGCGCGCGTCCGCCCAGCTTGACGACCTGGTCCGTCACCCAGCCGGTTGCCTTGTTGTGCGAGAGGCCCGACGTGGTGTCCGACGTTCCGCAGTTGAGCCCCAGCAGGAGTTTGCTCAAGGAAACTTCCTGGCGGCGTTCGTTCGTGAGTTCTCGGAGCATCTCCATGCCGATGCGCGTGGCCTTGGCGGTGGCGTCTATCGCGCCGCCGTCTTCGCGGATGTTGATCGCCTCCACCCGTTTTCCCGTTTTGGCGATTTCATGGGCTATTTCGTCCGCCGTGCAGCCTTCCTCGCGGTGGTGATCAATGACGATCACGGCGCCCGCGTTGGCGTTCTGTCCGTGTCCGACGAGGGTTTCGAACGTGCGCTGGATGTCGGGGCCTATCTGGCAGCGGCCCAGCGGGTGGGTGAGGGCGACGCTATGTCGCAGCGTTCTCGCGACACGCTCGCATGTGGGGTTGGCGTAAAGGGTGCCGCTCAGCAGGAGCAGGTAGTTCCTCGCGCCCACGTCCCCGTTTTCCCGGGGGTATCCCCACCAGGTTTTTCTCAAACGTTTTGATGTTGCGCCCGTTCCGTTTCTTCTGGCCATGGTCGACCTCCTTCTCTACGCGAGGTCGCCGCGGCCGCGGGCGCTCTCTATGTTATGAACGTGAATGTAGTCGCCAACCTTGATATCTTTGCTCGCCACGCCGATGGACAGCCCGTATTTCATGCAGTGCTCGCCCTTTTTCAGCGTCTTGATGCAGATTTTGTGGATGTAGGGAATCGCCTGATTGGCCTTGAGCGTCTTGCCCATCTTTCCGTTGAGCATGAGGCGGACGGAGCCTCCCTTCGCCACCTTTTCAAGGCAGGTGGCGACGTTGTCTCCATCTTCGATGATCATCGCAGTTACCGGCATGTCTTCTCCTTCAAAAATTCCAAAAATTCCAAAAATTCAGGGCGCGAAAACGCCTCGCACCCAGTCATGTGACGGATATGTGAGGAACGTCCAATCAACGAGTCATAAAACTAGCGCATGGGAGCCGACACTTCAACAAAGGCGGGGGTTTTCATCACGCTCAGCCCCCGGACAAGGGCGCCACACCCACCTCCGCCGCAATCCGGTCCAGATCCTGGGCGAGCGCTTCTTTGATCGTGATTCCCTCGGACAATGCGGCCTGGTACCTGCGGTGAGCGCCTTCGCCGGGGATGCGGATTTCGTCGAATCCCGGCGCCAGCCCCGAGGCCTTGATGCGCGTCACGGCCTCATCCACCGCCGCCTTGTAGTCGCCGCCCAGGCATCTCTCCGGGTCAATCGCCATGGCGAACATGGGCAGACCGAAGGGTTTATCCGTCTCCAGCCAGTCGGGCTGATCGGCGTCGAAGCCGTTCCCGCTCAAAGCCCCCGTCAGAAAAGTGAACATGAGCGCCAGGCCGTATCCCTTGTAATCGCCCAGGGGCAGCATGGTCCCCTTGGCGGCGAGGGCAGCGTCCGTGGTCGGATTGCCAGAAGAGTCGAGCGCCCAGCCCTCGGGAATCGGCTCGCCCGTTCTGGCGGCCAGGAGCACGTAGCCTCTCGCCACTTTCGAGGTAGCGATGTCGAAGAGGATGGGATATTCCTGGTTTGAGGGAACCGCAAAGGCCACCGGATTGTTCCCTATCATTCGCTCGAACCCACCCCACGGTGCGAGATTTCCCACCGCGCCGCTGATGACTACCCCGATCATGTTGTGTTCCAGCGCCATGGCGGCGAAATAGCCGATGTGGCCGGTATGGGAGGAATTGCGGATGGCGGCAGCGCCGATGCCGCCGGCCTTCGCCTTTTCGATGGCGACCTCCATGGCGCGACGCGCGACGACGGCGCTCATGCCATGGTCTCCATCGAGCAGAGAGTAAGCGGGCAGATCCGTGATGGTTCGCACGTTTGGCCTCGGGTTCGCCGTCCCTTTTTTCAGGCGTTCCACAAAAACCCCGAAGCGGACGCATCCGTGCGAGCTTACGCCTCTGAGTTCGGCATCCACAATCTGGGCCGCGCAAGCATTGGCATCGGGCTCGGGCAGGCCCAGGGCCTGGTAGACGCGCGCGAGATAGGCGAGGAGGTCTTTCGCGTGAACCTTGGTGTCCGGCATGTTTTCTCCCTGCGCGGGCAGAGAGCCGCGCGCGAACAAATCCCCATTCTTATCTTGGCGGATGGGGAAAAGAGTGTTAAGAGCTATTGCGGTGAGTTTGCCTATACAAGTGGAGGGTTCGCAACCATGAAAGCATGGCGTTTCTACGCCTTTGGCGATATGAGGCTCGATGAGGTGCCAGACCCCGAAGTGAAGCCGGGCTGGGCCGTGTGCAAGGTGCGGCGGGTGCAGCCGAGCATCACCGACGTGCAGAGGTCTTTGGGGGTCGGAACCATCAATTCGGCGCTCTTGAGGGAAATGCTCGACAAATACGCACCCGTGCAGTTGCTGGGCCATGAGATGAGCGCGGAAGTCGTCGAGGTGGGTGATGGCGTCGAGCATTTAGCTCCCGGCGACAGGGTCTGCACCTCGGGCCACGTTCCGTGTCTTGCGTGCAGTTTCTGCCGCGAGGGCCGGGAGATGTACTGCATCGACAAGCTGCACGTGGGAATCAACACGCCGGGCGCGTTCGCCGAATATATCTCGCTTCCGGCGCACGGCCTCGTGAGGCCGCCGCAAACGCTGGACGATACTTCCATCGCCTGCCTGCAGCCGCTTTCCTCCACGGTCGCCGCCATGCGCGATGCGAAGATTCAGACGGGTGAGACAGTGGCCATCACCGGCCAGGGGGTCATGGGTCTTTATGCCTTACAGGCCGCGCGCACCTGCGGAGCGGGGGCCGTCTATGTCAGCGATGTGAAAGACGAGGCCCTTGCCTTGAGCCGCAAGTTCGGTGCGGATGAAGTCATCGACGCGAGATCAGACGACCCCGTCGAGAAGGTGATGGAGGTAACGGAAGGCAGGGGCGTCGACCTCGTATTCGAGT
Organism: Nitrospinae bacterium bin107; assembly: GCA_002238965.1. Classification (GTDB taxonomy): domain Bacteria; phylum UBA8248; class UBA8248; order UBA8248; family UBA8248; genus Bin107. The sequence goes on along the minus strand of MPNJ01000003.1, from coordinate 237,604 downwards.
GCGCCGGCGGCAACGCGGATCAGGGTCTCTCGGGCCATACTACGCTTCATCAGGCGACGCGCATGGTACGCATCGGCGGGCGCGTTCTCCAGATTGCCGGCCTCATCGGAGATGTGAAATTCGACCCGGTCTTCATGCGCGCACAGGGGATTCAGTGGATTTTCCCGGAAGGTCATGGCGCGGACACCGTGGCTCTGGGCGGAAAGTGGGTGGCCAGCGGAAGGATCGACGTGCGCTCTCTCATCACGCACGAGGAGCACGGTATCGAAAATTTGCCCCGAGTGATGGAGATCACCAACAAGAAGGCCGAGTACCGGGCTACGAACCCTTGCCAGCTCGTGCTGGCGTAAGGAATTTCATTTTCATCATTTATTCATGATTTTCTAAGGAGAATAAGATGGACCTAGGTTTGACGGGAAAGATTGCTATCGTGACGGGTGCGAGCCGGGGCATCGGCCGTGAATGCGCTATCGCGCTGGCGAAAGAGGGCGCCCGCGTGTGCGTCACGGCGCGCGATGAGGCGCTTTTGGCTACGGCGGTGGAAGATGTGAACGCCGCAGGCGGCGAGGGCATGTCCGTCTCCTCCGATCTGAATTCACTCGATGGCTGCAAGAAGGTGGTCGATGCGTGCGTCGCGAATTTCGGAGGCGTGGACATCCTCATCAACAGCGCGGGCGCGGCGCGGGGTGGAGACATTCTTGAACTCGACGCGGAGTTCATCACAGAGGCGCTCACGCTCAAGACGTACGGGTATCTGCGCATGTCCCAGTTGGTGATTCCCCACATGAAGAAAAACGGCTGGGGCCGCATCGTGAACATCGCGGGCGGTGCAGGCGCGAGTCCCGCGCGGGGGAACATCCCCACGAGCGCGGCGAACATCACGGTGCTCAACAATACGAGAGCGCTTTCGGACGCCGTGGCGGGGGAGGGGATTCAGGTGAATACTCTCTGTCCGGGCATGACGAACACGCAGCGCGCGCGTGACCTCATGCAGGGACCCGCAGACAAGGCGGGCAAGGACGTGGAAGAGTTCTTGAAAGAAGTCGGCGCCAGGACGCCAGCCGGAAGAATCGCCGAGCCCGAAGAAGTGGCGAACGTCGCGGCGTTCCTGGCCTCCGCCGCGTGTTCTTACGTGAATGGTAGTTCCATTTACATGGATGGCGGTAGCCGCAGGGCGACGCCATAAACGACGCTGTGCGCCTTTTTATCCTCCGGGCGGGATTCCCAAGCCGCCCGGAGGATTTTTTTGAGTTTTCTGTTTCCCAAGGGTGAGAGGAAAGATGGCCAAACTTTTCGATGAATTCTCTTTGCGGGGCGCCACGCTCAGGAACCGGATTTGCGTGTCCCCCATGTGCCAGTACAGCGCGGATGACGGAAAGCTCACCGACTGGCACCTCGTGCACCTGGGTGCCCGCGCGGTCGGGGGTGCTGGTCTGGTGATGGTCGAGATGACGAACGTGGAGGCGCGCGGACGTATTACGCGCGGGTGCTCGGGTATCTGGTCGGATGAGCACGTAGAACCCTTGGCGCGCGTTGCGCGCTTCGTCTCCGGACAGGGGGCCGTCGCCGGAATTCAGATAGGGCACGCGGGCCGAAAGGGTAGTTGCGCGCCCACCTGGGAGGGCGGAGGTTATCTCTCCGACGAGGAGGGCGGCTGGGAGATCGTGGCGCCGAGCGCGGTTCCGTTTCACGAGAAGGCGCGCGTGCCCAAGGCGTTGAGCGTCGAGGAGATCGCCTTGATCCAGGAGGCGTTTCGCCAGGGCGCGAGGCGAGCCGACGAAGCGGGTTTCGGGTGGCTCGAGATTCATGGCGCGCACGGATATCTCTTCCACAGCTTCCACTCCCCGGTTTCGAACCACAGAGACGATAACTACGGCGGGAGCTTCGAGAACCGCATACGCTTCACGTTGGAGACCGTTCGAATCGTGAGGGAACAATGGCCGGAAGAAAAGCCGCTGGCCATCCGCCTCTCGTGCACGGACTATTACGAGGGCGGCTGGACGCTCGATGAAACGATTGAGCTCGCAAAACTCCTCAAAACCGAAGGAATCGACCTCATCGATTGCAGCGGGGGCGGGGGAACGCCGCTGGCGAAGATTCCCGTGGGTCCGGGTTATCAGGCGCCGCTATCGCAGGCCGTGCGTTCGGGGGCTGATATACCCACAGCCACGGTGGGGATGATCACCCAGGCGTGGCAGGCGGATCAGATTGTCCGAAACGGCGAGGCCGACATCGTATTCATGGCGCGCGAGATGCTGCGTGAGCCTTATTGGCCGCAAAAGGCGGCCGCCGCACTCGGCGTGATGGATGAGGCCTATGTCGCTGACCAGTACCACCGCGCCCACGGGAGGTGACGTCTACGCCGCCAACCATCAGATTTTCCCTTATCCTGGCGCCCATTGGCTTTACGGCTTCTCCCGCCAATACATTGACAAGGCTGAAGGGGCCGTGTTGTAATTTTCGGACTGCCAAACAACCGAATAACGAGGTTCACATCCACACGGGAGAAAAGTCGATGAACCAAATTTTTTCGCGCTTTTTGAAACGCGCCACTTTCTGGATTGCGCTCGTCGTAGCGATTGGTTTGCTGGGCGGCCCGCTCGCCGGTGACGCGCCTGCAGCCAAGAAGAAACCGCTTCGCTTCGGGGTTGCCGATCCGTTGACCGGGCCCGCCGCGATTTTCGGCAAGGACCAGATGCAGGCGGTCCGCTGGGCGGTCGAGGACATCAACGCCAAGGGCGGCGTCAACGGTCATCCGCTCGAAGCCATCATTCTGGATCACCAGGCGAAGCCGGAGGTCGGCATCGCGGTGGTCAACCGCTTCGTCCATGTGGAGAAGGTGCCCGTGTACATCACCGCGTTCAGCAACGTGGTCAAGGCGGTCGCCCCCATCGCCAACCGCGAGAAAGTGCTGATGCTCAGTGTGGGCGCAAACGCGCCGGCCATCGCGCGGCTGGGCGATTACGTCTATACGACATTCCCGCTGGCGGACGTGGACATGAACGCCTTGGGCAAATACGCCTTTCAGAAGATGGGCAAGCGCCGCGCCGCCGTCTTGCACGTGAACCACGAGACGGGCCGTGACGGGGCCAAGGTATTCAGCAACAGCTTCAAGAAGGCCGGCGGCAAAGTCGTCGTTTTCGAGTCGTACGAACAGGAGCGTTCGGACTTCACCGGCCTGGTGCTCAAGGTGAAAGCGGCGAATCCCGACATCATCCACATCCACAGCGTGATCCGCGATTTCACGGCCGTCGTCGCGCAAATGCGTCAGCTCGGCGTGAAGACCCAGATCACCAGCTATCAGACGGCTTTCAACCCCAAAATGATCCAGCAGTTGGGCAAGGGGGCCGAGGGCATCATCGTGACCGCGCTGGCCCCCAGCGTGGAAGACAACAAGAACCTGCCCGCCTATATCGAGCGCTGGAAAAAGGCGTACAAGCGCATGCCCATCGGGCTGCCCTACACGCAGTATTTCTACGATGCGCCCTACATCGTGGCGGCGCTCTACAAATGGGTGCTGGACAAGAAACTGCCGATCACCGGCGAAAACATGCGCAAGGCGCTGGTGGCAATAAAGACGTTCGAGCAGCCTTTGACCAATACGGTGACCATCAACGACGACCACACGGTCAAGAAGCCGGTTTATTTCTGGCAGGTGAAGGGCGGTAAATTCACGCTGATCGGCTCCCAGAAGGATTAATGGCTTATGTTTCCTCTGGGTGGGCGCGCCGGCGGGCGCGCCCACCGGGAATTTAACGTGTGTGACGTCAAGCCATGCTGACCTGGGGGATTTTGGGGCAGCTCCTGTGGACGGGCTTCGCCGCCGCGACCTATTACTGCCTGTTTGCGGTCGCCTTCTCGCTCGTCCTCAAGGTCAACAAGATATGGAACTTCGCTCAGGCCGGGGTGATGGTGTTCGCCTACTACTCCCTGCTCGTGGCGTTTCGGCACTGGGGTCTGCCGCTGGTTCCCGCCCTGGTTTTCGGGCTACTGATAACGCTTGCGGTTTCGCTCGCGCTCGAGCGCTACGCATTCATGGTTTTCCGTGATCGCAATTCCTCTATCCTAACCCTGTTCATCTTCACGATCGTTTTCTCGGAGTTCTCTGTCTATCTCACCGAACTCGCCTTCGGAACCGAGCCGCAGACGCTCTACCCGAGCCTGTTGTGGCCCGTCGATCTTTACGGCGGCATCGCGATCAGCCACTGGGACCTGGTGGCGCTCACCGTGACGGCGGTGCTGATGCTGATCCTCTACCTCTTCATCAACCGCACGCGCTACGGCCAGTATCTGATTGCCGTCGCCGACAACGAGAATCTGGCGGAGATATACGGAATCAGCCGAAAGCGCGCCTACGGTGTTTCGATCTCCATCGCTGCGGTACTCATCACGGCGGGCATGTATCTTTTCGGGACGAAGGCGGCGTTGTTTCCCTCCACGCCGCTCCAGCATCTTTTGATCTTCGCCGTCATCGCGACGATTCTGGCCGGGATTGGCAACGTCTTTCGCGCAGGAATCGCGGCGATTGCGCTGAGTCTCATACAGGCGTTCAGCATTCTGGTCATCGCGTCCAAATGGCAGGCGCTGCTGGCCTATATTCTGATATTTGTCGTCATCATCTTCTTCCCGCGCGGATTCGCCTTGCCGCGCAAGCTGAGCGGGCTGGTGAGACCTTCGGGACGCTCCGCCGCCGTGGCGGTGGCCGACGCCACGCGCGATTGAGTAGGACATGGAATATATTCTCACAGTAATGGTGCTCATCGGGATCAACGTGATCCTCGCTACGAGCTTCAATCTCATTCTGGGATACGGCGGGCTGATGAGCGTCGCCCATCCCATCTTCTACGCCATCGGGGCCTATTGCTCCGGCCTGCTGGCGATTCACCTGCAGATTCCGGTGCCGCTCTCTATCCTGATGGGAGCAGGAATCGCGATGGTGCTCTCATTCGGCGTGTCGCTGCCTTCGCTTCGCGTGTCGGGCGATTACCTCGTCATCGCCAGCATCGGGTTTCAGTTGGGTATCCTGCACGTCATCAACAACCTCGAATTCACTGGCGCGGCAGGAGGGCTGACCAACATTCCGGTGCTGAACGAAGGCCCGTCGAGAAGCCTCGTCTTCGTCCTGCTCATCGCGGTCGTCGCCGCCTGCGCGGTCCTGCTTGTGGGCTGGATTGTAGAAGGGGATTACGGGCGGGCCATCACCGCCATGCGAAACGACGAGGAAGCTTTCAGCGCCCTGGGCCGCAATGCGATGAACATCAAGATCGTCCTGTTCGCTATCGGCTCGGGCATGGCCGGTCTGGCGGGCGCTCTCTATGCGCATTACTTCGCCTACGTCACGCCCGAGCAATTCGGTATATTCACATCTGCGGCCCTGTTGACGATGGTGGTCGTGGGCGGCGCCGCCACGACGTGGGGACCTCTGGTGGGCGCGGTGCTCCTGACGACCCTTCCGCAGGCCATCACGTTTCTCGGCCTGCCCGTCTCCATCATGGCGCCGCTTCAGGGCGTCATCTATACGACGCTCGTCATATTCTTCCTCTTCGCACGCCCTCAGGGCCTGATGGGAGGCACCAGAGGCGGCGGCGGTCTCGAGGCCTGGAGCGCGAGCGCGGCCTTCAGGGCGAGGAGGGATGCGGAATGAGCGGAATCGTCAGGGTCGAGGATCTGCACAAGAGCTTTGGCGGAATCGTGGTGGCGGACGACGTCAACCTGAGCTTCGAGGCGGGCGAGATCGTCGGCCTCATCGGCCCCAACGGGGCGGGCAAGACGTCTTTGTTCAACCTGATCTCAGGCGTGATTCCCCCGGATGCGGGCTCAATCATTCTGGAAGGCCATCGCGTGGATCAATTGCCCATGCACCACCGCGCGCGCATCGGCCTGGCCCGAACCTGGCAGAACACACGCATGTTTCACTCGATGTCGGTAATCGACAACATGTTGATTGCGACGCGGCGCTACCCCGGAGAATCCCTGGCGCGCATTCTGTTACGCCGCCGCTCGGTCGACGCCTTCCGCCAGGAAGCAACGGAGAAGGCCATGGTGCTTCTCGAGCGCGTGGGCCTTGCTGACAAAATGCACGATATGGCGATTGAACTCTCCTACGGACAGCAGAAGCGGATCGGACTCGCCCGGGCGTTGATGAGCGATGCGGCGTGCCTGTTGCTGGATGAACCCATGGCGGGCGTCGAGGGACAGGCGTATGAGACGATCATCCGCGTCATCCGCGAAGAGGCCCAGGCCGGCCGGGCGGTCTGCGTGGTGGAGCACAACATCTCGTTCATTCGCGACATCAGCGATCGCACGGTTTTCATGTTCAACGGATGCGTTCTGGCCAGCGGCTCCGTCGACGAACTCACACGCGATTCGCAGCTCACGGACCTGTATTTCGGCGGCGAACACCCGCAGTAATCGAGAGGGAACGATGTTCGAAGTCCAAAACCTCACGGCCCGCTACGGGCCGCTTATCGCCGTGAACGACGTGTCGCTGTCTTTTGAGACCGGTGTGCGGATAGGAATATTCGGTCACAACGGTTCGGGCAAGTCGACGTTTCTCAAATGTCTGGTGGGTGGCGTCAGGGATGTTTCCGGCGACGTGGATTTCGGTGGTTCGCCCATCGTGCCGGATCAGGTTCACCGCAACGTCATGCTGGGAATCGGCTTCGTTCCGCAGGTCCAGAACGTTTTTCCGAACCTCACGGTCGAGCAGAACCTCCACATTGCGGGTTCGAAATCAGACTCCTCGTTTCTCGAGGAGGCTTTTGCCCTTTTTCCGCTGCTGCGGGAACGCCAGGACCAGCTCGCAGGCGACATGAGCGGTGGAGAGCAGCAGATGCTCGCGGTCGCGCTGGCCTTGATGACGCGGCCCCAAATCCTCCTGCTCGACGAGCCGACCGCCGGCCTCGCTCCGGCAATCGTGAAAAGCGTGCTGGGCTCGCTCTCGCGTATCAACTCAGAACTCGGTACCGGACTGATCCTCGTCGAGCAGAACGTGCTCGCCGCCCTGGACGTTGTCGAGCGCGCAATCGTGCTCAAAGGCGGGCGCATCGTTTTCGACGGAGACAGCGAGGAACTTCGCGCAAAGGAAGATTTGTGGGCCTGGTTCTGACCCCGCAAGGCGTCGTTTTTGTCGTTCCCGTTATTTCATTCCGATAGCGTCGATTTGGACCAGCGATTCCGCAACCGGGCCGGGACCATGCACGATCACGCACTCGAACGCGGGCAGGTCCTCGTCGATGAAGGTCTCGCGAACCGCCTCGTACACGCCCAAGTCCGCCGGGTCGGAGAGGTACACCCTGGTCATGGAGATGTCCGCCAGTTCCATATCCGCACCCGCCGCGGCGGCGCGTAGCTGTTCCCACGCCATCCAGCATTGCGCGGCGAGACCCGGCCGCCGCTCAATTTTTTCCATAGGCAACACGGCGCGCCGCCCCGCTTCGGTAAGGGAATCGGCGCCCCGCACGAGCGCTCCCGCCTCGTCGACGCCCACCATGCCCGAGAAGTAATATACCGGCCCCGCCTGCGTGACGGCGGGAGCCGCGAAGGGCGCCGTCCCCGGCCAGGGGAACGACTGGCGGGTGAGCCCACTGCGCCTGTCCATGGCGGTGATTTCGATTTCGATGCGCGTGCCGCGGTGGCCCACTTCGTCGAATCCCACGACGCAAAGCGATGGTTGAACCTCCGGGAAGAAATGGGTGTGTACCCGGTGGTACGTGGAGTAATCGCGCAGGTCGCTCAGGAAAATCGACACGTTCACGACGTCTTCCATATCCATGCCGTGGCCCGCGAGCGTGCGGCGCAACTCGTTGAAGACGTACCATGTTTGCGATGCGATGGGGCCGTGGCGGCTATCGGGATGGCTGCGCCCCGTTGAGAGGAAACGACCCTCCTCAGGCACGTCGTCATAAGAGTTTACAAGCGGTTTACCGGGCTCTGCGGTCTTGATCGGGATGTGCCCGGCGAAAAAGGCGAACGGGCCCGAGCGTATCGCCTGGCAGTAGTGCGAGGCCGCGGGAAGATCCGGGTTGTATACGTCGGTCATCACCTCGCGTTCGCCGAACACGCCGCCGGCCTGTGTGCAGGCGGCGATGGCGTCGACCCCGATCCAGTGTCTGCCGCGCCCGATTACGTCAGTCACGCCCAGCCCGCTGCTCGGTGCGGGCGTCGGCTGCCAGTGCACCCGGACTTGTTCGTAGCTGGGAAAATAACGCTTGTCGCGCTGCCAGATATGCTGGCGCAGCACCTGGTCGCGATGCGTGCCCGCTGCGACGAGAACTTTTTCAAGGCTGTCGTGGACAGCCCAGGAGTCGGCGACGACTCGCTCTTCCGTGAGGTCGGCGAGTGGGTAGCCCTGCATCTGCTCGCGTCCGGCTTCGGGCAGGTCTGCGAATCCAGCCGGGCCGACGGGTCTTAATCCTGAGACGAACAATAGCTCGCCGGCCTTGACTGCCACCGGATAGGGCGGGAATGCGGGGGAGACATCCTCACAAACGATAGGGGCTTTCTTCATCGCTCGATAAACCTCCGTGGGTTGGCAAATCGTGATGTTTTCTTATGGTCGGGGTATTCCTCTTCTCAGGGACCGCAGTCCGGCTACATCGCCAGTGTGCCGCCGTCGCAAGAGATGAAGGCGCCGTTCATGAAATCATTTTCGTCCGAGGCCATGAAGAGCGATACTACGGCCATTTCCTCGGGAGTCGCAAAGCGGTTCACGGGTATACGGGGCAGTTTCGCCTGGGCGCGCACGGGATCGTTGATGTGGATCTCCTTCACGCGCTCGCTCTCGGTGGTGCCCGGCATGAGACAGTTGACGCGCAGTCCCATGGGGCCGAGTTCCACGGCGAGGGCGCGCGTCAAGTTGTGCATGGAGGTTTTTGTGGCGCAATAGAGGGCGTTGCCGGGAACCCCGCGCTCGCCGTCGATGGAGCCGATCATCAGGATTTTTCCCTTTCCCTGGGGCGCCATGAGCCTGGCCGCCTCGCGCGTGGCGATGAACACGGATTTCGCGTTCACTTCGTACAGGTCGTCAATTTGCTCGTCGGTGAATTCGAGAAAACTCTTGTGCCCTCGCATGGCGGCGCAATTCACCATGATATCGAGACCGCCCAGGAATTGTGCGCCGTCGCTCATGAGGTCGTTTGCTTTTCGCGCGTCTCTCAAGTCGTAGCATCGACCGTCGATTTTTCCGCCTCCTGCGCTACATTCGGTGATGATTCCACTCAAGCGTTCCTGGTTGAAACCGCCCGCCGCCCAGATGGATGCGCCCTCCGCGCTGAATCTGCGCGTGATGGCCGCACCGATACCCGATGAGGCGCCCGTGACGATGGTTCTCTTTCCTTCCAGCTTGCCCGGCATGTCTTCTCCTTGACCTGAAATAACTATTCCTCGTCCGGCAGTAACGCGGATTCTCCCATCGAGAGCGGGTCGCGCGTCGGCCAGCGTCCGGCGTCCACCTCAGTGATGAACTCGAGAACGACGCGGTTGAACATGGCGGGCTCTTCGAGGTTGATGAGGTGGCCGGCGTTGGGGAAGGTGACGAGGGCGGCCGTCTGGATGTTGCGCTTCATAAACAGCCCGGGTTCCAGGCAGGGGAAGTCTTCATCCCCCGTGAGGACGAGAGTGGGCACGGAGCAGTTCTTCATCTGCTCTCCGAGTTCATAGACCGAAGGCCTCGCGCTCTGTACCCCGCGCATCGTGTTCGAGCAGCCCAGAGGGGAATGGCTCATGAAGTGGTCGATGAATTTCTGGTAGCCAATCGCGTCTTTTCTTTTCAGTTGCATGCGCGTGGGGCCGGCGGTGTAGACGGGGCCGAACTTCTCCAAGCTCTCGTTCAGAAACCGGTCGGCCACTTCGTTCGCGTCTTTTTGGAATCGTTCGCGCTGATCCATTTCGGAGCCGTAGCCGCACCCGGCCACGACGATGGAGCGGGTAAGTTCCGGGTGGCGGAGGCCAAGGTGGAGAGTCGCATAGCCGCCCATCGATAGTCCTACGACGTGGGCGGGCGCGAGGCCCAGATCTCTGATTAGGCCCGCCAGGTCGTTCACGGCAATGTCCTGGCTGTATTGCGATGCGTCTTCGGGCACCTCGGAGGGCGGGAATCCTCTTGCGTTGTAAGTGATGACCCTGTACCTGCGGTTGAAATAGCGGACCTGATCCTCCCAACTGCGGCAGTCGCCCGCGAATTCATGAACGAAGACGATGGGCGCACCCTCGCCGCTGGCTTCGTAATACAGACTGACGCCGTTTGTTCTCACTTCGGGCATGGTGTTCTCCTCGCAGGATGACGTGTGATTATGAAATTCGTTTATTACGGGAGAATCGGCAAAATGACAATGCGGAAGAGCGAATTCGCCTGTATTTTAAGACCGCAGCGCCCTCATGGTCGATTTTGATAAAAAGTTGTGAAAGATTCGTCTTTCGGGAGAGATTTCTTTTTGGGGGACTTGATTTCTGAACCCGTCTGGCCCATTATATCCGGGTTTGCTCACAGTATTGAGTTTGACTGAAGATTGGCATGGCAACTTCGCTTGAACGCCCGATCATACCTGAAACGACACTCTGGGATGCTCTTGCAGATTGATTCTTCAAGAATGGGAGAAAACCCTTGTCCACGGCGCCTAAGAAACACAGCCTAGCAATTCACAGAAAAGCCGAAAGGAAGCTCCAGTGGGAGACGGTCTTCGTCATTGGGGTGATCCATCTGCTCGCCCTGATGGCTTTTGATTTGAGTTATTTCAGCGTTTCCGGTCTCATTGTAGGAATCGTGATGTATTTCGTCGCCGGGATGGTGGGAGTAACTGTTTCCTATCACCGGCTCCTGACGCACAGGAGTTTTCAGACGTATAAGCCGGTGGAGTATTTCCTGACTTTCTGCGCCTGTCAGGCGCTTCAGAGCGGGCCCATCGAGTGGGTGGCGATGCACCGCATACACCACAAGGAATCGGACGAGGAGCCCGACCCCCATTCCCCGCTGGTGAACTTCTTGTGGGCGCATGCCGGATGGCTTTTCGTCAATTTGCCGGACGCGCACACCTATGACGAGTATTCGCGCTTCGCCAAGGATTTACACCGCGATAAATGGCAGCGTTTTTTCGATAAATTCTTTTTCCCCATCTATATTCTGACGGCGGTGGCGATCTACTTCGCCGGGGAATTATACGGCGGCTTGGGCATGTCCTGGCTCGTTTGGGGCGTATTCGTGCGAACGGTCGTTTTGTGGCACTGCACCTGGGCGGTGAATTCGATGACGCATACCTTCGGTTACCGCAACTACAACACGGACGAGGAGAGCACCAACAACTGGCTCGTCGCAATCTTCTCCTTCGGCGAGGGTTGGCACAACAACCACCATGCGGACCAGCGCTCGGCCGCCCACGGCCAGCGGTGGTTCGAGGTGGACATCACCTATAGGTTCATCAAGATCATGGAGATCATGGGTCTGGTCTGGGGGGTGAGGGAGCCGAGCCAGCGCATCGTGGCGAAAAGACTGGACATCATGGTGGACGAGGAGGGCTTGCGCGCCTCCGAGGCGAGAAGGCTGGCATCGGAAGAAGCGCGGGCCGAAGTGCTCCACACGATGACCGACCCCACGATGCCGCTCGAAGTCCCTCGAATGCCCTCCTTGACCGAAGCAAGCGAGGCGGCGATGGAATCCGCACGTAAGGCCATGGAATCGGTCAACACGGCCCTCGCGCACGCCTCTCATGCACTTCGCCACAAAGAAGATAATGCTGACCAAGCCGTACGCCTAATGATGGAGAAGGGCAAGGATATGGCGATGGCGGCCGTCGAACAGGCCAAATACGCCGCGGCGGAGGCCTCCGAATTTTCTGCGCAGGCAAGCGCATATCTGGCGGATGCCAAAGAGAGGACGACCGAATCTGCCCGCCAGGCGGCCGAGAGAGCAAAAGCGCTCGCGCAGGAAGCGGCGGATGCGGCCGCGAAAGCGGCTGATGAGATCGCGGTCGCTTTCAAGGGAATCGACAGGCCCGTTATTACCTCCGCGGTATAGAAGAGTATTCTGAAAAAGCCGGGGCGTATTGCTTCGGCTTTTTTGCGTCTCTATGGTCCTCTGGCGAGGATCATTGCCTCGATGCCCGGAGCGCCTTGACGCTCCTGCTGACGGCTCCTAGATTATGGTCTCTTTTTTCAGCGGTTTCCCACGAGAAACCGAGTTTTTCGATATGCGGTTTTTTTCGTCTCAAGTAGATCGATATTTGGCGGCGCGGCGCGGGCTGCGAATCCTGGAGGGCCAATGGCCATGAGCAAAGTGAATGAAGAACAGTTGTTGAAAGACCTGAAAATTTACTATGACGCCGATTCGGACCTGAATCTGCTGCAGAACAGAAAAATCGCCGTCATCGGCTACGGGAGCCAGGGGCGCGCCCATGCGCTGAACGCACAGGACAGCGGCGCGGACGTCGTCGTGGGTCTCAGGAAAACTTCCCCCCGGTGGAAGCAGGTCGAAGATGACGGCCTCGAGGTGATGGAAACGGCCGAGGCGGCCAAGGCGGGCGACATGGTGGTCATCCTCACGCAGGATCATCTCCAGCCCGCAATCTGGAATGCAGACATTGCGCCCAACATGAAAGACGGCGACGCCCTGGTGGTTGCTCATGGCTTCAACCTGAATTACGGACAAATCATTCCTCCCGAGAACATCGACGTCGTGATGATCGCGCCCAAAAGCCCGGGCCACACCATGCGGTTCCAATATGAGGACGGGCGCGGCGTGCCGGGTTTGGTGGCCGTTTTTCAGGACGCCACGGGCAAGGCGAAAGAATACGCCCTGGCTTACGGCAAGGCGGTGGGCTGCGCCCGCGCCGGCATCATCGAGACGACCATCGAGGAGGAGACCGAGACGGACCTCTTCGGCGAGCAGGCGGTGCTGTGCGGCGGCATCACCGAGTTGATTCGCGTCGCGTTCGAAACGCTCGTGGAAGCGGGTTACCAGCCCGCGCTTGCTTATTTCGAGTGCCTCCACGAGGTAAAACTGATCACCGACCTGATCTACCAGGGTGGCATCACCATGATGCGCTATTCGGTTTCGGATACCGCCGAGTACGGAGACATCACACGGGGCAAGGTCGTTATCGACGATGCGACACGTGAGCGGATGCGCGGAATCCTGCGTGACATCCAGACCGGCAAATTTGCCAGCGAGTGGATCAACGAGAACATGGTGAACCGGCCTACGTTCAACACCGTGGTGCGCAAGGAGAAGGAGCACGACATCGAGGTGGTCGGCCGCCGCCTGCGCGCGATGATGCCCTGGATCGAGGAACGGGAAGTGGTATAAGAGGGCAATTTCGAGCATTTCTGGCCGGCGGGGTTTTTGGACCCCGCCGGTTTTTCTTTGAAAAAAGTTGAGTTATGTGGAGGCTATGCCCACGGCTCGGTTGAAAGAAACATACGATCGTCGTATTCTTGAAAGACGCTGTTTTGGGCCGCCGAGAGGTAATGGATGAGCGTTCAGAAAATCAAGTTTATTATCGCGGGCGTTGTCATCTTGAGCGCTTTCGCCTATCTGGCCATTTCAGGGTTTCAGAGCGAGAATCTGGTGTACTTCCTGACCGTGGACGAGGTGTCCCAGAAGGCGCCGGCTCTGGGGGGACGCGGCATCAGGGTGCAGGGCAAGATTGTGCCCAGGTCACTCCAGAAAAATCCCGACGCCATGCTGCTCGCCTTCCATATCCAGGGTGAGAAGGGGACCTTGCCCGTGAGTTACAAGGGTGTTCCCCCCGATTTGCTCGAGAACGGGTTTCCGGTCATTGCCGAGGGAAAGCTCAACGGCAAAGGGGTTTTGGTGGCGAAGAACCTGATGGTAGCGTGCCCCTCGAAATTCGAGGAAATGAAGGAGGCGGGGGAGAGCATACCGACGGATCACGAGGCATTGATGAAACAAGCCACGAAGCGCAAGCAGATGTCTGAGGCCCGTTAGCCCCAAATCCGCGAGGAAAGACCCTTGTATCTCGTGCTGTCTTGAATATCCCCTCCACCCCGGGAGTCTTCAGTTGATCGCCATCCAGTTCGGACATTACAGTTTGCTGGCGTCGCTCGTCCTGGCGGTGTTCGGGATCGGAGCTTGCATTTTCGGCGCTATAAAGCGCAGGGCCGACCTCATCGCCGCGGGCCGAAACGCCGCCATCGGAGTTTTCTGGCTGGTGAGCGGCGCGAGTGTGGCCCTCGTTTATCTGTTGATGGTGCGCGATTACCGCGTGGAATACGTGGCGGGACACGTCAACAACACGTTGAACGGCTTTTACCGCTTCAGCGCGTTCTGGGGAGGGCAGGAGGGCAGCCTACTGCTGTGGCTCTTGCTCTTGTGCGTGTATGCGTTCGTCGTGATCCGGCAAAACCGCCACAGGAACCTGGAATTGATGCCGTATGTCACGGCTACGCTCATGGCCACGGCGCTCTTCTTCCTGGTGATTCTCAATTTTGTCACCCCGCCCTTTGATACGCTTGCTACCCCCCCAGCGGATGGACGCGGCCTGAACCCGCTGCTCCAGGATTGGGGGATGGTGATCCACCCGCCCAATCTGTATCTCGGCTACGTGGGTTTCGCCGTTCCTTTTGCCTTTTGCATCGGCGCCCTGGCGAGCGGCAAGCTCGATACCGACTGGATCACCTCAACGCGCCGCTGGACGCTGTTCGCCTGGTTCTTCAACGGCGTCGGCATCCTGCTCGGCGGCGCATGGGCCTACAAGGAACTGGGCTGGGGCGGATACTGGGCGTGGGACCCGGTGGAGAACGCGAGCCTCATGCCCTGGCTCGTGGGGACCGCTTTTCTGCATTCGGTGATGATTCAGGAAAAACGCGGGATGCTCAAGGTCTGGAACGTCTCGCTCATCATCATCACATACGCACTCACGATTTTCGGCACTTTCCTCACGCGAAGCGGCATTATCTCGAGCGTGCATGCCTTTGCGGACTCATCGTTCGGCTGGGCGTTTCTGGTCTACTTATTGGTGGCGGTCGTCATATCCTTTGGCCTGATGATTTGGCGTCTGCCCGAACTTCAGAGCGAACACGAGATGGAGAGCTTCTTCTCGCGCGAGGCGAGTTTTCTGCTCAACAACGTCGTACTCATGGGCATCACGTTCGCCGTCTTCTGGGGGACGATTTTTCCGGTCGTCTCTGAAGCCGTGAAGGGCGTCAAGGTCACCGTGGGGCCGCCGTTTTTCAATCAGGTGAACGTGCCCATCGGGCTGTTGCTGATTTTGCTTTGCGGCGCGGGTCCTCTTTTCGCATGGCGCAGGACCTCGCGAAAACAGATGAACAGGAGTTTCGTCTATCCCTCGGTGGTGGCCGTGGGCGCCCTGGTCGTTTTGATGCTATTCGGCGTCCACCACGTATACGCGGCGCTCGCGTTCGGTTTGAGCGCGTTTGTGGTGGGGACCATCGTTTTGGAGTATTGGCGGGGTATATCCTCGCGCGTTCGTCACCAGGGGGAGCGCATCGTCCAGGCCGCGTGGGAACTCACCATGCGCAACAAGAGGCGATTCGGGGGCTACATCGTCCACCTGGGAATGGCGATATTGTTCGTGGGCGTAGCGGCGTCCTCGGCCTATCAGGAAGTGGGTGAGGTGCGACTGCGCCTGGGCGAGAGTTTCGCGCTCAACGGCGTACGGATGCGCTATGAGGGGATTCGCGAGAACACGACGCCGCAATACCGCTCCGCCTTCGCGCGCCTGGGCGTCTATCGGGCGGGGTATCGCATCGGAGAAGTGGAACCGGAGAAAAGACTTTATTTCACGCCGCCGCAGCCGACGACGGAGCCCGGCATCCGCCGGGGGGCGCGTTCGGACATCTATGCCGTCTTCGCAGAGGCGGACCCCGACGGCACGGCCACGTTCAAGTTCATGGTGAACCCGTTGGTGAACTGGGTGTGGGCGGGAGGCGTCGTCTTCACGCTCGGCTCAATCGTCTGCTTCCTGCCGGAGCGCTGGGGCAGGCGAAGAAAAAAGCGGGCTTAGCGTGATGGAAATTCTGGGGGTCATCATCGCTACAGGGGCCGTAGGCGCGGCGTTTTTCTACACCATCTTGCCCATCATGCGCCCCCAGACGGCCCAGGGCGTCTTACCGGATGAGGATAGCGCTCAGCCGCTTACGGACCGGGAGGTGACGCGACTGTTGATGGAGCGTGAGCAGGCCTACAAGAACATCATGGATATCGAGTTCGACAAGGAGATGGGCAAGCTCTCCGATGAAGACTACGACCAGATGATGACGCCTGCACGCGCCCGTGCGGTAGGGGTGCTCAGACGCCTCGATGCCCGAGGGGTGAAGGAGGGCATGGCGCCCGTTCGAATTAGCGAACGAGAAGCGGCCGAGGCGGCGGCCCGGCTCGAAACGAAACGCCCGCCAACCGAAAAAGTCGCGATTGAGAAGCCACACTCGCTCGATGAGCGCCTGGAGGCGGAAATCCTGCGCTATAGAAAACAGGTGGGTAAATCGCCAGTTGAATTGGCCGATCCGCCATCTGATGAGCAAGCGAAAAGCCCGAAACCCCGGTTTTGCGCCTCGTGCGGCAACGCCGTGAGCCAAACGGATAATTTCTGCGCCGCCTGTGGGCGCCAGCTAAGTTGAAACGCTTCAGACCCACTTGGTCATTTATCTTCCTGAGCTTATTCGTGGCCTGTTCCGCGCCCGTCTTCTCATATGCGGGTACGGCGAAATTACAGGCCGCGCCACCCAAGGCGAAGGTTCAAACCTCCGGCCCCACGACGACCGACCTCTCCCGTCTCAAGCTCAAACGCGACATCGTCACCATCCGGCTGGAGAAGGGTTTTTTCGAGTTTGTGGAGATGATGGATTTCGAGAACGAGGGCAGCGCCACCATCGTCTCGAAAGGCGGCGCTCCCACGCTGCGCTTCGTTTTGCCGAGAAGCAGCAACATCAGAAACCCCAGAGCGCGATGGGGCGCGGCGCCCTCCGGGTTGGACCCTAAATTCCTCGCCTCTGTGGGGAATGAACTGAGAACGAGCGAACCCATACCACCGGGACGTAAATTTATCGTCCTGCTTTATCGGCTCGAGGATGAATTCGGCGGCATCAGGGTGGAAAAACCGATTCTTTACGACACGCCGAGTCTGGCCGTCCTGCCCGAGAAAGATCGCGTACAGGCCCAGGCTATCGGCCTTTCAGTACAGCCCGACGTCAAGTTTCAGAACAGGGAATACAATCGTTTCGTGGGGACTGCGAAGGCGGGTGCGGTGGTGCAGATCGATATGCAGGCGCCCGATTCGATGGGCGGCTTGGGTGTTTTTTACATCGTAGGTGGCGTTATGGTCGTCTTGAGCCTGGGGTTGGGGGTTTACATCCGCAGAAAAAGGAACACGGCCTACTCCGCCCAGGTGGAGCGCGAGGAGACATTGCGCGCCATCGCTTTGCTCGATGACAGGCTTGCAGCGGGAGAGATTTCCGCCGACGATCATGGCCGCGAGCGCGCAACGCGTTACGAGCGCCTGAAAGAACTCTCGGACTAAGAGGGCGGATGCCGTGCTGGAGGCTCTTGGCGTATCCAGGCGATATGGATGGAGGTGGGCGCTCAAGGATTTGAACCTGTCCGTCTCCCCAGGAGAGACGCTGGCTCTTCTTGGCAAGAACGGCTCGGGCAAGACCACGCTTCTCAAAACCTTTGCCGGTCTGTTGATGCCCACGGAAGGAACGGTGAGGGTAGGCGGGGAGCCGATCTCCCGCGAGGCGAAGGGTGGAATCGGCCTGCTCACACACGAACCCATGCTCTATGCGGGTCTGACGATACGTGAGAACCTCGGCTATTTCGCCAAGCTGTTTGGCATGGAGAGTGGAGATATTTCGGGGCGTGTGGAGTTGTTGGCGGAGACGCTCGGCATCACGGATCGTCTCGCTGAGCCCGTGCGCGTATTGAGCCAGGGCCTCAGGCAGCGCGCATCCCTTGCGCGCGCGCTTTTACACGATCCTGAAGTCGTGTTGCTCGATGAGCCTTTCTCCGGCCTCGACCCCGAAGCCGCCGGACGTCTGGAGAGCGTCGTGCGTGCGCTTTGCGAGCATCATGCTCGCATCGTGGTGTTTACGACGCACGACCTGTCAAAAGCCTTTGATATGGCGGGCAGGATCGCCGTTTTGGGTGGTGGCAGGCTTGCCTATGAGGGGAATGCTGATAATTCGAAAGAAGAAGAGTTGTTGGCCGCGTTCGATGAGGCCTCCGAAGGTCCGGCATGAGGCGTTTTTTCTACGTCCTCTTCGCGGTCGTGGAAAAGGATTTGCGCCTAGAATGGCGGACGAAGGAAAGCCTACTCGTCATGGTGGTTTTCGCGCTGCTGGTGCTCACGTTGTTCAGCTTCGCCTTTGGCCCGGGGGGCGGCAGCGGAGAGAACGCCCGCGCCGTGCAGGCGGGTATTCTGTGGATATCCTTCTTGTTCGCCTGCGTCATCGGGCTTTCTCGGACCATGAGTGTGGAGCGCGAGAGTGCGGGGTTTTCGGCCATGTACCTGAGTCCTTCCGACCCCTCCGCGCTGTACTTGGGCAAAGTGGTGTCCGTGGCCGTTTTGATGGGGATTATGGAAGTGGTGGGCTTCGCCGTTCTGGCCGTTCTCTATCAAGCGAACGTGTGGAAATCGGCCGGTGCACTTGCGATCGTCGCCATATCCGCCACAGTTGGAATCGCGGCTGCGGGCACCTTGTTCTCAGCAATGAGCGCGCGCACGAGAACGCGCGAGGTCTTGCTGCCCGTCTTGATGTTTCCCGTTCTCGTGCCTGTTCTGATCGCCGCAGTCAAGGCGAGCGAAGCCCATCTCGGCGGTGGCGGTTGGGCGGATTCAAGGGATTGGATTCGCTTGATGTTGGTGTATGATGTTGTATTCCTGGTGGCCGCCTCTTTGGTTTTCGAATATATTCTAGAAGAATAATATCAATGAGTTATGCCTCTGTATTTATTATGTTACTTTATTCCCTGCCGCCGCTCTGCACCTCAGGGAGGAGCGCATGATGTATCGAGACGAGCGGGGCGTCTTTCAGTGGTTGCCGGTTCTCACACTGGTCATTCTTTCTTTCGCTATTTTCGCGGATTTTTACATTGCCGGAACCGACAGGCTCCAGGGAGCGCCACAACGGATTTTCTACATTCACGTCCCATCGGCCTGGGTGGCATATTTCGCTTTTTTCCTGGTCTTCATTTTTTCAATTAAATATCTGGCGAGAAGGAATCCGGACGACGACATCCGCGCGCACGCCTGCGCGGAGTCGGGGGTCGTCTTCTGCACGCTGGTGCTCATCACCGGCCCAATCTGGGCGCGGCCGGTATGGGGCGTGTGGTGGACGTGGGACGCTAGACTCACCACCACGCTCATCCTGTGGATGATATACGTGGGATATCTGATGCTGCGCGCCTATATGACGGAACCCGAACAAAGGGCGCGTTTCGCCGCCGTGATGGGGATTGTCGGTTTCCTGAACGTGCCCATCGTGCACATGTCGGTGGAATGGTGGCGTACGCTGCATCCCAAGCCCGTGGTAATGCGCTCTGGCGGACTAAGGGACTTGCCCGATTCCATGCACGTCGCCTTGTGGAGCACCTTGCTGGCCTTTATGCTCCTGTTCGTCTGTTTTGTCCGAAAGCGCGCGCAGATCGAGCGTCTGAACGCGCGGGTGGAAGAAGCCCGCGCCGCGCGGGAGGGAGCATGATGGGCTACGTGGCGGCGGCGTACATCGTCGTTTTGGGCGGGTTCGCGCTTTATTGGTGGACTCTTAGGGCGCGGATGGATATTTTGGTGGAGGAGGAGAAAAAACTTAACCCCAGGGAAGATTCCCCATGATACGTTTTTTGCTCGCTTTGTGTCTTGTAATCGTCATTTATCCGCATCAGGCGGTGCAGGCCGCTTCGCCGGGAGCCAAGACCACATTCTCCGAGGTGGCAGGCGCCCTCATGAGTCCGGTCTGCCCCGGAAAACTGTTGCATGACTGCCCAAGCAGTGAGGGCGCCCAACTCCGTGAACTCGTGCGCCGCAAGATATTCGCCGGAGAGTCGAAAGAGCAGATCGTCCGGTATTTCGTTGAAGTATACGGTAGAGACGTTTTGCCCAAACCGCCGGCGGAGGGTTTTTATCTCACCGCCTGGCTTCTTCCATTCGGAGGGTTGCTGGCGGGCTTCGGCGTTGTCTTCGTCCTGGTGAGGTCTTGGGTAAGGCGCCCGGAAGAGGCAGAGCAAAACCAAGCCAGCAGAGAAGTCCCGCGTGTCGCCACCTCGGATGACTCTCTTGAAAATCGTCTGCAGCGCGAGCTTGGTGATTTCGAGGGTTGAGCCGCCATACTCCGCAAGCCGGGAGTTTTTGATGAACTACAATCCGAAGTCCGAACTTGCCAGAAACCTCGATGGGATTTCTCCAAAACGCAGGAGCATCAAGTGGCGGCTGATTGGGATGGTTATCAGCCTCGTCCTGGTGGTCTGGATGATGGTGTATTTCGGGAATCGAGATTCGACGCCGACCCGGGAGATTGAGGTAAAGCAAGCGCAGCCAGAGGGCAAGGTGTCCGCGGGGGATGACGCCGCCCTGTACCGCGACATGATTTTTCTGAAGCAGGCTAAGCGAGCCGATGCCCCGGATGTGTTGCTCAAAGCTCTGGATGGGCAGAATCATTCCCTCACACAGCACGCGGGTAAACTCGTACTGGTGAATTTCTGGGCGACTTGGTGTCAGCCGTGCATCCGTGAAATGCCCTCAATGGAGCGGCTATATGCGAAGTTTAAGCCGCAAGGCCTCGAGATAGTTGCGATATCGCTGGACCAGGGCAATGAGCAGGAAGTGCGTGATTTCGTAGCGAAGTTGAAACTGACTTTTCCCATCGTCCTCGACCCCGAGCACAGGGCGAAGGCGCTTTACAAGGTGCGGGGACTGCCGACATCGTATCTCCTGGACAGAAAAGGCCAAGTTGTGGGCTATGGCGTAGGCCCCCGCGAATGGGACAGTGAGGCTGCTTTTGCTCTTGTAGGACATCTGCTCGATGAGAAAAGCTGAAGGCATGGAAGCGTCTAAAAGCTCGAGACCTGACCAGCGAAAAGCGAAACGGCTGGCCCTGGCGTTCATCCTGGCTCCACTTCTGCTGACGCTGCTCTGGGCGGTCGGTGAGCGTCTGACGACGGAACGAGTCGAAGAGGCGCCCGCCCCCAAACTCGAAACCGGCGGCCAGGTTCCGCTTTTCGAATATCCGCTTCTGGGCGGGGGGAGTTCCTCCCTGGCGAGTCTGAAGAACAAGGTGGTGCTCATCAACGTGTGGGCAACGTGGTGCGTTCCGTGTCTGGATGAGATGCCGGATTTGCAGCGCCTCTACGCCCGGATGAAAAAAGACGGCGCGCCGTTCGAGATCCTGGCGGTAAGCATCGACGCCCTGGGAGCGGACGCTGTCCGGAAATTCGTCGATCGCTTCGGCCTCACGTTCCCGATTCTGCTCGACCCGCGCGGGAGCATCAAGAAACTCTACCGCACGACAGGCGTGCCGGAGACGTTCATCGTGGACCGCCAGGGCCGTCTCTTGCAGAAAGTTATCGGCTCCCGCAAATGGGACGCTCCCGCGATTGTCGAATATCTAAGACAAGCGGTTCGTTCCTGAAAACCACCTCTGAAGCACCTGAAACTTCAAAGCTCGAAACCGAGCTCCAGCTCTTCGTTCAGCCTTTGTATCTGCTCCAAAACGGCAGGTGTGATGGGTACGCCGATGCGCCTGTTCTCCTCCTCGGCGATCGCCTCGGGCTCACCGTGGATGTAGATACGGTCGTGGCCCGGCGCCTTCTTTGCGCCCCGGATAACGTCGAAGAGTTTTCCCATGTCCCCGAACATGGCGGATAAGTCCCTGAAGCCCGACATCTTGATTGCGCCCATGAAATGACCCGTGGCGGATTTCGCCGTACCCGATGCGCCCGCCATACGGCTTTCCAGACCAGCGCCCGAGAGCACGCCGCACAGAAGTTCGATCATGAGCTGCAGGCCATAGCCCTTGTGGCCCCCGTTCTCGTCTCCTTCGCCGCCCAGGGGCGCAAGCGGCACCTCGTAGTTCAGGATGCTCTTCTCGTTCAAGGTAGGCGTTCCCATCGAAGAGAGAACCCAGCCTTTGGGAATTTCCCGGCCTTCGCGCAGGGCCGTCTCGATTTTGCCGACGGCCGTCACGGCGGTGGCCATGTCGAGGTGAAAATCGGTTCCTCCCGGTCCGCCGGGTATCGCCACGCTCATCGGGTTGGTGCCGAAGAGCGCTTCCCCCCCAAAAGTGGGGGCGGTGCGGCGTCCGCCGTTCGTCATGCTGATGCCGATGTAACCCGCTTCCATCGCCTTCTTGGCCCAATAGCCTGCATAGCCGAAGTGGCTGCTGTTGCGGACTGTAACGAAGCCGGAACCATGCTTTTCCGCCATGGCGAGGGCTTCGTCCATCGCACGGTTCGAGGCGACGATGCCGATGGCGTCGTCCGCGTCGAGAAGGCCGGTGGTGTCGCTTCCCTTGAAGAACTTCATGTCGGGTCTGCTGTTGAGTACGCCGTTTTCGAGGCGAACCATGAAGAACGTCAGCCGCGCCGCCCCGTGGCTGCGTATGCCTCTCAAATCGGCGCTGACCAATACTTTCGCCACCAGGCGGGCGTCATCTTCGGGCACGTCCTTGCTGCGGAATATGGTGTAGACGAACTCTTCGACGACTTCGGGGGGAAACCTTACCGTGCCTTCGGGCAGGGGACCGGACTCGACCATGAAAACCTCCTCGAAAAATGTTGACTATTGTTGATGCTGTGAATGCCGTGCCATCTTAGCCTTTCTTTGCGTTTTTCGGGAAGTCTCACAGGAGTGCGCAACACCTTGCGGGTGGCGCTCGCCTTTTGTCAGAATGCGCTTCTTTCCGGGATTTACGCTTTGGAACAGGGGAGAGATGAAAGTGGCTCGCATTGCGGTGGTGCGTGGAGACGGTATTGCGAACGAAGTGATGCCCGAAGCGGAGGAGACGCTCAAGGCGGCGGCGGAGGCGGCCTCGTTTCCGGTAGATTTCGAATACTTCGACTGGGGAAGCGATCGGTATCTGGAGCAGGGCAGGGGGATGCCCGAAGACGGGTGCGATACCCTTCGGGCGGGCTTCGAAGCCGTATTCCAAGGCGCCATCGGCGATCCGCGGGTTCCCGGCTCGATCGTGCAGGAAGAGGTGATTCTGGGGGTCCGCTTCGGGCTGGACTTATACGCCAACATCCGTCCCTGCAGGCTTTATCACGAGGATTTGACGCCGCTCAAGAATAAAGGGGCAGGGGAGGTCGACCACGTCGTCGTGCGTGAGAACACCGAGGGCCTGTTCGTAAACGTGGGCGGATTTTTCAAGCAGGGCACGAAAGACGAGGTCGCCCTGCAGGAAGAAGTGCACACATACAAGGGGGTGGAGCGCGTCATCAGGGCGTCGTTCGATTTCGCGAGGCGTCATAAGCGCCAAAAAGTCACCATGGCGGACAAGGCGAGCGGGCTTCGCTACGCAGGCGGGATCTGGCGGCGCGTGTTCGATGAGGTGAGGGCGGATTTTGAAGATATCGAGTCCGAAGCCAAGCACATCGACGCGGTGGCGATGGAAGTGATTCAGCATCCCGGAGAATTCGACGTCATCGTTACGAACAACATGTTTGGCGACATCCTGAGCGACGTCACTTCGGGCCTCGTGGGCGGGCTGGGTCTTGCGCCTTCTGCGA
The DNA here is from genome assembly GCA_002238965.1 of Nitrospinae bacterium bin107. Taxonomy (GTDB): domain Bacteria; phylum UBA8248; class UBA8248; order UBA8248; family UBA8248; genus Bin107. The sequence goes on along the minus strand of MPNJ01000003.1, from coordinate 213,918 downwards.
ACGTGAATCTCGAGGGGGTTTCGATGTTCGAACCGGTGCACGGCACGGCGCCCGACATCTACGGGCGCGGTATCGCCAACCCGATGGCGGCCATTTTGACGGGCGCTCTGCTACTGGATCATCTCGGCTGCGGGGAGGGCGGAGCCGCTATACGGCGAGCCGTGGAAGAGGCCATCGCGCACGGGGAACGCACGGCGGATCTCGGGGGGAAGTTGACTACGAAAGAATGCGGAGATGCCGTAAGAAACCGATTGAAATAGTACAAGTTACAGGGAGTTATTAAAGTAATATAGAGGAGATGAAAATGCCGGAAAAATCAGTGGTGGACGTTGCAAAAGCTGCTTTCAAGCCCGTGGAGTGGGGGCAGACGAAAATCCTGGTGAGTCCGACAGCGAACGGCTCCGAGCACGTGCGCGTGGGACTCACCGAGTACGACCCTGCGACCCCGCATGAGCCACACGCGCATCCCGGACAGGAAGAAGTCATCTGGGTGCTGAGCGGGCGGGGCTATACGGAAACGCACGGCGAGAAAATCGACCTCTACCCGGGGGCTGTGGCCTTCATTCCGGCAGGCATGGAGCACAAGACGGCGGCTGTGGGCGAGAAGATGCAGGCCATCATCATCAAAGGGCCGGTCCGCGACGCCGAAGGGGTGCTGAGTTAGAGGATTCCAGAAAGGGAAAATACGTCGGGTGAGGGTAATTGAAGCCTACGCGGGTGTGAGTTTTCAGGGGGCGGATATCGATACACGATCATCCTGAACTTCCAGCCTGGTCCCGAATGGCTCGTTCAGCGCGTTCATCACGTCGACGATTCGGCGGCCATCACCCCGGCTGGGAGAATGGAGCCTGGGTTTGGAAAATACCCCGGCCGTCACGGGCATCAGATAGAGTTCTCTCACTCCCTGTTTGGTCAGGGTGCAGCCGAACAGGAAGGTGTCGTGCGTTTCGTCTGTGAAGAATGGAATTTCAAAATCGAAGATCAGGTTCCCCATGCTGTAGACGATGGGTGCGCCCTTGTGGAATTCAATCGCCTGGAGAACGTGCGGATGCCCGCCTAAAATCAGGTCCGCGCCCGCGTCGATACTGGCGTGCGCGATTTCCCGCTCAAAATCCATCACCTCGTGCGTCATGCTCGTGCCCCAGTGGTGGTTCACTACGACCAAATCTGCTTTTTTCTTAAAATTTCTGATATCGCGCTTCATGCGCGCGAGATGGGCGGGTTCCGCCCAAGTGTCGATTCGCGGCGGGGTCCCGGGGTATTCGGAGAGGTCGCGCCAGGGGCGGTAGGCCGTGTGGGCGCGTATGGGGTTCACGCCCGGATCAGATACAGTCGCCTCGAACCCTCTCGGAATGACGGAGCAATACGCCAGAAAGCCTATCGTCAGGTTCCCGCGCTCGATGAGGACGGGTTTCCTCGCTTGCGCGAGGTTCATGCCGCCTCCCACGAGCGCAACGCCCAGAGAGTCCATGAGCGACATGGTTTCCGCAAAGGCGTCCTCCCCATAGTCGAGCACATGGTTATTCGCAAAGGCCATGACGTCGAAGCCCGCTTCGGTGAGGGCGTGGGCCATATCCGGCGCGCCGCGCAGCAGGATTTTCTCGGGCGCGGGTTTTCCGCCGTGGGAGAGGGGGAGTTCCAGGTTGGCGAAAGAGACGTCCGCTTCCCGGAGGAGGGGAATCAGCTTGCCGAAAGCGCCTTTCGCCTCCGAGCGGTTGATGGCGATGTCCCCTCCCGCCAGAAGTTTGGGGCCATCCTTCGTGCGTGGGGGCATGGGATTATTCAGTGAGACACAGGCCGTGGTCGGGTGTGAAAGAGAGATACACTTTCTGGCCGAGGTCGAGTTCCTCGAAGTGGTCGATTTGCACGCCGACCTCATGCGGGCCGACCTGGACCTGGCAGTCGAGGAAGTTGCCCAGGTATACGGTGTCGATCACCTCGCCTTCGATGAGGTTCGATGCGTCGGCCGGTTTTTCCAGGTGCAGCAGGATGTCCTCGGGACGGATGCTCAGGATGATCTTTGCGTCTACGGGCGCGCCTTCCGCGCCGGTGGCCCTGAGGCGGATGGGGGCGCTTCCGTCACCAAGGGGAATTTCTATTTCCGTCAGCTCTCCGTCGTGGCCGAGCAGCTTGCCCTCCATCAAGTTGGCCACGCCGATGAAATTCGCCACGAACGCGTTCGTGGGCTCTGCATAGATGGTTTCCGGGTCGCCGATTTGCTGGATCACGCCCTTGTCCATCACGACGACCCTGTCGCTCATGACGAGCGCCTCGGTCTGGTCGTGCGTGACGTAAATCGAGGTGATGCCCACGTCGTGCTGCAAGCGCGTGAGTTCGATGCGCATCTGCTCGCGCAGTTTGGCGTCGAGGTTGCTCAGGGGTTCATCGAAAAGCACGACTTTTGGGTTGTAGACGATGGCGCGGGCGAGGGCGACGCGCTGGCGCTGCCCACCGGAGAGCTTGGTGGCGTAGCGTTCGGCCAGATGGCCCAGGCCCACAAGGTTGAGCGCCTTCGTCGTTTTCTCCTTGATGGCGGCCCTGGTTTCGCGCCGTATCCTCAGGCCGTATGCCACGTTGTCGAAGACCGTCATGTGCGGCCAGACGGCGTAGCTCTGAAACACCATGCCCAGGTTTCTTTCTTCGGGCGTCAGGAAAACGTCGTTTGTAGCAGAGGTGACGTAGTCTCCCTCGATTTGAATATCCCCGCTGTCGGGATGCTCGAGGCCGGCGATGCACCTCAGCGTCGTGGTTTTTCCGCAGCCCGATGGCCCCAGCAGGGTGACGAACTCCCCTTGCTCGACGGACAAATCAATGCCCGCCACGGCCACTTCGGGCCCGAATGATTTAACCAGTTTCGTGATTTCGACGAATGACACTCTCTTTATCCTCTAGGGCTTGACGGCCAGCGTATGATCGGGGTCGAGGCTCACGTACACCTTTTCACCCACGCGCAGGCGTTCTCTCGAATGCGCCAGCACCTTCCACTCGAACTCTCCCCACTTCACCCGGCAATCGAGGCAGTTGCCCAGAAAGACCGATTGAATGACCTCGCCTTCGATTCTGGGGCCGTCCACAGGCTTACGCGAGGCGTTCACGTTCTCGGGGCGAACGGAGAGATAGGCGTCGTCGCCCTCTGCAAGTCCGTCGGCGAGCAGGCAGGGAAGTTGTACGTCCTCACCGCCCTGGGCTATCTCGATGGTTCCCGTTCCCGCACCGCCGTTTCCGACGATTCTGCCCTCGGTCAGATTCGCCACGCCGATGAAATCGCTCACGAATTTGTTCACGGGCCGCGCGTAGATGGCGTGGGGGCCGCCCGATTGTTCGATGTTTCCCTTGCTCATCACGATAATCTCGTCGCTCATCACGAGGGCTTCCGCCTGGTCGTGCGTCACGTAGATTGAGGTGATGCCGATTTCGTGCTGAATCCGCTTGAGTTCGACGCGCATCTGTTCCCTGAGCTTGAGATCGAGGTTGCTCAGCGGCTCGTCGAAGAGCAGAAGGCGCGGCCGGAAGACCATGGCGCGCGCAAGGGCCGCCCTTTGCTGCTGGCCGCCCGAGAGCTGCGTGGCGTTTTTATCCGCCATGTCGGTGAGGCCGACGATTTTGAGCGCCTCGGCGACGCGGTCGTCGATTTCGGATTGCGCCATGTTGCGAATCTCGAGCGGATAGGCCACGTTCTGCGTCACGTCCATGTGCGGCCAGATGGCGTAGCTCTGGAACACCATGCCGATGTTGCGTTTCTCGGGTGCGATGTTGATGCTTTTTTCCATCGAGGTGACCGGGTCCGCGCCGATGCGAATCTCGCCCGCGTCCGGCTTGTGGAGGCCGGCGATGCACATGAGCGTCGTGGTCTTCCCGCAGCCCGAGGGGCCGAGCAGGGTGAGGAATTTCCCCTCCGGAATGCCGAAGGAAATGCCGTCCACGGCGCGGTCGTCGCCGAAGTATTTTACGAGGTAGTCTACCTGGAGATAGTTGTTATCAGTCATAGTCTTATGCGGTAAGCGCCTCTTTGCCGGCTACTTTTCGGAAAATGACGACGCAGATCAAAAGCGCGACCGTCTGCGCGATGGAAAGGGCCGCCGTCATAGGTTCGTTTTCGAAATTGGAGAGATAATACACGCCGACGGAGAGCGTCTCCGTGCCGACGGAATACAGTATGATGGAGATGGAGAGTTCTCTCAGGAATATGACGAAGAGGAGAATCCACCCGGCGAAAATGCCCGGCTTGAGAAGCGGAATCGTGATTCTCCTGAGCGTGGTGAGCCAGGAAGCCCCCGCCATGCGCGAACTCTGGTCGAGTTCTTCCGATACGGCCATCATGATGGAGGAGATGTTCCGCTGCCCGTACGGGAAGAAGCGCGTGATGTAGCCGAGCAGCAGTATCCACAGCGTGGCGTAGATGGGCGTCTTGATGTAGGTGACGAGAACACCCATGGCCAGCACGATGCCGGGGAACCCGATGGGGATGACGCTCAGGAAATCGAGCATTTTCGAACCGAAGCCCTTGGTGCGGTGGATCATATAGCTCACGATGATGGCCAGCACCATGGCGATCGAAGCGCCGCCGAACGCGAGTATAAAGCTGTTGATGATGCCGTTGGTGGCCGCGTCGATGCTCTCGGGCCACCAGAAAAAGAGCACCTTCTGGTAGTTCCAAAAGGTGAGTTCCGACCAGATGACGCTCCCCGACCAGATTTTGTGAAGACTCACGAATAAAAGACAGATGATGGGAAGAATAACGGCGACGCACACGTAGAACACGTTGTAGCCGAAGGCGAGCCACTTCCATCCGCCCAGGTCGATTAAATTCGGCCGGAAGCCCTTGCCGGTCACCGTCGTATAGGCCCGAGGCGCGATGATTCTGTGCTGAATCCATATGAAGAACGCTGTTACCACGCCCACCACCATGCTCATGGCGGCGCCGAGGTAGTGGTTCGCGTCATCACCCACCGCTTTTGTGAAAATCTGCGTGGTCAGCGTCTCCCAGCCGAAGGGGGCGGAGAGCTTGAAGGGTACGCCGAACTCCCCGGCCGTCGTCACGAACACGATAATGGCGCCCGAGAGAATCGCGGGCGTCACCAGGGGCAGGGTGATTGTCATGGTGGTTCGGAGCAAGCCCGCTCCCGTGGTTCTGGCGCTGTCCTCCAGAGAGGGGTCCATGCGCCTGAGCGAACCCACCACGAACAGGTAGACGAGGGGGGCGAAGAAAATCCCCGTCACCCAGATGACGCCCCACAGATTGTTGACGTTGAACAGCGGGAAGGAAATGCCGAAAATACTTTTCGCCATGTTGTTCAAGAGGCCGACTTTCGGGGAAGCCAGGTTGTGCCAGGCGATGGCGCCGACGAAAGGGCTCAGGAAGAAGGGGATGAGGTTGAAGGGCTCGAGCTGTTCTCTGAACGGGCAGTTGGTTCTCGCGTTGACCCACGCGAGCGATACGCCCAGCAGCGTGGCCAGAATGGTGCAGCCCGTGCTGATGAGTGCGGTATTGACGAGGGCTTTTCTGATGACGCGGCCCTGGAATACCTCCCTGTAGTTCTGGAGTCCCCATTCGGTGTCGAAGCCCAAGTCGTCGAGCACCAGAAAACTGTTGATGACGAGCGCGATTAGCGGCAGGAAGACCGCCACCGCCACGATGATGCCGACGACGGTCGTAATGAGGTTCTCCTGCGTGAACCATGTGCGCCAGCCCCTCGGTGGGGCAACGTCGATATGAGGTGATGCAGTGTCTGTGGTCATAGCTGTATCAGATAAAATCTTTCCGGCGAATCATGCGCCGCCTTCAAAAGTTTCTCCCCACAAGCCAGTGCGCTGATTCGCGGGGGGAGTCAGTTAATAGAATATCTTCACGGCTCACTATCTCGCGAAGGCTCCGCCGGGCTTGCGGCTGATGCGCTCTCGGCCATCCCCGACTGAATCCTCGCGGCATGGCGCGCCGCTCATTTCCCGTTTCATGATAAAAACCGAAAGGGTGGGAGCCCCTATTGAGAGGCTCCCACCCTTTCGGGCAACAACCGATATTCGTCCTACTTGAAGCGCTTGATGAATTCGCCGCGCGTCGCCTTGAACTTCTTCTGCGCTGACACCCAGTCCTTGAGACCCAGCAGCTTATGCTTGCTGAGGTCGAGGAGGTAGGGAGCCACAACCTTAGGTGGCTTGTAACCTGCGCGGAAGCTGTAGACGGCCTCGCCTTCCACGTATACGTCGGTGCCCTCTTTGGTGAGGAGGAATTCAACCAGCAGTTTGCCGGCGTTGGGGTTCGGCGCGCCGTTCAGGACAGCCGCCTGGTTGCCCAGCATGACCTGGCCTTCTTCGTAGTAGCCTATCTTGAGGACTTTAGCGAGGTCGGGCTTCTTGATGACGTTCTGATACACACGGCCGGTAATGTTCCAGGGGTCGAGGCCGCGCTCGCAGTTGATGAGCACCTGCATCTTCGGCTCCGTGCGGAACATGACGACGGGCTTCGTGGCTTTCAGGGCGTCCCAGTACTTGTTCATGTCCATGCCGTTCTCGATGAGCGAGATGACGGTGTTGGTGTAGGTGAAGCTCTTCGTGATGTCGCCGGCGATGGTCTGGCCCATCACGTTCTTCGCGATGGTGTCGGCATACTTCGTCACGTTGATTTTCTCCATACCCTTACAGGCGCTGTTCCACACCGGCTGGAAGGTGTAGGCCAGCGGCGTGACGACGTAGGGGTAGTTCGCGTACTGACCGGCTTTTTTGATCACTCCCGCGAAATGTTTGTTCCACTCGGCGCTATCGAGCTTGTGGTACGCGCCGCGTTTATGGGCAGCGGCGAAGAAGCCGGGCGCGCTCACCACGTGGACGTCGACGGTGAACTTGTTGGCCCGCATCTCCTGACGCACCTGGGAGACGGTGGCGCCGGTGCCTTTGCGCAGGTTGCGGAATTTGAAGCCGCTGCCGAGACCATAGTGCTTGGCGAAAGCGGGGCCCATGCGCTTGGCCGTGCGGTCACTGAACAGGGGGTTAATGATGGTTACGGCGCCCTCTTTTTTCGCCGCGCGTACGAGCTCTTTCTGGTTTTTCATCATCGCTTCGGATACGAGCGCGCCCGAGGCGAAGACGGCCACCGCCACGACGGCGGCGACAAAGAAATGGCTACGGAATTTCATCGAAAATCTCCTCATACAGGAATAGAATGGGGAACATAGCCCCGGTTAAAAAGTTTCGCTTGTTTCAGCTTTTCCCAGAAAAACTCCCAGACGATAGAAAACGACGCAATAATAGGTTGTTTTCTTTACTGTCTGTGGGTTTTTATGATAGTGAAGATAACAGATTTTCGGTGTCTGTCAAATACCTTCTTTTCCGGCTGGCGAAAATCCGGGCCGATGAATTTCTGTTCATCCTCGAGAATGGCGAGAGAAGGAAATGTCTCTCTCGCAGTGGACGAACGCAAGTTGACTCGAGCGGTTCATCGAGGCCTCGGCCCCGCGAGTTTTTCTCCACTGGATGAATTTCTGGGAGATGATTTTCTTGAACGTGAAATCGACCGGTTCGCAACTTATCCAGACCCACAGGCTGGAAGCCCCTCAGGGTTCGTTCATGGAACATGTGGAGGTGGTCCTCATCGGGGATGGGCCTTTCATCCTGTTTGACGCCGGCTACCGCGAGTGTATTCCCGAGATGCTCTCCTGGGTGGAGGCGCGTACCGGAGGCGTGTTGGAGAAACTCGTTCTGACCCATCACCACTTCGATCACTCCGGCGGCGCCAGGGCGGTCTGTGAACGATTCAACGTCCCTGCCTACGCCCACCCTCTGGAGATGGGCTTCCTGGAAGAAGAGCAGCCAGGTCTTCCCGTCTTACCGATCAGGGAAGGGGAATTCATCGAGTCGGGAGATATGCGCCTGGAAGCCATTCTCACGCCGGGCCATTCTCCCGGGCATCTTTCTTTCTGGTGGGAGGAGGAGGAGATTCTCCTGGGAGGCGATAACATTCTCCTGCCATCGACCACGGCGCTGGTCGCGCCGAAGGGGAATCTGGGCGATTATCTCGACTCGCTGGAGAAGGTGAAGAAGCTCGCCCCCCGTCTCATCTATCCGGGACACGGCCCGGTGCTCGAGGATCCGATAAGCCGGATTGACGAACTCATCGAGCACCGCAAGATGCGCGGTGTGCAGTATCTCGAGGCGCTGGACGCAGGCCACGATACGCCAGAGAAGATCGCGGACCTCGTTTATCAGGATTTGCCCGAGCGTCAGAAAGACCTTGGCGCGCGCGTGATATCGCTGTACCTGGAGAGATTCGTGGAATCCGGAGAAGTCGCGTGCGCCGATGGGCGCTACTCATTGACGGGGCCGCTTTAGGGAGACGAGGGTTTTGCTCACGAACTGCCACACGCTGGTTTTGCGGGAACTGCTGGAGCGTCACCCCGAGATGCCACACGCTGGGGAAGACGCCTACGTCTATAACGTAGCACCCGATTCCCTGCCCCTCTCCGGGGAATTCAAGGCGAGGGAAACCCACCGCTTCACCCCGCCGGCAGGGATCATGGGCCGATTCCCGAAACTCTTGTGGGTGAAATGCCATCTGGTGGTCGACAACATCTGTCACTACGGGAGCATCGCCAAGGTGGGGGGCGGACTGTCTCCCTCCCAAAAGCGGGGCTATACCTACCTCAAGGGGGTTGAACTCATTCCCCTGATGCGTGAATTCACGAAAGAAATGGGCGTTTCGGCCGATGAGTCGACCCTTCACTACCTCGCGCACGTTCTGGTAGAAATCGCAGTGGATTACGCCATACATCTCGACGACGGGACGGTGGGGGAGCAACTCCGGGACGCCCAGAACGCGATGAGCGACGCGCAGAAGCGAGAATACGCCGAGGGTCTCGGCGCTTTATATGGTTGTAAGCCTGAGAAAGTCGCGCGGGCTCGCGGCGCGCCACGCAAGTTTTATGGCGATATGCACGACGTCGACCAGCTCTTCGTGGGTGGACGGACGAAAATTGTTCTCAGGAAGCTAAGGTTGCCCTTCAACGAGGAGAACACGGAGAAAACATGCCGCCTGATAGAAGAGGGAGCGCGTATGACGGGCGATTACATGGAATTCATTGACGAATCCGTGGATGCGCTTTCGGACTGGGAGGCATGGGAAGGAGAAGTCGCCATAGACGGCATGATTTCTTGATTCCGCTCCCTTATTCCGAAATGAAACGCAACTTCAAAATATCATTTTCGCTGAAAACCGAAAGCCCGGTTCCCCCTCATTGCGCCGATTGATTAGCAGAGACAATTTTCAGATCTTCGTCCGGGCAAACCTATCCCCGCACCCGGTTGTCCACGCATATTCCTTGTACTTCAGGGCAGGACTATCCCGTGGTTACAGGGGTTCTTCTGCGACGAGCCGGTTTTTCCGTCCTTCGGGATTGTAAGTTCTAGTTCACGGAGGCCTTCAGGCCCGCTCCCGCCTTGAACTTCGGAACCGTGGCCGCCGCCACCGTAATCTCCTCGCCCGTTCTCGGGTTGCGCGCCTTACGGGCCGCCCTCTGGGAGACGCTGAAGGTGCCGAAGCCCGTGAGCGTTACTTTGTCTCCGCTCTGGAGCGCCGAGGTTACGGCGCTCACGAATGCGTCGACTACGCCCTGTGCGCTCGACTTGCTCAGGTTCGCCTGCGCGGCGATGGCGTCTGCGAGTTCGCCTTTGTTCATTTTCTTCTTCTCCTTTTTCGCCCTGAGCGGCGCGCGGGCGGTGCGTGCGCGCTCACGCCTCATCTGCTTGCTGAAACCACGTCCAAAAACAGAAACTAAAATGTGTTAGGCGGAATTGATGTTCGGGGCGGGTATTCACGTTTCTGGAGACGAATTATAGCTATCCAAGAAGTTTCACGCAAGCCCAAAACGCTTGTCCGCCAATGGTTGGCGGCGAATTCACCGAACGGGGAATTGCCACATCGCGTCGTTTCCGACCATCTGATCATAAGAGAACAGGGCAACGCCGTCGGCTCCCGCCTCCTGTGCGGCGCGCCATTCGCGCCATAGGCCCGCGGGATTTTTACTGAACAGATAAGCTCCCAAACCGATGACGACCCTGGGTGTATGCGGATTCAGGGTTCTCACCCTCCTGGCGGCGAGTGCGCTTCGGCTGATCTGGGCGGCCAGATGTTCGTCGCGGGAATAGTTCATGACCACGGCCTTATCCAGAAACCCGCTTTCCAGCCAACCGCGCCAATCCTGAAACGCGGAGAGGTAGGCCCGTTCCGCCCAGGGGAGAACAGCAGCAGAAACAATAACTTGGTTCCTTAAACCTCTAGTTGTCTCATAGACGCCCTGCACCGCCGCCGTAACTTGCGCGCGACGCCAGGCGTCCCAGGCCGACGCGTCCGTCCGCTTCACGCTCGCGCCTGCGCGCGGCGCTGCTTTCCTGGTTTCTTGCTTGAAACGGGCGACCGAAGCCTCGCTGTAGCCAAAATCAAGACGCGGGGAGAAACGAGAGCCCGGCGATATGGGTAGCGCGTAGGGGTAGCGGATGAAATCGAGATGGATGCCCGCAAGGCGCGGATAGTTCCGCACGAGATGCGCAGCGACCTCGACGATGCGCCCCCGCACGCCCGGATTGCCGGGGTCGAGAAATATTCCCGGTGTTCCGAGGCCGAAGCCTTTCGCCCACGCGGGTTTTCCCGAAAGGGGATATTCGAGGAGTGAGCGCCCGTGTTGATCCTTGAGCACGGCTTCTTTTCCGAGTTCGCGGATGATGGGCGCTTTCTTGTTTCTCGCAAGTGCGAAAGCATTTATCCACGCATGAACCCTGATGGTGCAGCCGTATTCCTCCTCTCGGGAGGCCAGATCGAGCAGCAAGGCCAGCGGGTCTTGTCCCGCGCGCCTTGAAGGGGAGTCATCGGCCAGTCTGGTGGGAAACCACGCGCGGCCTGAGCGGTAGACCTGCGCGTAGATGTCCGTTACGCCTGCGGCGCAAGCGCGCTTCACCAATGCCTTGATTTTTTCTGCGCTGTCGAAGGTACGGTTCGCGCCCTCCGCCTGCACCCAAAGGCCGATTTCGAATGGTTTGGGCGCAAAAAATCGCACGAGAAAATTATCGTGGAACGAAGAACATCCATAAACCAGGAGCGCGATGAGCAAAAGGCTAAGCGCGCCTATGCGCGGGAGCTGCTTCATCCGTGTTTTCCGTGGGCGGGTGAGGTAGGCGAGGGGTTATTCATTTTCCACCGGGCGGAAGCGATGCGCACAAACTACACTTTGCGCCAATGGGCGGTCAACGGAAACGGGAAGATTTCGGGAAAAAGATTGAATGCAGCACGAAAAATGCGATCTCACCCGGTCCGACTGCTCGCTATCCAGAATTTAATGCTCTTTGCGTCGCCGAGACGGCTTCGGACAGAGCTTCCTCGTCCGCCTCTTGCATGGGTTCGCCCGAAATTTCCATGTACGCCTCGATTACGTTTTGAGTCGAGATTCCTCCATCGGTCGTTTCCCAGCCAGCAAGGGCCGCTCCCAGATGCGTCGCCTCGGGCGTAGCGGCGTGCTCCGAGGCAATGGCGTCCAGGTCCAGCGAAGCGATGCGGATCTCGCGGCCTTGGATGACGTTTTGCGTGTTCAAGACCAGGACGCCGCCGGGCTTTAAGGCGTTTCCCATCGGGGGGACGACGGCGAGGAGGGGGTCGCAGACGATTTCGAGATCATACTCCGCCGGGATGGCGAGATCGGCGAATTGATCTCGTGAAATTTTCACCACCGCCCTGTCGGGCGAGCCGGGCGGGGAGGGGAAGCCGGGCGTACGCACCTGGGCGGAGAACCCGGCCCGGTTGGCTGCGCCGGCGAAGATGCGCGCAGCGTTCAGGAAAAGGTCCTCCCCGCCGATTTCGCGTCTTCCATGAAAACATACAACGCGCATGGCATTCATCCCGCTCTGCAGGAGAAATAATTGCAAACCCTCGACAGCTTTAACAAAATCGAAGGTTCTTTTCCATCATTCAAGTTGACATCGAAAACGCGCCCTCGCAATATGGCCCCAATGATTTCCCGCAACCCGCGCCGCCCAGGAGTTTCGTTGCGTCGATGGCCGGGCGGATAATGGAGAGTGTGTTTTGAGCAAGAAGTTCAAGATTTTCACATACGGCTGCCAGATGAACCGCTACGATACGGAGACGATTACCGGATATCTGGAAGCTGAAGGGTATGAGGAGACCGAATCTAACGAAGCGGCCGACCTCATACTGCTGAACACCTGCTCGATACGCGACAAGGCGGAGCAGAAGGTTTATAGCCAGATCGGGCGCCTCGACAAGCTCAAGAAAACGAATCCCGCCCTCAAAGTCGGCGTGTGCGGCTGTTTCGCCACGCGCGACGGGGAGGCGATTGCGAAGCGCGGCAAAGCGGTCGACCTCGTCTTCGGCACCCAGAACATCGCCAAGCTCCCGATGCTGCTCGAGGAGATGGAGGAGCGCCGGGTGGTCGATACCGAGCCCATCGCGCCTGATTTCACAGAACTCGCTCCGATGGTGCGCGGAGGCGGGCTGAACGCTTTCGTGAGCATTGCGCGCGGATGCGATAATTTCTGCACCTTCTGCGTCGTGCCCTATACGCGCGGTCCCGAGTGGAGCAAGCCGAGCGAACTTATCGTGGAAGAAGTAGAGCGTGCGGTAGAGGAGGGTTTCCGGGAGGTCACGCTCCTTGGCCAGAACGTGAACTCCTACGGTCTCAAATCACCGGATGAGCTTTCCTTCGGTGGACTGCTCAGGCGCCTGAACAAGGTGGACGGGCTCGCGCGCATCCGCTTCATGACGTCGCATCCAAATGATTGTGATGAGGATATGGTCGACGCAATGGGGGAATCCTCAAAAGTGTGCGAGCATCTTCATCTTCCGGTTCAATCGGGGGCGGACGCGGTGCTCGCGCGCATGGAGCGCGGCTATTCGGCGGAAGAGTATCTCGAAAAGGTTTCCCTCTTCAGGGAGCGAGTAAAGAACGGGGTGTTGACTTCTGACGTCATCATCGGCTTCCCCGGCGAGCGGGACGAGGATTTCGAGGGTACGCTCCGCATTTTGCGCGAGGCGCGCTACGACAACATTTACATGTTCAAATACTCCCCCCGGCCCGGAACGCCCGCGTTCGACATGACGGACACCCTTCCCGATGAAGTGCTCACAGAACGCTTCGAGGAGGCGAGCCGGGTGCAGCGCGAGATGACGGAGAATCTGCATGCGGAACTCGTCGGCGGCGTTCAGGAGGTGATGGTGGAAGGAGCCGTGAAGCCCAAGAGCGCGCCCGCAGGATGCGCGGGCTGCGTGAATTTTGCCGATGAAACGGATTCGAACTGGTATGCGGGTCGCAGTCGAGGCAATCACAGGGTACAATTATACGCGGAGGGTTTTACACCGGAGCCTGGGGATGTGGTCGAGGTGAAAATCATGAGGGGCGGCATTCACTCTCTGGCCGGAGTCTCGCCGCCAAGCGCCGTGGCGATGGAGGAAGACGCATGATGATCGAGATGAAAGTCAAGGGCCTCACGCTCGATCCGCACACCAATGTTCCGATTGTGGTGCTTCGCGAGACCGAGGGAGATCGAGCGCTGCCCATATGGGTAGGCATTTTCGAGGCGCACGCCATCGCGCGCGAGATCGAGAGCTTCGAGACGCCGCGTCCGATGACCCACGATCTGATCAAGAACATGATCAACGACTTGAAGGGCAAGGTGGATAAAATCCTCATCAACGATCTGCGGGACAATACATTTTTCGCCGAAATACATCTTTCCGTGAACAGCTCGGAAATCGTCGTCGACTCGAGACCCTCAGACGCCATCGCCGTGGCCCTGCGCATGGAAAGCCCGATTTTCGTGGAGGAGAAGGTGCTCGAGGAGGCGAAGAGCATCCAGTTCAACGAAGAGGAAGTGAAAGAGGGTGTCTCCGGCATGGAGGTGCGCGGAGGAGAAGACAATCCCCCCGAGTCGGAAAAGCCGATGGAGGAGGAGCCCGAAGACATCAAGGAATGGCTCAAGGACCTCAAGCCCGATGACTTTCTGAAAGAGGACAACAACTAAGGCGAGGCTCGCCCGGGCGTCGCCCCCACCGGAGTTTGACAGCTTTGCTTCTCTATCTCTTGCGACACGGTGAGACGGACTGGAACGTCGAACAGCGCATACAGGGCGTCTCTGACACTGCGCTCAACGACGTGGGCGTCGCTCAGGCCGAAGCGCTCGCATGCGCGCTGCGCGGACGCCCGATCGTTCGCGTCTATGCGAGTCCGCTGAGCCGCGCGAGGCGCACCGCCGAGATTGTCGCGCACGCTCTCGACGCGCCCCTGCACGAGGAGGCGGGCATCGCCGAGCTGAACCAGGGCGAACTCGAGGGAGAGCCCTTTCGCAGACTTCCCGAAACGCACCCCGATTTCATGCACGTATGGTGGAACCAGCCCGCTCGCGCGCGCATGCCGGGCGGCGAGACGCTCGCGGAGTTGCAGGAGCGGGCCTGGGCCACGATGGAGCGCTTCCTCGCGGCGCATGAAAACGAGGTCATCGCCGCGGTGAGCCACAATCTGGCGATCATCATGATCCTGTGCCTGATTCTGGGCGTGGAGCTCAACGGCTTCAGGCGGATACGTCAGCACAACGCCGCGATGAACATCATCGAGCATACGCCCGAGCGGGGCTGGAGCGTCGTGACGATGAACTCCCTGGCGCACTTACAAGACGCGCCCGTCTCGGAGCGGAACCCGTATCAGCCTTATATCTGAGGATGGGTTGCGAGGTGAACGCGCGGCTCAGTCGTAGTCCTTGCCTTCGGGGTCGGAGACGTTCCGGTAGTAGTCCTGAATATCGTCGACGAGGTGGTCGACCTCGGTTTTCGGTATTTTCCGCTTGGACGCCATGTAGCGGTACAGCAGATAAAAGGCGATGAATCCCAGGAAAAAGCCCAGGGCCACCCCGTCGAGGAATGTCTGGTATCCGCCCATCTGAACGCTCCGGCCTGTGATTTCGTGTATGGATTCACCTTAGCTTCGGGGGCGTTCGCCTGTCAACCGAATGGGCAGTTGGGCCGTTTCGCCAAGAAGCGTTAAGGTGCTGGAATGACGGGGGCGCTTCATCTGCGCGTTGTTTGGACAAGAACTGCAAGTTTGACCCACACCTGAGAATATTAAAATGAGTGCGAGAGAGCACAGGACCTATACGCTGAAGCGGCCCGCGCCTTCGCCCGCGCGGCGCAAGGCGTATGAGGAAAAGCTCAACCCCCAGCAACTGGAAGTCGTGATGGCGGGCGGGGGCCCGCTTCTCGTCATCGCGGGCGCGGGCAGCGGCAAGACGCACACCATCACCTACCGCCTCGCGCGCCTCGTGGAAGACGGCGTCGCGCCCGAATCCATCCTCCTCGTCACCTTTACGAACAAGGCGGCGCGCGAGATGCTCCACCGGGCCGCCTCCCTCATCCAGACGGACGCGCGGCGCGTGTGGGGCGGCACGTTCCACCACGTGGGGAATCTGATACTGAGGCGCTACGGGAGCCTCATGGGTTATGAGCCGAACTTCACCATCCTGGACAGAGAAGACGCAGCCGATCTGGTGACCGAGTGCATCCGCCTCGCGGGGTTCGACCCGAAGGAGAAATATTTCCCGAGAGGCCGCGTGCTGGAAGCGATATTCGCCCTCGCCGCAGATACCGACCGCAGCGTGGCGGAGACGTTGCTGAACCGGTATTCATACCTGGCGGACCGCCTGGGCGAGATAGAGCAAATCGCCAGCCATTACGAGAAGCGCAAGAAAGAGATCCAGGCGGTGGATTTCTCGGGACTGCTCTCTCTCACGCGGAACCTCCTCGCAGAGCACGAGGAGGTGCGCAAAGAACTCCAGGCGCGCTTTCGCTACATCCTTGTGGATGAATACCAGGACACGAACAAGGTGCAGGCCGACCTGGTGGACCTCCTCGCCGGAGAGCAGAAAAACGTCACCGTGGTGGGAGATGACGCGCAGAGCATCTACAGCTTCCGGGGTGCTCATTTCGAGAACATCATCACCTTTCCCGAGCGATACCCGGACGCCAGGCTCTTCCGCCTGGAGGAAAACTACAGGAGCACGGCCTCTATTCTCGAGTTGGCCAACGCTTCCATCGCCCGCAACAAGCGCCAGTTCGAGAAAAACCTGAAATCCACGCGCGGCGAGGGAATGAAGCCCGCCCTCGTGGCCGCGCGCGACGCCATGCAGCAGGCCGACTTCGTGGTCGACCGCACGCTGGCGCTGCGCGATGAGGAGGACGTGCCGCTCTCCCAGATCGCGGTGCTCTACCGGGCGCACTACCACTCCATGGAGCTTCAGATGGAGCTCACGCGCCGGGGCATTCCCTTCGAGATCAGGAGCGGGCTGCGCTTTTTCGAGCAGCGCCACATCAAGGACGTCACGGCGTTCTTGAGGCTCGTGAGTTCACCTGCGGACGAATTGGCCTGGAAGCGCGCGCTCAAGCTCCTGCCCGGCGTGGGGGACGTGACGGCGCACAGGGTGTGGGAGCAGGTGAAAATATATGAGGAGCCCTTCTCTTTTCTCGCGAGCGGCGAAGTGGGTTCCGTCCCCGGGAACGCGCGCAAGGGTTTCGAAACTTTCAGCAAGCTGGTCGTCGATCTGACGGGCGCGCCGCGCGCGGTTAAGGGCGTTGAGCAATCCGCCCTCCCGCCGACGGAGATGATAAACCTCGTGCTGGATCGGTTCTATCAGGAATATGTCGAGAACACCTTCGAAGATGCCGAAACGCGCATCGAGGACGTGCGCCAACTCGCGGAATACGCGGTGCAGTACGATGAGGCGACGGCGTTCCTCTCGGAACTCGCGCTCATGGGAACGGCCGCCGCCGCAGGACCCGCGGCCCCGGGCGATCAAGACGAGCCGGACGAGTCGATGGTCCTGACTTCGGTTCATCAGGCGAAGGGGCTGGAGTGGAAGGCGGTGTTCCTCCTCTGGCTCACCGACACCCGCTTTCCCTCGACGCGCTCGCTGGCGGACCCCGGAGGTGAAGAAGAGGAGCGGCGGCTTTTCTACGTCGCCCTCACGCGGGCGAAGGACGAGCTCTACATGTGCCAGCCCATGCTCGAGAGCGAGGCGTGGAAGATGGGGGCGTTCTCCCGGCTTTCGAGATATGTGGAAGAACTGCCCGGAGAACTGTATGAGCGCTGGCTGCTGGAAGAGGAGGCGATAGAGACCCCACAGGATGAAGAGACCCCGGCGCCTGTTTCTCGTCTCGCCGACCCCGACGAGCCCGACGGCCTGCGATATGAATACGACGAGGACGCATGAGCGCTTGTTCGCCGCCGCCCCTTCGCGCTATGATTTTCGCCCGATTCCCAGAGGGCTGAAGCAGTATTGAGTGGTCAATCGCGAAAGGCCTCATGCCCGATCATTATTTGCCGTTATCATCCAGGGAATTCATTTCGTGTCATTCGCCGTCATCCATGGAGGAATGAAATTCGTGTCCGAGGAAAGGAAATACGCACCGGAGAGTTTTTGCTGGGCCGATCTGGTGGCGAAGGAGGTGGGCGTCGCCAAGGATTTCTATACGGCCCTGTTCGGCTGGACGTTTGAGGATCGGCCCGTGATGGAGGAAGCCGTCTACACAATATTCTCGAAAGACGGAAAACAGGTTTGCGCCATGTTCGAGATGTTTCCGGGAATGCTGGAGAGCGGCCACCCCTCTTTCTGGCAGAGCTACGTGTCGGTGGAAAACGCCGATGAGACCGTGAAGAAGGCGGTGGAACTCGGCGGTCAGACCGCCCAGGAACCGTGCGACGTGCTCGACGTGGGCCGCATGGCGATGATTCGCGACCCGGGGGAGGCGTTCCTGTGCCTATGGCAGCCGAAGGCGCACAAGGGCGCCGATATCATGAATGAGCCGGGCGCGCTCAACTGGAATGAACTGCTCACGAAAGACGTAGAACGCGCCGGTTCGTTTTACGCCGAACTGTTCGGCTGGACGAGCACAGTGATGCCAGACCCCTCGGGCGGGGATTACACGGTGTTCATGAGCGGGGAGGAGCCGCGCGCCGGGATGATCGAACTCACCCCCGAGATGGGCGAGATGCCCCCGCACTGGGGGGTATATTTCCAGGTGGAAAATTTCGCCGCCGCGCTCGAAAAGGCAATCAGCCTGGGCGGGCAGGGCACTTTCCCCCCTATCGATGTTCCCGACGTGGGGAGGATCGGCGGAATCATGGACCCGCAGGGAGCGTGCTTCACGGCGATGGAATCCGCGATGGCGTCGGCGGATTCGGGCCAGTGATTTTTTATGGCCATAAATACGCTCGCCATCGACTGCGCGCTAATGGGCTTACAACTACAGGAGCATGAAAACGCATGAACTATAAAACCATCAATCCCGCCGATAACCACTGGCGGCAGAACTACCGCCTGCTCGTCGGCTCCGTCGTACCGAGGCCCATCGCCTGGGTGAGCACAATCAGCGCGGACGGCCACGCGAACCTGGCGCCCTTCAGCTTCTTCACCTGCGTGGGCCACGACCCGCCGCTCCTCTCGATATCGGTGGGCGTTCGCGAAAGTTCCTACAAGGACACGGCGCGCAACATCATGGAGACGCAGGGATACGTCATCCACACGGTGGTGGACGGCCTCGAGGAGCAGATGAACATCTGCGCGGACGACTATCCCTTCGAGGTGAGCGAGTTCGAGGAAGCGGGCTTGACGCCGCTCGATTCGGATCTCGTGAAGGCGCCGCGCATCGCCGAGGCCCCGGTGGCCATGGAGTGCCAGTTCCGCCACCTCATCACGAACGGGCGCGAGCACCTGACGAACGTCATCATCGGCGAGGTGGTGCGCTGGCACGTGCGCGAGGACGTGATGATAGAGGAGGGGAAATACATCGACCCCGTTCTGCTCCGGCCTGTAGGCAGGCTCGCGGGGAACGGATACTGCCGCTCGCACGACGTGTTCGACATGCAGCGGCCAGACAGGAAAACGACGCAGTTCAGCCCCAAGGGCTGATTGTCATAATCGATATCCTTCTAAGCGAGGGAGGGGAGTGAGATGAGCAATATTCCAGAAACCATGAAGGCCGCCGTCACACATGACGCGCACGAGGTGCGCATCGAGCAGATTCCCGTTCCCGATTACGAACCCGACCATGTGCTGGTGAAGGTCGCCGCCTGCGGCATCTGTGGGACGGACATCCATATCTATGAGGGGCACATGCGCCCGATGTGGCCGCCCTTTTATCCCTTCATCCAGGGCCACGAGTGGGCCGGGGAGGTGGCCGCCATCGGAAGCAGCGCGAAGACCGACCTGCAGATTGGCGACCGCGTCATCATGGAGCCGACCGTCGGCTGCGGCGCTTGCGCCACCTGCATCCGGGGCGATTACCACATCTGCGAGAACGCCGCGAAGCCCGACGGCGGCTACAAGCTGCTGGGCCATACGGCGAACGGCGCTTTCAGCGAATACGGCCTGGCTCCGGCGAACAACCTCCACAAGATGCCCGAATCCATGAAGTGGGAGGACGCGGTGATCGTGAACCAGGTGGTCATCGCGCTCCACGCCATCGATCGCGCGGGCATCGAGCCGGCCGACACCGTGGCGATCCTGGGTCCCGGCCTGCTGGGTCTCGCCGTGCTCCAGCTCGTGAAGATGATGGGCGCTTCCAAGACCTTCATCACCGGACGCGGCTACCGGCTGGGGATCGCGGAGGAACTGGGCGCCGACCGCACCATCGACATCACGAAAGAAGACCCCGTCGAGGTCGTGATGAACGAGACCGACGGCCGCGGGGTGGACCTCGTCATCGAGTGCGCAGGCCCGCCCGAGGTGATGCGCCAGGCGGTGGACATGGCGCGGCGCGGCGGGCGCGTGGTGCTGGAAGGCATCAACGGCGGCCAGGAGACGCCTTTCAACACCGACCGCATCGTGTTGGACGAAATCGCCATTTTCGGCGGGCGCGGCTCGCCCAACTGCTACCCGAGGGCCATCCAGATCATCGCCGACGGCCACATCGCCACCGACAAGATGCTCACGCACTCATTCGCGCTCGATGAGTTCAACGAGGCGATGCGCATGTTCAAGGCGCGAGAAGACGGCGTGATGCGGGTGATGCTGACGCCCTAGATTTTTCGAGAGAAATGCGCAGCCACGCTTGAGACGCATGAAGCCGGGTTCGGCTTCGGCGACATGAGGAGAGAAATCCATGCCTGAGAAGCTCCTGCCCACCACCGTCGTGGGCAGCTACACACAGCCGGACTGGCTCATCGACCGCGAGAATCTCAACACGCGCCTTCCTCCGCGCGTGCGCGTACAGGAATTGTGGCGCATACCGCCCGAGTATTTAGAGGCCGCGCAGGATGACGCCACCCTCCTCGCGATTCGCGATATGGAGCGCGCGGGAATCGACATCATCTCAGACGGCGAGGCGCGCCGCGAGAGCTATTCGAACCGCGTCTCCACGGCCCTGGGCGGCATCGATACCGAGAACCACGGCTATGCGAAAGACCGATCGGGCCGGGACAATCCCGTCCCCCGCGTGATAGGCAAGATCCACCGCGCAAGGCCCATCGAGGTGAGCGATGTGGAGTTTCTGCGCGCCAATACGGACCGGCAAATCAAGATCACGCTGCCGGGCCCCTTCACCATGACGCAGCAGGCGCAGGATGACTACTACGGAGGCGACCAGCGCGCGATGGCGCTCGACTACGCCCGCGCTGTGAACGAGGAGGTGAAGGACATGTTCGCCGCAGGCGCCGACGTGGTGCAGTTAGACGAGCCCTACATGCAGGCGCGCGCGGAGATTGCCAGGGAATTCGCCCTGGAAGTGCTCGGCGAGGCGTTAAAGGGCGTGGAAGGAACCACGGCTCTCCACATGTGTTTCGGCTACGCGGCCATCCACGCCTGGCAGGGACTCGGCAAGCCCGACGCATATTCCTTCCTCCCGGAACTCAACGAGAGCGACATCGACCAGATATCCATCGAGGCGGCCCAGCCGGGCATCGACCTCGCCGTGCTGGAGAAGCTGCCGGACAAGACCATCATCCTGGGCGTCATCGACAACGACGACCCCGAGATCGAAACGCCCGAAACCGTGGCCGCGCGAATCCGGGCGGCGCTCGAGCACATATCGCCCGAGCGGCTCATCCTGGCGCCCGACTGCGGGATGAAATACATGGCCCGCGACGTCGCCTTCGGCAAGCTCAAGTCCATGGCCGAGGGCTCGGCCATCGTGCGTGAGGAGATCGGGGGGTAGGGGGAGATTCCGATGGCTCAGGCTCCCGGTTGTGATATGGTGTCCGCATCATCCGCCCACCGAAGCGTTTTGAGACTTCCGAATGGCCACAGCCACGAAAGCGAAAGCTCGCAAACCAAAGAGCAAGGTCCGCGCTGCCGATGAGAAGCTGACGCCGCCGCTCAAGTGGGCGGGCGGCAAGCGGTGGCTCGTCCCGCACATCCGGGCGTATTGGGAAAAGCACAGTGAGCGCAGGCTCGTCGAGCCTTTCTGCGGAGGGCTTGCGGTCGCGCTCGGCCTCGCTCCCGAGAGGGCGCTCCTGAACGACATCAATGCTCCGCTCATGAACTTTTACGCCTGGCTCAAGAAGGGTTTGTCGCGCACCAGGGTCGGCATGCGCAACGACTCCGAGACCTACTATGCCCACAGGGAGCGGTTCAATGCGCTGCTCATGAGCGGGAAGGGTACGCAAAAGGAGGCGGCGGAGCTTTTCTATTTCCTGAACCGCACGGGCTACAACGGGCTTAGCCGCTTCAACAGCAAGGGGGAGTTCAACGTCCCCTTCGGCAGATACAAGACGATAAACTACACGAAAAATTTCAGCGCCTACCGGGAGATATTCGAAGGCTGGGAGTTTCGTTGCCAGGATTTCGAGACGCTACCCATAAAGCCTGATGATTTCGTCTATGCGGACCCTCCCTATGACGTCCAATTTACCCAATACGCCAAAGAGGATTTCTCCTGGGAAGATCAGGTACGCCTGGCGGAATTTCTCGCCGCGCACGAAGGCCCTGTCGTCCTCTCGAACCAGGCGACGGATAGAATCGTGCGGTTATACGAGGAGATGGGATTTTCTCTGACGTTCCTCGAAGGCCCGCGCCGAATAAGTTGCACGGGTGATCGATCACCCGCCATGGAAGTCTTGGCAGTGAGGGGGGTGGAGAATGAACGCAGGGTGGGATGCGCCGCGTGAGAGAAATGTATTGAAAAGCCTGAGATAAACCTTGGGCTTGAGAACCGATATGACGGATTGTATGATAATGCACGATTAGAATCAGACATTGCCGCCCGTGAGGAACTCGGATGACCAACGCCGCTTCGCATGTTGAGGGCACGGCGCGGCAGCCGGTGCAGGACATGCTCCCTCGATTGGAGGGGGAAAAACCAAAAAGCCAACCCGTCCTCGCGTGCGTGGACAACCTCGTTTTCATGAGCGAACTCCCCGACGAGCGGATGAAGCTCATCGTCACGTCACCCCCTTACAACCTTGGCAAGGAATACGAATCCAGAACGCCTCTCGACGCTTACATGGAGGCGCAGGAGAAAGTAATTCACGAGTGCGTCCGGCTGCTACATCCAAAAGGCTCCATTTGCTGGCAGGTCGGTAACTATGTGGATAACGGAGAGATTATTCCGCTCGACGCTATTCTCTACCCCGTATTTCGAGCGCAGGGCCTTAAACTCCGAAACCGAATCGTCTGGAGTTTCGGTCACGGGCTTCATTGCACCAAACGGCTCTCGGGAAGATACGAAACCATCAACTGGTGGACGAAGGGTGATGATTACACCTGGAACCTCGACCCGATACGGGTTCCGGCGAAATATCCCGGCAAAAAACACTTCAAGGGACCGAACATCGGCAAACTCTCGGGGAATCCCAAGGGAAAGAACCCCAGCGACGTGTGGACTTTCCCGAACGTGAAGAGCAACCACCCGGAAAAAACGATTCACCCCTGCCAGTTCCCCGTAGAATTAGTAGAGCGCCTCGTGCTCTCCATGACGGATGAGGGCGATGCGGTGTTTGACCCCTACATGGGAGTCGGCTCCTCCGTCGTCGCCTCGCTCATGCACGGGAGAACGGCCTATGGCTGCGAAGTCGTTTCTGAATATGTGGATATCGCGCTCGACCGGGTGCGCCGTTTTTATGCGGGAACCCTCAAGACGCGTCCGATGGGAAAGCCCGTCTACGACCCCGCAAAACCAAACGGCGGACATTAGTGCGCATCGAAGCCAAGTATTCGCATCTGAACGGCGAGGAATACCTGCTCGTCCACCGCAAACAGTTGTGGGACGAGGTGAAGGAAGTCATCGTAGAAGTAGACGCGATGGCTTGCCGGACCAAGGTTTCCAGAGAAAAAACCATGCCCGGAAAGATGCTGTTCTCACCCACCGATATGAATCGTGCGTTCAAGGACGGGCTCAAGGCGCGCGGCTGGAGCGAGCGTAGAAGCACATTCTGGCTCACGGCGGATGAGAAGCTCATGCGCGGCATATACGGCCTGTCGGAAAAGGAGCAGAAACGCGCCATCGAGGAAGCGGGACATGAACCCATCATGTCCTACAACCAGACGGATTTCGTGAAAGAACGCGTCGCGGTGGAGGTGCAGTTCGGCAAGTACGCCTTCGTCGCGCATGACCTGTTCGTGAAGCATTTGAGTTTTTACGTTTCCGACATCATCGACGTGGGCGTGGAGATACTCCCCATGAAGGAACTGGAGCGGGAGATGTCCTCCGGCGTCGCCTACTATGAGCGTGATTTGCTGAACGTCTTGCGGCAAGGCCGCGGGGTTCCTGCGGTTCCTCTCGTACTTGTGGGCGTCACGCCATGAGGTTTGCAAGCAGCAGGGCTGCCTCTCACAAAATGTATTAGTCTCTTGTTTTGACAGGAGGGAAAGTCCGATGAAGAAAGAAAGTCATCCTTGGTGGTTAGTAGAGAGTGAAGCATTGAAGGAAAAGAGACGAAAGAGTATGGAGGAATTTGGTGAAGTCCTGTTTGACGAGGAAGATTTCAGCCTTTCTAACAGGATACTAGGCAAAGCTCCGGTCACCATCGACTTGAGGGTAAGGTTTGGTATTTTGGCGATTATGATCCTAATAGTGATCCTCCTGTCTTTTTTGGCATACATCACCGGAACAACCTATTATGGAAATAGTTGATGTTCATATAGGAAGCAGACGTCGATTCTTCATCTGAAGTAAGCGAGAGGGGGAATGCACTTGAGACAGGTCATCATCAAGCCCGGAGAAGATGGTTTCTGGGTCGCCGAATGTCCGAGTCTGCCCGGTTGCATCAGCCAGGGCCAATCCAAACAAGAAGCGGTAGAGAATATTCGAGAAGCCATTGAGGGTTATATCGAGGTTTTGGAGGAAGAAGGGGATACGGTACCTCGGGCATAGTTCTCCTTAGAAGAGCAGGGACGCATATTTAGGGTTGTTGAAAAAACCAATTTCGTGATTCAGCTTTTGAACCCATCCGATGAGAGAGTAGAATTACTCCCCCCTTGAGGGGGAGTCGAAGAGGCCAAGCCCTTGGGCGAAGGCCGATTCGGTGGGGGGTAAAACGTGTTTGATCGCAATTCCGAATTCTACCCCCCACCGGTTCGCTTGTGGGCATGCGCCCTTACCTCACCGACTCCCCCTCAAGGGGGGAGTGAACTTCAAAAGCAAGCGCGCAACTAGATTCGCTCCCCGTGACTTTTCAACAGCCCCAAATAGGCGACCCGCCTGTCTGACGGGAAGGGCCGCATATAAGCGCCCCCTGCAATTCCTTCCAATTGGATTTGTTTCCCCCTACTCACCACCCTCCTGAAACGCGATGCGCTCGCCGGGGGGTTCCACGACGAGGTGTAAGGCCTCGGCCACGCGGCCCGTCAGGTTCCACAGGCCGCAAATGAGGGTCAGCGAAACGAGTTGTTCGGTGGAGAAATGTTTCTGCATGGCCTCGAAGGCCGCGTCGTTATTCTTCGCCGTCAGGTTCGTTACTTCCTCCGCCCAGTTGATGGCGGCTTTTTCCTTTTCGTCGAAGAGGTCGCTGTCCCGCCAGCCGTCGCCCTCCAGCAGATTGATTTTTTCCTGTTCGATGCCCTGAGCCCGACCGAGCTCGACGTTGTGCCCGAGTCAGTTGTTGCACTCTGTCAGGATGGCCGTCTTGATGATGACGAGCTGGGCCATGTGGATGTATTCAGGGTCGGAGTCGCGGTGCTGGACCCTGAGCTTGCCGTCCATGATCTGCCAGCCCTCGACGAAGCCGGGCGCCCAGCCGAGCAGGCGCAAAAAGCGCGACACCTTGCCCCAGCGCTTCACGCCGCGCTCATATAGGGGCGCGAGTTCTTCGGCCAGGTGTTCGGGGATGTTGTCCGGATCAATCATAGGCACGCGGGGGAGGGGGCAGGCCATCATCTCCTCGGTGACGCCCATATCCTGAGAGAGGCCGGTGGCTTCATTTATCGGCATAGCGGAATCCCTTTCTGGTGATGCGTGAACGGATGAGAGTGAGGTCGCATTCTCGCGTATGGAGGGGTGGGGATCAATGGGGGAGGGGCTTTTCCGGCTGAGGAGTGAGTAATTGATATTTTCCTCCATGATAATTACACCATTCTCATGAGAAGGTCGTTTTTCATCATTAGTCATTAGTCGCCGTTTTGGAAAAGTAGGGACAGGTCGCGACCTGTCCCTACGGGAACCATATTCCTTCTTGTTCGGGTTTGACCCATTGAGAGAGGGTCGAGCCGACTGCTAGTGGTTTCGAGATACCTCCTTCAGCCGCCATCTATCGTGTAGTTGCCTTTTGCGAAAGGGAGATAGTGGCAGGACATGCATCCGTCGGCGCTTCGAGCCGGATTGCGATTGAAGTGTACTGGTGTCGCTCGTCTCATGCGCGGGGCGCTATCTCCGTTCCGCACCGGCACCACGGCCACGTCCATGGTTTTCAGGTTCTCCATGAGAGCCTCGCGGTAGTGGGTCGTGGATACTTTCTTCATGAACTTGTGCGCCTGCGCCTCGCCGATGATGGGCATCGCGCCATCAGCGGACGGGAAGAGAGCTCCGGATGCGAGCCAGGTGAGGAAGAAGCAACCGAGGAGAAAGGTTTTTTTCATGGCGTGACCTCCGCATCTGCGGTCATCTACGCCATATCTCGTCAGCGGCCAGGAGTAAACGACCGCCTATGTGATTCAATATCGTTCCCGAAAGTGTGACGCGCAAGGGGTCAAACGCGATTGATGGATGAGTGTTCGACGCGACCGGGGAGTGGCGATTCTTCAGAAATAAGAATCAGGTTTTACCGCCGTAATCCCGGTGAATGCCGGAATCCAGAGATTTTGTTTTTTGCTCTTTTGTGTCTTGTCCGAGTTATATGAAGGGATGGAATTGCCGTTGGTTATTCCTCTCATCGGTTCTGGATTCCGGCATTCGCCGGAATGACGAACAAAGGCAAAGAAGCGAAGGTATAAATGGGTCACCCCCTGCGAACTGGGCAGGTCGCGCCCTCGGACAGGTGCAGGGGCTTGTCCGCTACATATTTTGGGCTAATGCTCCTGCGCCGTTCTCAGGATGATTCACGAACCGCCCCGCTCACTGTAGGATGGGAGTATAAGGAGGCAGTCATAGAATGCCCGAATTCATTATCGCACAGACGAAAGAAGACTACCGCTTGGCTGCAGACTTGCTGCGCGAGTACGAGGCCGATCTCGGAGTCGACCTGTGTTTTCAGGGTTTTCCCGAAGAACTCGAAAGCCTCGAGCGGATGTACGGTCCGCCTGGCGGGCGATTTCTCTTGCTCCGCGTGGAGGAGGAGACCGCCGGTTGCGTCGCCCTTGTGGATTCAGGCGGAAAAACCTGTGAGATGAAGCGTCTCTATGTGCGGCCCGGTTTCAGGAGACGGGGGCTGGGAAGAAAGTGCGCGGAGGAAATAGTTCGTGCGGCAAAGGAGATGGGCTACGCCTCGGTGCGGCTCCATACGCTGCCCGCCATGCGCGAGGCCATCGCTCTTTACCGCTCCATGGGCTTCAGGGAAATCGTCCCTTACGACAAAACCCCTGTGGAGGGTGTGGTGTTCATGGAATTGGCGTTGGGGCAGGGGTGAGAGTCAGGCGTATCGTTCAATCCGCAAAAACAACGTAGGGACAGGCCCCCGCGCCTGTCCTGACGGAGGACAACCACAGGGGGTTGTCCCTACGGAGTTCCGGTACCCTCCCTCCTCGGTCGGGTTTACGCCCCCAGCGCTCGCTTGGCCCTGCGCTGGTCCTTGGGATTCACCCACAAGATGGCGCCGTAGCGCTTTTTGCCCGCGGCGATGGCCGTGATAGCGGTGATGTTGATGTCTGCCTCGGCGAGTTTGGTGAAAACCGGCACGAGCGCCCCGGTGCGGTCCGTGCCCTCGACGAGAAAGGCCTTTTTCCGGGGGCTTAGCTTGAGCTTCGCCTTGCGCGCGAAGGAGGTGAATGCCCGCGCGTCCTCGGGAACGAAGTCGACCTGGACCCGCCTGCGCGAGGGGAAGGCGTGCATCGCCAGCAGGCTGACGCCCGCGTCCTTGAAAAGCTCGGCGAGGGCGGCGCCCTCTCCCGGTTTGTTCGAAGCGTTGATGTAGTAGTAGGGTACTTCCCGAACTGTCTCGGCCATTGCCAGTCTCCTGATTGACCCGGGCTCTCCGGGGGGCGGGATATTCTCGAATCATGGGCGGCCCCAAGACGCGCGCCACAACGCAATTCATCATACAACACGAGGCGAGGAGAGGTAAACGGGGTGAATTTCGGCTGCCGAGGGTGGGATTGCTCAGGCCAAAAAGGAGACAATGCCTGTCCGCGAGCCCTGCGAAAAGGAGAGCTCTCGATCGTCAGCCGATGCAAATCTAATGTGCTGAGCCCACGCCTCCGAATGTTCACGAATTCTCACTTCGCATGGCTCGTCGTCGGGCGCGTATTTGCCCGCATTTGCCGCCGGCGGTTTTTCGTCGGGATGGGCGAGAATCCCGCGCGCGAACGTGAGTGTTCTCGTGGATGAGAGCAGGGGAGAAAATGGAAAGGACGATTCAGATTCGGATCGGAACAACAGCAAATCTTCAGCCAGGAGGTTCTTCTTCTCCCCGGCTCGGCGAACCGAAATCGATCCCGGGACGGACCGTCAGGGAATTCCCGAACAATTCGAGAAATATAGATAAATTCACGGGGTTTTCCGGTAATTAAATAAAAATATAAACTGGTTGAATAAACCGTTGTAAGATTCGGAAATAAAAAGGGATGCCGTTTATGCGGGCATCACCTTGGGATGCTCGAGCATCTCCTTGAGCGTGGAGAGGAACTCGGCCGCCGGCGCACCGTCCACCAGTCGGTGGTCGGCGTTGATGCCGACGAAGGCCGTCGTCCGGGCCACGACCTCGCCGTTTCGAGCCACGGCGCGCTCTCGCGCCGCGCCGACCGAGAGGATGGCGGATTCGGGGTGGTTGATGATGGCGCTGAAATGGTCGACCCCGTACGCTCCCAGATTCGAGACCGTGAAAGTGCCGCCTTCCAGCGCATCCAGCCCCAGCGCGCCCGCGCGGGCCGCTTCGGCCAGCGCTCGCGACTCGCGCGAGATGGCGTCGATGGATTTCTGATCTGCGCCCCGTATGACGGGCACCATCAGCCCCTGCTCGACGGCGACGGCCACGCCGATGTTCACGTCCTGCATTTGTTCCAGAGCGTTATCGCCGAGGCGAACATTCACGGCCGGACAGCGACGTACGGCGCGGGCGGTGTAGAAGAGGATGAGATCGTTGATGGACACCTTGACGCCGAGGTCGTTTTCCCACGCCTGGCGGCTGGCCTCGCGCACGGCGAGGAGGTTCGTGAGGTCCACCTCGGCCTGCATGGTGATGCGCGGCACCTGGGACCAACTCGAGAGCATGCGATCGGCAATGATTTTTCGCATCCCGGCCACGGGTGTTGAACCCGCCACGGCCGCAGGGCCGCTCGCAGCGGCGACTGGTGCAGCGGGAAGGCCAGATGCCGCTGCCGCTCTTACGTCGGCCTGTACGATTCTCCCGCCGGGGCCTGAGCCTTTGAGCGCGCGGTAGTCGATTCCGAGTTCGCGGGCCACGCGCCTGGCGGCCGGACTGGCGAAAATTCGGCCCGTGGGCGCGGGTTGAGCTGCCATAGATGCTGGCGGAGCAGGGGTTGGCGCAAGTGCGGGCGTTGGCGTCGTGGGCGCTTCCGGCGCCTCGGGTTCGGTCTCTGCAGAAGCCTTTGCAGGAGCGCTTCCAAAGCTGCTGGTATCCTCTCCCGCCTCGCCGATAACGGCAATGTCCGTCCCGCAGGGAACGACGTCGCCTTCTCCCGCCAGTGTTTTGAGCAGGAGGCCGCCGTCCGGCGATTCGACCTCGTATTCGACCTTGTCGGTCTGGATGTCGAGGATGATCTCGCCCTTTTCGACCGCTTCACCCTCGTCCTTACGCCACTTGAGGATAGTTCCTTCTTCCATGGTGAGGCCGAGTTTAGGCATCGGGAGGGGAGTGGCCATGAATCTTTGCTCCTAAGAATTGGATGTGTTTTGAAGTTATACAGTCTCTAACATACCACGAACCCCGGCGATTACGTCATCTTTGTCGGGTATGACATAGGATTCGAGTTTGGGCGAAAAAGGCACCGGTGTTTCCTTGGCGCAGACGCGTTCAATGGGCGCGTCCAGGTAATCAAAAGCTTCTTTTGCGGCCAGGGCGGCGATTTCCGCCCCCCAGCCGCAACGCTGCACCGCCTCATGTGTGATGAGGAGCCGGCCCGTTTTGCGGACAGAGGCGAGAATTGTCTCCGTATCCAATGGGAAAAGCGTTCTGGGGTCGATGACCTCGCAGCGTACTCCTTCTTTTTCAAGTTCCTCCGCCGCAACAAGTGATTTTCCGACCATGGAGGAGGTAGCGACAATCGTGAGGTCTTTTCCCTCTTTTTTCACCTCAGCGACGCCGATGGGGATCACTTCCTCTTCCTCGGGAACAATACCTCTTTCCAGATAAAGGAGTTTGTGTTCGATGAAAAATACCGGGTCGTCATCCCTGATGGCCGCTTTCAAAAGGCCTTTGGCGTCACGCGCGCTGGAGGGCATGACCACTTTGAGGCCAGGCACGTGAACGAACCACGCCTCCAGGCTTTGCGCGTGCTGGGCGGCGGAGCTGCGTCCCGCGCCGCCTTGGGTTCTGATGACGAGCGAGGTATTCGCCTTTCCGCCGAACATGTAGCGCACCTTGGCGACCTGGTTGACGATTTGATCCATGGCGACAGCGGAAAAATCGATATACATCAACTCCGCCACAGGCCGCATGCCGACGAGCGCAGCCCCAAGGGCGGCGCCGATGATTCCTTGCTCCGAGATGGGAGTATTCCTCACCCTCTCAGCGCCATATTTGCTCAATAGCCCCACTGTCGTCTTGTATGAGCCGCCGAATTCGGCAATATCCTCTCCGAGCAGGAAAACCGAATCATCCCTCGCCATTTCCTCATCCATGGCCTCGATGATGGCTTCTCGGTATAATATCTCGCGCATTTCCCTTTTCCTAAACGGATGCGTAGATGTCGGTCATGGCGTCATCAAGATCGGGTTCCGGGCTTTTCCGGGCGAATTCGATGGCCTCTTCCATCTCATTGTTCACGATCGCATGGATGGCTTCGATACTTTTTTTGCTCAGCCATTTTTTCTGCTTGAGTGTTTCGGCAAATGTGATGAGCGGGTCACGCTTGAGCCACTTGCCCACCTCTTTGTCATGTCCGTAAGCGGTGCCCGGGTCGCCCACGTAATGGCCCAGGAAACGCATTGTTTTCGCTTCGATCAGCGTAGGTCCTCGCCCTTTGCGTGCGCGCGCAATCGCTTCACCTGCCACTTCGTATACGGCTTGAGGGTCCATACCATCGACAACAATACCGGGCATACCGTAAGCCTTTGCTCGATCCGCGATGTCCTGAACCGCCTGGTGGGTGGCGCGAGGCGTGCTTTCGGCAAATCCGTTGTTCTCGCACACAAATACGGCAGGCAGCTTCCAGGTAGCAGCGATGTTGATACCTTCATGGAAAGCGCCTTCATTGCTGGCCCCGTCGCCAAAAAAACTGACGGCGACATGTTTTTCACCCTTCAACTGAAGCCCCAAAGCGGCTCCCGTAGCAATAGGGATTCCTCCGCCCACAATGCCATTCGCACCCAGTGCACCCAAGTCCTGGTCGGCGATGTGCATGGAGCCTCCTTTCCCTTTGCAATAACCGGTCGCACGAGCGTACAACTCGGCGAACATGCCCTTGTATTCGAGCCCCTTGGCAATCATGTGCCCATGGCCGCGGTGTGTAGATGTGATCTGGTCTTTAGGGGTTAGGTGAGCACACACCCCGGCGGCGACGGCTTCTTCGCCGATGTAGGCATGGAGAAAACCCGGCAATTCCCCTGCCTGGAATAGTTCAATGGAACGCTCCTCGAACCTTCGAATGCGGACCATCGTTTCGTAAATCCACAGAGACTTGACTTTGGTTAATCGAATCATGGATTTAACTCTTCTCTAATGAATTTGCCTAACCAGGAGACAACTCTATCTTTGGGCAAGGCAACCCGCGGCGTTTCTTCGAACAAAATGCAAAGATGATTCGCCGTTCGTTATGTTTCAGAATAGTATATTCGCTTAATTCGGCAGAATTTAACACGCCCCATTTCTTCGAGCAAGAATTACCTCATGTAATACAAAGAAGTTATTACACTTGCGCTTTGCTTTAATGGCGATTAAAGTATCGATGATTTTGACTGTTGAGTAAGTGGGTCAATTGATGGCCCATTTTTTTATTCACACTCAGAATTGAGTTTATGGTGACAATTGATGTTGAAAATCAAATCTGGACCATTACCCAGGAAGTAGTTTCTGACCTTGGGTATGAATTGGTTGACATTGAACTGACCGGTAACCGCAGCCAACTGGCAATTCGGGTATACATTGAAAAGTCAGGAGGTATTCTTCTCTCTGATTGTGTAGTCGTCAGCCGGAATCTCGGAGAACGTCTCGATGAGAAAGACGTCATTGAAAAATCTTATCGCCTTGAAGTATCGAGTCCCGGGATTGAGAGGCCTTTACGGAAAATCCAGGATTATGAGCGTTATCTCGGACATAGATTGCGGATACGACTTAAAGGAAGGCTGAAGGGCAAGAGGAAAATTGTAGGTCAGTTGGTTGAGGTTGAGGAAAATTTTGTTTGCCTACTTTTCGAGAGTGGGGAGAAGGTATCATTTTCACTGGCTGATATCGCAAAAGCGAACTTGGATGTGGATTGGGAAATGGAATTTCAAGGTTTGAAGAACAAGAATTAGAATCGACTCAATCCATCTTAGAGGAGTAGTTTTGTGAGTCAAGAATTGATTGCTGTCCTGACACAATTGGAACGAGAGCGGGGTGTCTCCAAAGATGTGCTACTCGACACACTGAAAGTCGCGATGGCGTCAGCTGCGAAGAAGCAATATGGTTTGGGTAAAAATGTAGACGTATCATTTGATGAACAAACGGGTGAAATTGACGTCATGGCGGCGAAAGAAGTCGTCAGGATTATACAGAACCCCCAGAGTGAGATCCTCTTGGATGAAGCGCGGAAAGAAAACCCCGATATACAGGTTGGGGATTTTCTTTCGCAAGGTGTAGAAACAGAAGGACTGGGCAGAATAGCCGCACAAATCGCGAAACAAGTGATATTACAGCGCGTACGAGAGGCGGAGCGTGCGAATATTTACCAGGAGTTCAAGGAACGTGAAGGTGATTTGATTACAGGGTCTGTCTCCCAAGTAGAGCGCGGGAATATCTATGTGGATATTGGGCGGACAGAAGCGATCCTCCCTCGACGGGAACAAATTTTCAGAGAGGTTTATAAACGTGGAGATCGTATCCGCGCCTATATTATGGAGGTG
Organism: Nitrospinae bacterium bin107; assembly: GCA_002238965.1. GTDB lineage: Bacteria > UBA8248 > UBA8248 > UBA8248 > UBA8248 > Bin107. The sequence continues at coordinate 181,076 of MPNJ01000003.1, read as the reverse complement.
CGAGAGATAACAAAGGGGCCACAAATCGTTCTCAGTAGAACGCATCCTGGTTTGCTGATTCGTCTTTTTGAGATGGAAGTGCCCGAAATTTATGACGGGATAGTGGCAATAAAAGGTTGCGTCCGAGAGCCTAGCGGACGCTCCAAAGTTTCTGTTGTAAGCCATGAGCGAGACATTGACCCCGTAGGTGCATGCGTAGGGACAAGAGGCAGTCGTGTGCAATCGATAGTTCAAGAACTCAGGGGGGAGAAGATCGACATCATCTCCTGGAGTGACGACATACGCACCTATGCGGCAAATGCGCTCAGTCCTGCGAAGATTCAGCATATTACTTTATTTGAAGATGAAGGCCGAATGGAGGTGTTGGTACCTGACGATCAGCTATCTTTGGCGATCGGAAAAGGCGGCCAAAATGTTCGCTTGGCGGCAAAACTCCTGGGCTGGAAAATTGATCTGAAAGGTGAGGGCGAGTATCGACGCATTATCGCCGAACAGGCATTTTCGAGCGATGAGCGAGAAGAGAATGGTGCGGGTGAAGCAGCTCAAGACGAGAGCATTCAGCCTGCTGAAGTTGATGGAGACACTTCCAGTGAATTGGTGGAACTAGATCTTGTCGGTGAGAAAATGGCGCGGCTTTTGGCTGATAATGGGTTTTCTTCAATTGCGGCGATTAGTGCGGCATCGACGGATGAATTGTGCGAGGTTCCTGGAATTGGCCCGAAGAGGGCCGAGATGTTGATTGAAGCTGCTCGCACTCATGAAGAATCCACAGGTTCGGAGTCCGATGACGGCCAATAAAGGGATGATTGTTTGCCGGATAGAACATGTATAGTTTGTCGAAAAAAAGGAAATGCGAATATATTTTTTCGAATGGTAATTAGCCCGACCGGGGATGTCGTTTGCGAAATAAGAAGAATATTGCCAGGAAGAGGGGCACATTGTTGTTTTGACATGAATTGCATTACAAAGCTTGTTTCTTCGAATCGTTTGGAAATTGCGCTGAAAAGAAGGAATTCCAGGATTCATTCGGACGAGTTGCTTCAGAATGTGAGAATGCTTCTTAGGCGAAACCTCGAAGGTATGTTGATTGCTTCTAAAAGAAAGGGTGTACTCTCCATTGGAAAAGAGGCGGTTTCCAAAAAGATAAAACTCTCGAAATTTGGGAGACCGTTTGTTTCGAAAGATATATCAACTAAAAGTTTGGTGAACTTGAAACGCATGTCGGAAGAATTTTATATTCTGCCTTTTACGATGAACGAACTTGGAGAATGCTTGAGTAGAAAACCGTTTGGCCTGTTATTTATCGATGATGTGCTTCTCGTAGACAGCATTTGCTTGCGCTTGATGCAGGAAAGAGGAATTAGCAACGGTTGAAACAAGATATGTATCGGGCGCATCGTGGATTTACTTTTTGTTGGCTCATGGATGTAAATAATCTGCAGTGGAGGTTTTATGGCGAGCGTACGCGTATACCAATTGGCAAAAAATCTTGGTTACGACAGCAGGACTTTTGTTGAGGAATTAGCCAGAGAAGGAATCGTAGTTAAAAGCCATATGAGTACTGTGGATGATGAAACTGCCGAACTGGTGATGGCGCTTTTTTCTCAGGAATCACTCCAAGAGGAAAAAGAGGCGCCACCAAGCAAGACTGAAAAAAAGATTTCAACAAAGACAAAAGTTGAAAAGCCGAAAAAAGCAAGTGAACCTTCCTCTGAAGATGTAGAATCCAAAGAAGAAACTACAGTCTCTCCCGCCATTCCAGAAGCAGAAGTTCAAGAAATTGTCACATCAGAAGATGTCGCTGTTGACGAAAAGCCAAGCGCGGAAAAAGTCGATGCTAGTACAAATGAACAAACAGTCGTCGACCAAGCAACTCCGTTGCCAGTAGATAAAACAATCACGCCATCACCAAGTGCCAAGGTTGAGCGCGATGTCAGCAAAGAGAAACCTACTCGTCGACATGGAGGGCGCGTACGTATTGCAGAGACGATAACGGTGAAAGAACTTGCTGAAAAAATTAACGTAAAGGCGACGGAAGTTATCAAGGAGTTGATGAAAAAGGGCCAGATGACGACTATCAATCAAATGATAGATCACAATACGGCTACAAATATATCTGAAACCTTCGGCTATGAAGTTGAAATATCCAAAGACAATATTGAAGATCTGCTGATTCAAGAAGAGGATAGGGTGGAAGATCTTCAGCCCAGATCTCCTGTCATAACGATTATGGGTCATGTTGATCATGGGAAAACGAGACTTCTCGATGCAATCCGCAAAGCCAATGTGATGGAAGGCGAAGCAGGTGGAATCACGCAACATATAGGCGCTTATCGAGTCACTACGGATAAAGGGACAGCTGTATTCTTGGATACCCCTGGACACGAAGCCTTTACAGCAATGAGGGCGCGGGGGGCGCAAGTGACAGATTTAGCTATCATCGTAGTTGCTGCCAATGAAGGTGTCATGCCCCAGACTCGAGAGGCGATCGATCATGCAAAAGCCGCTGGAGTCCCGATTATGGTGGCGATGAATAAAATGGACTTGGCAGACGCTAATCCCGATAGAGTAAAACAGCAACTTTCGACATTGGACTTAATTCCGGAAGATTGGGGGGGAGACACGGTTTATTCGGAAATTTCCGCAAAAGAGAATATCGGAATTGATGATCTTTTGGACCTTGCCATTCTGCAGGCCGAACTCATGGAATTGAAGGCAAACCCGAGCCGCCTCGCTAACGGTGTTGTCGTGGAAGCAAAGCTGGATAGGGGACGTGGTCCGGTTGCTACTGTTTTGGTTCAACGAGGTACTTTGAATGTGAGTGATAACTTCGTGGCCGGTAAATGGAATGGCAAAGTTCGCGCATTATTAGATGACCAAGGGCGCAAATTGAAGTTTGCAGGGCCCTCTACTCCAGTAGAAATTTTGGGATTCGCAGGTGTTCCTGAGGCGGGTGATACATTTACGGTTTTAGATGATGAGAAGATGACGAGAGAGATAAGCGCAAGACGTCAACAACGTGAACGTATGGCGGCGCTTATGGCTTCTGCGCGTGTTTCTTTGGAAAGTTTCATGGAAAGCGTAGAAGAAGGCCAGGTGAAAGAACTGAGCTTAATCTTAAAAGCGGATGTGCAGGGTAGCATAGAAGCTTTGAAAGAATCCTTGGGCAAACTGGGGAATGAGGAAGTAGGGGTTAAGGTCCTACATAGTGCGGTGGGTGGAATTACAGAAACCGACGTGATGCTTGCAGCTGCCTCGGCAGCCGTAATCGTAGGTTTTAACGTTCGTCCGACGCCAGGAGCCAGAGAAGTCGCGAAACATGAAAAAGTAGACATTCGTTTATATTCGGTCATCTATGACGCTATCGATGAAATCAAGTCGGCTCTTGAGGGAATACTCGAACCCGTCCAGAGAGAAGTAGTTCGTGGGCACGCGGAAATCCGGGAGTTATTCCATGTTCCCAATGTGGGTACCATAGCGGGTTGTTATGTCACCGATGGAAACATCAACAGAAATTCGAACGTGCGTCTCATCCGGGATAATGTGGTCATATATACGGGCACTATTTCATCTTTGAGGCGATTCAAGGATGATGTTAACGAGGTTCAATCTGGTTATGAGTGTGGAATCGGAATTGAGAATTATAATGACATCAAACATGGCGATATCGTAGAACCGTATGTTACGGAAGAAGTTTCGCGGACGCTTTAGCTTGATTTGCATCACCTATTTTGAAATCACCACTCCATGCCTGTCGTAGGTCTATTGAATATCGATGTTCAGATTCCTGAATGCCGTTCGCTCAAGGCAAAGCGTAAAATAGTTCAGTCAGTCACGACTCGCCTGCGTCAAAAGTTTAATGTGTCTGTCGCGGAAGTCGATTTTCAAGATAAGTGGCAGAGATGTCGTATCGGCGTATGCGTCGTAAGCAATGACAGTCGATTTGTAGATAGCCAGCTTAGAAAAGTGCTGAATTTCCTTGAGGGAATGGGTTTAATGATTGTACTGGATTTTGATATCGAGATTTTTTGAATTTTATGGAGGGAAATTGATAGCATGGGCAATTCTCGTTTGCTGCGCGTAGCGGAACTCATACAATCCGAACTCGCAAATATGGTGATGAGGGATGTAAAAGATCCGCGCGTGCAACATGTTGTGATTACCCGGGTGGAAGTGTCCACGGATTTAAGAGTTGCGAAGGTCTACTTTAGCCGATACGGTGAAAATCAAGGTAATGTGGAAGAGATAGAAGAAGGTTTGAAGGGACTCGAACGCGCCAGTGGATTCTTGCAGATGAAACTTGCCGAGCGTTTGAAATTGAAAAGTACACCCAAGCTAAAATTCTACGTCGACCACAGTTTGGCTTATAGCGCCGAAATTGAACGTTTGTTATCGAATGTATGTAAAGAGGTAAGTTCAAAAAAGGGTTAGATTTTGGAACTTTCGGGTGTTTTGAATCTGAAGAAAACGAATGGTCCTACTTCACACGATATGGTTGATGAAGTGAGAAAACTTCTTCCTAGAAAAACAAAAGTGGGGCATGCAGGTACACTTGACCCTATGGCCGAAGGAGTGTTGCCAATTTGTATTGGCCCCTCGACGAAATTATTCTCATATTTTTTAGAGTGCAAGAAAACATACCGGGCTGTCATGTTGTTTGGGCGAGTAACAGATACACAGGATATTACGGGAAAATTGTTAGCCGAATCTGAGCCAGGAGAGATTACAATTACTCGAGCCCAAGAGCTGCTAAATGCGATGCTTGGTAAGACAAAGCAGATGCCCCCAATGTATTCTGCTTTGAAATCCAATGGAAAGCGTCTGCATGAATTAGCGCGTTCTGGCAAGGAAATTGAAAGAGATAAGCGGCCCATAGAGGTGTTCAGGATCAAGGCAATTAGCATAGTAGGTCCCCAACTTACCTTTGATGTTACCTGTTCACGGGGAACATATATTCGCTCGATATGTCACGATATTGGGGCCAATCAAGGGGCTGGCGGTTGTTTGCAAGCGCTCACGCGAACCGCTTTGGGCCCGTTTGAACTCGCGGATACTCTTTCTCTTGAAGATGTTCAACGCTATTCGAGAGAAAGACGCCTTATGGATATTCTCATAAGTCCAGCACAGGCTCTCGCGCATTTACCTGCTATCCATGTACACCCGAGAGCGGAGGTGCGGGTGCTGAATGGCGCTATGATCAGGTTCGAAGATGTTCGGGAAGCTGTTGATTTGCCAGTAGATACTCGTGTCCGTATGTTGAATGAACCGGGGGAGTTATTGGCGGTCGGAAAGATGGTCCATGAAAATGCACGAAAACGAAGCCAAGGGTTTGTGGCGCCTGAAAAAGTGTTTGCCACTTAGATTTAAGAGAAAATACGTTCTGTATTTACATTGATGGAAAAGTTGTATAGAATCCGCCCGTTTTCAAGAAGTTACACCAAAGTGGCTCGGCAGAATCGAGAGCGGCGATATAAGCAGTGGAGGAAGTGACAGAAATGCCCCTAGCAAAGGAGCGAAAATCGGAAGTTATTGAAAAATTTCGCACACATGACACCGATACCGGTTCACCAGAAGTGCAGGTAGCTATCCTAACCGAGCGTATTACCTACCTCACAGACCATTTCAAGACCCACAAGAAAGATCATCATTCCCGAAGAGGGCTATTGAAACTCGTGGGTCAGCGGCGGCGTCTCCTTGATTATTTGAAAGAGAAGGACATCAGCCGCTATCGCACGATCATTCAGGATCTTGGCCTGCGTCGCTAGATGTGGGTCTTGCATCAGAGGGAAGCTATCTAATGCCACCGTATCGTAAAGACATATCTATCAATGGTTATACTCTTGCTTTTGAAACAGGTGAGATAGCCAAGCAAGCCGGCGGCGCCGTAATGATGCATTATGGTGAAACCAGTGTGCTCTGTACGGCTTGCGCCTCGCACTCTACTCGTGAAGGGATAGACTTTTTCCCGCTTACGGTTGACTACCGGGAATTTTTCTACGCAGCAGGAATTATTCCCGGCAACTTTTTTCGGCGCGAAGCAAAGCCTGGCGAGAGAGAAACATTAACTTGTCGTTTAATCGATAGGCCAATCCGGCCTCTTTTCCCGAAGGAATTTCGTTGTGAGACGATGATTCAGATTATGGTCATGTCTTATGACAAGTTGAATGACTCCGACATTTTGGCAATCAATGGCACGTCCGCCGCCCTCCACATCTCGGACATCCCATTCGCCGGTCCTATCGGTGCTGTTCGTGTCGGGCGAATTGATGGCGAAATCATTGTTAATCCGACGGTAGAACAGCAAATTGACAGCGATCTGAACTGTGTGATGGCCGGCACATCGGACGCAATTGTCATGGTGGAAGCAGGAAGTTTTGAAGTTTCCGAAGACGTATATATGGAAGCGTTTGAGCAAGGCCATTCGGTAATTAAAGAGTTGTGTGTCCTACAAGAAGAACTCAGGACCGAATGCGGAAAAACCAAACGCGTCATCGAAACTGAGGAAGAAGATGCGGAACTATTGGGGAAGGTTCGTGAAATTGTAGTTCCCAAATTACAAGCGGCTGCCGAGATTTACGACAAAGCAGGACAATATGGCGCAATTGATGAGGCGAAAGCTGCTGCGGTTGACTCTCTTTGTACAGACGAGGATGGGGCTCCTGATAAGGGTGATGTCTCGGAATGTTTTGGCAAACTCGAAAAAGAAGTTTTCCGTGGCTTGATTTTGGATGAGGGGAAACGTTCGGATGGTCGGGGGCTGCGTGATGTCAGGCCGATTACCATCAGAATGTCACCCCTTGCCAGGCCTCATGGCAGCGCATTGTTCACACGGGGCGAGACACAGGCGCTGGTGACTGTAACGTTGGGTACTGCCTCCGAAGCGCAATTGATAGACTCCCTAGACGGCAAAGCCGACAGGACTTTTCTGCTGCACTACAATTTCCCCGGATTTAGCGTTGGTGAAGCGAAGCCGAACCGCGGCCCTGGCCGCCGCGAAATTGGCCACGGTGCGTTGGCTTCTCGCGCCGTGCAGGCGATTTTGCCTGAACAGGAAGATTTCCCCTATACAATCCGCGTGGTTTCAGACATCACGGAGAGCAATGGCAGCTCATCTATGGCGAGCATCTGCGGGGCCAGTCTGGCCTTGATGACCGCGGGCGTACCGATAACATCTCCAGTGGCCGGCATTGCCATGGGTTTGATCAGTGAAGAATCCACAGGAAGAACGGCAATACTCACGGATATCCTCGGTTTGGAAGATCATTTGGGAGATATGGACTTCAAGGTTGGTGGCACGCGCCATGGCATTACGGCCCTTCAAATGGACATCAAAATCAAAGGGTTGCAACTGAGCCTCGTGAGAGATGCTTTGTCGCAGGCCAACGACGCGAGAATGCATGTACTTGATCAGATGGATAAAGTGATTTCTCAGCCAAGCGAAGAGATTTCCCCTTACGCGCCGAGGATTTTGACGATACAGGTCTCGAAAGATCGCGTGAGGGATGTGATTGGACCAGGCGGAAAAGTAATTCGCGGCATTGTCGAGGAGACTGGGGCGGATGTAGATATTGAAGATGATGGAACCATCTTCATCTCCTCCACGGATGAGGCGGCTGCTCTCAGGGCGATTGAGATCATTCGTGAACTGACTCAGGAAGCCGAGAAGGGCACGATTTACCATGGGACAGTCAGAAAAATCATGGATTTTGGAGCATTCGTCGAAATTTTCCCGGGTACGGATGGTCTTTGTCATATCAGCATGATTGCCAAGAAGAGAATTGGTTCAGTGACTGATGTCTTGAAAGAAGGCCAGAAGGTTTTGGTGAAATGCATTGAAGTGGAAGGGAATGGGAGAATCCGTCTCTCCATGAAAGATGTGACAGAAGAAGAGTTGCCCGAAGAATGGAAGCAATTCTATGCACCCGTGACTTGATGCTCCCGGATTTTGATGTGTGCACCGGTCTCCCAGGAGGCCGGTTTTTTTCATTTGCTCCTACGAGGGAGAGAAGCAGGGCATTACTTGATTCGGCTTCTGTCTAGATAACTTTTCAAGGAAATTCAGAGGGTAAAATGGGCAAAAAAGCATTAGGTGTGGGTGTTGTGGGTTCCGGTAGAATAGGGACTTTGCGGGCGAATCTTGTCTCACATCATCCGTCTCTTGAATTTTTGGCGGTATCGGACATCGATCAGGAGCGGGCGAAAGAATTGGGGGGCAAGGTAGGCGCCCAACTCGCTACCGGTAAGAATGAAGAAGTTATTGAACACCCCGATGTCACGACCGTTATCGTATCCACACCCGAGCACGATCACGCCGATTCCATTATCCATGCCCTGGAATTGGGCAAGCCTGTGTTGGTGGAAAAACCGATTTCCCTCACATTGGAAGACGCCGACCGTATACTCTCGGTTGCCGAGAGGACAGGCACTGAACTTCGGGTAGGGTATGCCCAACGGTTCAAACGTCGCTACCAGATGGCGAAAGAGCAAATTATTCAGGGAAGGCTTGGGGAAATCCTCGCCGGCACGGGCCGAACCTGTAACACCCGCGCCCAGGGGCTGCAGATTCTGAAGCGCTCCCCTCACGCAACGCCTGTGCTGGACGTTCTCACGTATTGGGTGGATATGGCCTGCTGGTTCATGGAAGGTCATCGTCCGGTGGAAGTGGTCGCTCGTGGGAACGGGAAAATATATAAAGAGCACGGCTATTCGGCGAACGACGTTACTTGGTCAATCGTCACCTTTGATAATGGGGCTGTAATGAATCTGGGCGTTTTTTACGCTCTGCCCGCGAAATATCCGGCGCTGGGCCAAAGTGTGAGAATGGAGATTTACGGTACGGACGGCGTTTTAATGCTGGACGAAGACCACAAGGATGAAATGCTGTATACCGATAAGGGAATTCCGCACACATATATACCGGATCATTACATCAATACGGCATTTTTGAGCAGCACGACGCCTGGTGACTGGGCGGCGGGTGATTATTGGGGTCCGCTGGGTGATGAAACAAGAAGCTGGCTGGATCATGTCATCAACGGGAGGCCGACAACCCACGCCACGGCCGAGGATGCGCGTCAGACCCTGGAAGTGACGATAGCGATGGAATTGTCTTCCAAAACGGGAGAGGCCGTGCAATTGCCTTTGGGAGAAGGGCATTAGAAGCTGAGCGATACAAACGGGTCGCACCCCCCGTCAGGGATGTTTCCCCCTAACTATTTGATCTAGCTTCTGTTTTCCATGCTCGCAAAATACACATACAATCGCTATCCTGCGGGTTCATCTAGGCATTTTCTTGCAGGGCAGCATAATCTTTTGTGTAGTTGGGGGCCGGGGTTGCTCCTTGTCCCTGGATGATGTGGATTTTCCCTTCGGTTCGGTCGGCATTTCGGAATCCGCGCTGCACACCGGTAGGCACCCAGCAGGCATCCCATGGTTCGAGAACGGCTTGCTCGATGTTTCCCCGCTCGTCAGCCCAATAGACGACCCATCTGCCCTCTAAAGCGATAAAAAGTTCCTCGCATGGATGGTCATGAAGCGGTGCGCCGCGGCCATTGCCGCATTCCACCATCGCGTATCCTATCTCTCCTTCGGACAGGGAAGGCGGCGGGCCTTCATCCGTATCACCGGATACGCCGCCGATATAGCGCCTGAGAGACCGAACCCCCTCGGGAAGTTTCGCCTCATAATAAACGCTCCAGTTCCGGGGACATTCCTCGTGGCGGACCAGTTGGGTAGCCGGGTCATAGGCGGGTTTTTTGACGTAAGACTCGGTTCGAGCGCCATCCGGCAGACCTTCTCGCAGCGAATCAGGGTAGACGGGATACTGGTAGTCGCCCTGGCCGTGGATGAAATGAATGAACCCGTCATCGTTTCCGACATTCCTGAACCCGCGCATGATGCCGGAGGGTACGCGGATGAGATCGTATTTGCCCAAAACGACGCTTTTGGGAGCATTGGTTTCGAATTCCTCCCAGAATATCTCGAATTCACCTTCCCAGACCATGAATATCTCTTCGTCAGGGTGATCGTGGAGCGGTGCGCCGTTTTGGGGAGGAGCCATGGCGATGCCGCAGGTGAATTCCCAGCCGGGGAGGGGAGAGCGGAGATTTTGACCGGAGATACCTCCGATGTATCTGTAAATCGCCCGGTGATTCCCCTCCATATTTGATTCATGATATTCACCCCAATCAGGAATCATTTCTCCGAAGCGAATGACGGTAACCGGCGCCACGGTTGTTTTCGGTCTGGGGGTTTTCTGATTTGAATTATTGGAAGTATTCATTCTTGGTCCTCCTCGACGGTGAGAATTACCATTTCTCCAACCACGCATTTGCTGTCATTGGTGATCCGGGCGAATATGGTATCACCATCACGGATGTATTTCTATCCCTCGATCTTTGGGTGAATCATAGAGAATATGTTTTGGTTTCAGGGGGTATCGCATGGTTCTGAAGATTAGAATTTTCGCAGCGATGCTCGTCGTTTTCGTGGTTCTCCCATCTTCTGGCTTTGCTCAAACCGCAGATATCGCCCTGGTGAACGGGAAAGTGTTGACGGTCGATGCGAATTTCTCCACGCAACAGGCGGTGTCCATCCAGGGCGAACGCATCTTGTCTGTGGGGGGTGATTCTCAGATAAGGCAACTGGTGAATTCCGGTACGAAAGTGATTGATCTGAAAGGGAAAACGCTGATTCCCGGTCTGATAGACAATCATGTTCATTTCATCCGCCATGCGCTGCGTTGGGAGCACGAAGCGAGAATCGACGGAGTCACTTCGCGTCAAAAGGCGCTGGACATCATATCCGCCAGGGCGAAGTCGTTGAAACGCGGAGAATGGGTGCTCATCATTGGTGGATGGAGCCCCGGGCAATTTCGCGATAAGCCGGGATTGTTCACGAAAGCGGAGTTGGACTCGGCCGCCCCGAACAACCCCGTGTTCATCCAGCAGTCATACCGGTTCATGATTCTGAACAGCCTGGCTCTGAAGAAGGCGGGCATCGATGAGAATTTTGAAGCTCCGAGAGGCTGGCGGATAGCCAGAAACGAGTCCGGTGCTCCCACGGGCGTTATTCGTGGCCGTCGGGCCATTTTCAGATTCTGGCGGCGTGAACTGCCAAAAGTAACGGATGACAAAACCATATCAGGCCTCAAGAAGCTGATGGCGGACTTCAACCGCGCCGGCGTCACGAGCGTATTTGAACTGGGTGGCGGCGGGGTCCGGGACGCCACCTACAAGATGATCAAGCAAAGACTGGCTGATAACAACGGCCTCACGCTGAGGATTTTTCACACACCCCGCTTCCGGGCCCGATCTCCAGAACAAAACAAAAGAGTGATAGAGAGAATTCGAAACTCCCGCCCTGAGAAATCCGCCAGAATGATGGGAAATATCGCGCTTGGCGAGCATATGTACGCGCGAATCCACGACTCGGCATTCCGGCCCTCCCGGTATCCGGATGAGGATTATGCTGAATTTGCAAAGGTTTCCCGGGTGGCGGCGGATGGGGGATGGACGATTCACGAACATGCTTTTCGTGATACGACGATTACGCGGTATCTGGATATTTTCGAGAAAATCAATCAGAAAAAGAACATAACGAATCTGCGCTGGTCGATTCACCATGCGGATTTCATCTCGAAGAGAAACATCGAGCGCGCGAAAGCGCTCGGGATGACCCTGGCCCTGCACAGCAAAATGACGATTCTGGGCTCCGCTTTGAGGCGGAGATTGGGCGAACGCGCGCTCTCGCTGCCGCCATTGCGTACGGTTCAGAATAGCGGAGTCGTTTGGGGGCTCGGCACGGATGCCGGCGTCGTGGCCCCTTATCCGCCCATGCTTTCCCTTTGGTGGGCGGTTACGGGCATGGATTTGGGCGGGGAGAGGGCGCTTTTGGAGGCCGAAACCGTTTCCAGGAAAAACGCGCTCATCGCCCACACGCGTTCGAACGCGTACCTGTTTTTCAAGGAAAATGAGCTGGGTTCCATCGAAAAGGGCAAACTGGCCGACCTCGTCGTGCTCGACCGCGATTACATGAAGATACCCGAAGATCAGATCAGGGACACCAAGCCCTTGCTCACGATGGTCGGGGGGAAAATCGTTTTCCGCTCGGGGATATGAAACCGGGGGAAACTATGTATCTATTTGAATATTGGTCAGTTATGCTTCTGTCCTTCAATCATGAAGAATCGGATTTGACGGCAAGAATCGGGTAGAAGACTCCCGGCGTTGCGATTACATTATAGATGAATATGTAATCGTTCATTTCCTTAGGGAGGTTCTCAGGTGAAAATGAATGCTCGATGGGAAGCCGTCCTCGACCGCGACGCAACGGCGGATGGCCGTTTCGTATACGCCGTTCGCTCCACCGGAATCTATTGCCGTCCTTCGTGCGCGAGCCGAAAGCCCAGGAAAAACAACGTGTTGTTCTTCGAATTCCCCGAGATGGCCGAAGCCCGCGGGTTCAGGCCCTGTCTCAGGTGTGCTCCGCAGGATGCGGGCTGCGACCCCCGCCTGGAGAAGGTGAGAAAAGCCGTTCGCTACATCGAAGAACACGCCGATGAAAACCCGACGCTCGCGGTGCTGGGGCGGGGGGTGGGAGCAAGTCCCCACCATTTGCAGCGCACCTTCAAGCGGGCCCTGGGCGTAAGCCCCCGCCAGTATATCGAATCCCTTAAAGCACAGAATTACAAAGAGTTGCTCAAAAACGGAAGCGACCTGGCGGGCGCAGGTTATGAGGCCGGTTACGGCTCGAGCAGGGGGGTGTACGAGGGCGCATCGCGCTATCTGGGCATGACGCCGGCCACCTATAAGAAGGGCGGGGCGGGCGTTTCGATACGCTACGGGGTCACCTCCTGCCGCCTGGGCAGGCTGCTCGTGGCTGCTACGGAGAAGGGTGTGTGCCGCGTGAGCATCGGGGAGAGAGTCGGCGAACTCGTCTCTGATCTCAAAAACGAATATCCCCATGCGATTCTGAGTCGTAAAGATGATGAGCTGAAGGAATACTTGAACGTCGTTGCGGGCTTGGCCGAAGGCGCGCCGGCCTCCGGTTCCTTGCCGCTCGACGTGCGCGCCAGCGCGTTTCAGTGCCGCGTATGGGAGCGTCTCAGATCCATACCTCACGGAAATACAATGACATACAAGGATATCGCCGGTGACTTAGGAGTACCCGAAGGCGCGCGGGCGGTGGGGAGCGCATGCGCCCGCAATCCGGTGGCGCTGCTCGTTCCCTGCCACCGGGCGGTCCGGGGAGACGGCAGTCTCGCAGGCTATCGCTGGGGCGTGGAGCGCAAGAGAAAACTCCTGGATTGGGAGAAGAAACAGAAGTAATATCAACATCATATGAGAAGAAACGTGTCACTCGCAGGAGCGGACACCGGAGCGTCGGACGGCGTCTGAGCCGGTGCGCATTTGCCCGCATTTGCCGTCATCGAAAGAGTCACGGGCCATGGGAGAATTCCCCTGCGCCTGGGGGCGGCGGCGGAATCCGGCCGTCACAACCGGTTCTCACGCGCGCATTTGCCCGTATTTACGCGCATCCCACCCCCGCAACTCCCCGCAGAACCCCGCATTTCCCCTCGGTAATTTATCGAAATACCCCGTGAATTTATCTAATTTTATCGAAATTTCCGGAAATTCACTCGACTTCTAGCGAACTGTTTTGCTCCGTAACTATATCTGGTAATGCTCGACATTCACCAAATGTAAATGCGGGAATTTGCGAATGTTGCTTTAATGGCCTGACTTCATGGTGGACACTGATTACAAAAAGTGGCTGTGGAGGCACTCAGCGCCATGACCAATTGTGAATAAAGACCGTTCACCCTCGTGAAACCGCTAGACCCGATCAGAAGTTTCCTTGTACTTTAGGGGGAAGTTATTTACTGCAAGGGAGGTTCCATGGCTCGATTGAAAATCGCCGCTACCATCCTCGAAGCTGCCGAAAAATGGAAGCGGCGATGCCTGCTCGAGAGCGGTTCGCTGTTCTCCGATGAGCGGCTCTGGACAAAGGAATGCTTCGAGGAACTTCAAACCTACTTTGTCGAGCATCCCGATAAGGGAAGCGATTCGTTCGAGGAGAAACTACGACGCCAACTCGAACCTGCATCCCCGGATGCGAAGCGCCTGTGGGCGGAATTAACGTGGTTGTACTACCTCATCGTGGAGCCCGTAACACCGGTAAAGAAGCTCGACAGGATCAGGACTGTCTGGGAGTGGTCGGGAGAGTCGTTGCCCGAGGGTCACTGGGCGTTGGGCGACGTTCTGGGCGGAGGAATGATCAGCCCAGGCACGTTTTATCTGATTCAGCAGTGGATAGAGTTCAACTTCATCATCACCATGATGCGCGACTGGTGCTCTCGTTCCGTGGATGAACGGGAATCTCTGCTAAGAGATACTTGGGGTTTCGCGAAATGGGTTGACGAGCACAAAGGCGGCCGCCGTCGTCAATTCCGCCATGCCCTGTTGTTCCTGTTGTTCCCCGACGAGTTCGAAGACATCGTAACGCTGAGGCACAAGAGAGACATCGTCAAGGCTTTTCGTGAGGACAACGGCGAGACTCCCGATGTCACCCATATGGAACCCATCGATGTCGACAGGGCGTTGCTGGCGGTAAGAAAACGCCTCGAAGGCGAGCGTCCGGGGGAAGAAATATATTTCTATGAGCCATCCTTGAAAGAGCGTTGGGACGGCGGTTCGTCGACGCCGAGGGGTGACGATCAAACTGATAAGGCCAGTGATGAGGCATGGTTCCAGGAGCGTTTCGGCACGGCGAACGTGTGGGCCATCGCGCCGGGTGAGGGCGCTCGCTTGTGGAGGGATTTCCAGGAGCATGGCATCGCTGCGATCGGATACGACGAACTAGGAGACCTCAACGATTACGATTCCAAAGACGCCATCCACAGTGCCTTGAGAGAAAACGGGGCATTGCAAAACCCGATCAACCATTCGCTTGCCGTGTGGGAATTCGTACATGAGATAAAGAACGGGGACGTTCTCATAGCAAAGAGAGGACGCAAGACCCTTCTTGCATGGGGTAAGGTTACCGGAGAATACGCATACGAGCCCGAGCGACCGGAGTATCATCACCTCCGGAAGGTGGAGTGGCACCCTTTCGATGAACCGATCGACCTCCAGGAGCCGATCACCACTAAGACGCTGACTCGATTCACTTTATACAAGAATTGGTTGCGGGACGTCTTCGAATCGAGAGTTAAACAAAAGCCTGGAACCTGTCCTGATGTCACGGATAAAGCATCTTATGACATCACCACCGCACTCACCGACCTGTTCGTGGAGGAAACGCAGTTCCGCCGCATTCTCGACTCCATCGCGCTGCGCAAGAACCTGATCCTCCAGGGGCCGCCGGGAGTCGGCAAGACTTTCATCGCCCGGCGGATCGCGTGGTGCCTGATTGGACGAAAGGACTCGGACCCCATCGAGATCGTGCAGTTCCATCAGTCCTACGCGTATGAGGACTTCGTGCAGGGTTGGCGGCCGACGGAGAACGGCGGCTTTACATTGCGTGATGGCGTTTTCTTCGAGTTCTGCAAGCGCGCGGAGGAACAGCCCGATACTCCCTTCGTATTCATTATCGACGAGATCAACCGGGGCAACCTGTCCAGGATATTCGGAGAGTTGCTCATGCTCATCGAAGCGGACAAGCGCGGCCCGGAGCACGCAATCGCGTTGACCTACGGCGAGTCCGGAGAACGCTTCAGCGTGCCTGACAACGTGCATCTCCTGGGACTCATGAATACTGCGGACCGCTCTCTGGCGATAGTGGACTACGCGCTGCGCCGCCGGTTCGCGTTCGAGACGCTCAAGCCCGCGTACGGCACCGGGAAATTTCGGGAATACCTGCTCGAAGCGGAGGTCGACAAGGACATCGTCGACCGGATCGAGCGGAACCTCTCGGCGCTCAACGAGCGCATCCGTGACGACAAGGACCTCGGACCCGGCTTCCAGATCGGACACAGCTACTTCGTGCCCGAGGAGTCGGCGGACGAGCAGTGGTACCTGGGCATAGTGGATACCCAGATCGCACCCCTGTTGCGCGAGTACTGGTTCGACCGCCCCGAGCAGGTGGATAAACTGGTCGAGGACCTGGGGCGTTGAGCAGCAGGAAAATCCCCATCGCCAACATCTACTACCTCCTGTGCTACGCGTGGGACCATGTCGAGGAGCGCGATGTAGTAAGGCTGGAGGAACTCGAAGGGCTGGAAAGAGTACAGGACCTGCTGGGCAAGGTGCTGGCCGAAGGGACCTTCCGGCTGATCCGCAGGGGCATTGATCGCGGCTACCGGGAGGTGCGCGAGGACCTCACCGGCATACGCGGAAAGATCGCCGTAGGAGAGACGGCGAAACGTGCGCTGCGAGCACGTGGACAGGTGACTTGTGACTTCGAGGAACTATCCCATGACGTGCTGCACAACCGCATCCTGCGTTCTACGCTGAGGTCCTTGTTACAACTCCCGGACTTGCATCCCGATGTACGCGCCAATGTCCGAAGCGCCTACACGAAACTCAAGGGAATAGGCAACGTGCAGTTGAACCGCCGGTTGTTCCAGCAAGTGCAACTCGACCGCAACCGCCGGTATTATCGATTCCTGCTGTCCGTGTGCCTACTCATCCATGAGCAATTGCTAATTGACGAGCGCTCCGGGGAGGCCACGTTCACCGACTTCAGCGATGAGCGGATGGAAAAACTGTACGAGGACTTCATCATCGGGTTCTACCGACGTGAACAAAAACATTACCGGGTCAACCATCGAGGACGCACCATTGCATGGGTTGACGAGGGCACGCCGAAACACCAGCGCTCGAAGATTCCGCGCATGGTAGCCGACGTCATTCTCGAAGCGCCGGAACGCCGGATCATCATGGATGCGAAGTACTACCGGAAGGCCCTGGGCGGCCAGTACGGCGGAAAGCTGCATTCGGACAATCTCTACCAACTCATGGCCTACCTGAGAAATCGTGAGGCCACCGAAGCTCCGGGACCGAGGCACGAAGGCATCTTGCTCTATCCGACAATCGACTCGCCAGTGACAATCGACGTCCGCCTGGAAGGCTTCCCGCTCCAGGCCCGGAGCATCGATCTTGCACAAGATTGGCGCAATATCCATGACCAAATGCTGGCTTTGATTGAGTAATTGTATTTCATCTATGCGTTGTCGTTGGCATACGCAATAACAACGGACAAAAACCACATCCCTGTAGCAGGGTGAAATACTTATACAGCCTATGCTGCTTGCCCGTTTCTAATATGACTAGGGCAGGCACACGGGGCCGCCCTACCTGAAATTCTGCAAACGCTCCCTCAACCCCCCACGCGCTCGACGGTCTCGCCGTACCCCGCCCTTCCGGTCACCTCGCCGTCTTCCATCACGACCTCGCCGCGCACGAGCGTCATCACGGGCGCGCCCTTCATCGTCCAGCCGTCAAACGGCGTCCACTTGCATTTGGAGACGATGTCCGCGTCGCGCAGCGTCTCTTCCCGGTCCATGTCCACGACGATGAAGTCCGCATCCGCGCCCACCTGGATGCACCCCTTGCGGGGATAGATGCTGAATACGCGCGCGGGCTGCTCGCAGCAGATGCGCGCCATCTGGTTGAGCGTCAGGACGCCCTCGCTCACGGCGTTCAGCATCAGGCGCACCGTCGTCTCCACGCCCGGTATGCCGAAGGGCGCGTCGTGGATGTTCTCTAAGCCGTCCACCTTCCGCTGGCGGGGGAAGGGGCAGTGGTCGGTGCCGATGGTGTCCACCATGCCGCGCCCGAGCGCGGCGCGCATTCCGTCGCGCGTCTCGGCGGAGCGGATGACGGGCGTGAACTTGACGAACGGCCCGAGTTCTTCGAGATGCGAGTGGTCGAGATAGAAATACTGGGGGCAGCTTTCGGCGAAAATCCGCGCACCGCGCCCGCGCGCCGCCTGGATGGCCTCCAGCAATACGGGCTGGCTCACGTGCGCCACCAGCACGGTGCAGCCCGTGAGTTCGGCGAGCGCCACGGCGTCGAGCGTCGCCACGTATTCGCTCTCCGGGTTGCGCCAGTCGCTGATGCACATGTAGTCCGTCCGGTTATCGGCGTCGATCTTCTCTTTCGATTTATTGAGGATGGAATCGCTCTCGCAGTGCAGCATCACCGTGCCGCCGAAGGATTTGACCTCGCGCATGATGTTCAACAATACCCCTTCGGAGAGGTCGGGCACGCCGTGCAGCTCGCACATGAAGCCCTTGAAGCCCAGCGCGCCGCCCTCCCACATGGGGCGCAGATGTTCGAGGTTGTCGACGTCGAGGCCGCCGAGTTGGCCGAAATCCACCACCGAGCGCGAGTCGATGTAGGCGGTCTTGTCTTCGAGAATCTCGCGCGTGTAGACGAGCGGGTCGCTCCGGTGGTGGTCGATCACGGTGGTGATGCCGCCCCTGGCCGCCGCCTCGGTCCCCGTCGTCCAGTCTTCCCGGTCCGTGAAGCCCGGGTCCATCATGTGCACGTGCTCGTCCACCATGCCCGGCAGCAGGTGGCGGCCCGCGGCGTCGATTTCGCGCGCCGCGCCCGCTTCTGCTTTATGCGTGATGGCGGAGATCCGCCCCCCCTCCACGTAGACGCAGCCCTCGTAGGTGTCCGTGGGCGTCACGATTTTCGCGTTCTTGATCAAAAGGTCGGCGCTCATGCGGTTGCCCTCTCATGATTTTGTAATTCGGCGTGAAACTTTTCGCGTGGTTCGGGAACGGCGGCATTATGACGCATAAGGGCGTAGGGATGAAACCCGACTGATGAGGGGTTGTTGAAAAAGCCCCGTTTTCGTGATTCCAAGTTTGAAGCTGACCAGGGATGAATGAAACTTTACTCCTTCCTTGCAGAGTGCCAACCAACCACTCCCCCCTTGAGGGTCGGTCTCCCTAGGGGAAGACCGACGATGAAGCCGAGCGATATTTGCGAAGGCTGAATCGGTGGGGGGTAAAATGCGTTTTATTGCCATTCCGAATCATACCCCCCACCAGTTCACTTTCGGGCTTACGCCCTCAGTTCACTGTCGGTCTACCCGAGGAGGATAGACCGACCCTCAAGGGGGGAGTGAACTTCAAAGGCGTTCGCGCAACCCAAATTCGCTTGCCGAGGGTTTTTCAACAACCCCTTGAGGAGGAGTCGGCAAGACGAAGGCGTAAGCCTGAAGTCGCATCGGTGGGGTCAGCCCCGACTGAGGAAGGAGGGGCTGCTTGATAAAAAAGGCGCAATCGCTCCTTCATCAGTCGCGATTGACCCCTAATTCACCCCCTTCGCTTTCGGCGCGATGCCCAGCTCCCGCCTTTTCCGGATGACGCCCGAGAGGCGGTACCAGGCCGCGCGGCCGGGGTCGATTCTGGAACCGCGCTCGATGAGGCGAAAGGCGAGGTCCGGCTCCTTGTTCAGGTAGACGAGCAGGGAGGCGAGGTTCACCAGAACGCCCACGTCCTCGGGCGATTTTCTAACTGCGGCTTTCAGGATTTTCTCGGCTTCCTCGTAGCGGTATTGAGACACCAGGTATCTGGCGTACCTGTTGGAGACGACCGGGTTCCCGGGGTCGAGTTCGCGGGCCTTCTCGTATGCGGCGAGCGTTTCCTCCAAGTCCCCCGCCTCGTCCGTCATCTTCGCCAGGGCGAGCCAGGCCTTCACGTTTCCGGGGTTGATCTTGAGATCGCGGCGGATGAGCTTGAGCGCGGCCTCGTCTTTTTTCTTCTCCATGAGCCCCAGGGCGCGCTCGTAATGCGCGCTCGTCGTCTTCTGTAAAATCGAAAACCCCTCGTCCGACTCGATGATTCTCGACGTCACCCCGAGCTTCAAGTCCTGCACCTCGGCCCGGACGCCGACGCTGAATTCAGAAGGCTCCGCAATGCGGATGGCGACCGCCTTTTCCCTGAACTCGCGGGCGACCTTGCGGAAGGGAATCCCGAGTATGGCCGTTTTGTCATACGCCTCCTTCGCCATGTCGTAGGTCGGGAGCGTCAGGACGCGGAAAAAATGAGGGTCTTCCGCTTTTTTCTCGGGCGATGGTTTTGACTGGCGTACGGGCTCCGTTTGCTCCCAGGGGGTGAATAAGGCGCGGACGTTCTCGCAGCCCGCAAGCAGCAAAACCACCGCCGGCATGACGATGAACCTTCCGAGCCGCCAGGCTGATCGCATGGCCGCGCTATGTGTCCAGATCGGCCATGGCGCGCTCCAGGGCTTTTGTGAATATCTCCATGGGCTGCGCGCCGGTGATTCTGTAGCTGCCGGAAAAATCGACCGTGGGCGTGGACTGTATGCCAGAGTTCACCGCCTCGATGTGGTCCGCCCGGACGCGCTGTTTCATATCCGGGTCGGCCATGACTTCGCGCATCATCGCGGGCTCCGCCCCCAGCCGCTCGGCGGCGGCTACGAGCACTTCGGCATCGTCGATGTTCCTGCACTCGACCAGGTGCGTTCGCTCCACGGCTTCGAGGTACGCGCCTTCGCGCTCCGGCATCTGGGCGGCGAAGGCCTTGATGGCGACCGCGCCGGGGGTGGAATGGGGGTAGGGGAAGTCGCGGCGCGCCATGAGTTCGGGGTTTATCTCCTCGCC
Organism: Nitrospinae bacterium bin107; assembly: GCA_002238965.1. Lineage (GTDB taxonomy): Bacteria > UBA8248 > UBA8248 > UBA8248 > UBA8248 > Bin107. The sequence goes on along the minus strand of MPNJ01000003.1, from coordinate 160,496 downwards.
GCCGGGGTGGCTTTTCGCCATCGCCCAGTGGCCCATGATGGCTTCCTTGCGGGCCGGACGATTGTCCGGCTCGGGCGAGAGCAGAAAGGCGCGGTAGCGGGTGGCGAGGCGTCCCTCCGCCTGTTCGGTCAGTTTTCGCAACCGCCCGGTCGCGATCAGGCACCAGGCTCAGTGGACGCAATAGGTGTAGGTGGCTTCTACGACGGATTGGTTCGGCAATGCGCTGTCCTCATCGTTCGGCGGGCTTGAGCGCCAATCTTTTCATTTTAATTATTTCGGCGCAAACGCAGGATGCGGATCAGGAGAGGAATTCCCGCGTATGCCGGGCGCGCGAGGCGCTGCGATTCGCGAGGCGGTCCTTCAGGGCCTCCAGATCATCCGCATCGTCCACGTCGCGCCATTCGGGGAGGAGCGAAGTCCCGACCCCGAGCGCGTCCGCTCTCTCCATCGTGCGCGATAACACCTCGCGCGTGCTCCAGGGGATGCCGGCGAAAATATCCGGGACGAACCGGTTCATCCCGACGAGGTAATAGCCCCCGTCCGCAGCGGGGCCGAGCGTAATCTTGGCGTCATCCCCGCAATCCAGATTCCGAAACGCGTCAAGCAAAACCTTATGCGGCAGATCCGGAAAATCCGTGCCGATGAGCACCGCCCGCCTCCCGGAAGCCAGGCATCGTCCCAGAGCCGCCGCCATGCGCGTGCCCAGGTCCGCGCCCGTTTGCGCGCGGTGGAGATATGCGCCGGGCAGCCAGTCCGTGAGCGGAAATTCATCGAGCGACTCAGCCTCCTCCAATGTCCACTCGCAGACGATGCCGACGCCCGGCCTCGCATCCCTGAGCGCGCGCGCCGTCTCGGCGGCGTCTTGCAGGAAACACGCGTAAAGTCGCGCGGCGCCCTCGCGCCCGAGGCTTTCGGCGAGGCGCGTCTTCACCCGGCCGGCGAGGGGCGGTTTGGCGAAGAGGATGAGAGTTTCGGCGGCCATCGTCGTTCCTGAGAGGCAAGGGTCTGTGGAGGAAAAGTTCCCGTATTGCTAGAATCATACCTTCGTTTGGTTTTCATTTCGCGTCACATTGAGCAAAAAGGACATCCAACATGGAATTCAATCAGGAGATTACGGTCGCCGCCCCCCGGGAGAAGGTGTGGGACTTCATCTGGCAGGTCGAGGAGTTCGCCTCCTGCGTGCCCGGCGTGAAGGACGTGGAGAAAATAGACGACACGACCTACGGTGTGCGGGTCGAGCAGAAGGTCAGTTTCCTGAAGGCGAGCTTTCAGCTTCAGATCAACATCGAGGAAGTCCGCGCGCCCGAGTACATCCGCACGGTGGGCGAGGGGAAGGACTCGAAAATCGCGGCGAGCCTCAAGCAGAAAAACGAGGTGACGCTCGAGGCCGTCTCCGAGAACGAGACGAAGGTGCGCATCAACTCGAGCGTCGACGTATTCGGCAAACTCGGCTCGCTCGGCTTCACCGTCATCAAGAACCAGGCGAACAAGATCTTCGCCGAGTTCGCAAAGAACGTGAAAGCGAAAGTGGAGTAGCTTCTTCGCCGCACCCCTCACCACGGCTTGCCAGTTTCGTCATTCCGGCGTCAGTCCCGACTGAGGAAGGAGGGGCTGCGGAATCCATTTTCCCTTGGCCACCGGCGAGGGTTCCTGATGGAGAATGCCTGGGAAAGTCTGCGCGCGGCGGGAAAAAGGAGCCACGCGCGAGTGGACGAAAAGTCAGAATGGATTCCGGCTTTCGCCGGAATGACGGTGAAGAACCAAGAAAATAGGAAAAATGAAGCAGCCCTGCGTCTACATTCTCGCCAATGAACATCGCGGCACGCTCTACATCGGCGTTACGTCCGACCTTCTCCGCAGGGTCTGGCAACATAAGAACGGCTCGGCGGAAAGTTTCACGAAGCGTTACGGCGTTCACACGCTGGTTTGGTATGAGAGCCACGAAACGATGGAGAGCGCGATTGCGCGTGAGAAGAGCATTAAAAACTGGCGGCGTATATGGAAGCTCGAATTGATCGAGGAGAGCAATCCGACGTGGCGTGATTTGTATGAAGATATTATCTGAAATACCTTCCGGCTTTTCGCGCTACCCCGACCTTGGTTTTGCCTTGCTCGTCATTCCAGTGTCAGTCCCGACTGAGGAAGGAGGGGCCGCGGAATCCATTTTCCCTCGCCACCGGCGAGGACTTCTGATGAGGTGCCCCTGTAAAGGCTGCGCGTGGCATGGTCTTCGGAACTTCAGGAGTTGTTGAAAACTCCTCTGCGCTCGAAAGTGATCACTGCCGTCATTCCGGCGAAAGCCGGAATCCATTTGCGGGCACGGGTGTATGAACAGCGGCGTTTCATTCCCCACCGATGCGCGGGAACCCTGACGAAAGGCAAAAGGCGTAACAATGGATTCCGGCTTTCGCCGGAATGACGTTGGCACTTTCGATGGAGGTCAATGATCCATTTGAAGGGCTCTTTCAACACCCCCTCAGGGCCGCTTGACGATCCACTCCTCCACCAGTTCGCAGCCGCTCTCGCGGTAGAGTGCCGAGATGGGGCAGCGCCCGTGATGCTGGCGCTTCAGTTCCTCCACCCGCTCGTCTGGCTCATCCGTGGTCAGGTGGATTTTCGCCTCCACATAATCGAAGTTGGGGCTGATGCCGTTGTCCGCGTCTTTCGCGCCCCGGGGGTCGGCCGTGCCGCGCACCTCCACCTCCTGGGCGATGACGTTGAAGTCGAGTCCTTCGGCCACCTTGTTCGTGATGACCGTGATGCAGGCGGAAAGCGCGCCGAGCGCGAGTTCGCGCGGCGTGGGGCCGGTGTCGGTCCCGCCGCCCTGGGCCGGTTCATCGGCGACGAAGGCGTGCTTGCGCGCTTGTAACTCCACCCGGCAGCCTTCCGAGCGCCTGGCCCGCACGCGGCGCTCCTGCTTGGCCATCACTTCCTTGTCTACGGATTCCACCATCGGTATTTCTCCTTATGATATGAAAGCGAATAGGTCTTCGCGTATGAGGTCTAGTCGAACACCACCGCGGCCCTCCCGGTCACCCGGTTTTCGATGAGCGCCTGGAAGGCGTCTTCCGTCTGCTCGAGCGAAAAAGTCTCGGTGACGATGGGTTTGATCCTCCCCTGCTGAACCAGGGTGAGCGATTGTCCGAGTTCTTCCATCGAGCAATAGCGCGAGCCGTGTATCTCCTGCGCATAGGTGAGAAGCTGAAGCGGGTCGACGGTGAAGTTCGGCGAGACGTTGTTGTACGCCGCCGCCGGTCGGTAGCCCACGATCACCAGCTTGCCCCCGCGCGCCAGACTGGCCACGCCTGCTTCCAGCGTCTCGCGCGAGGCCACGTAGTCGATGTAGGCGTCCACCCCGCGCCCGTCGGTGAGGGAGAGGATCTCCTCCACCGTGTCGGTCTGCGCCGGGTTCAGGGTGGCGAAGGCGCCAAGCCCGGAGACGGTCTCCAGTTTTTTCTCCGACACGTCGATACCGATGACGTGGCCGCCGCACACCTGGGCCATCTGTACCGCGTGAATCGCCACGCCGCCGCCCGCGCCCACAATGGCCACCACGTCGCCGGGCTTTATCTGCGCCTCGGCCACGCAGTTGTGATAGGGCGTGCAGATGGCGTCCGCCGCCACGCAGGCGTCGAGCGAACTCACGCCCGCGGGAATCTTGCACAGGTTTACGGCGGGGACGGTCGTGTATTCGGCATAGCCCCCGTCCATCACGAGGCCGAAGTATCCCCGGAAATTCTCGCAGAGCGTCTCGCGTCCGCTGCGGCAGAAGCGGCAGTTGTGGCAGGTCAGGTAGAAGTGGCACGTCACGTGGTCGCCCACGCCCACGTTCGTGACGTGGGAGCCGGTCTCGACGACCTCGCCCGCTATTTCGTGTCCCAGGATTCTCGGGTACTCATCCACCAGGCCCGGCGTGCTGCGCATGATGACCAGCGTGAGGCCCACGCCCGTGGCCTTTAAGCGCACCAGCGCGTCGTTCGGCCCCGGCTGTGGCACCGGGACCTCCTCGAGCCGAAACGAGCCGCCCAACTCATGAAGCCGCATTGCTTTCATCGTGGATGCCATGTCGTAGCCTCCTTCCGTCTCATCGGGGTACATCGGCCGAAGCGAGTGCAAATGTCGAAATGTCTTAAGGGACTTTATAAGGGTTTTTCACCCGCCCTGAAAAGGGGCGGCCATGGTTGGCCCGCTATCGACCGGCGCCCGGCATGGCCGTCTGTACGCTTCGCCGCGAGTCGAAGTGGACCGTGACCCGGATGCGCGCATCCAGGGCGGCGAGCATCTTCATCAGCCGATCCAGCGTGAAGCGCCCGAGAGCCGCGTTGCGTATGCGCGAGAAATCCGCCGCGGCGAAACCGGTCATGCTCGCGGCCTTTCGCACCGTGAGGTCGCGTTCGTCCAGCACCGCGATGATCTTGGCGGCGAGGATCGCCTTGGCCTGCTTCAAATCCGCATGAGGGTCGTCGAAATCCCGAAAAACGTTTCCGCTTCCCCGAACCAGTTCGAAATCGTTTTCATTCATCACAGCAACTCCTTCCTCAGGCGTTCCAGTCTCGCCCGGATGAGATCGATCTCGGCCTTCGGGGTCTTGATCCCCGTCTTCGATTTCTTCTGAAACGCGTGAACCACCCACAAGGCTTCGGCGACCTCTGCGACATAGACGACGCGGTAGGCGTCTCTTCGGTAGCGAATCGCGATCTCCATGACGCCGGAACCGAGTCCTTTCAGCGGTTTGGCGATGTCGGCCTTGCCGCCTTCTGCGGCAATCGTCAGAGCCGTGTTGACGCGGTCCCGAACGCTCAGGGGGAACATCTCGTACGTTTTCCGCGCCGCCCTGATCCAGCCAATCGGACGCGTGTCGTCGTTCATTCGAAGATGTTGTCATAATTGACAATATTCGTCAAGGGTAATGACGGATAAGGGGTGTTTCCGGAAATGAGCCTTCTCCATCATTTTCCTCTATTTTCCCCGCTTTACACGAATCCTCCATATATCCATTCCGCGCGGACTCATGCTAAAATCAATCAACACGCTGCCAGGGAGAAGTGTCTTGATATTCAAACTGTTTTTGCTCTTCACGCTCATCCCCATCATCGAGTTGATGATTCTCATCGATCTGGGAACCTCCATCGGCCTGGCCCCGACGCTGGGGGTCGTCATCCTCACCGGCGCGCTGGGCGCATGGGCGGCCAGAACCCAGGGGTTTTACGTGGTCTCGCGGGTCCAGGCGGAAATGGCTGAGGGCAGGCTCCCCGGGGCCGAAATGCTCGAGGGCGCGATGGTGCTCGTGGGCGGCGTGCTGCTCCTCACACCCGGCCTTCTCACGGACGCCGCCGGTTTCGCCCTCATGGTGCCCGCCGTTCGGGCCGTGGTGCGGGGCTGGCTGATGAAAAAATTCGAGAAAATGATCGACGAGGGAAACGTGCATGTCTACCGCGGCTAGGGTGGAGCCCGTCGGCCCGCAGCACCGCCATGCGCTGACCGGCCTGGCGGCGGAGGCTTTCGGGCTCTCGCGCGAAGAGGTGGTCGCCGGTTTCGGCGCGCCGGGCACGAAAGTCTGGCTGGTCTGGCCGGGGGAGGGCGGCGACGAGGTTCCGGCGGGCTATTGCCGGATGGTGGTGAACCGGGAGGCGAGAGCGCGGGATAGGGCCTGTATCGACGCACTCTACGTGCGGACAGAAGCGAGAAAGGCGGGTTACGCCCGTCATCTGCTGGAGGCGGCCCTCGCCGATGCCAGGGAAAACGGCCTGGGCGGCATCTGGGCGTATCTGCCCGTCTCGCTCCCGGGGCGGTTCATATATCTGAGCGGTGGCCGCAAGGTTCACGATCTCCGCTTTCTGAAGCATGAATCGCTCGATGATTTGGGAGCGCCCCGCCTGCCGGCGGGATACGGGATTCGCGCGGCGGCCCTGCCCGGCGACGCGCAGTATCTTGCGGAACTTTTCAACCGGATTTTTGAGTATATGTGGAATTTCATGCCGCATACGCCCGAGACGATAACCGCCTGGTACGACGCTCCGGACACGGAACCGGATAATTCGTTCATCCTCGAATTCCTGGATGGTGAATCCGGAAATCCCGAGGGGGCGGGGATGGCGATACTGGCCGTCGACCCGAACCGGTTGGCTGCGGGCGATAAAGCCGTCTACATTCCCGACCTCGGCGTCATGCCCGCTCACCGCAGAAGAGGACTGGGCCGCTTGCTGATCCAGGCTTCCGCCCAAAGAGCGCGGGATTGTGGCGCGGAGGCGCTCGAACTCATCGTATCCGCCGACGATCAGCAGGTACGCGCTTTCTATCAAAGCATGGGATTCAGTGAAGTAGGGGTCATCAGCGTGTATGAATGGCTCTGCAGTAGTTCTTGAGTTACTTTAATAAGTCCTTGTATAATATTGTTATTTAATTATAAATTACTTTTTACATAGCTCGATACTTCCTCGCGTCTCACCTCGGTCTGGCGGCTCTCATTCATATGGCGAACGCTCACCACCCCTTTGGCCGCCTCGTCATCGCCCAGCAGGAGAACGAACGCGGCGCCCGAGCGATCGGCGCGCTTCATCTGGCTTTTCATGCTGCCCCCGCCGAATGAGCGTTCCGTCCGGATTCCCTGGGCGCGCAATTCGGTGGCGAGTTCGAATACTTGCGCCTGCGCGGCGTCGCCGAGCGCGACAATGTAGACTTGCGCTTCTTCTTTCGGTGCCGGGGCCTTTTCGCCCGCCAGTTGCAAGAGCCGCTCCACACCGACAGCGAAGCCGATCCCCGGCGTGGGTGGACCGCCCAGCTCCTCCACGAGGCCGTCGTAGCGCCCCCCGCCGCACACGGCGTTCTGCGCCCCCAGGCTCTCGCTCGTCACCTCGAACACGGTAAGGCAGTAGTAGTCGAGACCGCGAACGAGCCTCGGGTTAATCTCATAAGTGACGTCCGCGCTCTCGATGAGTCGGCATACGCTGTCCAGATGTTCCCGGCATGAATCGTTCCAGAATGCGTCTATCCTCGGCGCGCGCGCGATGATCTCCTGGTGCGCCGGGTCCTTGCTGTCCAGAAAGCGCAGCGGATTGCGCTCGATGCGCTCCGCGATTTCAGCGCCCAGATGCTTCGTTTCTTCTCTGAGATATTCCTGGAGTGCTGCGGCGTAGGCCGGGCGGCATTCCTTGTCCCCCAAATTGTTGATCTGGAGCGAAAGACCCTCGACCCCCATGGCGTCCAGAAATTCCATGAGCATCACGATGAGTTCGGCGTCGACCGCCGGGTCCACCGAGCCGAATACCTCGGCGTCTATCTGGTGGAACTGTCTCAGACGGCCCGCCTGGGGACGCTCGTAGCGGAACATGGGGCCGATGCAGAAGAGCTTCGAGACGCCGGGACGGTTGTGCAGGCCGTTCTGCACATAGGCGCGGCAGATCGAGGCGGTCGCCTCGGGCCGGAGGGTGATGGAGTCCCCCCCCTTGTCGTTGAAGGTGTACATTTCCTTGGAGACGATGTCGGTTTCCTCGCCGATGCCGCGCGCGAAGATCTCCGTGCGCTCGAATACGGGCACTCGTATCTCCCCGTAGCCGTAGCGTGCGAAAATCTCGCGCGCCAGTCGCTCGGCGCCATACCAGCTTGTCGATTCTTCGGGCAGAATGTCTTTCACCCCGCGCACCGCCGTGATTCTGGGCCGCGCCATCGCTATCCTCCAAAAGCCGCTTCGAGCAGGCGGGGGAGGGCGACGCCCGAGGGCTCCTGCACCGCCTCGCTCATGTATGGGCTGATGTCCGTCGGCTCGGGGTTCACCTCGAGCACGAACGCGCCGCCTCGCGAGGCCGTCATGGGCATGGAGGCGGCCGGCTGCACCGCGGCGGACGTGCCCGCCACGATCAGGTAATCGCAATCATCCACCGCAACAAGCGACCGGCGCAACTGCTCGGGGTCGAGCATCTCGCCGAACCACACCACGTGGGGGCGCAGCAGGCTCTCGCACGCCTCGCACCGGGGCGGCAGGGGGTCGACCGGAACGTCGCGGTTCTCCCACGCGAGCGTGTAGCGCTCACAGCCGGGGTTCGTGCAGCGAACGCGCCAGATGTTGCCGTGCAGCTCCACGATTTCCCTCGTCCCGGCGACGCGGTGCAGGTTGTCGATGTTCTGGGTGATGAGGGTGAAGCGCGCAAAGCGCTCCTCCAGCGAGGCGATGGCGTAATGGCCCGGGTTGGGCGTCAGGGGCGCGAGCACCTCGCGGCGGTAGCTGTAGAACTCCCAGACGAGCTTGGGGTCGGTGCGAAAGGCCTCGGGCGTAGCCAGAGAAGTGGCGCTGTACTCGCGCCAGAGGCCGCCCGCTCCCCGGAAGGTGGGCACGCCGCTCTCGGCGCTCACGCCCGCCCCGGTCAGTACGACCACCGATTCCGCCTCATTGAGTGCGTCTATCGCGCGTTGGCTGAACATCGCTTTCTCCATCGTACGGTCACCGCTTGGCTGCGAATTATGGTGCTCCTCACTATGCCGGCCGGCATGAAACTGTCGAGTTTGTCTGCTGCGAGTACAGGCTGCTTATACATCCGTTACTCACTATGCCTGCCAATATGAAACAGTAGGCGAGAAAGTAGACTATTGGCCCCTCCGCGCGCAAACGGGGTTGGAAGTTGACACGCGCGCGGATGCCGCCTAGCTTTGGCGGGTTTCGTTTTTTCGAGGGTTCCGGAGGAGTTATTTGATGGCGCGAAACGGATCGCAAGTCCTGCTGGATGCGCTTCAGGCGAACGGCGCGGAATACATTTTCGGCATTCCGGGCACGCTCACGCTGCCGGTCTACGACGCGATGATCGACGGCGCGGGTGCGACGCCCATCGTCACGCGCCACGAGCAGGGGGCGGGATTCGCGGCGGACGGCTACGCCAAGGTGTCGGGAAAGACGGGCGTTGTGTTCACCGTGCCGGGACCCGGCGGCACGAACGTCGCCACCGCGCTCCGTTCGGCTTATGAGGACGCGGTTCCCGTCGTCGCGGTGACGGCCACGCTCGCCGACAACATGCGCGACAGGAGCGCCATCCACGACGTGGATATGGAAAAGGCGCTCGCGGGCTGCGTCAAAAAGGCGTTCACGCCCGATTCGGTCGCAGGGGTCGCGCCCGCTGTTGAGGCCGCGTTCCGCTGGGCGGCGGCGGGAAGGCCCGGCCCGACGCAGGTGGTGATGAAGGCGGACCTCTTTCAGGCCGAAGAGGAGCGGGTGATCATTGCGCCCGAGTTCGAGGGGCCGCCGCCCGCGCCGCCCGTCGATGAGCGCGCGCTCGATGAAATCGCGGAGTCGATATTGGCGGCCAAACGCCCGGTGATCTATGCCGGAAATGGCGTGGTGACCGCCCGTTGCGAAAGAGATGTACAGCTTCTCGCCTCAAAACTCGGCGCGCCCGTCGTCACCTCCGTGAAGGGGCGGGGGATTTTATCGGAAGCCGACCCGCTATCTTTCGGCCTGGTGCATTTCCTGGGTTGTCAGGAGATGCTCGAAGAGGCGGATTTGTGTCTGGCGCTTGGTACGGGCTTCGGTCAGTTCGCCACGTTCTACTTCAAGGCGCCGATGCCGAAGAACCTCGTGCAGATAGACATCGACCCCGATCGTATCGGGCGGAACTACCCGGCATCCAAGGGCCTGGTGAGCGACCTGAAACCCGCACTCGAAGGCCTGCTCAAAAGAATTTCGGATGCGAAGGACGTCGCACTCTCGGAAGGCCACGTCCGCGTGCGCGAGGGAAAAATGCGCTATGAGGAAAGGCTGCGTTCGTTTTCGACGAAACCCGCCGAGCCGCCCTTCCACGGTCTTTTCGTGATGAAGACGCTGCGCGAGAATTTTTCGCCCGATACGATTTTCGTCTCCGATTCCTCCGCCACCCAGAGCTGGCTCATGGAGCAGGCGTTCGTGATTCACCGTCCGAGAAGCATCCTGCTCTCGGAAGCCTACCAGTCGATGGGCTACGCCATAGGCGCGGCGGTCGGGGCGAAGCTCGGCGCCCCCGAAAGGCCGGTGTGCGCGGTCGTGGGAGACGGCAGCTTCACCATGACCTGCGGCGAACTGGCCACGGCGACGGCGCTCGGTTTATCGATCACATACCTCATCTTCAACGACGGGGAATACAACGCGCTCAGGCATTCGCAAAAGCACGTGTTCGGTGAGCGCTACATCGCCACCTCGCTCAACAATCCCGATTTCCCGGCGCTGGCGCGCGCATTCGGCGCGCATGGTCACCGCGTGGAATCGGCGGAGGCGTTGGGGAGCGTCATTCGCGACGCTCAGGCGCAGGGCGGCGTGCACGTCATCGACTGTCCGATCGACCGCGAGGTGCTCTCCTCCAGGTGGACGCGGACGGTGAAATCCTTCCGGGGAGGAGCCGCCACCGCGCCGCCGCCCGATGCGGGCTCTTGATTTGAGACCCTTCAGGTGTTGTTGAAAAACCCGGCATTTGAACAAACGCATCCTCCTCGCCTTGCATTTCTCCATATCTGCCTCACCCTGAGTAGCTGCCGAAGGCGGCGTATCGAAGGGCGCTCTCCCTCGATACGCCGCGCAAGCGCGCCTACTCGGGATGAAGATGGTATTATGGGCAAGGGTGACGAATGCGCTACAGACAGTTTCCCTTTTGGGATGGGTTTTTCAACAGTTCCCTTCCGAGCGGGTTCGCTTCACCGAGTGGGTGAGGCCCGTTGATTCCTCACTTCACGCCTTGAAAACCCGGGCGCGAGGCTCCTTCGAAAAGCGCTCCACCTGGCCACACCGCTCTTGGGCCAGGCTTCGGTCGCGCGGAACCGCTCGACTGAAAAGTGTCCCGCATCCGCCTCACCGCCCGCCTGAACGCGCAGCATCCCGCCGCGCCAGGGGCGATAGACACCCAGTCTTTTCTGCCGCCTCCTCGTTTCCCGCCAAAGGTCTGTCCGCATCCATTTCACCCTTTGGGGAGTGGCCAGGACCGCGCGGGGCGGTCGCGCTTCGAGCCAGTCGAGCACTTCCCGTTTTCTGAGCAGGCTCTCGGGCAGGCGCACGAGGTCGTATCTTTTCCCGCGAAACCATCTGGCGTCGAACGCCGCGTATTTCGAAGGCAGCATGAGCAGCCAGCGGGAACCCGGGTTTTGGACCTCGAAACCCATCGCGCCTCTTCTCCACGAATGAAGCGAAACCCGCGCACCTCCTCCGGCTGTGCGCCAGACGATGCGGCGGGCAATGCGGCGCTTACTGAAACGAGTACGATTTAGTGCGGAAGCGCGGAGGTCTTTGATGCGAAGCAGGGTTTCGACCCGAATGCCGGTGGCGAATTCGTTCACGGCGAGTTGATCTTTGGGATAGCTGGAGAGGCTGAGCATCGTGCGCCAGTTCAACTCATTCTCCCGGCGCATCAGGGGAGCGAGCACGTTTCCCCAGGCGTTGAAGCCGCCCGTCCGTTTGCCGGAGGCGTCGACCGCCAGGCCCTTTCCATCGGGGAGGCGCAAGAATAAGGCGTCCACGTTCCCGGCGTCGGGCAGAAGCAGCGTAGTTCGCTTAGGCCCCGCAGCCTGTGTAGTGGTGCTGGGGAGCAGGAGGAAAAAAATCAGGCAGCCCACGCCCGCCCAGGCGAGTTTCCGCCGCCGCACGCGTCTCGACTGTAATGCGAGAGCCATGAGGGCGTAGATCAAGGCGATGATCCAGATTTCAGGACTTGGCGTGACGATGCTGGCCCAGGGAATTTGAGAGGAATAGGTCGATACGAAAATCATGAATTCCGCCATCGCGCCGGTGAGCCATGTGGCGGGGAGCAGGAGTGCGGCCGCACCTGCCGGGATGATGGCGGCGAGAGCGCTCGCTACGAAGGAGAGGGGCACGAGCAGCGAGGCGAGCGGAATGAGCAGGAAATTCACGAGCAGGCCGATGGGATGCGCCTCGTGAAAATGCAGCGCCGTGAGCGGCGTGATCGCCGCGGTGACGACCAACTGGATGATGGCGAGTTGATGCGCCCGCGCGAACCACCACTCCTTCTCCCAGATTCTTAAGTTAGCTTCGGGCCGCGGGAGCCTGTCCGCCGCCAGGATGATGGCGCTCACCGCCACGAAAGAGAGCTGAAATCCCACGTCCCGAATGAAGTCCGGCTGCGCCAGAAGGATGAGCAGGGCGGCGAGCAGGACGGAATGAATCGCGCTTCCTGGCCGCTCCAGCAGCCGGGTGATGAGATAGACGACGATCATGATCGTGGCGCGCACCGTGGATATTCGGGCCCCGCTCAGCAGCGCGAAGAGAATCACGAGGGGGATGACGCCGAGCGATGCGAGTTTGGACGGCGTGAGTACGAACGGGCGCAGGGGAAAAAACTTGGGCGGCAGCCTGCGGAGAAGCCCCTGGAGAGAGAAGAAGAAAAATGCGGCGATGAAGCCCACGTGCAGGCCGCTGATGGCGAGCAGATGCGCCGCCCCCGATTTCCTGAAAGCGTCTTTGAGTTCCAGGTCGATTCCTTCGCGCAGGCCGATGGTCATCGCCGCAATGAGGCTGGCGGCGCGCTCGGGGTAGACGGCGTTTATGTGTGCGTTCATTCGATCCCGGAAGCGGAACAATAGCCGCCGCCAGCCCCATTTCTCTATTTCTTCAAGCTGGTGAAGATTCTTCACCCCGCTGTAGCCGACGGCGTGGACGCCTCTTAAGCGGAGGAATTCCCGGTAGTCGAATGCGCCCGGGTTCTTGAAGCGCTCGGGGGGTTTGAGACGCGCGCGCCGGATGAGCAGCCTGTCGCCTACTTCGGGGGTTTTTTCGAGCTTGGAAGCCAGCGTGACGCGTGCGACACCGGTCATGGGAACCTCGACCCCGCGGATGAGGGCGCGTTCCACGTCGATGAAAATCCGCGGTCGGGGCGTCTCGCCGTCGTTTCGCTCTACGGGCCGGGAGAGGTGGCCCGTGACGTTCATGCGCTCGTAGGGAATCTGGCGCAGCAGATGGTGCGCCGGCGTCATATGACGATGGAACGCAGGCACGGCGAAAGAGGCGACGAGCCCCGCGAGCACGAGGAGCGCCGCGAAGAAGCCTTGCTTTTTTCCCCGGATGCGGCGGCTCATGGCGAGCAGGACGGATAAGGCCAAAATAAGCGCGGCGGCGAGGGTGGAGAAGGCGTCACCCCGCTCGAAGTCGAGGGAAAACTCGCCCATCAACAAACCCGCTATGTACCCAATCGCCAGCAGATGCAGGGGGTGCACGTTCTCTCCATTGATAGGGAATCGTCCATTTTACATCAAATTGCGCCGGGCGCGCATTCTCCTTCGCCTGAACGCCCGCTCGTGGTAGGCTTCGCCCCGGATGAACGGATGAATACTTTTTGAGGATGTCGATGCGCGAGCGCACCCTGGGGGATACGGGCATCTCCGTGTCCGGGATAGGTTTCGGCACGGGCGGAATCAGCCGCCTCATGGTGAGCGACGACCACGAGGCGCAGCTTCGCGCGGTTCGCGGCGCGCTGGACGGGGGCGTGAATTTCTTCGATACGGCGATGGGCTACGGGAGCGGCAAGTCCGAAGCCAACCTGGGCGCTGCGCTCAACCGGCTGGGGGCGAAGGTCGTCCTCACGACGAAGATCCGCCTCACCGCCCAGGAGCGCGAAGCGCCCAGGGAGGCGGTGGTCGCCTCGGTGGAGAAGAGCCTCGAGCGGCTGGGCCGACCCCGGGTCGACCTGATCCAGATCCATAACTACGTGGCCCCCGGGAGGGACTGGCCCGTGGGGGAGGTGGTTTTCGATCTATCGGATATTTTCGGCGCCGGCGGCGTGCTCGATGGTTTCAGGGAATTGCGCGACCGGGGCCTCGTGCGCTTTTTCGGGTTCACCGGTATCGGGCATCCCGCCTCGCTGGCAGAGATGATCGACAGCGGCGAGTTCCATACGGTGCAGGCCTATTTCAATCTGCTCAACCCGAGCGCGGCGTACGCCGTGCCCGAGGGTTTCAGCGCGGTGGATTACGGCCTGCTCATCGAGCGCGCAGCGAAACTCGGGATGGGAGTGCTGGCGATTCGCGCCCTGGCGCTTGGCGCGCTCACCGCGGAGCCGAATCTGCTGGGCTTTCTGGATGAACGCCCGCCGGTCCTCTCGATGGGTTCGGAATACGACGATGACGTGGCGCGCGCGGAAAAACTCGCGTTCCTCGTTCAAGAGGGACGCACCCTGGCGCAGGCGGCGCTTCGTTTCGTCTTGATGCACGAAGAGGTTTCCTGCGCTCTGGTGGGTTTCTCGGGCGAGGAGCAACTCTCGGAGGCGCTCTCCAGCGTCGGCGCCGGTCCTCTGAAGGAAGATGAAATGCAGAGGCTCGGAAAAATTTGGCAAAACGATTTCGCCTAGACAAGAGCTGACCGGTCGCTGAATTCATGGACACGCCTCGCAATGCGCGCATGAGCCGACCCGCCCTGTGGGTGCTCAGTTTCTCCCAGCTGCCCATCATGCTGGTCTACGCCAACTACCCGACCGCCATCCCGATCCTGAAGGCGGAATGGTCCCTCACCAATGCGGATGCCGGTTTCATCTATTTCATGTTTTACGTGGGCTACGTAATCGCCTCCGCCGTGCTCACCGGGGCGACGGATTATTTCAGCGCGAGAACGATATATCTCTTTTCGGCAGCCTGGCTCGGTTTCACGAACCTCATGTTCCCATTCTTCGCCGAGGGTTTGTGGACGGCCGCTCTTCTCCGGTGCGCCTGCGGGGTAGGGCTTGCGGGCGTCTTCGGGCCGGGTCTGCGCATCGTGGCGGAGCACTCTTCCGCGGTTTTGCGGGCGAAGATGGTGTCGGGCTACGCCTTTTTCTTCACCTTCAGCGTATCGGTCTCGATGTTCCTGACGGGTTATCTGCTTCCCGATTTCGGCTGGCGCTTCACCTTCGCCGCGGGTTCGCTCGGCCCCATCATCGGCATCTTGATGGTGCTGATCTGGGTGCCCGACCCGGGCAGGGAGAAATCGGCAAGCGGTGAGAAATTCGCCTTTCCGCGCCTGCCGCTCAGATGCTGGGTGCTCATCGGTTCCTACGTCATGCACCGCTGGGAGTTGTTCGCCTTCAGGGGCTGGGGCGTCACGTTCCTGGCTTCGGCGTTCTTGGCGCACGGACTTCCGCGAGGGGACGCCGTGGATAACGCCGCGACGGCCCTGGCGTTCTTGATCGCGATATCCGCTTTTTCGAACTTCATCGGCGCATGGTCGGCCGACAGGTTCGGACGCCTCCGGAGCATCGGGGGTAGTTTGTTCCTGAGCGGCGCGATGACGTACGGGATCGGATTTCTGTTTCATGCCCCGATCCCCGCTTTGCTGATTGTGTTGTTGGTCTGGGCGGTGATCATGGCCGTCGATGCGTCCGTATTCCTGGTCGTGATGAGCGAAATCGCGCCCAAACGACATCTGGGCACGGCGCTGGGCTGCCTCGCCGGGTTCGGTTTTTTGTTCGGCGCGCTTTCCTCAATCGAAGTGGGCTATATTCTGGACATTACCAATCCCGGATCCCGCGGCGAGGTTCTGCCCACGGAGTGGACGGCGGCCTGGGCGTCGGTGGGCGTGGCCGTCTGGATCGGACTGGGCGGAATCGTCTGGCTTTCCCGTATACTGAAGAGGCGGGCGCAGGATGCTTGAATTCCTGATGCGAAGCCGATAGGCTCCCGCGCCAGTGAAGGGATGCGAAAATTCAAGCGCGAAAATGATTAAAGGATAAGAAATCTTGAGCGAGCTTCTGGAAACAGGAAGAACACACGACTGCGGGGCGCTCCGCGCCACCGAGGTCGGCAGCGAGGTTGTCCTCATGGGCTGGGCGGGGTCGAACCGCGACCACGGCGGGTTGATTTTCATCGACTTGCGCGACCGATACGGCGTCACCCAGGTGGTGGCCGATCCCTCGTATGACGAGGCGTCCCACGCCCTCGCCGAGCGGGTGCGCGGCGAATGGGTGCTCGCCGTTCAGGGGGTGGTCATCGCACGCCCCGAGGGGATGGCGAACACCAATCTCGCAACCGGCGAAATCGAGGTTCGGATAACGAAGCTCGAAGTTCTGAGCCAGGCGAAAACGCCGCCCTTCGAGATAGAAGACGATTCAGACGCCGGCGAAGCGCTTCGCCTCCAGTACCGCTACCTGGATCTCAGGCGATCAGCTTTGCGGGAGAATTTCATCAAGCGCCATCAGGCGACCCAGGTGATTCGAAATTACCTGACGGAAAACCACTTCGTCGACGTCGAGACCCCGGTGCTCACCAGGAGCACCCCCGAGGGGGCGAGGGACTATCTGGTGCCGAGCCGCCTCGCGCGCGGAAGTTTCTTTGCGCTCCCCCAGAGTCCCCAGATGTTCAAGCAGATTCTCATGGTCGCGGGTTTCGATCGCTACTACCAGATAGTGAAATGTTTCCGGGACGAGGACTTGCGCGCCGACAGGCAGCCCGAGTTCACGCAGATCGACGTCGAATGCTCCTTCCTGAACCGCGAAACCTTCTTCGGCCTCATGGAGGGCCTGGTGGCCAGGATTTGGAAAGAGGTGGGCGGGGTCGAAATCGAGACGCCTTTCGAGCGGGTTCCCTATGCGGAGGCGATAGCGCAGTACGGGACCGATAGGCCGGACAGGCGCTTCGGCATGAAGCTGGCGACCATCACCGACGTGGCGCAGGCGAGCGAGTTCAAGGTGTTCAAGGGCGCGGTGGAAAAAGGAGGCGTGGCGCGCGCCATGGCGGGGCCGGGCATGGCGTCGTCATCGAGAAAAGAGATAGACGACATCATCGCGCGTGCGCAGGAGTTGGGTGCGGGCGGTCTCGCCTGGGCGAAGCGAACGGAAAACGGGTATGAGTCGAACATCACCAAGTTCTTTCTGGACGGCCAGTTGGAGGAGATCGGCGCGCGAGCGGGCGTGGAGGTCGGCGATCTGCTGATGATGGTGGCCGATAAGCCGGCGGTGAGCGCGTCGGTTCTGGGGCATTTGCGTGAAGAGATCGGCGCGCGTCTGGGCTTCGTTTCACGCGACGATCAGAAATTCGATTTCTGCTGGGTCGTGGATTTTCCGCTTCTCGAATACGATGAGGCGGAGAAGAGATTCTATGCGCTTCACCACCCCTTCACGGCGCCCGTGCCCGAGGACGCCCCGCTGTTCGATTCCGACCCCGGCGCCATCCGCGCCCAGGCTTACGACATGGTGGTGAACGGGAGTGAAATCGGCGGCGGCAGCCAGAGAATCCACCAGCGCGAGGTGCAGCAGAAAATGTTCGCCGCCCTGGATATGGATGAAGAAGAAGCGCAGCGCCGCTTCGGTTTTTTCATGGAGGCGCTCGAGTTCGGCACGCCGCCTCACGGGGGAATCGCGTTCGGGCTGGACCGCATCATGATGCTGCTGACCGGCTCTCCCTCCATCCGCGACGTCATCGCCTTTCCCAAGACCCAGAAAGCCACCTGCCTGATGACGGGCGCGCCGGCTTCGGTCGAGCGCCTTCAGCTTCGGGAGTTGGGCATCGACGGGGCAGTTCGGTAGGGCGTCCGGGTGCCTCGAAGGAAGCGGGCGCCTCGAACCAGGGGTGAGGCTCGCACGCTCGACCTCGAAAAAATCTTAAGAAGCGGCGACGCTCGTCAGGAGACGCCCGATGGGTTCCGCTCCGGCTTCATCGCCATCATCGGTCGCCCGAACGTGGGCAAATCCACCCTGCTCAACCGCATTCTCGGGGAAAAACTCGCCATCGTCACCCGAAAGCCCGGGACCACGCGTCGCCGGCTTCTCGGCGTGTTGAACACGGAAGACGCACAGGCGGCTTTTTTCGATACCCCCGGTCTCGAGCGTCCCGCTTCGAAACTCGGGCGTTTTTTACTCGAAGAGGTGAAGGCCGCCTGTTCCGGAGCCGACCTCGCCCTGTTCATGACGGATGACGCCGAAGGGGAGGTGGACGAGAATGCTCTTGCTCTGATCGAGGATGCGGGTGTGCCCGCGTTTCTCCTCATCAACAAGGTGGACCGGATGAAAGACAAGGAGAAGCTCCTGCCCGTTCTAGCGAAATACGCGGAAGACGACGGGTTCAAGAGCGCCTATCCTATCTCGGCGCTCAAGGGAGACAACGTGGAGCCGCTGGTGGAAGACATCATCCAGGCGCTTCCCGAGGGCCCGAGATATTTCTCTCCCGATATGACGACGGACGTGAGCGAAACGCTCCTGATAGAGGAGTTCGTACGCGAGCAGGTGTATCGCCTGCTGCACAAGGAGATTCCATACGCCGTGGCGGTGAAGGTGCGGGAGATGGAACGCGCCGATCATTCCGGCCTGCTGCACGTCGAGGCGGATATCTACGTGGAGAAAAAGAGCCAGCGGGGGATTCTGGTGGGCAAGGGTGGAAACCTGATCAAGAAGATCGGAGAACTATCGAGAAAGGAGATCGAACTGCGACTGGGCGAGCAGATATATCTCGGTCTCAAGGTGGGCATCAAGCCGAACTGGCGGCAAAAGGACGCCGCGCTATCCGAACTTGGCTATGAGAATGTCTAGGCTTAGCGGTTCTGGGCGCGCATGCGCTTTTTGTGCGCGGCGAGTATCTTCCTTTTGCGCTTTACGCTGGGTTTTTCATAATACTCGCGCTTTTTGATTTCCGTGAGAATGCCTGATTTTTCGCATTGTTTCTTGAATTGCTTCAAAGCCTTGTCGATGGATTCACCCTCGTGTACTTTTACTCCTGGCATGTTGGTTGTGTTCCTCCCGTTTGCGGTATAAAGCGACTGAAAATAGATACTTTCCGGTCGCAAACTATCTCTCATCCGCCCGATTTCGTCAAGACCTAAAATTGGAAGACCTGTCGGAGGCGTTTTCTTGGCCATTCTGAGCGACGAAGCCATTGTCCTGGGCGCGCGCGCATTCTCGAACACGAGCATGATAGTGACGTTTCTGACTAGCCAAAATGGAAAGGTGCGCCTGGTGGCCAAGGGCGTTCGCTCGGCGAAGTCGAGGGTGGGCGTGGGACTCGAACCCGCGAGCGAGAGCCATATCGAATGGAGCCGGCGCGGCGGCTCTGATTTGGGCACCATGCGAAACTGCGAGGCGACCCGTGTCTACCAAAGGCTCTGGAAAGACTATGAGGCCATGCGGGTGGCGTCGCGCTTCTTGAAGATACTCGATTCGGTGTTGGGCGTGGATGAGGGAGAGCGCGCGCATTATCTTCTGCTCCGCTCCTCGCTCGAAGCGCTGGAGAAGGGTGTGGGTGCGGCCGGCATGGAGGGTGTCTTTTTACTGATGTTGCTCAGGACGATGGGCCTCGGCCCGGGCTTCGATTATTGTGCGGCGTGCGAGAAGAAACCGGGGAGCGAAGCGGCGCGTTTTGATATCGCCACAGGCGAGCTTCGCTGTGCGAGGTGCCCGGAGCCGGTTGCGCGCGAGATGCGCCTGCGCGCGGGCTCCGTCGCCGCGATGAGAGAAATTCTTGGCCTGCCGCCCGATAAATGTTTTTCCATACGATACGCGGCATCCCTGGGGCCCGAGATCATCGGGTGCGCGGAGGCGTTTCTGCAATATCACGGCGGGAAGACTCTACCCCGGCGATCGGGGCGCACCTCCGCTTCGCGTTGACGGAATCTTGTGAGGGGAGTATTTGTTCCCTCGTTTCGGCGTTTTATTTTTTGAGGTTTCCGTGTTGAAAGAACTGGTGGTTCCCATATTCGAGAACGCATTCGAACGCGCGCGCGCAGCAGGTGACTTGACTTCCGAGGAGATGCCCGCCGTCGTCATCGAGACGCCGCCGAACGAGGCGTTCGGTGATTTCTCCTGCAACATCGCGATGACGCTGGCCAGGGCAGAGCGCAAGGCGCCCCTGATGATTGCAGAGCAGATCGTAAAACACTTCGAGGCCCCCGAAGGGTTAGTGAAAGACGTTCGGATCGAGAAGCCCGGCTTCATCAATCTGTATCTCGATGGAGATTACCTCTGCGCAAAGCTTAAGGACATATTGTCCGCACCGGATGATTTTGGACGAAACGAATCGGGAGCGGGGAAATCGGTTTACCTGGAGTTCGTGAGCGCGAACCCCACTGGGCCGCTTCACATCGGCCACGGCCGGGGCGCGGCGCTGGGCGATGTTCTGGGGCGCGTGCTGGAGGCTTCGGGCTTTCGCGTGCACCGGGAGTATTACATCAACGACGCGGGCAATCAGATAGAGACGCTGGCGAAATCCGCCTGTGCGCGTTATTTGCAGGACGTGAAAGGCGAGACCGTCTCTTTTCCCGAGGACGGCTACCAGGGAGAATACATCCGCGAGATCGTGAAATCCGCGGAGTTCCGCGAGTGCGTCGGAGCTTTAAGGGATGAAGAGGCGTTTCTCGCACAAGCGGGCGGCATCGCCAAGGAATTGATACTGGAGGACATCGAAAAATCTCTCATTGAATTCCGGGTTCGCTTCGATGAATGGTTCAGCGAGTCTTCCCTGTTCTCAGAAAACGGGAACAAGGTCGAGGAGGCGGTCGCCGCGCTCGAAGCGAACGAGAAACTCTATGAGAAAGACGGGGCCAAGTGGCTCGCTTCGAGTGCGTACGGCGATGAGAAGGACCGGGTCGTCGTGCGTGACGATGGCCGCCCGACCTATCTGGCGTCCGACATCGCCTATCACAATCTCAAGTATGAGCGCGGATTCGATCACTACATCAACATCTGGGGGGCGGATCACCATGGGTACCTGCCTCGGGTGCGCGCTGCCATGGAGATGCTCGGCCATGACACCGAGAAGCTCGACGTTCTCTTCGTTCAGTTCGTGAGCCTGCGCCGCGGAGGCGAGGCGGTGCAGATGAGCACGCGGTCGGGTGAGTTCGAGGAATTATCTGCTGTGGTGGATGAGGTGGGCGTGGACGCGGCCCGCTTTTTTTTCCTGATGAGGAGTGCGGATACGGCGCTCGAGTTCGACCTCGATTTGGCGAAAGAGCAAAGCAGCGAGAATCCGGTCTATTACGTGCAATACGCCCATGCGCGCGTGTGCAGTCTGTTCAGGCAGGCGGGGGAGGAAGATAAGCTGCTCGATGGACTAAATGAGCCGATGCCCGGCGTGCTCGTGTTGGCCGAGGAGCATCAGCTCATGAAGAATCTCCTCGAATGGCCCGACGTGGTGCGGACCGCGGCTGAGAGGTTCGAGCCCCACCACGTTACATTCGGACTCATCGCTCTCGCCAAACAATTTCATGCCTACTATAATCGCAATCGAATACTGGGCCAGGACGAGAAACTCACCCATGCACGTCTCTGCCTGGCGAAGTGTGTGCAGGTTGTTTTGAAGAATGGTTTGGATTTGCTGGGAGTCTCCGCTCCCGAGGAGATGTAGGCAGCATCCGCCCACGAGACGAGAAGTCCATGAAGTCCAGGCAGCGAGCATCCACGAAACGCTACAGGATTGTTTTCGGTAAAGCGCAGGCGGGCGTTTTTGCGCTCATTCTCTGCGTGGGAATGGCGGTGTCCTTCAGCCTTGGCTACATCTGGGGAACGCGCGGCGCATCGAACGAGGTGGCCAAGGCCGAGGTCGTGCCAGAGACAAAGGTTCTCGAAAAGGGCGGCAAGAAAGAGGCGGAGCGCAGCGAGGTCGTTGCGCAGAAAAAAATGCCCGAACCGAAACCAGAAGCGCCAATCAAGACTGCAGATACGATCAAGCCAAAATTTTATCAGGACCTGCTCAAAGAGAACCAGGACAACGAGCAGCCTATCGAGCCCATAAAACTGCCGGTGGTGAAAAAAATAATACCGCCTAAGCCAACACCCCCGCCTGTTGCCGCGGTGGAGAATCCTTCCGAGGAGGATAAGCCTCTCGACGAGCGAGCTGATGAGAAGAGTACCGAGGAGAAGAAAGAAAATACGACTGGGGCCGGCGAAGATACCCAAAAGCGGGTGGAGGCGGATGCGCGTGCTTCGAAACCCTGGACGAAGGCGAGCGGATACACCATTCAGGTGGTTTCTGTAAAAAAATTCGACGAGGCGCTTCGAGTCGTGCAAAAGTTGAGGGATGCCGGCTTTCAGCCCTTCATCAAGAATGTGGATCTCGGCGCCAGGGGCAAGTGGTATCGCGTCCGGGTGGGCCACTATCGGGACAGGGCGGAAGCCCAAAAAGCGCTCTCCAGCATGCGGGTGAAAATCAAGCTGCAACAGGCTATAATTGCAACCATGTAAAATATATTTGAATACAATATTTTGCAGTTTGTTTTCTATAAATGACTTTAAGCTTGACACCCGAGTCTTGCATTCCTAATATGAGCCTCCCGATTCCCGGGACTGGAGGCAATTCGATGGCTTCTCGACGCTTTCCTCCCTGGCTCGTAAAGCGGTTGCCGAGTCCGAGCCGCTCGCACGAAGTCAAGGCGCTGATGCGCAACAAGCATCTGCACACGGTATGCGAGGAAGCCCGGTGCCCGAATTTGTTCGAGTGTTTTTCACGCAACACCGCTACTTTCATGATAGGCGGCGACGTCTGCACGAGAACCTGCGGTTATTGCGCCGTCACGAAGGGTGCGCCGGATCCTTTGGACGTAAACGAGCCGCTGCACGTGGCGGAAGCCGCGAAACACTTGGGATTAAAGCACGTTGTCGTCACAATGGTGAATCGGGATGATTTGCCCGATGGCGCAGCCGGTCATGTAGTGGCGACGATTGAGGCGATTCGCGAATTGCTGCCGCGGACAACGGTGGAGGTTTTGGTGAGTGATTTCATGGGCGATTTCGAAGCAGTCGAGCGAGTGGTTCGCGCCAAGCCCGATGTTTTCAATCATAACATCGAGACGGTGAGGCGGCTGTTCAAGAGCACGCGCCCGAATGGCGATTACGAACGCTCGCTGCGCGTCATCGGCATGGCGCGAGAGATTGACCCGGCGATGGTGACGAAAAGCGGCGTCATGGTCGGCATGGGTGAAACCGAAGAGGACGTGCTCTCCTTGATGGATGATTTGAGAGATGAAAGGGTCGATTGCCAGATCATGACGATCGGCCAGTATCTCGCGCCCAGAAAAAAAGCGATTCCCGTTCGCGAATATATTCATCCTGACGTCTATGCGCGCTACCGGCTGGCGGGTGAGTCGAGGGGTTTCGCGCATGTGTTCGCCGGCCCTTTCGTGAGAAGCTCCTACAATGCGGAGGAGGCCTTGCACGCCTCCCGGGGTTTTGGGGAAGGGAATTTGCAAGGTGATCCCGAGGCCCGCGCCTTCATGACGACCGATGGTTCGGGGCTGAATGTCCCGGCCCCCTCCCATCGCTTGATATCCTTGCCGGTCAGTTGAGGATTTTTGAACATGTATGAGTTCCAACGCATTACGCGTCTGCCCCCTTATGTCTTCGCGAGCGTCGACGAATTGAAGATCGAGGCCCGTCGCCGGGGAGACGACATCATCGATTTCGGCATGGGGAATCCCGATCTCGCCACCCCGCCGCATATCGTGGAAAAACTCGTGGAGGCGGCGACGAACCCCAGGAATCATCGCTACAGCGCTTCACGCGGCATCACCCGGCTGAGGACGGCCATCGCCGATTGGTACGGTCGCCGCTATGACGTGAATATCGATCCCGAAGAGGAGTCCATCGTCACCATCGGCGTGAAGGAGGGACTCTCTCACCTTGCATTGGCCATCACGAACCCGGGCGATTTGGTCATGGTGCCGAGCCCCACATACCCCATCCATACCTATGCGATGGTCCTGGCGAACGGCAACGTGATTCACGTGCCGCTCTCACAGGGGGATGATTTCTTTGAAAACATGACCGACATCATCCGCCCGATATGGCCGAGGCCGAAAATCCTCGTCTTGAGTTTTCCGCACAACCCCACCACGGTTTGCGTGGACCTGGATTTCTTCGAAAAAGTCGTCGCCTTCGCGAAAGAATACAACCTCATCGTAGTTCATGATTTCGCATATGCCGACTTGGGTTTCGACGGCTATGAGCCGCCCAGCATTTTGCAGGTGAAGGGCGCGAAGGATGTAAGCGTGGAATTTTTCTCGCTCTCCAAGAGCTACTCCATGCCCGGGTGGCGGATAGGCTTTGCCGTTGGGAATAAGGAGATCATCAGCGCGCTCAGGCGCATCAAGAGCTATCTGGATTACGGCGCGTTCCAGCCTATCCAGATTGCTTCGATCATCGCGCTCAATGGTTCTCAGGATTGCGTCGAAGAAATTCGCCAGATTTATCAGAGTCGCCGCGACGCGCTGTGCAATGGATTGGAGAGAATCGGCTGGCCCGTTCAAAAACCAAGAGGCACGATGTTCGTTTGGGCGGAGATTCCCGAAGAATTTAAAGATATGGGTTCATTGGAGTTTTCCAAATTCTTGTTGACCGAAGCCGAGGTGGCCGTCTCGCCCGGAGTCGGCTTCGGCGAGTTGGGTGACGGGCATGTGCGTTTCGCGCTTGTGGAGAATGAGCACCGCACGCGGCAGGCGCTCAGAAACTTGCGACCCCTGTTTCAGGAGAAAGCGCCCAAGCGAGCGGCGAGCTAGTTCGCCGTTCTTAGGGTCAATGGGATATGAAGAAAATCTGCGTCGGCATATTGGGCTTGGGCACCGTCGGAAGCGGCGTGGTGAATCTGCTCGATGAGCAGCGGGAGTTGATTAAAAGACGCTTGGGCGTTGAGGTGTGCGTCTCCAGAATTGCGGACCGCAGCGTATTCACCAAGAAAAAATCGGCACGCGGGGTGTCTCCCGAGAACATGGGTACGGACTTCGAAGCCGTCATCGACGCGCCCGAGGTGCATGTGATCGCGGAACTTATCGGCGGCACGGATGATGCGAGGCGCCACATCCTGCGGGCGATCGAGAGAAAAAAGCCGGTCGTGACCGCGAACAAGGCGGTGCTCGCCGTTCACGGGGAAGAGATATTCGCCGCAGCGGAAAAGGCGGGCTGCCCGCTGGGTTTCGAGGCGTCCGTCGCAGGCGGCATTCCGATAGTCAGAAACCTGCGAGAAGCTTTCGCGGCGGATAAAATCGAGAGGCTCGCCGGCATCCTGAACGGAACGTGTAACTACATTCTGAGCTGCATGACGGAGATGGGCGCGGATTTCGACGAAACGCTGAAAAGCGCTCAGGAACTCGGCTATGCGGAGGCCGACCCGGCGTTTGATATCGACGGCGTCGATGCGTCGCACAAGATAGCAATACTTGCGAACCTGGCCTATGGCACGCCTGTGGATGTCGAGGAATATCACACCGAAGGGATACGCCACATCACGTCCGTCGACATCGATATCGCCAGGGAACTCGGCTACCGGATCAAGCTCGTCGCCATGGCGCAGGAGAGGGAGGGGAAACTCGACATCCGCGTTCATCCGATGATGCTTCCCGAAAGCCACCCCCTCTCGCAGGTGGGCGGAGTCTACAACGCGGTGGCCGTCTCGGGGGTGAATGCCGGGCCGCAGGTTTTCATCGGTAAAGGCGCGGGCTCGGAGGCGACTGCTTCCGCCGTCGTTGGTGACATCATCGAGGTGGCGAGATGGCTGAAAAACGGAGGCGACTCGCGGATTCCCGCCGCCGCTTTTTTGCCGGACCAGCGCGCTCGCCTCGACATCCTTGCGCCCCGGGAAATTACGACGCGTTTCTACGTCCGATTTGCCGCTCTCGACAAGCCGGGGGTATTGAGCCGCATTTCCGGTGTTTTCGGCGAACACGACATCAGCCTCGAAACCGTCGTCCAGAAGGGCCGCGCTGGCGAGGACGGCTATGCCCGCCTGGTGTTGCTCACCCACAAGGCGACGGAGGAGAACATGCAAAACGCGCTCGGGGAAATTTCCCGCCTCGACGTGGTGCAGCCTACTTACGCGCTCGTTCGCGTGGAATCGGACGGCATGGCTTTCATGTGAGCGAGCAGACAAGAGTTCATCCCTGATGCGGAAAATCCTGATGGTTCTCATGCGCGGCCTTGCAGACAGGCCCGTAGCGGACTTTGGTGGTGAAACGCCATTGCAAAGGGCGCGTACGCCCGCGCTGGATCGCCTGGCGGATGCGGGGTTTTCCGGGGTATGGGCTCCCGGCTCTGATGACGTGTATCCCTCCCTGGAAGGATTTCTGAATCAGTTTTTCGGTTATTCCGCTTCTCTGTCTTCCGGCTTGATGCTGGCCGCCGCCGCCGACCTTCTCCCCGGAGCGGGAGAGGCGGTCTTCCGCCTCAACTTCGTGTGCCTGAAACCCGGAGCCACAAGCGTCGTCATGCTCGACCCGACGGGCTTCGGTGTCACGGACGAGGAGAACCGCGAACTCATCGCCTATCTGGAGCAGCATATGCCGCCGGATGAGGGCGAATCTTTCCGGTTCGAATCTCTGGGCGGAAGCGAGGCGCTTCTCTTTTATCAGCGTGAAGGCGCGCGCCTCTCGCCGGAATCTTTTCACGGCTTTGCGCCTCCGCATGCAATCACCGGAAGGTCCATCGGGGAGCATATGCCGGAGGCGGAAGCGGCGCGGCGTTTCGTTCATTTTGTCAACGATTCCCAGATGGTGCTATCCACCCACGCGGGTTTGCAGGAAAAGGCGCAAACCCGCATGTTCGCGGCGAACTCCGTTTGGCTTTGGGGCGGCGGCCTCGCCGAAGAGGCGGTGCGGATGTCGGAAAAAACGGGAGGCAGGGATTCTGCGCTGATAACCGACTCACAACTTGCCAGAGGCTTTGCCAAACTAGGGGGCGCGGATGTATATGAGCCGGGGGAGGAGGTATCCGCCACGGTGAGAGAGGCGCTTACGCGACATGATTTCGTCTGCTTGATCGAGGATGCGGACGACATATCCCCCTGGCGCGAACCGGAGGAGAAAATCGAAGCCATCGAAAAATTCGACGCCGGGTTGATGGCGCCCTTGTTGGAGGGCATGAGCGAGCCCTGCCGTATTCTCGTGGCGGGGGATCATGGATTCAGCGTGGAATCCCAGGAATGGATTGCCGACCCCGTGCCGTTCGCCATGGCGGATTTCGCTGGCGGGACTCTCGCGCCGCCGAAGCGTCCGGGCGGATTGGCTTCCCTTTGGGAGATGATTCGTGGCGATTCGGGGATGCAAAAAAATTCGAATGCAGGATTTTCCGAAGAACTTGGGCGGTCGGCGCGCGTTTATTCACTCGATACGGTGAAAAAACGATTGTTCAGTGGATGATGGGATAAAATGAGTCTTGTCGTAAAAAAATTCGGTGGCACCTCGGTCGCGAATCTGGATAAGATCCGCAGCGTGGTAAAGCGGGTGTCGGCGGCGAGAAGTTCCTGGGGTCGCATCATCGTCGTGGTGAGCGCGATGGCGGGCGAAACCGATAAGCTCATTCGATTCGCACACGATCTCTCGCCCGAACCGGTAGGGCGGGAAATGGATTTACTGCTCACCTCCGGGGAGCGCATCGCGAGTTCGCTTTTGGCCATCGCCCTCGACGCGGCCGGAATTCCCGCCATTTCCCTGACGGGCGGGCAGGCGGGCATACTGACGGAGGGCGCCCATACCCGCGCCCGCGTGCGGTCCATCCGCCCAGCGAGGATTCTCAAGGAACTCGAAGAAGGAAAGGTGGTCGTAGCTGCCGGCTTCCAGGGAGTCGATGAGTTCGATGAGGAGATGACGCTGGGGCGTGGAGGTTCCGACCTCACTGCCGTAGCTTTGGCTGCGGCGCTTGAAGCGGATCGCTGTGAGATTTATACCGATGTGGACGGGGTGTACACGGCCGACCCGCGCCTTGTCCCCGACGCGAAGCGGATGGAGCAGATATCTTTCGAGGAGATGATGGAACTCGCGTCCCTGGGCACGAAAGTGCTGCAGGCGCGCTCTGTGGATCTGGCGGCGAAGCATGACCTTCCACTCGTCGTCCGCTCCGCGTTTGATGAAGGAGAGGGAACATTGATCATTCCAGAGTCGACGGGCATCGAGTCTCCCGCCGTTCGCGGCGTGAGTTGCGACTCGAAACAGTCGAAGCTCACGATCAGCGCCGTGCCCGACAGGCCCGGAATCGCCGCCTCTTTGTTTGGCCAGTTGGCCGAGAAATCCATCATGGTGGATATGATCGTTCAGAATGTCAGCGAGAACGGTTTGACCGATATTTCCATCACGGTGAACAGCGACATGGCCGGGCAAGCGGAACAAATCATGGTGGAATCGAATGAAACCTTCGGCGGCGCCACCATCTCCCGCGATGACGATATCTCCAAAGTCTCCGTCGTGGGCGTGGGTATGAAGAGCCAGGCCGGCGTGGCGGCGCGCGTTTTCTCCGCTTTGGCGAGAAGCCGCATCAACATCATGATGATCTCGACTTCCGAGATTTCCATATCCGTCGTGGTTCGCCAGGCGGACTCCGAGAATTCGGTGCGCGTGCTGCATAAGGAGTTTGTTGGTTGAGCGATGCTTTGACGTTTCAGGAAGTGATTATGGGGCTGGAGAAGTACTGGTCTCAAAAAGGATGCGTCATCCAGCAGCCATACGACATCGAAGTGGGTGCGGGCACCATGAACCCGGCCACTTTTCTGCGCGCCCTCGGCCCCGAACCCTGGAAGGTGGCCTACGTGGAGCCCAGCAGAAGGCCCACGGACGGGCGTTACGGGGAGAACCCGAACAGGCTGCAGCACTATTATCAGTATCAGGTGATTTTGAAGCCCTCGCCCATCGACGTGCAGGAACAGTATCTTGAAAGCCTCGAGAGTTTGGGAATCGACCCGCTCGAGCACGATATCCGCTTCGTCGAGGACGACTGGGAATCCCCGAACCTGGGCGCCTGGGGTCTGGGCTGGGAGGTGTGGCTCGACGGCATGGAAGTCACGCAGTTCACGTATTTCCAGCAGGCGGGCGGGCTGGATTTGGAATTGGTGTCGGCGGAATTGACCTACGGGCTCGAGCGAATCGCCATGTACTTACAAGGGGTGGAAAGCGTGTACGACCTCGTCTGGGCGCGGGATACCGATGGTGGAGTCGTTAAATATGCCGATGTGCACTATCAGACGGAAGTGGAATTCAGCCATTACAATTTCGAGGAAGCGGACGTAACGATTCATTTTGACATTTTTGACAAATACGAGGCGGAGGGCTTGCGCCTCGTGGAGAAGGGCCTCACGTTTCCCGCTTATGACCACGCCCTCAAGTGCTCGCATACCTTCAATCTTCTGGATGCGCGAGGCGCCATCAGCGTGAGTGAGCGGGCGCGCTATATCGGCCGGATCAGAAAAATGGCGCGCGCATGTGCCGAGAGCTATCTGAAATCCCGCTACGAGGCCGGTTTCCCTCTCATCAGGGATGATGCGCAGCGGAGAGACCATCTCGCCCTCTACGCCGCGCAATACGAAGCGCAAGAGGCGAAATCTGGCGCGGGCAAGGGGTAAGGGAGTTTCGGCTTGGGCAAAGAACTGCTTTTTGAAATCGGAACCGAAGAGATCCCCTCTACCTATCTACAGGGGATGATCGCCGCGCTGAAAGACCGGGCGGACACGGCGTTTGGCGAAAAGCGCCTGGATAATGAGGGTCTGGAGACGTTCGGGACGCCCAGGCGTCTCGTCTTGCATGTGGCCGATTTGGCCGAGCGCCAGAAGCCGCTTCAAGAGGAAATCCTGGGGCCCCCTGTCAAAAACGCATTTGATGAGGACGGGAATCCGACAAAGGCGGCTCTCGGCTTCGCAAGGACGAACGGGGCCGAAGTATCTGAACTCAAGAAGGTGGATACGCCCAAGGGTGCGCGCCTGATGTATTTCAGAGAAGATGCCGGCGAGAAGACCGAAGCCGTTTTGGGGCCTTTGCTGACGAAGCTGATCCAGGAGTTGCCGTCTCCTAAATCCATGCGTTGGGGAGCGGGCAAATTTTCCTTTGTGCGGCCCGTGCAATGGGTTTTGGCCCTTTATGGCGAGGAATGCGTCGAAGGCCCCGTATCTGGTGAGGATGGATCGATTCCTCCCTTTGGTTCGGTCACGTACGGCCATAGATTTCATAGTAATAAAATATTAAATATCAATAGTTTTCAAGAATATATTCAAGTATTGAATGAAAATGGCGTAGAACCTATCGTCGATGACGGAAACAGGGGTGGGCGCATTCCCATGGTGCGCACAAGCGTTCTTGATGTAGCCGATTCCCAAGGCGGCGAACCCGCAGCGGATGCAGATGCAGTGGAACGCTTGATCGAGAAGGTGGCGCATCTGGTGGAGTGGCCGTTTCCTGTGGCATGCGGGTTTGATGAGAAGTTCTTGGATCTGCCGGGCGAGGTAATCATCTCCACCCTGGAGGTGCACCAGAGGTGCTTTGCGCTCAAGGAAAAGGGAGGAGAACGGCTCATTCCATCCTTTATCGGCGTGAGCAACACACGTGCGAAGGATATGAGTGTCGTGCAAAAAGGCTACGAGCGCGTCGTGCGCGCCAGATTGGAAGACGCGGATTTTTATTGGCGCCAGGACCTCGAAACGCCGCTCGTCGATATGGCGGAAGGGTTGAAGGGCGTAGTCTATCACCCGAAGCTGGGCACGAGTTGGGACAAGGTGGAGCGCTTCAGGCGCCTGAGCGCGTGGCTGTGCGAGAAGCTCGCGCCGGCTGACGCCGCGTTGGTGAAAACCGTGGACGAGGCGGCATCTTTGTGCAAGGCGGATTTGACCAGCGGTATGGTCTATGAGTTCCCTGAACTTCAGGGCGTCATGGGCAGGCGCTATGCCGAGCGCGAGAACAGGGACGAAGCGGTGTCCCGCGCCATTTATGAGCATTATCTCCCCAGGGGCGAGGGGGACGACCTGCCGGAAGGCCGTGCGGGGGCCATCGTGGGGCTCGCCGACCGCATGGATACCATCGTCGGTATGGTGGGTCTCGGTTACCTGCCCAGCGGCTCGGAGGACCCTTATGCACTCAGACGCGCGGCGAATGCGATACTACTTATTCTGGAGGATCAGGGTTTCAGGATATCCTTGCCCGAATGGGTGGGGGTCGCGAGTGAACCTCTTGAAGATAAGTTCAAAGGCGGCGGCGCCGAGGCGTCAAAAAGAATTCTGGGTTTTCTGCGCAACCGGGTGTCCGCCTATCTCTCGCGTGGCGGCGCGCGGGGCGACCTGGTGGAGGCGGTGCTCTCGGCGGGAGGCGACTCAGGCTGGCGCGATGTGATAGATGCGCGGGCGCGTCTCCGCGCGCTGGAGCGATTGGCGTCGAGCGAAGAAACTTTCGAGCCGCTCACGACGACATTCAAGCGGGTGAGCAACATCATCCGTCAGGCGAACGAGGGCGGGGAAAATGATTTGGCGGCTAAGCCGGACCCACAACTGCTGGTAGATGAAGCCGAAAAGAGGTTGAGCGCATCCCTGTGCGTGGTTTCGGAGGCAGTGAAAAATGGATTGGCTAACGTCCGGGCGGGAGACGCCGCCTCCCTGGAGGAGGCCTATGTATCGGCGAACACTTCCATTGCGGAAATCCGCCCGGTGGTGGATGATTTTTTCGACGAAGTGATGGTGATGGCCGAGGACGCCGCCTTGCGAAAAAATCGCCTTGCGCTGATGGCCGGCGTGGGCGCGCTGTTTTCGGCGAACGCGGATTTCACGAAAATTCAACTAAGGGCGACGAAACGATAGTAGCTTTTTCAGCCGCCCATCGCTTTGTTCAGACGCGCGGGAAGCGCGGGAGGATGCAGGTGATGACGGAGAAGATGATTTATTCCTTTGGCGCCGGACGGACTGACGGCAGCGCCGACATGCGCAACCTGCTGGGTGGCAAGGGCGCGAATCTGGCGGAGATGGCGAGTCTGGACATACCGGTGCCCCCGGGCTTCACCATCACCACGCAGGTTTGCGTCGATTATCTGGAACAGAATAAGTCTCCCGAGGGCCTCTGGGAGAATGTGAAGGAACAGATGGCGCGTCTGGAAGACGCGATGGGAGCGCAATTCGGCGGCGATGAAAATCCGCTTTTGGTGAGTGTGCGCTCGGGCGCGCGCGATTCGATGCCGGGCATGATGGATACCGTCCTGAATCTTGGCATGAACGACAAGACTGTCGCCGCCCTGGAGAAAAAATCGGGCAACCGCCGATTCGCATACGACAGCTATCGCAGGTTCATCAACATGTTCGGCAACGTGGTTCTCGAAATGGAGCACCACGATTTCGAATCGAAGATCGAGTCCATGAAACAACGCAAGGGCGCCGCGTCCGACCTGGATCTCACGGCGGACGACCTTGTCGAACTGGTGGATGAATACGCCGCTCTCGTGAAAGAGAAAACGGGTTCGAGTTTCCCCCAGGACCCTTATGAGCAACTCCGGCTGGCCATCGAGGCGGTGTTCAATTCCTGGAACAACGACCGCGCTTTCACCTACCGCAGGCTGTACAACATTCCCCATGACTGGGGCACTGCCGTGAACGTGCAATGCATGGTCTACGGCAACATGGGTGAGGATTGCGGCACCGGTGTCGCTTTCTCGCGAAACCCCGCGACCGGCGAAGATGCCCTCTACGGGGAGATTCTCTTCAACGCCCAGGGCGAAGACGTGGTGGCGGGCATCAGAACGCCCGAGCCTATCGAAAGCCTCAAAAAGAAAATGCCCGAGTGTTACGCCGAATTTGAAAGCATTACAGAAAAGCTCGAAGCCCATTACAAAGACATGCAGGACATGGAATTCACCATTCAGAACAGACGCCTGTTCATGCTTCAGACGAGAAACGGCAAGCGCACGGCGGCGGCGGCCGTGCAAATCGCCATACAGTTGGTGAGGGAAGGCGTCATTGACAGGCGGGCCGCCCTGCAAAAGGTGGAACCCGACAGCCTGGATCAACTGCTGCATCCGATGATCGACGCGGAGGGAGACTTGGAAGTAGTGGCCACGGGTCTGGCCGCGTCGCCGGGCGCCGCGGTGGGCAGGGTGGTCTTCACCGCGGCGGATGCGGTCGAGCGGGCCGAAGCGGGGGACCCCGTAATCCTGGTGCGTCAGGAAACGAGCCCCGAAGATATTAACGGGATGAACGTTTCGCAGGGAATCCTCACCGCGAGGGGCGGGCTCACCTCACACGCGGCCGTCGTCGCGAGACAGATGGGGAAGTGTTGCGTCACGGGCTGCAGCGCCTTGAACGTGAGGGCGGACGAGAAGGTGATTCACGTAAACGGCGAAACGGTATCGGAGGGCGATTTTATTTCACTCAACGGGACTTCCGGTGAGGTGATTCTGGGCGAGGCGAAACTCAAACAACCCGAATTTTCGGGGGATTTCGCCACATTGATGGAATGGGCGGACGAGATCAGGACGCTGGGCGTACGCGCCAACGCCGATACAGTGACGGATAGCGAGGCGGCCATCAAGTTCGGCTGCGAGGGTATCGGCCTGTGCCGCACGGAGCACATGTTCTTCGAAGGGGAGCGCATCGACTACGTGCGCGCGATGATTCTGGCTGCAACGGAGGAGGGGAGACGGGAAGCGCTCGATCATCT
Organism: Nitrospinae bacterium bin107; assembly: GCA_002238965.1. GTDB lineage: Bacteria > UBA8248 > UBA8248 > UBA8248 > UBA8248 > Bin107. Next base: position 127,216 of record MPNJ01000003.1, on the reverse strand, counting down.
CCTTCCCATGCAGCGTGAGGATTTCATCGGCATCTTCGAAGTGATGAAAGAAAGACCGGTCACTATCAGGCTGCTGGATCCGCCGCTTCATGAATTTTTACCCAAAACGGAAGAAGACATGAATCACGTGGCCAGGTTGTTGGGCGTGGGCCTCGATGCGGTTCGCAACGCCACCGAAGCGACCGAAGAGCAGAACCCGATGCTCGGCCACCGTGGCTGTCGCCTTGTTGTGACCTATCCGGAAATCGCCGAAATGCAGGTGCGCGCCATCATCGAGGCGGCCTGCGAGATGAAATCGCGGGGCATGGACGTATTGCCTGAAATCATGATTCCTCTTACCTCGGGCATAGGGGAATGGGAGTTCAACCGCGACATCGTGCACGACATCGCCGGGAAGGTGATCGAGGAGAAAGGCGTCACTCCCCGGTATCTCACAGGCACGATGATCGAAATACCCAGGGCTTGCCTCCTGGCGGGAGAGATTGCCGACAGCGCGGAGTTCTTCAGCTTCGGCACGAACGATCTCACGCAGTTGACCTATGGTTTGAGCCGCGACGACGCAGGCTGGTTCCTGCCCAAATACATCGAAAAGGAATTGATTCCCAGGGATCCCTTCGTGGCCGTCGATCGCGAGGGTGTGGGCGAGATGGTTCAAATCGGCATCGAACGCGGCCGTGCGAGACGGGAGAACCTCGAAGTGGGCATTTGCGGGGAGCATGGCGGGGAGCCGACGTCGGTTGAATTTTGTCACATGGTGAAAATGGATTACGTCTCCTGCGCGCCTTATCGGGCGCCGATTGCGAGGCTCGCCGCCGCCCAGGCCGCTATCACGCACGGTTCATACCAGACGGTCGAAATCCATTGAGCGGGATTTCTCGTTGATGGTGCGACTTTCCGAAGAGCGAAAAAACGAATTGATGGCCGAAGCCCTCTCTCTCGCGGCGCACGCGGAGGGGCGGACGAGCCCCAACCCGCTCGTCGGTGCTGTTGTTCTCGATGCTCGCGGAGAGATAGTGGGCCGGGGCTGGCATAAAAAGGCGGGGGAGCCGCACGCGGAGGTCCTGGCTCTTCAGGAAGCGGGTGAGTGTTCGCGAGGCGGCGTCTTGATTGTCACACTGGAACCGTGTTCTCACCAGGGCAGAACCCCCCCTTGTGCGCCTTTCGTGGCGGCTGCGGGTGTTTCTCACGTCGTCGCCGCCGTCTCGGACCCGAATCCGCAAGTTTCCGGCAAAGGATTCGAACACTTGCGTGCGCAAGGCGTCCGGGTGGAAGTCGGAACAATGGCCGCTGAGGCGGTGCGCCAGAATGAAACATATTTTCACTGGTGGCGATGTGGTCGGCCCTTTATTTCATTAAAGATCGCTGCAAGTCTGGACGGAAAAATTGCTACCCGAAGCGGGCAGAGCAGGTGGATAACGGGCGAGGCGGCGCGAAACGCGGGTCATCATTTGAGGAATAGAGTAGACGCTATCCTGGCGGGTGTGGAGACGGTGCTGGAAGACGATCCCTTGCTCACGGCCCGGCCCGATGGAGTTGAGGACAAGCCGTTGATGAGGGTTGTCCTGGATTCAAGGCTCAGGACGCCCGCTCAAGCTAGGGTTCTGGCGCCTCGGCAGGGGAGTTCCACTCTCATTGCGACCACGGCAGTAGCTCCACATGACAAGGAAGAGGCATTACGCGAAACGGGCGCGGAAATCATCCGCGTAAAAGCGAACCCCTGTGGCCGGGTTTCGCTGGCTCCTTTGGTGGAGGAATTGGGAAGTCGCGGCATTCGTCATATTCTCGTGGAAGGCGGGGGGCGGGTTCACGGTTCCTTCATCAGGGAAGGCTTGGCGGATCGCCTCCTTTATTTTCTGGCTCCCTTGGTGGTGGGAGATCACGAAGCGCCGGGCGCGGTCACAGGCCTTGATGAAAAGGAATTGCAATCTTTACCGAGGCTATTTAATGTAACACATGAAGTTGTTGGCGATGATTTGTTGATTCAAGGATATTTCAATAAACCGATCTGGCAAGATATTGAGGATTGAAAAGGTGTTCAGCGGAATTATAGAAACAGTGGGTTCAATTCGTACACTGAATAAAGATGCCAAAGGCGCGCGAATCGCTATCGAGGCGCCGGGTGTATTGGATGGCGTGCAGCTTGGAGATTCCATCGCCCTCAATGGCGTTTGTATCACGGTGGTTGATTTTGACGAAAGAAAATTCGAGGCCGATTTATCCGTCGAGACGCTCAGGCGCACGAATTTAGGGGAACTGGCCGTCGGCGACCGCTGCAATCTTGAGCGCGCCATGGCGCTGGGAGAACGCTTGGGTGGGCACCTCGTGAGCGGCCATGTGGATGGCGTGGGCAGGATCTTGGGCAGAAAATCTGAAGGTGACTCGATTTGGCTCACATTCGAGGCGCCGGTGGAGGTGATGCGCTATGTCGTTTATAAAGGTTCTATTGCGGTCGATGGAATCAGCTTGACGGTAGCGGCGTGCGACGACGAAACTTTTTCGGTTTCCATCATCCCGCATACGAGCGAACAGACGACTCTTACGGAGAAGAAAGACGGCGCTGTCGTAAACTTGGAGGCGGATTTGATCGGAAAATACGTGGAAAAGTTGCTCACTCCCCACGCGGAATCGAGGTCTCAAGGTGGCGTCACGATGGAGAAACTAAGGGAGCAAGGCTATGCCTGAGCCGATGGAGGGAAAGGATTCTGGAGAGAGCCCTTTCTCCACGATTGAAGAGGCGATTGGCGATATTCGTGAGGGGCGCATCGTCATTCTCGTGGATGACGAGGATCGCGAGAATGAGGGCGATTTCATCCTTGCAGCCGAGAGGGTGACGCCCGAGGCAATCAACTTCATGACGAAACACGCGCGCGGTTTGGTTTGTCTCGCGCTCACGCCCGAGAAAGTGGAATCTCTGGGTCTTCCCATGATGGTGCCCAGCGGCGATAACGGCTCCGCTTTCGGCACGGCTTTTACGGTTTCCATAGAAGCGCGCGAAGGCGTTACGACAGGGATCAGCGCTTTCGATAGGGCCCACACGATACAAACCGCTATACAGGAAGACGCCAGGCCGTCGGACCTGGTGACGCCCGGCCACGTTTTTCCGCTGCGGGCGCAGCCCGGAGGCGTGCTCAGGCGAGCGGGCCACACGGAAGGCACGGTGGATTTGGCCCGTCTGGCCGGCCTGCTGCCAGCGGGTGTTCTTTGCGAGGTCTTGAATGAAGACGGTTCGATGGCGCGTCTGCCGAACCTGCGGAAGATAGCGGAAAAAAATAATTTGTCCCTTGTGACCATCAAGGATCTCATCGCCTATCGTATGCGTCATGATCGCCTTGTGGAGCGTGTGGAGGAGGCCGAAATACCCACGGCGTTCGGCACATTCAAGGTATATGCGTACCACAACCAGAGCAGCGGAAGGATTCACGCCGCTTTGGTGATGGGTGAGTTAAATCCAGATGAGCCGACTCACATCCGAGTGCAGCCGGTGAACGCCATTTGGGATTTGCTGGCGCTCTTACGCTCTGATAGTCCGGTCAGAATCAAGAACGCGCTGGCCAAAATTCAGGAAGCGGGCAAAGGGGTGTTGGTTTTCCTGCAACCCGATTTAATGGGAGAGGAGTCCGCGAGAATAGAGAAGGTGGCTGCCGACATGCGTGAAGTGGGGCAGAAAATCGGAATCAAGAGCGCGCCATTCGAAGGCTTGCGTGACTACGGCATAGGCGCCCAGATACTGGTGGATTTGGGTTTGCGCCGGATTCGGATCATGACGAATGATGAGCGCCGGATTGTGGCGCTCGAAGGCTATGGCCTCGAACTTGAGGACAGGGTGGCGTTGGACATGGAGCCGCCCTTGCCGTCTTTGCAGAAAAAGAGGAAGGATGGCAAGGAGTCCTACTTGCAGCGTCCATAATAAACGTATGTGGAGAGGGAATGGATAATCCGGTGGAAGGTAATTTGAACGGGCGTGGCCTGCAGATAGGATTGGTCTCGTCGCGTTTTAACGATTTTATCGTGACGCACCTCGTGCGGGGAGCCGAGACGGCTTTGCGGCAATCCGGCGTATCCACATCCGATATTACGCACGTGCAAGTGCCTGGTTCTTTCGAGCTTCCAGCGGCCGCGATGAAGATGGCGAAATCGCAAAAATACGATGCCATTGTATGCTTGGGTTGCGTGATACGGGGCGCAACATCTCACTATGATTTGGTGTGTGCCGAGGCGACGAAGGGCATCGCCCAAGTGGGCGCTCAGACGGGGGTGCCGACCATTTTCGCCGTCGTCACGACGGATACGATTGAGCAGGCTATCGAGCGTGCGGGAACAAAGATGGGAAACAAGGGATATGAGGGGGCTCTGGCCGCTGTGGAGATGGCCAACTTGTTTTCAAAAATGGATGAGGATGAGAACGATGTTCTCGAAGAGGGAAAATGATTGTGGAAAACAGAAAGGCTGGACGAGAGCTTGCGTTTCATATCCTCTATCATGCAGATCGTATCGGAAGTCTCACTCCGGAGGAGGTAGAGCGTTATTGGCGGCTGCATCCGGCGGATGAAAAGTCGAAAATGTTCGCCGATAGGTTGATAGCACTCATTTTGGAAAAAAACCGGCAGATTGACGATTTGCTCACAGAAGCGAGTGCGAGTTGGTCGCTCGAGCGCATGGACGCCGTATCGAGAAGCATACTGCGTCTGGGCGTTTGCGAAATGTATTTTTCCACGGATATCCCGCCCGCGGTCACGATAGATGAAGCAATACGTCTGGCCAAGCGATATGGGCCAGAGAATGCTCCCGGATTCGTGAACGGCATTCTGGACCGTCTCTATCAAGAGAAAATGGCGGTCTAGGATGATCCGCCTTCGATTGTATCCTCAAGGGCTGCATGAGGTGAAAAGTTTTGCCGCCGTCTGCATGTTCGCAGTGGAGCATTTTCCGTTTCAAGGGCGACTGCGACATATCGACCAATTGCTTGAGAGCGAGGTGAGCCATCTCGTCGAGGGCGGCAAATTAAGCGGTGCATGGGAGTCGCAAGCCATGCTTGCCTCGAAGGGGCGACTCGCGCCTGAGTATGTATTGTTCGCAGGGGTCGGTTCTTTGGAGGACTTGACCCTCACAAGGCTCTACCGGCATGCAAAGGATATTTTTGGAAGAATGATGAGAGCGTCGGCGAAGAATTTGTCAATGCAGGTTTCCGGCTTCGCACAGCTTCCTGATGACTTTGCTCCAGTGGCCACGGAGATTATGAACGGCGCCATTCGAGGCGTCATCGGAAATCCTTGGGATGTAGATATTCTTGTTTGTGAGCCGGATGATGAGAAATATGACGAATTGGTTATGCTGAGTGAGCAAATTGCTTTTAGCAGTGTGAAGAATCGTGAGCTTTCCCTGGAGGTTTCGATTTGAGAGGGATACGATTGAGGACGAATTACAAGTTCGGCTTCTCTCTCCTGCTGTGCGTTTTCCTGCTTGCGGGTTGTGGCTACGACCTTGAGGGAACTTTACGCCCCAAAAACCTCAAAGCTGTTCAGACAATTTCGATATCACCATTCCTGAACCATACGAACGAGCCGGGTCTTGGACGCGCCGTTACGAAAGCGATGAGAGGAATATTCTTGCGGGACGGCCGCCTCCGGCTTTCCGACGCTCCCGATGCCGACATCGCTCTCGAAGGTGTATTGCGCGAGTATCGTCTCTCACCGATTGGATTCACTCGGGCCGACAGGGTTCAAGAATACCGTGTCGTTGTGCGTACGCGAATACGGCTGCGCGACAAGGGGCGAAAGAAATTGCTTATCAATCAGGACTTGGAGTCCTATGCCGAATTCGCGGTTTCATCATCTATAGCGCAAAGCGACACGAACCGCTCGAACGCCAATCAACAAGTGGCCGTTTCTTTGTCGAAAGACGTCGTGAGCCTCGTATTAGAGGGCTTTTAGCTTGGCCAAGAGTCGCAAGAAACCGAAGAGTTCTCTCGCTGCGATCTCCGATGTGCAAAACGCACCGACGCAACCTGTATATCTTTTGGAAGGCAAAGACTCCTTTTTGCGGGATGAGTACCTGCGCGTTATTCGCCGCAAGGTATTTGGGGATGGTCCGGCAGATTTCAACCATGATCGTTTCGACTGGGCCGAGGCCGATGCGCCCACTATCATCACTATTGCCCAGACGCTGCCATTTATAGCGGAAAAGCGCCTCGTCGAAATCCTCAATTTCACCAGACCGGCCGAGAGGGATGAATCCGTCTTTCTCTCTTATCTGGATCATCCGTCCGAATCCACAGTTTTGGTTTTTTGTATTGAGAGCGCCGACATGCGCACTACTTTCTTCCAACGCCTGGTGAAGGCGAGCGTGCATTGTCGGGTGGATATCCTGGAAGGGGAAGAATTAAAGAGATGGCTTCATGGACGCGCCGTGGAGTTGGGATTCGAGTTGCGACCAGAGGCCGCCGATATGTTGGTCGAAATGGTCAAGCCTTCCATGATGAGACTTAGCACCGAGCTCGAGAAGATCGCCTCTTATGTAATGCCGGGAACACTTGCCGGCGCTGAGGAGATTCGTGAAATAGTCGGCCACTCCAAAGAGGAATTGCTCTACAAGCTGGGTGATTCACTCAGCCAGGGGGGCTTGGATGGAACCCTCGTTCTCTTGCGCCGGATGATGGAAACCGAACACCCCGTAATGTTCATCGGGTTGTTACGCAATCTGATTCGGCGCTGGACGATATCAAAGGCCTTGATAAGAAGTGGCCGGGGCGCCCAGGGCATATCTCAAGTGTTGGGTCTTCCACCTTTTGTGGGGAGAAGGCTTGAGAAACAGGTCAGGGGGCTGGGTTCCGCCTATTTGCGCGAACTGTATGCGAAACTGCTTCAAGTGGATCGCAAGCTCAAGAGAACAAGCGACACGAAGGTCGCTCGTCAGATATTGGAACTGTTTTTGGTGGATGTGCGTTCCTCTCGAAGCGGGACGCACCAAGTTGTTTAGCTATTTCGAAGATGCCGCATGAACTCGTTTGGCCAATCTTCCCGCGCGTCTCGACGCTGTTTTCTTGTGGATAATTCCTTTGGTGGCTGCGCGGTCCAGTTGCGACTGGGCTTTTTTCAACAGTTCTTCGGGGTTTTCTTCGCTATCCACCAAAACCTGCCTAATGGTATTGCGAAACTGCGTCCGAATTGCGCGGTTTCTGGTGCGGCGAACGATATTCTGTCGATTGCGCTTCTTAGCCGAACGAATATGTGGCAATTTGTTTCATTCTCCGTGAATATAGTCGTAATGTTTCTCTTGAGGCTGTTTCACAGCCTCGGTAAAATACCACGGAACAAAGGGTTGTCAAGCTCACCGCCCTGGTGTCAGGAAATTTGTGACCACGCCACCTGAATCCTCTAATCAAGGACGTGAAGAAAATACTTTTGCCGATGCGCCGGTAGAGAATGGCGATTCCCCGTCGGAGGAGAGCATTTCCAGGTTTGCGGGTCCCGTCAGCTTGGCGACTCTCATCAGCCGTGTAGCGGGTTTTTTCCGGGATTTGCTCATCGCCAAATTCTTTGGCGCCGCAATGATGGCCGATGCCTTCTTCGTCGCATTTGCGATTCCCAATCTTTTCAGGCGCATGTTTATGGAAGGGGCTCTGAGTTCCTCGTTTCTTCCCGTCTACTCCGACGTGCGTGAACAATCCGGGACCAAAGAGGCAAATAAATTCGCCGGCGGGATGTTGGTGTTTCTCGTCTTCGCGGGAAGTGCGGGTTGCGCGATTGGGATTTGGTTCGCTGACCCTTTGATGAGAGCACTGGCGCCAGGTTTTTCGAGCAATCCGGAGAAATTGAATCTCGCCGCGCAACTAACCAAAATCATGTTTCCATTCATTATTTTTATTGGTCTGTGGGCGGTCGCAGCAGGTATGTTGAACGCGGCGCGCCGTTTTTTCGTGCCAGCTCTCGCGCCCGCTCTCCAGAACGTGGTTATCATCGTCGCCCTTTTGTTGGCGGGTTATTGGGTAAGCAGCGCAGAAGCCATTCGGTGGCTCGCTTGGGCAGTTGTAATCGGTGGAGCGGTCCAGTTCTTTTTCCAACTCCCCTTCATGGCGAAATTACGGATATTACCGGTTCCTTCCATCCCCTGGCGAGTGGAGGGTGTCGGCAGATGTTTGGCGCTCATGGGACCGGCTGCTCTTGGCGGCGCTATTTTTCAGATTAATGTTCTTGTCGATCGATGGTTGGCTTCGTTCCTGGCCGAAGGCTCCATTTCGTATCTCTATTATGCGAACCGATTGGTACAGCTTCCTCATGGCATATTGAGCCTCGCTGTAGTGTCCGCGGTCTTGCCGGTTTTGTCTGATCATGCGGCGAAAAATAGAGTAAATTCCGAATCTGTAGATTCCGAGCGCAACGCCATACTTGAAGCGGGACGTCTGACGTTGTTCATCACCACCCCCTCTACATTTGGCTTGATGGTTTTAGCCCATCCGATTATGGAGGTCATCTTCGAGCGTGGCGCTTTTACGGAAAACCATACTGCGGCAAGCGCGGCCGCATTGCAGGCCTATGCTGTGGGGCTGATGTTTTTTGGAGTTACGAGGCTTTTGGCCGGGGTGTTTCATGCTCGATTGAATACGAGCTTTCCGGTGAGGTGCGCCAATATCGCTGTGCTCACGAACGTAGTGCTCAGTGTCGCTTTGATGTTCCCTCTTGGGTTTATCGGGCTCGCACTCGCTACGTCTTGTGCAAGCGCTTTGAATGCAGTGTTGTTGCTGAGAGGCATTCTGCGTGAGTGGAGCAATTTTCCGAAACAAGAATTGGCTCGTTCTCTGAGCAGGCTTCTGGCGCTTGGAGTGTTGACGGGGTTGCTTACGTATTTTCTTCATTTGCAAATATGGGATGCACAGGGTTCGTCGCTCCTCAAATCGCTGCTACTCATGCTTGAGGTGTCCTTGGCTGCCTGCTTTTATACATTCATGGCGAAAAAAATTGATGCTTCCTCGTATGAATCCTGGTGCCGTTTCACACGCCTCGCATGGAGAAAATCCTGAGCAATGAGGATCCGGTGATGACGAAGGAAATGTTTTCGGTTGATGATCAAAATAAAACAAACGGGGTATCACTTGATGCGCACCTTGTCGATATTTCAAGGACTTTCAGGGATTTTCTCCTGATCGAGCGTCGTCGTGCTCAGAATACAGTGGAGAGTTATGGGCGCGACATCGATTCGTTTTTCTGTTGGCTGCAGGAAAACGAGGATGCTTCGCCGGCGAATTGGTCAAAAAACACCATTATCGATTATCTCAAGGAAATGCGGGAGAAGGGAAAATCAGATACCACGCTTCGGCGGCGCCTGGCGTCCATTCGCGCGCTCGCCGGATTGTTGGTTCGCGACGGGCACATAAGGGAAGATTTTACGGCGGACATTACTCAACCTGCAAAATGGAAGCGTTTGCCCAAGACGCTTTCACAAGAAGATATGTCCAGGATATTGCTGGCGCCCGATGATAAAACGCCGCAGGCGGTTCGGGACAGGGCCATGTTCGAGCTTTTGTACGCCACCGGCATGCGCGTCAGCGAGATCATTCAACTCAAGCTTATTCAAATTGAACTTGAATCGGGATTTTGCATCGTCCATGGAAAAGGAGATAAATCCCGGCTTGTTCCCATAGGAGATGCAGCGAAAGAAATGATTGCGGAATATCTGGATACCGCTCGGCTGAGCCTTCTGCGTGCCCGGAAGTCGGATTATGTATTTCTCACGAGCCGGGGAGGACCCATGACCCGTCAAGCTTTCTGGGCGAGGGTCAAGAAATGGGCGAAAGAAGCGGGTGTGGGCAAGGGCGTGAGCCCCCATGTATTCCGGCACAGCTTTGCGACTCATTTGCTTAATCACGGGGCAGACCTGCGGGCCGTCCAGGCAATGCTTGGGCATTCGGATATTTCCACCACCGAGGTTTATACGCATGTGGACAGGCAAAGACTACGTGGCCTTTTAGACAAGAGCCATCCGAGGGGATAGGAAATGAAAAGCAAAATAAAAAACTGTTCTTTTGTTGACGCCTGAAAATATGGGGCGTACGATCAAATGGCGCATGGACCTTGAATTTTCTAAAGCCGAATCATGTAGATACGGGGAGCCTGAATCTGTTGGCGACTAGGATGTCTGCAAGCCCGCTGGCTGGGCCGGAAAGGCTGGTTCATATTATTGGAAATCGGGATGAATCCCTCAAAGCCGTAGAGAGGGCGTTTGACGTAAAAATCAGAATTGCATCAGAGGGGTTCGTAATTGAAGGCTTTCCTGATGCCGCCGAGAGGGCCCGTCTGTTCCTGGATGAGTTGACGGAATGCGTGGACGAGGGATTTCGCTTCGACCCGTTGAATGTCAAGACACTGGCTCAGACCGTTGCAGCGGAACAAGACGTTACGCTCCGCTCCTTGGTGGCAAATCGGATATCGGTTTCATCGAAGAAACGATACGTTATTCCCAAAGGCCCGGTCCAAAGCGATTACATAAGGTCGATTCGCGAAAAAGGGATTACATTTGGAATAGGACCAGCCGGAACGGGGAAAACTTATCTGGCCATGGCGATGGCAGTTTCTGGATTGTTAGAGAAGGCATACGCTCGTATCGTGTTGACAAGGCCCGTGGTGGAGGCGGGAGAGAAGCTCGGATTTTTGCCTGGTGATTTACAAGAGAAGGTGAATCCGTACCTCAGGCCGTTGTTTGACGCTCTGAACGATATGGTGGAATTCGAGCGGGTGGAGCGGTTTATTCAAAGAGGTGAGATAGAGATAGCGCCGCTCGCATATATGAGGGGTCGTTCGCTGAATGATTCTTTTATTATATTGGATGAAGCGCAGAACACGACGCCCGAGCAGATGAAAATGTTCCTCACCCGCCTCGGTACCCGGAGCAAAGCGATCGTGACAGGGGACATTACCCAAATTGATTTGCCCGAAACCTCCGGGTGCGGGCTGATTCATGCACAAGACGTCTTGGGAGATTTACAAGAAGTTTGTTTCGTCTATTTCAGTGAACGAGATGTGGTTCGCACACACTTGGTGAGAAAAATCGTTTCTGCATACGAGGCCCACAGTTTATAAGCGAACTCTGTAAGAGTACTTGCATAGCCGAGGGCGTTCACATATAGCCGATACGTCCACAATCCCTTCATATTTGAAGGATTCTGGAGGTTGATCGCGTGATCCATCGAGCCGGCGTCGGAAAATCTGCCGGGAAACCCAAAAACATTTTTTTACGTCTATTGTTGTCGGTGGGACGACCGCTCGCGGGTTATGCCCTGGCGTTTGCCAACACAAGGGCTTATCCGTGGATTCTGGGCGGAACACTTGCCGTTGTACTCTCGTTTCTGCTCACAACCGATTTATCGGCGCCTCGCGTGTCTTTCGAGGCAGGAGATGTCGTTCCCAGGGACATTAAAGCCCCACAAGATATGCGCGTGGTCGATCCGATCGCCACGAATGCGAAACGCCAAGCATCCAGAGACAAAGTCCTGCCGCGTTACGATATCGATACCAAACTTTCGCAAGTTATCCTCACAAAACTGAAAGGCGCATTTGAATCCATACAACGGACGGTAGACAAAGAGATCGAGAAGGTGAAAGCCGAGCATTTGAGCATACGCGCCAAACAGAAGAACCCGTCACTTTTATCCGAGTCGGAAGCTTATCAGGAATTGTACGCTACGCCTGTCTTCCTTAAGGCGGAGAGCGCATTTCATAAGCTGGTGGGTGGCGCAGTTCCAAAGGAATTATCGGGTTGGTTGAGAGATGAGAGATTCGCAAACTGGATCCAGGAGGATATCGCCAAACTGTTGAAGGTGGCATATTCGAGCCAAATTGTGAGCGATAAAAGATTATACGCCACCCATGCCGCGAAGGGTATTACAGCACGCGATATCAGAACGGGGAATCGCGTATCCGTTAGCCCATCTATGAATCCTCTGGAGCTTCGACAGGTCGATAAACTGCTCAAGCAAGAAGCTCGAAAGGAATCCAACAGAATTCCTCGGCGTGTTCGGGGTCTGCTGGTCTCCCAAATCTTGAAGATGGTTCAACCGACGCTGACTTTCAATAATAGGGCGACACTTGAGAGCAGAGAGAAGGCTGCGGCCTCCGTCCCCCCTGTTTCAGAGGTGCTCAAGCAAGGGGAAATGATTGCCCGCGAGGGAGAACGGTTAAGCGAAGGACAAATAACAAAACTTAAGAGCCTTGAGAAAATCTATCGACAAAGCCATGTGCTTGGTAATTTCACCGGAACAGCTTTGGTGATTTTTATTTTGCTGGTCCTGGCATGGATTTGTGTGCAGAAATACGACATGAGTTTTTTGACATCACAAAAAAACGTAACACTATTTGTAATACTGCTTTTGAGCCAAGCTGTTTTGGTGAAAATGGGTATTCTCTTCTCTGAAGTGCTGCATGAAACTTTCCGTGGGATTCCACTCCATTCATTTTATTATATTATTCCATTTTGCTCCGCTTCTCTTCTTGCTGCCGTTTTACAGGGACGCTCATCAGCAGTTCTGATGGCAGTTTTCTCCGCCGTTCTGACCGGTCTGATTTTGCCGAACCACATCAACTTCAGCCTCGTAGCCTTGGGCGGCGGTGTGCTGGCGGCCATTCGATGGAAAGAATATCGTCGCAGGACTTCCGTGCTTGTCGTGGCGTTCATCCTGGGTTTGCTAGGTGCTGCGCTGGCCCTGAGTTTTAATGTGCAGGAAGGTTTCAGTGCCGCGATCATGCAATGGACGGATGTTCCCATCGCCATGCTCGGCGGCCTTTCAAACGTCATTATCGTGGCAGGGGCCATGCCCCTGCTGGAGTCGATTTTCAAACTTACGACCGATATGCGCCTTCTGGAATTGGCCGACCAAAATCACCCGTTGTTGAGAAAGATGGTCGTTAGTGCGCCAGGTACCTATCACCACAGCCTTCTCGTGGGCAATTTGGCGGAGGAGGCTTCCGAGGCGATAGGCGCGAATCCGCTTCTCACCCGTGTGGGTGCATATTTTCATGATATCGGAAAAATGATGAAGCCGGAGTATTTCATAGAAAACCAGGGGCGGGAAAACCGCCACGATAGACTCAAGCCCAACATGAGCGCGCTCATCCTGATCAGCCATGTGAAAGAGGGCGTGGAACTTGCCAGAAGCCACCAACTACCCAAAGAAATTATCGATTTAATTCAGCAACATCATGGCACATCCTTAATTCAGTTTTTTTATGAAAAAGCGAAGAAGCTAAACGGGGATGGCGTGACAGAAGAGTTTTTTCGCTATCCGGGACCCAGACCGCAGACAAGGGAAGCGGGCATCCTGATGTTGGCTGATATGGTGGAGGCATCATCACATTCGCTATCGGATCATTCTCTCGGGCGCCTCAGCGCTTTGGTGGATAGAATCGTCCAAAGTGCCTTTGTCGAGGGACAATTGGATAATTGCAGTCTCACGCTCAGGGATTTAAGCAAAATTCAAGACGCTTTCATGCGCGTTTTGGTTGGCATTCATCATCACCGGATTCACTATCCAGGACAAGAAGATGCTCCTAGGAAAGGGGCCGCAAATGGAAGTCCTCATCAAAAACGAGCAAAAGCTGTTCGCGCTGGATCACATAACGCTGAGGAAACGTTTGGACGTCATACGGAAAGCCCTTCGGTCCGAAAATGATTGGTTCAGCGTCGTATTCATTCGTGACGAGGAGATGCGAGCGTTAAATTCTCGATATCGGAAGGAGGACGAAACAACAGATGTGTTGGCATTTCCTCCAGCTGACTTCTTTCCGGTTGTGGGTGAACCAAAAGAGGGAGAGGCATTTTTGGGAGAAATAGTGATCTGCGTGGATGAGGTGTTTCGCCAGGCGGAGCCCGAGGCGGTTGATTACGGAATCCTGGCAGAACGTCTGCTCGTGCATGGCCTTTTGCACCTCAAGGGGTATGATCATTACACTGAGCCTGAATCTGCACGCATGAATGAGGAAGAAAAAAGGATAGCCTTTCTGCTAAACGGGGGATGGCTGTCTCGATAAAAACCGGGGAATCTTGAGTAAATTATTGTGGGCACGACGACGTAGAAATTTTCAGTTATTTACACATCGTTTCTCGTATGAGAGATCATAAACTGTTGCTCGTCCTCGGTGGAGCGTGGGTGATACCCTGAAGTTAGTGACAGTCTGCAATCAATTCCGCCCTGATTTTGAAATCTGAAACCCTATGGACTTGGTGGTGATATGGGTAGTCTTCGACTCATCATCGGTTTGATTCTCGCTTTGGCGATATCGAGCTTCGGTGTCATCAACATGAAACCGGTGACCGTTGCCTATTATCAGGGCAGCTTCAACTTGCCTCTTTTTTATGTGCTTTTGGCCGTGTTTGCATGCGGTTTCATGGTTGCATGGCTTGGAGGGGCATTGGACAGATTGAAGTTCAGGAACCAGATAGGAAAATTGAAGCGCGAAGTAAAGACGATGGAGATTAATCTGGATGAGGTGCGGGAGAAAAGCGGCAAGCTACTTGCAATGGAAAATCCACAAACCGAGGAATCTGCCACCTCAAGTAATAAACTCGCGTCGCAAACGGATTCCAAACCTCAGATGAGCTTATCCCCCCGAGATTCGAAGTTGGATTAGGTATGTCTCCCCCCAAAGGTGCACTGCGATCAAACAAAGGAAAAAATACATCGAGAAACAGGAGCCGTGGTCCATCTCCTGCGATGCGCCAATACCTGGAAATGAAAAGACGATATCCGGATGCGATGCTGTTTTTTCAATTGGGTGATTTTTTTGAAATGTTTTATGAAGACGCGAAACTCGGGGCGAAAGTACTGGAACTCGCATTAACATCGCGCCAGAGTGATGACAAAGGGCCCATACCGATGTGTGGCGTGCCTTGTCATTCGGCTTCCACTTATTGTGGGCGATTGCTGGAAGCGGGTTTTAAAGTCGCCATTTGCGAGCAGGTGGAAGACACAGGAGAAAGCAAGGGAGTGGTAAAGCGTGAGGTGACTCGCGTTCTCACTCCGGGCACCTCGATTGCAGACCTCAAGTTAATTGATAGCAAGGAATCTCAATATTTGGCGGGGATCACCGTATCGGCCAGTGAAGGTGAGGCGCTTTGGGGAATGGCATGGCTAGATAGTTCGACCGGTGAGTTTTGTGCGACTCAGGTGGAAGGAGATGCCGCCGAGACGCTTATTTGCAACCAATTGGAGAGACTCTCTCCTCGCGAACTCATCTTGCCAGATGTATTTTCCCCGCCCGATGAGTTGAAAAACAAAATTGATGAACTAAGCATTCATGTTGAAAAAAGGCCGCCAGCCACTTTTCATGAACCACTTGATTTCAATAGCCTGGATAATATATTTCCTGATGAAGCGAGTGTTCGGACGAACCCGTCTGCGGTTGATTCCGCCGTAGGTATTTTGACGTATCTCAAAGAAAACCAGCCTGGCAATTTCCCTCATCTCAAGCCTGTGCTTTTTTCCCGCCTCTCAGACACTATGGTTCTCGATGCAGCCACGTTGCGAAATTTAGAACTCACTCGCTCGGCGGTGGATCGTGGGAAAAAAGGTACTTTGTTTGGTTTGTTGGATGAGACGCAGACAGGTATGGGAGGACGATTGCTGAAAAAATGGGTCCTTTCACCATTGATTCAAAAACAAGCCATCGATTTTCGTGCCGAATCCATAGAAGAACTCGTGAATAATACCGATATCCTGAATCAGCTCAAAAACGTCATTGAGCCCATTCAAGATATCGAACGGCTCCTGGGACGCGTAGGTTCTCAAACTGCGAATGCACGGGACCTAGCTGGACTTGGCGGCTCATTGACTATGTTGCCGGAGGTTTATGAGGCGATCAAAGGGATGGCCGCTGAGTTGTTTCATTCCGTTTTGAGGGGGTGGGATTCTCTCGAGGATGTAGCGTTGGAACTGAATAAAGCGATTGTGGATGAGCCACCTGTTTCGATTCGAGAGGGTGGAATTTTTCGCACTGAATATGACCAGGAACTTGCAAGGTTGCGAAAGGCACAGCAGGAGGGTGATTTGTGGCTCAAGGATTATGAAAACAGGGAAAAAGAACGAACGGGACTGCCTTTGAAAATCGGGTTCAATCGCGTTTTTGGATATTATCTAGAGATATCCAAACGATTCAGTGAGCAGGCGCCAATGGAATATACGCGCAAGCAGACCCTCGTTTCTGCAGAGCGATACATCACTTCCGAGTTAAAAAAAATGGAAGAAGACATTCTCGGAGCAGAGGAGAAAGCCCATCATCTCGAGTTTATGCTTTTTGGACGATTAAGAGCGCAAATATCTCAACAAGCCAAGCGCATTCTTGCCGCCGCCGAGAGAATAGCGATTCTAGATGCCGTTTTGTCCTTGGCGCTTGTTGCGCGCAAATATGGATATGTCAGACCCCAAATTTTGGATTCTACAGATCTTGAAATTATTGAGGGAAGACATCCCGTCATGGAAGCGGAGAACCCTGGCATCGCTTTTGTGCCGAATGATTTATCGATCCGTGACGATCGCCGAATCCTCATCATTACAGGGCCGAATATGGCGGGAAAATCCACTTACCTGCGTCAATCAGCACTTATAATTCTAATGGCGCAAATTGGCAGCTTCGTACCAGCGAAGAGCGCAAAAATCGGTCTAGTGGATAGGGTGTTCACTCGCGTTGGCGCGCATGACCGACTTTTAGAGGGGCAAAGCACCTTCATGGTGGAAATGGTGGAAACGGCCACCATATTAAAAGAGTCTACACAGAGAAGTTTCATCGTGCTGGATGAGGTCGGGCGAGGCACGAGCACATATGATGGAGTGAGCATTGCTTGGTCAATTGTAGAGTATCTTCATAATGAGATCCGTCACAGGGCGAGGACATTGTTCGCGACCCACTATCATGAGCTGGCCGAACTCTCAAAAGAGCTCACCAGTGTGAAAAACTTAACGGTCGAAGTCCGAGAGTGGGGTGATGAAATAGTTTTCTTACGAAAAGTAACCGAAGGGAGTTGCGATAGAAGCTACGGTATTCAGGTTGGCAGGTTGGCGGGGCTTCCGGAGGAGGTGATCGACCGTGCCAAGACTTTGCTCTCTAAGTTTGAAAGTACAGAAGCAGTTTCCCGTTCCAGCGAGGAAAAATCCTCTTTGGAAAATCGCCGGGGGAATGGGCAATTGCCTTTATTCTTACGTCAGGAATCACAAATTGAAAAGTTGTTGAAAGGTATTGATCCGGATTCCATGACACCTCGCCAAGCTCTCGAAGCCCTGTATGAACTCAGGAAGGTCATGGCAAACGTTGAAAAGCCCAATAGTGGGACTAGTTAACAGCGCACCATCTGGAAGTGCTGCGTGAGCATGAAGTTAGTGAAGTCATACAATGTATTGAGAGCTTTTGTCATATGCGATAACATTGAATTTCAAGGCTAAGGGGAACATATGTTATCTAACACCCGGAAAACATTTGTTCTTAGGAAACTTGTCCTGGCGGTCTGTATAATTTTTGCTCTGGTGGCGCCGGCGCTTGCCGCAACAGACAACCAAGATGGGATCCGGGTAAATGATATTATTGTAATTAACAAGAATGGACAGTTGCTTGTTTTTGGTTCTCTATTGGGCGCATTTACGCCAAAACTGTTGGAAGCTATTCATAGTGGTGTGACGACGAAGTTCATCTTTGATGTAAGTCTCCTTCGCTCTCGCAAGCTGATTTATGATTTGGAAGTCACCTCGCGGCAATTACATCATCAAGTGAAATATAGCGCCTTGAAAAAAACTTACACTTTTCATCTCAAAGAAGGTGAAAAAGAGATCGAGAGAAAAGTGACGAAAAGCCAAGGTGAGATGACGGACTGGATGCGTGAATTGAATGGCGCGCCCATTGTCACTGGGAAGACCTTGTCCCCAAATAGTCGATATTATGTAAAAATCAGAGCGCGGCTGAATCATGTGGATTTTGTTTTTCCCTTTAATTACTTACTCGCTTTTTGGGGGAAGCAGTCTGATTGGAGCTATTCCCAGACATTTAGCTCTGAAGGAATGTGAATTGTGCATCCAGCTCATTTGAAAAATCAGGAAACCTCTTTGCGACGACGGAGAACACTTCTGCGGTCATTCATCGCTTTGATCATCATAGCGACTCTTTCATTCACGGCTTGGATTTATTTCAAGGAACTTGAGCCGGGAGTTCCATTACTGAACAACGTCGTCGTTTTTGCACTAGTGAACCTGAGTATCATTCTGCTCATGGTGGTTATTTTATTGGTGGCGAAGAACTTGGTGCGTCTTTACTACGAAGGTAGAACGGGCGCTGGTCGTTCGCGCTTACAATTGAAGCTCGTGTTGGCTTTTGTCGGCTTTACGCTCATTCCGGTAGTAGCTCTTTTTGTGGTGGCTAGTGGTTTGATTAACCAAAGTTTCAACGCCTTGTTCAACATGAATGTGGAAAGAGCATTGAAAGGGTCGTTTGAAGTGGCTCAAACCTATTATCGCGAAGTGGAGCGAAACGCGCTATTCAGCGCCAGTCGACTAGCTCTTATGTTGGAGAAAGCGCATCCCGATTCATTGGAAAACCCTAAGGCTGTCGGAAAAATATTGGAGTCCGAGAGAAAGAGCCTGGGGGTAGATTTTATCCAACTCTACGATAGAGAGCGGAAGGAGATTGTATCGGTCAAGCGTCCTGGCTTAGGACGAGGCGCAATGTTCTCGCCACTGGTGGGATACGTGGATCAGGTAATTGATGGGGAGTCACGATCGAGTATTGAGAATTGGGAAAAAGGTGATGTTATTTACGGCGTGGCGCCTTTGAGGATTCAAAATAAAGTGGTGGGGTTTATCGTTGTATCTAAATATGTGTCTGATAGGCTCGTGGAGAAGATCAGAGGCATATCGGATTCCTTTGTGAATTATAAAGAATTGGAACTGTCCAAGAATCCCATCAAAGCTAATTACATCATCACTTTCTTGGTTGTCACCTTGCTCATTCTCTTTGCCGCCATATGGTTTGGCTTCTACCTCGCTCGCGGGATCACGGTTCCCATCGAAAAGTTAGCAGACGCCACCAGGGCCGTATCGGATGGCGATCTGGAACATCGCGTGGATGCGCAAGCAGATGGCGAAGTGGGAATTTTGGTCAACGCGTTTAACAGCATGACGGAAGAATTGCTGGCTAACAAAGAGAAAATTGAAGAATCTTCTGAAATCCTGCGTCGGTCCAATATGGAAATCGACAGAAGGCGCAGATATATGGAAGCGATGCTCGAAAATATTGGAGCGGGTGTGATATCAATCAACCGCCGAGGGCGCGTTACTATTCTAAACAAAGCGGCAGGGGAGTTGCTGAGCATAGAACCCCAGAACGCCGTGGGACGATTGTTCAGCGAAGTTTTCGAAAGCGCGCATCTCGAGCCTGTTCGTCAGTTGATGCGTTCTATGAGAAACCGAGACCACCAAAGCGCATCGGAGCAGGTGGAAGTCATGATTGATGGCCGTGTATTGACGTTGCGCGCGAGCTTGACCCTTCTTAATAGCGCGGATGGTGGCAGGCTTGGTGCCGTCATTGTGTTTGATGATATGACGGCCTTGATTCGGGCTCAAAAAGTCGCCGCATGGCAGGAAGTGGCTCGTGGCATCGCGCACGAGATCAAAAATCCACTTACGCCAATACAGCTCTCCGCTCAGAGAATGAGAAGGAAATTTGAAATTGAAGCCTATGATTTTGCGGAAGTATTCGAATCTTGTACCGATACCATTATTAATCAGGTAACGAGTCTGATTGAAATGGTGAATGAATTCAGCCGGTTTGCGCGAATGCCGGAGCCGAGATTAAGGCTTTGCGAGTTTGTTCCACTGATTGAGGATGTTGCAAATTTATATCGTGACAGAAAAGGGAACGTGAAATTTTCGATGCAGATTGATACCGGGAATGCAGTTGTCATGGCGGATCCCGAGCAGTTGCAACGTGTGTTCATCAATTTATTGGAGAACGCATTCGAATCCCATGAAGTTGATGGCGAGATAGATTTGCAAGCATGGAGTAATATGGATAGAAATATGATAGTTGTTGAAGTTGCCGACCAGGGGCAGGGTATATCGGAAGATATGAAAGGACATATATTCTCGCCTTACTTTTCGACAAAAGATAGAGGTTCCGGGTTAGGTTTGGCTATATGTCACCGCATTGTGGCAGATCACAATGGAACAATAGGCGTGCGAGATAACCATCCTGTTGGTTCTGTTTTTCGTGTAACGTTGCCTCTGGCGCCTACTGTGGACATCACACCTGAAAAACAAAGGACGGCTTTCATTGGATAAGGGACATGTGCTTATCGTCGATGATGAGCGCGAAATTCTCGCGAGCTTGGAAGATGTATTGCACGATGAAGGATATCGTGTTGAGCGGGCCGAATCTGGGGAAACAGCCCTTCAATTAGTTCGAACCGAAACACCGGATGTGGTTTTAGTTGATGTATGGATGCCCGGAATTGACGGAATCAAGACTTTGCAAGCAGTGAAAGAATCGAACGCAGATATCGAAGTCGTCGTGATGTCGGGCCATGGCAATATTGAAACCGCCGTAGCTGCGACAAAGTTAGGCGCTTTTAATTTCATTGAAAAACCCCTGTCTATTGATGCGGTTTTACGTATTGTCGATTCCGCCGTTCAAGCGCGAAGAGCCAAAGAACTGAAGGCAAGTGATGTCGTTGATGTAATGCTTGACGGAAATAGCAAAAATATTCAAAAGGTTCAACGGGCCATACGTAAAGCGTCGAAAGATATTAGCCCTTTGCTAATCGCAGGTGAGAGAGGTACTGGGAAGCGTTTTGTTGCCAGGATGATTCACAAGAACGGTATTCGGAAAGAAGAAGGATTTAGGCCGATTCATTGCCGTTCGCTGTTTCCTGTGACGGAAATAAGCGAATGGGAAAATGTCTTGGAACGGCTGTTGCCTGATGCCTTCCAAGGGACGGCATACCTTGATGGTTTGGAGCAACTGCCCATGGCGGAGCAGGAGATATTTCTTGTGAGATTCCTCGGGCATACGAAAGGATCAATGCGTTTAATGGTATCCGTTGATCATATGGGTGCCCTGAATGACAAGGCCTATGTAAGAGCCTTGTCCTCAAAGATAGGCGCTGATGTAATACACCTGCCACCTTTGCGCGAGCGCAAAGAGGATATTTTGCCGCTGGCCAACAGATTTTTAAGTGAATGCATGGAAGCTGACAGGTATAAAAAGGAATTTTCAGAGGATGTCATTGCGCTTCTGGAAGACTATGACTGGCCGGGCAATATTGCTGAATTAAAAGGCGCGGTGACCAAAGCGGCATATTCATCGCAAGGCTCGGAGATTGACATCAGCCACTTGCCGTACGCGATACGCGAAGCTTCTGATTTAGCGACGCACACATCATCAAAAGACGACGCCCCTTCCAATTTTAATTTGGCCAGAACCCAGTGGGAGAGACAATACCTTTCCTTCCATTTGGAGGAGCACGGTTGGGATATCCTCAAAACCGCCCAGGCGGTGGGGATGACGAAACCGGCTTTAAAACGAAAAATTAAAGCATACAATATAGAGCCCGTAACGTCGGCGTCGACGAACCTAATGGAAACAAATCAAAGGAGTATTTCAAAAAGTGTCGTGTTGTACGGCCGGGGGCTTCATTCAGGGTTGAAGACGGGATTAATCATCGAACCTTTGCCGCCGGGGAGCGGAATTCAGTTTGGCAACCTGACAAGCCCCGATATCGTGAAGGCAAATGTCGATTTCGTGGATGGCACCAACCATGCGACGAACTTGCGCAATGGAGCAGTGACGGCTCGAACGATAGAGCATCTCATGAGTGCGCTGCACGCATACAAAATTAGCAATATTCTCGTTAAAATGAGTGAGGAAGTACCAGTAATGGACGGATCTGCGGTGGAGTTTTGTCGCTTGCTTGAAGAAGCTGGCATTGAAGATCAGAAAGAAAAACGCGAGGAATTGTGGGTTGACCAGGTATATGAGGTAGGTGAACCGAATGACGAGAAGGGTTACATTCGCATAGAGCCAGCGGATTCTTTTTCTGTTACATACCTCATCGATTATCCGAAGCCGATTGGGAAACAATCATATCTTTATGAACATAAGAACGCATTGAGTTTTCAAGAAGAAATCGCACCGGCCCGTACATTTGGTTTTGTCTCTGAACTCGAGTCGCTTGAGAAAATGGGATTGGCCGAAGGTGGTCGTTGGGATAATGTAATTCTTGTAGACAAATCGCGAGTCGTGAATACCCAATTGCGATTCTCCAATGAATTTGTTCGCCATAAAATTCTTGATGTAATAGGAGATCTGTATTTAACCGGTCGTCCCATCCGCGGAAAAGTGACCGCTGAGAGAAGTGGACACCGACATAATGTAGCTTTAGTCAAGAAATTGATGGAAGTCCATGGCTGATTTTGAGTACATTCCGTTCGATTCCGCCTGTTAAATCATGGAACATCACTATTGAATGAGGACCGTCTGACATACCGCGATGCGGGCGTCGATGTGGAGTTGGGAGAGGGTTTCGTTCAGGCTATCGCCCAAATCGTAAAATCCACCCATGTTGGTCAAAGTGACCGTATCCTGAAGGGGACGGGGGATTTTGCGGGTTTGTTCCGTCTGGGCGGGGAATATGAAGATCCTGTACTTGTTTCAGGCGCCGACGGCGTCGGCACGAAATTACTCTTGGCCCAAGAGTTCGGGCGCCATGATTCCATCGGGGTCGACTTGGTGGCCATGTGCGTCAACGACATACTGACTATGGGAGCAGAACCGCTTTTTTTTCTTGATTACATTGCGACAGGCAAGATCAATCAACATGTTTTGAAGGCAGTCGTATCCGGGATTGCACTGGGATGCCGGGAGGCAGGATGCGCCCTCCTCGGTGGCGAAACCGCCGAGATGCCTAACATGTATGAGCCGGGCGTGTATGATGTTGCTGGATTCGCTGTGGGGGTGGTTGAACGCAAAAACCTGGACAATCGGACACCTGTCAAGACCGGCGATGCCATACTCGCACTTTCTTCTTCAGGAATTCATAGCAACGGATATTCCTTGGTACGTAAAATATTTGAATCAAAAGAAACACGGGATGAGGCGGGGCAAAGGCTAGGCGTTCCCATTGAAGATGTATTATTGGAGCCGACCAGAATTTACACGAAAGGGGTTCTTTCCGTTCGGAGAGATGAGGGGATTAGCGACATCGCGCACATCACGGGAGGTGGAATTCCGGGAAATGTAAATCGTGTGATGCCGGATGAATTGCAGGCTAAATTTTATCCTGAAAAATGGGTGATGCCTGAGATATTCTCATTGATTCAAGAGTTTGGCCCGGTTGACAGCGCGGAGATGTATCACATTTTTAACATGGGCTTGGGTTTTGTCTTTCTCGTGAGGCCGGAGCGAGTTGAATCTGTGCTCGAATGTTTGAAAACTGCAGGAGAACGCCCCACGGTTGTTGGCGAAGTTGTCAGAAAACCCAAAGGTGGTCATTCCGTCGTCATTGAAGGCATATAAATAGTGCATGCAAGGACACGATTACGAGTGGGTGTTTTGGCCTCTGGGCGTGGGTCGAACCTGCAAGCCCTCATTGATGCCGGGCAGAAATCGGATTTTCCGGCGGAAGTCGTATTGGTACTGAGTGACAAAAAAAATTCGTATGCCCTTGAGCGCGCCTCTATAGCTGGATTACGACATAGACATCTCGCACCCAAAGAGGAAGGATTTTACCTGAAGTTGGGAGATGAGATCGAAAATTGCGAAATCGATCTAATCTGTTGTGCTGGTTTTATGCGGATTTTACCGCCGGAGTTTGTAAGCCGATTTCCAGGGAAAATCATCAACATTCATCCCTCGCTTCTACCGAGTTTCCCTGGTCTGCATGCGCAAAAAAAAGCTTTAGATGCTGGTGTGACAGTGACTGGCTGCACGGTCCACTTTGTGGACGAAGGAGTGGATACGGGGCCGATCATTTTACAAGCCGCCGTACCGGTGTTACCTCATGATGATGAAGTAACCCTTTCGGAGAGAATTCTCGGTTATGAACACAGAATATACCCATTGGCGGTGAGGCTCATCGCCGAGGGGAGTGTTCACTGCGTCGATGGTGTTGTGCAGTATTCAGGGAACGCTCATCAGGAGGGTAGCGGTTTCATCTCGCCTGTTTCGGAGTAATCATTCAAAGAGGATTACAAAAGTTTTGCGCAAATCAAGTTTCTTCTTAAGACTGGCAGTTGTTTTTTTATTTGTCGCGCTCATGCAAGGATACGCTCTTGGTACGTCTCTAGCGGAAGAATCGCGTCTGAAGGCGGAGAAAATAATCAGTGAGCTGCAGAAAAAATATGACGTGCTCGATTCTCTGCAAGCCTCTTTCGAGCAGAAAAATGAATTGAAATCTCTTGGGCGAACAACGACGTCGAGCGGAAGCCTCATGTGGATGAAACCCGGCAAACTGCGCATGGAGTATGTCAAGCCTGAAAAGCAGGTTATGGTTTCCGATGGTCGAACGTTTTGGCTCTATACTGCGCGTTTCAGGCAGGTTATGGTCTCCGATAACGGGGGGAGTGGATTAGGTGCCACCCCATTGTTATTTTTGTCCGGCAAGGGGAATTTGAAGAAGAATTTTCATGTCACAGTGGAAGAGATTGGAGTTGCCAGACGAAGCGGAGGAATCTGGAAAGCCGGTCAACCCCATCGTATTCGCTTGGAGCCGAAGTCTGCGGGTGCTGCGTTTCGCCGGATGTGGCTCGAGGTGGAACCTGAGAATTTCAGAATCCTTGCTTTAGCTTATATTGATAACATAGGCAACAAAAGTCACTTGCGGTTTTCAAATGTCAAAGAAAACGTCAAAATCGCAAAAGAGGAATTTCAGTTTATCGTGCCGCCAAATGTCGAAGTTCTACAAATGCCGGCCGGTGCGGCCAGTAAAAAATAAGGAATCATTCGAGAATGGCGATGCAAATCATAAACTGGGTGATGGGGTTTGGGCAGACGATTTTCTGGGCTGTGCTGGTTCTGGGGTTACTCATTTTTATCCATGAGTTGGGCCATCATCTCGTCGCGAAATGGCTCAAAATCGGCGTTTCCACATTTTCCTTGGGCTTCGGTCGTCGTATCTGGGGTTTCCAGCGGGGAGAGACGGAATATCGCGTATCCCTAATCCCCTTGGGTGGCTATGTAAAGCTTGTAGGAGAAGACCCGGAAGCGCAAGCTGACAATCCAGATGCGCCCAAAGTGCCGGATGAGCCGGAGAAATCTTTCTATTTACGTCCTGTGAGTCACCGATTGGCTGTCATTTCAGCGGGACCCTTGTTTAATGTCATCCTGGCTATACTCCTCAGTTGGGGATTGCACCTTGGTGGTATTCCAGTGCCTGGCACGTGGGTAGGCGGTGTTTTGCCCGATACGCCTGCGCAAAAAGCGAACCTTGAAACCGGCGATCACATCGTGGCCATTGATGGAACGCGAATTCAAAGATGGTCCGAGCTTGTCGAAATAGTTCGAAAAAATGCCGATCAAAAACTCGTGTTGACGGTGGAACGCGGTCGCAAATCCTTTGAAACGCCCATAGTTCCGACATCGATGAGTTCAACGGGCAAAGATTTAGGTTACGGCCGAATCGGCATCAGTATCGGTCAAGGCACCTATACCGAGCGTTTCGGCTTCTTTGAGTCTTTGGGAAAGGGTTTTGAGCAGAACTATCGCATCGCCAGTTTAACAGTCATTACGTTGTATTCGATGCTGACGAAGACCATTCCTGCGGACATTGGTGGGCCGATTCGTATTTCTGTGGTGGCCGCAGAGCAGGCGCAGCGCGGATTTCGCTATCTTGTCATGTTTACGATTTTGCTCAGCGTCAATCTGGCGATTTTGAACTTGCTGCCGATTCCGGTTCTCGATGGTGGCCATATTTTTTTCTTGCTTATTGAAAGCTTGCGTGGCAGACCTATTAGTCTCAGGGTCCGGGAGATGGCCATGCAAGTGGGTACTGTTCTGCTCATCGGTTTGATGATCTTTGCCACCTATAAGGACAGCGTGTACTATCTTTTTGGTAGTGAACCGGCAGCGATAACGAAAAAAGAGAAGCAAGTAGGGAAAATGAAGGACGTAACAAAACCATCTTCTCAGAGCACCAAAGGCAAATAGGGATTTGGCAATGTTTGAGCCATTTACAGACGACGTGTTTTACACGAAACCCATAGCAGGAATCGGTTTGCCTCCCAAAGAGCAGAACAACACTGTCCTGCCGATGGTTGGTGCGGATGAAACTGGCGAGGAGTTGCCTTGCGCGGATCCGTCTTTGTTCCCGCTGAATCGGCGAAAAAGTTCTCAAGTCGAAGTGCGAGGCGTCAAGATTGGCGGTGGTGCTCCCATCGTAGTGCAATCGATGTGCAACACTTTCACGCATGATGTGGAAGCAACCGTAGACCAAATCAAACGGCTGGAAGCTGCCGGGTGCGAGATTGTGCGGTTGGCCGTTCCTGACGAGAAGTCGGCGAACGCGCTCTATGAAATCAGAAAACGAACCGAGATGCCTTTGGTTGCGGATATCCATTTCGACCACCGCTATGCCCTGATGGCGGCGGATGCGGGTATCGATTGTTTGCGAATTAACCCGGGCAACATCAATGGGGAGGAAAGGGTGAGCGAAGTAGTCGCTGCCGCGAAGGATCACGGCTTGCCCATTCGTGTTGGCGTGAACGCCGGCTCTTTGGAAAAGCATCTGCTTGATCGCTTTGGCGGCGCAACGCCTGAGGCGATGGTTGAGAGTGGGTTGCGTCATGTCGCCATGCTGGAGAAGCGCAACTTTTATGATACGAAAATCTCTCTAAAGGCTTCCGATGTTGCGAGGGCGGTGAAGGCCTATCGATTGATGTCGAAACGCGTCGAGTACCCTCTTCACCTGGGAATCACGGAAAGTGGAAGCCTTCAGACGGGCAGCATAAAAAGCGCTGTCGGGCTGGGAATTCTGCTCTCGGAAGGCATTGGCGACACCATTCGCGTTTCTTTGGCGGCGGACCCGGTGGAGGAAGTGCGTGTGGGCTACGAAATCCTGAAGAGCCTGAAATTACGCCAAAAGGGCGTGAATGTTGTCGCGTGTCCATCGTGCGGACGTGTTCAAATTGACGTGGATAAGCTCACCATGGAAGTAGAGCAGGAACTTGCCCATATCGATGCCCCCATCACGGTGGCCGTCATGGGTTGTGAAGTGAACGGTCCTGGTGAGGCGAGAGATGCCGACATCGGTGTGGCCGGCGGCCATAAGCGCGCTCTGATTTTCATGAAAGGCGAAAAGTCAGGCCTGGTATCCTATGAGGACATCAAGAAAAATTTGGTTGAGCGCGTAGAGCAACTTGCGGAGCAATACGAAAAAGGTCAATTTGAAGTAACTCACTCCTAAGAAAATCTGATTGATGAGATTCTCACGAGGGTTTTTGCCCACATTAAAAGAAGCGCCCGCCGAAGCGGAAGTCGTCAGCCATAAACTTATGGTGCGCTCAGGCATGATCCGCCGATTGGCGGCTGGCGTATATTCGCTCTTGCCCCTCGGCGTACGCGTGCAACGCAAAGTCGAACAGATACTGCGTGAAGAGTTGAATCGCGCAGGTGCGCAAGAAGTTTTTCTGCCTACGCTGAATCCCGCCGAGCTTTGGCAAAAAACTGGACGATGGGAAGTATATGGCAAAGAATTGATCCGCTTGAAAGATCGCCATGGGCGTGATTTTTGTCTGGGTCCCACGCATGAGGAGGTAATCACCGATCTGGTGGCGCGCGAGGTCAGGAGCTATCGGGACCTGCCGCTCAATCTCTACCAGATTCAAACGAAATTCAGAGACGAGATCAGGCCCCGTTTCGGTGTGATGCGTGGACGGGAGTTTACGATGAAGGACGGCTACAGCTTTGATAGAGACGAGGCGGGCGCGGAAAATAGTTATGAAGAAATGGTGCAAGCCTATACCCGAATATTTCAACGTTGTGGACTGAAGTTCAGTGCTGTGGAGGCGGATTCAGGGGCCATCGGTGGGAGTTTTTCGCACGAGTTCATGGTAATGGCTGATACTGGCGAGGAGGCAATCTCCGTATGTGATTCGTGTGGGTACGCAGCGAATGTGGAAAAATCGCCGGTAACTTTGAAGTTGCCCGAGAATGAGGGAGGCGAACTTGAAAAAGTACATACCCCTGGCGCTCATTCGATAGAAGAAGTTTCGGAATTCTTTTCGTTGCCTCCATATCGCATGTTGAAAACTCTTTTATATGTCGCTGATGGTGAGCCGGTGGCCGCTATGATTCCAGGCCACAGGGAATTAAATGAAATCAAACTGAAAAATGCGCTTGATGCGGTGGATATCGAGCTTGCCGACGCCGAGACGGTAGAAAAGCTTACAAACTCTGAGGTGGGCTTTGCAGGCCCTGTGGGTTTGTCGGATGTTCGGCTTGTGGCGGATTACGCCATTGAAAATATCGAAGGGCTTATTATCGGGGCGAATCAAACGAACTATCACTACACAGGCGCTCGGGAGGGTCGTGACTTCACCGCAGGCGTATTTGCAGATCTCACTGTTGCACAGGAAGGAGATACCTGTCCCAATTGCGAGGCGATGCTCAGCATCAGGCGCGGCATCGAAGTGGGGCATGTCTTCAAGCTGGGTTGCAAGTATTCTGATGCCCTGGACGCTACCTATCAGGACGAGAATGGTGAGACGCACACTATCGTCATGGGCTGTTATGGCATTGGCGTTGGCCGGACAGTCGCGGCGGCGATAGAGCAGAACCATGATGAGGACGGTATCATCTGGCCGACTCCCATCGCTCCATATCATGTGGACATCATTCCGGTGAGAGTGGATGATGAAACCATGAAGGTTTGTAACCACATCTACGACTCGCTCGAGGCCGCAGGGCTGGATGTCGCGCTTGATGACAGGGATGAGCGCCCGGGCGTGAAATTCAAGGATGCCGATCTCATCGGGTTCCCTTACAAAGCGGTCATCGGACCCCGGGGGCTCAAGGAAGGTAAAATTGAGATAAAATCGAGAAGGACGGGAGAAACACAACTTGTAGCGATTAGCGAGTCGGTATCTTTTTTGGAAAATCTGGTTTCCGAAGAAATGAAATCCGTCAGGTAATTCACAGGGTTTTCAGGTTTTTTGTTTTGAAGCTGTTTTTGGATTTTCTATGAAGTGCGGTTCGGCTCTGGGGTTCATGGGAAGGGAAAGCCGAAAAAAATAGAAAACTTGACGTTTTCGGTTCCAGGCATTTATATTTTGCTCCTGATAGTGAGGCGGAATTTTGGAAGGAGATATTCAAGCGTGGCCTACCAGGGAGTTCGTGAGTGCGCTGTCTGCGCTTGGCGAGAGGGTTGCCGCCTGAAGTATCGCAATGAACCGAACGGGGCGATTTTTTGTCCGGAATTTTCACCGGACTTGAGGTTACAGCAAACGCAATCGAAGGAAATGCCGTCTTCGTCCGAAGGCCTAGAACAGGGAGCAAATGACAAATGAGGCGTGAAATCGAAATTCTGATATTGCTCTTTTTGGGGTATTTATGCTTGATGGTAGGCTTTCGCATGGATGACATTGGCATACAGGTTTTTTTCTATATTCTCTCGGCCATGTTTATTTTCGCCATCTTCCGACCCAAGCAGTCTCCCTGACGGGGTGCATTCTGGCGGCGTAGCTCAACCGGTTAGAGCATACGGCTCATATCCGTAGTGTTGGGGGTTCAAGTCCCTCCGCCGCTACCATTTCCTCGCCGCTTAGGGGAGGATAGTTCAGGTGATATCGGATGCCTCGCCAACCACTATCTTGAAGATCAAAAAAGCATTTGAAGCCAAGGTGAGAAAGGGTCTCAAAAAATCTGTTTATAAGGCCAAGTCTACCCCTTTGCTGGTCGGTTTTTCCGGTGGCGCGGATTCCACGGCTCTATTATTATCCTTAAAGTCGACCCTGCCGAAATCACAACACTTGTGTGCTGTTCATGTAGAACACGGGCTCCGTGGAGATCTTTCAAAAAAAGATGCTGCGCATGCCGAGCAGATCTGTTTGCGATTCAACATCGATTTTCGTTGCGAGCATGTTCGTGTGTCTCGAATAGCGCAATTGGGACTCGAAGGAGCTGCTCGCGAATCGAGACGTTTGGCTTTTCTGACGGTCGCCAAGGAGATTGGCGCCGATACACTCGCGTTGGCCCACAACATAGATGATCAAGCTGAAACCGTGCTCATGCGTTTATTTGAAGGAGCAGGCGTGAGAGGGATTTCAGGCATGAAGTGGCGGACCCCATTATCGTCGAAAGGAGAAGACGGGTTCGACATCATCCGGCCTTTGCTGAATGTGTCGCGCAAGGATATCTTGGAATATTTGGAGGCTCAGGGCATCTCTTGGGTCGAGGATGAAACGAATGCAGACGAGAGCCGCCTTAGAAACCGGATACGCAAAAAAATTATGCCAGTCGTAAGAGAACATATAGGCGATGCGGCTGTCAGCGGAATCGCCAAGAGTGCCGAGATATCGGCCCCGCTTATCTCTTTCATAAATGAAATGTCCAAGGATTTGCGTGCGAAATTCATCCGTGAAGATAATGGGGAACTCATTGTTTTTCCTTTACGTGAAGTGCAAGAACTCTCTCAATCGCTTAGAGCCGAGCTTTGGCGCTCGGTGCTGAATATGCTCAGGGACGAATCGCCTGCTCACGCCCGCAGGCGTGCTCTGCGAAAATGGATTGAAGACCTGGAAGGCCTGGCAATGGGGGATAAGCCCTCAGCAGTGTTGAGTTTGCCGGGTGGCTTGGAAGCGAGAAGGGAATATGACCGTCTAATTTTCGGTTGTTCCCATATTGACTCTAAGCTGGATGAGGAGAAAAAGCTGCGGATTCCAGGAAAGACGGTCCATCATTCACTATGTTTAGAAATAGAGGCTTCATGCGATTTCACGCATCATACGAAAGGGGCATGGGAGGCGCGTTTTGATCTGGAAAAGCTGGGGGTGGATGCTTGTATCCGGACCCGGCGCGATGGAGATCGATTCCATCCTTTGGGACGAACAAAAGAGAAGAAACTCAAGGATTACCTCATAGAACAAAAAGTACCGAGACCCTTCAGGAGTCGGATACCACTCCTGACTGTAGGAGATAAGGTGGCATGGATCATAGGGCACCAGGTTTCAGCGGAATTCCGGCTTGATGGGGATGAAAAGAGGGGTGTTACCCTTAAAGCGTTGCTAGAGAATGAAGATAGTAAGTTCTTAAGTTCGTTGGCTTAGTGATTTGAAGTTTAACTCGTAGACGGATGAGAAAAATCTTGATAACGTGTTTTCAGGGTTTAGAGATATACTCACCCGTAAAAAGAAGGAAGGCATTTTGAATCAATTTTACAAGAATTTGGCGCTTTGGCTGATTATCGGCTTGATAATGGTGGGTTTGTTCCAGGCCTTCAATAGCCCACGCTCGACGGATAGAACGGTTGTTTATAGCGATTTTTTGCAAGCGGTGTCTGAAGGACAGGTGAGCGAAGTGATTGTCCAGGGTGACAACATCCGGGGTCGCTACCTTAGCGGTAGATCCTTCCATACCCACGCTCCCAAGGACCCGAAATTGATCGACACCCTCAGGGCCAAAGGTGTTCGCATCACGGCGCAGCCGGTAGAACAAAATTCCTGGTATATGAATATGTTGTTGAGTTGGCTGCCTATGCTGGTGATGCTGGGCGTTTGGATTTTCTTCATGCGCCAGATGCAAATGGGTGGTTCGAAAGCTCTGTCGTTTGGTAAGAGCAAAGCACGAATGATGCCCGAATCCGCGAAGAAAAAAATCACGTTCGCTGATGTGGCCGGCATCGAGGAAGCCAAGGAAGAACTCGAAGAACTCGTTGATTTTCTCCGCGATCCGCAAAAGTTCACACGCCTGGGCGCACGTATTCCCAAAGGTGTTCTGATGGTTGGTCCTCCGGGCACGGGTAAAACCCTGCTGGCGCGGGCCATTGCGGGCGAAGCGGATGTGCCGTTTTTCTCGATAAGCGGCTCTAGTTTTGTGGAGATGTTTGTCGGGGTCGGGGCGTCGAGAGTTCGGGATTTGTTCGAACAGGGCAAGGCGAATGCACCGTGCATCATATTCATTGATGAGATAGATGCTGTTGGGCGTCATAGGGGCGCTGGACTCGGTGGCGGCCACGATGAACGTGAGCAGACGCTGAATCAACTTCTTGTCGAGATGGATGGTTTTGAATCGAATGATGGGGTCATCCTGATAGCGGCGACGAACCGCCCGGACGTGTTGGACCCGGCTCTCCTACGGCCAGGTCGCTTTGACCGCCAGATTGTGGTTTCCCTGCCCGACATAAAAGGGCGCTTGGCGATTTTGAAAGTGCATGCGGAGAAGGTGCCGCTCGATGAAACCGTCGATTTGAATCTTATAGCGCGTGGAACTCCGCGCTTTGCGGGCGCTGATCTGGCGAACCTTTTGAACGAATCCGCACTTCTTGCGGCGCGCCGGGGAAAACGCTCCGTTGAAAATGAAGATCTGATGGAAGCGAAGGATAAAGTTTTGATGGGCAAAGAGCGGCGTAGCATGGCGCTCAGCGAAAAAGAGAAGAGAAATACAGCCTATCACGAAGCGGGGCACGCCCTTGTTTCATTGCTGATACCGGGGACGGACCCCGTAGAGAAAGTGACGATCATTCCACGAGGTTTTTCGTTGGGAAGCACGTGGTCTTCGCCTCTCGAGGATCGTTATAGCAACGACAAAACATTTTTGACGAACCAGCTTGCCTGCCTGATGGGTGGACGTGCGGCGGAGATGCTGGTTTTTGAGGAATTAACGACAGGTGCGAAAGCCGACATCCAGACGTCGACTGACTTGGCGAGAAGCATGGTTTGTGAATGGGGGATGAGCGAAAAGCTCGGTCCGTTGGCATATGGGAAAAAACATGAGCAGATATTCCTGGGGCGTGAAATTTCCCAACACAGGGACTATAGCGACCAGGTGGCCCTTGAAATTGATAATGAAGTGAAGAATATGGTTTTGTCGAGTTATGAGAGAGCGTATAAATTGCTTGAGGAAAATCGGGACAAGCTCGATTTGCTCGCCAATGCGCTGCTCGAGTATGAAACCATCGATCTCAAAGATATCGAGTCTTTGATGGAAACCGGGCAGATTACCAGGAGTCGCAAGCGAAAAGACGAGGTTGGCGAACAAGACACTTCGGCTTCACCACAACCGGAGGAAAAACCTCGTGATGACCCGCAGTCTTCGCCGACTGACCTGGCGCCCGGCCAAGCCTAGTTTCTCCCTATATTTCGATTTATGATGCAGATGTAAGCGCCTCTGGAGTCTGACGCTCTGGAGGAGACCGTCCTGTTGGCATCGTATTGGACTTATGGTGTTGAGGAGAAAGATGCCTAAACTCTGTGTGAATGTGGACCATGTCGCCACCATCCGTGAAGCGCGAAAGACGAATGAGCCCGATCCGGTGGCGGCTGCACTCATCGCGGAACGAGCGGGAGCGATAGGTATCACCATTCACCTTCGTGAAGACAGAAGGCATATCCAGGACAGGGACTTGAGGCTGATGCGCCAAGTGGTTCGGGGCAAGCTCAACCTCGAGATGGCGCCTGTAGCTGAGATGCAAGGCATTGCCCTTGATGTGAAGCCGGAGCAGGTTACCCTCGTTCCGGAGCGGCGCGAGGAGATAACGACCGAGGGCGGCTTGGATGTCGCAGGCAACATCGAACAGATAGCCGGTTTAATGAAGCCGCTGCGAGATGCCGGGCTGCTCTTGAGTCTTTTCATCGACCCTCATCCCGAACAAATTGAAGCCGCAACAGAGTTAAGCGCAGATTTCGTGGAGCTGAACACGGCTGCTTATTCTGAAGCCAGGGGGGAACTTTCTCAGGAAAAAGAGTTGGCCTCGCTCAGCGAAGCTTCGATACGAGCCCATGGCCTCGGCCTCGGCGTTCACGCGGGCCACGGACTCACTTATCTCAATGTGCAAGCTGTGGCCCAACTTCCCCACCTGCAGGAACTGAACATTGGCCACAGCATTGTTTCACATTCTGTTTTCGTCGGTTTTGAGAGAGCCGTGCGCGAGATGTCGAATATTATTGAACGAGTAGGCCCCGCCTGAGCATGCCGATTCCCGTCGTAACAGCCCAGGAAATGTCGAATATCGACAACAGGGCAATTCAAGAATATGGAATTCCTTCCACATGTTTGATGGAGGCGGCAGGGTTAAAATCCGCTCAAAAGATTTGGGAAAAATATGGCAGAGCCGCTCTCCGTGTTCTGATTGTTTGCGGAAAAGGGAACAACGGTGGGGATGGTTTCGTTGTTGCCAGACATTTACTCAATGCAGGAGCCGATGTCGATATCGCGACTTTGTTTCCTTTGAGGGAAGTCACAGGTGACCCGGGAGTTTTTTTGAAATCGCTTGATAGGATGCGAATTCCCATCTTAGAGGTGGCGGAGGATAACACCTCGCTGTTGGAAGAGATGGGCAAAAATGCAGATCTGGTAGTGGACGCCATACTGGGAACCGGGTTTCGGCCGCCTGCCCGAGGTCTTGCAGAGGAGGCCGTCCGCATCCTTTCCGCCATCGATATACCGATCGTGGCCATTGATATGCCATCTGGACTCGATTCCACGACAGGCAGGGCTGAACTTCCATATATCAACGCAAAGACCACCTTGGCTTTAGGCGCCCTCAAGCGGGGTCATCTTCTCATGCCGGCGGCTGAGCATGTGGGGGAGGTCATATCTCTTGACATCGGGATTCCGCATGAATGCCTGAAAGAAGAAGATATTTCACTCCACGTTACGGAACCTTCGGATGTGGCTGAGAATTTACCAGAAAGACGCCCTGATGCGCACAAAGGGGATGCCGGCCATCTTTTGTTGGTAGCTGGCGCGCCCGGTATGTCAGGAGCCGCATTGATGACGGCCATGTCGGCCCTTCGCACGGGCGCAGGCCGGGTGACGCTTGCGGTGCCTGAAAGTATTTCTCCCCTGGTGGAGAGTAAATACCCTGAAATCATGACTTTGTCTTTGCCGGCCACTGAGTCTGGATCAATTGACGCCTCGGCATTCGATTTTCTCGTTGAGCGTTCAGAAGACATGAATGCTTTGGTGATAGGACCCGGGCTTCAGACGAACCCGAGAACTATTGAGCTTGTCCATTTGCTCATCCAACACATTGACGCACCCGTTGTCCTTGATGCCGATGGTCTGAATGCGCTTGCTCAGGATTTGACTATCCTGGACGGCAGACTCGCTCAATTGATCCTGACGCCACACCCAGGAGAAATGGCAAGGCTCCTTGGGCTCTCGACACAAGAAGTACAAGAAGATCGCATTACACACGCAAACTCATTTGCCTCGCACCATCATCTTGACATCGCCTTAAAGGGCTGGGGAACAATTGTCGCCACATCGGATGGAGAAATCTGGTACAACCCCACTGGAAATTCCAATATGGCTACCGCAGGCAGTGGAGATGTATTGGCGGGGGTTATTGGCGCTTTGCTCGCTCAAGGGCTTTCCCGAAAATGGTCTTTGATATGCGGGGTTTATCTGCATGGCATGTCAGGAGAATTGGCATCCTCGGAAGTGGGCGGGCTCGGAATCACGGCAACTGATATTTTACAGGCTCTTCCCAAGGCGAGAAGGAAAGTGCTCATGGAGGCAGGAGATTCTGAAACTGTTTGAATTTCCCTTTGAGATGCAAAGTGATTCGGTAGAGCAAACAGCCGAACTGGGTGCTCGCTTGGCGAAAGTATCGAGACCCGGCGAGGTCATTTTGCTCGATGGCGATTTAGGCGCTGGGAAAACTGTATTTGCAAAAGGTTTTATCGAATCGATGCCGGGGGGAGAAGGGCAAATTATCAGAAGCCCCACATTCGTCTATATTCACCATTATCCGACCTTGCCCCCTACCCACCACATCGATTTATATCGGCTTCCCAAAGATTCAGACCTCATGGAAATGGGTTTGTGGGATCATATCGGTCAGGGTGATTTTGTTTTAATTGAGTGGCCTAACCATGTGGAAAAATGGCGTTTCTCTGTATCGACTCACGTCAAGTTTGAGTTTGTGGAAGATGAAAGTAGACGCCTATTCATATCCCGTCCGTGAGATATTTCTTCTTTACAAAGAAAGTAAAGGGTGGCAATCTTACAGGGTGTTGTTTTTGCTTATCTTCTTTGATGTAACAGATGTAACCAGTACGAGAAAATAAATTTCATGGCTTTGGAGGGATGAGTTTCTTATCACAGATATGACATGTGCTGTCGTTGAATACCGCCTGTGTTTCAGAAGGTTTGCGATGCTATTCCGTAAGATGCTGAGAACGGTGTTGCTGGGCTTTCTGCTCGTGATGGGCGGTACTATTGCCTATTTCATCTTGGGTTCTTCAAATCATCAACTCCATTTAGGAGAATTTTCGCTCACAAACTCGGATGCGGACCTAAACATAGATAAAATGCATGTTGTCCAGAACACAAAAGGTGTTAGGGAATGGGAGTTGTGGGCTGACTCCGCCAAGGTCTATCGCCAAAAAGGCT
Source organism: Nitrospinae bacterium bin107 (assembly GCA_002238965.1). GTDB lineage: Bacteria > UBA8248 > UBA8248 > UBA8248 > UBA8248 > Bin107. The sequence goes on along the minus strand of MPNJ01000003.1, from coordinate 90,650 downwards.
TGACCATTCTTAAGAACCTGAAGCTTCGGTTTTACTCGGATGAAGGTGATCCCTCGCATGTGACTGCTCAAGAAGGAACCATGCAAAATGAAAGCCGGAACATTAGAATCAGCGGAAATGTTACCATCCTGGCTTCTAATGGCGTTTCGATGAAAACAGATTCTTTGTATTTTCACTCAAAAGAGAAACGTATTGATTCGGATTCGAAGGTCTTAATGGAGGGGGCTCGTTTTCGTCTTGTCGGAACCGGTCTACAGGGGCATACCGATATCGGGAAGTACAAGCTGAAGGAGAAAGTCAGCGCTACGATATACGGTGGGAGCGGACATTCCCTCATGGAGAAAAGGGAAAATAAGCTGACACGCGCCAACTGAAGAATATACGGCCATTCCCTGATGGAGGGCTGTTTTGAAACTGAAAAACTACCGCCTGATACGTCTTACCCTCATTGGCCTGGGGATATTCTTAGGTCTTTTGGTGTGGAGCGGCACTAATTTATCTGCACAGGAAAAAGACAAAAAAGGTCACTTAAACCGCCGAGTACAGATCCACATTGTCTCCGATAAAATGGAAGTAAACAGTCGGAAGAATTTCATCGTGTTCATCGGGAATGTGGAAGCGAACCAGGGGAAGATGAGACTAAAGGCGAATCGCCTCGAAATTTATACGCTGGAAACCAAACAATACGGCTCCAAGCGAAAGCCAACCCCAAAAGGCAGAGCGGGGGAAATCGATAGAATCGTGGCCATCGGAAACGTAGAGATGAATCAAGCAAAACGAAGGTTCGCCACTGCTGCCCGACTCGAATATCGAGAATCAACCGGCATCGCAATCTTGACGGGCAGCCCTCGCGTATGGGAAGGAAAGAACCGGTTAGTCGGCGCCAAAATAGAATTAAATTTGAAAGAAGATAAAACGATAGTTCATGGCTCGGATGACCAGAGAGTCAACGTTACTCTTTTCCCTTCCAGCGAGACACCCCGCCGTAAAAAATCGAACTAGACTCATGTCTACGCGAACCGATGGTAGTGCTGCAAGACGTGAAGGTGCTGCTTCTGTTCAGGCCACTAAGTTAACGAAAAGCTATTCAGACCGGACGGTTGTCTCCGGCGTGGAACTCGAAGTGCATCCTGGTGAAATCGTGGGTTTGCTTGGACCAAACGGGGCAGGCAAGACGACGATATTTTATATGATTGTCGGGTTGATAGCACCAGATGCGGGCAAAATATTTTTGAACGGCATAGAAATCACCGGTCAGCCCATGCATGTACGCGCCAAGAAGGGAATCAGCTACCTACCTCAAGAAGCGTCTGTGTTCCGTCGCCTTTCGGTAAGGCAAAACATTATGGCGGTACTTGAATTAGTCTTGCGTGATCCAGACCAACGCGAGAGGAGATTAAACGAAATTTTAGAGAGCTTGGATATCCAGCACATTCAATCCTTGAAGGGATATGCTCTCTCTGGCGGTGAACGAAGGCGTGTAGAAATTGCTCGGGCATTGGCCACAAATCCCACTTTTATGCTGCTTGATGAGCCTTTCGCAGGAATTGACCCTATCGTGGTTAACGACATTCAGGAAATAGTGGTGGGCTTAAAAGCTCGTGGGATTGGTGTCATCATAACGGACCATAACGTACGTGAAGCTCTACAGATATCCGACAGGGCATACATTATCAATGAGGGGCGTATACTGGAATCCGGCACCCCGGAAAAAATTGCCGTAAGTGATAAAGCTCGGCATGTTTATCTGGGCGAAAAATTTCGTCTTTGAAGTGAGGGGAATCCACGTGGCTTTGCAGCATAAGATGACAATGAGGCCAGAGCAGCGTCTTGTCATGACCACCATGTTGCGGCAGGCGATAGGCCTGTTGCCTCTGAGCCGCACGGAAATGCAGCAAGCCGTTCAGCAGGAAATGTTGAATAACCCCTTGTTGGAAGAAATTCAGGATGAAGAAAAAGAAGTGGTTGATGGTGAGATGCCGGAAATGAGAGGTGATGTTCCCGAAAATCAAAATAATGAAAGAGGTGAGATTGATTGGGAAAACATCATCCAAGACAATTTTGAAGATTTTTCGTCTCCAGCCCTCGCTGATGATTTCCCCTCTCATGAACAGACCTTGACGCGGCCCGATACGTTATATGAACACTTGGAGCGGCAATTGAGTCTTTCGGTGGCTCCCGAGCCGATAGCAAGGGTTGCTGAACAAATTATCTGGAATGTGAATGAGGAAGGTTATCTTGAGGCTGACGTGGATGAGTTGGCGGCCTACGTTGGTCTTGGGCCTCGCGAGGCAAACAGGGCGTTGGCGTTGGTGCAGGGATTCAATCCGTCTGGCGTTGCTGCGAGGACACTTCAAGAGTGCCTTCTTATCCAACTGAAAAATAGCGAGTTGCCTGCAAACGGAAACAGTTGTTTTGTGGATTTGGCTAGAATCCTGGTGCTAGAGAATATTGAGGATATAGGTGAGCCTCAATATGGGAAACTCGCCAAGGTTAACGGTGTTACTGCGGAAGACATCGTACAGGCCATCGGCATCATTCGGAGTCTCGATCCTCGCCCGGGGTTGCGTTTTTCCGATCAAGGCGCGGAGATAGTGGTCCCGGATGTGAGTGTCACCAAAAGAGGAGATGAATATGAGGTGACACTCACTGACGACAGTTTGCCACTCCTGCGTGTGAACTCTCAGTATGCAGCCATGGCAGTCGACAAATCGGGAACCTCGCCCGATACGCGGAAGTATCTGGAGGAAAAGTTGAGGGCGGCCGTCTGGTTCGTCAAAAGTATAGAGCAGAGAAGGCAGACGATTCTTAGAGTTTGTCGAAGCATTGTGCGATTCCAGAAGGATTTCTTGGATCATGGCGTGAGCCACCTAAAGCCCCTGATCTTGAAGGATGTGGCGCAAGATATCGAGATGCACGAATCTACCGTGAGTCGTGTTACGACGGGCAAGTATATGGATACCCCACAGGGTGTTTTGAGCCTTAAGTATTTTTTTCACAGTGGGTTGGAATCAAGTGCGGGAGAGAGCACCTCTTCGCTGGCCGTAAAGGAAATCATCAAGAAAATGGTGACGGAGGAAAACCCTGAGAAGCCGCTCACTGACCAGAAAATTGCGGAAAAACTCAAACAGAACAACGTGGCGATTGCGAGGCGGACAGTGACGAAATACCGCAAAGAACTGCGCATCTCTCCCACCAGCAAAAGACGCAAAATGCGTTAATAATTATCATTGCGGTTCGTGCATGGACTTATAATTCTCACCTACGCACTCCATGGTTTCTAGGGGCGGCTGATGATGCTTCCTGGATACGTGGGTTATTTGAAATATATTTGTTATTATCCCCGGTGGTGGGCGTTCCATTTTCCTTTACGCAGCATCGTATCTTGATTGTTTCGTAACAAATGTTCATTTGGTTCTCTTGGATCGGACAATGAATCCCCCGGGTGTATAGAGCATCGAGGAACATGATGAGCAAGCTCTCGGTATCTCAATTGTATGCGGATTTGCGGGAAGAGTTGAAGTTGTCCGTAATTTCGGGCGAGTCTGGCATGAACCGCCAGATCAATCATACGCACTTTCAAAAAAATGGTTTGCCACTCGCCGGTTTTCTGAAAGCTGTACATCCCGACAGGATTCAGGTATGGGGTAGCACGGAAGTTCGTTTTCTTGATGACCTCGATGAAGAGAAGCGGATCGAGGCCGTGCGTGAATATTTTCGCTTGCCCTTGTGCGCGGTGTTGGTCACAGGTGGGAAAGATATCTTCCCAAGTATCCAGGAAGCGTCTGATAAGTCCAACGTACCGATTATCATCTCAGGATTACCCGGCAAGGAATTGATGCCGAGATTGTCGGGATATCTCGAGGAGCACCTCTCTTTGCATGCGCGACTGCACGGTGTCCTCGTTGATTTATATGGTGTGGGGGTGCTCATTCAAGGCAAGAGCGGTATCGGAAAAAGTGAATGCGCTCTGCATCTGGTCACGCGGGGGCACCGGCTCGTTGCCGATGACGTGGTAGACATCCAGTTGCGAGGGAATGAGTTAGTCGGAAAAAGCACCGAATTGCTCAAACACCACATAGAAGTGAGGGGACTGGGTATTCTGAACCTGAAAGATCTCTTTGGCGTTGTAGCGATTCGATACGAAAAAAACGTCGAGATGATCGTCGAGTTGATTCCCTTGACCCCGGATATGCCTTTCGAGCGTCTTGGGATTGACATCGAGACCCAAAACATCCTGGGAAAGTGCCTGCCGCACGTGATAATTCCCGTTGCTCCCGGGAGGAATATCCCCACACTCATCGAGGTGGCGGCCAGGAATCTGTTGCTGCAAAGAATGGGTTATTTCTCTGCAGAGGAGTTCAGTCGGACACTCTCCGCTCAAATTGCTCTCGGGGCGACGAGTTAGCCGGGAAGAGGAAAAGAAGAGGTTTCGCTGCATGATTGGTTTGGTGATCGTCGGCCATGGAGACTATCCTGATGCGTTGCTGCATGCGGCTGAGTCTGTTCTAGCCGGGACAACGCAAATGAAAGCGCTCTCTCTGCAGCCTGACGCCGACCCCGCTGGATTTACCGAGAAAATTGAAAAAGCGGTGATGGAGGTAGATGCGGGCGAGGGCGTGATTATTATGACGGATATGATGGGAGGCGCCCCTACGAATGCCGCTCTCGCCATGCTGAACCATTCCGGGGTAGAAGTCGTAACGGGAGTGAATTTGCCGATGCTCTTAAAATTGTCGTTTATCAAAGGGAAGACCGTCTCCGAGGCGGCGCGATTTTTAGTGGAGTATGGGAGGCGGAACCTGGCCCAGCCGAGCGAGATGATCAATTCCGTAAAACAACGCCCAGCCAAGGAGGAATAAACGCCATCATGGCGGAACAAAAAGTCAGCATCCGCAATCTTATGGGGCTTCACGCGAGGGCAGCCGCCAAGTTTGTGAGGTTGTCGAGTAAATTCGAGAGCGAAATTCTGGTTCGATTTCGTGATATGGAGGTAGACGGAAAAAGCATAATGGGTGTCATGATGCTTGCGGCAACCCCCGGCTCGGATCTCCTGATCAGCGCGTGTGGTCCAGATGAAGATGCAGCCGTTGCGGAACTAGCGGATTTGGTGCGAACCGGCTTTGGAGAAATGTCATAAGGATTCGTAATGCCGCGAGGGAGATTGGAAGCCCATCTCTTTATATAAATTCCATAAACGACATTAATTCTATTAACAGGTAATTTCCAAGTCACAATATTTCGTTCGACATCTTTTAATTGTCTGCCCCGCATACAGGAACTTTTGCTTATGGAGTATTACGAAAAAGCAACATTATTCCCGCGTGCTTCCGTCTAAATTCAAGAAATGATAAAAGACGCCGGAATACGCATCTAGTCTAGCGAGGCGTACGGTTTTATTTGATCACGACCTCCAATTCCTGTGGGAGATTGTAGATGGGTTCCAATCATGGGAGAAATTACATTTTTACTTCCGAGTCCGTTTCGGAGGGACATCCTGACAAAATTGCTGATCAGATAAGCGATTCCGTTTTGGATGCCATTTTTCGTGAAGACCCTAACGGCCGCGTTGCTTGTGAAACGCTTATCACGACGGGCATCGTTTTCGTAGCCGGGGAGATTACGACCGAGGCGCATTACGATGCACGTGAGATTGCACGCGAGACGATACGGCACATCGGCTATGACAACTCTGCGTATGGCTTTGACTGCAATACCTGTTCTGTCGTTACGGCGATAGACAGGCAATCGCCCAACATCGATATAGGGGTCTCGGAGGGGCAAGGTCTTTTCCAGGAACAAGGGGCTGGAGATCAAGGGATGATGTTTGGATTCGCCTGCCGTGATTCGGAAGAGTTGATGCCCCTGCCCATCATGTTGGCGCACAAATTGGTCCGCAGGACATCGGACGTGAGAAGAAGTGGCGTATTGGACTACCTTCGGCCCGACAGCAAAAGCCAGGTATCTGTTCACTATGAAGACGGCAAGCCCGTGGCGATCGACAATGTGGTCATTTCCGCTCAACACTCTGAAGATGTCGGGCTCGATCAGATCCGTGAAGACATCATCCGTGAAGTCATACGCCCAGTCCTCCCGGAAAACATGACGACTGAGAATACCGACTTTTATGTGAACCCAACAGGGCTTTTCGTCATTGGGGGGCCCATGTGCGACACGGGGCTCACGGGCCGGAAAATCATAGTGGACACTTATGGAGGATACAGCAGGCACGGTGGGGGGGCATTCTCCGGCAAGGATCCCTCGAAAGTGGATCGTTCAGCTGCCTATATGGGGAGATATATCGCCAAAAATATCGTTGCGGCCGGGCTCGCGGATAAAGCGGAAGTGCAACTTGCCTACGCCATCGGCGTGGCGGACCCCGTTTCCGTTCTGGTAGAGGATTTTGGGACGAGCCAAGTGGATTCGAATGTCTTATCGAGGGCCGTCCGCGATGTGTTTGGCCTCAAACCCAGGGAAATTATCGACCACCTCGACTTGCGTCGCCCCATCTTCAAAAACACGGCAGCATATGGACACTTTGGCCGGAGTGAACCTGAGTTCACCTGGGAGAAAACAGATAAGACATCCGATCTGAAAACCGCTGTCGGGGCGTAAAATCCTGTCAGGCTGAACGACCGGTTTTAATTGCGGGAAATTTTGGAGAAGAAATGGATTTCGACATCAAGGACAAAAGCCTTGCGGGGCAGGGCGCATTACGGATGGAATGGGCCTCGAGAAGCATGCCCGTTCTGAATATGATTCTGGATCGATTCGAAAGAGAAAAGCCGCTTGAAGGGGTACGCATCGCCGCTTGTTTGCATGTGACGACGGAGACCGGTTACCTGGTGAAGACCTTGGCGGCCGGCGGCGCCGAGGTAAGCCTTTGCGCATCGAATCCGCTCTCGACCCAGGATGATCTCGCTGCCAGCCTCGTGGAGAACGAGGGGATTCCCGTCTATGCGATCAAAGGGGAAGACAGAGATACCTACTACAGCCATATGGCGTCCGTGTTGGACAGCGGTCCCCACATCACGATGGACGATGGCGCGGATCTCGTGACTCAGATTCTGACGGATCGCAGAGAGTTGATTCCCGATATACTCGGAAGCACTGAAGAGACGACGACCGGGGTGATCCGGCTTCGCGCCATGGCGGCGGATGGCGTACTGGAATTTCCCGTCATTGCGGTGAACGATGCGAATACAAAACATTTTTTCGACAACCGCTATGGAACGGGTCAAAGCACAATAGATGGGATCATTCGCGCCACGAACAGGTTGCTGGCGGGCTCGGTTTTTGTCGTCTCGGGATATGGTTGGTGTGGAAAGGGACTTGCGAGTAGAGCACGGGGTATGGGGGCCAATGTCATCGTTACCGAAGTGACGCCTCTCAGCGCTCTGGAAGCGCTGATGGATGGATATCGCGTCATGCCCATGGCCGAGGCGGCCGAGATTGGAGATTTCTTCTGTACTGTAACAGGCGATACAAGTGTCATTCGCCTTGAACACATCGAGAAGATGAAAGATGGGGCCATCATTTCGAACTCTGGTCATTTCGACGTCGAAATCGATGTGGCGGGACTCGAGGAAGTGGCCAGGACGAAGCGTGAGATTCGCTCACTGGTTGATGAATATACCCTGACAGACGGAAAAAGGATTGTCGTCATCGGAGGTGGCCGATTGGTGAATCTCGCGACTGCAGAAGGACACCCAAGCAGCGTGATGGACATGAGCTTCGCCAATCAGGCTCTTGCCGCTGAATATATCGTGAAGGAAGGAAAGAATCTGGGAAGCGAAGTGTACCCGGTGCCCCAGGAATTGGATGACGATATTGCCCGCCTGAAATTAGAGAGCATGGGTGTGGAGATTGATGTGCTGACCGTTGAGCAGGAGAAGTACTTGAGCAGTTGGCAGCAGGGCACCTAGAATTATTCCATACCCGTTACGCCGCCCGCCACGGGAGAGATTTCTGTGGCCAGAAATTCGTTCTCCACTCTCAGAAGAGAAAAGACAAAACGGCTGCTGAGGAATTTAATTGTCATTCTGTTTTTTTTTCTTGTTTGCTGGATGCAAGGAGAGGGGTATGCGTTCGGCGCCAGAAATTCAGTCGCGAGAATTCTTGGAGTTCGAGAATTCTCTACCCCGGACTATGCGCGAATCGTCTTTATATTGAACCGCGAAGTATTTGATTTCAAATCAGACGTCTTGAGGAAACCCTCTCGAATTTTTATTGATCTCCCTCGCGGGCGAATCGGTCAAGGCGTTCAAATTCCGACATTTCCTCCGGGAAAAAGCATCGTATCCCGCCTCAGGTTCGGCAAACCGAGGAAGAACCGTCTACGCCTCGTGATCGATATCGCGAAAAAACATGATGTTAAATATCGAATTTTCACCCTCCCGAGTCCGCAACGGATCGTAATCGACGTTTGGGCAAAAACCAGGGTCATCTCGAAACTTCCCAAGAGGGGAGGGAAAAAGCGCCCGGAACCCAAAAAATCCGACCGAGCACGCAGGGCGCCCCCTCGCCAAAAAACGCTAAAGCGCCGCGAGATGAATTTGTCTCAAAGATTTCGTAACAGGCTTGGCAGAATCGTTTTGGACCCCGGGCATGGGGGCAAGGACCCGGGCGCGGTCGGTTTGTCCGGTTTGAGGGAAAAACGAGTCGCGCTCGACATCTCCCTCAGGACCAGACGGGTGCTGAGGCGCGTCTTGCCCGGTAACAGGGTCTATCTCACTCGAACTACCGACAGATACATATCCCTATCCAAAAGGACTTCGTTCGCCAATGAACATGACGCGGATATTTTCGTGTCGATTCATGCGAACAGCGCGCGTTCACGGCATATCCACGGGATCGAAACCTATCTTTTGAGTGAGGCCTCGTCGGGCAGGGCGCTCAGGCTGGCGGCCAGAGAAAGCGGGACGACGCTTGCGCGCATGACGGATTTGCAAAAAATATTGAACGACCTGGGGTTGCGGTCGAAAGTTACGGAGTCACAGCAGTTGGCACAGCGGGTTCAGCAAGCAATGCTCTCTCGTCTGAAGCCAGGTTATCGGGGTATCCGCAATTTGGGCGTGAAGCGTGGGCCGTTTTACGTGCTGCTCGGCGCCCGGATGCCGAGTATTTTGGTTGAAGTCGCGTTCATCTCGAATCGAAAGGAAGCGCGACGGATGCGCAGTCCCAAATACCGCCAGGCGCTTGCGGAAGGTATCGCAAAAGGTATCATGAGGTTTGTGGGCATCGGCTCTAGAGCCGCCAGGAAGAACGCCCAGAGGCGCTAAAAACCATTTCATTGGGAACACTCCCATGTCTTCTCCTGTTTTCGTAATCGTAGGGCGTCCGAATGTGGGGAAATCCACGTTCTTCAATCGGCTCATCGGCAGACGGGACGCCATTGTGCAAGCAGAACCGGGTGTGACCCGGGACAGGCGCTACGGCGAAGGAGAATGGGAAGGCAGAAAGTTTCTTGCCGTCGATACGGGTGGTATCGCTGCTTTGGAAGGCGATCCGTTCTTGTCGAAAATTCTGGAACAGACAGCAGCTGCGATCGAGGAAAGCGATGTCGTTTTATTTCTTGTTGATGGAATCGAGGGCCGCCTGCCCGGGGATCACGAAGTCGCGCAAATGGTCCGTGTCTCGCAAAAACCGGTGCTGCTCATCTTGAACAAATCAGATTCAAAGCGCGCGAGAGAGACGGAATGGGATTTTCATCAACTGGGACTCGGTGAAGTATGGCCCGTTTCGGCAGAGCACGGCTCAGGGGTGTTCGAAGTGATGGATGAGGCGTTTCGCATCGCTTCGAGCGCACGAGGAACAGAGGAGGCTGAAGATACGGATGAGCGCCGTATCGCCGTCGTCGGCCGCCCGAATGTGGGAAAATCCTCTTTCGTCAACCAAATTCTCGGAAGCGAACGGACCCTGGTGAGTCCAGTCCCGGGCACGACGCGTGACCCGGTGGATTCCCTATGCGTGCGAGAGGGGAAATCATACCGTTTCGTGGATACGGCCGGCATCAGGAGAAGAGGGAAGATTGGCAAGCGCCAGGTGGAAGCGGTGAGCATGATTATGGCCTATCGCAGTATCGAACGCGCCCAGATCGCCCTGCTCCTCATCGACGCAACCGAAGGCCCAAGGACAATGGACGCGCAGATTGCACGCCACATCAAGGAATCCGGCCGAGCCTGCGCGATTTTGTTGAATAAATGGGACCTCCTGGCGAAGGAGAGCAAGACGTTTGATGAGAAAGTGCGTGAGATCAAGGATAAACTGGTACACGTCAATTTCGCGCCGGTTCTTTCGGTGTCCGCTCTGACAGGGCAGAGATGCGAACGCGTTTTTGATGTAGTAGAAAAGATACATGAATCTCACGGCAGGCGTGTTTCCACCGGTCAACTGAACCGGGCGATGGCGGAAATCGTTCATGCGCACCCACCTCCCACCGTTTCGGGAGGGCGGCGTCCCAAGATGTATTATTCCACGCAAAGCGGCGTTTTTCCGCCCCATGTCATACTCTTTGCGAGTCTCGCAAGCCAAATCCCCGTGGAGCAATACGGGAGGTATGTGGAGAACAGATTGAGGGAGCGGTTCGATTTTGAGGGTACGCCGCTTCGGGTGAGCTTTCGCCAAAGAGGGAAGAGCGCTCCGCGAAGACGTGGTGGAAAGACGAAGAGATAACTTCAAGGATTTTCGAGAGTTTGGGGTGAAAGCACATCTTCATAGTTCATGCCCAGCTTTAATGATACCCCGCAAGTATTTCAATCTGATTGACAAAGCGAACTCTGAATGGCAGGATTTGTGGTATGCTTGTTTTCGAACTTATCACCGAGTCTGGCGCGAGGCCCGTTCCAAACGTCACGTCGCCAAAAGGCTGATAACAGAGGAGTTGAGGTAGATGGCGGCGCACGAAACTGAAAAAATACGAAACGTTGCTTTTGTGGGAGAGGGAGGAAACGGAAAAACTTCCCTCATCGAAGCCTGCCTCTTCACCTCGGGTAGCACCGACAGGCAAGGAAAGGTCGATGCCGGCAGCACGATACTCGACGCCGAACCCGAAGAAGTGAAGCGAAACTCTTCCATCCTGGGAGCAGTGGCCTACGCAAACTGGAACAGGCATCGGCTCAATCTTCTCGATACGCCGGGGTATTCGAATTTCATATCAGATACCGTTGCGGCCATTCATGCATGTGACAACGCCGTCGTCGTCCTGAATGCGCATTCAGAGCCGAAGGTGATTACCGAAAAAGTGCTGGGCTGGGCCGAAGAAGAGGGCTTATGCACATTGATATATCTGAACCAGATGGATCATGAACAAGCCGATTTAAGCCGCGCGATGGAATATGCGGAGAAGACGATCGACAAACGTCTCGTGGTGTTGCAATTGCCCGTGAATCCAGGAACCGGTTTCAATGGTGTCGTCGATCTCATATCGGGGAAAGCTTACACCTACGAGGTGGAGGGGAATGGAAAGGGATTGGAGAGTGACGTTCCGGCGGAGCTTGCCGATACCTATGAAGAGTACCGCGGACAGCTTATCGAGTTTGCGGCGGAGGCGAACGAGGAAGCGCTCGAAAAGTATCTGGAGGGAGAAGAACTCTCGCCGGATGAGATTATCCAGGGATTACGTCAGGGGATTCAGGAAGGTTCTTTCATGCCGGTTTTATGCGGGTGTGGTGTGAAAAACGTAGGGACGGATCTTTTTCTCCAAGCGATTGAGCAGTTCGGCGCCTCGCCTTCAGCGCATGAATTCAAGGCGAAAAACACGAACGGCGAAGAAGTGAGCATCAAAGCGGATTCAGGGGAGCCTTTCCGTGCCCTGGTATTCAAGACGGTTGTGGACGCCTTCGCCGGCAAGTTGAATTATTTCCGGGTGATTTCAGGCGAAGTTTCTTCCGATACCGCCGTTCTCAACACCACGCAATCGGAGAAGGAGAGAATCGGTTCTTTGCTCTTCATCCAGGGGAAAGGGCAGTCTCCCGTTTCCGATAAACTTGTGCCGGGAGATATCGCTGCGCTCGCCAAGCTCAAAACCACGAGAACGGGGGATACGCTTTGCGACGAGGCCGGCGCCGTTGAGTTCGAGCCGATCAAATTCCCGTCACCCGTCATCTCCTACGCATTGGCGCCCAAGAGCAAGGGTGATGAGGAGAAGCTCAGCACGGCACTCGCGCGTTTGCGCGATGAGGACCCTGCGCTCACGGTGAGCCGTGACCCTCAGACAAAAGAGATGCTTCTTTCGGGTCTGGGCGTTTTGCATATCGAGGTGATAGTCGAGCGTATCAAGCGCAAGTATGGCGTGGAAGTAGAGATGAAGACCCCCCGCGTTCCCTACAAGGAAACGATTAAGGGCAGAATCAAGGTGCAGGGCCGCTACAAGAAACAAACTGGTGGGCGAGGGCAGTTTGGCGACACCTGGCTTGAGATTGAGCCGCTTCAGCGCGGAGGCGGGTTCGAGTTCGTGGACAAGATCGTGGGTGGAGCGATTCCTAAAACATTCATTCCGGCCGTGGAGAAGGGGATTGTGGAGGCAATGGACTCTGGAACCCTGGCGGGCTACCCCGTGACAGATCTGAAAATCACGCTTTATGACGGCAGTTTTCACAATGTCGACAGCTCTGAAATGGCGTTCAAAATTGCCGGCTCTCTCGGTTTCAAAAAAGGTGTTCAGGAGTGCAGGCCTACTCTTCTCGAGCCGATTATGAATATGCAAATCGTCGTTCCAGAAGAGTACATGGGCGACATCATCGGAGACATGAATTCACGCAGGGGCAGGGTTCTTGGCATGGATCCCAGTGTCGGCGACAAGCAGGTCATCAAGTCTCAGGTTCCCATGGCGGAAGTGTTGAACTATGCGCCGGCGCTGCGATCGCTGACCGCGGATCGGGGAGATTTCTCCATGGAGTTTTCTCATTACGAGGAAGTGCCGGGACAGATTACTGAAAAGATCATTTCTGAAGCGGCTGTCGCCCGCGAGAGCGAATAATTTTCGCATATAGAGGGTTCCTGTAATGGCAAGAAAAGGTGTGAATCTTCTCGAAGGCGATGATGAGGATAGGGAAGACGAGCCAGAGAGAGATTCTGGAGACGACGGGGGAAGTTATGAGCGCCGCAGTGGCGGCTTCGTCGATGTCTTGATGGTCATCCTGTTCGTATGTGTCATGCTGGGTGGAGTGGCTTGGGCGGGATATCAATTCTGGTGGCTACCCAAAACGAAAAAGGCGGCGCAACTCAAAAAAGAGCGCATGAAGCAAGAACAGCAAAGGAAAATGCGACTGGCGAAAATGAAAAGTGCAATGAAACGCGCGCAAAAGGCTCCCGGCGCCCCTGGACGGATTCCACAGCCCGCAGGCTCACAAGTTGAAAAAAAATCCCGGGACACGCCGGGTAGAAATATGCAATCCGGACGACCCAAACCTTCGCGGCAGGCGAATGCGCCGCGAACCTCCGCAGCACCGATGATGAGTCGACAACCCAAGTCTCCGGCACAGCCAGGGAATGCGTCGGCCGCAGCCGTGGCGACGATGGAAAAACCGAGGCCTCCAACCCGAGTTGAAAAGATACCGACAGCCGCTGCCGCCATGGTGGAAAAGACCGTCACTCCGCCAAAGATGAAGAAGCCACGGCGTGAAACGATGCCGGCGGCGCAAATGCCCGGGAAGAAAGCCCCGCAAGAGAAGGCGGCGCCCGGAAAACAGCTTGCCAAGAAAAAGCCGGCAGCAACAGTTCGAAGAGACGCACCAGGTGCCCGAAAGGCGATTCGGGGTTTTTACTATAGCGTTCAGGTGGCTTCTTGCAGAACCGAACGTTGTGCAACCTCTTTTTTGAAACGCTTGAAGAGCAAGGGGTTTTCCGCATTCAGAGTTGCAAGCACAAGCCGTTCGAGGAGACGCGGTGTTCAAATTACAGAGGTGCGCCTCGGCTCGTTTACGAGTCTTGGTAAAGCCCGGGCTCTCGCAAGCAGAGCGAGGGAGAAAAAGATCGGGGTCAACGTGTACCGTTCGAATAATCAATGGAATGTGGCTGCAGGAAGTTTTAGAAACTTAGAAGATGCTGCTCTTCTACTGGATCGCGTCGAGGATTCCGGTTTTCGTGGTCGGCTTGCCTCCCGGGTTCGAAGTAGTGGGACAGGGCGGCTCTATACAATTCGCACCGGAAAGTTCGCGAACCTTAGTCAGGCCTTGGCGTTCAGGAAAAAAATCCGGTCGGCCGGGTTTTCAGATGCCATCGTAGTGCGCCGAAGGTTGAGGAAATAGGGAGTCGAACATGGCCCAGACTGCCCAAAATCCGAAAATACCCGACAAGTTATTTTTCAAGATTGGTGAAGTGGCGGAATTGACCGGTACGAAGCCCCATGTGTTGCGCTACTGGGAGAGTGAGTTCCGTATGCTCCGTCCGGCGAAAGGAGACTCTGGACAAAGAATATACCGCCGCAAAGATGTGGAGCTCGTTTTTTCGATCAAGCAATTGTTGTACGAAGAGAACTTCACAATAGCTGGAGCCAAGAAGCAACTTCAAAAGCAAAGAGCGGCGAGAGCAGAAGCGAACAAGGAGAAAAAGATTGCCGAAGCCAAGCCGGAAGTCGCTCCTCTGTTGCCGTTTGAGAACTCAAGTCTGGAAAACTTCGATATGACGTGGGTTCGAAAAGAACTCAGGGAAATACTGGAAATTCTTGATAAGGACCGCTGAAACTCGTCTGGATTTGTTTCCCCAACTCCACAAATTCGCGTTTAGGGGAGCGGTTGACGGGTTAATCCATTCCACTTTTCGTATTACGCCAGCTTACTCCCAACGACGCAAACCGTACGAGAGGTCTTGATTCGGAATAATTTACGCGATAATAGTTGATACGCTTCCTTTGAAGCCTTTGACGCGGATACGCAGCTTTTTTACTTAAGGATCATATCAAGATGGCCAGGACATTCAGAAAAGATATTCGTCAACCGGATGCGCTGCAGACACATGGAAGAAAGGTGGTTCTCTGGTTCATCGAGAACCAAAAGATTCTTTACGTGGGCCTGGGCGTTGTTATTCTAGTGGCAGCTGTTTTTGTGGGCTACCGCATGTGGAATGAGCGCGCGCGCGAAAAAGCGTCTTTGGCTTATGGATTGGCCAGAATCGCTTCCCCCGACGGCCAGGGAGAAGCAGCGGAAGCCGCGTACCAAAAGGTGGCCGACGAATACCCACGCTCTCGTCCGGGTCTTCTGGCGCGTCTACATCTCGCAGCCTTGCTGCGCGACAGAAAAGAATACCAAGGAGCGCGGGCGCAATATGAGCTTGTGGCGAAGAGCAGCATTTCTTCAGAGACCGACCAGGAATTGGCGAAGCGCGGTATCGCATCCGTCTTGATGCTGGAAGGAGCCTGCGCGGAAGCCATCCCGATATGGGAGTCGATTCTCAATAAAGGCAGCCTTCTCACGTCTGAAGATCTGTATATCGCCACAGCTGATTGTCAGGAGAAACTCGGCCGGGCGGAGGATGCGCGAAAGACTTATGAGGAATTAAGTAAAAAACACCCTGAGAGCCCATTTTTAACCGAGCAAATCCGCGCGAAGCTGGGCAGCGAAAAAGCCGCCAAATAACAGGAATCCCGGCAATTCGCCCCACAAGATAATGACGATAAGATATGTTATGTAAAATAACATTCCGAAATGTTTGCGCCCCCTTATTCTTGAACTCCCCTGCATGATAGAATGAGTCATGACGACTCACCTCCAAGGAAAACCCCTTGCCATTCGTGGGCATCCCGTCGATGAAGGCGCTCTTCGCCAGATAGAGTGCTGTCTCGCCGACGATGAAGCGCGAGCAGGCGCTCTGTGCGCCGATCATCACCTGGGCTATTCCATGCCCATCGGCGGTATCATCGCCTATGAGAACGCAGTTTCGCCCAGCGGCGTAGGCTATGACATAGCTTGCGGAAACAAAGCCATCAAAACGAATCTGAGGGCCTCGGACGTGCGTCCCGAAATCTCCGCGATCATGAACGAAATATTTCAGAACCTCGAATTCGGCATGGGCCGGAAAAATCCTGAGCCCATCGACGATGTGCTATTTGATGACCCGACATGGAAGATCATGCCCGAATTTGAGGATTTGAAGCCGCTGGCCCGTTCGCAATTGGGGACGATTGGCGCGGGCAATCACTATGTCGATTTATTCGTTGACGAGGTGGACGACGCGCTTTGGGTCGGAATTCATTTCGGCTCCAGGGGTTTTGGCCACAAAACGTGCACCGGCTTTTTGAATCTGGCGAAAAACAGGCGTTTTCATGACCGCCCCGCCCGTGAGGAGATGCACGCCCGGGCCACCGTGTTCTCTCTCTCCTCTCCCCTGGGGAACGACTATTTCGCCGCCATGAATCTGGCAGGACACTATGCCTATGCAGGAAGGGATTACGTCGGGGGCCGTGTGCTCGATATCCTGGGCGCCGCGTCTGAGTGGGAAGTGCATAACCACCACAATTTCGCCTGGGAGGAAGAGCACGACGGTATGCGCTGTGTCGTGGTTCGCAAAGGCGCTACACCTGCCTGGCCCGGCCAGAAATGTTTTATCGGCGGCAGCATGGGAGATATTTCCGTTATAGCAGAGGGTGTGGATACTCCAGGATCGAAATCTCTCCTCTTCTCCACGGTTCATGGCGCCGGCCGGGTGATGAGCAGAACCAAGGCGGCAGGCAGAAAAAGATGGCGCAAGGGCCGCATGATACGCAAGGGAGGCGCTATCACACGCGAGCAGATGAATGAGTGGGTCACGGATATTGGCGTCGTGCTTCGTGGAGCGGATACGGATGAAGCGCCGCAGGCTTACAAGCGGCTCAAAGAGGTGTTAATGCTCCATGATGACGCACTACGGATATTACATGTGCTCAAGCCTATCGGGGTGGCCATGGCGGGGCCGGAAGTGCGAGATGAGTTCAGGGATTAGCTCGGGTCATGAGTTAATGTAATATATCCAATTGTACAGTATAATTCATTCATTCTAAATATATTATCTGATCGGTATATATCACGCAAAAACCGGGTCGGTATGGCCTTCGACGTCGAGCTCGAAGCCCGCGTCTCGAATCATGCGGTGCGCCATGGCCGATTCCTGGCCGGGTGTCGTGAGGTAGCCGTCCACGAATATCGAGTTGGCCGGATAGAGCGCCAGAGGCTGTAATTCCCGCAGTTGGACTTCCCTTCCCCCGGCGACGCGAATTTCCGAACGGGGATTGTAAAAGCGCATCAGGCACAACAGCTTAAGACAGGCCAGCGGACCGAGTAGCGGCCTTCCCTCGAGTGGCGTGCCGCCGATTGGATTGAGAAAGTTGACCGGTATAGATTCAGGCGCGAGCGCGTTCAGCGCCTCACAAACGTCGATGACGTCGTCTGCGCTCTCCCCTTGCCCGAAAATGACGCCCGAGCAGAGTTCCATTCCAGCCCCGCGCGCCGCGCCCAGTGTGTCCATGCGGTCGTCATAGGTGTGCGTGGAGCAAATTTGGGGATAATAGCGCGCGCTCGTATTGAGGTTGTGATTGAAGCGGTCGACACCCGCCTCGCCCAGCCTGGCGGCCTGGGAGGCTTCCAGTAAGCCGAGAGAACAGCAAATGGAGAGGCCATGGCGCGATTTGATCTCGGAGACGGCGCGGCAGAGTTTTTCGATTTCCGCGTCCGACGGCCCCCTTGCGCTGATGACGATGCAATAGCGCCTCGAACCGGCCGCTTCGGCCTTTGCTGCACCCTCGAAGAGTTGCTCCTCATCCACCAGATCGTATCTGTCGACTTGAGCGCTTGAGACGGCGGATTGCGAGCAATACCCACAATCCTCAGGACAGATGCCGCTCTTTGCGTTGATGAGGTAGTGAATCTGCACTTTCTTTCCGAAATAGTGGCGACGGACTGAAAAAGCGGCGTCCAGAAGCTGAAGAATTTCATCATCGGGCGCATTGATGACGGAGAGCGCCTCGTCACGTCCGGGTTTTTCATCTTTCAGGGCGCGCCGCGCCATTTCGTGGTAATTCAAGGCTTCATTCCTTCTATTGGGCTTCTGCCCAAAACTTAACGCGCGGCCTCGCCTTTGGCAAACGAGTGTGGCGACGCAGGCGCAATGGAGCGATACTTCCCTTGTCTCTATAACAGGTCTGGCATATCATGAAGACGTTCGTCAGACCTAAAGTATTTTATGAATTATAGATATTATTCTTGTTTATAATCAATGAGGTACTGAATGGAAGTTACTGCAACACTTGAAGATGAATTACGCGAAGCCATCGATGGTGAAGTGCGTTTCGACGTCTTTACGAGAAAAATATACAGCACCGACGCAAGCATGTACGAAATAGAACCCGTGGGCGTCGTGTTGCCGAAAACGAACGCCGACGTGCAAAAAACACTTCAAATCGCCAATAGGCACAACGCCGCCATCCTGCCCCGGGGCGGCGGCACCAGCCTCGCCGGCCAGACCGTCGGCGATGCCTTGGTGCTCGATTTTTCCAAGTTCATGAACCAGGTGATCGAACTGAACGCGGATGAGGAATGGGCGCGCGTCCAGCCGGGCCTCGTGCAGGACCATTTCAACGATTACCTGAGCCCGCATGGATTCGTCTTCGGCCCCAATACCTCCACGAGCAGCCGCGCCACCATTGGCGGCATGCTGGGGAACAATTCTTCGGGTTCGCGCTCCATCGTCTACGGGAAGACGGTGGATCACGTCATCGAAGTTTCGGGATATTTCGCAGATGGAGAGCCCTTCTCTTTCGGGCCCCTGGATGCGGTGTCTCTGGAAGTGTTGACGCAGCAGGATACACGCATTGGCAGACTACACAGGGGGCTGAAAGACATCGTGGACGAGCAGCGGGTGGAGATTGCAGACCGCTACCCAAATATCATGCGCCGCGTGAGCGGGTATAATCTCGATGAACTCGCCAAAGATACGGGGCCGTTCAACCTCGCCAAGCTCATGGTGGGCGCCGAGGGCACGCTGGCCGTCGTTACCGAAGCCAAGGTGCGCGTGTGCCCCAAGCCAAAAGCGCTCGGCGTCCTCGTGGTTCATTTCCACAGCATCGAAGAGGCTCTCGCCGCGAGCACGACGATCCTGGCCCACGACGTGGCGGCGATAGAGATCATCGACCGGGTGATCATCGAGCTCGCCAAGCAGAACCTCGAAGCCCAGCGCCTCATGAGCAGCTTCGTGGTGGGCGATCCGGATTCTTTCCTGACGATTGAGTTTTTCGCCGAAGACGACGATGAGGCCAAAGAGAAAGTCAGGCGCCTCCACGATGAGCTGGAAACAAAGAACATTGGCTACGCGCGCGTTCCGCTGGACGACCCCGCCCACAAGCAGGACTGCCTGAACATGCGAAAAGCGGGCCTGGGATTTCTGCTGGGACGCCGGGGGGACTGGAAGCCCTGCGCATTCGTGGAGGATTGCGCTGTCTCCCCCGAGCATCTACTGGATTATTACCGGCATTTCGAAGCCATCATGAAGAAGTACGACACGGAAACCTCCTACTACGGCCACACGAGCGTGGGTCTTCTGCACCTGCGCCCGCTCATCAATCTCAAAGAAGACGCGGAGATCGAGAAAATGGCCGCCATCGCCGAGGAGGTCTCGGACCTCGTGCTCGAATACGGCGGCGCCATGAGCGGAGAGCACGGCGACGGCCTGGCGAGAAGCCAGTGGGTGCCCAAGTTCTTCGGCGAGAAACTCTACGGGGCGTTCGTCGAAGTGAAGCGGCTCTTTGACCCCGAGAACCGGATGAACCCCGGAAAAATCGTGCACGCCCTCCCCTTCACCCAGAACCTGCGCTTCGACGGCTCTTACAAGACGCCCGAGATACCGACGATCATGGATTTCTCGAGCGACGGCGGCTTCGCGCGCGCGGTCGAGCTTTGCAACGGCGTGGGCGCGTGCCGCAAGCGAGACGGGACGATGTGCCCCTCCTACCAGGCGACGATGGAGGAGGAACACTCCACGCGCGGGCGGGCGAACGCGCTCAGGGAAGTTATTGCGAACGGAATCCCCGGAGAGGATCTGGGCAGCGAACGCCTTTATGAGGTAATGGACCTATGCATCTCCTGCAAGGGCTGTAAGGCGGAGTGTCCTTCGAGCGTGGATATGGCCAAAATCAAGGCCGAAGTATTGCAGGCCTATTATGACAAGAACGGCGTGCCTCTGCGCGTGCGAATGATGGGACGCATCGCGGGCATCAACCGCCTGAGCGCCCCCCTCGCGCCCATCGTGAACTGGACGTTCGGGAACAGCTTCGTGCGTTCACTACTGGACAGGTTCTTTGGCATCGACAAGCGGAGAAGGCTCCCCCCCCTCGTGACGCCCACATTCGAGGAATGGTTCAAGAGCCGACCTTCCGCTCGAAACGGGGTCGGCGCGCGGGGGAAAGTGTTGTTCCTGAACGATACGTTTACGAACTTCAACTACCCCGAGATCGGTAAGGCCGCGGTCAAGGTGCTGGAAGCGGCCGGCTTCGAGGTCGGGCTGGCGGAGACGGGCTGCTGCGGGCGGCCCATGATATCGCACGGACTCTTGCGCGAGGGACAGAAGCTGGCGGAGGAGAACATTGCGAGGCTGGCTCCCGCGATAGAGGCGGGCCTTCCGATCATCGGCGTCGAACCGAGTTGTCTCCTCACGTTCCGGGATGAGTATCCGGACCTCGTGGCGGGTGATGCGGCGGGGCGCCTGGCGGAGAATTCTTACATGCTCGAGGAATTTCTGCAGAACTTGCATGACAAGGGTGAGCTGGATCTCAAATTCAAGACCCCGAAACAGCAAAAGGCCCTCTTCCATGGCCATTGCCATCAGAAAGCCCTGGTGGGCACAGGCCCCTCCCTGGGGATACTCGGCATGATTCCAGATTTGGAGGTGGCGCAGATTCCTTCGGGCTGCTGCGGGATGGCCGGTTCGTTCGGCTACGAGAAAGAACATTTCGACATTTCGATCGCCATCGGTGAGACGAAACTCTTCCCGGCTCTCAGAGCAGGCGATGAAGATGCGGCGGTTATCGCCAACGGCGTCTCCTGCCGTCAGCAAATCTCAACCGGCGTCGGCAAGAAGGCTCTCCACATCGCCGAAGTGCTCGCCGACGCACTGGACGACTAGATAATAAGTTTCAAGAAGGCATATAAACAGTAAGATACATGAACTATCTCATGTGATTGTTTATATTGCCTAATCCGGATTCCGGATGACGGACCGCAGGGTTTCGCCGCGCTCCATGGCCTCGAAAGCGGGTTCCACGTCTTCGAGACCAATGACTTTCGTGACCATTCTGTCGAGGTCCAGCTCTCCTTTTTCGTACCAGTCGGCAAGAAGCGGGAAATCCCTCGATGGCAGACAATCCCCATACCAGCAGACGCGCAGCGCTCCGCCCAGGCCGAAGAACTGGAGCATGGGCAGTTCCATCATCATGTCTGGCGCCGGCACGCCGATGAGCGTGCAGGTGCCGGCCAGGTCGCGCGACCACATGGCCTGCAGGAGCGTCTGGGGCGTTCCCACGGCCTCGAAGGAATAATCGACGCCGTTGCCGCCGGTGAGGTCCTTGATCGCTTCGACCGGGTCGGTTTCTGACGCATTGACGACGTCGGTCGCGCCGAACTCCCTCGCCCAGGCGAGTTTGTTGTCGGCGATATCGACGGCGATGATTTTCGCTGCGCGCGACATTTTCGCCCCCATGATGACGCTGCAGCCCACGCCGCCGCATCCATACACCGCCACGCTGCTCCCGCGCCTCACCTGCGCCGTGTAGAGCGAGGCGCCCACGCCCGTCATGACGCCGCAGCCGATGAGGCAGGCCTGCTCCGGCGTACAGACGGTGGGTACTTTCACCGCCTGTTTCGCGGCGACGACGGTGTGCGTGCAGAACGTGCCGATGCCGAGGGAGGGACTTAAAGCCTGGCCGTCTTTTTTCCCCCGCATCCTGGAGGCCGCGTTCAGGCTGGCGGCGCAGAGGTTGGGCTGGCCGATGGAGCAGAACCGGCAGACGCCGCAAGGAGCGCGCCAGGCCAGGACGACGTAGTCGCCCACGGCGAGGTCGGATACGCCCTCCCCTACTTCCTGGACGATTCCGGAGCCCTCATGGCCGAGAAGATAGGGGAATTCATCCCCGATTTTTCCGAGTTTGTAGTGTAAATCGGTGTGGCAGACGCCGCTGGCCTGGATTTTCACCAGCACCTCGCCCGGACCCGGGGAGTCGAGTTCGATTTCCTCGACTTCCGTGCGCTCGCCCGCTTTTCTTGAAATCACGCCATGGCCGATGATGCTCATATGCTTCCTCCCGGTCGTATATTCTCGGTGCGCTCGCTATAATGCGCCGCGCAAACTTAAAATTTCCGATGACATTATTATTCTCTCGCACGAGGGATTATCGTGCAAGGAGGCGACATGGCAGAAGATTGGTATCCGCGTTTCTCGGAAGCAGAAATGAACAGGCGTCATGCGGCGGCGAAGGACCTGATGGAAGAAGAAGGGCTGGACACTCTCTTGTTCTTCGGCATGGGGGGCACGAACCGCAATGCTCAGGCGAACATCTACTGGCTATCCTGCTACCGGGATTTCAACCACTGCTACCTGATTTTTCCGAAAGATGGCCTCCCTTCCCTGTTCACGGGTCTCTACAACCATCTTCATAACGCGCAAATGCAGTGTATTTTCAAGGACGTGCGCCACGGAGCGTACGGCAACCCCGAGCGCATGGCGGACCAGCTCGACGCCCTGGGACTCGGGAACGCGCGCATCGGTCTGGTGGGAATCAACCCCCGCTTCAAGATTCTATTGCCCTTCGAGCACATGGACTATTTGACATCGCGCTTCCCGGAGGCGCAGTGGGTGGACGTGAGCGCGAAATTCAGGGATTTAAGGCTGATAAAGAGCGAGGAGGAAATCGAGTGGCTGACCGAGGCGGCGCGGCTCACGGACCTCGCCATGGAGGCGGCCGTCACCCACGCGAAGCCGGGCATTCCCGAAATCGAGCTGTCGGGCCGGATGGCCGCCGCGTTCCGGGAGCAAGGCGGCGAGCAGATGGTGCAGTTCGTGACGGCCACGCCGATGGCGAATCCCCGCACGCCCGTCCCCTGGCAGAACCCGACGAGGCGA
Organism: Nitrospinae bacterium bin107; assembly: GCA_002238965.1. Taxonomy (GTDB): domain Bacteria; phylum UBA8248; class UBA8248; order UBA8248; family UBA8248; genus Bin107. Next base: position 67,571 of record MPNJ01000003.1, on the reverse strand, counting down.
AAGCTCGAGGTGGGCGACGTGCTAATCATGGAGATTAGTGCGGCGTATTATGGCTATGCGGGCCAGAGCCTTCGCACCTTCACTATCGGAGCGGACCCGACGCCGCCCTATCAGGCGCTGCTCGAGGCTGCGGTCGAGGTGTACGAGGGCGTGGGCAGAACGATGAAGGCGGGCAATTCCGCGCAGGCCGTCTTCGAGGCCACGGACCCGCTGCCAGAGAGGGGTTTTCAGATCTACGATTCCCTCGCCCACGGCTTCGGCACGGACTTGCTCCAGCCCTCCATCGGCATCCGGGGTTCGAACTATCTCGCTCCGCCAGCCGATTTCAAGTACCGCGAAAACATGGTGATGGTCATTCAGCCGAACCCGATGGACTCGGAAGGCCGGGGCGTGCAGATGGGCGATATGGGGATCGTCACCCGGGAGGGGTTCCGCTCGCTGCACACCTTCCCGATGAAGGCGTTCCGCTGCGACGGGTGAGGAAAATCGGGGGAAATGAAAAGCAGGCTCTACAGTTTCTCACAGCGGAAAGACTGTCCAGCCTTTCTTCTCTCCCCATCCTTTGCCCCCGTGAAATCGTAATAATACGCACTCTGATCCGGTTGGAGCACAATTTGATGATTATTTTTATAGCCGAATGCCCACGTTCGGTTAATTCCCTTGAAGTAAAATAATGCGGATTGTTTTTTGCCACCTGTTATTTCAACGATACCTCTCGTACTTGCTGAAAAGTTGCCATTCCAATCAGGAAACTGCTTGAGCTTCAAAATTACCGGAGCCCCTAGCCCTAAAACCGGGCGATTAAGTATATATTCAGTGCGGTCATAACATGCCCATTGCAGTTCCTTTTTCTTCATTTCAACCTGTTTCGGTTTTTCCTCAATAACATCACCTGCCATTCCACAACCAAAGATCGACGCAATGACTACGACAAATACTGCTCTAAGCATATTTGAAAATCTCATTACTTATTAGCCCTTTCCGACAAAAGCCCTTATTCTTGGATAATTTACCGGATGCGCCTACTTTATCGATTGCGGCGAAAACGCGCCACCCGTTGCGCCATAGCAAATAGAATCCAGGCTTCTTGGACGTCAATCATTATTTTCTTTGGAGGTGTTGTAATAGCCCTGATTTCGTGATTCTGGATATTTAGACGACCGACGAGAGAGGAGATGCACTCCCCCGTTGAGGGGGAGTCGAAAAAGACCCCCTTTTAGCGAGTAGAGGGGACACCCCTATCGACTGGAAAGGCAACCCCCCCCCTACCCCCCCTTGTCAGGGGGGCAAGAAAAAGCAAAACCCCCTCTCCCCGGCGGAGGCGCATCCCGGTGGAGGGACATCGCCTTTTTATACCCCCGACAAGGGGGGGTAGGGGGGGTTGCTTCTGACGAGGAGAGTCGGGGGTTCGTGCGGAAGCGGTCTTTCCGATAGAGGCGATGTCCCCCGACAAGGACTTTTACAACAACCCCGCAATACGCCCTGCTGCGACCGTTGCGGCCTGACGCATCGGCGCTTAGAATCCGGGCGTCAACAGAGCCAACCGAAACTTCACTACTGACTCGTTTTTGCTTCTCATCAGAAGGAAATCATCCGTGGAATTCGTCATCAAGATTTACGACAGGCCCGAAGCGGCCGCTCTGAGAGATGTCCACCGCAAAGCGCACCTCGATTATCTGAAAGGGTTCGATGACGTCACGCGCTTCGCGGGTCCGTTCCTGACCGACGACGGGAAGCTCGAACTGGGCAGCTTCCGCATTCTGGACCTTCCAGACCGCTCCGCCGCGGAGGAGCACGTGGCGAACGAGCCGTTCATCATCGAGGGGATCCAGGAGCGGCCCTCCATACATCGCTGGCGCGCCACCGTGCCCTACTCCTGGCGCGACTGCCCACGCAAAGAGGGAAACCTGCAGTTCTACGTCCATGCCCTGGACAAGGCGGACGGGGGCGCGATCCGAAAGTCCCTGCATGAAGAGCACAAGGCCTACCTGACCGGGCACGGCGATTCGGTGATGGTGCGCGGCCCCCTGGTCACCGATGACGGCGAGACAAGAAACGGCAGCGTGCTTTTGTTCGATTTTCCCGACATCGAGGCGGCGCGCGCATTCTGGGCGGAGGAACCTTATAACAGAGCCGGCCTGTATGAGAGCGTGGAGTTCTACGCCTGGCGCTTCGGGCGGGTGTTCGATCGCTTCAAGACGCCCGTATCCTGATATGCAAAGAATGTCTCAGAGAATCTCGCCGGTGAACTCCGTCCGCACCCGATCCTTGAGCGAGCGTATGGCCTTGAGGGACATCTTGAGGACCTGCTTCTCCCTGCGTGAGATTGCCGACTTCCTCACGTAGCGCGTCGCCTTCCGGATACGCCTGTAGTCCCTGAGTTGCTGTCGCAGCAGCATAAACGTCATATTTTCCAGGGCGGCGGTGTAATCATCGACCTCATCATTGCTGAAAATCCCCGCCTCGTGCAGTAGGCGGATGCGCTCGTAGGTGGAGGTGGCCTCCAGACCCTCTTTCAGGGCGAGCAGCCGCACCGCTCCGACCAGAGGAAGGATGCCCCCGTGCTTCAGGTTGATTGCCTGCGGCAGGCCCTCTCCCGTTTTTTCCGTTCGCAGGATGCCGAACAGGCCCAGAGCGACGTGCCTGTCGGCCTCGGTCTGGAACATCGCCTGGAGCACGGCTGGTTCTTTCTGCACGAAAGTCGTGAGGTGATTCCGCAACTCCCGGCCCAGTGAGAGATCCCCGGAAACGGTGTCGAAGTCGAAAAAGACATCGCTCAGCTGCACCTGGAACGTGCTCCTCTTCTGGAACCAGCGCAGGGTCTGCTGCTTCCATTCGGAAATCGATTTGCGCCAAAGCGGGTTCGTGGCCATGACGTTGCCGTCGCACAGGGGGAAGCCGATGGCTTCGAGGTTCCAGGTCAGCAGTTCCGAGAATTGGATGAAGTAGTCGTTGACTTCGTTGTGCCGCTCCACGGGATAGTCTTCGAAAATGATGCCGTTGTCCTGATCGGGGTTGATGAAGTTCTCCCCCCGTCCGCTCGAGCCCATGACGATCACAGCGTATCGTACGGGCGGTTCGCCCCCGCCTGCTGCTTCGATGGTCCCCGTCACTTTTTCGGCCACGCGGCGGTAGATGTCGTTGTTCACGTGGGTGAGCAGCGCCTGAATTTCAGGCGCGGTGAGGTTGTCCTCGAGCAGTTCCTGCGCCACGACTGTCTGCACGGCTTTCACCTCTTGCAAGCCGTAGAGTTCCGGGACCTGCGTGAGTGCGTCGATGTGTTCCACCACATGCGAGGCCGCCACGGCCATGGCGTCCTGGAGGTCGAGCAGTCCGAGGGGGCGGTTCGCGTCGTCCACAACGGGCATGTGCCGGTGGCCGAGGCGGCGCATGCGCGCAATGGTGTGATAGAGGTAGTCTCCCTGATTCGCGGAGTAGACGCGGGACGTCATCACCTGCTCTATGGATTCCGAGCCGTCGCACCGCAGCGCGACGCGGCGCGTCACGTCTTTCTCCGTAAAAATGCCGGTGAGTTTGTTTTCCTCGTCCGTCACGAGAACGCAGCTTGCATTCCTCTCCGCCATGCGGGAAATGACCAGCCTGAGATTCTCCGTAGTCGGAACGATGAGCGAATCGGTTTTCAGAAAGTCATCCACAAGACATGAGAAAATTCTCGTCTGGGATTTCATGGCTTCTGTGTCCGGCGTCAAGGCGGATGTTCGGGAACGTCTCGTGCTCACGGCGCGTTGATGAGCCATAGTATAGCTCAGTTCTTCATGTATTTGTCCAAGTAGGCGATGCACTTCGCAATCGCCGCCTCCTGAGTGTCATCGACGGCGTATTCTCCGTTCTCTCCCCGCTCGGGATAGATGTAGCCGTGCATCGGGTGATCGTATGAGGCCCACTCGACGTCCCTCCCCGCCTCCACCATCAGATCGTACGTGGCGCGAAAGATGCCCTGCAAGTGATCCTCATCCCGGCCCATGATGAGAATCGGCGTTTCAATACTCCTTATCCTCCTGAGCGCCAGTTCTTCGTTGATGCGCGCCCTCACCTTCTCGACCTCCTGCATCATCATGCCCTCGATGTTTCTGAGCTGCGTCTCCTCGTTCACGAAGGCGGTATCGTCCGGCGCTAAGTCCAGGAATTCATGGGAGGCCGGTTCGCAGGCCACGCAGGCGCGCGCGCCGCCGTATTCAGATGTGAGCTTGAGAATCATCTCGCCCGCGTGGCTCACGCCCATCAGGCCGATGCGCTCCCCGTTCACCCCGGGCAGCGTCTTCATGTATTCGATGATCGCGATCTCGTCTTCATACTCGAGCGGTGACCGGTTCAGGAGCTGGCGGCCCTGCCGGATGTCCTCGACGAGGCGGCCGCCGTTGTTGTAGCCGAGCTCGACTTCTGCGCGGTATCTCAGCCAGGCGCAGGCGTAGCCCGCCGCGAGCAGGCGCTCCTGTATGCAGCCCATGTTCCGGGTCGCCTCGCGCACCCAGGCCATGCCGCCCCCGCCGTTCCCCCGCCCGAGCAATACGGTTGGGTGCGGCCCGGCGCCACCGGGCGTCCTCAGACCTACCGGCGCATAGACGCCGTCGAGCAGTTCGACGTACATCAGGTGAACCGGGTATTCGGAACCCGGCACGGGCTCCGTTATGACGACGCGTTCGGGGTCGATATCATATTGCACGACAGTTGCTCCTCATTCGCTTTATTGGTGAGCAGGATGAACCCGTCCATCATCACACACGGCGCGCGAAGGCGAAAAGCGCGGGCGTCTTCCTGGAGGAGAAATTGCAGGCGCGTTTCCCCTTCCCCCGCCTTGTGAGAGAATCCCGCTCTCATTACGAATGCCACTTATCAGCCATCCGTTTCAGGAAGGAAGACGCCATGGCCGAGACGCATTGCCCTGAATGCGGGGCTGAAATATCCGGCTGTGATGCCTGCCCCGCATGCGGAGGAACAACCGAAGTGAAGCCCGCAGATGATTCCGGCGACGACAGACCCTTGAACGTCATTGACGCCAAGGCGATCGTCGTGAAGGTCATGTGGGGTACGGGCGCTCTGATGCTCTGCGGCGCACTGGGGGCGCTCTCCATCGGCGCGACGAAGCCGGCCGTCGGTTTGCTGGGCCTCGGCGCTCTTATCTTCGCCGGTTCCTACGCAGTCGACTGGTGGACTTGAGGGTATTGGGTTTCAGGCTGGTGCTCTGGCAGGATTCAGAATGAATCATAACTTATATAATTTATTTTTGTATTTGAGAAAAGAATCAAACTCATACCCACACTTTGTCCCACATGAATAGCGGGTTTCTTGCTTCTATTGTGTAGTTTTGGAGCCATTCGAAGATGGCTGGAATAATCCCAAGTGAAACAGCCCCAAGAATGAAAACTAAAATGCACCCCAAAATGAAAAATACAAGACCTGCAACGCCTACCCGAAATTGACGGTCCTCTCTTTGCGAATCTCCGCTGAAAATATTGTCAACTTCGTCATCGATATTTCTAAAATTAATCTCATCTTCCACAACAAGTGCGTGGAATATATTGATTGCCTTTTGTTGCTTATACATTTGGCGATAGACCATGCCATTGAGGAGTGCACCAAGGGTAAGGCCAAAAGAAAAAAAGACCATTGGAAAAAAAGACCAAGCAACATTATTTGTGTTTTCAGCCATGGCACCCAATAAGGCCACCAAAGCACCGCCATTCATGTAAACGAGGTTACGCATGAACATATTTCTAGAGGCCAATTCATCCTTGCGGACCTCCGATTTCAATTTGTTAATAAATTCATCAAAGGTTTTTTGGCATCTATTGGAGCTTGCGAATATTTTATTTCATCTTCCATTGCCCTACTCCCCCTTGGCGTAAAGTACGCCCACTCAAATCAGCCCTTACCTCACTCTTGAGGCCTATTATCCCGTGGGAATTGTACTTCCATCAGAGATGTATTTCTCGCGTCCTGCGTCGTGTACGGCGACGAAACAAAACCTTTAGATTACATTGGCAACAATTTTAGCTGCCAGAATTACGCTAGGGCATATGGACAGAAAACGGACGATGCAGGATCAATTCTTGGGAGAATTCTGCGGATGAGTGATTACTTGAGGGTAGATGAGCGTCAAGATGTATTAGCATCCCTAGAACAATGCGCAATGAGTTTACAACAAACCGAACGATCAAAAGGTGCATGGAAATGGGCTATTTTGTCGCTCCACAGTGCATTTCAGGGTGCGATGGTCTGCCATTTGTCTGGATCAGAGTTGCGAGGTGCGTTAGATGAAAAAGATGCCATGAAGTGGCGAGAATGGTATGAGAGAGATAGGAGGGGAGAAATTGAATATATTCCAGATGGCGTTGACGAATTCGGCTTTTCGAGAAAGCGGATTAAAAAAAAGAAAGATCGCCATCCGAAGATGTGGGTCGCCTCCCCACTCGATTTGCTCGACAGGTTAGGTTGTCAGGAAATGCGTCTCGAAGAAGCCGGTGGGCCTATTTTGATTACTGTCCAGCAAAAGGAATCATTTAAGGAATATAACAATTTACTTCGTAACCAATTTGTTCATTTTTCCCCATGTGGTTGGAGTATTGAATTCGATTTCATAAAGGAACGAATGAAAGATGTACTCGATATTTTCGATATGATTGTAAAGGACCCTTATCCTTTCAGGCATTTGTCAGATGATGAGAAATGCGAACTCCGTGCACAGTTAGCTAAAATTCGCAGTTTCATTAAACATGAATAATGGACGAAGTCAGATGCCGGCGCAAGAAACATGCCCTATGAGATTTTTTCTCCGAGAAGATTGCGGCCTACACCCATCGGGGAGTTTTTCTCGAATCCTGCGCCGTGAACGGCAACGAGATTACGCCCAGCTATCGCTCAAAGAAAAGAAAACATTTATATTGGTGACAAGTCCATAAATTTCTTCATTTCATGGAAAAATGCTATGAAACGAATCATTTTGGGTGTGGTGACTTTTTTCTGCCTGATGACAACACACTCCTTTGCACAACAGCAGACCCTGAATGAGATCATCCATTTTCAGTTATTCACAAATTGCGAGCCGATGAGTCTTCTTGTGGGAGAATTGAGTAAAGATGTATTAAAGCTCGGCCTCACCAAAGAATCCATCAAGAAAGTTGCAGAAAATCGCCTGCGGGCGGCTCGTTTATATAGCAACAAGATAGCCAATTCCTATTTAAGAATCGAAGTGCGTGTTTCTGGTGTGGCTTTTTCCATATCTATATTGCTTAATAAAGCCGTTTTCGATCGGTTTTACACTCAGGGCTTCGGCTATGTAACAACATGGTCAAATGGGTTTCTCGGAACGCATGGCGAGAAATGGTGGAAAACGCATACCATCGGAGGTGTCAAAGCGCGTAAGTATATCATGTCGAACCTGACCGGGGTTGTAGATGATTTCTTAATTGAATTTCTCCGTGTAAACGATGAAGCGTGCCGCAAGAAAAAATAAGGTTTCATGCTAGGGAATAACGCTTCTTTTTCTGCCCCCTTACCCTTTCGGAATAGATTTTCTCGCCTTGTGGCGACGTTCACTCCGCCTATATCTCGTCAAATGGACAAGTGGATTTGAGCGTGGTACCCCCGGCAGGACTCGAACCTGCGGCCTACGGATTAGGAATCCGGCGCTCTATCCTGCTGAGCTACGGGGGCATGGTTGCGCGGCTCGGTGAGGCGCGCGTCAGTCGTATCGTATCAAAGAGCGCACGGGGTGTGGAGCGAGCTTGTCGCGTCCGTTCAGGAACGCGAGTTCGATGAGGAAGGAAAAGCCGTGGATGCTCCCGCCCAGCGAATCCACGAGGGATATGCAGGCGGTGGCGGTGCCGCCGGTGGCGAGCACGTCGTCGGCGATGAGCACCCGGTCGCCGGGCGCGATGGCGTCTTTGTGAATTTCGAGCGTATCGGTACCGTATTCGAGATCATACGTCGCTTGGGTTTTCTCCCAGGGAAGTTTTCCCGCTTTTCTCACCAGCACGAAGCCCGCGCCGAGTTTATAGGCGATGGGCGCTCCGATGATGAAGCCGCGCGCCTCGACGCCCAGGACGACGTCGATGCCCTCACCCATCAGAGGCTCCGCCGCCATGTCCACCGCCTTCTGGAAGGCCTGGGGGTTCTGGAACATGGGCGTGATGTCCTTGAACAAAATCCCCTCTTTGGGGAAATCGGGCACGTCGCGAATGTGCGCCAGAAGCTGATTGATGTCGGACATGAAATCTACCCCTCGTGGATGTGTGAACTCTTGATTCTTCTTGATGTTCCCTGCCGGGTGCGTCGCGGCCCTTTCGTCGGTTTCTTATCCAGTGGACAAGCGAACCCTAGATAGCATTCCCTTCCCGGTATGTCACCACGACGCCTGCCTGAAATTTATGGCAGGTAGGACAGCGGGTTCCGCGGCCGCGTGCGATGGCGGATCTCGAAATGAAGGCGCGCGGTCCGGAAGCGCGGCGTGCGGCCCGTAAGGGCGATGGGCGCGCCGCGCGAGACGCTCTGCCCCTTGCGCACGAGGTTCTCGGCGACGTTGGCGTAGATGGAGTGATACTCGCCCCCGTGGTGGCGCAGGATGATGAGGCGCCCCATGTTTCCGGGCCCGAAATCAGAAAAAATGACGCGGCCGGAGGCGGCGGCGCGAACCTGGGCGCGTTCGCGTGCGGCGATGAGGATGCCGTCCGCCTTGTGGCTGCCACTACTCTTGAAGCGGCGAATCAGGCGTCCCTGCAGGGGCCATGAGAATTTCGGGCCTTTGCCGCGCGCCCTGCGGTACGCCGGCTTCCGGTTCTTCGGGCGGTGCGTACGAGTCGTGTTCTTCGACTTTCCGGATGGTTTCCGGGCCGGTTTTGAATACGTCTTGCGGCGCGGCGGTGACTTGCGGGGCAGAGGCGCCGCCCAGCGCGGACGGCGTTCGGGCGGCGTGGCACTGACGTTCTTCCGGACAAGGCGGACGGTTCTCGCCCCGGGGATGAAGAGCCGCACGCCTATCTCGATGCGGTCGGGGTTGCCGATGCCGTTCAGGACGGCGATCTGCTCGACCTCCACGCCATAGGCGCGCCCGATGCGCCAGAGGTTCTCGCCGCGCTTGACGATGTGGTGGACCCCGCCGACCTCGCGGCTGCTTTTCGTGGGCGGCGCTACCGGGGGCGCGACGAAAGCGCAGCCGGTGAGAAAGCAGAGAAAGAGGAGGCATCCTCTACGCCACATGGAACGCCGTCTCCAAAAACCCGATGCGCGCGAAATGCTTGATACGGGCAAATCCATGCCGTCCCTCATGCGTCGCCCAGGGCCATCCGCACGGCCTCCCGGGCGTTGGGCGCTGCGACGACTCCCGCAGGGCTTTCGTCGCGTCCCAGCGAGACGACCCGCTTGCCGAGCTTGAGGCCGATAGCGATTTCAGAGAGGGTGCCGTGCGCGCCCGACATGGCGATGAGCGCGTGGGCCGTCGCCGCGATGATGACGTTCCGGGCGTGTCCCATTCCGGTGACGACGGGAATGTCGATGAACGGGTTGGCGGACTCAGGCTCGTAGGTGGGCAGGACGCCCACGGTGAGGCCGTCCGCTCCTTTCGCTCCGCGCGCCGCGGCCTGCATGACGCCGCCCAGCCCGCCGCATACAAGTACGGCGCCCGCGCGCGCAATCTCGGCGCCCGCCTCCTCGGCCAGAGCGGCCGTTTCGGGGTCGGGGTCGGAATCGCCGATGACGCCGATGATGGTTCGCATCAGAAATTATCCCGGGGCGGAATTCAGACTTCCTGATTCTATCGAGCGAGCGCGTCTCGTCAAGTGGCGGTGCGCGACGGCCTCAGTGAAATATTTTCATCAGGCCTTGCGTCCCACATACCTGTTCTTCTTGTCAGGGGATAAAAGCGCCGCCCTGAGGATAGTTGGAAAACCCTCATCAATCGAATTTGGTTTGTAGGGGACGCATATATGCGTCCCATTGTCCGCAGGCGTAAAAGGCAGGGTCGCATGTATGCGACCCCTACACAGCAACAAATTATCCCCTCTGGCTTTTCCAACAACCACTTGCCAGGGGGTAAAGGCGATACCCCCGACGAGGGGTTTGTCGATAACCCCCTCTTAAAGGGTCTGCGGCTGCGCCTTAGCCTCCCTCGGGAACGATCACCCGCTTGTTGTGGTCCGCCGGCAGGCCGTTGTTCAGCGAGTGCAGCATCCAGTCCGCGATGGCGGGGTACATGTCCGCCGCGACCTCGCCCATGGGATGGAAGACGCCCTCATACAACCAGAGCTCGCGCGGGCAGGTGAGGTGCGAGAAGAAGGCGTCGATGTCGTCCGGCGTGCAGAGCTCGTCCATGTCGCCCGCCACGAGGAGGTAGTTCGACTTCATCTTGCCCACCAGGGGCAGCCAGATGCTGTCGCGCTCCTCGACGAATTCGTCGAACGCATCCTCATCCAGGATGTTCGTCATGTACATGTAGATGCGCTTGAAGTTGGGCTGGGCCTGGTTGAAGATGATGTCCGAAGGACCCACGTTCGCCATCTGGCCGACGACGGTGTTGACGCGCTCGTCCTGGGCGGCGATTTCCACCGTCCAGCGGCTGCCCATGCTCATGCCCATGATGCCGACTCTGGAGGAATCCACCTCGTTGCGCGCGGTGAGCCAGTCGATGACCTTGCTGCCCGCGCGCGCGTAGTTGTGGTGATCCACCCACACCTGGTTGATATTGCACTCGCCCTGCCCCGGCCCGTCCATGATGGCGAAGTTCATGCCGCGCGCATGGAACCAGTTGTTGTAGGGCAAGAGGCCGTCTTCCTTGATCATGTCCATGCCGGGGATGAGGAGCACGGTGGGTTTCGGCCCTTCCCCCTCCGCAGGCCAGAAATAGAAATAGGCGTTCTTGCCGGGGTCGAATTCCACCTGGTGCTTCTGGATGTCGCCGCCCCTGACTTCGCGCATCTTGTCGAAGCAGCGCGAGACGCCCGCGTAGTATTCCTTCTTGCGCGGGTGTCCATCGACGGGGATGAGGTGCTGGCCGCGTCCGTAGCAAAGGCCCGCGCGGTTGTAGTGCATGGCGGCGGTCACGAGGTTTCCCGCCTCCTCGGCCGCTATCGCCTTCTGCTCCTGAAGTGCGGCCTGCTTGCCCCACAGGAGGGGGATGGAGCGCCTGCCCGAGACCTTCGAGTAGACGGCTTCGAGGTCCTGGTGCCGGAAACCCCGCTCATAGCGCGTGCCCATGATGCCGGGGTGGAGAACGTCCTCGTTGTCGGAGAGTTTGAGGAAATTGTCGAAAATCCAGTTCTGATTCGCGCGTGACGCCTGTCTTCTCATGCCGCTACCTTCTCCTTTCGTATGGGTGGTGGGGCGAGATTTGCCCTCGCCTGTTCCAAGTTGATATGACGCCGGATTCAGCGGGCTATCTTCGGGCCAGGGGCTATTCCGGGTCAACCGCTTCCGGCGATCTCCGATAAAGTGATTTTTCCCCGATTGTATTTGCCGAATCCATTGATTTTGTGTAGATTCTCGTTTTTGTTTTTCCAGAACAGCAGGGGTTGGGAAGTTCATGCGAGTCATCTCGCATCCCTGACGATATCTTTTCTTTTCGAAAAAGAGGGTTATTGGAATGACAGTGGAAACAGAGCTGGAACTCAGCAACAACGAAACCATCGTTCTTCACGCCGGATACCGCAAGGACCCCACTACGAACGCCGTGGCCGTACCGATCTACCAGACGTCCTCCTACCAGTTCGACAGCACGGACCACGCGGCCGATCTTTTCGCGCTGAAGGAGCTCGGCAACATCTACACGCGAATCATGAACCCGACGAACGACGTGCTGGAAAAACGCCTGGCGGCGCTCGAAGGCGGCGTCGGCGGCCTCGCGGTCTCCTCGGGCCAGTCGGCCTCGATGATGGCGGTGATGAACGTGGCGCGCGCCGGGGACAACATCGTGAGTTCGACGGACCTCTACGGCGGCACGTGGAACCTCTTCGCGAATCAGCTGGAGGACATCGGGATCGAGTGCCGATTCGTGGACCCGGGGGAGCCTGAGAATTTCGTCAAAGCGACGGACGACAAGACGCGCGCCTACTACGCCGAGACGCTGCCGAACCCGAAGCTGCACGTTTTCCCGATAAGGGAAGTCTCCGACCTCGGTCGTGAGCTGGGGATTCCCCTCATCATGGACAACACGGCGGCCCATGGCCTCTGCAAGCCCTTCGAGCACGGCGCGGCCGTCATCGCCTCATCCTGCACGAAATACATCGGCGGGCACGGCAACTCCATCGGCGGCATCATCATCGACGCGGGCAACTTCGACTGGGAGGCGCACCCCGAGAGGCAGCCCTACCTCAACCAGCCGGACCCGAGCTACCACGGCGCCGTGTGGTCCCAAGCCGTCAAACCGCTCGGCCCCATCGCCTACATCATCAAGGCGCGCGTCACGCTCCTGCGCGACTCCGGCCAGGCGATGAGCCCCTTCAACACCTTCCTGTTCTTACAAGGCCTGGAAACCCTGCCCCTGCGGATGGAGCGTCATTGCCAGAACGCCGCCGCCGCCGCGGAATACCTGAACGCCCACCCCAAGGTGAACACCACGATTTACCCCGGCCTCATGGACGGTGAGTTCCGCCAGCGCGCCGACACGTATCTCAAGGGCGGCTACGGCGGCCTGGTCGGAATCGACCTCACCGGCGGCTTCGAGGCGGGCCAGAACTTCATCAACGCGCTCAAGATGTTCTACCATGTGGCGAACATCGGCGATTCGAAAAGCCTCGCCATCCACCCGGCGAGCACCACGCACTCCCAGCTCAGCTCCGAGGAGCAGGAGCAGACGGGCGTGACGCCGGGCTACGTGCGGCTTTCCATCGGCATCGAGCACATCGACGACATCATCGCCGATCTGGAGCAGGCCCTGGACGCCGCATAGCGCATCGTACGAGAAACGAAAAGGAGGCGTCCCTCACCGGGGCGCCTCTTTTTTTGGGTGCGGGGGCCGTTTTTAGAGGCGGGGTGCGCTGTTGTACCTGTCGAACTCCCATTTCAGCGGATTGTTTCGAATGTATTCCCGGATGCGGTTCAGGTTTTCTTCATTGCGGATGACGTGGTCGTAAAACGAGCGTTGCCACCCGAAAGCGTTCTTGCCCCGGCGTTTTCGCACGTTTCGGGTTACGGATGACTTGAACCCCTGGATGATTTTCGAAAGATACATTTTCGAGCGGTCGACGTTTTGTCGCTTCGATTGTAGGGGACGCATATATGCGTCCCGCTCGGAGTTGTTATCGCCACCGATGATCAATACCCCATGTATATGGTTCAGCATCACGATGAATTCATCAATGTCCGTATTCGGAAAATGACCGGGAATTGCCAGCCAACGTTCTTGCGCAATCATTCCGGTTGCATTCAACCGCATTTTTTCGTCCAGGACCTCGCCGAAACAACGGGTGTGATTCCGCGTGCAGATTGTCACGAAATAGTATCCATGTCGGGAATAATCACGTTCTTGAAGCCTGTTTGCCTTTCTGGATTCCATTTCTCGAGGGGTACCTCTTCCCATTTATCCGTTCGGCGGCACAACCGTTTACATGATTATATTTAACCTTAGAACGGGACGCATATATGCGTCCCCTACACAAGAACATTACGCACCCGAACGGTGAGGAAGTTGCTTTTCTTTTCGTCGGTCACGTCGAACTCTCGAAAACCGGACTATTTCAACAACCCATCATCGGGAGACTGCAGAGGCGCGGCTATTCTCCTGTTGTGCAATACTTGCGTGATCTAGTATCCATTGCACAGCAAAATAAGCTAATGTGCATTATATAATATATTATATATATGATTGAATAAATATGATTTGTCAGTATTATAAAAAAAGTATTGGGTGAAATTATTCGGAGGCAAGCAACCTCCGGAACGGATGTATAAGGGACTTGGGTCTAATTAGGAAAGCGATGAGAAAATGGTCGGGGCGAGAGGATTTGAACCTCCGACCTCCTGCTCCCGAAGCAGGCGCGCTACCAGGCTGCGCTACGCCCCGACACAAGCCGTGAGACGGCGGATTCGACACCCGCCTATGGTTTCTCCCAGCCGTATTTTCCCACCAGTTTCACGAAAACGCAGTTCACCAGCTCCTCGGGGGCAGGTATCTCACCCGATCCCGAGACACGGTATCGTACGAGGGTCTGCTTCTCCCCCTCCCCCAGGGGCATGACGATGCGCCCGCCGGGGGCTGTCTGCTGCATCCACGGCGCAGGCACGCTGGGCGCGGACGCCGCGCTCACGATGACGTCGAAAGGCGCCTCATCCGGCCAGCCATAAGTGCCGTCCGCCGTCCAGAGCATATAATTCGTCAAGCCGAAAGAATCAAGCCGCTCCCTGGCTCTCGTCGCAAGCTCCGGCACCCGCTCGATCGCGCGGACGGAACCCGCGAGCCTCCCCAGAAGCGCGGTAAGGTACCCCGAACCCGCTCCGATCTCAAGCACCTTCTCTCCGCCCCGGAGTTCAAGAGCCTCGAGCGTGGCCGCCACCATATAGGGCTGGGAGATGGTCTGTCCGTGCCCGATGGGCAGCGCCTTGTCGGCGTAGGCGGTTTCGCGAAATATCTCGGGCGCGAAATGATGCCTCGGCACCTCGCGCAGGGCATCGAGCACGCGCGCGTCCGCGATCCCGCGGGCTACGATTTGCCTGGCCACCATATCCTCGCGTGCGCGCCGCCAGCGGTCCTCTCTTCTTCCGTTTAATGAAAACGCCAAGATTCCAGCCCTTTCATCGCGTCGTAGTCCGTGAGATCCAGCCGGAGGGGGGTGATGGAGACCTGGTGGTTTGAAATCGCCTCGAAGTCCGTGTCGGGCTCATCCTTCCACCGCAGGCTGCCTCCCCCTATCCAGTAATACTCACGCCCGCGCGGGTCCAGTTTTTCCACGATGGCTTCCTCGTAGACGCGCTTGCCCTGACGGGTGATCCGCTCTCCCCTGCACTGTTTCGGAGGTATGTTCGGGACGTTGATGTTCAGCAGAACGCCCGGCTCCAGCCCCCGGGATAATACTTCCCGCGCGCCGGCGCGCGCAACTTTTTTCGCCAAATCGAAGCGGAGCGTCTCCCCGTCCTCGTGGGCGAGGGAGACCGCCACCGCAGGAAGCCCCAGGAGGGTGGCCTCCATCGCGGCGGCCACGGTTCCCGAATAGGTGATGTCGTCGCCCAGGTTTCCGCCCCGGTTGATACCGGAGACGAGCATGTCGGGGTGTTCGTTCTTGAACAGGCCGTTCAAGGCGAGATTCACGCAATCCGTCGGCGTACCGTCCACGGAGAACCAGTTGTGCTCCAGCTCGTTGATGCGCAGGGGACGGTGCAGGCTCAGGGAGTGTCCCGCCGCGCTCTGTTCCCTGTCCGGCGCCACGACGATCAACTCCCCCAGCGGAGCGAGGGCCGCGTAGAGGGCGCGCAGGCCTTCCGAATCGATGCCGTCATCATTACAAAGAAGTATTCGAGCCATGGTCTTTCAATGGGCGTGCGGGGCGGGCGCATTCATCACGAACCCGGATTATGGTGTAGCCGGGGAGAGAAAATCAACGCCGCCGGGGAGTATTCACCTTCTTGCGGGGTTGTTGGGAAAGACCCCTGCCAAGGGAGATAACGGCGATGCCTCTCGACTGGAAAAGCAACCCCCCCTACCCCCCCTGTCAGGGGGAAATTCAGCAACCTCCTGGTGGGGCCTTTTCTTGGAGGCCGTCGCTTGCTTTAATGAATCGTAGAGATTACAAAACCGAAACCATGCCATTTTTCAAGGAGCGCACATGAACGAGGATTCCAGACCCGAGGAAACGGCCCCGAGAGCGTTTCACTTCGACACCAACGCCCTCCATGCGGGCGCGCGGCCCGACCCCGCCACCGGCGCCAGGGCCGTGCCGATCTACCAATCCACCGGTTTCGTTTTCGACGACGACGAACACGCCGCGGGTCTCTTCGCCCTGCAGGATTACGGGTACGTCTACACGCGCATCGGAAACCCCACCACGAGCGTCTTCGAGGAGCGCATCGCGGCTCTCGAGGGAGGCGTCGGCGGGCTCGCGACGGCCTCGGGACAGGCCGCCCAGTTCATCGCGCTGTTCACCCTGACGAACCCGGGGGATGAAATCGTTTCTTCCGCCGCCCTCTACGGGGGCACGTACACGCAGTTCGACATCACGCTCAGAAAACTCGGCATCAACACGACATTCGTCGACCCGACGCGGCCGGAAGATTTCCGGGCCGCGGTGACGGAGAAAACGCGCGTCATCTACTGCGAAACGATAGGGAATCCGGCCACCAACGTCGCCGATCTGGAGGCCCTGGCGAAAATTGCGAGCGATGCGGGGGTCCCCCTCGTCGTGGACAACACTTTTGCGACTCCCTACCTCTGCCGCCCCATCGAGTGGGGAGCGGACATCGTTCTGCATTCGGCCACGAAATTCATCGACGGGCACGGCACGAGCATCGGCGGCGTCATCGTGGATTCGGGCCGCTTCGACTGGGCGAACGGGAAGTTCCCCGGCATGGTCGACCCCTCTCCGGGCTATCATGGACTGCGCTTCTTCGAGACCTTCGGCGAATTGGGCTTCCTCATGAAGGCGCGCGCGGAGAGCCTGCGCGACATCGGGTCGTGCCTGAGCCCGTTCAACGGATTTCTGATGGCCCATGGGCTGGAAACACTGAGCCTGCGCATGGAGCGTCACTGCGAGAACGCGCAGAAGGTGGCCGATTATCTCGCACGGGACGCGCGCATCAGTTTCGTGAACTACCCCGGACTGGCGGACAACCCCGAGCACGAGCGGGCGAAAAAATATCTGCCGAACGGCCAGGGCGCCGTCTTTTCCTTCGGCGTCCAGGGCGGATTCGAGGCGGCCGTCCGCTTCATCAACGCCCTTCAGCTGCACAGCCATCTCGCGAACGTGGGCGACGCGAAGAGCCTCATCATCCACCCGGCTTCCACGACGCACGCCCAGTTGAGCGAGGAGGACATGAAGGCGGGGAACCTCACGCCCGACCTCATCCGGATATCGGTGGGCCTCGAACACATCGACGACATTCTGTGGGACCTGGACCAGGCCCTCGATGCGGCGACGGCGAGCAAATGACGGGATTCCCCGAATACCAGAACCCGCGCACGATTCGCCGCATCCTGCGGAATCACCGCCGCGTGGCGATGGTGGGGCTTTCGGCGAACGAATCGAGACCCAGCTATTTCGTCGGGTACTACCTCCAGAGGATGGGCTACGACGTCATTCCGGTGAACCCGAGGTACGAGCAGATACTGGGGCAGAAATCCTACCCGGACGTCGCGTCGATACCCGACCCTCCCGAAGTGGTGGACGTGTTTCGCAGGCCGGATGAAATTTCAGAAGTGGTCGATGAAGCGATAGCCGTCGGCGCGAAATCGCTGTGGCTGCAATTCGAAGTGGTGAACGAGGCCGAGGCCGCCCGCGCGCAAAGCGCAGGGCTCCTCGTCGTCATGGACAAATGCATGAAGATCGAACACGGCCGCCTGCGGGGCGGATTGCACACGGCGGGGATGCGGACCGGCGTCATCACGACGCGCCGAGACCCGCTCATATAGGAGGTGTCGAAAACTCCTGATAAAGAATGCTTCAACGCGTTCTACGAGAAGCAACAGATACACTCCCCTCTTATTTGCCACTCCGCCTCGGTTTGTAAAATCACTTTCCCCTCATGGGGATGTTGAAAAAGCCCCCTTTTCGGGGATAGAGAAGACGCCCCTCTCGACTGGAAAACCAATGGACAAAGGCTTTTTCAATACTCCTTGGCAAGGGGGCTTTTCTGCCACCCTCTCCTTTGAGGGGACGTTGCCTTTACCCCTTCGCAAAGGGATCAGGGGGTTGGCTTCACGCCGAGGGAGGGCGAGCGGAGCGGCTGAAGGATTCAACCCTCCGGCGCGGGCGGCCACGGGGGGCCGCCCCTACGAAAACCCCGCGTTCGAAACGAGGCGTAGGGACAGGCCCCCGTGCCTGTCCGATAAAGGACAACTACGGGTCTCCTGCAAAATCTCCAGGCAGCAGAACCACCCCTCTTGCAGAACGACAACCAAGCGCTCCCCCCCCCTCTGGCCCGAAGTTCGGGATGTGGTTGCTTTTCCGGTAGTTAGGGAACTTGCAAATCTCCAGAAAATGCTTTACATATTCTTAAGAGGTCTGCCGCTTTGCCGCTTCTCCACGGGGATGACATGATCAGATTCAAAATCCTGATTCTCGGGATACATCTGCTCCCCCTGTGCGTCGTTTCCTCCGCCCTCGCAGAAGATAAATTCCTCGTCGAAATGAGAGCAATCTCCGGCCAACCCCACATCGTTTTCTCGCGCGGGAAAAAAGTTTCCTTCAGGGGTCGGCGTTTGATGCTCCCGGGCGATCACATCGTGACGAGCGCGCGTTCGCGTGCGCTGATTCATTTCCGGCGTCGCCCGGGTTGCCGGCTCCTGGTGGAGCCGAACACTTCCTTTCAATTGGTGGGCCTGAGGCGGGGCGGCACGTATTCGGCGAAACTGAACAGGGGCACGGTGAAGTGCTACAAGGCTTCCTGCGGGTTGAGCCTGAGCGTGGTGACGCCTGCGGGAGAATTGCGCGGCAAGGGAGTTGAATTCGCCCTGAAAGCCTATGACCGCTTCACCACCGTATTCCTCAAGAAAGGACGAATGCGCCTGCTTGTCGGCGGTCAGGCCGTCCCGTTGCGCGAGATGACGCGCACCACGGTATCGAAAACGGGGGGCCACCGGATCGCCACCATGTATAGCGGCGACCCCCGGATACCCAGCCTCTTCTCCCCCATTCCCCTTACCGGAAATTCCTCCTCTTCAAAACGCCGTTTCCGGGACAAATACATTTCCCCGGCTTCGGTGACGCGAAGCCCTTGACGTAAGCCACGCTTAAGCCTTACTAAATAGCTTGTGATATTACTTTCGCCAAAAACCCGGATCGGTTCGACACGCCATCCCTGTCGCGCCCGGGCCTTTTGCGCGGAACAATTCTTTCGGTCGGGGCGTAGCGCAGTCTGGTAGCGCACCTGAATGGGGTTCAGGGGGTCGGAGGTTCAAATCCTCTCGCCCCGACCATTTATATTCTTTCGTGAAGAGTGGACAGCGTATCCGGCGAGGAGGCGAAAGGTGGAGCTTGGTTTCATCGGCCTGGGGAGGATGGGAAGCGAGATTTGCGCCCACCTTATCGGGGCCGGTCATGAGGTAACGGCTTACGACGTTCGAGAGGAAGCCACGCTGGATGCCGAGAGAAAAGGCGCGCGCGCCGGACGCAGCCCGGCGGACGTGTCCTCCCGCTCAGAAGTTATTTTCACGTCCTTGCCGCACCCCAACATATCGCGCGAAGTGATTCTGGGTGAGGAGGGAATCCTGGCGGGCGCGCGAGACGGCGCGCTCCTGGCCGAGACGAGCACCGTCTCCCCTTCCCTCATCAAGGAGCTTGCCCCACAGGTAAAAGCGCAAGGGGCCGAACTGATGGATGCCGCCGTGAGCGGCGGCGTGCAGGGAGCCAGGGCCGGCACGCTCACGCTGATGGTGGGCGGCGGCGAGGCGGGGTTCGAAAGGCTCAAGCCCCTTCTCGAGTGTTTCGGAAAAAACGTCTTTCATTGCGGCGCTTCGGGCATGGGCATGCTGTTCAAGGTCGTGAACAACATGCTCTCGCACGTGAACCTCGCGGCCTTGACCGAGGCCATGGCCTTGGGCGTCGCGGCGGGCGCCGACCCCGACCTGCTCTGCGACGTCATCGCCGTCAGTTCGGGCCGCAGCCGCCAGGTGGAGGACAGGCTCAGAAAGCACATCCTGCCGGGAGAGTTCACGCCCGGGATGACGACCGACCTCGCGACGAAAGATTCCGACCTGTGCCTCGAACTGGCCCGTGAACTCCGCGTTCCCACCTTCATCGCCAGCGCGACGCATCACGTATATGAGATGGCGATACAGAAAGGATACGGGGCCGAAGAATACGCCTCGCTCATCAAGCTCTGGGAGGAATGGCTGGATATCGAGGTGCGCTCTCCCGGCGCAGGGCGGGCGTCCTGAGTCCCTCCTCAGAAAATTACGATTGGATCAGAACACTTGCCATCTTGACATGAAGGATACCGGCAATGACTCCAGAAGAGATGTTCGATGAGGCCTTCGACTCGGCTTTCAATGACAGAAGAAACCTGATCGCCTTTCTGGAAGGCATCGAAACCGCCCACGTGCACTGGCGGCCTCCCGACGGCGAATGGTCCCTGCATGAGAACCTCGAGCACATGCTCTTGACGGACAATTATTACGCGCGCTCCCTCGAAAAGAGTCTCGCGGAGGCGGTGGAGTCCGGGTCGTGGGATACGGGGCCCGAGAACCCCCAGAAGATGAGCCGGGAGGCGCTCAGGCGCAGGGAGCAGGGCCGGGTTCCGGCGCCCGATTTCCTCATCCCGAAGGGCGAAGGCGAATTCGGTGACATGATAACCAGGCTCATGCCCAACCGGGAGGCGGTTCACCAGATGATGCTCCCCCACCGGAGCACCGACATGAGCCGCTTAACGCATAAACATTTCCGCTACGGCGACCTCAACATATACGACCGCATCGTCTATTCGGGCACGCACGATTTTCTCCATCAGGACCAGATGACGCGCGTCCTCCAGGCTCCGGGCTACCCGGGCAGCGGATGATGCCCCCGGCCGCACCCTTCCGCAGAACCCACCAATGAACGACTGGACGATCACGGCGCTGAGGGATGCCTACCGCGCCGGTGAAGTCTCGCCCGTCGAAGTCGCTGAAGACGCCCTCGCCCGCATCAAAGAGTGGAATCTCCACCTGAGGGCCTTTTTACACGTCAGCGAGAGAGAGTTGCGCAGAGAGTCGCGGGAATCCGAGCGAAGGTTCCGCTTCGGCGATGAACTCGGGCCCCTCGACGGGGTTCCCGTGGCCTACAAGGACCTCTGCCACATTCCGGGGACTCCCACGACCTGCGGAAGCGTGATGTTCGATGACGACCCGCCCCAGGACGCGGTATCGAGCGTCTGGAAACGGCTCGATGAGGCCGGGACCGTCAACATGGGGAAACTCAACATGGCGGAACTCGCCATGGGACCGACGGGGCGGAACAAGCATTTCGGAGACCCGCAGAACCCCTGGAAGCAGGGTTATGTCACGGGAGGGTCGAGCAGCGGGTCGGGCTGCGCGGTGGCCGGCGGGTTGGCGCTGGCGGCGATCGGCACGGATACGGGCGGCTCCATCCGGCTGCCGGCGGCGTTTTGCGGCGTGGTGGGCCTGAAACCCACGAACGGCCGCGTGAGCCGGCATGGGGGGATGCCGCTCTCCTGGACGCTCGACACTTTCGGCCCGCTCACGCGAACGGTGGCGGACAACGCGCTGGTGCTCTCCGCCATCGCGGGCGCCGACCCCCTGGATGCGAGTGCAAGCGCGCGGCCAGTCCCCGATTACACCCGGGCGCTCGGAGAGAGCGTCGAGGGCATGCGCGTGGGTGTTCTGGGAGGCGAAGAATTGAGCGGCGCATCCGGGGAGGTGCGAGCGGCATATGGAGAAATATGCGAAGCGCTCGAACGCCTGGGCGCGCGTCTCGCACCAATGCCCCCTCCTCATACGGAAGAACTCGAAGAACTCGCCAACACGATCTTCAAATACGAGGCGCTGATGATACACGGCGAGCGACTGGAGGAGTACGAAGACCAGGTGACGCCCGAAATTCTGGCGCGCCTGGAAGCCGGGCGCGGGGTCCAATCGGCTGAATATCACGCAGCACTCGCCAGGCGCGAGGAGTTGATCCGCCGCTACGAGAGGGAGGTGTTCTCCGCCGTGGACGCGCTGGCCGGGCCGACGACGCCCACTCCCGCGCCCTCACACGCGCAGGCGCGCTCAGAAGCCGAGGGGCTGATTCCCACGCTCACGCGCTTCACGCGCTGGGTCAACACCCTGGGCGCACCGGCGATATCCCTGCCCTGCGGGTTTTCGGGAGACGGGCTGCCGCTCGCGGTGCAGCTGGTCGGGCCGAATTTCAGCGAGGCCGCGCTGTTCAGAATGGCCCACGCCCTGGAGGAGGAACGCGGCGGCTGGAGCAAGTCGCCATCGTTCGATTCGTTCCGGTAAACCACAGGCGCGGCAATCCGCCACCTTCAACGGTGCAAGCGCGGGTTTTCCAGATACGCCAGGCTGTCCTCGGCGGCTTCCACACCGCTTTTCATTGCGCCATTCAGGGAAGGCAGCCGTGTGTAGTCGCCGGCAACGAACAACCCCCCTATACGGTCCGGGAGCCGGGTACGCATCTCATGCATCTCCCTGAGCATTCCGCCGGGCATCAGACATATGGCTTCCGGCCATCGGTACACCTTCCCGAAAACGGGTTGTTCGGGCATTGCCCGAAAGAACCGGCGCATTTCACCCATGACACGGCGCAGGACCTCATCGTCATTGCAGGTGAACAACTCTCTTGCGTGTTCGTCTATCACCAGCGCGTGAACAAGGGTCTTCCCGGGTGGCGCCGCTTCAGGGGTGAGGCCCGCCAGATTGGTGACCATGGTCAGAAACGTCTGCGAACCCTGGGGGAAAAGGGCCGCATGGCAATCCTCCGGCAGGATGTTCACATCCAGGCCGAACGCTACATTGCAGCATGAACTGTAGGTGACACGCTCCAGCACCTCCCGAACCGCCGGGTCCGGGATGATGCGCGCGGCGGTCGAGGACGTGGTTGCGCAAATGACCGCGTCCGCACGGATTTCTTCTCCACTTGCCGTGACGACACCCCTTGCCGCCCCGGCCTCGGTGAGGATTCGTTCGACCGGCGTGGCGACACGGATGGAGTCTGCAACGGTATCGGTTAGAGCCTTGGCGAATGTAGCGACCCCCTGCTTAGGCAGATAGCTGCGCTCTGCCTGATTGAAGGTCCAGAGCCATAGCAGCGCCATTCCATACGCAGCCCCCACCTGCTCGGGACTGCCCCCCGTGAAGCAGTTGATGTCCAGTTCCCCGCCGTGCTTCAGATATCGGTTCAGGTTATTGGTGCGGGCAAATTCGGCGAAACTCTCCCCCGTGTCCAGGTCGAAGATCCGAGTGTGGTCCTCGAAGTCGAGTTCATCGCTGTGTTTCCTCAGCTTCGCGAAAAGGCGCGCCATCTCCCACATGCCCCTCAGCGAATTCTGCGGCGAGAAAAACATGGTGCGGAGGCTTTCCAGCTTCTGCTTCAGCGCCCCCCCCACATACAGGCTCCAGAATCGTCCGCCAGCGAAACTCTGCGCACCTTTCTTGCCGGGACTCGGGTGGAGCTCCACGTCCAGCGCACGCGCCATTTCCCTGACGGTTGCGAATGACTCGTGGATGACGCTGGCGCCGCCGTACACCTGAAAGCCGTCGACCTCCTCGCAAAACATGCGACCGCCAATCCTCTCCGAGGCTTCCAGTATCTGGACCCGGTAGTTGCCATGTCGGCGGCGCGATTCGAGTGTCCACGCGGCGGCCAGGCCTGCGGCGCCTGCCCCTACGATAATGATTTCCCGTGCGTCCGGATGCGACCTCATGTTCTCCCCCCTGACGTTTTCGCCTGACCGGCAGCCGCCCGTTCCGAGGCAGCCATCGCCACGAGCAGTAAGCGTCCCGGCAAGCACACTTCTTACCGCGCGCGTTCTCAAAGACCGGCTATGCTGCGCGGCGGCGAAGCCCCGGGCGCAAACGTATGCGCGCTTTCGATTGTCTTGCGGAAAACTTCCGTCAAGGGGACAGTTGGTATGGATGAGCTTCCTTGCGGCTGCGAGCGAGCCGCCGGATGAGATCGTTCCCTTCCCGTCTGTACTGTCAGGTCGTTTCCCGTCTGTTCTGTTGGGTAGCTCCCCTCGTGATGCGAAAATGATAGCCACAAACGCCGCATTCGCACAAGGCGGAAACTTTCGGACGTAAACAAGCCCTGAACCGGGGAGGGAGCGGCTCAAGGTGGAGGCAGTAGTTCGCGGCTGGCGTTATGGCTTTTCGGCGGAACGGACGAGAAACTCCGCACGGAAAAGGGAGTGTTCTCATTTGCGCGGGGAGGGAGAATACGGACCGGCAATACGGAGCGTTATGAAAACCGCAGCCACTCACGATCGGCAAACGATTCCTCTTCCGCCACGCAGACCACTTCTTCATCAGTCGTGATTGATCTTTTCCGGCAAGAGCCGATCTTCTTCACTCGGAGTTGAAGGCGCACTCACTGTCATCAGCCCCGATACGCCTGCATGTGTGATGACGGAGCGATTCGACGCGCTCAGGTCTGTGGAACTTCTGAAAATATCAATAAAATTAGATAAATTCACAGGGTTTTTCCGTAAATTTCCGACAATTAATTATCAGGGACAAGACGCAACGGGGTCGCGACTCAGGGGAATTCTGCCATAAGCTGCGACCTGGACGATGACGGCAAATGCGCGCAAATGCGGGTGGATGCGTGCGCGAAACCGGCGGGATATTTTACTAAACACAATTCCAGGTATACGTCATATATGATTGATAAATAAGAAGTAGAGCATGAAACGATGAGCTGACGCTTTGGTGTTGCGGAATTTCAGGTTCCGCCGACTTGCGAGGGGTACCGGAGGGTGTGAATCCTATGCGGAACCGTCGTCGGCTTTTTTCTCTTTCTCCCAGTCTTTCAAGGACTTGGGAAGCTTATCTTCATTCCATTTCTTGGTGATGCGGTAGGTCTTTCCGCCCTCTCGCATGTACATGAACTCAGAGCCTTCCTTGCCAGCGAAGCGGAACGGGCCCCACTCGCCGTGGCGGATGTCCCGGCCCGAGAGTTCGACGATAAAGTCTTTGAAATCAGGCGCTTCGCCGGGTTCAGCCTCCCCTTCCCGCTCGAAATCCCTGAGGGCGCCTACCAGATCGTTCACGTTGCCGGGCTCGGCCTCCCTGCCCTCTGGGGAGAGGAACCGCCAGGTATCGCCGAAGCGCTCGAGCTTCATGGAGAATTTATCCGGGAAGCGCGCCGTAACTTCCGTAATTTCCTCGTCTTTCGCGTACAGGAGCAGTCGCCGCTCGCTCAGGAAATAGGGCGTTTTCGTGAGCTTGTCATAGTCTTCTTTCTTGATGGCGAACAGGCGTTTCTCCCCATCGATCCGGCCGTAGGCTCTCTTCTTCTTTTCCAGAAAACGCCCGATAATCAAAGACTTATCCTCTACAGGCGAATCTTCTTTCTTCTTCAGCCAGAGGGTGAAGCGAAGCGGCGCGCCCTTACCGACCGCCCGCGCAAGGCCGTATTTCGACAGGTCGCTCCCGGGGTCATCCACATAGTCAATCGAATTGCTCCACTTGATGTCCCACAAGAGGTCGTCCACGTGCTTGTGGCGACCGATGAGTTTCTCTTTCTTCCCATCCGCCGTAGTGACGTGGAGGTCCCACTTCTTTTTCGCTTTTCGGACGATGTCTATTTTTTGAGATTTCGATTCAACCAGAACGCGCGTGATGTGGTCGACATCATAATCGATGACAGTCTTGTGCCTTAGCGAAAATACGGATTTAGGCAATTCCTTGACCGTTTTCTCATTGATGAGCATCACGGGGCCGCCGGAGAGCCTCCTGGCGTAGTAATATGCTTTTGGTTTTTTCTTGCCGCTCTTCGGCTCCGGCGCTTCCACTTTTCTGCTGCCCAGGATAACCCCGTCTGCAGGCTTGTCATTGTCCTCGGTGAAAATGCGCACCGTGAGTCCGGGTTTATCCAGACCATAAGGGGCGAGATTCTTTGGTGCTTCATCAACGAATCTTTGCACCTTGTCCCATCTGAGGGTAGAGACAATGCCCTCGGAATCGATGGCGTCGGCCCTGTCCTGGATGGGTTTCACGAGCGCCCATTCATCTTTGCTCTTGCGGACAACGGTGTATTCGCCTCCATCCTGAGGCTCGACGATCACCTTATTCGCGCTTTCGGGCATCACCGGGACAATCGACCTATCCCGTATGCTGAACACTGTTTTATCGAATTTGGCGATGTCGGAAAGCTGGAGGGTAAAGATTTCAGGATTCTTTGCTACCGAGGCATATCGAAATTCGCGCGTGGGGGTTCTATCGCCAATCTCGATGGAAACATCTTCCTTGTCTTTCAGCCCAAAGGTGATTTTCATCCTGGGCTTGTCCATTCCAAACTCTGTCCTGTCTTTTACGTTTCCGATGCGCCGGCGCTCGCGGAGTTTCGTCGCCGCTTCGAGTAGTTTCTCGATTTCATCCGAATCGACGGCGGCATCGACGGGTTTCACGAAACGCCACCCTTTCTCCGTCCGGATGATTTGGTATGGTTCTTCTTCTCTCGTTACGTCAATTCTGATCAGCGCCTTTTCGTCAATTCCTTTCAGGAGTTTGACCTTGCGCTCTTCGGCGGCGCGCTCCTCGGACGCCCATTTCACGCCGTAGACGTAATACGCGCTACCAAGGATGATCAAAACGAGTAGTAATATGAGATTTTTCTTGGGGTTCACCGCAGTTGCCTTCTCCTGACGTAGACGGCGGCTCCGATGAGGATGATGAACAACGGCATGACCCAGACAGTGAACAAGTGAACGAACCGCCCCTCCCCGCCGGCCAGCACGAGAGGTTCGCCCGTACGGCTTTTCGGACGAATGGTGATCAGGTCTTTCTCGCCGCCGAGCCAGTTCACGGAATTAAACACAAGATTCCCGTTGCCTTGCGCCCCGATGAAAGCATCGCTCGCGAAATCGGCATCCCCGAAAACGACAATTTTAGCCTCGTTTTTCTCGTTCGTTTTCTTCTGGGAGGCTGGTGTTTTAGCATCGTCTGCAGCCCCCTGCCCTTGCGCAAGTTTGTAAAGATCCAGCGTAACCGTGACAGCGGCGCCAATCGGCACGGGACCATCTTTCTTGGTTTTCGGGTCGAAGTGAAGTTGCCCGTTCTGGATCGATATCTCCTCGACTGTAAAACTTCCGGGACCCGTCCTGACCAGTTCCTCTGAGTGCAGCCCCGCCTTGGGCAGACCCTTGGCGGATACCTTCCTCACCGTTGGAAATACCGTAGCGAAACCCTTTAATTGCCTGGTGATTTCGTGCAACCCATAGTTAACGGCGAACGGCGTGATTATATTTCCGCCCGCCAACTCATAGCGCACCGATTCGGGGTCGACGACGAAAGATTCGGGAATTTCAAATCCGTATCTCTCCAACAGCGCTGTAAGGCGCCCCGGCTTCATTCCGGGTTCCAGGAAAACAAGAAGTTTTCCGCCGGATTTGATGTAATCGTCGATATACTTGACTTCAGCTTCTTCCAACTCTTTTTGGGGCGCCGCGATAATCAGCATGCTGGTATTTTGAGGCACGCCCTTTTTCCTGAGCAGCAGAAGTTCATCTACCTGGTAGTTGTCATCCCTCATACCGATGGCCAGCGCCTTCATCGCCTCGCGTCCCTGACCCGTGAAAAGTCGTTCTCCATGGCCCGTGAGGTAATATACGCGTTTCTGCTCGGATTGGATGGTTTTCAGAATCGCATTGGCGATCGCGTTTTCCGAAAGATTGAATATCTTTTCCGATCTGAAGGTCGGTTTCTTCTCCTGGTCGGCGGAGTTCGATTTGTTCTGTTTCTCGATTTGCTCTTTGTCGAAATGGTGAATCACGACCAATGTGCCATAAGCGTCTGCGTCATATTTCTTGGCGGTGCGCGGGGAGGCGTCGAGGTTCAAAAACCGGAAAGAGATTTGTTTCGATGCCCGTTTATATTGCTCCAAAATTTCCGTTACAGCAGGTTCTTCAAGTTTGCGTGTAAAGGCAATGATCTCGATTCGCTTCTTTTCTCTATCGAGCTTTTTCAACAGATTGATGGTTTTCGCGGACAAGCTGTAGAAGTTTCCAGGAGTGACGTCCCAACGCTTGAAGTATTTGACGCTCACGAGTTCAACGATGACCAAAATAGAGGTCACCACAACGATCATGAGCGCGACCTGTATGCCCGTTCTGGTAGAGCGGAGCCGAATGCCGCCCTGGAGTTCGCGCCGGGATATCCACACCGTATAAACGAAACAAACAATTCCCAGGGCGATAATGGCGAAAGCCCATCGGGGAGGTTCCGAAAACTGGTCATGCCCGGCCCAGCCGGATATGCCAATCAGCAATAAGGCGGCTGAGGCGATGAACAAGTAAAGATTTCTGTTTTCCAAGTTCCTACCCTCTCCACCTATAGTATTCAAGTGATCTGAGCACGAGGAAACCACATAAGAGGTTGATGTTGATGAGATAAATAACGTCGCGCGTATCGACGATGCCTCGAATGAAATTTCGCAAATGCATGCCCAATGAAAGATGCCTGAGTATCGAAGATAACGGCTCCCCGGCCGATATTGCGAGCGCTTCCACCAGGAAAGTTGCGAGAAGGATCATGAAGGCAAGCATGGCTGCGACGATCTGGTTCGAGGTCCATGAACTGGCCAAAAGCCCAACGGAAAGGAACGCCATGCCCGTCAATACCATTCCCAGATAGGCCGAGGAAACGATGGTCCAATCCACCTTGACGAAAGCACTCAGAATAATCGGATATACGATAGTAATTGCCAGCATTATCAAATAGATGAATAAAACGGAGAGATACTTGCCGGCGAATAATTGGCCGTTGCGCAGTGGGAAGGTGAGCATCAGCTCTATGGTGCCCTGTTTTTTCTCTTCACTGAACAGGCGCATTGTAAGCAACGGAGCGACGAACAAGAGAATCACGGTGACGCTGGAAAAAACCGGTTCCAGAACAGCGGAAGTCGGCGTGATGTTGTATTGAGCTGCCGCCTGGGGATTTCTGGCCAATTGCATTGATACGACGGCGTAGGAGAGAAAAGCGCCAGAATAGAAGAATCCCATCAATACCGTCCATGCGGCAAGGATGACATAAGCGATAGGCGAGAAGAAAAACGAGGTTAGTTCGCGTCGGCATATGTAAAAGGTGTTATGCATTTACAGGTTCCTCATCAACAGTTTCCTCATCGTGTTTCTGCTCTCCACTCACGATACGAACAAAAAGGTCTTCCAGCGTAAGCCTCATCTTGCGAATTTCAGTCAGTTTCCCCTCCGCCGCGAAAACAGCGGCAACCAAGTCAGAGCGAATGTCATCACCGCCTTTGGCGTGCACATCGAAATGCGCTTCCTCTCCAGTTGAAGTACCTACAAGTTCTACGCGTTCAACCCCTGATACCATTTTCATTTTACCGGACAGCGCGTCGGTGACTCCGACTGCCGAAATGCGTATCATCGAGTCGGACTGCATGTCTGCCGCCAGCGTATCGAGAGCTCCCTCGGCAGCTATCCGGCCCTGGTGGATGATGACAACCCGATCGCAAACCATGTTTACTTCAGGAAGAATATGCGTGCTTAGAATAAGGGTTCGGTTGCCCTTGAGTTCAGAAATCAAATTCCGGATTTCCACAATCTGAGCCGGGTCGAGGCCTGATGTGGGTTCATCAAGAATCAACACAGGCGGGTCGTTCACCATTGCCTGCGCCAATCCGACACGCTGACGATATCCTTTGGAGAGATTGCCGATGAGGCGGTGGGCGACATCCTCGAGGCCGCAACTGCCGACAACCCTCCGAATGCCGGCTTCTTTATCCGTCCCGCTCATACCTTTCATGGATGCAACAAAATTCAAATAGGCTCTAACGGTCATCTCTGTGTATAACGGATTGGTTTCCGGGAGATATCCGAGATTTTTCTGGGCTTCCAGCGGTGATTCCGAGACATTGATGTCAGCCACCCAGGCGGAACCTGAGTTTGGAGGCATATACCCCGTCAAAATGCGCATGGTCGTAGATTTTCCGGCGCCATTGGGCCCAAGAAAACCGAGCACCTCACCTTCTTCGACTCGAAAGGATATATCCGTCACACCACGGAGATTACCGTAATATTTTGTAAGGTTCTCAACTCGAATCACGAAGAACTCCCTAAAAAATGCTATCCAAAATCATTCGCCACAATGGTGCCAAAGCCGTTCTTCACTTTTCAGATATCAAGTTGACCGATACATTTGTGTAAAAAAAACATCCCGAAACTTCTGAGATGAACAGGATAACCCGTTAAATTCTTTATTTATCAATGCCTTGGCACTCGATAGCGCTGAGTGCCAAAAATAAAAATAGACACTTGGCCTTCTTTTGTCAACTATAGAAAAAATTTTCTTCCCCTCCAGGGGTGAAAAGTCTTTCAAAGACGTCAATTCTTCGTTTGAAGATCGCCTCGGATGGCCGCCTTTTTCAATATCGCAGGAACGTTCAGTATCGCAGGCCCATCGAGTTCCAGCGTTATTTCTATTTCTTCCCTCTTACTTAACAAGTATTCCCGTTCCCCATCGAAGGCCAGCACGCGAACATCTGGTGCTCGATATTTTATGGTTTCTCCAAGTTTGACGACCTTGTGTTCCAATACCTTGGCGGAAGCAACCTGCCCAGGTCCGATTGCCGAAATAACGCATTGATTGGATTTGCTCTTCGCCCCCAGTTTCAACCACAATCCCACTGGTTCATTCGAATCAATCGGACGCAAACTCGCACCTAGTGAAGACAGCCCCAAACGCCCGGGCTCGCTTCTGGTCAGCGCCACCGAGTCCACGCGCCTGATGTCCCAGACTGCACGCGCCCCATAGAATGATTCCTTGATGATAGCGATATCAACCAGGGCACTTTCGGATTTGCCATCAAGGCTCACATGAAGCTGTTTCGTCACTTTTTTCTCGCTTCCATATACTCTTGGGTGAAGGGCATAAAAAGCCGCGGCCATACCGGCCACAGTTCCTTCCCAGGAAAACGGAAAGGCATTGTTCGTCCCAGTGGATAAAGGGATCAGGGGAATTTTGCTGCACCCTTTGGCGACAGCGCGACAAGTGCCATCCCCTCCGAGAACAATGATACATCGAACGCCCAGTTCAGCGAGTTTGCAAGCCGCTTTGGTGGAGTCAGCCGTTTCTCCACTGGCATCCACTTCAAAGAGTTGCACTTTCGGGTTTTTGTTCTCATGACGAAACCCATCCACAGCGACAGCGCCCAGGGAACCGAGATCATTGAACATCAGGATATTATCCAGTCCAATTGCAGAAATCCCCGCCATCACTCGGCGAAGCATCAAAACCTTTTCGTTGTTACTGAAAGAACTTGCCAGCGCCACCAGCCTCCGGATGTCTTTACCTGATTGCGGGTTCGCGATTATTCCAACACTTGCCACTCCTTCTCCTTTACTTTTCTGCCAGGAAAGAATAACTGGATTCATGTAAAGTCAAGATTACATCGAATCAAGGCAAAGGGCGAAGCATCACCCATATATTGTTCACCGATCGATGAGATGACTCGAAATATGCAATCAAAACGCAGAAGATCCCTAAAAAGAGAGGCGCGCGCCATCTTCCGGGCCGGATTAAATGCCGTTCATGCAGGTGAAGCTGTTTATCGTTATATGAAAGTCGAAAAGGATAAGGACAATGATTTTCTCATTTTGGGCAAACAAAAAATATCCCTAAATGAGACGGGGAGAATACTCGTTTTAGGCGCGGGAAAGGCGAGCTCTCAAATGGCGCGTGCGGTTGAGCGGCGTCTCGGAAATCGAATTGATGGTGGCGCCGTCGTCACCCAATATAGCTATGGCGAAAGGTGTAGATCCATTGAAATTCTCGAAGCTTCGCACCCTGTACCCGACAGCTCAGGTTTGGAAGCCTCCCGGAAAATAGAAAAATTGGCTGCCGGCGCTCGGAAAGAGGATATGGTGATATTCCTGTTATCCGGTGGAGGCTCAGCTCTGATGCCCGCACCTGCGCCCGGAATTTCTCTCGAGGATAAACAATCCGTCACGAATTCTCTGCTGCTAGCAGGCGCCCCAATAGAAGCTCTCAATTGCGTGCGCAAACACTTGTCCGAGCTTAAAGGCGGTAATCTGGCCCGAACAGTATTCCCTGCCCGTATGATCGTTCTTCTCGTATCGGACGTGATTGGTGACCCCCTGGATGTGATTGGCTCAGGTCCTGCTTCCGGTGATTCGACCACGTTCTCTCAGGCTAAAGCGTACTTGCAGCGCTACGGTGTGTTCCGTGATATGCCAGAAGCAATCAAAAAAAGGATTGAAGCTGGTTGCCGGCGAGATATCCCAGATACCCCTGTTCCGGGAGACAAGATATTCAGTCGTGTGAGCCACCATGTAGTGGCAAACAACAAAATCGCCATCAAAGCCGCATACGAAAAAGCCAAATCCATGGGCTACAGCGTGAAGGTGCAATCCGATTCTCTCAGCGGCGAAGCCAAAGACGCGGGTAAATCTATCGCGGAAGACGCCAAAGGGATTTTAGACAATTCACGCAAAAAAAACTCACCTCAATGCCTTCTGTATGGCGGCGAAACAACAGTAAGAGTGTTGGGAAATGGTGTGGGTGGCAGGTGCCAGGAACTCGCTCTGTCTTTCGCCATTGAGATTGGCGGCCATGAGAACATCTGCCTTCTCGCTGCGGGCACCGATGGAAAAGACGGGCCAACTGATGCCGCAGGTGCGATCGTCGATGGCAAAACAGCTAAAACAGCACAAAATCAAAGGCTTGACCCTTATGCACATTTGCGCGATAATAACAGCCACGATTTCCTCCGCCGCCGGAGAGCTTGTGTATACACCGGATCAAGCGGAACCAATGTAATGGATTTGGTAATTTTGTTAGTGAATTGCTGTTAACGCCTAACTCTCAGCGGTTATCCGTGATAGCGCGGTTCGCCCAATCGTTGAGAAATCCATAGGACATACTGATGAAGTATATCCATCCGGCTATTTTCGCCGCACTGGCGATATTTGCGGCCATCCAACTGCCTGGCCATGCGTATGCCCAGAAGGGAAATATGATCGTGACGGACTTCGCCTTGAGTCCGGCTCAGAACAATTCCGACCAATTGCCAAAAGGGTGGGCACTCAAGGTATGGCATGGAAAGGCCGATGTTCGACTGATCCGGGATTACAACAGACATGCGAAAGTGCTTCGCATGAGAAGCGAAAATGCGTCTGTTTCTATTTACCGGGAAGTCAAACTGGATCTCAAGAAGTTTCCGGTTCTTTCATGGAAATGGAAAGTAACGAAACTCCCCAAGGGCGCGGATGCGAGGAATGTTGAATCTGATGACCAGGCGGCTGGTATTTATGTCGTATTTCCCCGGTTCCCCAGTTTTCTCAATAGCCGACTGATTGGTTACGTCTGGGATACGAGTGCGCCTGAAGGGTCGATACTGAGAAGTCGTAAAAACCCGATGGTCCATTATATCGTGGTCAGAAGCGGCATAGAAAATCTCGGCAGATGGATAACCGAAAAACGCAATGTGATGGATGATTATTTTAGGGTTTTTGGTTCTGAGGCGCCCGATGTTGGCGGCATCGCGTTGATGATAGATACGGACGATACGCTTTCTCATGCAGAGAGCTATTTTGCGAGAGTCGAATTCAAAGGCGATGTCCCCAGGGTTTCGTCTGCTGAGAAATATGACCGCTTCGCTAAAGCAGTCGGCTCCACGGCCTGGGCCTATGAATGAAAAAGAACTGAATCGACTTTCATTCCCATTACAGGTGCATTCTGCACGGCAGATAAACAAAGCAACAATTCGGCTGAGCTGAGGTTTTGACAATTGCCCGGCAACGAAATCTATGTTGGCTTCGATCTCGGGGGTTCTTTTCTCAAGGCATCATCATTCGGTTTGGATGGAGAATTACAAGAGCGCTGCTCCATGGATACGCAGCGGTGTCTTAGGCCGGAAGATTACCTCGATTTATTCAAGGATGCCACAAAATCCCTCTCTTCGAATAAACATCTCAAAGGCATCGGGGTTGCTGTTGCAGGCGTTCTGGACCTGGATGCCGGCAAAGTAATCGACTCTCCCAACTTGCCCGCTCTTTGTGGAGTTCCCCTTCTCGGGATGTTGGAAGATTCCTTCTCCCCTATTCCGCCACAGATGATGAACGATGCGAATGCCGCTGCCTTGGGGGAATTTTTCGCTGGCGCGGGCGTAGGATGCGAGAGCATGTTCATTCTCACGCTAGGCACCGGTGTGGGAGGAGGATTTGTGCAAAATGGAGAAATCTGGGGGGGGGCATCTGGAATGGCGGGAGAAATCGGCCACATGGCAATCGAATCAAACGGCAAGCCGTGTACTTGTGGCTCCCGCGGGTGCCTGGAAGCTTATTTTTCGGGCTGGGCTCTGGAAAGAGACGCCAGGAACCATACGGAACGATACCCGGATTCCGCTATCGGGTTGATTGATAAAATTTCACCTGCAAGCTTATCCGAACTGGCTGACTCCGGGAACCTTGAAGCAAGAACAATCTGGGAAAATGGCGGTTATGCGCTCGGAATTGGAATCGCCAACATCATGAATTTGCTGAATCCGGAAAGAATCGTTCTCGTGGGAGGGCTGGTGAACGCGAAAGAACATTTCCTGCCAACTGCCCGGATGGCTTGGGAGGAGAGGTCTTTCGAACAATCGAGCAGTTCATCAAAAGTAGTTTTGGGCAAATTGGGAGAATGGGCGGGTGTAAGGGGCGCTATTCAACCTTTATTGCAAGAAGCGAGATAGTCAGATTTGTAATTTTTTTACCCTGCATTGAATATCTGCAAAATAATTCGAAAAATTTCCCATTTCTATATTGACAATCGGTAAATACTTTGCAACATTGTTAATTGTGATTAACATTATTGCCTAACCACAACAATTGAATATTCAATTTCCAAAGGGATTTAAACTATGACTCCACAGCCACAACATTCGCGCGGTTCTCTTTCGCCCAGTCTGGAACATTATCTTCGCGCCATATTCGACCTTCAGGAGAGTAAAGGTTACGCGCGCGTAACGGATATCGCCTCCATGCTGGGTGTGGCGAAACCGGCCGTTTCTGCCGCCGTAAAGACACTCCGCTCCAATGGACTGGTATCTCATCGTGTCTACGAAAGCATTCTTTTAACGGAAGAAGGCGCTAAACGGGCTAAGAGCGTATCGGGCAAATTCTCTATCCTAATGCACTTCCTCATAGACGTATTGGGAGTAGAAGAAGAACAAGCCTTTGTCGACGCCTGCGTGATGGAGCATTACGTGAGCGGCAACTCCATAGACCGGTTTCTGGATCTCCTGCGCTTTTTCGAAGAGCACGGTAATCAGGAAATCCTGGAGAAATTCCATCAGTTTCGCCGCTCGTGCGAGAGTGTCGATACGTGCCCGACATGTTCTTACCACTGCGACATCAGCGTCATCGATTTCGACGATATGTCCCAAAAAATAAAACAATCAAAAAGACGAGTCTGAAATTTACGGGTTTGTGTGCCCCGGCTCACCCTGAAGCCAACTTCACGTAACCCCGCCAAATGGCCGCTACGCTACACAGGAGACGGAACTTATGTTTGCAGCACTAAACCGAGCAAAGTGTACGAGGATGTACGTTGGAATTTCCATGTTCGTCATCTTGGCTATTCTGGCATTGGGCAAGACCACGGCCAACGCCGAAGAGGTCGTAAACCTCTATTCTTATCGGCAGCCTTTTCTCATCAAGCCGATTCTGAAAGCGTTCACTGAAAAAACGGGCATCAAGACCAATATCGTTTTTGCGAAAAAAGGTATGCTCGAGAAAATCAAGGCGACACCAGGGGCGGCAGATGCCGTGTTGACTGTGGACATTGGTCGTCTCCACGACATGGATAAGGCGGGATTGCTGCAGCCCGTGCAGTCGAAAGTATTGGAGCAGAATATCCCCTCCTCCTATCGACATCCAAAAGGCCACTGGTTTGGTCTCACGCTGCGCGGACGCGTCATCTATGCCAGCAAAAAGCGCGTAAAGCCGGGAGCAATCACCCGCTATGAGGATCTGGCCGACCCCAAATGGAAAGGCAGAATTTGTACGCGTTCGGGAAAACACGTTTACAACGTATCCTTGTTCGCTTCCATAGTGGCACACTCGGGCGAAGCGAAAGCCAAGAAATGGTTGATGGCCCTCAAGTCCAACCTCGCCCGTAAGCCCAGCGGCAACGATCGTGCGCAAGCGAAAGCCATTCATGCAGGTGAATGCGATCTCGCTTTGGCCAATACGTATTACATGGCGAAAATGGCAACCAACAAGAAAAAGAAAGTTCAAAGAGAATGGGCGAAAGCCGTATACATCGTATTTCCGAATCAAAAGGACAGGGGCGCGCACGTCAACATCAGCGGCGCCGCCGTTGCCAAGCATGCGAAAAACCGGAAAAACGCGGTTCGCCTCATCGAGTACTTGAGTGGCGAATACGCGCAGAAACTCTACGCCGAGCAGAATTATGAATATCCGTTGAAAAAGGGCGTGAAGACCCACCCACTCGTCTATTCATGGGGAAAATTCAAGGCCGATACAATCAATTTGGCCAAAGTGGCGAATAAGCGGGCTATCGCCTCCAAACTGGTGGACAAGGTAGATTACAACAACTTCAGTCCCAGTAATTAGCAGCTAGTATCTAGGCCCCAAAAGTCTTAGTATTCTGGTTACAGATACAAAGGCTTTTGGGGTCTTTGTTTATCAAGAGATTCCGAGAGGCGATTACTTGAAGTAAGTCTTGTGGCAGGGATGGCATGAGTGCAGGTGCTGGATTAAACATAGTAGCCTTCCCTAGGCGTTTGGCTAAAAGGTTTCAAGTAGATTTCTGGACGATTGGAACCCTTCTGCTCGCATTGTTCATTGCGGCTCCTCTTCTATCGGTAAGCTATCTCGCCCTGCAGCCTAGTGGTGACATCTGGCATCACCTGCTCACAACTGTATTGTCACGCTATGTGATTACCACCATCGGACTGATGCTGGGAGTAGGCATAGGTACGTTGCTCATCGGAGCCGGCACCGCTTGGTTGGTGACTCTTTGCCGATTCCCGGGACGACGAATATTTGAATGGGCGCTCCTCCTGCCCCTGGCGATGCCCGCGTATGTTGTGGCCTATGTGTATACCGACGTTTTTGAGTATGCGGGCCCGGTGCAGACGTTATTGCGAGCTATCTTTGGGTGGGAATCAAGTCGAGACTACTGGTTTCCGGAGATACGTTCTCTCGGCGGCGCAATTTTTGTGATGACAGTCACGCTTTACCCTTATGTCTACCTGCTCGCGCGCGTCGCTTTTGTGCAGCAATCGGTTTGCATATTGGAGGTGAGCAGAACTTTGGGCAAAACCGCATGGCAAAGTTTTTTTTCCATCGCCCTGCCCTCGGCACGACCATCGCTGATCATCGGCGTGAGTCTGGTTCTGATGGAAGCCTTGAATGACTTTGGGACGGTTGATTTCTTTGCAGTTGAGACGCTCACGGCTGGAATCTTTGACGTGTGGCTTAACATGAATAATCTATCAGGCGCTGCTCAACTTGCCGTTGTCGCTCTTTGTTTTGTCTTGCTTCTTTTGTGGGCGGAGAGAAAATCGCGCAGCAATCAAAGATATTTTAACACTTCCACTAAATTTCAAGCCCTCCCAAGTTACCAATTACGAGGCATAAAGATGTTGTGCGCGGTAAGCTTCTGTTTGTTGCCGATCGGGTTCGGCTTCATAGTGCCATCATGTATTTTAGGCTATTACGCATGGGGCTTTTATGAAGAAAGCATTTCACGTGATTTTTATTCCATTCTTTCAAATAGCCTCGTCTTATCAACCCTCAGTGCAACTTTATCCGTAGTGGCTGGTATTTATCTTGCGTATGCTGTGCGCCTGAAGGATAACAAGTTGCTGAAATCGACTGCCCGGTTCGCCAGTATCGGATATGCCGTGCCCGGTGCGGTTCTCGCCGTCGGGGTCCTGATTCCCATGGGTAAGATGGATGTTTTTATCCAAGGGTTTCTCAACAATACTTTTGGCATCTCATCAGGCTTGTTCTTTAGCGGCACGATCACAGCCGTTAGTTACGGATATCTGGCGCGGTTTTTGGCGCTATCCTACGGCACGATGGAAGCCAGCCTGATGAGAATTACGCCCAACATGGATGGCGCCGCTCGAACGCTGGGTCTGGGGCCTGCTAGAACCCTCAAGCGTATTCACATACCTATGATCCGTGGGGGTATCCTGGCGGCAGCGATTTTGGTTTTTGTTGATACGATGAAAGAACTCCCAATGACGATCATATTGCGTCCGTTTAATTTTGAAACGCTGGCAACGCAAGTCCACCAACTGGCCACAGATGAACTATTAGAAGAAAGCGCTCTTGGCTCTTTGAGTATCGTTGCGGCAGGGTTATTGCCCGTCGTTTATTTGAGCCGCACCATTCGAGACGCGCGCCCTGGAGCTGGAAAATGAGGTTCATGCTCTAAATGGCCAAACTCGATATTGAAAAAATTTCACATTCATATGGCGACAAAGGAGTAATCGAATACTTATCCTTGACTGTCGAAGAGGGTGAGGTTGCGTGCCTGCTGGGGCCTTCTGGATGTGGCAAGACGACATTATTGCGTTTGGTGGCTGGGCTGACTTCTCTGCAATCTGGAAGGATTCGCCTCGACGAAAATGTGATATCCGATCCCGCAAGTGGAATTGAGACGCCTCCGGAAATGAGAAATGTGGGGTTCATGTTTCAGGATTATGCTCTCTTCCCCCACTTGAATGTATTGCAAAACATCACCTTCGGCTTCAATAAGCCTTCACCAGAAATAATGGCTGAAATACAAAGAACCATGATCCAAATGGATATCGTAGAATTAACAGATGCTTACCCCCATACCCTTTCAGGAGGCCAGCAACAGCGCGTTGCCCTGCTTCGGGCATTGGCGCCTCTCCCTCGGCTTCTGCTTTTGGATGAACCATTTTCCGGGCTTGACATCAACCTGCGAGTCCAGGTGCGCGAAGATACGCTGAAATTGATTAAGCAAATGGGTGTTACCACGTTAATGGTCACTCATGATCCGCAAGAAGCGATGTATATGGCCGACCATATTTTAATCATGCGAAATGGAAAAGTTGAACAAGGCGGCTCGCCTCGTGAAATTTACCAATTCCCCGCTACGGAATTCGCTGCTCGTTTTGTCGGACAGACAAATATTTTACAAGGTATCGTTTTATCGGCCGGTTATGATGAGGTGATGACGAGCATTGGGCCAGTTCCATGTCTCTCCATGCGAAACCTCGAATTCGGCACGGATGCTTTTATATCCGTCAGGCCTGAGAGTTTTGAAATCGACCAAAACGGTCCCTTTGGGGCGAAGGTTTGTACTATTCGCTATGTGGGACAATCAATCTCGTTGGAAGTCGAAATAATCGATGAAATAGGCAAGGGACACCGGCTGAAAATGCGTGTACACCCTAATCTAAGGGTAGATGTAGGTGAAGAGATCAGGTTCCGCATTATGCCGGATTTTGTAACAGTGATCGAGGATCCACTCTATGATTAGTTGCACTTCTTAACAATTCACCTATACCATTTACGTCCTCCAAATCCTCGAGGCTCATCACCATCGCCTTCAAATTATCTGCCTCTACAGATGAGAGACTGCGCTGGGCATTGTCCTTGAATTTCTCATAAACATCATCGTCAGTGAATGGATTTTCTGGGCACCCTCTTTGATGTTTTTCCTCCTCGAAAAACGTGCTCCCATCATCAAGACGAACTTCAACAACCCCGGGGAAAAATCTCGGAAAATCCTGTGAATCATCTTGAGCAAAAGAAACCTTATTCGCCAGTGCTAATACTGTGGAGTCTTCAATCGCGCGTTTATCGAAATCTTCTACTCCACACCTACCCCTCACAAAAATACTCGCCAAACAATAAGGCAAAGAGAATTTTGCGTCGTATTCACCACGAGGTTTTCGCTTTACCTCTATCGGATCAAGCACCAGGTCGATTGCCCCCTTGGCTGCATGACAAACGATGTTTTTAATTTTGGCGTGATGTATTTTTTCACGTTCTTTGAGGCGCAATCCGGCATCCAAAAACGAATGAATCACATGGCCGCAAGGATAGGGCTTGAAGCCTGTGGCCAAGGTTTCCCAGATTTCACCCAGCCCTCGTGTAAGTGCTTCTACTTCGAATTCTTCATCACCTAAGTGGCTCTTCAGCAAGCCGAATCTGCCCTCAAGAACAGTTTGTGGACCGGAGAAGTCATTGTCTGCGAGAATCGTGGAAC
Organism: Nitrospinae bacterium bin107; assembly: GCA_002238965.1. Lineage (GTDB taxonomy): Bacteria > UBA8248 > UBA8248 > UBA8248 > UBA8248 > Bin107. Next base: position 27,523 of record MPNJ01000003.1, on the reverse strand, counting down.
AAATACCGCCATGCGCCGCCCAACCGGGATGAAGCGCCTTTACTGGACTCCCGTTTTCCAAATATTCAAAGAGCCCGGCAGCCATGCTTCCACATATACCAAGTGACCAGTTCATTCTTTCGGCGCTTAGCCCACTTTGAAGCGCATAGGCTATGGCGGCGCCAAAAGTGCCGGCTATTGCGGTCATATGGAAACCGCGGGCATGAAATTTACCTGGAGCAGCTAACCCTATTCTAATTTCCGATTCGAACCCGGCCGCGCATGCTCGAATCATATCTTGTCCTTTTTTCTGGAATACTTCTGCTCCTGCGAAAGCCGCTGGCACGACAGGCGCTGCTGTGTGAATGATTGATTTTGCGTGTGTATCGTCAAAATCGAGTGAATGACCCAGAGCACCATTCAAAAAAGCTGCGGTGGCCGCGGGCATTCGATACTTCTCTCCTATAGTGCTGCAAGGTCCCGAATCATAAGAGGTGTTTTCTGTGGCCGGAATATTCCCCGTCATAGCTATCGCCATTGCACGCAAGGGTTTGTCAATTTCCATGGAACAAGCTGCAAGAGCAATCCCTAGAAAATCAAGGATCAATAATTTCGCTTTGTGAACTACTGCGGTAGGGATGTCATAAAATGCCAAGTCATGGGAAAATTGGCACAATGTTTCACTAGGCGTTGGTGACACTTCACTATACTCCCTGCAGAACTTTTGGATACACTTCTTCTGCCATCATCTGCATCGTTTCCAAAACGAGAGGTTGAGGCATCCCCGGCCATTGAATGCTCATGATGAGGTGATTAATACCGAGATCTGCCAGTTCCAATATCCCTTCTGCCACTTCGTCTGGCGAACCAAGGATGAACCTGTCCTCCAATAAATCATCGAACTGCTGCCCCAGATCGTCATCTCCTTTGGGCATGGCCTTGTCTTGGCCCCAACGGTGGTATTCCCGATATTTAATCTCAAGATAAGGCCTGCTGAGCCGAATGGCTTCTGAACGGTCTTTTGCGACGAACACCTCCCGACGCATCGGAAATTCTTCAGGGAAGGGTTTCCCGATTTTATCGAGAGTCTGGCGGTAAAGCTCTATCTGGCGCTTTGTGGTGTCGAGGCGATTGTGTGGATTTACGTAATAACAATCCCCTAGCCTGGCTGCGCGGCGTATGCCAGCGTCGCTGTTCGCTCCGATCCAGATGGGCGGATGTGGTTTCTGAACAGGTTTCATAGGACAAGATGCTTCGATGAGCTCGAAGTGTGATCCTTTCATCGACACTTTCTCTTCTGACCATAGTCGCTTGATGGCCTCCAGGTTTTCCTCGAGTCGCTTTACCCTCTCCTTTTGCGTTGTGCCGAATCCCCTGAATTCCACTTCACGATAGCCAAGCCCGGCACCAAATATGAGCTTCCCGTTTGACATCACGTCAATGGTTGCCAACTGCTCGGCGATATCCATTGGCTTGTGGAGAGACAGGAGTACAATGCCGGCATTAAGACGCAGTTTTGGCGCTTCAGCACTGATACGAGCGAGAAAAGGTAATTGCTGGAAATCCTGAAGTGGATATGCGCTATAGTGGTTTCCTTTGGTAATCGAAACAAATCCTAATTCTTGGGCCCTTCTTGCTTGTTCCATCAATTCATGGAACCGAGATCGCATATCATCTTCCAAGGTGAATTGACCTCTGAGCATGATGCCGAATTTCATGGTTGTACCTTCACGATTGGAGAAAATTTTTCATTCTCTATTGGACGCAAGCTAACGAATCCATCGCCTGAATGGAAACATTAGTTGTTACATGCCAATTATGTAGATGTAAGCGTTATGATCTGCCGCAGCAAAACTTGTACTTTTTGCCGCTGCCGCAAGGGCATGGTTCATTGCGGCCAACCTTGGGAGTGGCTCGTTTAACCGGGGTGGATGTCTGTATTGTCTCTCTAGGGGGAGCATCTCCAAATCCCGCCGCGTCCGCATGGGAGAATACCATATCTTGTTCATGGCGCGATTCTTCCAGAGCGACATCCTCATCCGAAATATCGAGGCGATACATATAGAGTACTGTATCTGCTTCAATTCTTTCGGTCATAGTTCCGAACATGTCAAAAGCTTCTTTCTTGTATTCGTTCAAGGGGTTTACCTGCGCATAGCCCCTCAGCCCAATTCCCTCTTTGAGTTGTTCTATGTTGGTCAGATGATCTTTCCACTGTGTATCCAAAATCTGGATATAAATGAGTTTGGAGAGTTCCAGGACAGTTTCAGAATCAAAGCCGCGGTATTTATCCTCTAAAACATTCTGCACGAAATTATGAACTCGTTGAACGAGTTCCTCTCTTAATTCCTCTTCGATATCTACCACCATGGGTTCGGAGGTTGAGAATATGACTTTTTGTCCCTCCACCGTAGCATGGATACCATATTGACTCTCAACCGCGCCTGCGAAAGCCTCCAAATCCCAATCTTCAAAATGTTCAGACTCCGGCAAATGCAAATCAAAAATGGCATCAAGAATACCAGATGTAAATTCTCTGATTCGCTCGAGTACTTCAGTACCTTCTAAAATTTCTCGACGCATCGAATAGATGACTTCGCGCTGCTTATTCATCACGTCATCATATTCGAGAAGATGTTTCCTCATCTCGAAATGATGCGCCTCAACACGTTTCTGAGCATTCTCTATGGCGCGCGTCACCATTTTTGCCTCAATGGGCACTCCTTCTTCCATTCCCAGTTTTTCCATCAAACCCTTGATTCTGTCGGAGCCAAAAATGCGCAACAAATCGTCTTCGAGAGAAAGAAAGAACCGCGAACTTCCAGGATCGCCCTGCCTGCCCGAGCGACCGCGGAGTTGGTTGTCGATGCGGCGGCTTTCATGTCGTTCGGTAGCCAGCACATGAAGACCCCCAAGCACAACCACATCGTCATGCTCTGATTGGCACGATACCTGGAATTCCTTCAATGCCTCCTCATAGGCAGGACCATCATTCGTATTCGATTTAGCAGATGCGAGAAACTCAGGGTTTCCGCCTAAGAGGATGTCTGTTCCACGGCCCGCCATGTTGGTGGAGATCGTAACAGCTCCCTTGCGTCCTGCCTGTGCGATAATCTCCGCCTCTTTGCTGTGGTTTTTTGCGTTGAGCACGTGATGAGGAATACGTCTTCTTTTAAGAATTGAGGAGAGCCTTTCGCTTTTCTCTATATTGATAGTACCTACCAATACTGGCTGCCCCTTCTTATGGCATTCAAGTATCTCGTCTACGACGGCGTCTATTTTTTCTCGTTCTGTGCGATAGACCACATCAGGATATTCTGTTCGAATCAATTCGCGATTCGTCGGCACAACCGCCACATCAATTTTGTAAGTAGAATTAAATTCTGCTGCTTCGGTATCCGCGGTGCCGGTCATACCGGCTAGTTTGTTGTATAGCCTGAAATAATTCTGGAAAGTGATGGTTGCCAGGGTGATATTTTCTTCCTGAATCTTGACGCCCTCTTTCGCTTCCAGTGCTTGATGAAGACCATCACTGAACCGCCGGCCTGGCATCATGCGCCCCGTGAACTCATCGACGATTACAACCTCGTTGTCCTTCACTACATAATCGACGTCGTTAGTGAACAGGACATGCGCCTTTAGCGCCTGTTCCACATGATGCAGCACCGTGATGCTGTTCATGTCATACAAACTTTGGTCATTCGCCATGACGCCGGAACGGCGCAGGAGTTTTTCGGCTTCATGCCCACCCGTTTCTTTTAGATTTACCGTTCGGCTTTTTTCATCGACGATCAGATATTCGTATTTTTTCTTGCTAATGGCATCTTTACCACCTTCTACATATCCATCGTCTTCTTCCGTATTATCTTTTTCGACAACACCTTGTTGTTCTTTGAGCAGAGGACGTATCACACGGTTTACAACGCCATACATTCGTGTAGCTTCATCAGCCGGTCCACTTATGATGAGAGGAGTTCTGGCTTCATCAATCAATATGCTGTCAACTTCATCCACGATGGCGTAATTCAATTCGCGCATGACACGGCTACCAGGCTCGAATTTCATGTTGTCTCTCAAATAGTCGAACCCGAACTCATTATTGGTGCCGTATGTAATATCGCAGGCATATGCACGGCGCCGCGCATCATCATCCATGCCATGTTGTATACACCCGACAGTGAGACCCAGGGCTCTGAAGAGTCGACCCATCCATTCGGAATCGCGGCTAGCGAGATAATCGTTCACAGTAACGATGTGCACACCCTTGCCTTCTAAGGCATTTAAATAGGCTGCAAGGGTAGCGACGAGGGTTTTTCCTTCCCCGGTTTTCATTTCGGCGATTTTTCCGCTGTGAAGAATCATGCCTCCAATGAGTTGAACGTCGAAATGACGCATTTGGAGATGTCGCCAGCCAGCTTCGCGCACCAATGCGAACGCTTCCGGTAAAATGTTATCCAATATTTCACCGGAAGTGAGCCGCTCTTTAAAGCGTTCTGTTTCCTCGCGCATCTGTTCGTCAGTCATCCGTTGAATATGGGATTCATGAGAATTGATTTCCGCGACTAACGGGTGCATCTTTTTGAGCTGGCGGTCATTCGCTGTCCCGAATACTGATTTGAACATCGATAAACTTGATTCAAAAACTGAGACCATCAATCACATCTCCATTGGGATGAAGGCGTACAAGCTACCTTTGCGCATATATAGACTACCATGCTGTATTAGGGAGAAAAAGCTGAATCTTCAGGCGGGTTGCTGGGATTTTATTTACTCGACAATATATAGTCTTGGATTGATTGCGACTCCATTTATTCTGACTTCATAGTGAAGATGTGGTCCTGTGGACCTGCCTGTGGAACCGACTTTGGCAATGATGTCGCCTCTCCGTATGCGTTGCCCGACTTTCACTAAATGCACGCTATTGTGAGCAAATGAAGTAACGATACCCTGCATGTGCTGAATTTTAAGAATTTTGCCATAACCTACCGCTCTTCTATCGCTAATAACAACGCCATCTGCTGGGGCGAATATGGAGGTTCCTTCCCTTGCGACGATATCAATTCCAGCATGAAATTCTCGTCGATTTGTAAATGGAGAGCGCCTGTAGCCGAAGCTGGATGAAAGCCAACCCTTCACAGGCCATATGGAAGGTGTGTGGGCAAGCAAGATACTTCTGTCGCGGAACGCTCTCAATAGGTCTTTGAACGCGCTTTCCTGTTCGGTGGTGCGCTTTTCGATGTCCTGGAATTGACGATTTAATCTCCGAATAAATCTTTGTTCAGACGGGGCAAGTTTCTCCAGGCCTTCAGGAAGCGCATCTTTTGAGACACCTCCTACTCCCAAGTCGTCTTTTTCTTTGCCCGGTTTCAGCGAGGCCATGATTCGAAGTTTTTCTTCTTGTTGCTTGAGTTGTATCAGGTTGTTGTCTAGGGATTGGAGCTTGGCATTGAATTTTTCGAGAAGTTCTTTTTGTGTTTGGTTTTGATTTTCCAGAGGGGAGAGTTTAGCCAAATGCCTTGCTGTATGAACTCTCTCTTGTGCTAGGTAAAGCGTTGTTCCTGCGAGAGAACAAAGCCCAAAAACCAACAGGATCAACATTGCCCTCGTGATACTGAGGCGGCGGGTTTTGCTGGAATTGCTTGGTATCACCACAATGGTGTACTTCTTGCGCATGGGGTACACCTCCCAGGAACTTGCTGACATGTTTATTTTGTAAATGAAAGCAAGTGTTACCCCAGTCACTCACTTGTAATAGATAGAACAAACTAACAAGGCTGCGGAAACAAGTCAAACTAAGATTTAGAACGAGAAGCAGTTGAAATCCATTAAATCAAATTCAATGCATGACAGCTCCTGAGTCGACCAGAATAGCTTGGCCCGTAATAGTTTTCGCATCATCGCTCGCTAAAAAGGCGACCGCACGCCCGATATCTTCAGTCGATTGCTCGACTCCCATAGGTGTTTGTTCCACAAAATGCTCGAAAACTTCTCTGGCAGTTTTTCCTTTGAAAATTGGAAATTTTTTTCTGAACTGACCGGCCAACTGTTCCCACATTGCGCTCCAAATCAGACCTGGACAAACAGCGTTCACCGTAATTCCTGCTCGAGCTACTTCGCGCGCGAGCGCTTGGGTAAAAATAATTACCGCCGCTTTGCTCGCGCTGTAATGGGGTATGGTTTCGCGGCCATCACGTCCAGCTCGCGAGGAAATATTGATGATACGTCCCCAACCTTTCCCCTTCATCTTTTCAAGCGATGCTTGACACAGCAAAAAGACACCTTTGACGTTGACGTTATAGGTGTCATCCCAGTCGTCTTCATTGATGTCGGATAGAGGCATACCTAGCTTGAAATCTGCTCCGCCTATGACACCTGCATTGTTGACCACAATATCTAAGCTGCCCATTTCATTATTGGTTGCATCTACGATGTCTGCGCATTGACTCTTATCTGTCACATCAAGGACGTATGGAATGATGTTCACGTCGAATTTTCTTATTTCTTCCGCTGCTGCCTCAGCACCGGATTTTGAAATATCGGCTAGTGCTAAATGGACACCCTCTTCCGCCAGGCATCGAGCGATTCCTCGACCTATTCCACCTCCAGCGCCGGTGATGAGCGCTACCCTCCCTTTAAGGCCGCGTTCCCTTGCCAAAGGTGAAAGCATCGCCTACTTCCCATACCCTGTCATCGCGCCTCCCGATTCCAACCAATCCTCAAACACCCGGAGGCTTTCCAGGACGGCGGGAACACCGCTATATGGCGACATCTGGAAAATCACTTCCATGATTTCTTTGTCTGTTGCACCGTAGCTTCTCGCAGCCGTGAAATGAGAACGCATCTGGTTGAAACGGCCAGTAACACATAACGCCGCCAAAGCACAAAACTCTCTCGTCTTGTGTGGGAGAACATCGCGATCATACAGCCCCCCGTGAACGAAACGCTGGAACATCATGGAGAAGTCAGGGTCGAGTTTATTCAACCGACCAAATAGTTTTTCCGTGTAACCTTCTCCGTATTGTGTATCGCCGCGCCGAATTGCTGGTGGGTAAAACTCTTCGCTCATCACTCATTCTCCCAGGGATAACGCCCAAAATCAGCTAGTCCGCTTCTATAATTTCGTTGCGCAGTCGGCCGAGTCCACCGACTTCCACTTCCACCACATCACCCGGCGTGAGAAACGAAGGCGTTGCACGTGCGTAGCCTACGCCTGAAGGCGTGCCTGTCAAAAAGATATCGCCCGGCTCCAGGGTGAAACCTTCTGAAAGTACCGAGATCATCGACGGAATATCGTGAATCATCATGTTCGTGTTTGAATCCTGGCGTGCTTCGCCATTTACCCAGCTTTTTATGGTCTGGTTCATCGGGTCACCATAGTCCTCTTTGGGGACGATGTATGGCCCAAGCGGACATGTGCCGTCGAGGGTCTTGCCTTTGAATATCTGCTTGTGGCGCCTTTGAATATCTCTCGCTGAGATATCGTTAGCGCAGCAATAGCCGAAAACGTGTTCGTAGGCCTTGTCTTGAGGTATGTTTTTTCCCTTTTTGCCGATGATGACAGCGATTTCAGCTTCATAATCGAGCTTTTCCGTCACCCGATGTGCCGGTATGCCTTCATTGTGTCCGATGAGAGTGCTCTGGGCCTTGGTGAAGAATATGGGATGGTCGAGTTCAACCCTTGCCGTTTGCACATCCTTTGCTTGCAATCCCTCGTTTACATGATCCTGATAATTGAGACCCATGCAGAGAACATGTTTGGGCGGATGGGGAATCGGGGATATGTGATGCACATCTTCGGGCGCCATGAGGACGGGCGCCAAATCTCCCGCATTCGCTTCGGCCTGTTCAATCAAATCATGTAACGCAGGGCTATGCGTTTCCCATGCATTTATGAGTTCTATCATACTGCCGAAAGCAAGTTCTTTTTTACCCAATATGCCAGCAAGACGCGACAGGTGAGCAATTTTCTCCCCAACGTACACGCCGACTCTCTCAAGCCCTCTGTATTCGTATGACAACAGTCTCATGCCTATCTCCTAGCAAAATGATTCTTGGAAATTCAGGAAACTTGGTAGCGCTCTATGGCATCCGGTGTGAATTCCACTCCGTGGCCGGGCGCTTCGGGGACATTGATGTGCCCATCGCGCACGGTGAAATCTTGCGTAAAATCATCCGGCGAGAAGAATTCCATGTATTCCACCATATAGCCCCTGGGCGTTGCGCCCACGAGGCTGACCGACAACTCATGGGCCAGATGACTGCTCAGTGAAATATTGAAGGCATCGGCTAAATGCGCAATTTTGATGAACTCCGTCACCCCGCCGCAGCGGCAAACATCGGGCTGCAGAAAACCCACCGCCCGCCGCTCGCATATTTCTCGGAATCCCCAGCGCATGTAGGCGTTTTCACCCGCTGCGGTGGGCACCATGCTTTTCTCCGCCACCTCTGCGAGATCATCAACGCAATCGGCCAGCACGGGCTCTTCGAACCAGGCAACGCCGTATTCCGCCAGCATGGATGAAACCTCCACCGCCTCGCGCACGTTGTAGTTCTGGTTCGCGTCGCAATAGAGTATGAAATCATCGCCCATATTTTTTCTTAAGAAATCGAGTCGCTCAGGGTCGCGCGGCGTGCCGATTTTGAGTTTATAGCCACTCATGCCGAGCGAGGCGGCCTCCTGGGCTTCTTCGAGCAGTTCTGAATCCGGGAGCGTATGCCAGCCTCCGCTCCCGTAAACGGGCACATGTTGGCGAAATCCGCCCAACAGGCGGTTTAGCGGCAGACCAGCAAACTTCGCAACGATATCCCAGCAGGCGATATCCACCGCGGATAGGGAATACAAGCCCAAGCCACCGCGCATCCTCGCCTTGTTCGGCGCCCACATGCGATTCCAAAGCGCTTCGGGGGCCAGGGCGTCTTGCCCGATTGCCAGTGGCGCCAATTCTTTTTCGATATAAGGCAGCATGGCGACGCCGCCCTCACCCCCCAGCCCCATCGTGAAACCCGTGCCGCTCGGCCCGTCTTCGGTATGCATTTGCACCACCACGACGTCGAGGTGGGTATACACACCGAGCGAGCTTTGAAAAGTTTTTTTGAGGGGTACTTTGAGAGGTATCGCCTCCAGTGCGCGTATGGCTAATTTCGTCATTTCGTCTCCGCTATAAAAACTTCATGGAACGAATGCGCATCACCTGGTTCGTTCCGTCGGAATGCAGGAAACTGGTCACATCTCTCAGGTATTTCTCCATCGGCGCATCCGTCATGTAACCGGTGCCGCCCCAGACTTCCAGTGCGCGCGTTGCGACCCGGTACGAGGATTCGGACACGAAACACTTGGTCATGAAACCCATCTTGGGGTCATAGAGGCCCTTCTGGCCCATTGTCCAAGCGGCGTAGTGGAGCAAGCGCTTGCTCGCTTCGTACTCGGCGAAACAATCGGCCAGCATAAAGCCGATCGCCTGATGCTCGATGATCGGCTTGCCCCCCTGAACCCGGCTCCGGGCGTGCGCCAAGGCGTCTTCATAGGCCGCTCTGGCGGTGCCGAGAACGGTGGCGGCGGCTTCGATGTTCGAGCCGGGGAAGAACAACCGGCGCGCCTCCATGGCGCGGTTCACTTCCGTGACGCGGTTTTCATCCGGTATCCTGCAATTCTCAAAAATGAGTTCCGCGTTCAGGGACAATCGCTGCCCCATTTTGTCGTGAATTTTTCCGTAGCGGAAACCTTCCATATCCGGCGTGATGATGAAATACGTCATGCCTTCCGCCACGCCTTTCGTCGGGTCCGTCCGCATGGCGACGATGCACAGTTTTGCGATCCCCCCGTTGCTGATGTAACGCTTCTTCCCGTTGGCTATCCAGCCATCGCCCTCGCGCACGGCGGACGTACGCACGCCGGCGTCGGGGCTGTTGTAGGGGATGATGTTGTCCGAACCGGCGGTTTCCTCCGTCATCCCGACGGCCAGGTGAAACTGGTGGTCTTCCTGGAAGGATTTCCGGAATCGCGCCTTCTGTTCTTCATTCGCCAGTTTCTCGAACAGATGGGTGATTTTCCAGTCCTGATCGAGGGTGATGGCCGTGCCCATGTCGCCCCAGGCGAGTTCCTCGCCCACGAGGCACAGCGTGAGGGTGTCGCATCCCGGCCCGCCCATATCCTCGGGAAGCGCCAGGGTCCTCAGACCCAGCTTGCTGGCTTTCTCCAGCACCTCCCAGGGGAAGCGCTTCATCGGGTCGGGTTCCCTGTCGAGCGCCGCCGCGACGGGGCGTATTTCCTGCGCGGCGAAGTCGTGCGCCGTCTTCTGGAGCTGTTCCTGTTCGGGAGTGAGTGTGAAGTCCATATACATCCCCTGTTGATGTGCCGCGCCGCTAGGCAAGGGTATCCCCGGAGCCCTGGATCCTTATCGAGCCGCTATGATGTGCACCGGATAATATCCCCTCGAAGCGGAGCGCGCAATCGGGAGGCGGCGCCTTGGTTCTGGAGGAGAGCCACCCGCCGGGCAGCCGGATGGATGCGTGCGAGGAGAGGACTTCGATGCGCGCAAATGCGGGCAATTGCGTGGTCGCCAATAACTTTTTTAATTCGATAAATTTCGATAATTATCTAATGTGTTACTTTAATATATCCTGATATCATTATAATAATATGTCGCATACGAAATTTGTTGATCCATAAACATTTTCGGGAATTTATCGATATTTATCTGAATTTATCTTATTTTTCAGTTCAATCGCGACTGGTGAAGGAGCGATTGCCGTTGGCGCTTCAGCGAGGGGGCCTGAGAGCTTCGCCGCCATATCCGCGTTGCCGGCGTACGGATAGCGCGAGAAATTCGCCCGTTTCGCATTGATGAAATCAACGCCTGAAATCGCCTTTCCCATCACTTGTTCCTCATGAAGACTGCGCGGATTCGCCAACTCCGACCACCCTGCCCCCTCCACCTGCCTTCTTGGAGGGGTTTTCTGGAGGATAGCGCGCAGGCGCAGCAAAGAATCCTCGAAAATGCGGGGAAATGCGCGGCAGAGGCCGTACGGGGTTGCGGCTCCAGAGCGACCCTAATAGGGGCAGCGCTAAGAAAACTAGGGATTCGATTTCGAAACGTAGGGACAGGCCCCTGTACCTGTCCTTACGAATAGGGACACCCCAGGGTTCGGACAACCACGGGCGCAGTGACAACCCGGAAGGGTTGTCACTGCAATTCGCCCTTGCTCGTTGTACCCCCCCCTACTCGTGATAAATCGCCACGGCGCGCACGGGCGAGCCCGTTCCGCCCCGTATGTTGAGCGGCAGGCACGAGAAGAAGAACTTCGTGTTCACCACTTCCTTCAGATTCGCCAGGTTCTCCACGTTCAGCACCTTGCGCTCCCGGCAGGCCTTGTGCGCCCAGTAGCCCTTGTCGCGGAAGGCCTGGGAGGAATCCACGCTCGGCGAATCGATGCCCACGTTGATGCAGCCCCTGTCCGCCAGCCATATCGTCGCGGCCTCGCTCAGACCGGGGTAGACGTGCAGCCAGGTATGAAAATCCCCGCCGTAATTCGCCTCGTAGTGGCCCGTCCAGATGAGCACGCTGCCTTTCTCCGGCACCTCGAGTCCCGCCTTCGCACACGCCTCTTCCAGGTCCGCAGGCTCCATCCAGTCCTCGGTGTTGCAGAATTTGGAGAGGTCAAGGCAGATCGCCTCGTTGTAGAACCACTCGAGGCCCAACTGGTCGATCGTCTCCCCGTCCTTGTCGATGTGGTAGAAGGCGTCCACGTGCGTGGGGCCGTGGTCGCTCATCACGAGGCAGTTCGTCGTCGAGGTATGGCCCGATGGCGAATTCGCATACGCCTTGGCCGTCTCTGCGTGCGTTTTGTTCGGGAAAACCCCCGTCCGCTGGTGGCCCGGATAAACGGGCATCCCGTCATAAATCTCCTGCGACAGATCCACGATGCGAATTCCCATGTCTTTGCTCTCCACTTTGAATCGAGTGATTGGTTGGAAATTGAATGGCGCGATTCTACCCGAGAGCGCTCCATAAATCTCCCGGCATCGGGTGAAAATTTTCCTTGAATGGAGGGATTGCCGCATTGCGTAGGGGCGGGCCTCTGTGCCCGCCCGAAACGTGAAAAGTTTCCGTGAGAGAGGATAGGGGGCGTAGGGACAGGTCGCGACCTGTCCAATTTCTCCTTCGCATCCCTGCCCTCGGCGGACAATTATGTCCCGGCAATACTTCACTCCGGAGTCGATTCCAATCAAGGAAGGAGGGATCGCGGAATCCAAGTGCTTTGCCTTATGTTTTTTGCTGGCACTCCCTGCGAATGATTGAGGAAATGAAATGCCTCATCATAACCATCTTATCGGCCCTGGATTCCGCCTTTCGCCGGAATGACGACCAGAAGCAAATTCACTCCCCCTTGAGGGGGTTGTTGAAAAACCCCATCGAATGAGCGCGCTAATTTTCACTCCCCCCTTGAGGGGGAGTCGATGAAGCCGAGCGAAATTTGCGAAGGCTGAATCGGTGGGGGGTAAAATGCGTTTTATTGCCATTCTGAATCATACCCCCCACCAGTTCACTTTCGGGCTTACGCCCTCAGTTCACTGTCTGGCTTTCCCCTCGGGAAGCCAGACCCTCAAGGGGGGAGTGAAATATGCCCACTAATGTTTATGGCGTAGGGACAGGCCCCCGTGCCTGTCCGAGGGCTTTCGCCTGACCGCGCAGGGACAACCTTGGGGAAAGGCGACGCCCCTGTGAACATCCCGGTAATATAACGAACCCGTAGGGACAGGTCGCGACCTGTCCCTGCAATTGAGTTCTGCATCGTCGTCATTCCGGCGAATGCCGGAATCCAGAGCCGATGAGGATAAGGTGGTCCGGCCTTTTATGTTCTTTCCGATCGGATGGGAAAAGGCTAATAACCAAGACGAAAAGTCAAAAACAATGGATTCCGGTATGCGCCGGAATGATGGCGCAAGCAAAACCACTCACGGATGGGCGTCAATCGGGACTGAATCAGGAAGAATTGTAGTTTTCCGAACGAAGGATGGGTACGTGATTCCTCAATGCGAAATTTCGAAGGTACTTATATCCACGACTCGGGAAATGCTTCAGATACGGTTGACGAGAATTGCGGTTTAATCGATGGAAATTGAGATGTTTGCAAACTTCAATACAACTTGAATCACAACCAACAAGAGGAACATCGCCGTTCCCCAACCCATGGCCTTGCTAATCTTGTTTTCAACAATGCGCAACCGCTCGTCTATTTTATCAATCCTCCCATCGAGTTGTTCCAGTTTTATTCTTGCCAGCGCCGGGTCAGAGATGTTGGAGGCTACAAAAACCTGCATCCTCGGCATCTCCTTTCATGGTCTCATTTATTGGTAAAGAAAATATCCCACAAATTTGTCCAGTCGGTCAATTATAAGCGGGCGATAATCCGCAAATTTTTTGAAACCCCCTACCCCTCCCGCTCCCACATCGGCCTTCGCCCAAGGGTTCGGACTCTGTGACTCTCCCTCAAGGGGGGAGTGAACTTAAATAGTCTCACAGGGTGAAACTCAAGTGATGAAGGATGGATTGTCGCGTCCGAGATAAAACTCATTATGCATGGGGTTGTGAACGAAGGGGAAGCACATGTTTTCGCAAACGATCCATCTGCCCATTGTGTAGTTCAAGATCGAAATACCAGTTTTCGTGTGTCCGCTTTTGCTTAAGTGTACGAATCAATTCGCTGTTGAATTGGAAAGAGACCATCTCGACAAGGTCGGCGAAAAGGCAATCGACACCAGAGATTAGGGTACCGGAAATCCCATAGCCTTGGCCGCCGGGTGCAGGATATCTTGAAAGGGATTGATATTTTCCATCACAAAGATATCCCGGGACCTTAAAGTCGCCTTGATTTTGGACTTTCACTTGTATTAATTGGGACATCTTTTCAAGATCGTGACCAAGTTTCTTAGGCTTAAACGAAGAATCCCACCATATAAGCGTCGCTTTCATAAGTTGTTCAATGCATTGCTGCGAAAGAGAGACAGCGGGAGGATCAAAACCTTTATGGAAGCATGCGCGTGCAGCGACGTAAAAGTAAAATGCTCTGTTCTGCCAAACAATGTAAGAACGATCTTGTTCAGTTATCGACATAAATCAGATCCCCCATCTACATTGAAACATTGTCGAATCTCTGGGTTATCTTGAACATGCATGTCTTGGAACCGCTCCATCGCGCGTGTGAGACTACCAGTTAGCACAAAGTAGTTGTCGATAGCGCGAGACAGCATGTCCTTGGCTTCCTCCGGTGCATCGAACTCAAAAACTTTAGGCTGACTCGGACTCCAATGCTTGAGTAAATTCCGTACCCAGTTTGCCCTGTCGCTAATCTCCTTTTCAGGGATGTCTTCTTCAAAAAGCGCCTCGTGTATCGCCGCCCCACCTTTCTTAATGGAATCCAAAGCGTTCTCGGGATTATCTTCCTTCAGGAGCTTTCCGAACACCTCCTCAGCAGCACCCGCCAATGTGATGACTGAATAGTAATCCTTTTCATCACGATAGAGACAAAGGGCGGTTTCAAGTTGCCTTAGCGCAATACAATGAATGTCATGAGCCATCTGGGTCATTGCATTTCAACCTGAAAAATTTCCGATTTTATGTGCGTCTCGACACAAACATTAAAAATTAGACCTTCTTGGATCCCAAAAAGGCGGCGGGGGCTTTCCTGCCAGATACCGCGCAATAGTCACCAACGCTTCGACACGATACTTTACTTTGAGCAAGCCACCAATGCTGAGCGCAGTTTTTACCGCATCCTCGAAAAAACCGGCTTTAGCCTGCATCTGGGCAATCTCCACTCTCAAGTAAGCAAACTTTTCACGGACGTTCTCGAAAGCCACGATAGCTTGAGCAAACGTCTGCTTGGCGGCTTCTGTGTAGCCTGCTTTGGACTGCGCAGCTGCTATAGTGCTCAACAACACAGTACGACCCTTGGCATCACCCCTACCGTGGGCAATCCTAAGAGCGTCGGCCAAAGTCCGTTTGGCGTCCAACGCTTTCCCCGCTCCGGCCTGCATGACGGCAATCTCGTTGAGTAATGCGATGCGGATTGCACTACCATTCTGATCACGGGGCAAACTATCTGCCATGGTGATTGCAGCAGTGAAATTACCTTTCTTCGCTTGGATTGTAGACAAAAGCATATGGAACCAGCCGTCGAATAGGCCTGAAGCAGAGACAAGTATCATCGTTCGCTCTGCGGCTTCTATATGACCAGCTACCAATTGCCAGCCAGCGATTCGCAAAAATCCAGCTTGACGGCCCGCCGCATCACCAATTTCTCTCACCGTTATCCTTGCATCTTCAAAGTTGCCCACTCGCGCTTGGGCATCGGAAACCATAAGCAAAGCCCTATTTCGGTGGGAATCATCACCGATACTCATTGCCGTTTCCATAGCTGTAGCAATGTCTCCGGATTCTGCCTGTGCTTGGGCTATGTCAGCTAGTGCTCTACTGCGGGGCGTTCCTTTAATTCGTGAGGCAAGTTGTATTGCATTACTAATTCTTGCTGTTTTCGCCTGTGCGGAGGCTAAATAGGCCTTTGCCCGACTGTGAAATGAACTAGCGTTAACAGCCTTGGTAAGTGCCATGGCTGTTTGGTCTGCGGCTTGCAAATCTCCTATTTTGGTCTGCGCGATGAATATATTAGCGAATGTTTCGATATCGCTCAGAGTTCCAATGAAAACATCTCTTGAGCTAGCAGCACGCGTAGCTGCGGCGAGTGTCTGTTGAGCCCCCTGAATATCCCCAATTTCCATTTGCACGGCGGCGATATCTTGTAATCGCTTGGCGCGAATCGGGAAGAACTCCTCGCTGTTTGCTGCATGCAAAGCAAGGCCCATGACACACTCGTATGTCGGTTTCGTGGTGCACGTAGCTCTCCCCTTCGCCTTGATTAGCTTTACTCGTCCTTGCGTTTGTAATTGTTTTACCCACTCCGACGGTATGGCGAAGTTCAAGTTCTCACCCCGCCACTTGAAAGTCGTGATTCCCACCAGTTCGCCGGCTTGATTAAAGAGTCCGCCACCTGACGAACCCGGAGAGATTGCTGCATCGGTCTGAAGCAAGGGCGCAAATCGCTTGCCAAACACGCCTCTTAATTGCGATACGACCCCACGTGACAATGACAATTCCAGTCCGGCGGGCGCACCGACCGCATACACCTCCTCACCTATTGACAATTTTTTCGCCGCTCCCAGGCGAGCCGGTCGAGCAACCGGGGGTATGGGTAATTCGCCTACGAACAGCAAGCACAGGTCGCGCTCGTCGTTACGCGCAAGTAAGAACGCTGACATCCGGTAACCCTTGCCACCAGACCAGTCAGACGCTTGGCGCACCATTAAATTTTTTGCTTTTTCCAGCACATGGCAATTGGTGACGACTTCATATTCACCAACAACTACACCGCTACCTTGGGCTATTGTGTCGCCGCGTTTATCCATTGCGAGCACAACTACTACCGAGGTGAAGACTTTAGAAAAGACATCCTTCGCTGATGTTCCCAAGACGGGGCTTGGTAAGAGAATAATCACAGCAATGAATACAGTGGCATGAAGAATGGATGTAGCTCTCATGACTTTGGTTATATCTTTGTGCCTGTTTTGGGGTCAATGAAGAATTTGTCTGAACAGCCATATAGTTTCTTTTGTACTTTAAGTGCAAATCGGAAGAAGGCAGCGCTTTCGCCCGAACGACGAGCGAAGGCTACGACCCCTACCCCTCCCTTTCCCACATCCGCCACCGCACGATGATCGCCCCGAACACGACGATGAGCACGGCGCTCGCGAGATATGCGGCGCGCATTGGACCGAACCAGAGGCTGTCCGCCCGAAAGCCGCTCACCGCGGCGCGTCCGAAGGAGTAGAGGACGAAATAGAGGCAGAAGATGAAGCCCGGCTTGTGGTTCGTAAGCCTCAATCTTCTTAAAATGAAGAACCATACGAGGTTCAGGAGAAGCTCGTATATCATCACGGGGTGCGTCGCCTGTCCGGGGAATTCCCGGCCCGCGATGGATGTCATCGGAAACTCCACGCCCCAGGGCATCGTCGTCGGCACGCCGTGCGCGTCGCCGTTCATGAAGTTGCCGAACCGCCCGAACACCTGGCCGAGCATGATGGCGGGCGCCACCGCGTCGGCGAACTCCCAGGTGGATACGGCGTGGTTCTTGAGATACAGATAGCCGGCCAGCACGCCGCCCACGAGGCCGCCGTGTATGGCGAGACCCCCTTTCCAGATGGCGAAGACCTCCCATAAGGCGTCCTGGTAGAATTCCCAATTGAAGAGTACATAATACATTCTGCCGCCCAGGATGCCTGCGAACATGACGAGGAGCCCGAAGTTCATCACCTCATCGGGCGTAATGGGCATCCCCTTGCGCGCTACTTCTCGCCTCACCAGCCAGACGCCGGCCAGCACGGCGGTGACGTACATGAGTCCGTACCAGCGCAGCGCGAACGGTCCGATTTCGAATATGATGGGGTTCAAATTTCTGATTCCTTAACCAAGGGCGGTGAGTGGTGTGTACGCGTTTTATGTGAGCCGCACAACAAGGGGCTGTTGAAAAACCCCTTATGGATCGCGCCAAAACATTCTCCCCTTGCAGAGCCCCCCAACAACCACTCCCCCCTTGAGGGGGAGTCGAAGAGGCCGAGCGGTTTATGCGAAGGCCGATTCGGTGGGGGGTGAAATGCGTTTTATCGCCACTCCGAGTTATACCCCCCACCAGTTCACTTTCGGGCTTACGCCCTCAGTTCACTGACTCCCCCTCAAGGGGGGAGTGAAATTCAGTGCGCTCCCTCTGTGGGACTTTTTCAACAGACCCCTCAAGGGGGAGTGATTCTCTTGCTTCTCGTAGGTCGCGTCGAACTCTGATTTATCGGCGACTTTTTCAACACAACCCCTCAAGCAGTGCGGCTATTTCGGGTGGCGGTATATCTCGCTTTTTGGATAATAATCCTTCCAGCCGAACCAGAACGCGAGCGTCGTGGATAGCTGGTTCAACTTGGCGCCCTTCATCGGCCCATCGACGGCCATGCCTGTCAGGCGCTGCCAGAGCGAACCCGTTTTCTTGTCCTTCATGAACCGGCAGGCGGCGGCGCCTTTCGCGCCCTCGCTCGCAATGAGTTCGAACTCCAGCGTCTTGCCCTCCAACACGCGGTCGAAAACGACCCCCGTACCCGCCCCCTCGCAGTAGGTGACCAGAACGTCCCGTCCGGCGAAGCGGTCGTTCACGACGCCCGCGCGGTTCAAATCCGCGAAAGGATACACCTTGGATACTTGCTCCCCTTTCTCTTTCGGGGAATCGAGCGCAAGGGCCACCAGCAGGGTTTTCGGGTGCAGGCGGTTGTCGCGGTATTTCTCGGGGATCACGCCCGTCTGCGAACTGTAGTAATACCCCTCATACGGGTCCCTCGAGGAGCTGCGGAACATGCCCCCCATGCCCTTCAACTTCTTCTTCAGCACCAGTGTATCGGGATAGAGCTGCGTCCATTCGGAATAGCGCATCATGGCGGCGGGGAACGTCTTCAGGCGCTTGCCCTTGAGCGGACCGATAACGGCCTCGCCCGTCAGGTGGCTCCAGAGCGAGTCCGTCTGTCGGTCGTACATGATGAGCACGTTCTTCCAGAGTTTTCCCGAAACGCCGAAGCTGAGTTTTTCCCCGTCCAGGTTACGGTCATACACGATGGCCGAATAGCAGAGCGGTCACCAGGTAACGGAGACGGCGCTCCCGCCCACCACGTCGTTCACGATCTCGTGCGAGCTGAGCAGGGGGACGGAATAGGCCCGCTTCTCCCCCTTGATGTTGATGCCGATCACCATCTCGTCCGGCTGCATGAACCTCTTGGCGTCTTTCACGCTCGCGTATTCCGGCGCATCGATGGCGGGTATGCCGTCTTTCGGCAGCAGTGTGCGAATCTCGGTTTCAGGACTCGCGCCCGAGAGTACCGGAAAGGCGAGAACCAGCAAGGCGACAAGAATGCTTCTCATCTGAGGCATGAAAGCGCTCTCCTCTGGCGGCCAGAACCCATTGGGGCTAGCGTCGAAATCCGTGGAGGACGGCAAAGAAAGTCCGCTCCCCGCGGTCTGTTCCGCGCACGACCTGTCCCAGGACGTTCGCGCCCGCGGGAATTTTTTTCAGCAATGCTTCGACGTCTTCGAGTTTTTCTATCGAGACGCGGATGGGCGTTTTCCCGTTTCCGGGCAGACGATAGGTCAGTCCGCGTATCACCATGCCCTCGCGCAAGCCGTCGTAATAGGCCCTGCTGCCCTCTTCCACGTCGCTGATATATACGCCGCCGTCCGTCTCCAGCTTGCCTTTCTCCTTCAGCTCGTCGGTCAGGTTCTCAAGCGCCACGCCGTAATTCTTCCTGGTCTCGGGTTCATCGATTTCGCTCGGCTGCGCCTTTGCGTTGGCCGTTTCCTGCTCAGGCAGACGGACCAGCTTGACCATGAATTTTTTTCTCTGGGCGTTTCGCACGACTTCCACCGCCACGGCATCTCCCGGCGGCGTCCAGCCCACGAGACGCTGGAGATGTGCCGTATCCACGACGCGCGTTCCGCCGAGGCGGACGATCACGTCGCCCATGCGGATGCCCGCTCCCTCCGCCGGGCCGTCCTTCAGCAGAGAACCCACGAGCGCGCCTTTCGCTCCGGAGAGCCCCAGCAGGTAGGCCATGTCCTGGCTGACCGGCTGAATGCTCACGCCCAGATAACCGCGCGGGAAATTTCCGCTTCTTCTCAGGTATTTGATGACGTCTTTCGCCATGTTGACGGGAATGGCGAACCCGAGCCCGCTGCCGGGAGCCGGAATCGCCGTGTTGATGCCGATGACCTGCCCGTCGATATTCACAAGGGGCCCGCCGCTGTTGCCCCGGTTGATGGCGGCGTCCGTCTGGATGAAATGCTCATATCGCGCGACGCCGACGCCGCTGCGCCCCATCCCGCTCACGACGCCTACCGTGAACGTTCTCGTAATGCCGAATGGATCGCCCACGGCTATCGACCACTGGCCCACCTTCACTTTGTCGGAATCCCCGAACTTCGCCACCGGCAGCTTGCGGTGCGGGTTGATCTTGATCAGCGCGAGATCCGTATACCGGTCCGTGCCGACGACTTTCGCCCAATGGGCGGACTCATCCCAAAGGCGCACGCGCAGTCTCCGCGTATTACTGACCACGTGGTTGTTCGTGAGAATATATCCGGCCGGGTCGATGATGACGCCTGACCCGGAGGAGAACAGCGGCATGTTTGGATGGGGCGACCGGGGAGTCTGCTGGATTGTTCCCTTTTTTCTCTCCGCTCGTATGCTTACCACCGTCGGCTTCACGCTTTCCGCGATCTGCGTGAACGCCCCCTCGATCTTTCGCATATAGTCGATGCCAGGGTTCGCCTGCGCAGGCGCGGCGGAGCTCACGAACAACATCAACAGCATTGACAGGATGAAGCGATAATTCATAGAACCCCCACCATTTTGTTTCGCAGGCGACTTGTTATCCTGCAAGATTATACAGAGAAGCCCGGTCTTTGTAAGCGTGAGTAGATATTTGCTGCTCTTATTTGCTGTTAAAAAAATCCTGATTTCGTGATTCGGTTCAACAGATGTGAAATTGTAGGGGTCGCATATATGCGACCCTGCTTTTTACGCCTGCCGACCATGGGCCGCATATCTGTAGCGCTCCCAACAAGGGAGCGCTACCTACACAACCAATCACACCCGCTGTAATCGCTCCCCCTATTGCACCATCTGGCTCACTTCACCTCAAGTATGGCCTCGAGCTCTACCGGCGCTCCTAATGGCAACTCCGCCACGCCCACCGCCACTCTGGCGTGCAAGCCCTTGTCCCCGAAAATCTCGGCGGCCAGATTGGACGCCCCGTTCACGATGAGGGGCTGCGCGGTGAAATCGGCTGCAACGGCCACGTAGCCCGTCATTCGCACGATTCTCTCCACGCGCTCCAGATCGCCGAGAGCCGCTTTCGCCTGCGCGATGGCGTTCAGAAAACAGAGCGCGGCGCATTCCTGCCCCTGCTCGATGGAGACGTCGAGCGGCACTTTCCCCTCGTAAATCATCGCGCCGTCCCTGATGGGGATCTGGCCTGATATGAACATCAGGGATCCGGATATGACGTATGGCACATACGCCCCGACGGGCGCAGGCGCATCAGGCAATTCGATTCCCAGTTCATTCATTCGCTCGGCGATGCTCATTTCGGCTCTCCCCTCATCGAGATGGTTTTTATTTTTTCGAATTCTTCCGGTGTGTTCGCGTTCAGAAAAGACGCTCCCTCGGGATCCCAAGCCCTCCAGGCCGCCTCTTCCACCCGCCTCACGCGCACTTGCTCGTGAAACCCTATCATCTTGAGACGCCCAGCCGAAATGGACTCTAAGACGGGAAACTCGCATTTTTTTCCGTAGAAAGCGCAGAGCGGCTCGGGGTAATCGTCCTTCATGGGTATCACCACGTCCCAGTCCTCCACCATCGAGGCGAGGCCGTAAATGAGTTCGGGCCTGAGCAGCGGCATGTCGCATCCCGCCACGAAGACGTGCGAGCCTTGCGCTTTCGCCACGGCCGTATGCAGGCCGCCCAGCGAGTCGTTGCCGGGATGGATATCTCCGACCACGTCGAGACCCATCCGCTCATACTGTTCTTTTTCGTTTGCGATAATGAGGATTTCAGGAAAAATATCGCCTAGAGTGTCCGCGATGCGCCTGATAATTGGAACTCCGCCTATCTCCATCATGGATTTGTCCCGGCCCATGCGGCGGCTTCTGCCGCCCGCCAGGATGGCGGCGGAATACGGCAGCTTGGTCGCTGCTTTGTTGCTCACGCGCTATGCCCCGGTAGGAGGCGATAGTCAGGAAGCTGTTTGTTCAGGAGTGCACCCGTTCCGGGGTAGCCGCCTCGATGTGCTCGGGTTTTTCCGAGGGCGTCTCCCCCAGCAAGATGACTTTTACGCGGCTCCCGGCGGCGAGTTCGGTCTCGTATTCGGGGAACACGACCAGGGCGTTCGCCCGCACCATGGAATGCAGGATGTTGGAGCCCTGCGCTTCGATGGCCTGAACGACAAATTCCTCCCCGTCCCGGTGGACGAAGGAGCGGACGTAGTGGCGCCGCTCGGGGGATTTCGTGAGCGGGTGCAGGAGGCGCGCCTCCACGGTCGTGCGGAAGAGATTTTCATGGCCCTGCATCTTCAAGAGTGAGGGCCGCACGAACAACTCGAAACTCACCATTGTGGAGACGGGATTCCCCGGCAGGCCGAACACAGGCTTGCCGTTCAGGACGCCGAACGCCATCGGTTTGCCCGGCTTCATGCGCACGCGCCAGAAGCGCATGTCGTTCCCCAGCCCGCCCAGCGTGGACTTCACCAGGTCGAAATCCCCCACCGACACGCCGCCGCTCGTGATAAGCAAATCGGCGGCCAGGCCGTCGTTGATGTGGCGGGTCAGGTCTTCGGCGTTGTCGCGGGCGATGCCCAGGAGAATCGGCTCTCCGCCGGCTTCCTGCACCTGTGCGGCGAGAGCGTAGGAGTTGGAGTTGAATATCTGCCCGACGCCGGGGGCGTCGCCCAGGTCAACCAGTTCCTCTCCGGTCGCCAGGATGGCCACTTTCGGTTTTTGATAGACGTACACCCTCGCCCGGCCGATGTTCGCCAGCATGCCTGCGGAAGCCGCACCCAGGCGGGTGCCGTGCGAGAGAACGGTTTCGCCCGGCTTCACGTCCTCACCCGCGAGACGGATGGCTTCTCCCTCGCGCACGGCGAGGAATATCTGGACATCCTCCTCGGAGGTTCTCTCCGTCTCCTCGACGAGCACGACGGCGTCCGCGCCATCGGGAATGGGCGCGCCCGTCATGATCTTGATGGCCTCGCCAGGACCGAGGGTGCGGCTCGCCATGACGCCCGCCTGAATCTCCTCGACCACCTTCAGCGTCCTGGGCGTCTCCCGGCTCGCGCCGCGGACGTCTTCCGCGCGCAGGGCGTAGCCGTCCATCGCCGAGTTGTTCCAGGGCGGAACCGGCCGTGAGGATTGCACGTCCTCGGCCAGCACCCTGCCCGGGCAATCGAGCAGGCCCACCCGCTCGCGTCCCATCGGGTGGATCATCTCCAGTATCGAGTTCCGGGCTTCTTCCACGCTGATCATCAAAGGCTCCGAATGCTTGAAGCTGGGCTCGCCATCACGGACGCCATTATAACCGACGCCAATCAGGGAACAAGCCGAAGGCGGCATCAATTGGCAAGCGCGGGTTTGCGAATATCAGTTTTTTTCATTAGAAATGCCCTATGCCGAAAGATCAATACAACTACAAGAGTGAAATGCGCGTACGCTTCGGCGAGACCGACCTCCAGGGCGTGGTGTTCAACGCCAACTACCTCCTCTACGTCGACACCGCGCAGATGGACTACCTGCGCACCATCGGCGTTCCGTATTTCGACATGCTCGAGCGGGGGTACGACATCGTCATCGTCGACGCCTCGCTCCAGTTTCTGGCGCCTGCGCATTTCGACGAGGTGCTGAAAGTCTACGCGCGCATTTACGAGATCGGGAACTCGAGTATCAGGATGGATTATGAGATCTACGAGGCCGAGTCGGAACGCTTCGTCGCCAGGTCGCAGACGGCCTATGTGATCATCGACAAGGAAACGCAGAAGCCCGTCCGCGTGCCTCCCTACATCCGCTGCGCCGTCCGGGATTTCGAGTCGAGAGAAGATATCGAAGAAATCTGATGGCTGTCCATTTTCCGCTTCATACGGCGCGAATAATGCAATTTCCTCCAATTTCCCGCCCATGGGCGAAAATCGTATTATTGAGAAGCGTGTTGCTTCGTGGTAATATTCATGGATTCACAGCCGTAATGAAAGATTGCTTTTCGAGAAGTTCCGCCGTTGGCAAGAGTGGTGAAATCGTTTTTTTCAGTCATCAACTGATGATGGAATCGTTTTCGCTGTAACAGGCACAACATTCCGCAGCACAAAAAGGAGGGAATATGATGAAATCGCTGAAAGCATCAAGACGCGCTATTCCGTTCCTCACCCTCGCGCTGACTTTGTTCATCGTCGTTGCGCTGGGGACCACACAGGCCCTTGCTGCATGGAAGCCGACGCGGCCGATCGAGTTCGTCATCATGGCGGGTAAAGGAGGCGGCGCGGACCGCATCGCCCGCCTCATGCAGAAAATCGTCACCCAGAACAAATGGTCGCCGCAGCCCCTGGTGCCGATCAACAAGAAAGGCGGCTCGGGCGCCGAGGCGATGCTCTACCTGCTCTCGAAAAAAGGAAATCCCCACGTCATTCTCGTGACGCTCAACAGCTTCTTCACCACGCCCGCCCTGCGGAAGCTGCCGGTGAACTATACGAAACTCACGCCGGTCTACCGCCTGGCCATGGACACGTTCCTGCTTTGGGTCAATCCGAAATCGGGAATCAAGAACATGGATGATTTCGTGAAGGCCGTGAAAGCCAAAAAAGGCAAGTGGACCATGGGCGGCACGGGCAAAATGCAGGAAGACCAGCTCGTCACCAACATGCTCATGCAGGCCTACGGCCTGAAAGGCATGATCACCTACGTGCCCTTCCGGGGCGGCGGCACCGTGGCGAAAAACCTCGCCGGCGGACACGTCGACTCGACGGTGAACAACCCCTCCGAGGGTCTGCCGCACTACCCCGGCAAAATGCGGCCGATAGCCGCGTTGACGCCTGAGCGCATTCCTGCGTTCAAGGAAGTGCCCACTTTCAAGGAAATGGGCCAGCCGCAACTCGTGTATTTCATGCAGCGCAGCATCACCGCGCCCGGCGGCATCCCCAAGGATGCCCTGAAATGGTATAGCGATTTATTCGCCAAGTTGTGCGCTTCCGGGGAATGGAAAACCTATACGCAAAAGAAGGCGCTGAATCGCGCTTGTCTGACTGGCTCCCCGCTGGGCAAGTTCTTCGCCTCCGAGGACGCCAAGCACAAGAAGCTGCTCATGGGTATGGGTTTGCTGAAGAATTAGCCTGGAGAAGAATTTAGATGCAGCGGGCGGATAGGATAGTCGCCATCGGGCTGATTCTCGTCAGCCTCGGCGTCGCCTGGAAATCTACGGAACTACCCGTCGGCATTCTACCGAAAGAAGGGCCAGGAGGGGGATTTCTCCCCTTCTGGCTCTCTTTGGGAATCGCCGTCGTGTCGTTGATGGTATTGATTCAGTCGCTGGTTTCCGCTCGTCGGGATAAATCATCTGCCAGTGATGCAGGGGTCTTCATGAGCCGGGAGGGTCTGGGTGATCTCTTGCGGGTCGGCCTGCCCGGCATGATCATGATTCTCTTGATCGGCATTATCTCGGTGTATTTCTCGGCGGCTCTTTTCATCTTTTATTGTTTGTTCCTGGTCGGGGGGCACAATCTCAGAACGAGCGTCGGCGTATCGGTAGGCGTCCCGGTCGTGGTGTATTACATTTTCGAGAAATTCCTGATTATCCCTTTGCCGAAGGGATATGCGGAGTTTCTGTTTTACTGGAACTGATTATTCACCGTTTACTTTGCCCATAGTTCAGGGAAATTGCTGTAGTCGTGGGGGCAAGTTTCGTCCTAAGGGCCGAATACATTGGAAATTCTCGGTAATCTATTCTACGGGCTGGGCATTGCGCTCTCGCCGCAAAATCTCTTGATGGCGCTGTTCGGCGTCGTCCTGGGCGTGGCCATCGGCGCGATGCCCGGGCTGGGTTCGGTGAACGGCGTCGCCATCCTCCTGCCCATCACGTTCGCCGTTCCACCCACGAGCGCCATCATCTTCCTGGCCGCCATCTATTACGGCGCCATGTACGGCGGCGCCATCAGCTCCATCACGCTGAACATCCCGGGAGCCTCCACGGCCGTCGCGACCACTTTCGACGGTTACCCGCTGGCGAGAAGGGGGAAAGCCGCCGATGCCCTTGTTACGGCCGCGGTGGCCAGTTTCATCGGCGGGACGATATCCATCGTCCTGTTTACCTTCTTCGC
This sequence comes from Nitrospinae bacterium bin107, assembly GCA_002238965.1. Taxonomy (GTDB): domain Bacteria; phylum UBA8248; class UBA8248; order UBA8248; family UBA8248; genus Bin107. Next base: position 1,551 of record MPNJ01000003.1, on the reverse strand, counting down.
CCCGCCCCTGGCCGAGTTCGCCTTGCGCTTCGGCCCGCCCGAAGAATTCGCCGTCGTGCTCCTGGCGTACGCGACCTTCGCGGGACTGGGCGGGGAAAGCCCCCTCAAAACCATTATCGCCACCATGATCGGCCTGCTCATGTCCACCGTGGGCACCGACATCGTGAGCGGCTCGCCGCGCCTGATTTTCGGAGGCATCACGGGCTTCTATCACGGCATCAATTTCCTCGTGCTGGCCATCGGCATCTACGGCGTCGGGGAAATTTTCTACACCCTCGAAGAAGGGTTCAAGACGAAAGAGAGATACCAGGCGAAACTCGGCATCAAAGAAATCTTCGCGACACTCAAGAACCTCACGCAATACACCCCCACCATTTTGCGAGGTTCTTTCCTGGGATTTTTCGTCGGCATGCTCCCCGCCGCGGGCGCCACGCCGGCGAGTTTCATGAGCTACAGCATTGCGAAGCGGTTTGCGAAAAAACCGGAGGAATTCGGCAAGGGAACCATCGAGGGGGTCGCCGCGCCCGAGTGCGCCAACAACGCGGCGAGCACGGGCTCGATGCTCCCCATGCTGACGCTGGGCATTCCCGGTTCCCCGACCACGGCGGTGATGCTCGGCGCCTTGTTCGTATGGGGGCTCGTGCCGGGTCCCCGTCTGTTCGTCGAAAACGCGGAGTTCGTCTGGGGCCTTACGGGGAGCCTCTACATCGCGAACACGATGGCGGTCATCGTCGCCATTTTCGCCGTTCCCCTCTTCATCTGGATGCTCCGGATGCCCATGACGATTCTGGCCCCGATCATTTTGGTCGTCTGCGCGGTGGGCGGATTCTCGCCGACGCAGGATATGTTCGACGTGTATCTGATGTTCATATTCGGCGCTGTCGGCTACATTTTCCGCAAACTCGACTATCCCCTCGCCCCGATGGTGCTGGCTTTGGTCCTCGGAGGTTTGACGGAGCGCACCTTCCGCCAGAGCATGATCATGAGCCACGGGAGCCCCGGAATCTTTTTCGATTTCGCAGGCCACCCGATTGCCGCGGCTTTGATGATGCTTTCCGCCGTCTTGTTCGTCCTGCCGCTCGTGCCGATGATCTTCAAATTCAGGGTTTCCCGCGCAGGCACTTCCGCCTGATCGAATCGTTCGTCTGGGGTGTTGTTGGAAGAGCCTGTTCCGGCTCCGTGCGGTATGGAGGTTCAAGCGGCTGCTGAGAGGAATTCCGAGCGGCGCGGGTGGGTGCGATGGTTTTGTAGCGGACAGGCTCCTGCGCCTGTCCGAGGCCTCCGTGCCTGTCCTCCTATCGGGCTTCGACACGCCCCTCGTTGGGTCAGGATGTCAATTTGTGTGTAGGGGCCGCATATATGCGTACATGGACGCCCCCTCAGAATGCAAGCGGTTTTTTGGAGTGGTTCGGCGCAAAGCGGTCCGGCTCAGTCGTACATTCGGCCTCTTGGTTGCGGCGCTTCATCCTGGCCGCGGGCCCGTATGGAGATGCGCGGGTCGGGTCCGAATCGGCCCGGCGAGCTCGATGGTTCGCTCGTCGCATATAACTG
>MPNJ01000057.1 GCA_002238965.1 Nitrospinae bacterium bin107 | reverse complement strand
CGCGGCGTTCGTAGGTGTTGAGCCGCTCGGCGTCGACACCGGTCTGGCGCCAGGAAAAACGCCCTTCGCCTGCGAGCAGGAACGGGTCCGTGAAGTACTCGAGCGAAGCGCCCAGCCTTTCGACCGCCAGCACGAGTTCCCCGGCCGTAATGCGTCTCGCACCCGTCTCGATGGCCGAGACGGTCTGCCGGTCCTTGAAACCGAAAATCTCCGCCAGATTCTCCTGAGAGAGGTTTCGTTCCTCGCGCAATGCCCTGATTCGCTTGCCGATAAGCCGTGTCGTCATCAGAACCTCCGTTTATAAATAATCTTGCATTTTATTATATGCAATATATTTATGCGATTCAATAGCCGCAGTCAAGAACATCTTGATAATTACCCGCACGAATCACCTGTTCGATTGCGAAACTCCAGACCGGGGGATATCATGCCGAAATCGATTTTCGGGTCATCCGCTGAATACAATACGGCCCCTAGCCGAAACAGGCGGAAATACCCTTCCAAATTGGATTGTATGCCAACGGCCCGAAAATTCTTTTTTCCTGTCCAGTCATGTATCTGGTTCCTGAATATTCTCAGTCCGACAAGGCCCTGAAACGGTTTTCTACATGTCCATCTCGATCCCGCGCGCTGTCCGGACCTTCTCCATCCCCGGCGCCTTGGCGGGCTCCTGCGTCCGCCGTTCAACGGGTCGGGGCGCTTCCTTTGACCTCTCTGCATCTCTTTCGGCCTCCGGTTCCGCCTCCACTGACTTCATCTTTTCCCCTCCGGGCGCCTCCCGTGCGGCCTCTCCGATCCCCTCGAGCGCCGATACCCGTTCGCCCGTGGCTGATTCGAGCCGCTCGCGCAGGGCCTTTGCGTCGTCGGTCACGAGTTCCGCCCGGTAGCGGGCGCGGCTGATCTCCACATAGAAGCTCTTCTGCGTCGTGAGGTGGGGGTGATTGGCCTGCATCGCGGCGATCACGTTGTCGACGGTCCGGCCCTGAAAGGCGTGCACGGTCGAGGCCCAGGCATGGTCGAGGTGGCGCAACTGGGGATCGCCCGAGGTCATGCCGAGCCTACGCCCGTCCTCGAGGCGGAAGGAGACGCGGCCGTTCCCGGCCGAAAGCACTTCGGCCGTGCGGCTGTTGACGAGGCCTGAGCCCATGTCGTTGCGGGTCCAGCGTACCCGGTCGCCGGCGCGAAGCTCGACCTCTTCGGCCCGGTAGACCTCGGCGCCGCCACTCCGCCCGGCGATCCGCCCGGGCTTCCATGAAACGCTCCCGCCGTCTTTTCCTTCAAGTGCCACCGTCTGGTTCTTGTGATCCACGCCCGATACGCGGAGTTCATCGCCCTTCTCGACACCCAGGCGCTTGTAGGGGCGGTGGAAGGCCACGACGTCTCCCGGGGCGTAGTTCGCGGCGAGCGATTTCTCTGCGTTCGTATAACCGCGCGAGACGAGCCGCTCCCCCCTGAAGGCGGGGCCGTGGATACGGCCCTCACGCGCGAGACGCTCTCTGATATGAGCGTTGATCTTCCGGCGAAGTTCATGACTGGGCGCCATGACGCCGGTGTTCTCTCTCGCCTCGGGGGACAGTTCGAGCCACCGCGCCGCCACCGCGCCCGCGATGTTGTCGGCCTTCACCTGCGCGACGTTCGACCCGAGCTTCTCGAACGCGCGGCCGATCTCACCGGCGAGGCTCGCCTCGACCGCGGCTTTAAGCTCCGGGTCGCGCTGGCGCAGGATATCGTCCATCACGGCGGTCTTCATACCGGCTTGCTGCAGTTGCGCGAAGGGCTTGCCGGCGTCCACGGCGTCGAGTTGTTTCTCATCGCCCACCAGCACGACCCTGGGGATGCGCAAGGCGCCTGCGACCCGCAGGAGGTCGCGGGCCTGCAGGGTGGAGGCGAGGGACCCTTCGTCCACCACGAGCACCGTCTTGCCGTAGGCCGCGCGCATCTGCTTCTCGGACTTTCTGGTGAGCCGCCCCCCGGCCACGCCGGCGTTTCGCGCGAGGAAGCGCTGCAGCGTCTCGCTCTCGATCCCGGCCTCGGTTCCGAGCGTCTTCACCGCCGAGGCCGACGGCGCAAGGCCCTTGACCTCGAACCCGCGTTTTTCGAGGAGAGCGCGGGCGCGGCTGAGCATGGTGGTCTTGCCCGTCCCGGCAAAGCCCTGCACGCCGACGACGCG
>MPNJ01000010.1 GCA_002238965.1 Nitrospinae bacterium bin107 | reverse complement strand
GAGGACGTCTTTCCCGTCGGCCTCGAGCGCGTCGACGGTGCGCTTCGTGAGTTTCAATTCGCTTCGCTTCGGCATTTTCCCTCTCAAAATATGTAATCAAATCGCATACGTACGGCATCAAGTCGTTGCGCATTCAAGCATAATAATGGCGAAAACGCAAGGGGCATCAGGGTGGGGAGTAATAGAAATAAATTATTATAAACAACTAGTTACCATGTATAGACGCGGTCAGTCGCACCAATGGCCGATCAACGGGATTATGACAATGATTAATCCATATTTACAGAAAATATGATTATTTGCATTGTTGGCTGATCTTCGCTCGCCTCCCTCCAAAGGTCGCGTTCCCGCGCGATGTCCAGACGAGCACCCACGGTCGCGGGCGAGGGATGGGCGTTTGCGCTTCCCGGAGCAGTTGAGGATCGTCCCGCCTCCTGCCGATCCGCCTGATTCATTTTCCCCCTCCCCGTATCGATGCAGAGACTGCCTTTCGCGTGGGAAATTCTCGCCCACGCGCGCGAAAACCCGGCCACGGCAAATGCGGGCAAATGCGCGCGCGTTTTTTGTCGGCAGGTTTCGGGCCCGCGCTCGATTGAAAAGGAAGGGAAGCGGTTTTCGTTCGTCATTCCAGCGAAAGCCGGAATCCATTTGCTTTGCCTTTGTTTTTATTTTCTGACTGGTTCCCGAAATGACGGCTGTGGTTAATTCCGAGTGATGAGGAGTTTTTCATCGGGCTTTCCTCTCGGGAAGCCCGACGCTTCAGGAGGCGCTCGTCCCGGACCCCCCGGGGCCGCGCTTCAAGACGCCGGCGGCGTCGAAGCCGCCGTCCACCGGCAGCGTCACGCCGTTGATGTAGCCCGATTCCGGCAGCGCCAGGTAGAGGGCCGCGGCCGCCACCTCCTCCGGCGCCCCGTAGCGGTTCACCGGAACGCGATCGAGATAGGAGCGGCGGGTCTCCTCGTCGTGCATTCGCTTCACCAGCGCGGTTTCGACGGGTCCCGGGGCCAGGGTGTTGACCGTCACGCCGAACGGCGCCCACTCGGCCGCCATCACCCGCGTCAACGCAGCGACGCCGCCTTTGGACGCGCCGTAGGCAGCGCGCCCCGTCCCGCCCCGCAGCCCCGCCACCGAGGACATCGAGATTATCCGCCCGTACCCCGCCTCCACCATCACGGCGCCGGCGGCCTGCATCATCAGGAAACTCCCCGTGAGGTTCACGGCGATGATATGGTTCCATTCCGCGAGCGTGGTCTCCAGCGCGAGTATCTCCTTCCCGACCCCTGCGAAATGCATCAGGATCTCAAGCGAGCCGAACCGCTCCGTAACCGCCGCAATCAGCGCTTCCACGTCTCCCGCCTCGGCCACGTCGGTCCTGACGAACTGCGCCTGGGCGCCTCGATCTTTCAACGCCTCCGCCGCCCCCGCGCCCGCCTCCTCGTTCAGGTCGGCGATGACGACGGCCGCGCCCGCATCCGCCAGCGTATGCGCCGTGGCGAGTCCGATGCCGCTCGCGCCGCCCGTGACGACCGCCGCATGTCCTTCGAGCTTGAAGGCGCACATTACGCGATGACTCCGAGTCCCCGGCCCACCTCGGCGAAGGCGCCGATGGCGCGGTCGAGATCCGCTGGATCGTGGGCCGCCGACATCTGCGTGCGGATCCGGTCCCCCCCGCCCGGGACGACGGGAAACGAAAACGCCGAGACGAGGACGCCCTTCTCGCGAAGTCCGGCGGCGAAGTTCTGGGCCAGCTTCGGGTCGCGCAGCATCAGCGGAATGATGGGATGCTCCCCGGCCAGCAGTTCGAATCCCAGGCCGGTCATTTCGGCGCGGAAGCGCTTCGTGTTGCGCCAGAGCCTGTCTCTCAGTTCCGTGGAGCCTGCGAGTAAATCCAGCGCCGCCAGGCCGGTCTGGGCGATGACGGGCGCCGGCGTGTTGGAGAAGATGTAGGGGCGCGCGCTCTGGCGCAGCCATTCCACGACCACGCGGCGGGCCGAGACGTAGCCCCCGGCCGCGCCCCCCAGCGCCTTGCCGAGCGTCCCCGTCAGGATGTCGACCCGGCCCGTGACGCCCAGGCGCTCGGGCGTGCCCCGCCCGGTGGCGCCGACGAAGCCGACGGCATGGCTGTCGTCGACCATCACCATGGCGTCGTGCTTTTCCGCCAGGTCGCAGATGGCGGGCAAGTCGGCCAGATAGCCGTCCATCGAAAATACCCCGTCCGTGGCGATCAGGCGGTAGCGCGCGCCGGCCGCTTCGGTCAGCCTGGCTTCCAGGTCCGCCATGTCGTTGTTGGCGTAACGAAACCGCTTCGCGCGGCAAAGGCGCACGCCGTCGATGATCGACGCGTGGTTCAGCGCATCGGATATGATCGCGTCCTCCTCGCCCAGAAGGCTCTCGAACAGCCCCGCGTTGGCGTCGAAACAACTGGGGAAGAGGATGGTGTCCTCGGTTCCCAGAAACGCGCTCAGGCGCTCCTCCAGCAGCTTGTGGGGAACCTGCGTGCCGCAGATGAACCGGACGGAAGACATCCCGAAACCGTAGCGGGTGAGAGCGTCCCTCGCCGCCTCGACGAGGCGGGGGTGGTTGGAGAGGCCCAGGTAGTTGTTGGCGCACAGGTTGATGCAGTCAGCGCCCGTCTCGAGGGTGACCTCGCCCTGCTGCGGCGAAGCGATGACCTGCTCCTGCTTGAACAGGCCGTCGGCCTTGAGCGTTTCGATCCGGCCGGCTAAATCTTCGAGGAACGCATCGGTCATGGGGCGGCCCTCGAGGCCCGAAGGCCGGGCGGCGCGGGGAGCGGCGTAATATGGCCCATACCGGGATTCACTCCGAAGATCGCCGCGAACCGTATCGATTCGGCCCCCGGTTCGCGCGCGACGGATATCATCAGCGGGGCCGACGGCGGAACTTTGGTTCTTTCTCGAACAAGATGCCCTCATTATGCCGCATCAAGGCGGAGTACGCCAGATGAGGGATATGGGGCGACGCCCCTCCCTTATCCCGAGCAGGCGGGCTCGCGCGCCGTATCGAGGGACGAGGGAAAACAACCTTCCGACCCCTCTCTGCCGTGAACCCCCCACCCCCCTTACCAGGGGGGCTTTTCTTCCACCCTCCCCTTGCGAGAGGAAGCTGCCTTTACCCCCCCCTGACAAGGGGGGGCAGGGGGGTTGCTCTAGTCGAGGGCTTTTTCATCGGGCATTCCCCTGGGGTTGCCCGACCCCTCAAGGGGGGAGTGGTTCACGCCCGAAGATCGAGGAATCGCCCGCAGGTTCGGTTTCGCCCTTCACGCTGGAGTGGTCTTGCCCGGCATCCCGTAGGGGCGGTTCGCGAACCGCCCTGCTTAGGGGACGAGGAAAGAGGCGACGCGGCGATTGTGAACGGCGCGGCGAGTGGGTTATATGTTTTTCATGATATCCTGAGCTATTGAATGCGTGAGATGCGCCTGAAACGAACTTGGGGGAGTAGACCATGGAAGGCAGGAGGTTCATCCGAACGATCCGCCTGGAGAACATACTCTCCTATGGCCCTTCGTCCGAGGAGTTTCCTTTAGAGCCGCTGAACGTCCTCATCGGGCCGAACGCTTCCGGGAAGTCGAACCTCATCGAAGCGCTCTCGCTCCTCGCGGCGGCGCCCAGGGATATTCAAGCGCCGATTCGGACGGGAGGAGGCGTTCGCCATTGGCTCTGGAAGGGAACTCACGGACCCAACATAGCGACCATGGACGCCGCCGTCGAATATCCACAGGGACAACAGCCGCTCAGATATCGCCTGTCCTTCACGGATGCCGAATCGGGTTTCTGGCTCAGGGACGAGGCTATTGAGAATGAGAAATCGGTAATCGACGAAAAAAGCCCGTTTTTCTACTACCGCTATCGAGGCGGCAACCCGGTGCTCAACGTTCTCATCGAAGAGGAGTCCCGAAGAAGAAGACGTCCTAAAGACATGAAGCATGACCAGTCGATTCTATCACAGCGGCGGGACCCCGACTCTTATCCCGAGTTGAGCTATCTGGCCGATGCGTTCGAGCGAATGCGCTTCTATCGCGAATGGAATTTCGAGCACGGCGAGCCGCCGCGCAGTCCGGGGCGAACCGATCTGCCGAAAGACGGACTTCTCGAGGACGCCTCGAACCTCGCTTTGGTGCTGGACGATTTGTTGAACCGTCCTCCCGTAAAGCGTGAGATACTGGAGCGCTTGAAAACCTTTTATCAATCGGTCGAGGATGTCGCCACCGCCATAACCACCGGCGAAGTGCAGATATTCTTCCACGAAGAAGGCCTGCAACACCCCGTGCCCGCCACGCGGCTCTCGGACGGGAGCCTGCGCTATCTCTGCCTGCTCGCCGTGCTCTGCCACCCCGACCCGCCGCCGGTCGTCTGCATCGAAGAGCCGGAGATCGGACTGCACCCGGACATCATCCCGAAAGTGGCGAAACTTCTTGTCGATGCGTCATTGCGCAGCCAGATTTTCGTAACCACGCACTCCGACGTTCTCGTGGATGCGCTCACGGACACGCCGGAGGCCATCGTCGTCTGCGAGAAGTCCGACGGAGCGACGCAACTTCACCGACTCGATAAAACAGAACTCGAACCGTGGCTCGAGCGATACCGGCTGGGAGAGCTTTGGACGAGTGGAGAGATCGGAGGAAACAGGTGGTGAGCATCAAGCTCTACGTGGAAGGCGGAGGCGATACTAGGGATTTGAAAAGCGCGTGTCGCGAAGGCTTTAAGACTTTCATCGAGAAAGCGGGTTTGAGTGGAATGATGCCCAGAATTGTGACCTGCGGCGGCCGAGACAAAGCATATGACAAATTCAAGATAGCACACGTCAACCAGGAGGAAATCAGCCTGCTTCTAGTGGATGCCGAGAGACCATTTCGGCAATCCGGATCATGGCGCCATCTTCAAGAGGCTCCTGACGAGTGGTCACGACCCGATGGCGCAACGGACGACCAATGCCACCTTATGGTGGAGATCATGGAATCGTGGTTTCTGGCCGATAGGGAGGCGCTAAAGGATTATTACGGCCAGGACTACCGGGAGAACGCGCTCCCGCAAAATCCCCGGATTGAACGGGTCGCCAAAGATGATGTGCTGGATGGCCTTAATAGGGCTGCACGAGACACCTCCAAACGCGGCTATGACAAGGGATCGCACGGCTTCGAGATTCTGGCGAAACTGGACCCGAAGATAGTCCAGAACGCATCCCCCCATGCGAAACGCTTTATCGAGGCCCTTTTTAAGTTGGGACAAAGCTAGGCCTCCGGCTTCCTCACTCTCCTGGTCCCCGATCTGCCTGGGGGAAAAGTTATTTAATCACCTTGTACGTCCTTACCCCCCAAACCCCCCGCACAGAAAATTTCTTGACATCGATCCGGCGATTCGTAGGATGGCATATACGGATTTCACGGGGCGGCGCGGAACGAGCGCCCGGCTGCCGCGCAGCGTGTTGTCGACCGCCTCCGCACCCGTTTCCACTCACGGTCACATCCCCGCTAGAGAGGGTATGCGGAAATGATAGAATGGCTCGGCATCGCCCACCTTTTCGAACTTTCACGCTCAGAAGCGATTTTGGGGTTTTTCACCCCGTTGATCGTCTTCGCCGCCTTTTTCGTTGCGCAGCTCATTCTGCCGGGAAGATGGGTTCCCGGCTACGTCGTCGACGTCGAGACGGGTGAACCCCGCCGATACCGGCTGAACGGCCTTCTGGTATTCATAGTCGCCGAGATCGTCTGGGCTTTCGAGCTCACCGGAATGCCGCGCGACTGGTTCTACCGCTCCTCCATTTACGCCGTGGCCGGCGGAACGGTCTTCACCACCATCTTCGCCGTCATCGCGGTATACAGCCGGCCGCCGGGGGAGGAGAAGAATCCGCTCCTGGCGCTGTGGGACGGGCGGGCGCGGGAGATGTCGTTCCTGGGCGACCGCTTCGACGTGAAGATGTACTTCTACGTCGTCGGCGGGACGATGCTCTCGCTGAACGCCCTCTCGGGCGCCGCGTACCACTACGAGCGCTTCGGCGCGGACTTCAACCCGGGCGTTTTCCTGTATGCGGCGTTCTTCACGTTCTACGTGCTGGACTACTTCATCTTCGAACGCGTCCAGCTCTATACCTACGACCTGATCCACGAGAACGTCGGCTTCAAGCTGTTCTGGGGCGGCCTCGTGGTCTACGGTTGGATGTTCATCCTCCCGCTCTGGGGCATGGCCGCCTACCCGGACCCCGGATTCTCGCCGGGGTGGAAGAACTTCTGGCTCATCGGAACGCCCGCGCTGTTCCTGCTCGGGTGGGGCATCGGGCGTGGCGCCAACCTGCAGAAATACACGTTCAAAAGGTGGCCCGAGCGCAAGTTTCTGGGCATCGAGCCGGTATACATCCAGGCCGGCGACCGCAAGATCCTGTGCAGCGGCCTGTGGGGCGTCGCCCGCCACTTCAACTACATGGGCGAGGGGTTCCTCGCCCTCTCCATCGCCCTGGTGTTCGGCCACTTCACGAATCCCTGGGCCTGGACCTACTTCGTCTTCATCGTCTCGTTCTTCACCTGCCGCCAGCGCTATGACGACGCCTACTGCGCCGAGAAATACGGCCCCGAGAAGTGGGCGGAGTATCAGGAGCGGGTGAAATACCGGATCTGTCCCGGCATTTATTGATTGCGCTTCGCTAGTATATCGGAGTTCAAGACTCCCTGAGTTCGCCGCTAATACCACGAGTTTTTCACCCGGAGTCCCGGGCAGGCGCGGCTCGAAATTCACTCCCCCCAAGGGGGGGAGTGAATTCTGATTTAAGCAAGAGAAATTGTATCTTTGCGAATGAGGAAAAATATAGATTCACCCCTCACTTCCCGATCTTCCACACGCCCTTCTCCCGGAAGGCGGGGATGGTCTGGCGGCGGGCGGCGTTGGTGGTAGCGGGAGCCGAGAGGCTTCTCTTACGGATGTAGTCGGATAGTCGCACGACCGATTCTCCCCTCAAGTAGGTCACTCGCTTGTGGAGCGATTCCAGAAGCGCCAGCGACAGGATGTTCTCCATCGTCCGGGTCGTCCGGCGGTCCCTGTAATCCGAAAACGCCTGGTAATAACGCTCCTTGTCCGAATTGCGGATGATGATGCGCGGCAGGCCGAGTTGTAAAAGCTGAAAGTTGATGATGACCCGCCCGATGCGGCCGTTTCCGTCGCAGAAGGGATGAATCGTCTCGAAGTCCAAGTGGAAACGGGCTACCTTGTCGAGACAGTAGGAATCCAGATCGCTCGAATACTCGATGAGGATGTTCTCCATCATGCGCTCCACGTGCTCGGGCGCCGGCGCGATGTGCGTGCCCACGCGCACATACTCCCCCTGCCTACGGAACCGGCCCGCGATGGCGTCGTCGATGCCGCCGATGAGCATCCGGTGGAGCAGCAGTATTAACTCCTCGTCCAGTTCGCTGTCCTCCGTCCGCGCGCGCTTGTATTCGGTGACGCGGGCCAGATTCTTGGCTTCAAAGACCTCCCGCACGCTAACCTCGCGCGCGAGGGATTGCTCCAGCAGGATTCTTTCGGTCTCATCGAGGGATAGGGTGGAGTTTTCTATCGCGTTCGAGTTGTAGACGCTCTCGGGCGCTTCCACCTCGTCGATCATCGCCAGGAGCGATTCCTTGCCCCGGCGCAAGGTGTCGTACTCTCTCTTGAGAGCTTTTATGCGATCTCTTGCCGGTCCCGGAGTAGCCATGCCGTTAATATATCTCATTCACGATAAAACAACAATATAACGTGAATAGACCGTATAAAATGCCCTTCATTCACGTTAAATCATATAAAGTACGTTAATATATTTTCTTGTTGATACTCAGTCCCGATCGAGGCCTGTGGGCTGAAGTTCTCTAAATCAATCCCACCTTGATGATGCGCATCCGCCCCAAGTAGAGAGCACCGACATGAATCCCCCCCTTCGAGCGGAGCATAATGTAGAATGACTCGACATCCAGCATGTATGAAAGGCGTCAAACAGTCTTGATTTGTCCGGATTTCTGGGTACGCTGGAAGGGGCTCTCGCCTTAGCCGCACGGATTCAGTGCCACGCTCTTGAGAGATTCCGCCGATCCGGATGCACGCACAGGAGGGCATGAAACATGTTGAAAAAAGAACTCGGAGTCGCCGTAATCGGGTCGGGCCGCATCGGGACGCTTCGCGCCAACATGGCCTCGCGTCACCCGTCCGTCCGGTTTCTCGCCATTTCGGACAAGGAGCCCGATCGTGCGGATATGCTGGCCGAAAGCGTCGCGGCGCATCTCTCCTCGGGAGACAACTACGAGATCATCTCACACCCCGAAGTGGACACCGTCATCGTCTCGACACCCGAGCACGATCATGCCGAAGCCATCCTTCAGGCCCTGGAGTTGGGCAAGCCCGTATTTGTCGAAAAACCCCTGACCCTGACCCTCGAAGATGCGGACAAGGTCGTGGAGGCGGTGGAAAGAACGGGTGTCGAACTCCGCATCGGATACTCCCGTCGCCATGATCGCCGCTGGATGCTGGCCCGGGAGCAGGTGGCCAGGGGACGACTCGGTCAGATACTGGGAATCAATTCCCGCATTTACTCCTCAAGAGCCCAGATTGCCGAGCCCCTGAAGCGCTCACCGAACGCAACGCCGGTCCTCGACGTTCTCACCTACTATGTGGACATGGCCTGCTGGTTTCTGGAGGGTATCCGCCCGGTGGAAGTGTTCGCCAGGGGGAACGCAAAAATCTTCAAATCATGGGGCTATTCCGCCCACGACGTTACCTGGTCCATCATTACCTACGAGGACGGTACGGTCGTAAACCTCGGTGTATGTTGCGCCCTTCCCGCAAAATATCCAACCTATGGACAGAGCGCCCGCTTCGAGGTACTCGGGGAGGACGGAGCCATTCTCCTGGATGTCGACAACAAAGACAGTTTGTTGTTCACGGACAAAGGCGTGCCCCACGCCTACGTTCCCGATCATCATGTGAATTTGCTCTTCATGCAGAGCAACTCGTCCGGCGACTGGGCCATGGGCGACTACTGGGGGCCTATCGCGAACGAGACGCGCTCCTGGCTCGACCACCTCGCGACCGGCTCCCCTTGCGTTCACACGACCGCTATCGAGGGCCGGCAGACGCTGGCGCTCACATTGGCCATTGAAGAATCGGCAAGAACCGGCGAGATAATTTCCTTGCCTCCCCACTAACCCGAAACCGGGTTCTGCACTCTATCCATTGTGGAAATATCAAGGCGAACCGGAGTGCGCCACCTCTTGCGGAGGGGTTCTCTCGAAGCCCCGATACGGCCTCAGGGAAAGAGTGATTTCGACTGATACAAGAGGTGTTTACCGCAGAGTGGAGAGGGACTGCGCGGTCTTTAATCCCTCCCTCATCAATCGGCATTTACCTTTCTTCTTGACACTCACCTTGCCCCTCGCTAGGTTGCTCCGGGGCGTTCATCCGCCCTGCACTCATCACTGCCGATCCGGGAGAGGGTCTATGGCTATTGCATCGGACGTCGAAATCGCGCAAGCCGCGAAGCTGAAACCCATCACCGAAATCGCCGAAGAACTCGGTCTCGGGGCTGATGAGATAGAACCCTACGGCGCGCACAAGGCCAAGGTCGGACTGGACGCGCTGGAACGCCGCAAAAACGACCCTGACGGCAAGCTCATCCTCGTCACCGCCATGACGCCCACCCCGCTGGGCGAGGGCAAGACGCTCACCACGGTGGGGCTCGGCCAGGCGCTGGCGCGGCTCGGCAAGAAAAGCGTCATCTGCGTGCGCGAGCCCTCACTCGGTCCGGTGTTCGGCATCAAGGGGGGCGCGGCGGGCGGCGGCATGTCCCAGGTGCTGCCGATGGAGGACATCAACTTACACTTCACGGGCGACATCCACGCGGTCACCTCCGCCCACAACCTGCTCTCCACCCTCATGGACGCGCACATTTTCCACGGCAACGAACTTGCGCTGGACGTGAACCGCGTCACCTGGAAGCGCGTGCTGGACATGAACGACCGCGCGCTGCGCCATGTGCTCGTCGGTCTCGGCGGCAGGACGCACGGCGTGCCGAGGGAGGAGGGCTTCATGATCACGGCGGCGTCCGAGGTCATGGCCGTACTCTGCCTCGCGAGCGATCCCCAGGACATGAAGGAGCGCATCGCGCGCATCGTGGTGGGCTACACCAGAAAGGGCGCGCCCATCACCGCGGGCGATCTGAACGCCGCTGGCGCGATGGCCCTGCTCCTGAAAGACGCGATCAAGCCCAACCTGGTGCAGACGCTCGAAGGCTCGCCCGCCTTCGTCCACGGGGGGCCGTTCGGCAACATCGCCCACGGCACGAACTCGCTCATCGCGGACAAGCTCGCGCTCAAGCTGGGCGACGTGATGGTGGTGGAGGCGGGTTTCGGCTCCGATCTGGGCGCGGAGAAATTCTTTAACATCACCGCGCGCACGGGCGGGTTGAGCGTAGACGCCGTGGTGCTTGTCGTCACCGTCCGCGCGCTCAAGCTTCACGGGGGCGTTCCATTCGACAAGGACGCCCTGGCGGAGGAGAACGTGGACGCCATCACGGCGGGCTTCGCGAACCTTCGCACCCATATCGAAAATATGAAGGGCTTCGGCGCGCCCGTGGTGGTGGCCGTGAACCGCTTCGCCTCGGATACGGACGCGGAGATAGAGCGCGTGAAGGAGCTTTGCACCGAGGCGGGGGCGCCCTGCCACGCGCACGAACTCCACGCAAAAGGCGGCGAGGGAGGAGCCGAACTCGCCGAGAAGGCGTTTGGCCTGGCCTGCGCGAACGATGCGCCCTACTCGCCGCTATATCCGCTCGATATGCCGCTCAAGGAGAAAATCGAGACCATCGCGACGCGCATCTACCGCGCGGGGGCGGTGCGCTTCGAGCCGGCGGCGGCACGCAGCCTGCGCTCCCTGACGCGGCTCGGCTACGGCGAGCTTCCGGTCTGCATCGCGAAGACGCAGGCCTCCCTGTCCGACGACCCCAAGAAGCCGGGCGCGCCCGAGGGCTTTATCCTGAACGTGCGCGAGGTGTACGTGTCCGCGGGGGCCGGGTTCGTTGTCGCCATCGCCGGCAACATCATGCAGATGCCCGGCCTCGCCAAGACCCCCGCCTCGGCGGGAATGGACGTCACCGCCGACGGCAAAATCACGGGGCTTTTCTAGGGAGAACGCTTATAAAGGGCGCATCCGGCAACGGCCTGTTATTCCCCGCTCAGTTCATCCAGCTTTCTCTCGAGCCGGTCGACCACCTCGGCCGCGTCGTCCGCCGGGTTGTAGTCCTGCGCCAGGTCGCCGTCGCCGCAGGGGCTTTTCACGACGAAGAATACGGACTTCTCCCCGATGGTGCGTCCGCCGTGGCGCGTGTTCCGGGGGATGTGGACGAGGTCGCCCGGCTCGACGATGCGCTCCTCATCGCCCACGATCACGTAGCGCCTGCCTTCGAGCACGAGGTAGAACTGCTCCTCGTTGGGGTGGTAGTGTGGAGTCGCGCCCTCGCCCTCGAGGTAAGTCACGACGCCCACCTTCATCAGTTCGCCGGGCACCGTCTTGGCGGTCGCGGGCGATATCGCGGCGCGAACCTCTTCCATCTCGGAAATCTTGTAAAACGGCATTCTCGCTTCCTCCCTCATATGTATTCGTGATTTTTCTCATTCAAGAGACCGCCGGCCGCTCGGGAAAATGAACGTCCGAACGGCCCTGTTAGCTGAATTCGCGCAGTTTTTCCTCCAGGCGGCGGACGATCGCTTCGGCGTCTTCCGCATCGTTGTGATCCTGATCGAGGCTGCCGTCGCCCGAAGGACTCTTGGCGGTGAACATGCGCACCTCGTCGATGATGACGCCGCCGTGCTTCGCTCCCCGTGGGATGTGGACGAGGTCGCCCGCGACGACCAGGCCCTCCTCATCGCCTACGATCATCCACTGCCTGCCCTCCAGCATGAAGAGGAACTGCTCCTCGTTCGGGTGGTAGTGGGGCCGCGACATCTTGCCCTGGGGATAAGTGACGAAGCCCACCTTCATCAACTCGCCCGCCAGTCCCTTGAAGCGGCCCATGGGCTGGGCGGCCACGTGCGATTCGGCCATCTCGGATACTCTGTAAAACGGCATTTGATACTCCTCCTTCCGTATTTTCCCCCGACACAGCGTAGAGAATGCGCGGGGCGACCCTTCCAGTCAGGAACAGCCGGAATGTTCTGGAACCCTTGTCACAAGCAACGCCGGATTTCGCCCATTCTATAGAATCCGCCCGCTTTTCGCACGGGAAAGCCCGAGCGCGCTCTCGGGCGAATCGACGGTTCAAGATTGTGGTATTATTCATTTCGTAAGATGCCGCTTGACTCAAGAGTTCTCGGAGGAATTTCCGCCATGCCTCGCCGCACCGTCAGCGGGCTCAGACGCTTCATCTCACTCACGCTCGTTCTCATTCTATCCGGCTGCGCGGTCCAGACGTTTCCCACCCTGGGTGTTTTGAGGGAGGGATTGGCCTCCATGGTGGGCGCGCCCGTCGAGGCGCTCGTCGAGAAGATAGGGTATCCGGAGAGCGATGTCGCCCTCGGCGGCCGCAAGGTCTACACCTGGGACCACAGGAAAGCCTTCACCTACCTGGTGCCGGAGACCGTATGCCGGGATGAGATCGTGTTCCATCCCCGGGGCCGCCGCGAAGTGAGGAGAGTGTGCGAAACGCATCAGGTGGAGAGAACGGTGCTCCACCACTGCACGATCAAGGCGGAAGCCGACGAGGATGAGACGATCACCGGATACAGCTTCGACGGCAACGCGGACGGATGCGAGCGCTTCGCCGTGTTTTTCCGGAATCTCCCCTATGAGGAGTGCATCCAGAAACTCTCCGGCCTCAAGTTCGCGGTGAACATCGGGACGGAGCCTCAGGAGAAGCTGTCCGCGGCGATTGCGCGGTGCGAGCGATTGCACCGCTAGGCCCCGAGTCGTTACGAAGACTCCGGGGTTCTCATGCCGTCCGGCCCACGGGCTGCTCCCGCGCGCCCGCACCGCCCAGAAGCGCCATCAGGGAATCGATTTCGGGCTGCGTCTCGAAAGATTCCAGAAGCGCGAGCACTTCCTCGTATTCATCGGCCGCGAGAGTGGTTTTCGCGCAATCACGGAACTTGGAGCGTATCTTCGCATCCTCCATCGGCCAGAGCGCGCAGCCGCGCGAGACGTCCGTTCTCTTTTTGAGGACGCGCCCGTCGTTCAGGCAAACGCGCACCTCGCTCGGGCGGCGCTCTCCGGGCCGCCAGCCCATGTCGTCCGCCGTGACGTGGATTTTCTTCATCCAGTCCTGGAGCAGGGGTTCGCGCACCGCCTCGTCCGTGAAGGTCTCGAGGCGCAGGTCCCCCTCCAGGAGCATGCGCGCGAGGCAGTATTCGATGGAGAACTTCCCCTCCAGCCCCGTCTGCGGCGCGTGGTAGCGAAGCACCTGGGTGGAGATTTCGAGCAGGGAGACCTCGATGCGCGCGACGTCCGCCGCCGTGATGCCCGCCTCCTCCACCAGGTCGTAGAGCGCGTCCACCGCCGGGTGGGTCGAGAGGCAGCACGGGTAGGGCTTCATGTTCATGCCGGGATCGGCGAGCGAATAGGGTTTTCCCAGGCTTTGGGCGATCCCGTCGCCATCCGGCGCGCCGCCGCCCGCGTATACTTGGAGGAATCCGCGCGGGGCTTCCAGTATCGTCGTGTTCGCCGTGAGGCCCGCCGCCGCGAGTTCCGCCGCGCGAAGTCCCGCCTCGGGCGCGAGGCCTGCGTGCAGGGGCTTCGTCATCGTGCCGAAGTTGGCGTGAACGCCCGAAGCGTGCGACGCCGCGATGCCGAGCGCGTGGCGCGTCGTTTCCACGTCGAACCCCCGCAGGTGGGCCGCGGCCGCCGCAGCGCCCAGCGTGCCGAGCGTGCAGGTGGAATGCCAGCCCGCGCCGTAGTGTTCGGGATTCATCCCCAGCCCCAGCTTGGTCGATATCTCGTAGCCGATGATGAAGGCCTCTAATACCTCGCGGCCCGACGCGCCCTGCTTCTCCCCTTGCGCCAGTACGGCGGGCAGGACGACGACGCTCGGGTGGCCGCTCAGCAGGTAGCTCGAATCGTCGAAGTCGAGCGCGTGGCCCATGGCCCCGTTGACGAGGGCGGCCAGAGGCGCCGCGGCGCGCTCGCCTGAGCCGATGATGCTCGCCTCGGGCGCGCCGCCCATATTCCGCGCGAAATCGGCCACGATTCGCCCCACGGGCTCGTTCACGCCCGCGAGCGTCACGCCCACGGTGTCGACCGCCGCCTTCTTCGCGCGCTCGATCGCAAGCGCCGGGAAATCCGCCCACTTCGTCTCGACGATGAATTCCGCCATCCGTTCGGTAACGCCCATGTCGCGTCTCCTCGTTCAGGAACTTCAGGCCCATTCAACTCTTAAGAAAGTTTTCCTGGCGCCTTTATGACAAAGAACTACCTTTAATCGCGTTGATCGAAGCGGGATCGATGGAAACGTAAACGCTCGCGCCTGATTCGAGCAGCGGAAGCCGGTGTCCGTGCACGCGGATTTTCTGGTCGGCGGCGTTCAGCCAAAGCTCCAGCACGCCGCCCATATACACCGCCTTCTCAACGCTGCACTCGATGACGTTCGGAGTTCCTTCTGGAGGCGCCTCCAGGCTCGCAACGCAATCCTCGGGCCGGATCGAGAGCAGCACCTTTGAGCCTTCCGATACGCCTGTGCTCTTGCAGAGCAGCGGCACCTCGCCGACCTTCACCGCCGTCTGCGCCTCGCTCGCGCCTGTGGCGACGACCTCGCCTTCCAGGAAGTTCGAGATGCCGACGAAACCGGCGACGAACTGGTTGGCGGGGTGCTGGTAGATGTCGCTCGGCGAACCCATCTGTTCGATGCGCCCCTCGTTCATCACCACGATGATGTCGCTCATCACCATCGCCTCCACCTGGTCGTGTGTGACGAATATGGTGGTGATGCCGGATTCGGTTTGCAGTTCCTTGAGCTCCAGGCGCATTTCCTCGCGCAGCGCCGCATCGAGGTTCGATAGGGGTTCGTCGAGGAGCAGCACGTCGGGTTCGTACACCAGCGCGCGGGCGAAGGCGACGCGCTGCTGCTGGCCGCCGGAGAGCTGCGAGGGGTAGCGCTCCCCCAGGCCGTCGAGCCGCACCAGGCCCAGGGCGCGCTCCACGGCGCCTGCGATTTCGTTTTTGGGCGTATTCCGCATCTGCAGGCCGAAGGCGACGTTGTCACGCACCCGCAGGTGCGGCCAAAGCCCGTAGGATTGAAATACCATGCCCAGGTTTCGCTTGTGTGCGGGCACCAGCACGCTTTCAGACGCGCTCGATATCAGCCGCTCGCCGACGTGCACGTCGCCGTCGTCGGGGGTTTCGAAACCGGCGATGATGTTCAGGGTGGTCGTCTTGCCGCAGCCGCTCGGCCCCAGCAGGGTCAGCAGCTTGCCCTTGGGCACCTCGAAGGAAATCCCGGCGACGGCGACCACCTCGCCGAATCGCTTCACCAGTTTCTCGACCCGTACGTTCTGCATCAGGTGAGGCCCTCCACGTCTTTTTGTTTCGTGAGCCAGCGCACCATCGCCACCGAACCCAGCGACAGGATAACAATGATGAGCGAGAGGATGCACACGTGCGAGAAGAGCCCCTCGTCGTAGAGCTGGATGAGGATCGTGCTGATCACCTCCTTGTTCGAGCTGAACAGCATGATCGAGGCGGAGAGTTCGCGCATCATCGATACGAAAAGGATGATCCAGCCGGCGACGATGCCCGGCATGGCCAGGGGCACCAGGATTTTCCAGAAGACGACGCCCCAGTTCGCGCCGCTCACGGCGGCGGCCCGCTCCAGCTCCTCATGGATCTGCGTGATGGAATTCGAAACCGACCGCACGCCGAAGGGCAGGAAGCGCGTGATGTATGCGATCAGGATGATCCACAGCGTGTGGTACAGGTTGAACGGTTCGCGGATGTAGGCCCAGAGCATGGCGAGGGCGATGACCGCGCCCGGAATCGCCACCGGAATGAGCGCCAGAAAATCGAGCGTTCCCCGGCCCTTCCAGGTGCTGCGGACCACGAAATAGGCGACCACGGCGGAGAGCGCGATGCCGATAGTCGCGCCCATGAAACTCAGGAACAGGCTGTTCTGGATGGAGCGCAGGATGACCGCGCCCCCGTCGCCGGTGATGATCTCATGGATGTGGCCCAGCGTGAGGTATTCAAAGGTCGGCGGGCGTCCGCGGTTGGAGATGAACGTGCCGTAGATCAGCGTCAGCACGGGCAGGATCGCCGAAACCAGAAGGTAGAAGGAGGCGAAGGCCAGCGCGACGTATTTCCACGGCCCCAGTTCCACGAGCCGCGGCCGGAAGCTCTTGCCAGCGACCGTGGTGTATCTGGCGCTTCGGCCCAGCGCCCTGGTCTGGCCCCAAAGCGCCAGCCCGCAAACCAGCAGGATGGGGATCGACATGGCTGCGGCGTGCGAGAAGTTCGGCGGGATGCCGAGCATCATGCGCCAGAGCTGGGTCGAGAACACGTATATGCCGCCCGAGACGCCGATGGTCGCCGGTATGGCGAAGACCTCCAGCGACTGGATGAACGTGAGCAGCGCGCCGGAGAGGATGGCCGGCGCCGCCATCGGCAGCGTGATCCGGAGCGTCGTCTTCCACTGGTTCGCGCCGCTCACGTGGGCGGCATTCTCAAGCGTCGGGTCCATGTTCTTGAACGCCGTGACCGTGAAGATGAACACGTAGGGCGCTAAGGAGAGCGCCATCACGAAGATGAGTCCGCCCATGGTGAATATGTCGAACAGCGGCTCCTTCGTGCCGGCCAGCCACTTCCAGAACAGGTTGACGAAGCCGACGCGCGGCGTGCCGAGATAGGCCCAGGCCACCGCCACAACGACGGGCGGCATGATGAAGGGCAGAATCGCTATCATGTTGATGTAGTTTCTGAGCGGCGTGTCGGTGCGCCCGACGATCCAGGCGAGCGGAACGCCGATGAGTACGGACAGACTCGTCACCCCGGCCGACATGACGGCGGTGTTCCACAGCACCTCGCCCATGTACTCCGCCTCGAAGATGGCGAAGTAGGCGTCGAGGGTGAAGTCCGAGCTTATCGGGTCGGGTCTGAAGCTGCCCACCACCAGCCAGAACAGCGGGTACAGCACGACGAAGCCGATGACGAGAAGACATCCCCATTCGAGTACCCGAACGGTGCTTGGCAGCCTGAACATGGCAAACGAACGGGGACGCATCTCAGTCATCGACCGGTCAGAAACCGGTTATTTCTTTCTCTTCGCTTCACGAATGTGCTTGGTCATGAAGGAGCGGTATTTCTTCTGGTCCTTGAACACCTTCTCCCAGTTCGCATACAGCGGCGTGAAGGGAAAAGGGATGCCCTTCACGTGCGGCACGTCCGAGCGCGCGGAGTTGATTTTCACGTTCTGGGTGATGACCGTCTGGCCTTCCTTGGAGAGGATCCAGCGGTACACCCGCTCCGCGTTCTTGGGGTTCGGGCCGTCTTTCACCATGCCGAATGAAGCCGGGATGACCGGCGTGCCTTCCTTCATCTTGGCGATCTTGATCTTGGCGCCCTTGTTGATGCGCCGGATGGCGATGTATTCGAACACCATCGTCACGTCGCGCTCGCCCGTGGCGACGCGCTCGGTGGAGGCGCCCATGCGCGACTGCACCAGCGCGCCGTTATAGAGCAGGCCCTTGATGTATTTCTCGCCGAAACCATCCGCGCCGTAGAAGAAATCCCACAGACCGGCGGACTGGAACGGGTCCACGAGCACGAGGCGGTTCTTCCATTTGGGCCCCGTCAGTTCGGCAAAGCTCGTCGGCGCCTCGCCGGGCTTCACGTTGTCGGTGTTGTAGATGACCTGCAGCGTCGGCGCGCGCAGCCCCACCCACTGGGCTTTTTCGTCCTTGCCCCAGGCCGGGAATTTCTTGGCTTCGGGGAACTGCGTGACGTTCTTCACGTAGCCTCTCTTGGCGAGGTCGTACCAGCCCGGCGTGTAGCTGAAGTGCAGCAGATCGATCTTGCCCTTGCCGACTGAACGCTCCGCTACGAAGCGCTGGTAGAGGCTCACGCCGCCCGCCGTGATGGACTGCACCTTGATGTCCGGGAATTTCTTTTCGATGCCCTTCACCAGCGTCGCCTGCGCGGCCGTGGTGAGCGAGGAGTAGAAGATGAGGTTGGCTTTTTGCGCCACGGCCGCGTGGGACGTGAACGCCACGAACCCGGCAATGATCAAACCCGCGAGAATCGACTTGCTGAATCGTTTCATGTTCGTCTCTCCCTGATGGTGGAACGAATAGCCCTAAGAACAAGTCTGTTGAGAACTCGTTCTCTGCGAATCTTTCCGGCGCGGTTGCGCTGTAGCTACCCCGAATTTTGTATATGTGTTCATTAGAGCAGGTTCGGGAGGTCGGGTCAAACGATCTCCGGGCGGGTCGAACGAGTCTGCACCGGGTTAAAGATTGCGTTGTAAAATCCTTGTCGGGGGATATCGCCTCTAGCGGGAAGGCCGCTTCCGCACGAACCCCCGACTCTCCTCGTCAGAACCAACCCCCCTACAGCTCGGGTTTTCGCTCGCGCAATCCGGGCGTCGCTTCCTCGTATGCGTGGCCGACCCGGAACCCGCTCGCCTCGTCGCCGGGGCGGGTCGTAATCTGCATCGCCATCGGGAGTCCGTGGACGGAATCGAAGCCAGTCGGCACCATCAGGCCGGGGAAGCCCCAGAAATTCTGCACGCCCGTGAGGTTGCGCCCCAGGCCGATGAAGTCCATCTCCTTGCCGTTCACGAGCGCCGTGGTCGTCTCGACGGGCGCTGCGAGGCAGGGATAGCCGGGCGAGAGCATGGCGTCATAAGGGGCCATAAGGTCGAGCATCATGCGCGTCAGCGCCTTGCGGCGGTTGATGGCGTCGATATAGGTCGCCAGCGTGGTTTTCTCGGCGTTCGCGATTCGCTGTTGCAGACGAATCCCGTAGCCCTCCGGTTCCTTGTGATAGCGCTCGCCGTGCACGCGGTAGAACTCCGCGTCCGCGATGGCGCGGCGGTGGGGGTTGATCTCCCCCGCGAAGGAGCAGGGGACTTCCTCGATTTCAGCGCCCAGCCCGCGCAGCGCCTCGAGCGCCGCCTCGAACGCCTCCAGGATGGGCGCATCGATCTCGACGTCGATCAAATCAGACGAAATCATGAAGCGCATTCCCTGGATGCCCTTTTCCAGGTCGGCGGAAAAATCGGGCGTTTCGATATCGGCGGAAAACGGATCGTCCGGGTCGTAGCCCGCGAGCGCCTGAAACAGCAACGCGCAATCGCGCACCGTCCGCGTCAAGGGTCCCACATGGTCGAGACTCGTCGCATTGGGATATACGCCGCGCAGGCTGATCCGCCCGTAGGTCGGCTTTAAGCCCACCACGCCGCAAATCGCTGCCGGTCCCCGCACCGATCCGCCGGTGTCGGTGCCGAGCGCGCCGGGCGCCATTCTTGCTGCGACCGCGGCGCCCGAGCCGCCGCTCGAGCCCGCGGGCACCCGGGTGAGGTCCCAGGGGTTGCGGCACGCCCCGTGGTGGGGGTTCTTGGTCGCCGATTCGGCGGCGAATTCCGCCGTGTTGCACTTGCCGATCATCACGGCGCCCGCATCGCGGAGCCGCCGGACGCACTCGGCGTCCTGGGCGGGCACGTTGTCGCGGTAAAAACTCGAACCCTGCGTGGTGCGCACGCCCGCCGTGTCGATGATGTCCTTGACGCCGACAGGAACCCCGTGCAGCGGCCCCCGGAGCCTGCCCGCCGTGATTTCCTCCTCGGCCGTCATCGCCTCGGCGCGCGCTCTTTCGTGCGCAATGGTCGTAAACGCGTTCACCGCCGGATTGAGCGCGTCGATGCGCGAAAGGTGCGCATCGGTCACCTCAACGGGCGATAATTCACCAGCGGCGATTTTTCTCGACAAATCATCAATCGTGAGATCGCAGATTTCAGTTGCACTCATTCTCATATCCTCGATTGCGTGTGGATGACCAGATGAGAGGAAAAACCGGGCTTTCGGGCGATTCCATGCATCATGATACGGATTGCGCATCCTAACAGGTTTCAGGGGCGGGGCTAAGGGGTGTGGGGGTCGGAGCTTAGAGGAAATATTAAACTCTTTGCGCTCAGTGGTGATTTTTTATTCCACCATGCGAAAACTTTACAAGCAAAATTCGCCATGATAGCTTCGGCGAAACAAATCACTCCGAAATTCTGCCCGATTCTCAATTGCTATGTTGCATTGTTTTCATGCGTTCTAAGACTCGATTTCTAAATCACCAACCATGGAGCGTAACAAAAATGAGTGATATCGAAAAAACTTTGGAGAACGCCCACCACGCAAGACTTATTCCTACAATCGCCGACCCACGCAAGGAAGAACGTCTCGTATCCATTCTGCTGGCGACTCTGGCCGTGGTGCCTCCGTTCGCCAAACAGCTATTGGGGCAGTGTGGTGTGCCAGTGGGGAAAAGGTCCAAATTACTCAGCTATACGGAAGTTAAATTTCCATCTTCCGACGGAAACAACAGTAACAATGACGAAGATCGGCCAGACGGTGTCCTGACTTTATCGACGGGTAAGTCCCTGTGGAGAGCACTCGTTGAAGCAAAGATTGATAATGTAGAGATTGATCAAGAACAGATACTCAAATATGCGAAGATAGCACGCGACTATAAAATCGACGCAGTAATCACATTGTCGAATCAGCTAACGCCTCTGCCGACGCATATTCCGTATTCTGTTCCGAATTTGCTGAGAAAACGCGTCAATTTCTTTCACATTTCCTGGGTAAGTGTCCTCACTCAAGCATTATTGATTCTTGAAGACAAAGAAGAAATTAGCAACGAGCAAGCCTACATACTTGGAGAGATGACGCACTATTTCAAGCATCCGAAATCTGGGGTCAAGGGATTCGAGCAAATGAACAAAGAATGGAAGTCACTCGTAGCCGGGATGATACATGGAGATAAATTCAGCAAATCTTCTCTCGAAATTCAAAATACTGTTTCCAGTTGGCATCAAGAAGAACGAGACATTTGTTTATTGCTCAGCCGGAAGATCGGAAAACACGTAGATATCCGTCTTCCCCTAAAGCATCAGAAAGATCCTGCGCTCCGGTTAAGCGAAACTTGCGATTCGCTAATCACTTCACATGAACTGCGTTCCAGCTTCAGCGTACCTAATGCCGCCAGCAACATAGAAGTAACGGCAAATTTAGAAGGCAGATCAATTTCTTGCTCCATGAAACTCGATGCGCCTGGCGACAGGAAGAAAGCTAGTGCGAGAATCAACTGGCTCCTTCGACAATTGCGAGACGTTGATGGAAATAATGTCATCGTTCGGGCTTTCTGGCCCGGGAAAACACCACCGACTCGGGCACCCTTGTCAGAAATACGAAAAGATACTAGATGCCTTGAAGTCGAGCGTCCGGGTGCAACGCCGACAAGTTTTGAAGTTCGCATGAATAAAGACCTTGTGGGTGGCTTCTCCAAGCCACGGAATTTTATTAAAGACTTGGAAGAATTTGTGCCGGATTTTTATGACCGAATCGGTCAGCGTTTGCGGCGCTGGGTTCCACCACCCCCGCCGATCGATAAGCACGATCCGATCGAGGAACCCCCTGCCACTAAAGCAACCGAAGAGAGTAGTGGGCGGGGATTGGAGACGAGCCCAGCTCACGGTCTACCCGCATCTAACGATACGAACACCCGATCCACGGAGTATTCAGAAAGGATTATTTGATTCCACAAAACCAAACAGAGTCTCCGCCGAACCCGGGCGGCCTCGTCATCAGCAAAGGAGCGCGTC
The DNA here is from genome assembly GCA_002238965.1 of Nitrospinae bacterium bin107. Classification (GTDB taxonomy): domain Bacteria; phylum UBA8248; class UBA8248; order UBA8248; family UBA8248; genus Bin107. The sequence continues at coordinate 121,118 of MPNJ01000010.1, read as the reverse complement.
ATGCCGGAAGCACCTGCCAACACACGTTGGTTCACCTATTTCCCCGAGGACTACCGCTGGTCCTCTGGCGTCGTGAACTGCCTCTCCGTTGCTCCGTGGGGCGGGGCCGACATCGGCGAGGTCGATCAGGTGGGCAGAAGGCTCAGGAAAGACGTCGGCAACGACGCGCTCTGGTTCCGCGAGTGGGTGCGCATGGCGAACAAGGTGCGCGATTTGGGCCTGGCGGAGGAGGAGAACAACCACCGCCTGAGCGCCGCCTACCACCACAAGCGCGCAGCGATGTACTTTCAAATTGCCGAGCGCTTCCGCACGCCCAAGGACAAGCGGGCGAAAGACGCCTACAAGCTCGCGCTGGACAGCTTCCTGCGCTTCACGAAACTTACCGACGCGCCCCGCATCGAGCGCGTCGAGGTGCCGTATGAGAACGGCGTGAACCTGCCGGGGTATTTCGTGCACGCGCAGAACACGAAAAAGGCCAAACCGCCCGTCGTCGTCTATTTCGACGGCCTGGACATCACGAAGGAGATTCAGTACCTGCGCGGCGTTGAGGAATTCGTGCGGCGCGGGATGAGCTGTCTCGTCATGGACGGGCCGGGAACCGGGGAGGCCATTCGCTTCCGCGAGCAATACCTCCGCCCCGACTATGAAGTCGCAGGCACCGCCGCGCTCGATTATCTCGAGACGCGCGGGGACGTGAACGCCAAAAAAGCCGCCGTGATCGGCATCAGCCTGGGCGGATACTACGCGCCCCGCATCGCCAGCATGGAGAGGCGCTACAAGGCGTGCGTCGCCTGGGGGGCGTGCTGGGATTACCACGCGACGTGGAAAAAACGCGTCGCCGCCTCGATGCAGACGGAACTATCCGTTCCCGGCCACCACATCCTGTGGATCTTCAACACGACGAATTTCGAGGACACCTTCAAGAAGCTGGAGGGTTTCCGGCTCGACGGCGTTGTGCAGAAGATGCGCTGCCCCTTTCTGCTCACCCACGGAATCGACGACAAGCAGGTGCCCACGCGCGACGCGCGCAAGCTGTTCAACGCCGTTGGGTCGAAAGACAAGACGCTCAAGATATTCACCGTCAGGGAGGGCGGCTCCCAGCACTGCCAGCGCGACAACCTCTCCCTCGGCGTCACCTACATCGCCGACTGGCTGATGGAAAAACTCAAGCCTTGAGGATTAATTCCGACCAATGCGGGAGGAATTAACCGACCGGGGAAGGAGGGTTTGCGGCTATCAGAGAGGGCGGTTTATGCCCCGGCAAGGCGCTCTGCCACCTTCAGGAACCGCGCGGCAGAAGACCCCGGCCTGCCGCTGAATACAAGAGGCGCTTCCCCGGAAGGCCGAAGCAGGCGGGAGCCCACCTCAGACCTGTTCCTCGTGGATTGTGTCGCAACCAGCCCGGAACTACGAATTGATCGTATTGCCGCATCCGGCGCTGTTTAAAAAGACTACGAAAGGCCTAATTACGGCCCATAAATACGCGGTGGAGATGCGAACGCGGCCGGTCACGCAATGCAGTCTCATGGAGGCCTCGAAGCTCTCCGCTCCACCATGCTTCTTCTATCGCAATTCACGTCCCGACATCTTGTAATCATGTATATTATATGGATAATATTATGAATTAGGTGTGAATAATTCTAGTATTCACATGACTGCAACGCGAATTCTGTGCTCTTTCCGGTAACCGATCCGGCCTACCCCCCGCCGGAAGGAGGCAGATGCCATGAGTAATCCTGACGACCGAAAAGTCGCCGAGCAGGGAGAAGAGGCGCGCGATCCAGGTCTGGCTGCGGCAATGTTGCGCATTGGTGCCAGCCTCGATCTGGATACCGTCCTCAATGAGGTGGTGAAAAGCGCCCGCGAACTGACCGGCGCGCGCTACGGCGCCATCGCTACCATCGACGAAACAGGAGCGCCCCTGGATTTCGTCTCCTCAGGTTTTACCGAAGAGGAGCACCGCACCATAGCCGAATTGCCCGACGGCCCGAACCTCTTCGAGGTCTTCCGTGACCTGCGGGGGCCGCTGCGCATCGCCGACGTGCAGGCCTACATCCGCTCGCTCGGCTTTTCGACCTTCTTCATGCCGACGACGTCGAAGACCTTCCAGGGAACGCCGATGCGTCACCGGGGGGAGCACGTCGGCAATTTCTACCTCGTCGAGAAGGATGGCGGGGAACAGTTTACGGATGCGGACGAGGAGGTTCTGCTGCTGTTCGCCGCTCAGGCGGCCGCCGCCATCGCCCATGCCCGCGCCTACCGCGACGAGCGGCGCGCCCGCGCCGACCTCGAAGCGCTCATCGAGACCTCGCCGGTCGGGGTCGCGGTGTTTGACGCGGCGAGCGGCAACCCGGTCTCGTTTAACCGCGAGGCCAAGCGGATCATGGAAAGCCTGCGCATACCGGGCCAACCGCCGGAGCAATTGCTTGAGTGCATGATTTGCAGGTTCGCTGACGGGCGCGAGATTGCGCTCGCCGAGTTGCCTTTTGCCGCGGTGCTGACCAACGCGGAGACGATGCGCGCCGAGGAGATCGAATTCTCTGTTCCCGATGGACGCAGCGTGACCACGCTGATAAACGCCACCCCGATCCGTGACGAGGACGGTGCGTTCGTCTCCGTGGTGGTCACGATGCAGGACCTCGCGCCACTCGAGGATCTGGAGCGCATGCGGGCCGGGTTCCTGAGCATGGTGAGCCACGAGCTGCGCGCGCCGCTGGCCTCGATCAAGGGTTCGGCCGCCACGGTGCTCGGCCGCTCGCGGAACTTCGCACCGGCGGAGATCGAACAGTTCTTTCGCATCATCGAGGAGCAGGCCGACCGCATGGACAGCCTGATTGGCGACCTGCTCGACGCCGGGCGCATCGAGACGGGCACGCTCTCGGTCGCGCCCGTGCCCTCGGAAGTGGCGGACCTGCTCGACCGGGCGCGGACCACTTTCCTTTCCGGCGGCGGCCGTCACCGGGTGGTCATCGACCTGCCGCCGGACCTCCCCCCGGTCTTGGCCGACCGGGAGCGCATCGTGCAGGTGCTGAACAACCTGCTCGCCAACGCCGCCCGGTACTCGCCTGAATCTTCCCCGATCCGGGTTGAGGCGGCCCGTGAGGATGTCCACGTCGCGATAGCGGTCTCCGACGAGGGCCACGGCCTTACACCGGAGCGGCTGGCGAAGCTGTTCCGCAAATATGCCCGCGGCGGGGAGCGCTGGGCCGGGGGCGGGCTCGGCCTCGCTATTTGCAAGGGCCTGGTCGAGGCGCATGGCGGTCGCATCCGGGCAGAGAGCGGCGGGCCCGGCCAGGGAGCGTGCTTTACCTTTACCCTCCCGGCGGCTGTCGAGGCCGATCCCGCACCAACCGGCGAAGAACGGAGCCTGACTGCGGCGCGCCACGAGGGCGGCGAACGAATGCGCATCCTCGTGGTTGACGACGATCCGGAGATATTGCGCTTTGTCCGCGACGCGCTTGGTGAGGCAGGCTATGCCCCGCTGGTGGTGGGCGGCCATGAAGAGCTCGATTACGTCCTCGAAACGGAGAAGCCCGCCCTGGTCCTGCTCGACCTGATGTTGCCGGGGACCGACGGCATCGAACTGATGGAACAGGTTCCCGGGCTCTCGAACGTCCCGGTCATCTTCATCTCCGGCTATGGCCGCGACGAGACGATCGCGCGGGCGCTCGAGGCCGGCGCCGAGGACTACATCGTCAAGCCTTTCTCGCCGACAGAGTTGGTGGCGCGGGTCCGGGCGGCGCTCCGCCGTCAGGCCGATCCTGACCCCTTCGTGCTGGGTGACCTCGCCATCGACTACGCTCGGCGCCGGGTGAGCGTCGGCGGGCGCTCGGTCGCGCTCACGGCAACGGAATACGATCTGCTGCGCGCCCTCTCGCTGGGCGCCGGGCGGGTGTTGACCTACGAGGCCCTGCTGCGACAGGTCTGGTGCGGGCGGAACAGCGACGCGAAGATCGTGCGGGCCTACGTCAAGCGGCTGCGCAGGAAGCTCGGCGACGATGCCAGACAGCCCGTCTATATCCTGACCGAGCTTCGAGTCGGCTACCGCATGCCCGGTCCGGATGACCCGTAGCCGCTCGGACGCCTTGGCGAGGATCTCTCGGCTTGGTGTCACCTACATCGCGGGCTGACTGATCGAGAAGCTCAAACCGTGATGATCTAGATGGGAGATTGATTGGTTGACACAATACCGAATCTGGCGAGAATAACACTTACGATTTGATTGTTGTTTTTGATGAGTTTCTCGAAGGGAAAGGCGAAATGCCTGAAGAAAAAGCGAATAACGGCCTTCACCTCCCCGATCTGGTGATCCGGGGGTTTCGCGGCATTAAAGACCTATCTATACCGAAACTGGGTCGCGTGACATTACTCGCGGGTAAAAACAGTGTTGGGAAGACTACTCTACTCGAAGCACTGAGCATTTTCGCGTCGCGAGGCCGATATTCCATTCTATCCAGCGTGCTCGCCAGACATGATGAAATGTCCAAACTGCTAGATGAGGATGACATCGAGATAGAGACACCCAACATAATCGCTCTCTTCCATGGATGGGATGTTACAAGGAATACTTCCATAGTAATCGGTCCATCAGAAAAGGCGGGCCAACTCAGAATCGAAAAAACCTTTCTAACGGACAAACAACTACAGCTTCCTGGGCTTGAAATGCTCGAATTATTTGGCGATGGTGAGTTTCAATCGTTCAAAGTCTCATATCGAGACAAAGAGCATATGCTTCCTTGGTTTGATGTATCTCAGGGAACAGAAGGGGCGAACTTCAAAAACCCGCGGTTACACCGTAATATGCGTAGAGCTTTGATAAAATCAGATATGCCAATGGAAATAAAATGTGAGACCTTAGGACCAAGCCTATTAGAAACCAACAGAATAGCACGTTTTTGGGATGGTATTGCGCTGACGGATGGCGAAGAGCACGCAGTTGATGCTCTGAGACTGATCTTCGGAAACAAGGTGGAGCGCATTGCGCTCACCGCAGAAGAATTTAAACAGCATGGCCGTCGCATTATCGTGAAGCTTAAGGGGCGCTCTCATCCCGTTCCTTTGAAAAGTCTCGGAGACGGCGCAGTTCGCCTATTCAGCGTCGCTCTGACATTGACGAATGTTAAAGACGGCATCTTGCTGATCGACGAAGCGGAAAACGGCATACACCATTCTATACAGCCAGATTTCTGGCGAATGGTGCTGCGAATGGCGCGCGAGAACAATATCCAGGTTCTGGCCACGACCCATAGCTGGGACTGCGTGCGGGGTTTCGCGCAAGCCGCGGCCGATGACCAAGACGCCGAAGGTGTACTCTATCGCCTTGAGCGGGACGACGAGGACATTTGGGCGGTATTCTATCCGGAAGATCAACTCAAAATCGCCGCCGAGCAAGGTACTGAGGTCAGATAACAAGTATGCCCAGCGTTGATTCGTCAGGTTTTCTCTTGTTGGTCGAAGGGCAGGATGATCGCCATTTCGTCAAACAGATTTGGGACAAATATCATGGTGGGTCTTTGAATTCGATATTTTTTAATGGTTCGGAGCCGCCGTTTGAGATTTTGGAAAAAGAGGGTTTTGATGAACTCTGTAAAGACATTCCTACTAAAATTACCACTCCCGGAAGGGAAGTTCTTGGAATCTTGGCGGATGCGAATGCCGACCCGATAAATCGTTGGAATAGAATCTCGCGCGAACTCAGTAGGGTTTTCGAACTGAGAGGTCAAAGCAAAGAATTGCAACTCGACCCGAGTGATATCCCGGATTCTCCAGCGCCAAATGGAACTATCATAGAAAGCAAACCCCGTATCGGCATCTGGCTGATGCCGGACAACAAGTCGCACGGCGAGTTGGAAGATTTCGCTGCACAGATGATTCCCGAAGACGACCCGGTATGGCCGTCCTCTAGGGAATACATCGCGAACATTCCGGTTAAAGATCGCAAATTCGACTCCGACAAAACACCGAAAGCCGAGTTGTTCGCTTGGCTGGCGACGAGAAAAAACCCAGGACGTATGGGAGCTGCTATCGGCGCTGACGATTTAAGCCTGGACAATCAACCGAGCAAGAAATTCTTAAAATGGCTGACCGAGTTATTCAAGCAACCTGTGAACACTTCTTCTTAAAGGCAGTTAGAAAAAACACAGATATTACTTCGAGCGTCGTACGTCGCCAAGACATCTCCGCCCCTCACACACCCGCTAACCAATCCTCTGCTTCCTCCCGGACGGCTGTCTCCTCCGCGCTGTGCTGGAGCACGATGTCCCTGGCGGGCGGGTGGCCGATTTTCGCGTTTCGCCAGCAATGGTAGCGGATGGCCGGGGGGTATCCTGAAAGGTCGATGGAGGCGTAGAACGAGGAGGGAACCTCATCGGGCTTGTAGGGGTCCATCCTGTCTTTCTCGTAGATGTTGGTGCGCTTCCATATGCGCCACGCGCCGTCTCGTTTTTCGAGCAGGGCGAGTACGCGGCTCCAGGTGGTGAAGTCAAGCTCCACGCCGTCGATGAGCCTCCTCTGGTAGAGGATCAGGTCGTGCTCACCCACCGCGCGCGCGCCGCTCAGGCGCACCCAGGGGTTCGTGACGGTGTGCTTCTGGCTCTCGCCGGGGTGGCGGGCGATCTTCATCTTTTTCGCGGCTTCGACGAATTCATCCCGCGATCCGCTGAACCACGAAGTCGTGAGCGAGGCGTCCGGGTGATAGCAATCGCGCCACGCCTCCCAGAGGCCTGCGTCGCGCGCGTAGTTTACGACTGAGAGAACGTCCTTTATCTCGCTCCTGTCGGCGTTCTCCTGAATTCTCCCCTCTGCTTCCATAAGGTTTCCTCAGATGAACTCGTGCACTTCGGCGAACATGCCCTTCACGATTCCCCCGCTCAGGTGGCCGACCAGGACTTCGCCCGGCTGGTAGGGGCCGCCGCTCAGCGCCAGGTGTAAGTGGATGTAGGGTCGGGGTTCCTCCCAGGTCTCATCCCCCCGGACGGCGGGGGGCTTATCGGGCCAGGAGATGTTCCCTACGGCGATGAGTTCGCGCCAGTCGTGGAAATAGCGCAGCGCCGATGGGCCGATGATGTCTCTAAAACCCGTTCGGATGTCCGATTCCTTGAGCGCGCCGAACACGATGAGCGAGGCGCTCCGAATGTTCTTCTCCATGACGAAGCGCTCGAACTCCCCGAGAAAATCATCGTCCTCATCGAATTCCAGATGAAAGACGCGCCCTAGTTTTTTTTCTTCCGCTCGCATTGCTATCCCTCCTTCACCTCCGCGTAGAGGTTCTCGAGCCCCCGGCGGAAAGTCCGCCTCCTGTGCGCGACCCACGATTCGCCCCGCCCCGTATCGGACCAGAAGAACTTCTCGAACGAATCGTCGGTTGAGGCTTCATCCTGCGTCATGCCCTTTTCCACCAATCCCTCCATCATCCCCCACATCTCCTCGAATTCGTTCCGGAAGCGCCGCACTTCCCCGATCCCGCATATCTCCCCGTGGCCGGGGACGACGTGCGCGGCGGGCAGGCTCTCCATCCACGCGAGCGCCTCGATCCATTCCCGGAAGCGGGCCTCGCGCATCCCGGGGCCCGGTTCGTTGATCATCACGTCGCCCGTGAAGATGACGCCTTCCTCGGGCACGTACACCGAACTGCAGGCGGGCGTATGGCCGCCCAGGCGGTAAATTTCGAACGTCAGGGGATGTAAGTGGAGCGTCATCCCTTGATCGAAGCAGACTTGCGGCAGGGGGAGGACGGCTTCCGCGATTTCCTTAGCCTCATCATGCGCGCCGATGTCATCCAATGTGTTGATGAAGGTCTCGCGTCCGGCGAGGGGGTTATCCTTCGCGGCGAGCGCATCGAATACGCGCTGGGGCGCGATGGAGACCACCCCCGCATCCTCGATGAATGCGGAGCCGATGGTGTGATCGCCGTGATAATCGGTCGAGATGCGGTAGCGGATGCCTTTGGGGCTGAGCGCCCTCAGTTCTTCCTGCCAGCTCCTCGAATCCGATGGCCGCACGGGGCAGTCGATGAGCACCACGCCGGCTTCGGTGACGCCCGCACCCACGTTCGCCCACAGATATCCGGTCTCCGCCACCAGGTGATCGCTCAGGCGCCGCATATCCCGTTCCGCCTCTTTGTAAACGCCGGAGCGGGGGCGCGAAACGCACCCCCGCCCTCATGGTTGCTTCCCCGCGATCGCCCGGATCTTCAGTTTCTGATCTTCACTCCGGCGTTCTTGTAGATATCCTTGTTGCTCTCGTATTCCGCTCTCACCTCTTTCAGGAGCTTCTCGCCGACGACCGGCTCGGCCTTGACCCCCATCTTCCTGAGCAGGCGTTTGAACGTCTTGTCCTTCGCCATCTTGAGCAGGGCCTTCGTCAGGATGTCGATGCGGTCCTTGGGCGTTCCCGCCGGCGCCATGATGATGCGCTTCGACGACAGCAGAAGGTCGACCCCCTGCTCCCTGAAGGTCGGCACGTCAGGGAAAAGCGGGAAGCGCTTGGCGGCGGCGACGCCCAGAAGGCGGATTTTGCCGGACTTGTAGTTCGAGAGAACGCCGCCCGTCGCCGGGTTGGCGCCCGCCGTTTGTACGTGTCCACCCAGCATGGCCTTCATGGCCGGACCGCCGCCTCGGAAGGGAACGTGGGGCAACTTCGTCTTCGTGGCGTATGCGATCTTGAGCATCATGGTGTGGCTCAGGCCATACGTCCCCGTGGAGCCGTGCTTGATCTTGCCTTTGCTCTTTTTCGCCGCGGCGATGTATTCCTTGAAATTCTTCCACGGCTGGCTCCCCAGCGTGGCGAGCAAGTAGGGGAGTTCGTTGATCTGGAACACGGGGATGAAATCCTTGAACGGGTCGAAACCCATGTCCTTCACGTGGGGCGACATGTAGAGATGGCTGTTCGCGCCCATCAAGAGGGTGTAGCCGTCGGGCTTGGCGCGCTTGAGCGCTCCCATCCCAATCTTTCCGCCGCCGCCCGGCATGAGCTGCACGTAGGCGGGCTGACCGATGTACTGGTGAAGCACGCTCGCCACGGCGCGCGAGTGCAGGTCGTGCGATCCCCCCGCGCCCAGGGGCACGATGATCTTGATGGGTTTCGAGGGATACTTCTCCGCCGAGACGGGCAGGGCGGTGAAGGTGAGGAGCCCGAGCGACAAGGCTACTGCCAGGGCGATCTTCCATGATTTGCGCATCATTTTGGTTCCTCCTTTGAAATGTTCGAATCAGCTACCGGTTGCGGCCTGAAGGTCTCGGCCCATGGTCGCTTCCAAATGCTCGTCACCAGCATGAGTATGGTCAAGCCGATGAAAAACGCCGCGATGGGGCGGGTGATGAAAACGGAATAATCGCCGTCGGATATGATAAGCGCCTGCTGTAAGGCCTCCTCCGCCCGGGGCGCCAGTATGAACGCGATGACGAGCGGGGCCATCGGAAATTTGAGTTTTCTGAACCCGTATCCGAACAGGCCCGCGACGAGCGCCAGCACGAGGTCGCCCAGGTTGCTGTGATAGACGTACGCGCCCACCAGACAGGAAACGATGATGCCCGGCACCAGTAACGACTGGCGGATGGTGACGATCTTGGCGAACATGCCCGTGAGCAGCCAGCCCTGGACCAGCATGATGGGGTTCCCTATCAGCAGCAGTGTGAATATGGCGTACATCATGGGGGCGTGTTCCTGGAACAGGCTCGGCCCCGGCCGCAGCCCCTGGGCGATGAACGCGCCCATGAGTATCGCGGCGCTCGGGTCCCCCGGGATGCCGAAAGTGAGGGTGGGGATGAGGTCCGCGCCCGCCACCGCGCTGTTGGCGGCTTCTGAGGCAGCGACGCCCTCGTAGCTGCCGTGGCCGTATTCTTCGGGCTTCTTGGAAGCCCGCTTCGCCGCCGCGTAGCTCACGAAGGTGGCGATGGCCGCTCCCGTGCCCGGAATCGCGCCGACGAAGGTGCCGATCATGGACGAGCGCAGGATGGTGCGCGCTGAATGCCATACCTCGACGATCTTGAGTGTCCTGCCGCCTTTCAAGTGCAGGGTATCGGGCGGGCTCGAGAGGACGGAAGCCTTTTTTTCCGCTTGTATGAAAACCTCGCTCACGGCGAACAGCCCGATGAGCAGGGGAACCACTCCAATCCCTTCGGCCAGTCCATGAAGACCGAACGTAAAGCGCTCCCCGCCCGAGATGATGTCCGTGCCCACCATTCCGAGTTGAAGTCCGATGATGGCCGACAGAACGCCCTTCACCAGGGAGGCGCCCGTCACGCTGGAGATGATGGCCAGCCCCATGAGCAGGAGCCCGAAGAACTCGGTCGGTCCGAACAGGAGCGCCACGGCGGCCAGCGGAAGCGCCGCCAGTATGAGAACGAGATCGCTGAAGGTATCGCCTATGGTCGAAGAGTAGAGCGCCATCTGGATCGCGCTCCTCGCCTCGCCTTTTTGCGCGAGCGGAAACCCGTCCATACAGGTTGCCGCCGCGGGGGCTGTTCCCGGCGTGTTCACCAGAATCGCGGGGATGGAGCCTCCGAAGAGCGTTCCCTTGTGAATCCCCAGCAAGAAGGGAATGCCCAGCACGGGCGGCATGAAGAATGAGAAGGGCACCAGGATCGCGGTCGCCATCACGCTGGTGAGCCCTGGAATCGCGCCCACCGTGATGCCCACGAAGACCCCCAGCGCTATCATGGCGATGCCCTGCCACGTGAGCGCCATCGTAACTCCCTGGATTATCTGCTCGAACATACGCGCCCTAACTGAAGAGGCTGCCCTCGGGCAGCGCCAGCTTGAAGGCGAACCAGAAGAAATAGTTCACCACGAGAGGAAACAGAATCGACATCGCCGCGACGTAGCGCCAGTCGCGCGTGCCCATGGACACAACAAGGATTGCGAGAAAAACGGGCGTACTCACCAGAAAGCCGAAATACGCCATAGCCTCGACGTAGACGTAGCAAAGAACGAATACGGCGCTGACTTGCAAGAGCGCCCTTTTGCCCGAAATCACCTGCCCGCCCGCTTCACTCCGCCTGAGAGCCCCGAACAGGAACATTGCGCTCACCAGCCCGAAGGTGACGACGGCGGAGGTAGGAAAGAAGGTAGGCAGGAAAACGGCGTTCGAGACTTCTTCGGGGGGAATGGAGTATTGAATCTGCGTGGGAATGATGTAGAAAAAGCCGATGACGCTATAGAGCATGAAAATGACGGCTGTGTAAATATCGGCTTTTCGCACGTCCGGTCCTCTTCACGGATATGGAACTGGAAGCGTCCTTATTCATGCCGCCTTCGAGGAAGGGGCCTTGAGTACGGGACGCTTCAATCTTTTTGCATCTTCTCTTTGTATGGGAAAAAGACTAGCAAGAATCGGCGCGCGTGTCATCCCGGAACGGGGTTCATAGAAGGGCTTCTGCCAAAATCATCCTCCATTCCCTATTCAATAAAATGTGGGTTAAGCTACTGCAAAATTGCCTTAGCCATTTTTAATTTCTCAGGAGCGTAAATGAGCACAGACCCAACCATCGTATGTCCGCACTGCTCTAAAGAGATCAAACTTACAGAGTCTTTAGCAGCGCCTCTTATTAAAACAGTCCAGAAGGAATACGAGGCAATAATCACGGAGAAAGAAACTGAAGTTTCAAAACGCGAAGATGAAATTCGTGTTCAGCAAAGAGAAGTTAAGCGTGCCCAAAATGCGATTAATGAACAAGTTGCGGAAAAACTAAAAATTGAACGTGCCGCAATTTCAGAGGAAGAAGCTCTAAAGGCGAAACGTGCCACTGCGTCTGACCTAGAAGCGAAAACAAAGGAGTTAGAAGAACTTGAAGAAGTCCTCAAACAACGCGACCGGAAACTGGAAGAAGCACAAAAAGCTCAGGCTGATACCCTCCGCAAACAACGCGAACTTGATGAAGCCAAACGAGAATTAGATTTGACTGTAGAAAAGCGAGTTAGAGATTCCGTTGAGGAAGTGCGACAGAGTACGAAACAAGAAGTAGAAGAAGAACTCAAGCTCACGGTTACAGAAAAGGAAGAGCAGATTTCCTCCATGAAACGTCAAATCGAGGAATTACAAAAAAAAGCAGAGCAAGGCTCCCAGCAGCTACAAGGAGAAGTTCTTGAATTGGAGGTTGAGGCAAGGTTAAACACAAAATTTCCGCTAGATTGCATTGAGCCTGTTCCAAAAGGTGAGTCTGGGGCTGATGTGCTCCAAAAGGTTGTTAGCCCAATGGGTCAAGCTTGCGGCCATATTCTTTGGGAAACAAAAAGGACAAAAAACTGGAACGATGAATGGCTGACAAAGCTCAGAAATGATCAGCGTGCGGCTAAAGCTGAGATTGCCGTTATCGTATCGACCGCATTACCAAAAGATGTAGAAACATTTGGAGAGAGAGACGATGTATGGATAACACAACCGCTTTTTGCAATGCCGCTGGCGATTTGTCTCCGCCAATCTCTAATCGCCATGGCAAATATCCGACAAGCTCAAGTGGGTCAAGAAACTAAAATGGAGATGGTCTACCGATATTTGACAGGGCCAGAATTCAAACACCGAGTAGAAGCAATCGTTGAGAAATTTTCAAATATGCAAGAAGACCTCGATAGAGAACGAAAAACCATGACGAGACTTTGGGCGAAGCGGGAAAAACAAATCGAAGGAGTTATAGAATCAACGGCTGGTATGTATGGAGATCTTCAAGGCATTGCTGGTCGTGAACTTCAAGAAATTGAAAGTTTAGACATACCTCTTCTTGAATCCGGTGTACTCGATAATAATGAGCAATAGTAGAATATGAGCATAATGCGACAACTAAAGACTTGAAATGTTGAATTGTGCAAGTTTTGTGCGTTAGTTTTAGTACGCTGGACAAAACACCTGGTGGTTCGAGATTTCATAATGGTATGTTGAATTTTCTTTAACAATGCCCCGATGAGGAGCCATCCCGTGTCCAGAGTTCCGTTGCTCGAAAGCGAAAGCGCCGAGGGCGAAGTCGCGCGCACTTTCGAAATCCTGAACAACTTTCAGCGCAGGCAGGTCAATTCCACCCGGGCGACGGCGCACTCTCCGTTTCTCGCCCGCATTTTCTATCCCCTCGTCCAGACCCTGATGCGCGAGGGGCTCGGCACCGTGCTGTCTTCCAAGATCAAAGAGATCGCGGTCATCAAGACCAGCCAGATGAACGGATGCAACTACTGACTCGCCCACAACACCGCTCTCGGCCGGGTGCTGGGAATCACGGATGAGCACGTCGCCGCCATAGGCTCGGACGACTACATGGATTCGCCGCTCCTGAGTCCTGAGGAGAAGGCGACCGTCCTGTGGGCCGAACACGTCACGCGCAACACCGCCAAATCAAGAGACGACATAGCCGAGGACGTGCAAGAGCATTTCACGGACGCCGAGTTCGTGGAGCTCACCTTCGTCATCAGCTACTTCAACATGAGAAACCGCTATCATGACTCTCTCAAACTGCCGAACGATGAGATTGAAGTCATTGAGGACGTGGGCCGTCTCCGGCCCGACCCGGCGAAGCTCAAGGCTTATCTGCAGGAAGTTCTCGACAACTGGCCGGACGCCTTCCCCGAACCCAACGAGTAGGAACATCCATGAACCACGTCAAAGAGGAGAACCGATAAATGGACCGAGGAATCTGGGCGGTATGGTACGACCTTCCCGAAGAGGGAGCGGATGAATATATTTCCTGGCTTCATGAGGTGCATATCCCCGAAGCGCTCGGGCGTCCGGGCTACCTGTGGGCGGCGCACGTGAAGAACATCGTCACGCCCGAGCGTGAGGAGCGAATCCGGGGAGTCGTCCACCACACGGACGACGCGAGCGTTCCCACCGGCGTTCAGTACCTGATGCTCTATGGCGCATTGGGCCCCACCGTTTTTCTGGACCCGAGTCCCGAGCAGATGGCGGAGATGATGACGGCGGATGACCGGGAAATGCTCAACCGGCGATTGAACGCGCGATCCTGCGTCTTCATGGAACACAACCGCATCAATGGGCCAGAGTTCAAATCCCGCGCTCCGGGCATCACACCCGGTCCCGGCATCCAGTTCGGGACCTTCAACATCAACGCCGTCGAGAACGAAGACGAGCTCGGGTGCTGGTACGCCCAGGTGCGGATGCCGCGCTTGACGAGCATGGAAGGCTGCGTCGGCGCGCGGAATCTCGTATCGGTCTCGGGTTGGGCGAAGCACGGGATTCTCTATGAGTGGGTATCCCTGGAATCCCTTCAGAAGAATTTCACGACGGAGAAGATACCCCGCTCGCGCCAGGCGGTGAACACCCTCGTCCACGCGCCCAGTTCCCCCAGCGTGGGCGAGCGCATCTGGCCGCCGGCTGGGGATGCATAAAATTAAATATCGATTCCAATTCTAACTAGCCTTCGATGTTTTTTAAAATGAATAATTTAAGGGGATGCCAAATGCTGGAAAACTAATACATGATATGCTTGAGGATGGATCAACAAATTACCGTAATGTGTCAGCCGAGATGCCAATATGACGGTTTCTGACAGTCCAAAGATTTACCACATCGTTCATGTAGACCGCTTGCCATCAATTCTCTCAGAAGAATGCCTGTGGTGCGACGCTGAAGTCATAAACCGAGAAATCACAGGCACTACTATCGGCATGAACAACATTAAGCAGCGACGCTTAACAATGCCGCTAGAAAGTTATCCAAATCTAAATGTTGGTGACTGCGTGCCATTTTATTTCTGCCCGAGATCCGTGATGTTATACTTGATACACAAGGGGAATCACCCAGAATTAGCCTATCGTGACGGACAATCACATATTATCCATCTGGAGGCGGACTTACAGAAAACCGTCCTCTGGGCCGAAGATTCACAGCGGCGATGGGCCTTCACGTTGTCGAATGCAGGCTCATCCTATTTCGAGGATCGTTGCAACCTTACCCAATTGGCAGAAATCAATTGGCCCTCTGTTCGAGCTAGGGATTGGCGTGCATGTAAGGAAGAGAAGCAGGCAGAGTTTCTGATCGAAAAATCATTTCCATGGGAGCTCGTGCAGCGGATTGGCGTACAAAACTTACAAATTCACAAACAAGTAATTACAACTCTTCCAAAGGCCACGCCTCAACCTCTTGTTGAATTCAAGCCGGATTGGTATTATTAATTCAATCAGGAGATGGCAATGATCGAACACAAGACAGGCAACATTCTTGTGGAAGATGTGGAAGCATTGGTCAATACCGTCAACTGCGTGGGCGTGATGGGGCGTGGTATAGCTCTTCAATTCAAAAAAACATTCCCGGAAAATTTCAAGGCATATGCGGACGCCTGTAAACGAAATGAGGTCCAGCCCGGGAGGATGTTCGTCTTCGAAACAGGTCAACTCACCAACCCACGCTACATCATCAACTTCCCCACCAAACGGCATTGGCGCGGGAAAAGTCGTATGGAAGACATTGATGACGGTTTGAAGGCTTTGGCGGAGGAAATCCGAACTCGCGATATTCGTTCGATTGCCCTGCCGCCCCTGGGTAGTGGGCTGGGCGGTTTGAGTTGGCGCGAGGTTCGGCCTCGAATAGAAGCGATGCTGCAAGAATTTAGCGACCTGAGAGCCATCGTATACGAGCCGGGCGGCGGCCCCGCTGAAAATAAACGGACCAACAGATCGAAAGAAGTTCCAAAAATGACACAAGGTCGAGCAGTGTTGGTCAACTTGATGCGCCGCTATCTGGACGGGTTGCTCGATCCGTTTGTAACATTGCTGGAAGTTCACAAACTCATGTACTTCATGCAAATAGCGGGTGAACCACTGAGGCTAAATTTCCGAGAAGGGCCTTATGGTCCATACGCCGAAAACCTGAGGCACGTACTTACCGCAATTGAAGGACATCTAACATCAGGATATGCCGACGGGGGAGACGCTCCCGACAAACAACTGGAACTCGTTCCGGGTGCCGTCGAGGACGCACGTGAATATCTGGAAGCTCATCCTCAAACTCAGTCACACTTCGACAGGGTGTCTGAACTTGTCGATGGATTCGAGTCGTCTTTCGGCCTCGAACTCTTAACAACTACGCACTGGGTTATTCGCAAGGATCATGCCCGAAGCCTGGATGAGGTAGTTGAGACAATCCACTCTTGGAGTGACCGAAAAAAACAATTTTCCAGGCGGCAGATTCAGATTGCGTGCAAAGCTCTATCTGAGCAGGGCTGGCTGGATGAAGATATTGGACTTTGTCAATCCTCATAACCCTCTGCACCAACGCACTTGATCAAAGGTTGCTCCGAACTGCTGGAAGAAGCAATCTGCGGCCTCACGGGAATCACGATAAATCATTCAATCTTGAAAACCGCAATTAACTCCATTTGGGCGCCACGACGGTGTTTTTCAGCCTGCCGAGTCCTTCCACCTCGATTTCCACGACGTCGCCGGGCTTGAGGAACTCGGGGTTCTCCCGCGCGTAGGCCACTCCGCTCGGCGTGCCCGTCATGAGCAGATCGCCTACCTCCAGCGTCGTGCCCAGCGAGAGGACGTGCACTAGGGTCGGAATGTCGTGGATCATGTTTGAGGTGCTGGATTCCTGGCGAAGCTCCCCGTTCACCCAGGTGCGGAGCATGACGTTCATCGGGTCGCCGAAGTACTCCTTCGGCACGATGTAGGGGCCCATGGGACAGTGGGTGTCCATGGATTTTCCCTTCGCCCCCTTGTGCATGCGCTGGCGATCGCGCGCGGGCGTGTCGTTGCCGTTCGTGTAGCCGAAAACGTGGTCGTAGACGTCTTCCTTCTCGATGTTGATCCCCCCGCGCCCGATGACCACGGTGAGTTCCCCCTCATAATCCAGCGCTTCGGTGACGCGGTGATGGATGATGCCGCCCTGGTGGGGGAGCAGCGTTGTGTGGGGTTTCGAGAACAGGACGGGATGATCCACATAAACCGAATCGCGCGCCAGTGTCTTCGCGCCTACGCCTTCCTGCCCGTGTTCATGGTAATTCACCCCCTGGCAATTCACGTTTTTTGGCGGGTAGGGGATGGGCGGCAGATACCTCACCTCCCCCTCGGGCAGAAAACACCCCGCACCCTCTTGCGCTTCCCTGAGCTTCGGGGCTTCGGCGAGCATCTCCTCTAGGACGGGGCGCAGCCTCGGCCACTGGACGATTAAGCCAATCATCGTCGAGGGGAACGGCTCTCCCGGACGGAAACGGGCCGACAGAAGAGGCAGATCTACCACCGTATCTTCTCCTGCCAGCGCACCGATGCTCCCGCCTCCCCAGGCGGTGCTATACGATAACAACTTCATTCACTATCTCCCGGGAATCCCCCAAAATCGTCATTCATCCAGCACGGCGACCGCCCGTATCGGCCCTCCCGAGCCGTTCCTGATTTTCAGGGGAAAACCGATGAAGCGGAAAAGACCCTTGCCGATCAACTCCTCTAGATTGCACAAGCTCTCCATGTGGGTGATGCTGAGCTCGGCGCAAGCCCTGTGCACGTCGCTGTTTACGCTGCCCTCGGGACCCGGACGCATGGAATCAATCCCGAAAGTGACGGCCCCGGCGCGGGCGAGCCACTCCGTAGCGGCGCGGTTCACGCCGGGGTTGTCGGTGTAGTAGGCGGGACCCGGATAGGTGCGGGCATGATGCCCGGTGCACAGGAGCACGGTGCCGCCCCTTGGAACCGGGACGCCCGCTTCCTGTGCCGCGGCCTCCATCTCCGAAACGCCGATCTCGGCCTTGGGGGGGATGTGCCTGAAATCGAGGCATATCCCCATGACATAACACTTCTCGAGCGGGAATTCGTCGATGCCGAACGCGCCGGGCGATTCGTCGAAATGCCGTGGCGCGTCCAGATGCGTCGTTCCGTGGTCGGACATCGAAAAATACATGGATGTGCTTCCACTCGCTCCGCCCGACATCTCGCGCCGTTCCTCGTGCGTGACCCACGTTCCCACGACCGTCGGCGGGTGGGAGGGATAGGAGGGGGAACGGTGGAATATCTCGCGGCTCAAATCGATGAGTCTCATCTTTCTCCTCACACCTTAATTCATTCAATAAACGCAAGACGCTCGAAGAGTTCGCCCGCGTATACTCTCATCCCTTCAGAAGCGGGAAGAGAGACATCACGGCATTCTCGCATGACGGCTCGCCTGGCGGAAAGAATCTCCGGAACCCGGATGACTCGGCCCGAGTCAATACGTGAGTTTCGAGAACCCCTCGAACAGATGCGCGAGGAATTTCTCGGACTGGAGAACGCCCGATACCTGCGCGTATTCGTTTGCCGCGTGTTTTCGCATCGCGTTGCACGGTAGCCCGCCGATCCAGGGCACGCCCAGCTCCTCCGTCCACAATGCCACGGGCATCCCCGCGGGGTGCACGGGCCAGACTTCCGGATCCGCGCCCATGTCCGCATGGGCCTTCAGGAAACTCTGGATCAGCGGATGCTCCAGCGGCGTTCCGCCGCCCGCGTAGTGGTTGTTCACGACGAACTCGACGTCGCCGTAGCCGCCCTCGGCCAGGATGTTGCGGACGTTCTCGATGCGCTCGTCGGGGTCCTCGCCCGGCTGGAAGCGCATGTTCACCACGGCCTGGGCTTCGGAGGGAATGCTGACCTTCACGGATTTCCCCTCGCCCACGAATCCCGCATGGAGACCAGTTAAGGTGAATTCCGCCTTGAACAGATGCGAGCGGACGGCGGCGTGGAAATCATCCTGCCGGAAGCGCTTGACGCCCAGGCTCTGCTTCATCCTTTCGGGGTCCATGCGCGCGGCGAGCTTTCGGCACAGTTCTTCTTCGGCCTCGCTCGGCGTCCATCCCTCGCCATTTTGGTAAATCTCTTCCAGTCTCGCCTGCAGATAAGCGATTGCCTCCACGATGTGCTCAGCCGGATTGGCTATCCAGTTGCAGTTGAGCGCATGTATCTCGTTGCCCACCGGCCCGCCCCACTCCCCGGGACGGCAGAACAGCCTGCCCATCAGGTTGCCCTTGAGACCCAGCGGGACGATGGGCGTACCGTCGATCTGCCCCATCGGGCAGAGCCAGTAGGCCGCGTTCGCCTTCTGCATCTTCTCCTTGTAGCGCGGGAAGAAATCCTTGATGCCGCCGCTTCCGAGTTCGGACGCCTCGTGAACGAACATCAGGTTGAGCGGGAGCTTCTCCCCTGCGGCGCGCGCCGCGTATACCGTGTTCATCACGCAGGCGATGCCGGTCTTCATATCTTCCGCTCCCCGGCCCACGATGCAGGGCCCGAGGCCTCCCAGTTCCTGAATCTGGGGATCGAAGGGAGGATTGATCCAGTTGGGTTCTTCCGCCGGCGTCACGTCGTAGAGGCCGTGGCAGAGCAGCGTTCGCTCAGCCCCTTCGTCTATCAGGCCGTAGACGACGGGGAACTCCGCCGTTTCCACCACCTCCGCCTCTCCGCCGACCTCGATGATCTCATCGGCCAGCATCCGCGCCATCTCATCGTTTCCGAGGTTGAGCGCGGAGACGCTCGGCTGGCGTATGTATTTCAGGAGACGCTCGATGTGGGCGGATTCGAAATCCGCCTCGATTTGCGCGATTACCCGTTCGACATCCATCGGAAAACCTCCTCACCCCCTGTGGAGGATATACGGGATTTCAGGGAATCATGAGACCGAGCAGCGGGCCGTGCTGCTGCGCTCCGTACACGTCGCGATCACCCGGTGCGCCCGAAGTCGGCCCCTTCCTCGGAATGGTGATCTTGATGGCGTTGGCCGCGTCGAAATGGACGATCTTCACGTCCTCGGGCGCCATCTCGTAGAGTTCTGAAACCACGCCCGGCGTGAGCGCCTCGCTGTCGGCCACCCGCCTGTAGGTCGGCTCATCGGCGAACAGCAGATCGAGCGTGATGTGCAGTGGGCCTGCGTTCTTGCTTCGCAGCACCTCGGCGAGGTCGTAGAGCCGCTCCACGCTCAGCCCACCTGCGCGAATTCGACCTCGAAGGGCGCGGCGGCGTCTTCGAGCTCCACGAGGTGATAGATGTGGAACTCATACACCGGCCCTCCCTCGAAATCAGACGGCGAGAACGGGAAGGCGAGGTTCCCGGCGGTGGCCTTTCGGCCTTGGAAGCCCGAGTGCAAAAACGTGCTCCGCGTGAGGGAGAGCACCGCGTTCGCCGTCGTCTGATCTTTCGCGATGGCCTCCATCACAACGCCGACCTCCTGGGGATCGCCCGGCCCATCCGCTGAGGGCCGGCCCATCACGCCGTCGCGCCCGTAGAAGATGAAGCGCAGTTCATAATCCTCGGGCGATAGCGTGCCCCGCACCATGTCTGCCACGGTGTTCTTCACGTTCGCCTCCACCTCGTCGAGACTCGCTATCAGCCGCGGGTCCGTCATCCCGGCGACGGCGATGGTGCGGTATCCCCTGAGACGCACGCCTTCAATCTTGATGGTGGGGGTCTCCGCTTGCACGAAGCGGCTGCCGCTCACCCGCACGCGGCGCTCGCTCAGTTGTTCGAACTCGGAGTCTTTGAGGTCGATCATCCCTTCGGGTTCATAGAACAGATAAGGGTCGGGCTGTTCGTACATCATGTGAGCCGCCACGGAGTTGGGCGTCACCCGCATCCCCTCGTTCATCGGTTCGAGCACAAAATGATCCTCGCGCAGCGTGCCCAGAATGCAGTCGTTCGCCCCGATGGGGAGAGCGCACTGCGCGCCGCACTCGATGATCTTCGCCATGTGGAAGGCTAATCCTAAGTCGTAACCGCGCATCGCGGCGTAGGAAGTATAGATGGCCGTGTCGCAGGAGCGTCCGGCGAGAACGACATCCGCACCGCCCTCCAGAGCCGTCATGAAAGGCGCAAGCCCCATCTGGCCCACGATGCGTACGCTCTCGTCCACCATCTCCTCGGTGAGCTCGGGGAGCTTGCCCAGGGTGCGCGTTCTCTTCTCCCGCACGGCGCGCTTCACGAACTCCTTGTCCATTTCGGAGCGGATCACCGCGAGCTTGAAACGGTGCCCGTCGCGCTTCGCCAGCTCGTA
The DNA here is from genome assembly GCA_002238965.1 of Nitrospinae bacterium bin107. Lineage (GTDB taxonomy): Bacteria > UBA8248 > UBA8248 > UBA8248 > UBA8248 > Bin107. Next base: position 100,171 of record MPNJ01000010.1, on the reverse strand, counting down.
CATCGTGTCGAGTACGCTGTCCACGTGGGGATTTCCGCCCGCCGTTCCGGCGGAGCCGATGATGTAGGGGATCTTCTTCTTTCTGGCGGCGGCCAGTGAAAAGCCCAGGTCGCGGCGAATCTGTTCGCGCTTGGTGAGCTGATCGCCGCTGCCGAGGTAGTAGGGACCCGCGTCGGTGGAGCCGTTGTCCGCACCCATGATGTGCGGGTCGCGGGCGAGGCCGTTATCGAGAGAGGCTTTGGGGAACCCGTAGCCGAGATTGCCGCAAACGGACAATACCCTGAGTTCATCCATGCGAGACTCCTGAAGCATTTTGAATGGAATATACTCGAAACCTACATGATCGCACCTGCCCGGTAAACGCTGTGAAATACAAATTCAGCGGCGTTTACGGCTGGACCCGCAGCCGCTCGGGCTCGATGATGGCCTCCACCGTTATCTCTATCATCGCGTCGGGAGGACCGAGGCGGGATATCTCGATCAGCGTGCTGGCCGGACGAACGTCCTTGAAGTATTTGAAGCGCTCATCCGAGTGCTTGTAGTACTCCATGATGTCGGTCACGTAAGTCGTGGAGCTGACGATATCGTTGAACGTCGCGCCCGCGTGGGCCAGACCCTTGCCGATGTTCTCGCAGGTCACCCGTATCTGGGTGCGCATGTCGCCGACGCCTTGCACTTCGCCGCTCGGCTTTCGGGGCACCTGGCCGGAGAGATAGACGTGGGCGTGATCCGATCCATGAATCGTCACTACGGGCACGTAGAGCAACACTCCGTTTTCCACGCGGGACCACATATCGTCGGGCTGCATGAACTGTCTCTGGATCATCTTGTCGTTCCTCTCTGGTTTTCGTTTAATCCGTCACCCATGCGGGTCCGCCGTCTGACTGACCCGTGAGCCTGGCCAGCGTCTCGGCCACTTTTCTTTCACATTCGAGAAATTCCACCGAAAGCGCATCGCGCGGACGCGGCAGGTCGATCTTGATCTCTTCCGCTATCCGCCCCGGACGAGGTGACATCAGGAGCACCCTGTCGGAGAGATAGGCCGCCTCGCGGACGCTGTGCGTCACGAAGAGGACGGTCTTGTGCGTTTCCATCCACACCTGCACGAGAAGTTGCTGGAGGCTCGAGCGTGTCTGGGCGTCGAGAGCGCCGAAGGGCTCGTCCATGAGCATCACCTCGGGGTCGAAGGCCAGCGCGCGCGCGATGCCCACCCGCTGCTTCATTCCGCCCGAAAGACGGTAGGGATAGATGTTCTTGAATCCCTGAAGCTCCACCAGCCCCAGAAGACGCTCGACGACGGGGTCCCGCTCGGTTTTCGGGATTCCCTTCATGCGCATGCCGAAGCGGACGTTGCCAGAGACCGTCAGCCAGGGGAAAACGGCGAACTCCTGGAACACGACGCCGCGGTCGAAACCCGTGCCGTCGATGTGGTGATCGTCCAGGACGACATCGCCCGAGGTTTTCTCATACAGGCCCGCCACTATCATCAAAAGCGTGCTCTTGCCGCATCCGCTGGGACCGATCAGGGTAACGAACTCACCCGCGCGCACATCGAAGTTCACCCCTTCGAGAGCGGTGATGTCCGTGGTCCTCCCCCACCCCTCGTCAATGGTGAAGATTTTTCCCAAATCCTTGACCTGCAGTTTTACAGGGCCTTGAATCGCCAAAACACTCTCCTATCTGCGCGTTATTCGCGCAGCGTTCCCCAACGCTGAACCGTGGTCAACTCGATGCTCCGCAAGAAAACACGCTCTACGATCACGCCCAGGATGCCGACGACCACAACGCCCCCGTACATCATATCCGCCGCCAGGAAATCCCGTGCCGAGAAAATCCGGAAACCAAGTCCCGCCTCGAGGGCGACTATCATCTCGCCGGTCACGACGATGCGCCACGCGCGGCTGAACGCAATCCGGTAGCCCGCGATGAGGCTCGGCATCGCGCCCGGAACCATCACCTGAAAGAAAAGCGTCATGCCCTTTGCGCCCATGGCCCTGCCCGCGCGGATGAGGGACGCATCCACGGTTTTCACCCCCGTCCAGGCGCTCACCATGACGGTGATCATGCCCTCGAACCAGAGCACGGAGATGAGGGTGAAATCACTCAGCCCGAACCACAGGATGACGATGGGAAACAGCGCGAGACCCGGCACGGCCAGAAAAAAGTACATCGGCGGCGCGAGAGCCCGCTCCACCGTCTTGTTCATTCCCATCACCAGCCCGACCAGGGTTCCCGAAACGATGGCGAGGGCCGCCCCGACCAGGAGCCGGTAGAGTGAAACGTAGATGTCGAGCCAGAGGATGCCGGACTTCGCCTGCTTCACCATCGTGAACCAGATGACTTCCAGAGGCGGAAAAAGGACGGGATGAAGCGTTCCCGAATGCGCGAGCAACTCCCAGAAGATGAGCAATCCGATGAGAGGCGCCGTCATCTGAAAGAACGCTTTGCCGGAGTTTCGGAAAACCACGTTCCAGTTCGGAGGCCCGAGTTTTCTCTCTGTCTCCGGCGCTGCTCCGGGCTGAGTTTGCGCTTTGTCGGCTGACGCCACAGAAAATTCCTTTCTCAGCTTCCGAGAGCCGTTATTCGTCCGCTTCCGAGAGCTTCTATTTGTCCGGGCTCGGGCAGGTTCGCATAGGGGTCCGGCGCGATGGCGGAGGCGTCACGCTCCCGCATGCACAGATCCAGCGCTGCGAGGGCGAACATTTTTGTCGTGTCCACCAGCGCGTCGACGTGGATGTGCTCGCCGATATCGGCGTTCCAGCCGTAATCGGCATCAAACGTCCGGCCCGCCAATCCGTATGTGATGGTCTGGATGCCGTAGCGGTTCATGTGGGCGGCGTCCAGATAGGAAGTCTTTACGATGATGTTGGGCTTCTCTCCCACGATCTGCTCGTGCGCCTGGATCATCGCTTTGGAAGGAAGCGAATCCACGGGAATGCCCGAGGGCGGATGCGAGGAGAATACCTCGACCCTGGCGCCGACGTCGGGCTGCTCCTGGTTGACCCGTTCGATGACTCCCTTGAATTCCGCCTGCACGTCCTGAATCGTCTGCCCCGGAACCAGGCGGACGTCCACGTAGAGACGGCACTCGATGGGCGAGCGCGCACAGCGGTAGGGCCACCCGCCCTCGATGGCGGCCATGTTCACGTGGGGGCGCTCCCCCAGGAATTCATTGCGGCCCCGGTACTCGGGAATCCACTTCCTGATGGCCGCCTGGACCCGCTCCATGCGCTCGATGGCGCTGGCGGTGTAGTCGCCGTAGCACGTATGGCCCATCGACCCCCGCGTGATGACCTTGAACCAGATCGTACCTCCGTGCCAGGGCGCGACCTGCATGCCGGTCGGCTCGCCGAGAATACAAAAATCCGTCAGGTAACCATGAGATATAAGATGCCGTGTGCCGACGCCGTAGCCGTCGTAGAGCACGTCCTGGTACTGGTCGATCCGGTTTTTCTCGATCTCTCCCGCCACGGAGGCGAGGACGATGTCGCCCTTGAGCTTCACGCCCGCGTCAGTGAGGGCCTTCGCCGCGCCGAGATAGGAGACGTCGGCGCTTTTCATGTTCGCCGCGCCGTTTCCGATGATCCAGTCCCCCTCGCGAATCGCCTTGTTCTTGTAGCCCGGCTGGGTGAGTTCAGGCTCCTCGCCGGAATAGGAGGTATCCAGATGGCCGTTGAACATCAGCGAATAGCCGCCGCCTGTGCCCGGCGAGATGCCGACCGCGTTGTAGCGGCCCTCGGCCACCTTTTGCAGATGCGACTCGTAGCCGGCCTCCTCGTACTTCGCGTGCATATAGCGGGCCGCTTCCTCCTCGTAGCCGGTGGGACTGGGTATGTCCACGAGTTCCATGGTGGTTTTTATCAGAAATTCCTCATCTACCGCGGCGACGACTTTCTTTTGAAGCTCATCCATGATTCGCGATTCTCCTCGACTCGTTTGATACGCGCGCAAATCCCCTCACGCCCATCCGGGAGGATGAACAATCCTTCCGGATGGGCAGGGGGAAAAGTGTTCCGGTATACCTCTCGCCTTACTTCATCAACCCGAAGTAGGCGTTCTCCACCAACTGGGTGTCGATGTGCTTGGTCACGTCGATGCGCTTGGGCAGCTTGCCCTTCTTCACGCTGACGTCCACGCCGTCCTGCACTTCTCGGATGTCTCTGTGCGTGATCATCGCGCGGTCCCAACGCATGAACCTGTAGAGATTGCTCTTCACTTTCTTGAGGTCGAAGTCGAAGCCCTGGCTCTTCCAGAACTCCTGCACTATCTTCGTGGACTCATCCCTGTTGCGGTTCAGGAAACGCATCGCGCGAACGTGGGCGTTCATGAAACGCTGCGCGCCGTCGGGGTTTTTCTTCTTGATGTAGGACCACGAACTCGTCAGGAAGACCGGTGAGGTGTAGCCCAGCAGATCGTCATACTCCTTCGGTCCCATGACCATCCGGCCCAGGCCCTTGTCGACGATAATCGAACCCCAGGGCTCCCAGGTCAGCCCCGCATCCAGCGCGCCGGTCTCGAAGGCGGCGGGCAGCGAACCGGTTTTCGTGTTGCGGATCTTGAAGTCCTTGTCCGACAAACCGATGCGCGAGAGATACGTCATCCAGGTGGCCCAGGTGCCCGTACCCATCTGCGCGCCCACGGTCTTGCCCTTGAGGTCCATGACCGACTTGGTGGTCTTGTCCTTCACGGGCACGAGCACCATGTTCTGGTTCCCGTAGCGGTTGAGCGCGATGCCCACGACGTCCAGTCCACGCGCCGCGATTTGACCCACGCGGGAGCCGCGCGTGCTGATGATGTCGGCGGTGCCGCCGATGAGCGCGTCAATCAGCGCGCGGGGGCTCGTGACCCGGCGCTTCACGTTGACTCCCTCGGCTTTGTAATAGCCCTTCTTTTCAGCGATGTATGGGATAGCCGCGTGCGAAGTGTTGTCGTGAATCAGGTTGATGACGCCTTTCGCGGCCAGCGCACTCGAGGCCATACCCAATACGACGAACGTTGCGATTAAAACCAAACCGAACCTTTTCATCTTATCTTCCTCCACGTTTGAGAGAACCAGTTGCCTCAACTACGTTAACCAAAGATAAAACGATCAGAACCGGTGAGTAGCGCCTTTTACTCTCTCGCCGGGTGAAATATGGCCAGCAGCTTTACGTCCTTTTCCCCTCCCGTCATGCTGCGGTGCATCGTCTTGCGAGGCAGGAAGATGCAGTCGCCGCCCCGAAACTCGATGCTCCCATCCTTCAGTTCGTACCGACCTTCGCCTTCAATAATGTAGATGAGTTCGTCTTCTTCGTGATCGTGCCAGTCATGGGTCTCGCCGGGGCGAAACACCGTGAGCCAGGCGTCGACGTTCCAGCCGTGGTCCTCCCGCGAAGTCATCCGCCAGGCTTGCGCACCACCGTCGAGCACCTTGTGCTTCCGGGTTTCGGGCCGTATCAGGCAGGCTTCGCGGTCGCTCAATTCCCGTCTCTCCAAACACTTGCCCTGCGCGCGAGATGGAAATGCCGTGTATGAAATTGAATGATATACAGAAATGCTATGCGCTTATGCAGCTAATGTCAATCGCGCGAGGGGTGGTTGGCTATCACGGAGCCATGTAAGGACGTAGCCCGAAACGTAGAGGGAACTCCTATCCTCAGGTCTTCTTCCCCTTGCGTCCCCTGCGGAAGATGCCGTCGTAGAAGGTGAACACGGAGACGATCATCAACAGGGTGCCGATGGGGCTCGTGAGGAAATACCAGAACGGCTTGTTCTCGAAGGTGATCAGCGCGCGGCGCAGATTCTCGTCCGCCAGCGATCCCAGGATGACGGCCAGAACCATGGGCGCCAGCGGAAGGCCGAGGCTCCTGAGCGCGTAGCCGACGAAGCCTGAAGCCAGCATCACGTAGACGTCGAACATGCTCAGGCGCACCGCGTACGCCCCCAGGATGCAGATGGGGATGATGATGGGCATCAGCAAGGTGCGCGGCAGGCTGTAGAGCTTGACCGCCGGCTTCACCAGCAGGAGGCCGAACACGTACATCAGGAAGTTCGCCACGATGAGCGCCCCGTAGATGAAATAGACGAGGCCCGGGTTTTCGATGTTGATGGTCGGGCCCATTATCACGTGCTTGAGTTCCAGGGCCGCCATGAAGGCGGCGGCGGGCGGGCTGCCCGGAATCCCCAGCGTGAGCGTGGGGAGGATGGTGCCGCCGATGCACGCGTTGTTCGCCACCTCTCCGCAAACGATGCCCTCGTAGCTCCCCTTGCCGAATTTTTCCCTCTCCTCCGGGCTGGCGCGGCGCTTGCCCACATCGTAGGCCACGAAGGCGGCGATGTTCCCGCCCGCGCCTGGAATGGCGCCTATCACCGTGCCGATGATGCCCGAGCGTACCGAGGAGCGCGCGTAGCGCCACAGCATGGAGAAGGGGGGAATCACCCGGCCGACCTTCTCGGGGATCGCGGATGGTTCTTTCTGGGGCAGCACCCAGAGGACCTCGGTCAGGCCGAAAAAGCCGATGATGACCGGAATGTAGCTGATTCCGTCTTCGAGCAGCACGCTCCCGAACGTGAAGCGCGGAACGCCGTATATGTTGTCGAGTCCGACGAAAGCGATGAGAAGCCCCAGCCAGCCGGATATCCAACCCTTGATGGGCGCCTCGCCCGAGGTGAGCGTCCCGCAAATGGCGATCCCCCAAAGCGCCAGGAGGAACATCTCCCACGAGCGGAACTGCAAGGCGATGAGCAGGATGAGGGGGATGAACACCACCAGAATCAGGATGCCCACCCAGTTGCCGAGAAATGAGGCCACCAGCGCGGTGCCGAGCGCCAGCCCGCCCTCGCCTCTTTGGGCGAGCGGGTGGCCCTCGATCATGGTGGGAACGGCCGCGGGCGTGCCGGGAATGTTGATGAGCACCGCCGTAATCGAACCGCCGAAGACGCTCGCCGTATAAACGCCCAAAAGAAACATGATGGCCACGTCCTGGCTCATCTGGGTGGAGAGACCGATGAGGAGCACCATGGACATGGTCGTCGAGATGCCCGGCATCGACCCCCAGAGCAGTCCAAGAACGGTGCCCAGGATGCAGAAGAACACCAGATACGGGTTTAAGGCGTGGATGAGTTGATCGATGAAAAACACGGCCTACCCCGAACCCGGCAGCGGAATGCGGAAGCCGTAGCGGAACGCGGCGGCCAGAACGAGCGTCGAAATCGCGGATACGATAAGGCACTGCGTAAAGGACTTCGGCCAGAAGATGCGCAGGGCGATCGCCAGCATTGGAATGGTCACGGCCTCGAAGCTGCTGAATCCGAGCCGAAAACCTCCAATCATCAACGGGATCGTAACGATGAACGTCACCCAGTCGAGGAGCACCACGTATACGACCACCAGGCCCATCAGGACGAGCGCCCACTGGTTCTCGTAGTCGGCGAAATACCTCCCCAGTAATTCTCCGGGCGAGAGGTTCAATTCCGACCCGCCACCGCGCTTGAGCGCGCCGAATCCCAAACCGATGGACATGGCCAGCAGACTCAGGCCCGTAAGGATGGGCATGAAGCCGGGAGCGGTGAAGATGTTGTTCTCGGGATTGGGCATGAGCAGCCCGAGGATAATAGCGAGAATCGCAACAACGCCCACAAGGGTCGCCATCGCCAGGTCCCTGCCAGGAGTGACGACATCTCCCCCTTCCCCGGAAAGCAGATTCGAGGCGGCGGTGTCTTCGGGTTCATCCGCGGGCGGATGCGTCTTGCGGTCATCGTCGTTCGAGGAAACCATGCAACTCTCTCGGCATAGAACAAAATCAATGAATACGGCCTCCCCGAGCAGGCCGCCTCATCTCCAAGGCGGCCCGCTCGGGGCAGGCATTGCGCGATGAGCCTTCTAGCTCATATGCGAGGCTTATAGCCCTTCGGCGGCCACCAGGCGTCGAAATCTTTGGGTTCGGGAAGCCCGAGTTCCTTGGGTCCGCGCACCTTTTTGCCGATGTGCTTCTGCAGCTTGAGCAGCGTCGCAGCGCTCAGGCACTCGAGCTGCGCGGCCCGGCGATCGGCTGCCTCCCCCACGCGGACGTCGATCTGGAAGTACTTGCGCGTGGCGATTTTCCCGAAGGCCTCGGACTTCGCAGCCGCGGTCCAGACCGGCTTGATCTTGTTGAGCACGTCGACGGGCGTCTCCCGCCTCAGGGCGATGCTGTACATCCCGCCCATCGGTAACAGGGCCTTGAGCGCGGGTATGAAATTGGCGATGTTGTAAGCCTTGCCGTAACCCGGGATGTCCAGATCCTTCGGCCCCGTGTGCATGAGGTTTCTCAGTTTGCCGGCGCGCAGGAACTCGACGTGCTCGTGCACGCCGCCGCCTGCGATGTCCACCTCGCCCTGAAGGCCCGCGACGGTTGCGGGTTTTCCGCCCTTGTAGGGTACGAAGCGCAATTCGATGCCCGCTGCGTCCGCGACGGTGGCGCCCACCTCGTGCCAGATGCTGCCCACGCCCGAAGTCGAGATGGTGAGCTTGCCGGATTTCTTTTTGGCAGCGGCGACCACGTCATTGAAGGTCTTGAAGGGCGAGTCGGGCCGCACAGACCAGCTCGCGAGCGAAGCAGCCGCCGCGAAGTGCTGCCAGTCCACCCACGCCGCCGAATCCGTGTATCCCATCGGCCTGACGAACTTGTTGTAGTTCCCGGCGCCCAGCCAGGTGTAGCCGTCAGCCGCCTTGTTGAGCACGTAACGGGTGGCCACGCCTCCCACGGACCCCGGGCGGTTGATGACATTGACGGGCCAGCCGGTGGTGCGGGCCATCTCGCCGCACAGGGTGCGGATGACGGTGTCCGTACCGCCGCCGGCGGCGTACATCACCACCCCCGTGATGGGGCGCGCGGGCCATTTCGCGGCGTCCGCCTTTCTGGACGTGAACACCATGGGCGCCACGGCTGCGGCGCCGGCGACCCCAAGGGTCCGGATGAAGCTCCTGCGCGTAAGATCGGATGATTCGGGAATGATGATTTTGGGATGCTCATGAGACTCCTGCTTGGACATGATGCTCTCCTCTTGTAGAAAAAAAACGACCGCTCCAGAGTAAACGGCGGCCAACCACAAACCCGTCTGGCGTTCGTTCCATCCAGAATCTCTTCATACATTTTTTTGACTGGATTCAATCCTAGCACGAAATACGGATGACGCCAAATTTTCATTGGAGACTCCCCCAAAGCCCGCCTTTCGCACGTGGAGGTTTCGTGTAGAATCGCGTCATTCGGAGAAACAGGGCAGGGCCGTTCATCCAATCGTAACGCGCACAACACCTAATCGTATTCCGGGTGTGATAAAATGCCGGGAATGCGAAAATCAGATGAATTCCATCTCACCAGAAGGAAGCGTAAACCATGAGACTAGGCGTATTGACGGGGGGCGGGGACTGCCCCGGCCTGAACGCGGTCATCCGCGCGGTGACTGCTTCGAATTTTCATCGCGGGAGCCATACGCTGGGTATCCGCCGGGGCTGGCGCGGCTTGGTGGAAGGAGATTTCGTCGAAATCACGGGCCCGATGATCTCCGGCATCCTCGACAAGGGGGGGACCATTCTGGGTTCCTCGAGGACGAACCCCACCAAAGACCCGGCCATGCTCGAGAAGCTCAAGGAAAACTGGCGCGCCTCGCGCATCGACGGTCTCATCGCCATCGGGGGGGATGACACGCTGAGCGTCGCCGCCTATCTGAGTAAAGAAGGCATGAACGTCATCAGTGTGCCCAAGACCATCGACAACGACATCGGCTTCACGGACTACTCGTTCGGCTTCCACACAGCTGTCGGCGTCATCACCGACGCCATCGACCGCCTGCGCACCACGGCGGAGGCGCACGACCGCGTCATCATCCTCGAAGTCATGGGACGCCACTCGGGATGGCTCGCCACCTATGCGGGCATCGCCGGGGGTGCGGACCTCATTCTTGTGCCGGAGCGGCCCTTCAACATCGAAGAAGTCGTCGAGGTGCTCAAGGCGCGCTTCGCGCGCGGGCGCAACTTCGCCAACGTGGTCGTTGCCGAGGGAGCGAAGCCCGAGGGAATCGAGAACTACATCACGCGGAGCCAGGAGGTGGATGAGTTCGGTCACGTGCAACTCGGCGGCGTCGGCGAATACCTCGCACAGGAAATCGGGGACCGCATGAACGTGGATACGCGCGCCGTCATCCTCGGGCACATCCAGCGCGGGGGTTCTCCCGTACCCTACGACAGGGTGCTGGCGACGCGCCTGGGCGTGCGGGCGAGCGAACTCGCGCACGAGGGAACCTGGGGCGTCATGGCCGCGCTGCAGGGGCGCGACATCAATCCGGTGCCTTTGGAAGACGTCCTCGGCAAGGTGAACACCCTGCGGGAGGACTTCTTCGACGCCGCCGAGCTGTTCTTCGGCTAGTTTTCCGCGCAACTCCCCTTCAACCCTCCACGCGCGCGCCGGTGTCGCCGTCGAAGGGGTGGGCGTTTTCCATCTCGAAGAACACCCGGATGCGTTCTCCCACCCGGGCGCGGAAATGGCCTTCTTCCTTGACGGTGAGGACCTCTCCGCCCAGGTCCAGGGCGACGAAAGTGTCCGACCCCAAAGGCTCGACGAGCTCCACCCGGCCCTCGGCGGAGACGAGGCGCGCCCCGCCCTCGCGAAAGCCCATATGCTCGGGGCGGAAGCCGAGGGTGTAGGCGTCTCCTTCCCGGCAGCCCTCCGGCAGGGGGAAGCGCAGGGCGCCCGCATCGAGTTCAAGACGGCCCTCCGATTGGTGTGCGCGGCCCTCGATGAAGTTCATGGCCGGGCTCCCCAGAAACCCCGCCACGAAGCGGTTGACGGGGCGGTCGTAGAGTTCGATGGGCGGCCCCACCTGCAGGATTTTCCCCAGGTCCATGACGACGATGCGGTCGCCCATCGTCATCGCCTCGGTCTGGTCGTGGGTGACGTAGATGGAGGTCGTGCCCAGGCGGCGCTGGAGTTTCCGTATCTCGGCCCGGGCCGTGACGCGGAGCTTGGCGTCGAGGTTGCTGAGCGGCTCGTCGAAGAGAAAGGCGACCGGGTCGCGCACGATGGCCCGGCAGACCGCCACGCGCTGCCGCTGGCCGCCCGAGAGCTGGCGGGGCTTGCGGTGGAGGAGGTCTTCCAGCCCCATGAGGGCGGCGGCCTCCTTGACGCGGCGGTCGATGTCGCCCGCGGAAATCCGCCGGACGCGCAGGCCGAATGCCATGTTCTCGTAGACCGTCATGTGGGGGTAGAGGGCGTAGTTCTGGAACACCATGGCCATGTTGCGGTCCTTGGCGGGAATCTCGTTCACGCGCTCGCCAGATACGCGGATCTCGCCGTCGGTGGGAAACTCCAGCCCGGCCACCATGCGCAGCGTCGTCGTCTTCCCGCAGCCCGAAGGCCCCACCAGGACGAGGAACTCCCCCTCGGCGACTTCGAGGTCGATCCCGTCCACGGCGCGCACGCTGCCGAAGTGCTTGCTCAGGTTCTCGATACTGACGGTGCCCAAGCCGGTTCCTCCTACTTCACCGCTCCGGCCGTTAGGGCGCGGATGAGGTAGCGCTGCATGAAAAAGCCCACGAGCAGGGCGGGCAGCATGATGAGCGTCGCCAGGGTGGACATGTCCTGCCAGAAGACCTGCATCTCGCCCATGGTCTCCGCCAGCCGGACGGGGATGGTGCGCGCGTGCACGTTCGTCAGCATGAACGCGAACATGAACTCGTTCCAGGCGAGCAGGAAGACGAAGATGGAGGTCGCGGCGATGCCTGAGGACGCGAGGGGGAAGGTCACTTTCGCCAGGGTGCGCAGCGCGCCGCAGCCGTCGAGCGCAGCGGCCTCTTCGAGTTCCTTGGGGATGCCGTCGAAAAACGCCTTCATCAGCCAGGTGCCGAAGGGGATGTTGAGGGCGGTGTAGATGAGGATCAGGATGAGCCGCGTGTCGAGTATCTGGAGGTAGCGGAACAGCAGGTAGAGCGGCACCACCGCGGTGACGGGCGGCAGGAGGCGCGTGGCCAGCATGAAGAAGAGAAGATAGTTCGACGCCCGGAAGCGGTAGCGGGAGAACGCGTAGGCCGCAAGCGAGGAGACCAGCAGGGTGAGAAAGGTCGTCACCACCGCGATCAAAGTGCTGTTCCAGATGAACCGCAGCGCCGATTCGTTTCCGAAGCCCAGGAACTTCCAGTACGAGGAGAAATCCGGGCTCACGAAGAGCGTGGGCGGAATGCTGAATATGGCGGTCTCGTTCTTCACCGAGGTGAGCATGATCCAGACGATGGGGAACAGGCTGAACGCGAGCAGCACCAGCATCGCCCCGCGCGCCGCCGGGAAGGAGGGAATACCCGGCCCGATCTGTTCTTCGCCCCGCGCCATCGCCTAGCCGTCCCTGTCCTGGATAAGCCGCAGGTAGGCGAACGCAATCCCCGCGCCCAGCACGAGGAGGACGACCGAGGTGGCCGCCGCGTTGCCCACGTCGAAATAGCGGAAATAAATGCGCTGAATATACAGGCCGTACGGCATGGTGGACGTGCCGGGCCCTCCCTCGGTGAGTATGTAGGGAATGTCGAACACCCGCAGCTTGAAGATGGTCTGGAAGAGCAGCGCCACCACCAGCGGGGGAAGGATGAGCGGGAAGGTGATCCGCCGGAACACCTGCACCCGGTTCGCGCCGTCCACGTGGGCGGCCTCGAACACCTCGTTGGGCAGGGCCGTGATGCCGGCCAGGAGGATCATGGTGACGAAGGGCGTCGAACGCCAGACCTCGCAGATCACGATGGCCCAGAAGGCGGGGCCGGTCTCGGCGAGCCAGTTCACCTTGGCGATTCCCACGAGGGTGATGAGGAAGTTCACGATGCCGATGTCGCGGTCCCACATGAGCCGCCAGCCGAGGCCCACCGCGATGGGGGCGACCATGTAGGGGGTGAGGAGAAAGGACGTCATGAGCCGCCGGCCGCGCACCAGGCCGTAGAGCAGCAGCGCGCTCGCCACCCCGATGATGAACTCGAGGGCGATGGTGGCCACAGTGAAGCCCAGGCTGAAGCGGGTCACCTGCCAGAAGTCGGGGTCGAACGTGAGCAGGTGGACGTAGTTCGCGAAGCCGACGAAGGTGGAGAGGTGCGGCGTGGTGAGGCGCCATTTCCACATGGAGAGATAGATGTTGTAAAGCGAGGGATAGACGAGTATCCCGCCCAGGATGGCGAAGGCGGGCGCCATAAGCAGGTAGGGCGCCATCGTCTGCTTGCGCGCGGGGGTGAGCCACGACCTGCCGCCCCGCCGCGCTGTTTTCTGAACGGCTCCGGTATTCACGACACTCTCCGTGCTTGCGCCTGCGGCTCCGCCACGCGGATGAAGAGCCCGGCTCTACTCATGGGTGCGGCTTCGTGTCCGATTTCCAGCGTCATTGCCATCCCCATTGTAGTTGGCGCATATGGGGTGGTTGAATAAGCCCACAGAAGGAGCGCACCGAATTTCACTCCCTCCTTGAAAGTTCTTGCTGTCCGATGAGAGAGCAATTCACTCCCCCCTTGAGGGTCGGTCTCCCCCGGGGAAGACCGACAACGAGGCAAGGGCGAAGCCCGCAGGCGAGTTGGTGGGGGGAGCTTTTTCCGTGGAATGTCCCCCCACCGATTCAGCCTTCGCACAAACCGCTCGGCTTCATCGACTCCCCCTCAAGGGGGGAGTGGTTCTTGCACTTTCATCGGTCGCGTTAAATCCTCGTTCATCGGGGCAGTAACCCCCCTACCCCCCTGATAAGGGGGTAGGGGGGGTTGCTCTAGCCCGGGGCTTTTCCACACCCCCCGGACGCCCTACTTGATGACCGCGTTGATCCGCTTGCAGGCGTCCCCCATGGCCTGCTTCGCGCTCTTCTTCTTCTGCAGGTAGTTGATGACTTCCTTCGAGGTGGCGTCGCTTATCTCGGACGCGCGCGGATGCTGCGCCGCGCCGCTGCCCCGGCTGATGGCGGTCAGCCACGCCTTCGCCACGGGGAACTTCTTCAGGTAGTCCGCGTTGTTGTAGACCGAGCTGCGCACGGGGCCGTTCGCCCACTGCAGGGCGCCCCGGAGCTGGTTCTTCTTGTTGGAGAGCGCCATCATGAGCTCCCAGGCCGCCGCCTTGTTCTTGCTCTTCTTGTCCATGACGAGATGCCAGCCGCCGTTCAGCGTGGCGCCCCGGTTCTTGCCGTCCAACGAGGGGACGAGGAAATAGCCCAGCTTGTCCGCCGTCTTGGACTTCTTGGGGTTGGTCATCAGGCCCCAGTAGGGGGAGAAGTAGACCCCCATGGCGGCGCGGCCCTGCATCATGGCGGTGCGGTACTCGTCCCGGCCCCAGGCCAGCATGTCGGGCGGGGACCAGCCGCTGCGGAACGGCTTGCCGAATACCTCGAGCAGCCTGATCGAATCGGCGCGATCCAGCAGGCAGGTCTTGTTGTCGGCGGAGAGCACGCCGTGGCCCGAACTGTGGAGATAGCGCAGGAAGTCCTGCTCCACGTGGACGCCGGGTTTTCCGCGCTGGACGACGCCGTAGACCTTGCCGGGCTGGTTCAGCTTCTCGGCCGCGGCGAGAAACTCGTCCCAGGTCTTGGGAATCGAGACTTTAGCCGCCGCGAAGAGGTCCTTTCGGTAGTAGACGATTCCGGTCCCCGTCCGGTAGGGAACGCCGTAGGCGGGCCCTTTAGGCTTGGGGAAGCGGGTGGTGCCCGAGAGGGCGGGGATGAGGTCCCCGTAGTCGTAGCCTTTGGGCGCGCTCTTGATGTAGCTGTCCAGCGGCTCCAAAAAACCTATCGTCTCGGGGTTGACCCAGGCGTCCACCCAGGACACCACGTCGAACTGCCCGCCTCCGGCCGCGAAGGAGAGCACCGCCTTGTCCTTGATCTTCCCGTAGGGTGTGGTGACCACGGTCACCTTGATGCCCTTTTCCTTCTCTAAGTCGGCCACGACGCCCTTGGGACCCCCCGCCGCCTTGAACAGGGTCGGGTGGATGAGGAGCGTGACCTTCTTGGCCGCCGCGGCGGGCAGCGCGAGCCCCGCCACAAAAGCGGCCACGGCGATAATGCATAGCCAGCGTCTGGAACGTTTCATCGTTTCTCCTCCCTTTTCTGGGTGACCGGATGATGCGAATTCCAAGGAGCGGTTACACGACCGCTCCATCCTGGCGAAGCTTCTCCCGCAGGGGCTCGACCGGCAGCTCGCGCGGGGTCGTCCTGCGCTCGGCGCACATAGCCGCCGCCGTACCCGCCGCCTGCCCGATGGTCATGATGTGGGCCTGGTTGCGTACGGAGCCGTTCGCGAACCGGTCGCTCGAGACGGGCCGGCCCGCCACGAGGCAGTTCTCGATTTTCTGCGGGAGCATGATGCCGTAGGGGATGCCGTAGGACTCGCCGTCCCGGATGTGCTTGTGCTCGATCACGCCGGTGGGCTGGTGGACGTCCAGGCAGTAGGCCCCCTGGCCGATGTCGCGCGGCCCCTTCCGCGCATCGACGCAGTCCTCGGTGGTGAGGGTCTCCTCGCCGATGATGCGGCGCGTCTCGCGCACCCCGATGGCCGAGGCCGAGTCCATCACGTAGCACTCCTCGAAGCCGGGCGCGTATTTGCGGTAGAAATCGCGCACCTTGAACACCTGCTCGCGGCCCTCGATGGCGACCTGGTTCAGGTCATCGTTGTCAATTCCGCTGTAGCCCAGCATGCTCGTGGAGTTGATGGTGACCACGCCGGGAATGTTGGTGATGGAGAACACCACCCGCTGTCTGTTCGGGTGAAATTCGCCGCGCGACTGGGCGAGCTTGACCGACTCGTAATAGCCGGTCACGAGGGGGTAGTCCTTGTGGGTGCGGAGACCTGCGGCGATCTCCTCGCGGCTCTTCCCGATGTAGGGGTCCTCGCCGAGCATGAAATTCGTCGGGTTGGCCTTCACGTGCTGGAGGTGGCGGTCGAGGTCCACGTTCCCCATCCGGGAGAAGAGGCTGATGGACATCATTTTCCCCTCTTCGTCACCGAGGTGGAAGGGCGCGCCCGCCTGCGCTGCGATGTCCGCGTCCCCGCTCGCATCGATGACGACTTGCGCGCGGATCTCGCTCTCCCCGCTCTTGTTCACGATGCGCGCGCCGGCCACCCGGTCGCCGTCCATGACGGGCCCGATGGTGTAGGTGTTCAGCACGAGGTCCACACCCGCCTCCAGGCAGAGCTTCTGGTTCACGAGCTTGAGCACCTCGCCGTCCTGGGGCGTCACTGAGTAGGAGTTGCCATAAGCGTTGTGGAGGTGGCCCTCGGGAAAGGCGCCGCCCAGCCGGATGAGTTCGTCCACGATCTCCTGGGGGATGCCGTTGCAGATCTGCTCCCCCTTCATGTTGTGGAAGGTGAGGAAGTTGCCGAGAAGGCCCGCGGTGGCGTTGCCCCCGAGGAAGGCGTAGCGATCCGTGAGGACGGTTCGCGCTCCACCCCGCGCCGCGGCGACCGCGGCGCATACCCCGGCCATGCCCGCTCCGACTACGAGAACGTCGACGTTGCTCCTGTCCGCCATGGGTGTCTCCTATATGCCGGTCAATTCATGAAGAATCTACCAGTTGAATTGATAATTCCCTATTTAAAATCACTCCCCTGAACTTGGGTTTCTCCCACTCTCCCCCTTGGGGATTGTTGATAAAGAACCTGTTGGGCCGGGTTGCCAACTGGCGTGTAGGTCGGACATATATGCGACCCCTACAAAATCAACTCCATTCGCCAGACCCTTCTCGTCAAACGCAATCAAAGGGGGGTCTTCAACAACCCCCTCAAGAGGAGTGATTAAATCCCTCCCTATCGGACCCGGAGACCGGAATCCCGCTTCCGAGTCACATATACAATTCCCTTTTCTCTCGATCTTATTCCCGCCTAATCCCGTACCGGCTTCGTTACCGCCCGGGTCTCGCCGTAGGTGGGGAAGAAGAGCGTGTGGCTCCCCGGCCCCCCGGCCACGGCTAATAGAATGTTTTCCGGCCCGTCCGCCACCGGAACGGCCTCAGGCTCGGCGTCCGCGAAAAGCCCCGGACGCCTGCCGCGTACGCGCTCGGCGATCTCGGGCGAAAAACGCTTCATGGGCACGCGCCCCCTCTCGAAGAGCGCTTGCTGCACGTCTTCCCGGCCCATGCCGCCCGAGGCGAGCAGACCCAGGTGCTGGGGGCTGATGACGACCAATACCTCGCCGCCGCCCTGGGCGTTATTCGAGCCGGGATAGGCCATCGTGCCCGCGATCATGCGCAGCACGCTCTCCGCACTCCCGCTCGCGTAATCGTTCACGTTCACCGGCGCGTCCGCAGCCACCACCGTCACCGCGCTCTGTTCCGCGCGGAACCCCCGCGTCGCATGGAGCGGCTCCCAGCCGCAGGCTGCCTCGGCGAAACACGCGGCGTACTTGCCCCCGTGGCCGAAGGTGGCCATGTCTGTCTCGCCGGGCGCCGCCATTCCCAGCCGCACGGCGGCCAGTCGGACGGCGCGGCCGATTGTGGCGTTCGCCCGGAAGCCAGGCCCGATGCATCCGCTCCCCGAATGAACGCCTAACCGCTCGGCGATAGGCCCGTGGACGATTACCAAAGGCGAGGCGAGCTCGGTGGTCGCCTGAATGGCCAGAAAATTGAACTCGGGCTCCATGACGGCTTCGAGCGCCGCCAGGACCACAGGGAAATAAGCCGGCTTGCACCCGGCAGCCACAGCGCAGACGGCCGCCTCTTCGACCGTCACCTCTTCCATGGCGGGCGCCATGATTCCCAATACGTGGCCGGAACCCTCCTGTACCGTAGAGAGGGTGGCGTCGACCGCCCTGCGCGTGGGCGGGATGAGGGGAAGGCCGTCGCCCGGCCCGTCCTCCATCATGGCTTCGAGCGCGGCCTGAGCGCCCGGCGAAAGTTCGCTCAAAAGCGCCTCTGGCATGGCCTAGTCGATCTTCCGCGTCACGGAACGGTGGTTCAGCGCGCCGGGCGCCATGAGAGAGTTCGGCCCCGCGCCGCCGTGCACCAGGATGGTGATGTCCTCCCGCTCCTCCACGATGGGAAGGGTGGCGTTCTCCATCGTGTTCACCCCGTAGAGCATCTGCTTCCAGTCGCTCCAGCGCTCCCGCGATTCGGGGGGGTAGGTATTGACCGGAATCCGGTGGACCTCGCAGAGGTAATCGCGGACGAGCTTCTTGTCGAACCCGGCTTCTGCGACCTTGTTCGCGTGGGTGGGGCCGAAGATGAGCATGATCTCGCAGCGGCCGAACTGCGGCCGGGTGCCGGAGCAGGCGGCCACGGTGCCGAAAGTGCCCAGGATGCCCTGCGCGGTGAGAGCGCTGTGGTCGTCCACCATGTGGAGGGGTTCCGCGGTGAACACCGTCACCACGCTGTCGGACTCTGAAAATCCCTTCTCCACGTGAAGCGGCTCCCAGGGGCTCTGCTCGACGTTCTCGGTGATGGCGTCGAAATACTTTGCGAAATGGCCCTGGCAGGTGGCGCCGCGGTTTCCGAGGTCGCCGATGCAGTTGAACATGATGAGCTTGACGGCGCGGCCGACCGAGGCGTTCACCCCCCAGCCCTGCGAACTCAAATCGCGCCCGTCGCTCATCCCGATCTCTTTAGCGATGGGGCCGCTCACCACGACGATGGGGAAAAGCGTGTGCGCCGTCGTGATGACGTGGTTGACGTGGAACTCCTCGGCCCCCATGGCCTGCACCGCCGTAACGAGGATGGGCATGGCGCCCGGCGCGCAGCCCGCCATGATGGCGTTGGCGGCGATGCGCTCCACGGTGATGTCCGCCAGCCTCGGCATGAGGCGGGCGATTATTTCATCCCCCTTGCGGCCCGAGGCCGCCACGAACCGCTCCACCATCTTCAGTGTGGGGGGGATGACGGGAAGCCCGTCCGTCGCCCCCAGATCGAAGAGCGCCCCGTTCGCGCCGATGGGGTCTCCCGCAATCGAAAGGACCCGCTCGATGGGGTCCTCCTCGGCGACCGCATCGGCTCCCCCGTTCGCGGTGTTCATCCACTCGGCGGCGACCGAATCCACGCCGTCTTGCGCGATGTGCATCAGGGCGTCGCCGCCCTGGTGGGCCACGGTGTCATCCACCAGGAGAAGGCGGAGGTGGGGGGATTTATAGGCCTTGGCGAAGCTGCGCGCCGCCGTCTCGAACCCGTTTCCCACCACCACGACGGTGGGGACGCCGCGTTTTTCAAGCTCTGCCGAGTCGTGGACACTCCACGACGTGCAGCCCCCTCAGACCCCGAAGCCGGTTACCGCCACGTCGCAGTTGGACGCGATCTCATCGAGCGTCTCCTGCCCGGCGCCCTGGGCGGCCCAGCCCTTCTTGTGAACCAGGAGCTTCGCGTCGTGGCGCTCGGCGAAAACTTCGCCGACGTGGCTCAGAAAGTCGCCCGCGTGGGGCATGCTGTTGTCGAGGAGCGCGATGCGGAGCCCGTCCAGGCCCGTTACTGCGGCCCCTTCGGCGGGACCTTCGTCCTGTGCTACGGCTGCGACGGGGTTGATGATTTCAATTCGACTGTTTGCGTCCATACCCGAACTCCCTCCAATCTACGGGGAACACGCACTCCGCGCCATGGGGTTTAGCCGCGGTCTTCAATTCTGTTTAGATGAATCAACTATAAACGGGAATTTGTCCGGATGTCAATGATTCAGGGGGGTTCGGTGGAGTAGCGCGCCCGACCGTCGTCAGAACCCGCAGAACTCGATCCTGAAGCCGTGGACGGGATCATGAATTGCGGCATTTACCGGTAACATCGAAAAGACAACGGGATTGCCGGGCCGATGAAAACGGCTTGGAATATCGAACGTGGCGGAGGGAGAGGGATTCGAACCCCCGGAGCTTTCGCTCAGTGGTTTTCAAGACCACCGCCTTCGGCCGCTCGGCCATCCCTCCGCGAACCCTCGCTCAGGGAAGGCTCTCACGGCATTCTAGCACGGCTTGGAGCAATTTTTCAGGATGGAGGCGGGACGCGACGTAGTAACGGGCGGACCATTGTCTCCACCCGATTTTCGTTGTTTCTCCACCAGAAGTGTAGATTCTGGGTTCCAATTTTCAAGGAAACAACGAACAAGGACCGCAGGCATTTCTCCCGTCGTGGTCTAACGGCTCTCTTCTTCATCAGCCCCTGGGAGTGAGGGTTTGCCGCGAGAGGGCTTTGCGCCCGCCCGCCAGGGGCGGAAGGGGTCAGTTCCGATCGAAGAATGAGGAATGGCCGCATTCGGGGTTCGCAAAAGGCCGCGCGGGGCGACCCCGCTCGGGACTTCCCGTCTCCGGAGGCCCCGGCCATGGTCTTCTGAGCCAAGAAGACGGATAAACGACCGAGTTGGGTGCGCATCCGCGCGACGGAATGACGCTCCCGCTTCCGGGGTGGACAGCCCCGCATGTGGGGCCGTTGGCCCCCGCGCGGCGTATCCGGCCCGCCGCCGCCTCGTCCACGAGAGCGAGGCGACCAGCGTCCCCCGCCGGATTCGCCCGATGCTTCCAAACACCCTGAGGAAGCTCGCAACTCGAGGATGGTACCAGCGAAGGCGGCGCATTGGGGTAAAGATTGGGTAAAGAATCCGCTCCAGGCCGTCCCTAAGAGTTCCCGGGCCGGGAACCGGCCGGCTTAGAGGTGCGCGTCCACGCCGCGGAGCGCTGGTCATCGCGCGCGAAATGGAAAGGGATGGACGAGAGGAAGAAATACGGGAAATCAGCCGCGCTATCTCCGGAATCGCTCCAGAATTGGCCGGCAGACCGGCATAAATCGTTTCACGGAATTTGCTTCTCCCGGCCGGGAGCCCCCGAACGAATGGCCGACTACGCGCCTTCCGTCATCCGGCCGAAGCGCTCACCGACAGGAGGTTCATCGACAGGGTGGACGAAAAAAAACGGGCAGGAGGGTCGATTTATCCACGACGCCCATGGAACAATATTGACGGCAGCTGTATTTATACCCGATATCATGTTATAAATAGTAATATCAATACTTTATATGCTAATAAAACAATCTAAATTATGAACAAAAAAAAATTGACATTGCGAATTGCAGAAGAATAAAATCAGAATCGCGAATTAAGAGGTTGTGTTGAACATCTAACAATTCAAAGGAGTTTAGTCATGAGAAGTGGCGATGAAATGTTGAAACAGATTGTCGATAAGTCCGCCCTGGACGCAGATTTCAGGCAACAGCTGCTCGCAGACCCGAAATCGACCATCAGTCAGGAATTGGGCATCACGATCCCTGATTCGATGAATGTCGTGGTCCATGAGAGCGACATGGAGACGGTGCATCTTGCGTTGCCCCCGGATCCGCATATCACCGAGGAGCAACTCGAAGCCGTCTCGGCCGGGCTTTGCTGCTGCTGGTAGACCAGAAACAGCTGTTGGCGCGCGGATGCCTCGTATCCGAATGAATCGCAGGTCGAAAATCCCCCCGCTCGACTGAGGCGGGGGATTTTTGCTTTGCCTTGCGAAAGCGGCTCTCAGATTGAGACCGCTCCGGAAAGCACCATGAACACATAGGCCTTGGCCTGCTTCAACTGATTTTCGGATATGACCAGCTTGATGTGGTGAATGCCCCGCAGCAGTACGAATTGTCCGGTTTTGGCGAACAGCGTCGTCGGTTTCGATACCCAGTCGGCAAGCGCCTCGAGCTTCTCCGGAACGACAAGTTCCTCATGTCCCAGGGCTTCCAGAAACGGGTCCCAATCGGTCAGGCCGTCGAGCCAGTAACGTGAATCTTTCGTATATCTCTGCTTGACGATGAGCGTCAGGCCGAGCGTCGGACCGACGCCGTTCGCCTGCACATCAATATTCGCTCCGGTTCTCACGATATCCGCGCGTTCCTGGAAGCGTGAAATCACGGCGTCTACGGCCGAGAGCCGGCCCGGCCAGCCGATGTTCTTAAGATACGAACAGATTTCCCCCTGCGATTTGAAGCCCATGATCGCCAGGCGGATTGTGCGTTCACGGGACGGGAATACCCCGAACGAATCCAGGCGCGTGTCTTCGGGCTGCGCCAGGTAAACCCGTTCGGCGTTTTTCCGTTCAGCGGCGCTCTTTTCCCAGCCGACGGAGGAGACGAGGGCGTCAACCACGATCCCGACATCATTCTGGAGGCCGTCGCCACCGGACAGCGTGCGCTCACCGGGCCGCAGGAAGATTCCCGGCAGCGAATTATCACTGCCCGGCGCCGAACCTACGTCATACTCCAGCATCAATTTACGTCCCACGATCTCTCGCAGGAGCGAATCCGGAGTTTCCATTTCCCGGAACAGCCGCCTGACCGCTCTCGCGGTCTCATCCGTCTCGTCGGTCCGCGCCAGTTCTTCGAAAAAATCGCCCGAGCGGTTTCCGCTCGCCAGCGAGACGCCGAAATCCGCCACCGGCCGGCCCTCATGCAGAGGCAGCTCGAAACCGAACGGCTGGGCGCCCATGGTGATGGGAAGCCGGCTCGCGAGTTCGAGTATGCGTCCCCATTCCCGCTCTCCGATCAGAATCTGCGAAATCCTGCTTCGAAATTGCCCGAGCAGTTCAGCCATGGTGCCGCCCTCTTCGGCGAGACGGTCCTGGGTAAGCGCGACTGCTTCGTCGATATCCATGTTGCCTCCTTACGCGATTACAGGCGCGGGGTTCAAATCGGCTTCGGCCAGGGGGTGCTTGCGGCGGCCCATGCCGACAGGAACGTCGTACAGGCGCCCGGGCGCGAATCTCGCCCAGAAATGGCGCATGCCCGGTACGATGACCCGCGCAACCGGCATGCCGATGTCCGGCCGGGTCTGGTCCAGCACGAGGAACTCCATGCCCCTGGCTTCCACCAACGATCGGCAATGTTCCACATCCTCAAGAGTGTCCGCAGTTTCGATCACCGGATACTGTGAGCCTTGCTTGAGCGGCGCGTCCGGCGCCGGCGACAGCCAGGAACAATCGGCGATTCGAGACGTCTTCCACCAGTTGAGCGCCAGCGGATCGTCGATCATGGGCCGGCCGTCGCCCCCTCCGGGACGCGGCAGCCAGGTAAGGCACTGGTTCAACTCGCAAACCGTGCGCAGGGCCGCCAGCCGCGGGTCGGCATGCGCGCCGGCGCCGTATATGATGTCCTCGGTTTCCGCGTCCGGTCTGCGCGAGAGCGCAACGAACGAAGGGATTCCAATGTCGGAAGTAACGTCGAGCATCCACACTTCCCGCTCATAGCGGGCGTAATAATCCGCGGCCGACGCAAGGAATTCGTCGTCGAAGCTGAGAAGATCAACCCCGGGCGCTCTCAGTTCGTTGTACCACCAGATGGCGAACGCATCGCGCTCGACCAGTTCATAGAAGCCTTGCAGGATGGCCTCCTCCAGGGTGTTCCCTGCGGCGCAGCCGTTGGAGTCGGCGATCAGTTCGGCGTCTCCGCGCTGTTCGGCGGACATGCTGTAGAGCATCGACGTCGGCAGATAGCGGTGCCGCCGCTGCGTGAACGACCACACCGGGGTCCAGTCGATTTCGGCACCGGGTTCGAGACGCGGCGGGACGATGTTGTACGGGTGGCCTTTCGCGTTGATGCTTTCCGCGTTGTCTAGCTGGTCCTCGCTGAACAGCTGCGCATCGTTGGGATGGATCGCCCCGTCTTCCGCGGCGAAGTCGATGAACCGCTTGCGGATGCGGATCTCGTCTCCGCAACAGGCGCCCGAATAACGCTCGATCGCCTCGCAGAGGGCGCTGGCCTCGGATTGCGCCCGCGTGCTGCCCTTGCCGGCGCTCTTGCTGCGGAGGCTGCGCCTGAGCGAACTCAGGCTCCGGCTTCTCATGGCGGGATTGCTTCCGGCCCAGTAGACGTGCAGCCAGGAGTCGCTCTCGTCGGTCGTGCGCGCCAGCCAGGTGACGACGCCGCTGATCGGGCTCACCAGGTGGCGGTATTTCGCCAAGGTGGCTTCCGGCGTCACGGCCCGCGCGCCGCCGCTGTTGCGATGGGCTTTGGGGCTCGCACTCAGGCGTAGCGGCGCCGGCGGTCGATCCGGCCGGTAGAGCGCATCGTCGCCACAGGCCGTACACTGCGGGCGGCGCATCACCGAATGATGCGAGCTTGCGAACGTGGCGACATTCATCGCAATCGCCTTATCGTGAATCGGGGCCGCATCGTCCAGCACCAGCCATTTGACGATCTCCGCCGCGATCAGCCCGTACAGCGCCTCCAGTACCGCCGGCTCGGCGGCGAACGGCTTGAAGGCGGCTTCCTCACCGGCAAAGCTGCGCAGGAAATTGTGGGTCTCCTTATGGCTGCGCAGGCGGTAGGCCAGGCACTCCCGGCAGGGTCCTTGCTCATCCGCGCGGAAGACGGGGCCGAACAGCGCCTCCATGCCGCGCGGCCGCACCAGCATCCACGGCGCTCCCGCCTCGAGCCGGCGCCGATTCACGTCGGCAAGTTGTGCGTCGAGATAGTCGTCGCAGAGGACAACCGTGAGCCGGGGGTCGCCGCTCGCCACACCGGCGCCGATTTCTGCCAGGCGCCGGGCGAGGCGGCCGTCGTCGCCTTCGACCGCGACCCGCGACTCCGCCAGCCGCCCTTCGACCCAGCGGGGCGATGCGCCGAGCGAGGCCCAGTAGGCCGCCCGGGGTCGGTCCATGCCGTGATCGGCGGAGACGACATAACCCCTGGCGGAGAGCGAAACAACGGCCGCGAGAACGTCGGCGGCGGCATGGCGATCCTCGAGGGCGGCGGCAATCCCGGCCAGCGGGCGCCGGCCGCCCAGAAGCGGCAGCAGATCGGGATACAGGCCGCCGTGCAGCAGCGTATCGAACGACTCGGACACCAGCAGCGTCTGCCCTTCGCCGATTTCGTGGAACTGCAGGTGCGGGGTGAGCGCGGGGAACTCGACGAGGCCCTGGTCCGCCGGGGTCGTTTTGGTCAATATCCCGCGTCGGGGAGTCGTCTTGGTCTGTGGTGACATCCGGGAATCCTGCGTCTGCTCGGCCGGCGCTTTTTATGCGCGCGAAACGAGCGTATCGATCCGGGCGGCGGCGCTGGATGCGGTCTCGGCGACCGCCGACGTCAGCGCATCGAAATCCTCCTGACCGCAAGCGTCCGCAAGGAGTGATTTGACCTTCGGCCCTGCCGCCGCCGCGTCGAATCCCTCCTCGCCGACAAGACGCATGACCCCCTGCAAGTCCCGCCACATGGCCGCGGCTTGCGCCAGCGGCTCGGCGCCGGCGGCTTCGAACACCGCCGCGGCGCTCGGCGCCGGATCGTCGAGGCCGCTTCCGGCGCGCGCCAACTGCAGGTAGCGCGCGGCCCTCTCGACATCGTCCAGCCCGCCGCGCATCCGGGCGTATGCGGACACGCCCGTTTCGGCGGGGTCTTCCGTCCGCTCGCTCAACCGGGCGAGCAAAGACTCGTCCGCGGCGCATTCGGCCAGTATCCGGCGCCGCGCCTCCTCGTAGCGGCCGACGATATCGGAACCGCCATACTCGAACACGCAACGCGCCCTGGTGAGAGCGGGAACTTCGCCTGAAGTCGAATTTCCGGAATGCCCGGCCAGCTCGGAAAGCGGCAGCGCAAGAATGGAATTCGAGCCGGGCGGGACCGGGGAGAACATCAGGCTGTCCTGCGACAGGTCGGACAGAGCCTCTTGGAAACTACGGCACACCTGCTCGTTTTTGCCGGACCGCAGGCCGTCGTGGAGGATCAGTATCTCGATTCCGACGCCGGGATATGCTTCCCGGCTGGCCAGATCGCCCAGGAGAACGGCGGCGACTTCACCCACGCTCAGCATCCCGAAGCGGTCGACATAATCCGCGACCACGGAGGCGAGCACGGTCGAGATCGAGGCTTCGGCGAGGTTCGAGAGCGCCGTTCTCGCTTCCGCCGGCAACAGGTTACCGCGCATCACGTGCATACCGATCTGAAACGCCTTGTCGTTCGACCAGTTTCGCACGATTTCAGCGGTTTCCATCGCATCGGCCACCGGCAGTTCGGCGACCAGACCCTTCAATTCCCCAACGTCCATCTCGTAAGTCCAGTAGACTCTCGCCAGCCCGCGCCGCGCTATCGATTCGTATTCCTCATCCGGCCCGAACCCTTTCGGCAGGTCGAGGTCGAGGAATTCCTGGTCCTGCAGGTTATCCAGAAGTTCCGGGTTCCGCTCAATCCGTTTCGCAAGTCTCGGGGCGGCGCCGAAGATTTCGAGTATCGCGTCGAATGCGTCGGGCCGCGCCGCGGCGATCGGGCTGTCGTAGGGGGTCCAGTCGTCAATCTCCGGATAGAAATGCTCGCGCCACTGGTCCACCAGCGGGTCCATCTTCTCGAACCAGCGCTTGGGCCGCAGCACGATGTTCATCATGTCGGCGTAGGTTCCCGGCAACTCCGGCGACTCATCGAGGCCGCTGACCTGCAGCAGCGGATACTGGCGCGACGCCACCGCATGATGGTCCGCATGGCGCTGCATGTTGAAAAACATCCAGTTGCTGAACTTCCAGTCGGCGCTCCAGGAATGGCGCGGCATCGCCTTTTCCCAGCGGCCGTTGTCCAGACGGACCCGGCGCAGGCCGTAGTGTTGAAAGTAGTTGCTCATCTTCATCGAAAAGACGCAGGACAGACCGAGGAAGACGAAGACGGGAACGGCCCAGATTCCGCCCATCCAGTAAACCAGTCCGTACCAGAACGCGACGCCGACGCCGTAGCGCCAGAACGGATTGTCGTAATGCCACACGGGCAAACGCCGCCGCGCCAGGCGTTCTCTTGCGACTTCCCAGGAATGGACGAGGTTGCTGACGACTTCCTTGGGGAAATATTTCCAGAAACTTTCCCCCTTCGGAGCGGAACCCACGTCATACGGCGTGCCGACCAGGGCATGGTGAATATAGACGTGCTCCGTGGCGTATTGCGGATAGGAGACGGTGGCGAGCAGGAATTCGCCCACCCGGCGCTCCCAGGTCGTGCGCCGGTGAATCATTTCGTGGCCGACTACGAATACGGCTTGCGCTTCCATCGTCAGGATGATCGCCAGGAGCACGCCTTCCCAGATGGAGAATTGATCCGCCGCCAGGATTTGCCACATACCGAAAATGAGCGTCGGCGGCCACAGAAACGACCACGACCAGACCGGCAGATTGTGCCAGAACAGGCGGTGCTCCGACGTATTCGCCGGGTCCATGTTTTGTCCGTCCCGACCCAGCGCCCTATCGAGCGACCCCGCAACACTCATAAAGACGAGCGGCGGCAGCAGCCACCAGCCTCCATTGTACACGCCGAGAAGAATCAGCGGAAAAACAACCAGTGGCAGATAATGCGGAAGGGCGGTCAGAATGGACGGCTCGATAGGCCGAGTGGCGTCAGCGTTGCCTGGGCCGGAGCCACCACTTGCAACCGGACTTTGTGGCATGTCAGCTCCTCAACAGTGGGCATATTGAAACCCTTGAACCGGAAGCAATTTTATCCCCGAATCCATGAACCTGCAAGGATTTTCAGGCCTTCAGGATTGCGAGGAGACGCTCGAGGGCTTCGATGCAAAACGCGGTTGTCACGGCTTCGGAGCCATGTCCAATCCGCCCTACCGCGCCCCACTTCAGGGTTTGGTCGCCGAACGCGAGGAGTTCGGGCCAGCTGCCGTCCTCGCGTTGCGAACCCGTGAACCTTTCCACCTCGCGTTTCGCGTCGATTCTATCGAGGCATCCGACATGGTGGAGCGTCGAGGCGGCCTGAGCCGATTGAAGGATGTTACCGAATCCCCCCTCCTCGTCCCGCAAGCCCAGGATGCGCTCCGCAAGTACCGGGCGCAGCCGGTCGAGGGCGGGCCGTGCGCGATTCATGGCGCGGGCGGTCGCATAGCAGATAGCGACCTCGTCGGGATACCATTTCGACGACCCCTCGAGATTGCCTTCGGTTATCAAGGCTTCCAGCCATCGCCGGGCATCCCTGGTTTCTGGGCAGTCGCCGAGATAGGCGATGACGTTCGCATTGACCACGGGGTCGGCTTCGATACGGAAGCGCGATACGACATCGGGTTCGTCGTCTTCGAGAACCCAGGTCATGAAGCGGCCTTCCTCGTCGCGATTCGCCAGTATCTGCGGAACGTTCCGCCCCATCAGAATCCAGGGGTGGCCTCCAATCACGAGTGAACACAGCGCGGTGCTGTCGAGATCCTGGGGCAGATGGCGGTAATAGCGCCACAATCCGGGATATTCGATGGTTTCGGCGAGATACGCCTCGGTCGCGGCGCAGATGGCCCTGGCGCGCGCTTCCTCGCAACATTCCAGTGCGAGGACGCAGAAAGCCGATACGAAAGGAGGTTTCTCGAAATGCCGCGGTATGTCCGGGTCGCCTACGTTGAACCGGATGCAGCGCCAGGCGCCGTTTTCGTCTATGGCGGATTCCAGGAAATCGAGACCGCGGCAGATGCTTTCCCTGCCCGCTATCGCAAGCGCTTCGGTGGTCGCCGCGCTCTTCGGGACTCTCTCCCCTTGAAGTTTTGGAGGACGAAGGGGCGGCGCGGGGTCGTGCATCGTTTTGCGAAGAAACTCGATCGACGCCGCGCCGGTTTTCGCCTCCTCCCGTTCCGCCTCGGTGAATTTGCTGCGCGGCGGGAGGACGATGTGCGTCGCGGTATAGGTTTCTTCGTGCACGTGAATCTCATGGTCTTCGGCCATCGTCACGCCCAATTCCGCTTCGATGGTCTCTTTGGGCCTGGCGAGAAGACGTTCTCTAAAGTCGTAGTCGCCGCCGGCTCGCGATATCAGGAAATCGGCAGCGTCAAAGGGCTTCTTCATGGATGTCTTCTCCATTTTCGCGGGCCTTGGCCGAACGTGCATTTTTACCGCCGGGCTGTTGTCTGCATATCCTGGTCAGGCGATTTGCCTTTTGATCAACTCCTTGAATACCCCGTCGACCTCCTTGAGTTCGTTGAAGGTACCGCTTTGAACGACTTTTCCGCCTTGCAGCACGTAGATGCGGTCGGCCTGTTCCAGCGTGGACAGGCGGTGGGCGATGATGAGCCGGGTGGAAGTCAGGTCGGCAAGGTTCCGCATTACCTTGGCCTGGCTTTCGTTGTCCAGCCAGTTCGTCGCCTCGTCAAGCAGCATGATTCGCGGGCTGCCGATCACCGAGCGGGCGATCGTGATGCGCTGACTCTCGCCGCCCGAGAGGACGGACCCGCTGGCGCCCACCATCGTCATCATGCCCATGGGCATGTCCCTGATTTGGGCTTCGACTTCGGCGGTCCGGGCCGCCGCCCACACTTCCTCGGTCCCCACCGCATCATGGTGGCTGACCAGATTGTCCCAGAGATCTTGTGGATGGAGTCCGACGGATTGCGGCACCGCTCCAATTTTCCGGCGCACCTGTTTCAGATTCAGATGCCTCAGGTCGCGTCCGTCGTAATACACCGCACCGGCGGCCGGCCAGTCGATGCCGAGCGCGAGCCGGAACAGGGTGCTCTTGCCGGCGCCGGACTCACCGGCAATCGCGATGAATTCGCCGGGACGGGCGTGAATCGTGACGTCATCGAGGATCAACGGACCGTCGGGATCGTAGCGAAAGGAAATGCGGTCGAACAGTATTTCACCGCCCAGGAATTCAACCGGCTCTCCTTCCGTCACGGATTCAGGAACGGCGGAGAGAAGCGGGCGCATCTGCTCGAACGCCGGCCGCATGGCGGCAATGGCGCCGAAGGACTCGCCGAGCCGGGCAATGGCGGACTGGAAAACGATAAAGACCGTGTAAACGACGAGAAAATCGCCGACCGGTATGTTTCGGTCTCCCGTCGCCGCCACCGCGAAAAGCAGAACCCCGCCGGCAAAAAAGGGAAGCGCGGCGCCGAATGCCCGCGAATGTCCCTCAAGCGCGCCCAGTTCAATCTCCGCGCGTTTCTGCTCGCGATAATCCCTCGCCCAGATGGCATAGGCCGACCCTTCCGCATTATCCATTCGCAGCTTGGAGATGCCTCCCACGAGCTGGAACAGCCGACCGGCTACACGCCGCGCTGCGCTGATCATCCGCCCATAAGGTGAAATCTGGCGCAACCCGAGGACTACGGCGACCAGCAGCGAAGCCAGGCTGAAGACGAGGGTGATGAGGCCGAGGGTGGCGTCGTAGAAGAAAATGACGCCAAAAACCGGAAGCAGAAAAATGATCGACAATAAGCTGTTGGCGACGATTCCCCGCAAGCCGTCGCGAAGGTTCTGGAACGTCATCCCCGACATTGCCAGATCTCCGGCGGGATGGCGGTGCAGAATGCTTGACGGAAGGCGCATGAGACGGTCCCAGAAGGCGGCTTCGACCCGGGAAGCCGAGCGCCCCTCGAGCCGCATCATCGCCGTGCTTTGGAACAGGTGCAGCAGAGCGCCGAGCAGACCGAACGCCGCTAACGCCACGGCGACGGTATAGAGCGTTCTTGTGCTTCCGCCCGCCAAAATTTCATTCGCAACGAATCCGAGCGCGAGCGCCGGCAGCAGCTTGATCATGCCGTATGGAAGCCCGGCAATGACCAGACGCGCCAAATCCGCGGCCGACCCGCGCAGGGCGATTCTTAGCAGGTCTGCCAGTTTCACGTTCTCCGGCGGCAATGGCCGATAGAACATCCAGGCTTCTCCCTCCAGCGCGCCCGCGCGGTCCGCCGTGACCCGGCGGCTGCGTTTGCTGACCGGGTCGATTTCCCGGTATCGCCCGAACATTCCCGGCAGCAGCGCCACTGGCTGGCCGTCCTCGGCGCGGAACGCCAGCATCGCGTTGCTGTCGCCGCGCCACCAGCTGCCCTCGGCTTTGAACCGCACGCGCCGGGCGCGTAAGCCCGACGCATCGAGAACCTCGACGAGGCCGACCGGAGAATCGGAAAGTCCCGCACGCGCCGGAATCTTGAAATCGATTCCTTCATGGCGGCCGATGAGTTGCAGGGCATCCGCCAGCGCCGTGTCCTCGACACTGGCGTCCCGGTCGATCGGAAGGTCATAGATGTTGAACAGCCGCTGCCGCGCGGCTTTTTCCGCCGTGCGGCGGCTGGTAGTCCGCGCGCGTTCGAGATTGACGTCATCGACCACGACCAGTCGGCGGTTCAGGCGTTCCAGGGAAAAAGCAACCGCGTGAAAAGAGGCGAGCGCCGGCAGCAGCGTGCCTTGCTCCGCCAGGGTTTCGGTTGATAAGCCCGTCAGCGTCGCTTCGTCGAACAAGGCGAGCCAGCTTGTGCGCGTCAGCGGAATAACGGTTTCGTGCGGGCCGCTCGCCTCCGCCAGTTCCGCCGAGTCGACGATACACATGAACAGGCTCGCGCCGCGCGGCGGTTCGGATACCCATACCACGCCGCGCCGTACGGATAGCGTACAAGGGGCCAGGGTCTGCGTCCGACCGGGTTCGGCCAGCGCGGTCGGGCGCGGAAGGGGGCTTGCGAAACGCGACAGTGTTTCAGCAATGGCGATCAGCCAGGTATCGGTCTGTTCCGCCAGTTCCGCCGGATGGACCCGGGACAGCAGGGAAGCCGGCAGACGTTTCAAAATGGTGCCCGGCAGTCCTTTGGCGATGATGCTGAGCGTATTGTCTTCGTCACCCTCTGGCTGGTCCGGCGCCACGCCCGGCAGCAGCCAGCCCGACTCCCGGCGCAGCAGATGCTGCGGCGCCGCCTGCTCCACCCCGTCCTTGAGTTCGGCGAGGAACAGATTGACGGCGCCCTGATCGATGAACCAGACGCTATCCGGGTCGTCGAGCTTGACCGGCAGGTTGCCGGCGCAGGGTACGGACGCGCCGAAGCGAGCGGCGAGTTCGGTGATGGACGTGTATTCCGGCTTTGTGTGCTGCATCAGCCCGACCTGACCAGCTTGCAGTACGTACCGTCCCGATCCGCGATCAACTCGTCGTGGGTGCCGCGTTGCACGGTGACGCCTTTGTCGAGCACGATGATTTCATCGCAATCCCGCACGGTGCTCAGCCGGTGCGCCACGATCAGGCAGGTGACGCCGCGCCGCCGCAGGGCTTCATCGACTAGTTCCTCCGTTACGGCATCGAGTGCGCTGGTGGCCTCGTCCAGAATGAGCACCGTCGGATTGCCCACCAGCGCACGGGCGATTTCCAGGCGTTGCTGCTGGCCGCCGCTGAAATTCGCCCCGCCTTCTTCGACGAGGGTCGAGTACCCTTGCGTTCGAAGCAGGATTTCGTCATGGATTTGGGCATCCCGTGTGGCGGCGAAAAGGACTTCATCCGGGACGGCCGGGTTCCACAACGTGATGTTGTCGCGCAGGGACGCGGAAAAGAGCACGATCTCCTGATCCACCATGGATATGGACTGCCGCAGCACTTCCTCTGGAATCTGATCCCGCAGATGATCATCAAACAGGATTTCGCCCGACCAGGGCGGATAGACACCCGATACCAGACGCGCCAGGGTCGACTTGCCGGAACCGCTAGGACCGACCACGGCAACGCGCTGCCCCGGCTTGATCACGAGGTTGAAGTCCTTTATCAAAGGTGGCCGGCTCTTGTTGAAACCGAAGGTGAGGTTTTGCAGTTCGAGCTGGCCTGCAAGCTGGAGCCGGCCGTTGAACGTGGGGATTGACTCCGGTTCCGGATTTCGGCGACTGAAAACAGGGTCTTCATCGGTTTTGGAGATGTCCTCGAGACGCTGCATATCGGTTTCGAGCGCCTGGCGGTTTTCGGCAAACTCCAAAAAGCGCCTGACGGGGGCCAGAAACATCTCGGCCAGGATGTAGAACCCGACCAGCGTCCCCAGGGTCATTTCTCCGGTCATGACCAAACCGCCCCCGACCCCGAGAATCGCCGCGCTGCGGAGCGCGTCGACCAGCCCCGGAAGCGAGGTGCTGATGGAGCCCAGTTCGGAATAGAGTTGGCGCGCACGCAACTCACGCGCCTGTTGACCGCTCCAGCGCGAAAAGAACCGATCATCCGATCCCGTCATGCGCAGATTGTCGGAATGACTCAGCATCTGCATGCCGAGGCCGATCAGCAGTCCCTGCTCGCGCCTCATCGCCTGGCTTCGGACAGCCCGAAGGGCGTTGAGAAAGTGGGCCAGCATTCCGTGCAGAAGGGCCAGCAAAAGCACGATCAGCGTGAGCAGGATATCGTAGGCGAACATCGCCATGAGCAACACCACGCTCATCGCCATGTCGATAGTGAGAACCAGAAACTGGTCCGCCAGGTTCCTGGCGATTCTGTCGGTGGACGAGACCCGATCGGTCAGGTCGCCCGCCAGTCTGTGCTCGAAAAACTCCACCGGCAACCGCAGCAGACGTGACACGCTGCGACTGAAGCCAATCACCGATACCCGGACTGCGAGCCGCTTGAGGAATCGGTGCTTGAGCAGGGACAGGACGTATACCAGGAGGCCGCCGCCAAGCAAGGCGGTCACCAATCCGCCCCAGGACCCGTGTTTTTCGATGACATCGTCGACGAAAACTCCGAGAGATGCGGGAATAATCAACGTCAATAGCGTCAGCATGAGTCCGCAGGCAATCACCCCGGTAAGCAAATTCCATGATCCAGCGAGCAGGGCGCCCAATTGCCTGAACAGGTCGGGCTGCTCGCCTCCGGGCTTGAAATCGGTGCCGCGCTTGAAGCGAAGCACAATGCCGCTGTAGTCCTTGTAGAACTCTTCGGCGGAAATCCTGCGCCGCCCCGTGGAAGGGTCATTGAGATGGAAATGACGGCCATCGAATCCATCGAGGACGACGAAATGGCTGAATTGCCAGAACAGAATCAAAGGCAACTGCAGCATTTTCAGTTGATCGGCGCGTGCGCTGAGCCCGCTGCATTCGAGGCCATAGTGTCGGGAGGCGCGCAAGATGCTTGCGGCGCTGCTGCCGTCCCGGCTCACCTCGCATTTTTCGCGCAATTCGGTAAGCGGCACCCATCGCCCGAAGTAGGCCAGCACGATGCCGAGACAGGCGGCGCCGCATTCCGACGCATGCATCTGCAACAGAACCGGCGTGGTCACCTTCTGTTTCGATACGTCCGAAGAGGCCTTGTCCCTGGCCCCCTTTGGGGCGCGCAGCGGCATCTTATGGTTGCCTCATTCGAAATAGCGCGATCGGAGATTGCCTGCCGAGCTCGATGACGAACCGGCATTTCCTGCCCTTCAGGGAATCCGAAGCAACACTTTCTTCGAGCGCGATATCGACGCGGTGCAATGACACCGGCGCCGCGGACTCAAACGCCGCCTGCCCCCCGGAGAAAGGCACGGCGGAAATCGCCTTGACCTCTCCGCCGAGCGCGCCTGTTTCTCCGTCCGCCGTATCCGGCTCTATCACCACCGGCATCCCGGCCTCGATACGTGGAGCGATATCGCTGTCGACCCAGACGAGGGCCCGCACGGACCGGCCGCCCCCGGGCGAGTTTTCGCCTTGCTCGACCACTACGCCGTCCACCGCGAGACTACGGGCCACGCTGCCAAAGAAAAGCCATGCACAGAGGATGCACAGGACAAGAGCGATTGCGGCGACAAGCAGACGCTCCCGCGGCGTGGAAATCGTCAGCAGCCGATCGAGTTGCTCGCGTTCTTCCTTCGCTTCGGCAACGATATTATGAAAAGAATCGAATGGATTATTGAACACGACGGCAGGGCAACCCTCTCGTTGTAATCAAGCAAGGTAAAAAAACATCATACCATCCGGTAAAAAGAAATGTAATTCCACACAATCCGGCTCAAGAATCGTCGGCGTTTGGGAAGCAGTGGATTTCCGATGGGCGGAACAGGCCGTTCGTTTACTCGTTTTCGGAATCAGTTGCTCCGGGGAGCCGGCCACGAACCGCCCGCGCCTCTCGCGCCGCAACATTTCTCGAGGTCGCCCTCACGGCGACTGACATACAAAATCACAGGGCGGGGAATTTTTCAACGGCCTTGTTTGGACGCCCTGCGCAGCAGGCAGACGATCTTCTCCGGTTTGCAGAACTTTCCCGTCATCCTCGGTCCAGCATTTGCGAACCCGGGGGAACCGATCCTACGGCGCGGAATCAACCTTCGTGAAACTTTACGGACCCGGCGCCTGGCAGCTCAGCCCCTGGGACATCTGGCAATAACTGGAGAGAGGGAAAAACGCCAACGTCCGATTCCAGTCCGATTTGTCAATGACCGACTGGTTCATCAGTTCGATCATTTCGTCGAATTTGCGGAGTGCGTCGCAATCCACCACCTCGGGATCCACCACCTTGCGGTGTCGAGGCCAGGCGTGGTCTCGAGCGTGGCGCCAGAATCCGCTGTCGTACTTCGAACCACAGGAATAGTGCCAACCGACGAATAAGCCGAAGCAGAGCATGGTATTGGTGAGGAATCGATTGACCACCAGAGCATCGCGTTCGAGATATTCTACCGAACGGTTAAGGCGCAAATGGAGAACCATCCCGACCTCTACCTGTGCGGATACGATCGCCGTTGCTTCGAGGGGTTCCATGAAGGCGGCTGCGTTGCCGATGCGAGCCACCGCGCCATCGTACATGTGACGATGGATAAAATTGGGAAACGGAATGACGGCGCGCTGCTCGAACTCCGATACGCCATCGGTCTCGAGGAAAGCGTCGAAGTCCGATTCGACTTCGTCGAGGCCGGATACGTCGCGGTTGAAGATGTACCCGTAGGATGTGTGTGCTGTAAGCGGAATAACGACTATCCAACCGTGCGGACGCGCAACCGCGCGGGTGTAGGTAGGTTGCAGAACCAGCCCGTCCCGCTCTTCTTCGACGATTGCCGGACAGCGGCGGATGACGGCCGTATTGGTGGGGATGAAGGAAACGTCGATGTGCCGTCCGGGTCTAGTTCTCCGGGAAAGCCCCGGGCGTCGAAGACCAGGTCGTAGCGCTCCGCCGGCCGGCCCTCGAATTCCACTTGCGCGCCGCCTTCCACCCTGTTGATACTGGTTACTTTCGCGTCGATATGGCGCGCGCGCGTGCTTTCATGCAGCAGGTCCGCCATCAAGTCGACGGACAGGTGATAGGCGTAGGACACCTGTTGCGGCGTGAAATAGTGGGTGAATTCGCGATTGCGCCGACCCCATCCCTCGAATGTTACACCGTACTTGCGCGTTCCTTTCAGGCGCTGCTGGACTGTTTCATGGGGAAGATTCGTAAGTTGACACAAATCCTGCACGAGACTCGGCCAGCTGCCTTCGCCTACTCCGAGGGCCGGGATGCGCGAATCATAGATGTGATGCAGCTCGTGGTCGCTCTCGGGTATAAGACGAGTCACATTGGCGGCCGCCAGGGACCCTGCGGTTCCCCGCCCGACAACCGCGATCTTCCGTAATGATTTAGCGCCCGGCTGTATCATCCTACTCACTTTCGCAAGTATCGGTGCATCGCAGGTAAAGTACCATATCCTTTTGAATATAGATGAAATTGCGGATATGAGCCATTATTAAATCCGGCGTATGGGCGTCGTGAATCAGGCGTGGATGGGCAAAGATGGATGCCCGCTAGAATGCAAGCGGTTTCACCGGAGAGTTCGGCGCAATGCGATCCGGCTCTTTCGGACGTGGACGGATCGTTTCATGCAGGCATGTTTTCGAACGATTCGGGGTCCGTGATCACGTGTTTCCCGGTTCCTGGATAATTCGGTAAATTCAGATAAATTCACGGGGTATTTCGATAAAAAAGTGTGAGTTTATCTTATTGTTATTTATAATGTTATTCCATTTTACGGCTTATTCGGGGCGCAGCAGGCTTTTGGCCTTATCCCCTTCCGGCGTCACGGCCAGCACCTCGAGACTCGGCCTCGCGGGGCTCCTCGTGAGGAGGAGTTCCACGGGCTTGTCGAGCGCCATGATCTCGTGCACTTCGCCGGGGCGGAACTGCACCAGATCCCCCGGCGCGGCTTCCAGAATTTCTCCTTCCACGGCGATGCGGAGCCCGCCCTTCAGGAGATAGAGGAACTGCTCGTCATGGTGATAATGCGGGTTGGAATGTCCCCTCGCCTCCATGCGGAAATATCCGATGGTGGTGTGAGCGCCATCGACCCACGCGGCGTCTGCGGTCACGTAGTCGGCGGCCTTTCCCTGGTTCTGAGCGGCGAGATTTCTGTAAATCGGCATGGAATGAACTCCTGTAGATGAGGTGATGACGGAAGACGGTATGTCAGGCGTATTCTAACGGCATGGACTCGCAATCTGTCCAGCCCCCATGTATATTTGTGCGGCAAAACAGGCGTTTCCCTCACTGCAGAAAGTTATTCGGAGGCATTTCGTGAGCGCCCCATCGGTGGATGAATTCGAGTATTTCTTCGATAAACCCTGGTCGGACGGCCTGCCGGTCATCCCCCCGACGGAAGAGCGTCTGGGCCAAATGCTTGCAGGAACGAGCCGAGATCCGGACGAAGTAATCGGCGACGTACCTCCGTTATTGGCGCAGGCGGACGTTCGGACCATTGCCGTTCATGCCATTATGGCAGGGTGCAAGCCGGAGTATATGCCCGTTCTCATCGGGGCCGTGGAAGCCATTCTGGAGGAAAAGTTCAACGTGGGCGGCGTGCAGGCGACGCTCTCCTGCGCGGCTCCACTTTTGATAGTGAACGGCCCTTACGCCAGGGAAATCGGCTTAAACGGCGGGCTGGGCTGTTTCGGCCCCGGGAATCGCGCCAACGCGACGATTGGCCGCGCCATCAGGCTTTTGCTCCTCAATATCGGCGGCGGAATTCCGGGTATCACCTCGATGAGCACATTCTCGCAACCGGGGAGGTTCACGTACTGCATCGCCGAGAATGAAGCGGAAAGCCCCTGGGAGTCTCTCGCTCAGACGAATGGTTTTGATGCGGAGGATAACGTTGTCACCGCCGTGCATGTGGAAGGTCCCGTCATGTCCTGGGATGACGTGAGCGACGACCCCGAGCGGATGTTGCCCTCCATTGCGGACACCATGTCGCATCTGGGTTCGTGGAATTGTTGGGCCAGCACCGATTTGGTGGTCGCGATGAGCCCGCAGCAAGCCGCGATTTGCGCAAAGAGGGGGTATTCAAAGGCGGATGTCCATGGACGCCTTTGCGAAATCGCAGGCCGCACGGTGGGCGAACTCAAAACGGGAGGTCATTTCCGGGAAAATCGTATTCAGGATTTTCCGATCCCCGTCGATCTGGATGATGATGATGCGTTTGTTCCGACGATTAAAGAGGCCCGGAGACTGCTCTTGATCGTGGCGGGCGGAGTACCGGGGCCGATAACGGCCGTGATGCACGGCTGGAACGGCAGCAGCCGTTCGGTTTCCCGCGCATTTGAATCTTGATGAAACCCATATATTTCAGGGGATGAATTGTTTTGAACGATCCTCAAGATGAATTCGAGTTTTTCCTGGAAAAACCCTGGTCGGACGGCTTGCCCGTCGTCACCCCGACCGAAGAGCGCATTGAGCGCATGCTCTCGGGCACGAAGAAAAGTCCGACCGAATTCATCGGTCAGGTTCCTCCCGCCATGGGCGAGGCCACGGTTCATAGCGTGGCGGTCCATGCGGTTATGGCCGGCTGCAAACCTGAGTATCTGCCGGTCGTACTCGGCGCCACCTCCCTTATGCTTCGCGAAGAGTTCAACACGAACGGCGTACAGGGCACGATGCACGGCGTGGCGCCGCTCATGATTGTAAACGGCCCCTATTCCGAGCAAATCGGGGTTCACGGGGGCAATGGCTGCTTTGGCCCCGGCTTCAGATCCAACGCTTCCATCGGCAGAGCCATTCGCCTGATTCTGATGAACCTGGGCGGGGGCATTCCGGGTGTTTCTTCCATGACGATTTTCGGCACGCCGCTGCGCTATACCGCGTGCGTAACGGAGAACCTTCAGTTTCATCCCTGGGAGACGCTCGCTGAATCCAGAGGATACGGGGCGGACGAGAATGTGATCACCATGGCCATGGTGGAAAGTCCGCGCCTGACCTTCGATGACGTAAGCGAGGAGCCTGAGAGGCTGCTCCGGGGAATCGCCGATGCGATGACGGGCCTGGGCTCATGGAACATGCACGCGCCCAGGACCGATATGGTCGTCGCCATGAACCCCCAGCATGCGAAAATTTGTTCCGAGGGCGGCCTCACTCGCGCGGACGTGCATCGGCAATTGTGTGAGTTGGCCGGCCACAAGGTGAAGGAGCTTAAGCGGGGCGGCAACTGGCGGCGCGAGCGAGCGCTGGGTATGTATATTCACGTAGACCCCGATGATGATGAGTTTTTTGTTCCCGTCATCAAGGACCCCCGTGATCTCCACTTGATCGTTGCGGGCGGCTGGGGATCGGGGAGTGCGGTCTGCCACGGCTGGAGCGGCGGCAGCCGCGCCGTTCATGGGGCCTATGAAGTGTAGCACCGGAATCTCCACGACAGTCAGAGTGGTATCAGATTTCTATGGATGAATTCGAATTTTTCTTTCAAAAATCCTGGTCGGACGGCCTGCCGGTAATCCCCCCAACCCAGGAACGGATGGCCGCCATGCTCTCGGGTACGAGACTCGGGGCTTCGGAGGTCATTGGCCTGGTGCCGCCCCTCATGGGGGAGGCCGGCGTCGAAGCGGTTGCCGCGCACGCCGTGATGGCGGGGTGTGAACCTTCGTATATGCCTGTCGTCATTGCTGGGCTTAGAGCGCTTCTTGCGCCGGAACTCAACTTGAACGGCGTACAGGGCACCATGCACAGCGCAGCCCCTCTTATCATCGTGAATGGTCCATATGCGAAAATAATCGGACTGCATGGCGGAACGGGATGCTTTGGTCCGGGATTTCGGGCGAATGCGACA
Source organism: Nitrospinae bacterium bin107 (assembly GCA_002238965.1). GTDB lineage: Bacteria > UBA8248 > UBA8248 > UBA8248 > UBA8248 > Bin107. The sequence continues at coordinate 60,570 of MPNJ01000010.1, read as the reverse complement.
ATCGGCCGCGCCATCCGGCTTATTCTCATGAACCTGGGCGGCGGTGTGCCGGTTTCCGCCTCGATGAGCACGTTTGGTTCACCTGCCAGATATACGTTTTGTATCGCCGAGAATGAAGCGGAAAGTCCCTGGGAGCCGTTGTCCGTCACGAGAGGTTTTCATCGGGATAACGATGTTGTAACCGCCGTGATGACGGAAGCGCCTCAAGGATATATCGATGATTATTCCAAGGACCCGGAATTATTTTTCGTGGGCTTGGCGGATAAAGTATCCACCCTGGGTTCGCTGAATATCTGGCTGAAAACCCAGGTGGTTGTTGCTTTGGGACCGGATCATGCGCGCATGTGCGCGACGGCTGGTTTGAGCAAGGAAGATGTTCATCGCCGGATTATGGAACTTGCGTGTAGACCCCTGGGAGAGCTGAAAAAATCGGGCTATTGGCGAGAGGAGATGATAGCCAAGTGGCCATTTGACGTGGCCCTGCAGGATGATTCTTTTATGGTACCGGCGATCAAGGATGAAGACGATCTGATACTTCTCGTCGCAGGGGGTACGCCCGGACCGGTTACGTTCGTCATGCCCGGCTGGGTGGACGGCAGCGAGGCGGTATCGGCGGACTATCAACCATAAGCCTACCTGCCAGGCTTGCTTTTGAGGATGAACTTATGGATGAGTTCGAGTTTTTCTTTGATAAAGAATGGTCGGACGGCCTGCCTGTCGTGACCCCGACGGAAGAGAGGATTGGTCTGATGCTCTCGGGCACGAGGAGGGAGCCGGGCGAAGTACTCGGCCACGTGGCTCCGGCAGGCGGGGAACTCAGTATACAAGGGGTGGCGGCCCACGCCGTCATGGCGGGTTGTAAGCCTGAATACATGCCGGTGCTGATAGCCGGCCTGGAAGCGCTTCTCGATGAGCGTTTTAACGTAAATCTGATTCAGGCCACGACGAGCGCGGGCGCTCCTTTTCTGTTGGTGAATGGTCCTTATGCAAGGGAAATCGGGCTGCACGGGGGCGTAGGCTGCATGGGACCCGGCTACCGCGCGAACCTGACCATCGGCCGCGCCGTCAGGCTCATCATGATGAATGTGGGAGGAGGCATTCCCGGAATCACCTGCCTCGGTGGTTTCGGAGGTCCCTGGCGAAGCACTTTTTGCATCATGGAGAACGAGGAGGAATCCCCTTGGGAGTCGTATGCGGAATCGAAAGGGTATTCCAGGAGCGATAACGTGGTGACCATGATTCCTCTCGAAGGTCCGGTGCAGGTATGGGACGATGCGAGCTTGACTCCTGACCGGCTCCTGACGACGGTTGCCGATATGATGTCGGCATTGGGCGGTCCCAATATGTATCGGCAAGCGGATATGGCGGTTGTCCTGGGTGCGCAACATGCGCATCTGTGCGCCGACGCCGGGCTGACCCGCAGCGATGTCTATCAAAAGTTATTGGAAACGGGTGGGCGTACTATCGGGGATATCAAGCGCGGCGGCATCTGGCGAGGCGAGAAAGGCGCGGATCGCTGGCCATTTCCCGTGGATGTGAATGATGATGATTTTTTTGTGCCTGCGGTCGGGGAGCCCGACGATCTTCATTTGATCGTCGCGGGGAGCAGGGGTTCGCCTTCCAGCATGGTCATGCACGGAATTACCGTGGCGTGTCGGGCAGTGACTAAAAAATTTGACGTGTGAAAAGTTTCTTTTCCGGGTGGGTTCGGAGCGTAGGTTGGATTTTGCATTCAGTATCAAATTCGAAGGCAGAATCTATCTCATCTTAATTTGTTAAAGTTGGAATGTTTTAGTGTGCTTCTCTACAAAAGAGCCCCGACAAAATTGCCGGGGCTCTTTTGTGATCGACGCTTGTTAATGGCCGTTGCTATTGCCGTTTTTCTTCATGACCGCCCGGCAAACACGCTCGGGCGTAATGGGCAAATCGTAGACTTCCGTGCCTATCGCATCATTGATGGCGAGGGCGACGGCGGCAGGCGCATTATTGCATGGAGGTTCTCCGACGCCGCGTGCGCCATATGGGCCTGCGCCCTCTCCACATTCGAGGACAACAGACTCAAACTCACCGATATCCGAGGAAGTGGGAATCAGATACTCGTGAAAGCTTTGTGATCGGCAGTCTCCTTCCACCATGGTGATTTCCTCGTGCAGCGCATAGCCAATCCCCATCACCGCGCCGCCTTCGAATTGCCCCTCCACGCTTTGAGGATTCAGCGCTCGCCCGACGTCATGGGAGGCGATGTGCTTCAAGAGATTCACTTCGCCGGTTTCGATATCGACTTCCACTTCGCTCGCATGGACGCCAAAAGTGTAGTCCGACCATCCGCCCATGCCGTTCATGTATCGTTCCGGATTCTCGTATTCGTGTCCCGGCATGTTGTAGCCATGGGTGCAATGTAGCGCCTCACCCATTTTTTTGGCTTCGCCGGCCGCAGGACCGATGCCAACTCTTCTCTCGGGTGCGGAGGCTACCCATGCCTCGCCGCCTCCCACGCGAATGTCCTCTTCTGCAGCCTCGAGCAACGAGGCAGCGCCTTTGGTCACGCCTTTTCGAACCTCATCAGCGGCAAGTTGAACGGCGTGCCCCGCCATGAGTGTCTGGCGGGAACCTGCAGTGATGCCCGAGAGTGGCGTAGTAGCTGAATCGGACAAACGGGTGGAAACCTGATCGAGCCTGAGCCCCAGGGTTTCAGCTGTGATGCTTTGAAGGGTAGCGCCCTGGCCGGCGCCTATATCCGGCGCGCTCACACGTACCACGGCGCTGCCATCCGGCTCGAGGTGAACCGCCGCATTCGCGTCGTCATTCGGCCTTCCGTATCCGGTGATGTTCGCGGCCGCCGCCCGGCCAATGCGTTTGCCCGGACCTGGTTCTGCGGGGTCGCCCAGGGCCTGTAGCGCGCTGTCGAGGCATCCTTCCAGGTTCGGTTCGTAAGGTATCTTCTGTCCGGTCGGCAGTTCCTGTCCTTTCTGGATGAAATTTTTCCGCCTGAATTCGTACTTGTCCAACCCGAGGGCATCTGCAACCAGGTTCATTTGAGTCTCATATGCGAAGCAGACCTGGTTTGATCCGACACCGCGCATCGCGTTGGTGATGGGATTGTTCGTGAGATAGCCGTGCGCACGAATTTTTACGTTGGGTACATCGTAAGGGCCTGCGGCGATGCACATCGCGCCCAGGAGGAACAAATTGGATTTATACGGATAGGCGCCAGCATCTCCTACGATATCCGCCTGAACGGCCAGGATTTTCCCGTCCCTGGTCGCTCCTGTTTTGTACTTCATATAGAAAGGGTGTTTTTTCGAGGTGTTTCTAATGCCGTGCTCGCGGCCCAATACCATGACGGCGGGCCTTTGCGTATGCCAGGTGAGAAGCGCCAGATAAGGTTCTACGGTCAGCATACCCTTGGCGCCGAACCCGCCGCCGACGTAAGTGCCGAGGTGGCGAACGCGGCTATGCGAGATTCCCAAAATCGCCGCTATGGCGCGGTAGTATTCGATAAGCTGTGTGCCGACGCGGATGGTGATGACGCCGTCTTCTTCCATCCAGGAAGTACCGGAGGCCGGTTCCAGGAAGGCGTGTTCGGCGAGTTGCGTGGTGTATGTTTTCTCAATCACCACGTCGGCTTCGTCAAACGCTGTCTTCAAGTCTCCGCGGGTAACGTCAAAATCACACGCTTGTCGTTTTTCGGCGCTTGTTTCATCGTGACGCGTTGTCCACACGCCCTCTTCCGCCTCGATTTCCACTTCAATGGCCGCTATCGCGGCATCAAGCGCTTCTCTGTTTTCGGCGCCAACGATGGCGAGAGCGTCCCCGGTGAATTCAATTTTGTCTTCCACCAGAACAGGCTGATGGGGAAGGCCCGGGGTGCCGGAGCCGAATCGCGCGTTTGTGCCCGGAATATCCTTTGCAGTCAGAATGGCGGCTACGCCCGGGATTTTTTCGGCTTTTGAAATGTCGAGTTTTTTCAGGCGGCCGACCGGGATGGGTGTAAACAATACGCCGCACTGCAGAGCCCCTGCAGGAACTGCATCTTCTCCGTAGGGCATAGACCCATCCGCTTTCGGAATTGCGTCGTATCGAACATTCGACTTGCCGATGATATCGTAATCGGCCATTTGTCTGCTCCTTAAGGTAAGAGGATATCCGTGAATTAGATTTGATTCTGCCAAATTTCGGCGAAACTGAGAAGCGGATAAATCATCATTTGTTTTTTTATATAAAATTGGTTGGGCTGATATCGTAGACAAGGAATAAATTGCGGGATATGATTTGACTTCGGTTGAATTCACATATCAATTGGAGAAAACCATGGCGAACGGAATGGGATTCATTGATCCGACGGCGGGAGGGTCGGCCGCGCGAATCGAGCTTGCGCAAAGGCCCGGCGATCTTTCGGGTAAGGTGGTGGGGCTCCTCGACAACACCAAAGAACAAGCGGATATCATTTTGGAAACCTTGGGAAATGCCCTCCGCGAGCAATACGATGTGGCCAGAGTCATTTCGATGCGAAAAGAGCATTACTCGAAGCCTGCCACTGATGAAATGATCGAAGAAATGGCCCAGGAGGTGGATGTGGCGATAGCCGCATTGGGAGGCTGAGGCTCCTGCACGTTGTGCAGTGTGCACGACACGGTTGAATTTGAAAAACGGGGCATTCCTTCAACGACCATTATTACCGAGGCGTTCAAGAACGCGGCGGACTTTCAATTCCGTGGCAAGGGCATGGAAGGGCATCCTTATATTCAGTTGCCTCATCCGGTCAGCAATTTGCAGCCTGATGAAATGAGAGACACGACGCTGAAGTTTGTCGAAGAAGTGGCCGGCCACCTGAAAAGCTGATCCGAATTCTAGAGAAAAAGTATTTTCCAGGAGGAAGGGTACGTGCGCGAATTTGAAACAATTTCCTATACGGAAGAAAATGGATTGGCGGTAGTGAAGTTCAACCGCCCGGAGAGTCTGAACGCGATCAGTTTCAAGATGGCGGAAGAATTCGTGGAATTGGCGCGAACCCTGGCCGACGCGGGGAATGTGCGTGTGGTCATTCTTACTGGAGAGGGACGTGGTTTCAGCACGGGCCGCGACCTGAAAGAAAGCACCACGCATACGAAGGAGATGGCCGATCAATATCAGCGCTATGTGATGACGGCGACGTCTCTATGGGCACGCTTGCCAATGCCTACCATCGCTGCGATCAACGGCCATACGTTCGGCTGGGGCGTGGAGATTACCTTGGTATGCGATATCAGACTGGCCGCTGAAGAAGCCACTCTTTGTTTTCCGGAATGCAGCCTTGGTATTTTCCCGGGGGCCGGCGGCGTAGTCTGGCTTCAAAGGATCATGCCGGCCGGTCAGGCGAAGGAGTTGGTTTACACGAGCAAGCGTATTGATGGAAAAGAAGCCGAGCGCATCGGCTTGGTGAATAAGGCGCATCCGCTGGATGAGCTGTTGGATGAAGCGACAGCCATCGCTGAGAAAATCAGGGACAATGGCCCCTTGGGTGTTCGTGGCGCGAAGAAAGCAATCGACCAGACCCTCGATATGCCGCTCTCTCAGGCTATCGAATTTTCGAACGCCCTCAGGTTGCCGTTGAATCACACCAAGGATTTCGCCGAGGCGTTGCAGGCGTTCAAAGAGAAGAGGAAACCAGTATTTACCGGAGAATAAAGAAGTTGGAATTTCCATGAAACATAGAGCCTGTCCCATTCAGAGGACGGGCTTTTTGTTCATTGTGGCGGGATATGAACAGAAACCTCCTCATCACACATAACGAATCCCAAGTCGCGAGTATTACCGTGAATCGGCCGGAAGCGCGAAATGCGTTCAATACGCCATTGATGGAAGCCATGTGTCTGGAGATGGGTGAAATTGAAAAGAGCCAGAATATTAAAGTACTTATCGTGACGGGTGCGGGAAGCTCTTTTTCTTCGGGACGCGACCTTAAGGAAAGCGCCACCCATACGAAAGAACAGGCGAAACGATTCATGATGTTGGGCGAACGGTGGAGTACGGCTCTTCGTGAACTACCCATCCCGACAATAGCAGCGGTGAATGGCCCCGCCTTCGGGTGGGGGATGGTGTTGATGCTCTCATGCGATATTCGTGTTGCAGTGGACGACGCCGTTTTGGGTTATCCGGAGACTGCGTTGGGAGTATTTCCTGGAGGAGACGCCACAGTTCGTCTGACGCGTCAGATTTTTGTTCCATCCGTGAAAGATCTAGTGCTCACGGGCAGAAGATTTGATGCGAAAGAGGGATATCGCTTAGGATTGGTGAATCGCATCACATCGCAAAGAGACCTGATGAGGGAAACTCGCGCTCTGGCGAATACAATTGCGCAACACCCGCCGGAGAGATTAAAAGCGATGAAATCAAAGTTTTTGAAAATCGAAGCGATGCCGCGCTTTGGCCATTTGTCGGTAGCCGAGAAAATCGATCGATGAAAGTCAGGGAGTGCTTTTTGCAGGCGGTAGCGATTGTTGGAGTGGAAGAAGAAGCCAGAGAAACCTGGGCGGCCATGAACAGGATAAACGCACCTTGGGCGGCGGTATTTGATGGTACGCACTTGATTGGCGTCGTAAACAAAAAAGACCTCGATTCGTTTCTTCGTGTGCCCGAGGTATTTCAAAGAGTGGGAGAGGTTGCCAAAATGGATATGCCTTCGAGACGAGGAATATCGCTGTCCCCGGACACGGATTTGAACGAGGTTGTTCTTCGGCTTGAAATGGCGGGAGCGGATGCCGCTTTTGTCGAGGGCGACGGCAGGCCGCATGGCGTCATGGAGATGGATGCAGCCAAGCGCGCATTGTCTCGTTCTTCATGATGCGTATTTGTTTTCCCTTAGGGTAACCGAATCATTCGCCTCTCTTTCATGGGGTGATTGACGGGAGGAGTGTCCATGGAATTCACTTTGAATGAAGAGCAAAAACGGATTCAGGGAATAGCCAGGAAATTTTCCTATGAAGAACTTGCTCCGGTGGCTCCCGAGCGTGACCGCATTCAGAACTGGGAAGAGCGCATGCCGTGGGATCTGACCGAAAAAGCAAGCGCTTTGGGCTTAAGGCAACTCCCATACCCAAAAGAATATGGTGGAATGGGTGCCGATGTGCTTTCGTGTTGTTTGGCGGGCGAGGAACTTGCCGCGGGTGATCTGGGTTTTGCGGTGAACCTGGATCAGACATGGAAGCTGTCCCATATCCTGGAAAAAGTAGAGTCTGAAGTCAGAGACCCCTGGTTAAAACGCTTGTGCGAAGAACCAAGATTCCTGGCTGCGATTTCCATGACGGAAGAAGGAGCAGGGACAGACCATCAGGGCTATTACGATGATCCCTCCATTGCGCTTTATGCGCATGCGGAGAAAGAAGGTGGTAAATGGATCATCAATGGCAAGAAGCGCTATGTCAGCAATGGTCCTATCGCGTCGTTATACGTATTAGCGGCGAGAACCGACCTCAGCAAAAACTTGAGGGAAGGCTTAACCGGCTTTCTGGTTCCAAGAGAGACTCCCGGCATATCGATAGGCGAGGTGCATGAAAAAATTGGCCAGCGCCTTTCGATGAATTCAGAAATTTTCTATGAAGACATCGAGATCCCCGAAAACCATATTATCTTAGGTGAAGGAAACATGTTCGAGATCAGGGGCAATCTCCTGTCGATGGGGAAACCGGAAGCAGCCGCTACAGCCTTGGGAGTTGGACGAGCCGCGTTCGAGAAAGCGCTGGCTTACAGCCGCGAACGTGTCCAGGGCGGTAAGCCTATCGGCCAGCATCAGGCGATAGAAACCATACTCGCCGATATGGCGATGAATCTGGACATTGCGCGCACATATATCTGGCGCACCGCCTGGGCGGTGGACCATCAAAAGCCATATGATTTCACGCAAGGATGGAAATGCAAAGTATTCGCTTCGGAGGTCGCCTTTGATTGCGCGCGCCTGGGCATGGAGGTATTCGGCGGCGCAGGCATCATGCACGACGCTCCCATGGAGAAATACCTTCGCGATGCCAGTACGTTCCTGCATTCAGACGGTACGAATCAGATCTTGCGGTTAAGGACCGGGCAAGCCTATGTGAAAGGAGTGGCCACGGCGTTTTAGCGGTATGAAAAGGAGAATTTGAGATGACGCGCCGGGTGGATAAATGGCGGCAGGGTGAATTGTTCCAGAAAGACGGGGAATCGCTGGAAAATCATGTTGCCGAATGGCTCCAGAAAGTGCGTGTGGAATTCTCCGTGTTTGTATCGGATGAAGGTATTGCGGAAATAAGAATGTTGAATGGCGTTGATAAACCGCTCGTTGCCGATCATGCGAGGGAGCAATCAACGCCGTTGAGTCGTCAAGCTTCAAAAGAGATAGAAGAGTATCTGAGGGGCACGCGAAAAAGTTTCAAGTTGAAGGCGGACCTCTCCTCTCTCACGCCTTTCATGATCAAAGTACTAAATGAGACGGAAAATATTCCTTACGGCGAGACGCGCTCCTACGGCTGGGTGGCGAATCAGATAGGAAACCCGAAAGCTTCGCGCGCTGTAGGCCAGGCGTTACATAGAAATCCCGTTCCTCTTGTAATACCATGACACCGCGTCATCGCGGGCTCGGGCGAGCTCGGCGGATTCGCAAGCAGCGTTTCTTTGAAGTTGGCGCTCCTGTTCCATGAGATGAACCACAAAAGTTAGGACGTGCGGATTTCGCTTGGGCGCATTCTAAAATCTTGGGGGATGGAAGATGTCTGAAAAGATGAATGATTTTATCAACCAGGTTCGCGAAATTGTAAAAACAGGCGGCACCGAAGAAGAAGTAACTGCTCGAGTAGCGGTGGTTCTTGAACCGATTTTGGATGAGCCGAACCTCTTGAATGCCGACCAACTGTTAGTGAAAAAAGAAGGATTTACGCTCAACCGGATTCATGTCGAACCGGATGAGAGTTTCTCTATAGGCGCCGGCATATGGGATGTGGGTCAGACCACCCCGATTCATGATCACGGCACCTGGGGGGTAATAGGCATATACCGTGGAATGGAGAACGAAGAGAGTTTTTTGCGTGAAGGTCCGCGCGAAGAGGGCGCTCGCGTAAATCTCAAGCCGCAGGGGAAACGCCTGGCAGGACCTGGGGATGTTTTCGTCTGCTGTACGAAGGACCAGGATGTGCACCGTGTTAGCTGTGCTTCGCCTGAGCCTGTTGTGGGCATTCATGTCTATGGTGATGATCTCGCCAAGCTAACGCGCTATAAATATGAGGAATCAACCGGCGAGGTGAACTTGTTTGTCACAGGATGGGATTATGCGAAAACCTCCGCTTAATCCCTAAAAACCGAAGAAGCGGATATCTGACATCACTATATCGTTTTCTCTGTAGAGACCACCTCTGAGCATCTGGTTGGGAACCTTCGAGCAGAGTTGAAATAAACACGTCTTCTACCAAGGCATGGGTTTTCTGTCCTGGAAATACCCTCCGGTGGGCCCGTCCTTCGGCAATAAGGCGAGCCATACGGGCGTGTCTGCTCCTTCATCTATTGATTTTGAGGCGCCCCGACCGCCCATGTCGGTTCTCACCCATCCTGGATGGCAACAATTTACCAACACGCCGGTTCCCTGGAATTCGCTCGCGAGAACTTTCGTCATCGCATTCAAAGCGGTTTTGGTGATTCTGTATGCGGGAGAGCCTCCGCCCATGCTGGCGAGAGAGCCCATGCCGCTTGAGACGTTCACGATTCTACCTGCTGAGCTTTTTTTCAAGAGGGGAGCCAATGTTTGGCACAGCATGAGAGGGCCGTAGAGGTTGGTTTCCATCATTTCCCGGACGATTTCGACGGGAACGTCCAACCCCATCATCCCGGCATCTTTTCTGATAGCCGCGTTGTTGATCAGAATATCCAGATGACCGAATTCTCTCGTCAGAAAATTGGCTAGAGATTCAATGCTGTTCCGGTCGGTGACATCTAGGGGATGGAATATTACTTCCAGCCCTTCTTTTTTCAACTGTTCTTCAGCGGTTTCACCCTTGGAGGCATCTCGCGCTGTCAGGATAGTTTTGACCCCTTGCCCTATCAGCGCCCGGCAAATCCCGAAACCGATGCCCTTGTTGCCGCCTGTTACGACGGCGATTTTCTCGTTAGGCAACTTTCATCTCCCTTGTCTGTATGGATCACTGGTTCATTTCCACTGCGTGTTATAACATACAGGTAAGTAGTCTCACCCGGACATATCAAAGAATGCGTGTTGGAAAGAAACCGTTGAATTCAATTCACCTGATCCTGTTCGACGTAGATGGCACCTTGCTTCTAAGCGGAGGCGCAGGGGCAGGAGCGTTGAATTTCGCTTTCGATCGCATATACGGGATCCCAAAAGCAATGCGTCATGTTCATCCGCACGGGAAGACGGATGAACTCATCGTTCAAGAGATGTTTATCTCTCATCTTGAACGATGTGGGAGCGAGTCAGAAGTGAAGGCCCTTCTGGAGAGATACGTGGAAATCCTGCCCCGCACAGTCAGGGATTCCAGGAATTTTCACCTGATGCCGGGGATTCCAGATTTGCTTTCGTGTCTCAAGGGCCGAAATGACGTGTTCATGGGATTGGGAACGGGCAATATCGAAGCGGGTGCGCGAATCAAACTCTCTCGCGGCGGGTTAAATAGTTTCTTTTCGTTCGGGGGTTTTGGCTCTGATTCTGGAGACAGAACGGAGTTGCTGGAAGCAGGATTTCAGAGAGGCGAGCAAATCATTCAAAAACAATTTCCATGTAAATCTATTACTCGTTGGGTGATAGGTGATACATGGCGTGACGTCGCAGCGGGTCGCGCATGTGGCGCGAAGACGATGGCCGTGGCCACGGGCGGCGATTCTCTTTATGAGTTGGCGAGTGCTTCTCCGGATTTTCTTTTTGCTACCCTGGAGGACACGGAGAGATTTTGTGAAATCCTGGACACGGGTGATTAAGGCATGAGTGAATCCTTATATCCGGTTACGCCAAGTGAAATCGCCCATGTCTACCGGCAAATTCCCGAGTGGACCATAGGCGAACTCGCCGATTTATCCGAGGCGCAAACGGATAGAACGGGGACGGAAGTATGGGCGCGTTGGTCCCCAAGAAGACAGCTCAGCCATATGGCCTACATTACGACGAGATGGTTCATGGTTCTCTACGGCGCTACCCGCCTGCCCTGGCCGGTTGTGGATATGAGCCAATTCAGCACGTTCATCAATACGCGAGATGATGATCGTCGTTTTTCCTCTGAGCGATATGGGGATATCGAGTGGCTGCATCTGCGTTTATCCGAAGTCTGTGAGGCGGCGGCGATCCAAGTTGAACAGCCGGAAATAAAGCCTTCGGCTGACAAATCGCTTTTGTTTGTTTTCACGGACTCATCGGTCGTAGGTGTGAGCGAGGAGCGTGCCGTTGATTTGTGGAATCGGTGCATGAAATGCCACCCGGATGGATTTACGATCGACGCTGACTACGCGCATGGATTTCGAATGACGCCCCTGGCGACTTTGCGTCATGTACTTTGGGATGATTTGATTCACTTGCGCTCCATCAGGCTCCATCGTGAAGCCTTGGGTTTGTCTCCCGTCTATCCTGATGCACCCGTGGGCGGCTACGCTTCCGCCTATCCGGTTTCTTGATGAGTTTCCCGCTCCCATCTCGAGCGAATTTCCTTTTTTGGTTTTTTTTTATCTCATTTGCTTCTTTGGCAGGAGCGCTATTGTTTTTCTCGAAACCTCTATTTCTTGATAAAACAGGTGTTAAAGCATCCTTGGCGGCAGAAGCAAAGAAGTTGAGAGGAATGCCTCCTGAGGCCATCGCAAAAAACGTAGGCCAAATTCTCAAGAAATACCTGGACGCTTCAAAGCACACCAGCCGTGCGGATATTCAGGTTTCCGAGATAACACCTGAAAGGTTGTCTGTTGACATTTTGTTGCCATGGTCGGAAGTGAGCGCAAAAAAAAGAAGACAAAGAGCGGAATTAGTTTGTCGGCTCGGAAGCGATATGCTGGAAAATGCGGGAGCAAAGGACACCATTTTCTTGGTGAATCTTTTACGCATGAGGAGAGACTCGACGGCCAGCGAGTCCGTGGGTGCGATGATGTATTCTTCCAAAGACGAAAAATGCACGTGGAAAGAATAGCTTTTTCAGATAGCAGGACTTACAAGAAGCCAAATCCATCAAATGCCGACGCCTTTTCTATGTAGAACTCCATTTCTGCTAGACTGGGCAAACATTATTATTTCTAAAGTTGAACTAAGGGAGGTGGTTATGGCCCTGAAAACCGTTGCTATCATCAGCCCGGGAGATATGGGACATGCGGTTGGGCGAATGCTGGGTTTGCATGGATATGAGGTGATAACTTGTCTCGCAAACAGAAGCGAGCGGACGAAGCGCTTGGCCGCTGCAGGAGGAATTCGGGATTGCCCGACAATGGCCGAAATGCTGGAGCGCGCGGATATTGTTTTATCCATCGTACCTCCGGGTTTGGCCACCCAGGCGGCGGACGAAGTGGCGGAATCCATGGCAGAATCTGGCTATTGCCCCCCATACGCCGACTGCAACGCAGTGTCGCCGGAATCGGCAAATGCTATCGCTAAGCAAATTTCAGATGCCGGAGCGGATTTCATCGATGGTGGGATATTAGGCCCCCCTCCGAGCGAGACGAGGAGCAACACCAGATTTTACTTCAGCGGCGAACGAGCGGAGTTGCTTGCGGCATTGGATGGCAAGGGGATTGTGGTTCGCTTGCTCGGAACGGAAATTGGTCGCGCATCTGGTATCAAGATGTGTTACGCCGCCCTTACAAAGGGAACCCATGCTCTTCAAACTGCCGTAATTACTCTGGCCGAAGCGCTTGGCCTCACCGAAGAAGTAAGTCATGAGTTTCAAACAAGCCAGGAGGCTTCGTATAAACAGATGGCGTCAAGCGCCCCCCGTCTTCCCGTCGTGGCGTGGCGGTATATCGACGAGATGAAACAAATTGCGCAGACTTTTGAGGCAGCCGGCGTCACGCCGAAGTTTCATGAAGGAGCAGTTGACATCTATACCCACCTCGCGACGACTCCTTTGGCGGAGCAAACTCTAGAAACAAGAAACAAGAATTTGACGCCGCAGCAAGCGGCGGCGGTGTATGCAGAGTACTTGCCGATGAAAATGGACGACACTTGATATTTTGAGGTTGCGATATGCCAGAAGACTTATCCACAAAAGGACTGGATGTTTTTCCGGAATATAGAAATTTGGCGGATTTGTTTCGAGAAGAAACGGACGGGCTTCCGCAGGAATTATGGGAATGGAAGCTGCCAGAGAAGAGTTGGGGAGCTTGGTCGATCAAAGAACAAATCAGCCATACGGCATGGATCCCGTATCTTTTTTTCCTGGAATTCTGGCCCCCCGTTTTGTATCCGGATTCCTTGCCGCGAGATAAATTTCTGGCGGATCAAGGTGGAGCGGACAGAATGCTCGATCCCGTCCGGTTTCCTGGTGCGTCCGATGTGTTGGCAGCGCTTGATGACGCGTGCGCCTTGTGTCGGGAGGTTTTATCAAGCGAAACGCTTGCTACGCTAAGAGATAAGGAATTGCCCAGAAAATATTCGCCGGACAGAACGTGGGCAAACGGTGAGCGAGTGATTGATTATTTTCAAAATCTTGTTCTGCCTGCTCATGAGACGGGCTTTCGTAAAGACGAAAACGATCCTTATTTGTATTACCAGACGCTTGAGTGTTCTTTCCGCCACATTTTGTGGGAATCCTATGTGCACCTGATCACCATTCAGGAGTTCAAGCGAATCAAAGGCTTGCCGATTCATTCGACCGTTCCTAAAGACGGATATGCCGCAATGCTCATCTGGGAATAAATGAGTTCATTCCCTCGTATTATTTTGTATTCGTAGTTCTGAATCTTCATTTCCGAAAAGGAGGTTATTCATGACAACTCCTAGCCGGGGAATAGGTGCGCTGCGTGAGTATTTATATGGTGAAGATATTGGGCAGGCAAAGATAGAGCCTGAAGGCCCGATCATAGTGGGCAGATTGGGGAAGTGGCGCATCATCTACGAAGTTGGCCCGCGCGGAATCAAACGCGACGGGGGTCTTCGCTTCACACCGCCGAATGGGTTCACTACGCCCCAATTCAAGGAAATGACAGCTCCGGGATATTGCAAATTCCGATGTTCGAATGAAGATGTTTCTTTAGTTCCATCATTGGTTGAACCTGTGCTCGGCTATACTTTCCTTCCGGCCAGCCTGGAATTGAAGGTTCAGGATTCCTCATTGGTGGAAGGTGATTCCATTGAAATCGAATATGGCTGGACGCCATCCGGCATCCCCGGCGTGCAGGCGCAAGCCTTGTCCATGTCCGTGGAGTTTACTTTATCCATAGATTCGGCTGGAGAGGGAAACTGGGAGCTACTTCCGGATGCCCCAACCTTTGATGTGCTTCCCGAGGAGCCATCTTTTATTTGGGTTACGTGTCCTGCGCAGGTAGTCACGGGAGGGGGCTTTTCCGTCCGGGCAGTAGTTCGAGATTGCTTTCATAACGTTGCGCCAAAGGGAGCACCAATCCCGAAACTTCATATGCCTGATGGGAAAACGGAGTCTTTTCGTCAGGAGTCGCCCGGGGTTTTTATCTGTGAAAATGTGGTTTTGGGAGCGCGGGGCGTTCATCGGCTGAAGGTCTCGGCGGATAGTTTGCCGGCAGCTCATACACCACCGACCAAGGTGTTGGATGAAACCCCGGAGCGCATGCTTCTTTTTGGCGACCCGCATTGCATGAGCGGGTTGTGCGTGGGGGAGTACCCGAGACCATCAACCGCGCGTGAAATCGTGGAGTATGTCCACGCCTATGCGCGGGATTGCGCGGGTGTGGATTTCGCCGCCTGCACTTCTTTGGCCATGCGGATGGATGAAGCGCAATGGAAAGAAGTCACCGAGGCGGCGAATCGTTTTTCTGAAGCTGGGAATTACATAGCTCTGCCTGCGTATGAATGGTTTGGCATGCTCGAGAAAGACGGGAACAAGAATGTCTATTTCCTGGATGATCAGGATATCCCGAAGCTGGACTCCCGCAGTTCCGACTCCGATCATCCGGAAAAGCTCTGGAAACAACTCGAAAAATTCGAGGGCCGCGTGATGACGATTCCCCATCACTCGGTGAGTGCTGTGATTGGCACCCGCTGGCGCTGGCACGATCCGAGGTTTCAGCGCCTCGTCGAAATATACTCTTGTTGGGGCAACTCAGAAGCCAACGGATGCGAAAGGCCTTTGGTCAACCCGGCGCGCTATGAAGGACAAAGCGTGCAGGATGCGCTCGAGAAAGGATACCGATTGGGCATCATCGCCGGATCGGATACGCATACCTCTCAGCCTGGGTTCTCGAACCGCTTGCGCCTCAAGAATGCCTGGAGAGGCGGAGTGGCTTGTGTCTGGGCGGAGACCTTCGATCGGGAAGGAATATTCAAGGCCCTTTGGGAGCGGCGTTGCTACGGCACGACAGGCGCGCGGATTATTCTTGAATTTTTCTTGAACGATGCGCCAATGGGTTCAGAGATTAAATTGGATGAATCTGCCAAGAGAAAACTCATGATTCAGGCTGAAGCTTGCTCCCCAGTTCATAAGGTCGTCATCATCAAGAATGCGAGAGAAATTCATGTGGCTGAACCGGGGCGGGAGTCGGTCTCTGTTGAGTGGATCGATCCGAGCGGCAGGGAACGAGAATCGGATTATTATTATGTGCGTCTGATACAGGACGATGGAGAAATGGCTTGGTCGAGTCCTATCTGGGTGGATGGCTAAGAGGGAGCAGTTGTGGCGCAAGAAACGGCGGATGCCGTCGTCATAGGTGGTGGTGTGATGGGATGTTCCATCGCCTATCAGTTGGCGAAACGAGGATTTGGAAGAATTATCCTTTGTGAGCGTGATGGCATTGCGTCTGGTTCCACGGGCGGATCCTCGGCGCTGATTCGCATGCACTATTCCAATAAAAGCACCATTCAGATGGCTTGGCGGTCCCTGTTGGCGTTTGAGGAATTCGAGGAATATTCCGAGGGCGGCCAGGCGGGTTTCATGCAAACCGGATATTTGGTACTGGCGGATGCTTCTCTTCGTGATGGCGTGAAAAAGAACGTGGAGCTTGCGCAATCCCTCGGGGTAGAGACCCGCTGGATAGAAAGAGAGGATATCTCTCGATACGCACCATGGGCCCAACTGGGTGATGTTGTGGGGGCGGCATACGAACCGAGAAGCGGGTATGCGGATCCACATGGAGTGACTTCTGGATTTGGAGAGGGCGCTAAAAAATCTGGTGCGCGAATTCGACAGAATTGTCCCGTGATAGGAGTGAATTTCGATAACCGTGGACAGGCGCGAGTAGAGACATCTCGGGATGTCATTGAGACCCCGGTAGTTGTAAACGCTTCCGGGGCTTGGGTGAATAAGGTGGCCGCTCTAAGCGGACACCGATTTCCGGCGGAGGCCATCAGAGAGCAAGATACTGTTTTTGATGCCGTAGGTAGAGATGGCGAGAGGGTTGAAATTGTAGTCTATGATGGTCCGACACGCTTGTACTTCCGACCGGAAGGGCGAGATTTACTCCTCATAGGTCGCGACAATATAGAACCCGAGTATGTCGACCCGGATAATTTCAACAAAAAAGAAGACATGGAATTCGTTCTCGATGTTCTGGAGAGGATGCAAAGGCGTTGGCCGGATTTTGAAAATGCGAAACTTTTCCGCGGCTGGGGTTGCTTGTACTGCATTACACCCGATTGGATGCCCATTCTTGATTTTCACCCCGAGATTCCGGGCTACTTCATTTGCACTGGTATGAGCGGCCATGGCTTCAAGTTGGCGCCCGCAGTGGGAGAGATGATGGCGGAGTTGATCATGACCGGAAGTTGCGAGGAGCCTGATATCAGCGACTATCGCCTGACGCGTTTTGATGAAGGCGATTTGATGCAAAGTGTTTTCGGAACTGGCTTTCAGGGCTGAGATCTAGGATTTGGGTCTGGGGTACACTTCGATAAGAGGGAATATCTTTTCCGCATTTTCTTTTAGGCCAAAGAAGACAGGGCCTTCGGCTTTTTCGCCACTCGCCAGTTTCTCGAGATCCAGAGAATGGCCGTCTGGGTGATATGCGCCTCCCCCCACTTCCTGTAATACGGCGAGGGGGCCCAAGATATCCCAAATTTGGGGTCTATCGACCAGAGCGGCGATGACGCCTCCGGTAGCCGCGTACGCCACGTGTGCGGAAGCGCTTCCATAGGCAACGGATTTTCCTGGATAATCTATTTTGTAAAATCGTTTTCGGGACGAAGGCCCTAGCATGACGGTTTGATTGGTTATTTCCGTATCCTTTAGATTCGGGAGTTTCTTCTTGTTTTTGGTGGCGCCTTCTCCTTCGAGTGCAAGGAACATCTCATCCACGGCGGGCATATAGAACCCTCCGGCGATAGGCTTCCCGTTTTCCATGACGCCGATGGATACGCCCCATGTGGGCAGACCGTTCAGAAACGGATTGGTGCCATCAATGGGGTCAATCGCCCAAAGTCGGGGGTGCTTCTGGTTTTGCGCTTCTCCGCTTCCGAGTTCTTCTCCAATCACATTGTCGTTCGGGAAAGATGTCTTTAGGCAGGAAAGAATGAATTTTTCAACTTCGAGATCGGCCTCGCTGACCAAGCTCCTGTCTTGTTTCAGAATACCTTTCACATTATGCGTGAATGACAAAGCCAGTTTGCCCGCATCTTTGAGTGTTTTTTCTATGAATTCGATCATGGGGCACCAAACATTCCGGTTGCACTGAGCGCGCATACTTCGCTATTGGGAGCAACCTATCTTGTGGAGTGAAAACTTTCCAGCCCTTTGGGGAAATCTCCCAAATCACTAAACCCAGCACCTATTTTGATTTGATTAGGATAAGATTTGCGCATGGCTCGTTTGCAAACGGAAACAAAACGATATGATTACACGAAAGGCCCTATCGGGCGAGGTTTGGTGGTTCTTTCCCTGCCGATTTTCGCGGAGCTGATTTCCTGGAATATCGATACCATTGTTGAAATTTACTGGGTAGGCCGGTTGGGTTCAGACGCGCTCGGAGCTATGTCTTTGGCTTATATGATTCCCATGATGGTGAGAGCGGTGGGCATGGGAATTCGAGTAGCCGGTCAAGCGCTGGTTGCGCAAAGAGTCGGAGCGAATGATGATGAGGGTGCTGCTCTTATCGCAGGCCAATGTATTTTGCTTCAAACGCTCTTCTTCATTCCCTTATGTTGCGCAGGATATATTTTCTCGCCTTATTTAATAGGATGGATGACGTCTGATCCGAGGCTTTTGTATTTGTCGACGATTTACCTAAGAGCCGGGTTTCTCATGCTTTTGTTCGTTGACGGAATATTCACCCTTGCAAATATATTTCGTGGCGCCGGCGAGCCAAAGTATTCGCTCTTCGGCATGATTATCAATTCATGCGTCGCATTCATCGCCATGCCCGCTTTCATCTTTGGTTTCGGGTTGATTCCCCCGTTGCATCTGGCCGGCGCGTATATCGGATTAGGCATCGGCAGGCTGGCGGGTTGTGTCGTGATGCTGATCATTCTTTTCAAGGGGAATGCCAGAATACGCCTGAAATGGCGCCATCTGATTCCGCGGTCCTCTGTGATGAAGCGCATCCTGGGACTGGGTTGGCCCGCCTGGGGGCAAATGTTTTTTGAGAGAGGCGCTAACCTGGTATTGGTATGGATGCTCGCTCCTTTTGGCGCGTTAGCCCTTGCTGCGTGGGGTCTTGGCAGTCGTGTCAACAATATGGGGAGAATGCCCGGATTTTCACTTCAAGGGGCAGTTCGCACGATGGTGGGCCAAAACATCGGTGCGAGAAAACCTGATCGGGCGATTCGCAGCGCCTGGGTGACGGTTGGGGCGGTTGTTTCCATCATGGTTGCCGTTAGTACGGGATTGGTTGTTTGGAGCAAAGAAGTCGTTACTTTTTTCGGGGTGAAAGGCGTCGCTTTGCCCCATGCGGTGATTTGCCTGCAAATTTTGTGTGTAGGTCTTGGATTTGAGGCTACGAGGCGTGTAGTAGCGGGGATCTTTGAAGGATCTTCATCCACAAGGCCCCCCATGGTAGTTGAAGCAATCGTTCGCTGGGTCGTGCAGTTGCCGGGCGCCTATATGCTGGCGGTTTGGATGGGATTTCGGGAGTTGGGAATTTGGTGGGCGGTGGCTGGGAGTCAGCTCATTGGTGGTTTGGCGTTGTTCTTGTGGTTTGCGTTCGGCTGGCGGCGACGGATAGAAAATATGGCGCCAAAGGCTAAGTCATCTGCATTATCAATGGTTAAGTTCCCCTCCTCATGACATCAGAGAAGCGCTATGACTATACAAAAGGCTCCATTGGTTTTGGGTTGTTTCGCTTGGCCGTTCCCTCATGCCTGGAGCCGATAGCCTGGAACGCCGACATACTGGTCGAAATTTTTTGGGTGGGGCGTTTGGGGCCCGAATATCTGGCTGCGATGTCTTTGAGCTTTATGATCATCTTCTTTTTTCGTGCGATTGGTTTTGGCATCAGAATCGCGGGCAGTGCTTTGGTGGCTCAGAGAATCGGAGCGAAAGAACCTGAACAAGCAAGCCACGCGGCGGGCCAGGCGTTTGTGCTGGCAGGCGTCTATTACGTTGCAATCAGCATTCTTGGGTATGTGTTGTCGTCGCACTTGCTTGGTCTTTTAACTTCTGATGCGAATGTGATGCGAGTAGGCGTCGGATATTTGCAGGCATCTTTTCTCACCATCGCGTTCGTGGATGGTATTTTTACGGTCTCGCATAAGTTGAAAGCGGCCGGCGAACCTGGAAAATCTCTGATTGGCCTTGGAATTTCGACGCTTTTGTCGATCACGTTCATTCCTCTCCTGATTTTTGGTCTGGGGCCGTTCTCGGGGTTTGGACTTCCGGGTTCCGCCGTTGGTATTGGAATAGGTCGTGTCATAGGAATTTTGGTCGTCCTGTGGATTTTGACATCGGGACGTTCTCGAATCCGTATCAGGTGGATTCATCTCAAGCCCCATGCGCAAACCATGCGGCGCATCATACTTTTGGGCTGGCCTGCAGCGGCACAGAACATGCTTGAGCGCGGCGCCCTTCTCATATTGCTGAAGGTTTTGGCATTGTTCGGGCCAGTGGTGTTAGCTGCATGGTCGATTGGGAATCGGCTCGGGACGTTTTCGCGATTGCCCGGTTTCGGGATTCAGTCTGCCGTCCGGACGATGGTGGGCCAAAACATAGGCGCCAACCGGCCGGATCGGGCGCTGATAAGCGTCTATCTCGCTACGGTCGGCTTGTTCGTCTTGATGTGTGGCGTGACGTTTCTTTTGTATTTTTATGCAAGGGAAATCGTCTTGATCTTCGGAATGAAAAACGAGGGAATCGATGTTGGCGTCACTTGTGTTCGAATACTCAGCATTGGCACATTGTTTGAAGCTATCCGGCGAATGTTGGCGGGTGCCTTTCAAGGTGCGGCGAACACGAAGCCTCCAATGGTTGTGGAAGCCTTCATCAGGTGGGGTTTTCAAATCCCACTTGCGTATTTTGCCGCTTTGCCGTTTGGATTCGAAGCCTCTGGTGTCTGGGGCGCGATGACAATAAGCCATATAATGGGTTGCGCATGCCTCTTGGTTTGGTTCTTGGTTTGGAGCCGGAGAAGGGGAATAGGCTCACATGCGGAAACTTGATGTTGATGATAATCAAAACAGTTGTTTCGTGTGATGCCAAAGCACAACGGTAACTGCGGAAGTGCAACGATGGAGCGGGTCGGAGCCATGAAACGCCATGAATCAACCGTCATGGCTCAGTAGCTCACAGGCGCTTTGGCCGTCAGAATCATTGGTGGCTGCGTCGAAGCATGTTCGCGTAGGGCTGAAATTCAGTAGTATATGTATATAAGGTGAGGTTGGTTGATATCGTATCTATTTTTCACCTCAAAATGGCTGGCGTAAAAGATGTTGAAAGCGAGAGACTTATGAGTCGCAAAATGGTTTGTCTTTATTTTGTTTTTATGTTTTCGTTTTTTCTCTCCCCTGTAACGCATGCGGCGGATGTTGCCTCAAGTGAAACAACAGAATCAATAGATTGGGCGATCGTTTTACAAGATGCGACCCGATATCTTCGAAGTGATGGAAAAACACAGGCTCTAACCCAAGGATATTTATCCTTGGTGCGTCAGATTCGCTCACGCGCGTATGATATAAAAACAAGATTCCAGCAAGAACTCGACCAATCTGAAAAGTTGCTCAAAGCTATTGGTCCTCCACCCACGAAGGACGGCCCGCCGGAAGCGACAGAGATAGCCGACAAAAGAGAGCAATATAATCGTCAAATCACTGCTGCCCGAGCGCGGATCTCTGAGGCTGACTTGGCCATTGTTCGTGCTACGGGGTTGGAAGAAACCTTCTCTCGGCAGAGGTTCGATCGGTTACTGGAAGAGGTGTACCGCCGAACGCCGATACCCGTTTCACCAGGCGTGATAGTAAAAGGCGTTCCAGAAATTGCGGCAGAAGTTCGGAGCATTCTCTATTCTCCCTTAGATTGGCTCGCGATACTCCCCCCCAGCGTGGGTGTTCAATCCGTCTTGCTGCCGGGAGTCTTGGTTTTGATTCTCGGTGCCTTTTTGGGATGGGGAATTCGGAGGAGCGTTTCGAGTACATTCGGTAAAGACACCGGAATGACGGACCCCTCATACGCGCGTCGTTTCGGCTTCGCCATCGTAGAAGGCATTGGTAACACTGTTTTACCGGTAGCCGTTCTGGCGACTCTTTATTTATGGCTGACCCGGCCGGGCGCATTGGTGAGCGGGCTGTTTGCCGGCGCTCTCACGTCTTTTCTTTTGGTCATGTTGTTCTTTTGCCTGGTGGTTTCATTCGCAAGGTCTTTTCTTTCTCCCGATCAACCAGCTTGGCGGCTCACAGGACAATCTTCAGAACATGCGCAACGTGCATATCGTTTGATTCTCATGCTGGCGGTTGTTTTCTCAATTGACATGTTTTTTTCGAATCTTTGGGGCGATCGGGCAGTTTCCGCAGAGGCACTTTCTATCTATTCAGCGGTGTTTGGCAGTCTCGAGGGCTGGTTTGTTCTGAAGCTGGGGAGAGAAGAGCTCTGGCGATCTGAAGCGGCTCAAGAAGGTGCAACCCAGCAGGGTGGACAGGCGTGGAGATTGATCCGTCGCACCACAAGAGTACTCGCGGTAATTGGTATTGCAGCGTTGTTTGTTGGATATGGCGCTTTTGGCAAGCGCCTGCTAACCAACCTGGTTTGGACGGGTCTTCTCCTGTGGATAGTGGTTATGTTGCGTGGTTTCATCCATGAACTGGTATCTTGGGCAACCCAATCCGAGTCCATACAAGACAAGCTCCACATTCCCGCCCACGTGAGCGAGAGGCTCAGCTCTTGGGAGCGAGTCATTGTCGATCCTGTTGTATTTCTTTGCGGCATCCTCATTATCGTGCCCGTTTGGGGAGTGCCGCCGGGTGATCTGATTGGCTGGACGCTGCAAGCCCTGTCCGGTTTTCAAATAGGCAGCATTCGTATATCTATCATCGATATTTTCATGGCTATTGCTGTTTTCTTAATAGCGATGGCCGGAGCAAGGTTCTTGCAAAGGCAGTTGTCCGAGCGTTTACTCGATCAGACGAATTTGCCTGCAGGCATCCGGCACTCCCTGAACGCAGGATTCGGTTATGCGGGTGTAATCGTTGCGGCGTTATTGAGCATTTCGGTGACGGGCATCGATCTCTCGAACCTTGCGCTGGTTGTCAGCGCGCTCTCGGTGGGGATCGGTTTCGGGCTGCAGAATGTAGTGAACAACTTTATTTCGGGACTGATACTTCTGGTTGAAAGACCCATCAAGGTTGGCGATTGGGTGCGCGTAGGCAGCGATGAGGGAATAGTGAAAAGAATACAGTTTCGCGCAACAGAGCTTGAAACATGGCAGCGCGCTTCTGTGATTATCCCGAACGCGGAAATTATTTCTTCATCGGTCATCAACCTGACGCACAGGGATCAGTATGGTCGCGTGGAGATAGGGATAGGCGTGGCTTACGGCTCCGATGTGGAAAAGGTTCGGGCGATTCTTCTGGATATCGCCGAGAAGAACGAGCGGGTAAGTGATGATCCCGCACCTGCCGTCGTGTTTCGCGATTTTGGCGCAAGCAGCCTGGATTTTGAATTACGGTGCTTTACTTCGGATGTGATGAGACGATTGGGAGTCGCAAGTGATTTGAGGTTTGAGATCGATCACCGGCTTCGAGAGGAGGGTATCGAGATACCTTTCCCGCAAAGAGTCGTTCACCTCATAAACCCACAATCAAGCGACCAGGAACAAGAATCGTAAGGTTATTTGTACGTGTAGGGTTTAGGCTCCGGCTTTAGACTGACCTTATTTCTCATAACTCCCAGCGGCCCCATGTCAATTTCCACGATATCCCCCGGCTGAATCCAGCGATCCATCTCCATGCCGCATCCTCCAGGAACGGTGCCTGACCCCATGAGGTCCCCCGTCAGGAGATTCTCATCCCTGGCGGTATAGGCGATTATTTGAGAGAAAGTCCAATACATCTCTCCGGGCGTGGTTTCCACCCAGGTTTCCCCATTGACTCTCGCTGCCATGGGAATGTTTTTGGGATCTCCAACCTCATCGGGTGTGGCTATCCATGGGCCCAGGCTCCAGCACCAGTCCTTGCTCTTGTATGGTCCGGTTCCCATCGCCATTTCGCCCCCTTGTGCATCCCGGGCGCTCCAGTCGTTCAATATCGCGTAACCGAAAATATGCTCATGCGCATCTTCTTCAGAGATATCCCTTCCCGGCACGCCGATCACGCAGCAGAATTCGAGCTCGAAATCCATTTTCTCTGTGAAGCTCGGCCAGGGAACTTCCTCCTCAGGACCGGCCATATGACCACAACTCGCCTTGAAGGCAAGCGGACGTTCGTACCAGGTTTTGGGGATTTCAAGGTTCATCACTTCGAATGTTTTTTTGAGATGACGCTCGAATCCGGCGAAGCCACGAATGAGCGGAGGTTGTTTGATGGGCGCGAGCAGCCGTGCTTCGCTCGGTGCATAAATGAGTTGCTCTCCACGAGGTCCGGAAATGTCTTCATGTTCAAGTGCAAATTCGAGCGCTTCTTCCGCGGCTTCGATGCCACCTTTGCCAGAAGCAGCAATGGCCAGCATGTCGGATGGAATGAGAGCGTCCGCCATGGCTTGGGGTCTTGAGGAGCCACGCTGTTTGAACTCCGCCGCCGCTGCGAAATTGAGATCGACGTATCGGAGGTCATCGCCTTCGGCTACAACGGCGCCCAAACGCTCGAATGGGCCTACTGGTGTACGCACTTCAAATGTGCAAAATTTCATGGCTTCTCTCCGGGTTGGCTAATTGGAAGGTGTCCATATCTTCTTATTACAAATCGACTTTGTCGCGCTCATCTGTTTCCGGGAAAGGACCTTCTTTGATTTCGATGAGTTTTGAATCATCTTCCAGGAATTCAACTTCATGCCCCTCGTACATCAGTATGAGATCATCGCGATGCAAAATCGCATCGCCCAGATTTTCTCCTTCCCTGGTGAATACGCCGACTCGAACCTTCCCGCGTTGACACAAGAGAATCTGGTGCCGTGTGGTATTCGTGGTTCTCTCTTCCACCACGTGATAATGCGCTTTCGTGATCGCGCCTTTGGGTCTGTTCAAGACGATGATTTGCAGGGGCACGTCATCGTCTGTCATATGTGCCTTGGTGTTTCGCTCCGCTTCGATGTCCTGGCCGGCGTATGAGGTGCGAATGTGTTCTTTCGCCTCCTCGGTGTCCAGATAAGGAGGAAACTTGGCGTAATCGTTGAAATCACCTTTGATGTGGATGGCAATGATGCGCCCATCAGAAGCTTTGTAGTAGTCCACATTTTTAGAATCGACTTCTAAAGACATAATATTCCTCGGAAGTGAGTAAAATCAGAGAAACAGTGATTTAGCACGGAACAAAAAAATGGTTTCCCAAGGATATCATAAATCCACTTTTGTGATCTTCATGTGAAAGTCAAGTGGAGGGGCGGAGCGGACGAGCGAACTGGTGGAGATGAAGTCCACTCCAGTCTCTGCGGTGCTCCTGATGTTGGCATCAGCAATGCCGGAGGCCTCAAGCTCATAGGGTTTTTGTGTTTTTAAGGTGATTCCGACTTTCCGGGTACGCGCAACGGCTTTTCGGAGTGTTTCTATATCCATGTTGTCGAGCAGAATCATGTGCACTCGACCGTCTTCGAGCACTTCTTCCAGTTGAACCAGATCCTGCACTTCGATTTGAGTTTCCGTCATGTATCGGTTGCCGAATTGCCTGTCGATGGCGGCGGGGATGGAGCCGGCGGCTACGATGTCGTTGTCCTTTATCATCTCCCCGTCGAAAAAACCAAGGCGGTGATTCCGCCCGCCACCCGCTCGAACTGCGTATTTTTCAAAATAACGCAAGCCTGGCCGATTCTTTCTTGTATCAATGATGCCTTTGAGAGTTTCTGGGAAGTCCCCGAAACGAGCCAATGTATTGGCCGTGTGCGTGGCGATCTCTGAGATATGCGATAGTAGATTGAGTGCTGTGCGTTCCGCCTTCAAAATTGTCTGGGTATGGCCGGATACGCGCGCTAAAAGTTCACCCCTGGAAATACTGGCACCTTCGCATTTGCTCCATATGACTTCAGGCGGGCTGCTTTTTCCGAGGGCTAGTATGTTTTGGGTTTCTTCTAAGACAAGAAGGATAAACGGGGAACCCGCGAGAATGGCATCGCTTTTCGAGCGCAATTCTGCCACGCACAAAGGTTCTTTCTCAGCGTCGTAATGAAGGGGAGCGCTCCCAAAATCCTCCAGGAGCCATTCGCGGATTCTAGAGCGGATGTCCATATCTAGTGGAAATTGGTGTTATACGATTTCGAGCATACGTTCGATGGGCATTCGCGCGCGCCGAGCCAGTTCCGGATCCACGGTAATTTCATGTTTCAGATCCCGTAAGCATTCATATAGGTTTTGCAACGTGTTTTGTTTCATGTAGGCGCATAGCGCTTCACGACTCGCGGGAATCAAGGTTTTGTCTGGAACCGCTTTGGACATTGGGTGGAGGTTTCCGACCTCGGTCGCCACGATGACTTCCGAGTGCGGGATTTCCTCTACCAACTTGATCATGCCCTGAGTCGATCGGAATTGAAGCATGTCTTCAGGCACGATGCCGTCGTTCACTTGACGCATGCAGGCGCTGGTGCATCCGCACTCGGGGTGAACCACGGTGATGGCTTCGGGGTGTAGTTGTTGCTGCTCCATGACGTGATGGGGGCGAATCCTTTCATGCACGTGACACGCGCCCATCATGAGATGGAGGCGGTCCAAAGAATGACCTTTGTTCTCCAGAAGCTTGGCTGCGTAGAAGCCCAGGAATACGTCGGGCAAAAACAGTATCGGCTGCTCAGGCTTTGAGTTTTCGAGAATATGGAGGGTGACTTTGCCCGCGTTGGCCGACGCGCAACAGTAATCGCTCTCGGCTTTTACTTCCAGATAAGTGTTTACGTAACTGATGACGATTCCGTCTGGATGCTCTTTCTTCCAATCTCGAATTTTTTCGACATCGGCATGAGCGGCCAAAGAGCAGAGCGCCTTGAGGCTGGGGGCCAGAACGGTTTGATGGGGTTTTTTGAGAGCAGCCAAAATCTGATTCATGAACAAGACGGATGGCTCAACGAGATAATCCGCATCTGAGGCGGCGCCTTGCTGGGCCAAGAATAATGAATCCCCGATAATATCGGAGACGTCCTGAATATCTTGGGGCACATAATTATGCGCCAGGATAAGAGCGTTTCTTTCTTTCTTGAGACGCCGGACCTCACCTTGCAGGAATTCTCTTTCCTCTGCCGTGATGTTCTCGGGATGAGCGTATTCGGGAATATCAGGAACATCGATGGAAGGTCCGAGGTCAGCTTGGTCCATCAAAGCGATGGCATCTTTTGCTGGAAGGATGTCACCTGCCTCAACATCTAAAATCATTTCAAGCTCCACTTGTTTGGATGTCGTAAAGATACGCTTTATCTTTCAGTAAAGTTGCTTATTTTGCTTGCGCATAAAATCACAAGCTAAAGCAAAAAATAATGAGTCCGATTAAACGCTCAGTTTCACACCTGACAAATAAAACATGATACGGGACATGGACTCTCCTACCCCTTTCTGCTCTTATTATTCCAGTCTTGGGAAGATATGTAAAATGGAAATAGAGAAAAAAGTGGTTTTATCTTGCCGAGCTGTATGGTTTTTGTTACGTTTCGTTCTTGTGATTTTTTCCCATGGGTTATTGAAGACGCAGGGGAAGAGTACCAACTCCCTCTACAGTGATTCGAATCGCGGGTCGCCGGGCGAGACGACTCGTTTTTTTTAACCGATATTCGTCGCGCATCCTTCATCTGAATTCGTTTTCCTTTAGAAGCTGGGGGTATTGGAGAATCCATCATGTCCCGTGGTGTGATTTGGTTGTTGGGCACATTACTTTTGTCAGGGCTTTTCATTTTCGCGCTGAAAGGGATTTGTACGAAAACGTTGATTTTCCCGAGATTAACTGGATATTTTTGTCCTAAACCCAGAATGAAATTGATAACGGTTCCACAGAATCCTGCGCCCGAAGGTGCGGAACGGAAAAAAAACTGATCAATTACAAGGCTTTTTCAGAAAGGTGAGGTTATGAACGACTCAGATTCGCTCATCACAGATGCCATCGTCAAATTTGTCTTGGAGACCGAATACGATAACATTCCTGAAGATGTACGAATAATCATGCGTCGCTGTTTCGTGGATGGAATCGGTCTGATGGTTGCGGGTTCCACGGAAGAAAGTGGCCATATCATCCAAAACTACCTTAAGGAAATCGGAGGAGAGCCTGAGGCTCGGGTAATCGGGACAAGCATGATGGTGCCTGCGCATCTCGCCGCTTTGGCCAATGGCATCGCGGGCCACGCAATGGATTATGACGATACGCAGTTGAGCAGCTATCCGGATCGCGTGTATGGCTTGTTGACTCACCCCACGTGTCCTGTGATGCCCGCTGCTCTGGCCATTGCCGAGGCGCTGGGCGCAACGGGGCAGGAATTGCTCACCGCATTCGCGCTGGGATTCGAAGTGGAATGCAAGGTGGCGGAGGCGATTCGGCCGGATCATTACGTAAAAGGATTTCACTCCACGGGAACGATCGGCGCCATCGGAGCGGCGACTGCAGCGGCGAAATTGATGGGATTGGATGAGCATGAATTGCGCATGTGCTACGGAATCGTTTGCTCGGAAAGCGCCGGTCTTCGTGCGAATTTTGGAACGATGACGAAGCCTTATCACTGCGGTCGCGCGGCGGAAAACGGCGTCGTGGCGGCGAGATTGGCGTCGGGTGGATACACTTCGGACCCCACGGTTTTTGACGGACAATGGGGATTCTTCCAGATCATGGGTGGCGGCTGCGATAGAGATTATATTGTCGGGAAACTCGGCAACGCCTGGTCGGCTGTGGATCCGGGCGTGTCGATTAAACCCTACCCTTGCGGTTCCCTAGCGCACCCCGCCATGGATGCCGCCAGGGATCTGATTTTGGAAAACGACATCAAACCCGACCAGGTGAAAGAGTTGCGTTTCGGCACCACCTCGCGCGTACTCGAGCCTCTACGCTACAAGGAACCACAGAACGAGCTGGAAGCGAAATTCTCTTTACAGTTCGGCTTCGGCATCTTGCTACTCGAGCGCGCGGCCGGCATCGCTCAATATAAAGACGAAGTCGTAAGTCGCCCCGATGTCGTAGAGATGATGAAAAAGATAAATCCCTTTATGGACGATGAAATCGAAGCCCAGGGCTACGCGCTGATTCGCGGCAAGGTGGCGATAGAACTTGAAGACGGGACAGTGTACGAGAAAATGTCGGAAATCTCTCGTGGCACTCCTCAGCGCCCCATGGATCGTGAGGAACTTTACGAGAAATTCACGGAATGCACTAGTTTAGTGTACGAGGGCGATCAGATCGCCTTGATTGAAGCGATGCTCTATAAAATCGATACGCTCGAAAATATCCATGGTCTTATCGATCTTTTGGGCGAGAAAGTGGAAGTCTAAATTTTTCCCTCACCAGATGTGTATCGTTCGCCCAAGGGCCAGACTGACGAAATGCAAGGGACAAGAAATTGGGTTTTCATCGCTGGGAAGACGTTCCGCAAACACAGAATCTTCGTAAGGGAACCATGCGCCGTGCAGCCGTGTTGGATGGGTTGACGATGCAGCGCGGCGAGATAGCTCCCGACACGCTGTTCGATGAGAGCACGATTCATCGCCACCCCGAAGATCAGTTTATAATCGTGCTTGAGGGTAAACTGAAAATGCACATCGATGGTGTCGAGGAATGGCTCGAGTCCGGTGGTTTCGCCTCCATCCCGGGCGGTGTGTTCCATAGCGCAACGGGCGTGGGGCCTGAGGGTGCGAAATACATTGAAGTATTGTCCTCGGGACGCATCGACTACTTGCCAGGCTATTTGGGTGAGCCGAAAAACGAATTCTTACATCAGAAGAAAGACGTTTCATGATGACAGAAGATACGAAAAGAATTTTTGTCGTTTGCTCTGATTTGATGTTCTCCGCCGGTATTCGGGAAGTTGGAATATCCCAGGGAGTCTCATTGGAGTTCATCAATTCAGAGGAGAAATTTGACGAGGCTCTCGAGAAATTTCGCGCCTCATTATTCATGTCCGATTTGCATCACCACAAACTAGGTGGTGAAACTGCAGGTGAACTCGTCAAAAAGCTAAAAGCCAGTCAAAAAAACAAAGAAGCGTTGACCATCGCCTGGGGAAAGCATACCGAGCCGGAGTTGCTCAAGTCGGCGGTTCAAGCGGGCTTTGACAAGGTAGTGCCCCGGTCCTTGTTTGTGAAAGAAATGCCAGAGTTCATTCGACAGGCAGCAAGTCGAATTTAACTGACCGCATGACCTCCCTTCGCATCGAAAAGAGACTCAACCCAGAATCATTCGATGGTTCCCTCATCTGGTGGTTGCAAGTGCCAACGTCACGGCAAAATTACTTGCAAGCGATATTGGAAGGTTATGACGATTTAGGGTACTACCAAACTTTTCATGCTTGCGCCGAGAAAAACGAATATGGCGAACCTATGTCTCTTGCACGGCTGACTTCAACCATTGACGCGGAAATCCAGATGAAGATGCTCCTCGGGGTGTTCTCTCGCGAAATTAACCTCAAAATTCTGGATGGCGCGCCTCCGTTCAAACCTTCAGAACAACCAAGAGTATAAAGGCATCCCGATGACGCGGTGTTTTCTCTCGCGCTTGTTCCTGGCTTTATTGTTGGTTTTGGGATTTTGGATCCATGCTTCTGCGCTGGATCGCCTGAAACTTGCGACTACGACGAGTACAGAGAATTCCGGTTTGCTCAAGCAATTACATCCGGTATTCGAGAAGAAATATCTTGTTTCCGTACACACCATATCCGTAGGCACGGGGAAAGCATTGCGCTTGGGGCAAAATGGCGATGTGGATGTTGTGCTCGTCCATGCGAAAAAGGCGGAAGATTTGTTCATGGCCAGCGGCTACGGTGCTCGCAGAAGAGCGGTCATGTATAACGATTTTGTGATCGTGGGCCCGCCGTCGGACCCTGCCGGAGTATTCAAGACATTCGATGTATCCGAAGCTCTGCTCCAGATAAAGAATTCGAAAAGCCTTTGGTTCAGCAGGGGCGATGATTCCGGAACACACAAGAAGGAAATGGAACTTTGGAGAGATGCCGGCGTCGGCGTGTTTGGTTCCTGGTATCGCGCTTTGGGCCAAGGAATGGGCAGAACGCTGATGGCGGCGGATGAGAAAAGCGGATACACGCTTACGGACAGAGGCACGTATATCGCTCTCGTTGCGAACAGAAAAGTTTCTCTCAAGATTCAAGGTCCGAGAGGAGAGCGTCTGCACAACCCCTATAGCGTGATTGCCGTGAACCCAAAGCGCCATCCGCACGTGAAAATCGATTTGGCGGTGAAATACATCGATTTTCTTACATCCGGCGAGGGGCAAGACATCATCCGTGATTTTCGGCTCATGGGAAAGCAACTCTTTTATCCAAACGCGAAAACCCCCCGTTGATGGGCTTGGAGGAGTAGCGTCTTGGAGTTCTTGCTTGATGGGTTTGCCGATGGGTTGATGCGTGTGCTTCGGGCGGACCCGCATGTCATGCTCGCCGCCTGGGTGACCATCAAGGTAGGTATTTGGGCTACGATACTAGCGTCTCTTATCGGCTTGCCGGTTGGGTTTTTGCTGGCGATGGGCCGCTTTAGAGGACGCGGGTTTGCTATCACACTCCTCCAGACATCACTGGGCTTGCCGACCGTCGTTATCGGGCTGCTCGCGTATGGTTTCCTCTCCAGGCGAGGTCCTTTGGGATTCGCCGACTTGTTGTTCACTCCCTCGGCCATAGTTGTTGGATTGGTTGTCCTGGCGGTTCCACTCGTGGCAGTTTTCTCTATGACGTCTGTCGCATCCGTGGACGGAAGGGTACGGGAAACAGCCCTTACATTGGGCGCGTCGAACGGGCTTGTGGCATGGACGGTGCTGCGCGAAGCACGCTTCGGGATGATAGCGGCGGTGCTGGCGGCATTTGGCCGTGTATCCTCGGAAGTGGGAATCGCCATGATGCTCGGAGGGAATATAGAAGGATATACACGAACCCTGACCACAGCCATTGCGCTTGAAAGCATGAAAGGTGAATTCGGTTTCGGGATCGCGCTGGGCGTTGTGCTTTTGGCGATCATTTTCGTGACGAATCTTCTTTCTCGCTATATTCAAAGGTCCTGATATGGAAGTGTTTTTTCTGGGAAACGTGAAATTTCGGTTTGAGACCGAATTGGTTCTGGATATCGAGAAGGTGACGGTCTCGTCTGGAGAGGTGGTACTGCTCACTGGAGCGAATGGTTCCGGTAAAACAACGCTCTTGCGCGTGATGGCGGGTTTGCTTACGCCTGAGGATGGTGTCATCAAATATAAGAGTGAACCCATCATTTTCGGCAAAGCAGGACTCGAACACAGGAGAAGGGTCACGCTCCTTGCCCAGGAACCGTATCTTTTCCGGGGAAACGTTTTGCTGAATGTTTCTTATGGGCCCCGTGCGCGTGGGATGAGCAAATCGCAAGCGAATGAATTAGCTGAAGAGGCCATTCTCAATACGCGATGCGAAGGTTTGATTGACCGAGACGCTGCAAAACTCTCTGGAGGGGAGAAAAAGCGCGTTGCCCTCGCGAGGGCATTAGCGGCGGGAGCGGAAACCCTTCTCCTGGATGAGCCCATCTCTCATTTGGACGAGGAAAACAGCAAACTGATTGTCGAAATCATCAAAGAGTTAGCCGCCTCTGGAATTACTTTGGTCGTGAGCACTCACATACCGGAATGGGCAAGTTCTCTTTCATTGAAGAATGTGCGGCTTGCATATGGCAAAGTTGTGTAATTCAGGGCAAATTGGCTTCATCGACATGGTGTGAATCCCCGAACAGATCGGCTTCAAGTGGACCTTCGCGCCAAACGGGAAACTTCCTGACATAATAATCTACCAACCCTGCCTCGAACACTTTAGATTGTGTGTAATCGGTGGCTTGTTTTTGGGAACGGTGGCATGCGTGCGCATTTAACCTCGCATGTGGATATCTCCTACCATCGACTATGGTTGTGTAGTCGTCCCGATATATGAGGTCGGAGCGATTGTATATATTGCGCCTTTTCACTGGCGATATCCGGTGGTAAAGGCGTTTGGACGCAGCATTTGGATTTGTCCTCACAAGCCGATGGAAAGCCTTTGTGACCCAGCCTCCCAGGGCGATATGGTCTGGGTGTCCGGTAACGCCGTCTTCCCCATATGTCACGACCACGTCGGGAGTGAAATTTCGAATGAATTCTTCGATGCGGGGAAGAATTTCTTGTTCCTCGATAAATTTCAATCCGCCATCCGGGTAGTTCCAGAGTGTCATGTCTTTGATACCTAGCACATGGCAGGCGTCTTTCAGTTCCGCTTCCCGGACATCGCCCAATTCATCAGGCTTGCATACACCGTTCGTGAGGCCTGCTTCTCCACGTGTGAAGGTAAGCAGGCCCATTCGTACGCCCTGGTTTGCGTAAAGCGTGATTGTGGCCGGGTTTCCGAAGGATTCATCATCCGGATGTGCGTAAATGTGGAGAATGGAACGCTGGGAGATAGCTTTATTCATAACGAAGAATGAGTTGGGGAGCCTCCAAACAAATAAGGCTTGCATATTACCATTTCAAATCATTAGTTCAAGATTTACGCCTTCCGTTTTTCTTTTTTTATGGGCTTCCTCGTGAGCAAAATAACAGATTGCGCCATCAATTCATGGGATCAGATGTCACCCAGCGACAAAAGCTTTTTCCAAATTCCGTCCTCTTGCCCTGTATCTCTCTTTGGTTTATATGAAACATACGACCACGAGACCCTGAAATTTGTTATCATCAAACCAATATCGAGTTGATGCTGATCAGTGATTCGTAAAACCCTGTCCCATAACAAGGAGTCGGTATTGTGGAGTTAGTCATTTCAAGGGATACGTTGCTCAGAGCCCTGCAGACAATACAAGGTGTTGTCGAAAACAGAAGCAGCGCAATGCCCATATTGCAAAATGTGCTTGTCGAGACCGAAGGCAACAAGAATATCCGCTTGTTGGGCACGAACCTTGATATCAGCATGCGCGGAATTTTCGAGGCTGAAGTAGAGAAAGCAGGGCAAGTTACGCTGAATGCAAGGAAATTGTTCGATATTGTCCGAGAACTTCCTGAAGCGGAAGTCCATTTCACGGAAGAAGACGGACTGTGGATTGAAATGCGCTGTGAGCGCTCGAAATTCCGTTTTCCGGGATTGCCGCCTGCAGAATTCCCCGCACTCCCAGAGTCGAAAGAATCAGACGCACATACCATTTCTGCTTCGGTATTATCGGAAATGATTCGAAAGACGATGTTTGCGATTTCTCAGGACGAGACGCGCTATACATACAATGGCGTTTTCATGGAAACCGAAGCCGATATCCTGCGCCTCGTCGCTACCGATGGCCATCGGTTGGCTATGATTGAGCGCCCGAGCGAAGGGTTGGTGCTTCATGAAGGAGTGATTGTCCACAAAAAAGCTTTGGGAGAACTCGTGAAGCTCTTGCAAGGCATTGAGGGTGAAGTATCCGTCTCTCTTACTCACGTCTCAAGCGGGCAGGGCTTGTCTCTTTCTGGAGATGAAGCGTCAGCCTCCCTCACTCCAAATCACATCATTTTTCAAATGGAAAATATTGCGCTATCGGCCCGGTTGATAGACGGTGAATTTCCGAAATACAGACAAGTGATTCCGGATAACAATGAGCACTCCATTTTGATGAACCGGGAAAGTTTAACACAAGCACTCAGGCGGGTTGCGCTTTTCACGAACGAAACGCGCATGGTGAAGTTCGCGTTTACCCCGGGCCAGTTGAAGTTGACGACGAACGGTTCAGAGGCGGGGGAGGCTGAGGAAATCATAGAATCGAACGCGCAGACCGACATTACGATTGGATTTAATTCAAGGTATTGTCTGGATGCGCTATCCATATTGGAAGAAGAGAAAATCTGCATGGATTTAAAGGATTCGCTGAGTCCCGGGGTACTCTCTCCCAAGGACTCGGATGGTTATACATATGTTGTAATGCCGATGCGTGTCTAAACAGCTGTTCGGTTTGCCAAGGGTTGAATTGATGCAGCAAGTTTCCCCCTAAATGAGATAATTGGGGGATGGTGATCTCTTAGGCGCCTCTTTAGTGGGGCGCCTGTATTTTTTCTGTCGTGGATTCGGTTAGATGAAGTTCTATTATTCAGAAAACGCGAGTGAGAATTCGAGCCGCTATTATGGCTGGGTGATAGTGGGTCTCACTTTTTTCACCATGGCTGTCGGTGGCTCCATTGTCGGAACGTTTCCTGTTTTTTATGTGGCTTTTCTCGATGAATTCGGTTGGTCCCGTGCGGACACCGCCTTGGCGTTTTCTTTTTCGATGGCTACGTTTGCGATATCCGCAGGCTTTATTGGGGCTATGGTAGACCGATGGGGTCCAAGAGTCATAATCCCCACCGGAATCACGATTCTGGGCGTCGGCCTTGTGTTGATGTCAAAAGTTTCGAGTTTATCCACCTTGTATTTTTTCTATGGGGGCGTCGTAGCACTAGGCGTTACCATGTTTGGGTTTATTCCTACGAGCACGGTAGTCAGTCAATGGTTTGCGCAACGCCGCTCCGTGGCGATGGGGATATCGTTATCGGGAAGGAGTTGTGGCGGCATCCTCATGGTTCCGTTTTCCGCCTATCTAATCGCGACTTTCGGATGGCGCGCGGCGTATGTTTTGTTGGCGATTGGCATCATCGTCTTGTTGGTTCCCCTGAATGTGCTTTTACACCGCAGCCGCGCCGACGTAACGGAAAGAAAATCAGGGGCTGCCTCCGGGTCGAACTGGACCTTGAAGGAAGCTCTGTCTGATTCGGTTTTTTGGCTGTTGTTTCTGGCGGGGATGTTTAATGGCGTTGGCTTCAGCGTCGTCGGCGTGCACCAGGCCGCTCACATGGTTGATGTGGGAATGAGCACCATAAAAGCCGCCTCTCTGATAGGAGGCCTGGCTGTTGTCAGAGCCATGGGAGGTATTTTGGGAGGATGGGTAGGAGACAAGATCGGGCGGACCCGAACTTTTTATCTGCTCAGCTTGGTCGCCATGTCGGGCGTAATTCTGTTGATGAATTTATCTGAACGTCTTGTTTGGCTGGGATATGCTTATATTCTGGTGTATGGCATTGGCGCCGGTGCTCGTGGTGCGATTTTCGTATCGCTCAAGGCGGATATTTTTGGCGGCAAGAATTTTGGTCGAATCTTGGGATTCAGCCAAACGGGAGGGGGATTGGCCTCTGCCGTTGGGCCTTGGGCCGCGGGATATATTTTTGACTTGTGGGGAAGTTATTACTGGGCTTTCATTCTCGTGCTGGTTGTTCAAGTCTTGTCGCTTATCGCAGTAGCGGCGGCGTCATCGAAAGCAAAGAGAAGAAAAGGATGAATATCGAGACAGTATTCAGGAAGCCGCTTTCTCTTTTTCTGCAATCATCGATTCGATGAAGGAAATCATGCTTTCGGGTGCTGTTTGTTCAATATTCAATGTGCCGTGATAAAGAGTTGAATCGGCGAAATCGACATTGAAGAAATATTGGGAAAACAAACCCTGATCCCGGTCTGATCTCTTGATGGTTTCTTCCGCCGCAGTTCTCGTTACACCTGATGATTCCATGAAGTGGCGGATACGGGCTTCCAGGCTGCCGACGATTCGAAGATGCAGGGCGTCGGTCCGATCCTTCAAGAGTACTTGACCACCCCATCCGCCAATAACCACATTCCCTTTGTCCGCCGCTTCATTCATGCAATCAGACAAAACGTCTCGCAAGCTGTCTCTTCCGACGCCAAAGGTACGTTCCAGGATTGTTGGAGCGCGGCCTTCTATTTTCTCCAAATCCAGGGTCAAACCTCTTTGCTCGCAAATTTCAACGAGCTCGTCGCGCCCGAGAAACGCATGGCCCAGTTTGTCCGCGAGCTGGTGCGCAATGAAAATTCCACCGGTACCGTATTGACGTGAAATGGTGACGACGGCCATGTGAAATCTCCTTTTTAGCAATCTCCGATATGATGAATACTTGTTCGAATGATCTTACCAAAAATAATCATGACGCACGAGCTTGATGTGCAGCGCGTTGTTTCATTTCACTTGGCGAGATAGAGGTGAAAGGTGTCTTCGGGTATTCTTCTGCTGACAGATTCTGAGTAACCCGTTTCGATGATCACTAATGGAGAGTTCGTTTTTGTGACGATTCCACCCGAAGAACTTCTTGAACGCCTTGGTGTGCATACTTCGCTGTATGCCGCGGATGAAAATGGGATTTTCGCCGTCCTGAATGACCAGGAAAAGGGGCATTTTTTTGCAGTCAATCGCGCAAGCGGCAACTTCCGCTGGCGAGTGGAGAACTCGGCGGGCTGGGTGATAGCGCCTCCTCTCATCTGGGAGGATATCTACATCGTGGGTACGAGCAGCGCGGAAATGAAAAGGGAAGAAAAAGGAGGAACGTTTGCGACGGTGGACTGGAAGCGAGGAGGTTCCGTTTATGCTTTCGGAGCAAACGATGGCGCCGTGCGGTTTTGGGATGACAGAACAGGTGTGGTTAGAAATACCCCCGTGGTCGAAGATGGCGTCTTGATCGTGGAAGGAGAAATTCGGGTGGGCGGGTTTCAGGATGAAGAGCCGTGGTCTTCATCCTGCGAGGTGGAAAGCCGGTTTTCTTTAACCACAAAACGCCTGATCGACCGCCGCGTGCGAGGGGATGTTCCCTCCGGATATTTTGAGGGAGAAGCGCCGCCAACCGAGTGGGTGTGAGGTTCTCACCTTTTTTTTCTTATTTCCTTTGCCATTAACGTCGCGTTTTGCGGAACCAGGTTTGGGCGAAACCAATTCCGGTATTCATCCATGTGAACGCTCGGAACCGCTTTTGCGAGCGTCCGGTGTTTTTTCAGGGCTGCGGCGGTGCGCGACCGTAATTTCGTCATGTAGCCCCTGAATTCATCCCATACCTTTGAGGCGGGCTGAGTGGGAACCGGCCCATGGCCGGGGATGAGGAACTTGGCGGGAAATTTCTTTAGTTTTGGGATCGCATCTATCCAGTTGCCGAAATTCCCCAACCTTGCCACCGGGTGGGTTCGATAATCGAGCAGGTCTCCCGTGAAGAGAATTCTCTCCTCCGGCATCCAGACAACTGTGTCGCCTTTAGTATGGCAATGACCGATGTGGACCATCTCGAATAGCCGCCCGCCGTAACGGACGGAAATCTCATCTCCGAACGTCACCATGGGCGTGGCGATGTGAAGTTTGCCGATCAGGTGCTCCACCTTTTGCGGCCTGCCCGCCATTTGCTTTACCCAGATGCCCTCGTTCTCCTCTCGCTCCATCTCGATAACCACGTTTTCCTGGCCGACGGAAACAGCCCCTCGCTTGTGGTAGTAACCGTTGTCGGATGTATGGTCGAAATTGTGGTGGGTATTGAGCACTAGCCCGGGTGATTTTCGGGTGAATTCTTTCATGCCGGACACGAAAGCCTTTCGTATACGGATGTCGTTATCAACGATGACCGGTTTTTCGTCCGTAAGAATGAGGCCGAAATTCGTGCCGCCGTCTCCGCCGATGAAAACATGTATTCCTTCTGCGATTTCGACGAATCCTTGGGTTTTTGCCGGGCCTGGCAATGCCTTTACACTGCGTGCCATTGGTTTCTCCTTGCGGGGACAGCGATGATGACGCTATCGTTAAGGGAATCTAAGTAAAGGTATCAAAGTGCTATTGAAGCAACAATATCGAAAATGAAAATTTCATAAATGAGATTATAAAATGAATTCTTACTCTACATTCATAGGACTTGAGTGTTCAAAAACCGGAGAGCAGTTTCAACCCGGCGGCTTGATGAATCTAAGCCCCTGCGGTGCTCCGTTGCTGGCGCTGTATGACACCGAAGCCGCGGCGCGGACTTTGGACTTCAAGAATTTGGCGAGCCGCGCTCATTCCATGTGGCGCTATCATGAAATGCTCCCGGCCCCCGATGAAAGCGCCATCGTTACGCTGGGTGAAGGCATGACGCCCTTATTAAGGGCGCCTCGTCTTGAAAATGTGTTGGGGCTTTCCCATCTGTACGTGAAGGATGAAGGTTTGAATCCGACTGGGAGTTTCAAGTCCAGGGGATTGTCTGTGGCGGTCACGATGGCGCGGCATCTGGGAGCGAAAAAGATAGCCATTCCTACAGCAGGCAACGCGGGAGGCGCGGCGGCGGCTTACGCTTCGCGAGCGGGAATCGAGGCGTCTGTGTTTGTCCCGGAAAAAGCGCCGAGTGTGCACAAAGTGGAATGTGCTCTGGCAGGAGCCGATGTGACCGTTGTTCGCGGCTATATACATCATTGCGCGGAAATCGTGGCGCAAAGAACTCCGGCTGAAGGTTGGTTCGAATTGTCCACGTTCAAGGAGCCTTATCGGGCCGAAGGCAAGAAAACGATGGCTTATGAACTCGTCGAACAACTTGGCGGCGATATCCCCGACGTGATTCTCTACCCCACAGGCGGCGGAACGGGATTGGTGGCGATGTGGCGCGCCTTTGGCGAGCTTGAGGCATTGGGATGGATAGGCGAAAAAAGACCGCGCATGATATGCGTTCAAGCCGAGGGCTGCGCACCACTCGTGCGGGCGTATGAGAACAACGATGAAGTTTCGGCCCAGTGGGACAACCCGACGACGATGGTATCCGGCCTGCGCGCGCCAAAGGTTCTGGCGGATTTTTTGTGTCTGCAAGCTATCCGGGAAAGTGGGGGCACGGCGATTGCTGTTTCGGATGAAATGATGTTCGAGGCGCAAAGAAAGGTAGGTGCTTCTGAGGGGATTCTCATCTGCCCGGAAGGCGGGGCCTGTATTGCAGCCCTGGAAGTTTTGGTTGAGCGAGGTGAAATCGGGCGCGATGAGCGTATCGTGACGTTTAATACGGCCACAGGCCTAAAGTATGCGGATATGATAGAAACGGATGTCTCTGTTATCGACCCGCTTTCAATCTAGGATGAATGGCAAGTGATAGAGATAACAAGGCAAGAGGAATTCTCCGCGGCGCACCGGTTGTTTCGGCCTGATTGGAGCGATGAGCGCAATGAGGCCCTGTACGGAAAATGCGCCAATCCACACTATCATGGGCACAATTATGTTTTTGAAGTAACCCTGCGATGTCCCTTAAACCCTGAGACAGGGATGGCTTATAATCTGGCCGACTTGAAAAGGCTCATGAGGCGGGAAGTCGTAGAAGCGCTCGATCACAAGAATTTGAATGAAGACGCTGCGGGTTTCATGAAAAACCGGGTCCCCACGGCGGAGAACATAGCGATTTCGATTTGGGAATGCCTGGTAGAGCACATAGACACGGAAATTCTGTTTCGCGTCCGCTTGTATGAAAACGCGCGGAATTTCGTGGATTATTATGGAGAAAACCCAGATGGTGTTCGGTGAACCGAGAAACCTGGAGAAAAGGCGAATTGTTCTGACCGGGGCTTCTCGGGGTATAGGTCGTGTAAGCGCGCTTCGTCTCGCCAAAGCGGGAGCGAAGATTCTTGCCGTTTCGAGGGATGCCGATGACCTGGCGAGATTGGCCTTTGATTCAAAAGGGTACGTGGGGCAGATTTTTCCGCACAGTTGCGACGTGACGAAAGCAGACGAAGTCGAAGCGCTCAGTGAAATGGCGGAAAAACGCCTGGAGGGAGTGGATGCGCTGATAAACAATGCGGGCTCAGGTGTTTTCAAGGATATCGAAAACCTCTCTGTGGATGAATTTAACGCTACGGTCTCGGTGTGTCTCACCGCCCCTTTCATGTTGACGCGGGCGCTTTGTCCCTTGCTTGCGGCGGCGAATGGCGATGTTATTAACATATCTTCGATCAGTGCGGTGTCGGGCTTTCCGGGGGCGTCGGCTTATTGCGCCGCGAAAGCCGGTCTTGAGGGACTCTCCAGGGCATTGGTGGAGGAGTTGAGGCCGAAGGGGATACGCCTTACTATCCTCCGGCCTGGAGCCTGCGCAACGGATATGTGGAAATCCATCCCGGGGGAGTTCGATTTTGAGGCGATGATCCCACCAGATCTGGTGGCGGAAGCCATTGAGTTCCTACTCTCTCAATCCCGCAAGGCCTGGACGGAATCGATTGTGGTTCTACCCCCGAAAGGCATGGTCTAGTTCGCCCTCGTCCCTCCGTGAATCTGGATATTCGTGCTTGCCGTCTGTTGAAATAATGCCCCAAAAATGAGAAACGCGCTTGTTGAAGAGAACAAAAAAAGATATAGATTTGGCCCTTGAAGGAAGGGGTTTTGTGAAATTCTCATGTTCGTGAAGAACGTTTAAATCTAGCGATTCTGTAAGGTTAGAAAATCATTTTTTCGGGAGGTGGATTGTTGAGTACTATTCGATATGAAAATCTCGATGTCGAATATAAGATGGCGACTGGAGATTCCATTCTGGATGCGGATTTGGAAAATGGTGTCGAGCATACCTGCGATTGCGGCGGCAATTGCGCCTGTTCTACTTGCAAAGTGACCGTGATTTCCGGAGCCGAATTTCTCTCTTCACAGCAGGAAGACGAGAAAGATACGCTGGATGCCTATGGATGGAATCCGGATGAATATCGCCTGGCTTGTCAATGTATAGTCGAAGGAGAGGGCCGGATAGTCTTGAATATGCCTGAGCCTGAATAAAATTCAGGGCGCAGGTTCTCTTATATTATCCCAAGCGCGCGCCACCGAATCGAAATCAACCACACCTTCGCGCAGGATTATTGGTTTATTCCCTCTCGCGTCCACTACGGTGGAAGGCCGGGTATTCTCTGTTGTTCCACCGTCCAGGACCAGCCCCACCTTGTTTTGGAATCGAGAAGAAATCGCTTGAGCGTTATGGAGTGGAAGTTCTCCGGATACGTTCGCGCTCGTCGCCACGAACGGGCCGACTCGCATCGCAAGTATTCGGCAAAGCGCTTGAGCGGGCATACGCACGGCGACAGAAGCACCGCCTTCGGTGAGCAGGGGAGACAGATCGGGAGTTGCCGGTAAAACCAAAGTCAGACCCGAGGGCCATATTGAGTCCATCAGGCTGAAAGCTTGCGGAGAAATGTCGACTGCAAGCCCTTTTAACTGGGAGCGGCAGCCGATGAGAACGGGCGCGCCTTTCTCGTCTTCTCTTCCCTTTGTTTCGTAGAGTTTCTCGACGGCTTCTTTATCGAGAGCGCTGGCGCATAGGCCATAAATCGTATCCGTGGGCAAAGCGACGATGTTTCCCGAATTCAGTTCTTCGCCGGCCTGTCGAATTACTTCTTCTTCTGGTGAACCAGGATTCACCGGGAGGATTCTGCTCACCGTCTATTTTTTCCGGTACGTTCTTTTGGCGCGACTACGCTTGGGCCTTGATTTCTGGCCTGTACTTTTTTTGGTTTCATTTTGTGGTTGTTTCGCGCCGTCTTTTTGCGCTTGGGCGGGCAGAGGAGAGATTTCTTTCTGGAGCGCGGCGTCCGCGGCCAGAACCTTCTCGGTTTGTTGTTGCGCGAAACGCCGGTATTCCTTCGCGAGTTTCTGATCGGTCAAGGCGAGTATCCGGGCGGCGTGGAGGGCCGCATTCCTGGCGCCCGGGCCACCAATCCCCATCGTCGCCACGGGTATGCCGGGGGGCATCTGCACTGTGGAGAGAAGAGAATCGAGGCCGCCAAGGGAGGAACTGTCGATGGGAACGCCTATCACGGGCAGGTCCGTCGCGGCTCCGACGACGCCCGCCAGGTGCGCCGACATGCCTGCGCCCGCGATCAGCACCCGGATTCCGCGCTCAGGCGCCGTTTTCACGTATTCATGAACGGCGTCAGGCGTGCGGTGGGCCGATAAGATTCTCATTTCAGAGGGAATGTTGAAGGTTTCGAGCGCCTTCGTGGCTTCTTCCATCACCGGTTTATCCGATGCGCTTCCCATCAGTATCCCGACCAGGGGTGCTCTCGTGGCCAAAAAAGATTCTCCTCTTGATATTGGGCGCTTATTTTGGGATGAACGCGAGCAGTTCGATTTCGAGTTTCGCGCCCGCGATGATTTTCGCCGCCTGGAAAGTCGTTCGCGCCGGGGGATCTTCCGTCCCGAAGTATTCCTCGAATACGGCGTTCATGTCTCCCAGATCGGCCAGATCTTCCATGAAAATGGTCACTTTTACAGCGTTTTTGAGCGATGTGCCGCCCGCCTCGCATACGGCCTTGAGGTTCTCGATAATCTGCCGCGTCTGTTCGGCGACGCCGCCCGGAACCAGTTCTCCCGTCGCGGGGTCGAGGGGCAACTGCCCCGAGCAGTGGAGCCACTCCCCCGCCTGAATGGCCTGGGAGAGAGGCACCTTGCCGGATGCGGCCTTGTCCGTATGAACCACTCTTTTTTCCATTGTAGCTCCCCGGTGGTGCGTATGTGACGCCCCATCAAAACACAAAACGAGGCTTGTGGGTATCTTTCGCGCCATGTTTCGGAGGCTGCGCTATAAGTCATATTATATCAAACGGTTGCGGTGGTTTCCTGTTCGTTCCAGGGGCGACGCTCCGCGCAGATTCCCCCAATTGCCGCTGCAGGCGCGCCGCCGGGGACGCGGTATCCCCGCAATGCTTCTGCGGGAGTGAGATTATCGACCCCGCAACTCCCCGCATTTGCCGTCACCGCCAGCCCCCCGGGTCATGGCAGAATCTTCCTGCGCATCGCTTCTGCGGCGCCTTTTCTCAAGAAAATAATTTCCCATCAATTTATCGAATAACCCCGTGAATTTATCGAATTTTATCGATATTTACGGAAATTCCGTCTCGCCCCGATTCAGCGGTTCGCCGGGCAAAACCCGAGCGATGAGCGAGGGTTTTCACGCCCTATCGATTGCGCCTTTCCCGACCGGAGAGTGAAGATTTGCGCGATGCCTCGGGTGGCGCATCATACCGGACGCACGGATTTCATGGAGCACGGCAAATACGGGCATATGCGCGTCCGCTCCTCGGTCTGGAAAAAGGGGTTCCCGGGCGATGAGGTGGCGTGCCTGCGTCGCAGATTCGTCGGGTGGCGCGTGAAAGGCGCATCTTCTTTTCGTCCCGAGCGAAAATAAGTTTCAGGAAAGTGAAAAACGGGTGCTACAATGGGTCGTTTCCATGAAAAAGGAGCGCGCTTTGGAGAGAAGCCTGTTCGATCAGCCAGAAGAAGACGGCGGCGCGGGCGGAGCGCAGGAACCCCGGGTCGATCCGGCGGCGCCCCTGGCCGAACGCATGCGGCCCCGCACGCTCGATGAGGTCCTGGGCCAGGATCACCTCATCGGCCCGGGCCGCGTGTTGAGGCACGCCGTGGAGGAAGACGCCCTGCGCCCGCTTATCTTCTGGGGGCCGCCCGGCACGGGCAAGACGACGCTCGCGCGCATCATCGCGAACAGGACGAACGCGCACTTCATCACGCTGAGCGCGGTGCTCCACGGGGTGAAGGAATTGCGCGCCGCCGTGGACGAGGCGAAGCGCATGCAGCGCAGGAGCGTCCGCACGATTCTGTTCATCGACGAGATCCACCGCTTCAACAAGGCCCAGCAGGACGGCCTCCTCCCGCATGTGGAAAACGGCACGCTCACCCTCATCGGCGCCACGACGGAAAACCCTTCCTTCGAGGTCATCGCGCCCCTGCTCTCCCGCGCGCGCGTGTTCGTGCTGGAAGGGCTGAAGGAAGAGCACGTCGTCGCGCTTCTCCGCCGCGCCCTGGAAGACGCCGAGCGGGGCTTGGGCGCCATGAAGCTCAAAGCCGAGGATGACGCGCTGCGCCGCGTCGCGGTCTTGAGCAGCGGGGACGCGCGCTCGGCCTTGAACATTCTCGAAGCCGCCGCGGCCTTGGCCGGCGAGAGCCGCCGGGTCGATGCCGCATTGGTGGGCGAGGCCGCCCAGCGCAAGACGCTGCTCTACGACAAGGCGGGCGAGGAGCACTTCAATCTCATCTCCGCACTTCACAAGACCTTGCGGGCTTCCGATCCCGACGCCGCGCTCTACTGGCTCGCGCGCATGCTCGAAGGCGGCGAAGACCCCATGTACATCTTGCGGCGCCTCGTGCGCTTCGCCTCGGAAGACGTCGGCATGGCCGACCCGAATGCGCTCGCCGTGGCGACCGCCGCCCAGGGGGCGTTTCATTTCATCGGCCTCCCCGAGGGGAAGCTCGCCATCGCCCAGGCGGTGGTCTATCTCGCCCAGGCCCCAAAGAGCGA
Organism: Nitrospinae bacterium bin107; assembly: GCA_002238965.1. Classification (GTDB taxonomy): domain Bacteria; phylum UBA8248; class UBA8248; order UBA8248; family UBA8248; genus Bin107. The sequence continues at coordinate 15,686 of MPNJ01000010.1, read as the reverse complement.
CGCGGTCTACCGGGGCTTCGGGGCCGCCGAGCGCGCTGTGCGCGAGCGCGACGCCGCGCCCGTCCCCCATCACCTGAGGAACGCGCCCACCGGCCTCATGCGCGATCTGGGCTACGGCGCGGGCTACAAGCACGCGCACGAGTTCGACGACGCGGTCGTGGAGATGGAGGGCATGCCCGAGGGTCTGCAGGGGACCCGGTTCTACCATCCCACCTCCCGGGGGTTCGAGGCGGAGGTCCAGAAGAGGCTCACCATGCGCGAGGAGAAACTCAACGAGCGCCTCGGCGAACGCCTGAACGTGCCCGACGAGAAATCCATGGACGACCGCCGCCCCTCCGACCCCGCCATGCCGGGCAGAAGGGCGAGAAGGAAGGATAAGTGAGGGAGGAATTGCGCGTATAAGTCGACGTGCGAAAGTGGCGGGGATATCGCTGAAGCTAGGTCTCTGCCGACGGTGGAAGCGGTTTTCGTTCGTCATTCCGGCATGCGCCGGAATGACGGCTCTTTGTTTGAACTCGACCGATCTAGAAAGAATAGTCTTTCGAAGTGGCGGCCACCTGTTAAGGACAGGTTGCGGTCTGCGGGACGACTCCGAGGAAGGGGTTCGTCCCTATTCCCTGTTTTTCATCTCGTGTTTTTTGAGGCTTCCGTTTCGGTAGATGCTGGCGATAAAAGGGGCTTCGTTCTTTTCGATAAAACGCATAATCCGATTCTTCGCATTTACAATGCACTCGATCATCGTCTCAGCCGTATTGTTCTGGGTTGAAATTACGAAGACGCGCCCTGAATACGTGTTCAGGTAATGAAGGAAAGACATTCGATTCCTGATTCTTTTGTCTTTGGTGATGACAATCCACCCTTTTTCCGCTGCGAACTTCATCCACTCTTCATCGGTGGCATCTTGGGCGAGATGATCGTCGTGAACCTTGCTCCTTAAACCCTCTTATCGCAAGCCTCGCGCAACCAGATGTCTCCCCAGGCATCTGTCCAGAAAAAAGACCGGCATTTCATGCGGCGACATCTGGCTGCAATTCGACTCTTATGGCTTCTTCGATGTCTTGGGGTGGACATCCGTAGTCTCTGGAGAGCGAACGGATGGATTCCCCGTCTTTATATCTGCCCGCAACGATGTTCGTGGAAATGCCCGTGCCGGATATGACGGGACGTCCAAAAGAGATACGAGGGTCGATGACGATTTTTTTCGGGGAATTTTCTTTGATGTCATTTCTCGTGAAAGGATAGAACTTCGCGGGGATGTCTCTTTCGTCCAGTTCGATTCTGTCGAGCGCCAGGCCGATTATGTCGTGCATGGCGACTTGGCCGGAACGGCTCGCCTCCACGAGCACGTCCAATTGTCTTACGAATAGGCCTCTGCGGTCCTTGTCCACGTGCAGTTTGCCGCAGGCCAGAGGATAGTTTCTTTCGTCTTCACTTTCCCCATATTCCTTCAAGTATTCAATGGCGTTGTATATTTTTCGCGTCGAAATCTTGTATTCCCTTCTTATCGCGCACAGCAGATGAAGTTCGGTCAGATTCATGAACGATATGAGGTTTGGTTTGTTGGACGGTATTTTCACGAGAGAGCCCTTGGCTCCGGCGCCTACCGCCCAACGAAAAATCGTGGAATATGGAGCGGAAATATAACGGGCTGCTTCGGAGATGGTGTAGGTTCCCGTTTTCACCGGATCTGGAATTGTGTTCATGTCTACAGTCTCAAATGCGAATTTGGACGTTTCCCATGGATGAGGTTGCTCTTTTAAGCGATGAGCGTCTGGGCGGCAAGCGTGGACTACATGCTTTTGAACCTGGAACAACTGGACCATTTTTTCAACATTCCGTCTGGCGAATCCTGCTCGCCATGCGCGAGGAGAAACTCAACGAGCGCCTCGGCGAGCGCCTGAACGTGCCCGACGAGAAATCCATGGACGACCGCCGCCCCTCCGACCCCGCCATGCCGGGCAGAAGGGCGAGAAGGAAGGATAAGTGAGGGGGGAATGGCGTCCGTTTTCGCATTTGAAGTTTCCGCTTTGACATTTCCGCTGCGTCGGGAGATATTTTTTTCGCCGCTTTTTTGAAATACGAGAGAGAACGGGAAATGACGGAATTTGAAATCGCGACACTCGAATTGCAAAGGTGGAGCATTTACGTCGCCGCCGGAGTCGGCATTGCGCAGTGCGCCTTGATAGGATGCGGGCTGCTCATGATGCACAGGGCGTCAAGACATAGAGACAGGGTTTTGGACAACCAGACGAAAGCGCTCGATGCCTTGCTCGAGCGCACCGCAGTCAACACGAAATCGCTGGAAGCTACGCTCGCACGCACCGAGGGTAGTTGGAAGGCGCTGATCGAACGAGTCGAGAGTGGCACGAATGCAACCAATGCGCTAATCGAACGCACCGAGGCCAGTACGAAAGCGTTGATCGAGCGCGTCGAGAATGGCGCGAAAGCGACGGATACGCTAATTGAACGCACGGAGGACAGCGCGAGAGCGCTAAGGAAATTGCTGGAAAAAACACCGTAGACAAGCTTGCCGAAAGATTTGCCTGGAAAATGAGCGGCTAAAAAATCTACCCCGCCGCGCCAACGGAATCCTTGGCGTCAATCGCCTCATCCATCTCGTCGATAATCGCCTTCGCCGCGCTGAACGGGTCGTCGTTTTTCGTGATGGGCCTGCCCACGACGAGATAGTCCGAACCCATGCGGATGGCGTCCGCCGGCGTCGTGATTCGCTTGTGATCGTCCGAGGCGGACCACGCCGGCCGGATGCCGGGGCTTACGATATCGGCATTCGGGAACCTCTCGCGGCAGGCTCCGATGGCGTCGCCCGAGACGATCAGCCCGTCACAACCCTCGGCCAGCAGCTTCTCGCCGCGTTCGAGAATGTATTGCGCCGAATCCGTTCCTGTAATTCCTTCGCTTCGCAAGTCATCATCACTGAGACTGGAGAGCAAAGGCACCATCAGGATTTTGGGGTGCTCCGCAACGCCTCGGGTTTTGAGCGCGGTTTCAATCGTCCTGGTCGTCATCACGTAGGGCATGGACTCGGTGAGCGTGACGAACCTGACGTTCAGGGCGGTGCAGCCCTCGATGAAGCTGGCGATCGTGTTGCCGATGTCTCCCGACAGCTTGAGATCGACGAACACCCCGCCTTCGCCTGAGCGGCGCCCCTGCAGCTCATTGATGAATCCGAGCAGGTTCCCCGCCAGAAAGAGTTCGAGCCCGACCTTGAAAAAGGATACGTTCTCGAGTTTCTCGACCAGCGTGAGCGCTTCCTCGTGCGTCGGCACGTCCAGTGCAACGATAAGGCGGTCTTTGCCGCTCAGGTTCGCCGCGGGTCGCTCCCCCATCGACGCTCCTCCTGTTTCTTCGGGCAGGTAAATCCGGTGATTTGCGGGCGTAATCGCAAAATCCTTATCTTATATTTCGCATGGGAAATCAATCGCGCGTCCCTCACGCTCTGGACGAGGCGATGCGCATCATCAAGTGTTGCCCCGAAAGGCAATATACTTGAAAATCAGGAAAACTATCCCCGGAAACGCTGACTGAACAATCTGGCGCGTCATCCTTTTTTCAGGAGAGGGTCCCTTGAAGATCGACCGGTTCGACCACATGGTATTCACCGTGCGCAACATCGAGCGCACTTGTGAGTTCTACTCAAATGTTCTCGGCATGGAGGTCATCACCTTCGAAGGGGGCCGCCGCGCGCTCAGGTTCGGTGAGCAGAAGATAAACCTGCATCTGGCGGGAGCGGAGTTCGAGCCCAAGGCCGACCCGCCCGTCCCCGGTTCCGAGGACGTGTGCCTCATCACGAAAACGGATCTGGCGGAAGCGCTGGCGCACGTGCGTGGCTGCGGCGTGGAGATCATCGAAGGCCCGGGTGACAAGAGCGGCGCGACGGGGCCGATCCGCTCATTCTATTTCCGCGATCCGGACGGCAACCTGATCGAGGTGTCCAACTATCCTGACGAGGCGGAATAGATCACCGCATTCCTCACTTGAAGAAGTTGTTGAAAAAGCCCTGAATTCTAGATTTAGCGAATAGAACCGAGCGAGGAATCCGTAGGGACAGGCCCCCGTGCCTGTCCAAGGTCGCGACCTGTCGTTACGAGGCGGTACGTTTTTGTTGTAGGGGTCGCATGCGGGGTTATTGAAAAAGTCCTACAGATTCGCTGCCTTGAAAATACCCTCGTTTATAAGAAATCACTCCCCCCTTGAGGGGCCTGTTGAAAAAGTCCCACAGAGGGAACGCGCTGAATTTCACTCCCCCCTTGAGGGTCGGGCATCCCGAGGGGAATGCCCGACAGTGAACTGAGGGCGTAAGCCCGAAAGTGAACTGGTGGGGGGTATAACTCGGAGTGGCGATAAAACGCGATTCACCCCCCACCGAATCGGCCTTCGTAAAAATCGCTCGGCCTCTTCGTCGGTCTACCCGAGGAGGATAGACCGACCCTCAAGGGGGGAGTGGTTGTTTGGCGTTCTGCAGGGTGAGGATGGTTTAACCTGACTCCAAAGGGGTCTTTTTCAACAACCTCTGACAAGGGGGGTTGGGGGGGGTACTACCCCGAGGAAGGGTATTTCAACAACCCCCTACTGAAACAGCTCGATGTCCGCCTCCGCCTCTCCGTGGTAGACCGCCTTCACCTTCAGCAGGTCATCCAACACCAGCTTCTTGTCGCGCGGGTTTCTCAAGAGATACGCCGGGTGATACGTCGAGAGGCAGGGGATCCCCTGGTAGCGCCCGAACTTGCCCCGCAGCCTGCCGATGGGCGTCTTCGTCTGGAGCAGCCACTGCGCGGCGAATTTCCCTAAAGCCAGGATGAGCCTGGGCTGGATGACGGCGAGTTGCTTGTGGAGGTAGGGCTCGCAGCAATCGATTTCGTCCGGTTCGGGGTTGCGGTTGCCCGGCGGGCGGCACTTCAGGATGTTGCAGATGTAGACCTCCTGGCGCGGGACTTCGATGACGTTTTCGATCATCTTGGTCAGCATCTGGCCCGCCCGGCCCACGAAGGGAATCCCCTCCGCGTCCTCGTTCGCTCCGGGCGCTTCGCCGACGATGACGAGTTTCGCCGCCGGGTTCCCCACCCCGAACACGAGGTTCGTCCGGTCCGCCCCCAGCTTGCACCGCAGACAGCCTTCCACGGCGGCTTTGAGCTCTGCGAGCGACATCTCCGCTTCGGGGTCGAAGGGGAGCGGCGGCGGTTCGGGGCCCGGGTCTCTGCGCTTCGCCATGGGGGCCAGTGTGGGTTCGGGCGCAGGGGCGGCCTGGGGAATCAGGGCATGTTGCTCGGGTTTTGGCGCGGTTTCGGGCGCTCGTGCGGGCGGAGCCGTCACGGGGCGCGCCGCCTCGGGAACCGCCTCCCGCGGAGTTCCCAGGCACACGTAACCGACCCCTGCGGCGCGTTGGCTTCTCAGGTGTCCGAGTATTTCTCTGGCGAGTTCTGCGCGGTGGTTCATCGTCTTGGACCGGCGGGCGCTTAGGATGTAGGAATCAGGTACTGATGTTTTGCCACATTTTGGCGAGACGGTCGAGGATGCGTCCGGCCAGAACCCCTTTTTCGAGCACCGGGAGCGCTTCGGTTTCGCTTTCGTCGATGATCCAGGCGCGCGAGGCGTCCGCGCCCATCGCGTCCTCATCACCCGAAACCCTGTTTGCCACAATGAAGTCCATTCCCTTTCTTATGAGCTTCTCCTTCGCGCGCTCTAATACCTCTTCGGTTTCAGCGGCGAAGCCGACCAGGATTCTCCCTCCCTTATCGCCTGAAAGTTCGGCGAGTATGTCCGTCGTGCGTTCGAGTTCGACCGCGAGAGGCCCGTCCCCTTTCTTGCGTTTTCGGGCCGACGGGTCGACCGGGCGATAGTCCGCTACGGCGGCGGCCATGACGAGGGCGTTTGCGTCCGTCCATTCGCGCTTTACCGCTTCATACATCTCGGCGGCCGATTCCACGCGCACGACGCGCACGCCCGGCGGGTCTGCGAGTACGGCGGGTCCGCTCACGAGAACTGCGTCCGCTCCCCGCCTCGCGGCCTCTCCCGCCAGGGCGAAGCCCATTTTGCCGCTGGAGCGGTTCGAGAGATAGCGCACAGCGTCCCATCTCTCCCGCGTGGGTCCCGCCGTGACCACCACCTTCATGCCAGAAAGATCGGGATTCGGAACCAGAATCGCTCGCGCGGCCTGCAGAATCTCCCCCGGCTCGGGCATGCGCCCCCGGCCAACGCCCTCTTCTGCGCGGGCCATTCGGCCGGCGGCCGGCTCCATGACGACGTGTCCCCTCTCGCGCAGGGCGGATACGTTCTCTTGAACGGCGGGCGAGGCCCACATGCGCGGGTTCATGGCCGGCGCGACGAGCGCGGGCGGCCTGGCGGAGAGCAGGAGCGTGGAGAGAAAATCATCTCCCACCCCTTGCGCGAACTTTCCGATGATGTTCGCCGTGGCCGGTGCGATGATGATGAGGTCCGCATGATCCGTAAGCGAGACGTGCGGCATGTCGCCCGTGGATCCACCTCCCTCGACCGGAAACATTCTCTGGATGGGCGTCACCCCCGTGAGTACCTCGAAGGGCAGCGGCTGAACGAACGAGGCGGCGCTCTCAGTCAGGACCGTCTGCACTTCGGCCCCGTCGAGGGCGAGCAGGCGCGCCAGGTCTATCGATTTATACGCGGCGATGCCGCCCGATACGCCGAGGACGGTTTTCTTCCCGCCGAGGGGGGCCTGCGCCTGTTTGCTCACGGGGAATCGACCTCCCCGCGATGGTTCAGAATAATTTTTTTGAGTTCCTGAAAAGCGACGTCCAGGTCGTCGTTGATGATGACGTGGTCGAACTGGTGGCTTTGCGCCATTTCTTCTTCGGCTCTCGAGAGCCGGAGTTCGGCGTCTTCGCCGGTTTCAGTCGCCCGTTGTTCGAGGCGCGTGGACAGCTCGTCCAGCGAGGGCGGCATGACGAATACGAGGCTCGCCTCGGCTCGTCTACGCTTGACCTGCAGGGCGCCCTGGACGTCCAGGTCCATGATCACGTCGTCTCCCCCGGCCAGACGCGCGTCCACCGCCTCTGCGGGCGTTCCGTAGCATTCCTCGAAAACATGCGCCCATTCCAGAAACTCGTTTCTGGCGATCATCTCGTCGAACCGCGGGCGTTCCATGAAAAAATAATGAACTCCGTCCTCCTCGTACTCGCGCCTTGGCCGCGTCGTCGCGCTAATCGAGTGCCAGATGTTGGGGAGTTCCCGGCATGAGCGGTCGATGAGCGTGGATTTGCCCGCCCCGGAGGGAGCGGAAATAACGAAGAGGCGGCCCCTGCTTTGCATCATTCCACGTTCTGTACTTGTTCGCGGATTTTCTCGATGGCGCTCTTCACATCGACCGCGCTCTGGGTGAGGACGAGATCAATGGATTTGGACGAGATCGTGTTGGCCTCGCGGTTCATCTCCTGGGTGAGGAAATCGAGCTTCCGGCCGATGGGGCCTTCGCCCTCCAGCATCTCGCGAAACTGGACGACGTGGCTGTCGAGACGGCTGAGTTCCTCGCTGATGTCCCCGCGCTCGGCGGCGTAGATCATCTCCTGTTCCAGGCGCCCCTCGTCCATCTCGACGCCTTGGGCGATTTCGAGAATCCGCTCGCGCATCCGCTCGGTGAGCAGCCTGCGCGCCTCGGGCAGGCGTTCGCGTATCTCGCCGCAACCCTTCTCCACGGTGTCGAGATGCTCACAGATGTCTTTCGATAGCGCGCCGCCCTCTTTCTCTCGCATCTCTCCCAGGGCGCCCAGCGCATCGCCGAGCGATCCCATCAGGACGCCCCGAATCTCGTCCTTCTCTGGTTCCGGCTCGGCGCTTTTGAGCAGGTCTCTGAAGCCGGTGAGTATCGAGAGGTCGATCTCGCCCGCGATTCCCAGTTCATTTTTCAGGGATTTCAGGGTGGCGAGCAGGGATTTCGCGGCTTCGGCGTCGATGGGCGATGCGTGGTTCCCCTCCTCGCCCGAGCGGATATAGATGTCGAAGCGTCCCCGGGAGAAGCGCTTTTTCACCGCCTCGCGCACCTCATTCTCCAGGGCGAGCGACCAGCGCGGCCCCCGGCAGGAAACCTCCAGGTAGCGGTGGTTCACCGAGCGCGCCTCCACGCTGACCGAAGCCTCACCCAGCGGCCGCTCCCCCGCACCGTAACCCGTCATACTGTCTATCATGCGCCGCTCCGTGATGTGTTGTTAACAGCTAACCTGAAAGAGTCTACAATAATTTTCCGCTCGGGGCGTGTCAATTTACGCGCTTCGAGAAGATGTCCTCGTTTTTGGGTGAATTATGGATACTTTCGTGCTTCAGGCGATTTCAGCGGAGTTGAGCGAGAGCCTTCTGGGCGCGCGCCTGGAGAGGATCTCACAGACCGACGCGCATACGATCGTCCTCTATATCTCGGGCGCGAGAAGAGAAAAACGCGCCCTCCTGATAAGCACGGACTCCGCGAACCCGCGCGTTCACCTGACGACGGACCCTCCCCCGAGCCTGCCGGAGGCGCCCACCTTTTGCCGCGCGCTCAGAAAACACTTGAGCGGCCATCGCCTTACCCGCGTGGCGGCCGGAGAGTGGGAACGCGTGCTCCAGTTCTCCTTCGAGCGGGGGGGCGGCGATTCCTTCGCGCTCATGGCGGAGGTGATGGGCCGCTGGAGCAACCTCGTGCTCTTGAGCGGCGCGACGGGCGAGATACTGGAGGCCAGGAGATTTGTTCCCCCCGGCCCCCACACCCCGCGTCCTCTGGAGAGAGGGGGGAGGTATCAACTGCCGCCCGAGCAGAAAAAGCAGAATCCGGGCGCGCTCACGAAAGAAGCGCTCTTGGAGATGATTCGAGAGTCGAACCTTGGCTCCGCAAGTCGCGAGGATTTCGCGCGCTGGCTGGTTCGCTCGGTCGCGGGCGTGAGTCCGGTACTGGCGCGCGAGCTTGCTCTTGCCTCCGGCGACGGGGAAGGCTGGGCGGGTGCTGCGGATGCGCTGATGGGGGTGATCGAGAGCTACCAAAACAAGGAATTCGCCCCCGCATGGATTCTGGGTGCGGATGGCGAACCTGTGGGGCTGAGCGCGGCACGAATCGGGGGCGGCGATGCGGCCAAGTACCGCGCGTTCGGTTCCATGAACGAGGCGGCGGATGCGTTTTATGGACGGCTCGTGAGAGATTCCCGGCTTGATGAGCGGAAAAAAGTGGTCTCCAGAATGCTCCGCCGAGCGGGGAATCGTGTGCGCTCCTCCATCGAGGGGGTGCGGAGGGATCTGGCCTCCGCCGGGGAGGCGGACGCGGTATTGAGGAAAGGCGAGTTGCTGCTCGCGCATCTGGACGTGGTGGAGGAGAAGGCGAGCGTCGTTTCGCTTCCTGCGGAGGATGGACCGCTCGAAATCGCGCTCGACCCCAGGTTCACGCCCTCGGAGAACGCGCAGAAGTATTTCCGCCGCTACAAGAAGCTCAAGCGCCGCGCCTCCACTGGCTTGGTGCGTCTCCAGGAGATGGAGGAAGAGGAGCGATTCATCGGCGCGCTGGCCTTCGATCTCGAAACGGCGGAAGTGGTCGAGGACGTCTTGAGCGTGGAAGAAGCGCTGGCCCAGTCGGGTTACGCAGGGCGTGGAGGCCGGAAGAAAGAGAAAGACGCGCGCCCCAAGGGTAGGCAGGCGGCGCGCGCCAGGCCCTACAGGCGGTTCATCTCCCCTGCGGGCTGGGAGGTTGTCGTCGGCAAGAACGCGATGGGCAACGACGAGATATTGAGAAGCGTGGGCCGGGCGAGCGATACCTGGCTTCATGCGCGCGGGGTTCCGGGCAGCCACGTGCTCTTGCGACGTACGGGCGATGGGCCGCCCCTGGAGCCCGACGCGGAATCTCTTGCCCAGGCGGCGGCGTTCGCGGCCTATTTCAGCCGGGGCCGGACGGATTCCAGGCTCACCGTCGCCTACCTTCCCTTCCCGCGCTTGAGGAAGCCCAAGGGGCGGCGCCCCGGCCAGGTGCTGATCGGCGCGCACGAAACTGTCCTCGTCGACCCGGACGTCGGGAAGCGGCTCAGCGAGGAATGGGAGGAGGTTTTGTGAAAGGAGAATTTGATAGTTTATGGTTTTAGGGACTTTATATGTTAATTGAATCATCTCTGTGTTTCCGTTACATTTGCAATGTGTGTGCATGATGTGTAGCGAAATCAGGCAAACTCGCTATATATGGGGCAAACAACCTCGCCGTAAAAGTTGGCAACAAAATATTCCCCGAACTTGTGGGGTATCCTCATGTTCAACGATCGAAAAGTCGCGCAAATGGCCGCATATTTTGTTCAGTGCGAAGATGGCCGCATTGCGCTACTCAAACTGATGAAACTTTTGTATCTCGCCGAGCGGGAGTCATTGAAGCGTTACGGGATGCCGATGACAGGCGACCGTATGGTCTCAATGGATTATGGGCCGGTTTTGTCGAATACGCTAAACCTTGCCAATGGCGCGGCTATCGCCTCTGTCGAAGGTGGTTGGGATTCGTGGATATCCCCTAAACAGGGGTATGACATCCTTCTGGCAAGGAAGGTTTGCGATGAAGATTTCGATGAGCTGAGCAAAGCCGACAGAGACATTCTTGAGTATGTTTGGGCAAAATTCGGTGATCTTGACGAGTGGAAAATAAGCGATTTCACCCACACCTTACCAGAGTGGAAAGACCCGCAAGGAACATCACTGCCAATCGCATACAAAGATGTCTTTTTGGCTCTTGGATATGAAGAAGAACAGGCATGTGAATTATCCAGAGAGATTGAAAAAGATAAAGATATCGACAGAATTCTCCAGTCCCTGTAAGAATGTTTCTGCCATTTCCTGGTGCTACTCTCCTCATGCCATCAGGGCCTGACGATGACCCTGATCGGATGCACTTGTTTGTTGTCCTTACAAATCCATACGACGATATGGGTGATGGTGCTCAAAGAGTGCTGCTTGTAAGTTTTTCAAGCATTCGTAATTACTATAATCATGATCCCGCTTGTACTCTGAATCCAGGCGATCATCCATTTATAAAACATGAAAGCTTCGTCGTGTACAAAAGGGCTATAATCGTGGAAGCCAACAAACTCATAGAAGGCGTGCGGAAAAATGTATTTTCATCACACTCGCCTATGGGCGAATCTGTTTTGTCGAAGATTTGCCAAGGACTTGAATCATCGGAACATACGACACCAAGGGTTCTTCAATTCTACGAGTCATCTCCCAGGGAGTTGTGATCCCGCCAGTTTGTAGAGGGTGTATCCCCCTAACCTCCCTCCAGAATCCGCTTCAGATTCGCCAGTTCTCGTATGTTCCTGAGCGTGCCGTCGCGGTGTTTGGCCTGGTTCTCGTATTCGTCGCACTCGACGGTGTGGAGGATGTGGGTATAGGGGCCTTCTTCCTCGAAATAGTAGCTGATGATCATGACGGGTGTATTCGAGTCACCCTCGAAGTTGTGCCAGACGATTTTCCGGCCCGGCTCCCAGACCATGATTTCAGAGACATGCTCGATCCCGCTCGTGTAGACCTGGTGGAAGCGCATGCCCACGCCGCTTTTTTGCTCTGAGATGATTTTGACGCTCTGGCTGAAGTCCGCGATTTGCGGGTGCGTTTCCACATGGCCGATGAAGTTGAACACCTCTTCGGCGGAGGCCTGTATTTTCTCGATGACAGCCACGGGAGGCATGGTTGTTCTCCTTTATAAGAATTTCGCCAGCACCTGGTTGGCGAGAAGCGTTCCCTTATCCGACAGGCGAAGATGTCCGTTCTCCCTGGCCAGGAGGCCGGAAGTCTCCAGGTCACGGAACAGTTCCCCGAACGCATCATCGGGGTCCGCGCCGCATTCTCGCGCGATGCGCATAAGCGAGACGCCCTCTTTCACCCGCAGGCCGAGCATCAGGGCCTCGCCGAGCGCTTTTTCCGGCTCATCCACGTGCTCTTTGCCGGCTGTGGGGTCGCTCGCGTTCTTCGCATATACGTCCGGCCGGGCGTGGTTCCAGAAGCGCTCCCCCTCCACCAGGGAATGCGCGCCCGCGCCCAGGCCCAGGTAATCTCCCCGCCGCCAGTAGTTCAGGTTGTGCCGGCACGCGAAGCCGGGTTTTGCGAAGTTGCTGATCTCATAGCGCTCATAGCCTGCGGCTGACAGGGCCGAATCCCGGAGCTCCCACATGCGAAGCGCCGTATCCTCATCGGGGAGGCCGCCGAGCTCCCCCCGCGCCTGCCGCGCATGAAACGCCGTGCCCGGCTCGATGGTCAGCTCATACGCGGAGAGGTGCTCGGGCCCCAGATCGAGGGCGCGCTCGATGTCCTGCGTGGCCGCCTCGATTGTCTGAAACGGAATTCCGAACATGAGGTCGAGCGAGACGTTGGCGAAGCCCGCCGCTCGCGCGGCGCGGAATGCGCGTTCAGCGTCATCGCCCGTGTGGACCCGGTCGAGCCTCCCCAGCGCCTCGTCGTCGAACGTCTGCACGCCGATGCTGATCCGGTTGACGCCGGCTTCTCTCAACGCGCCGAAGCGCTCGGCCTCCGCCGCGCCCGGGTTCGCCTCGAGCGTGATCTCGCAATCAGGCGCGAGGTCGAACGATGCGGCGATGAAGTCCAGAACGCGCCTCGTTTCTTCCGCCGGGAAGAGCGAGGGCGTGCCCCCGCCGAAGAATATCGTGCCGACTTCCCGGCCATTCAGCGAGAACTGCTCCGCCCTGCTTTTCGTTTCCGCCATCAGCGCATCCCCGTAGCGGCGCGCCCAGTCCTCGCCCGCGTGGCCTTTTTCCAGGAGCGTATCCAGTGCGTAGGAGTTGAAATCGCAATACCCGCACTTGACGATGCAGAACGGAATATGGACGTAGAGCGATAGCGGTTTCATGTCATGGTCTTCTTGTAGGTGAAATTAGCAGCACCAAATCCATCCGGGATATGATACCCTTCCTTTCCATCAATTGGGAGATCAGGGGGAGCAGAGGTGGTCGTTCACACGCTATCCACCGAAGAGAGGCTGCGCGTCATCCAGCGGGTGGGGCACGTGCTCAATTCGAGCCTGGACATGGAAGCCGTCCTGAGCCGCGTGGCGCACGAGGCGAAGGCGATATTTCCGCTGGATCATTTCGTGCTCTATCTCGTCAATCCCGACAAGAAGACCTACACCATCCGGGCGCTCGCATCGAGCGACGAGATACTCGATGCGCCGCACGAGGACATCCCGCTCGAGGGCGGCACGCTGGGCTGGCTCATCGAGCACCGCGAAGCGCCGTATGTGATTTACAAGGATTTGGACAGGGAACGCCCCTTCGCGGAGGATGAGAGCGTTTTCCGCCGCGGCTTGAGGAGCGGTATTCGCGCGCCGCTCGTCATCGGCGATGACGTTTTCGGCGAGATCGCCGTGGCCAGCAGCATGCCCGACCAGTTCACCGATGAGATGGGTGAGTTTCTGTGCGAACTCACGCCCGCCATCGCCACGGCGGTGGCGAACGCGCAGACGTACGCCGAGCTCGAAGGCATCAAGGATGGTTTTCACCAGGAGACGATTCACCTTCGGGATCAGATCAAGGAGATACACAGCTCCGACGAACTCATCGGCAAGAGCAAAGCGGTGGAGGACGTCAGGGAGTTGATCGCCCAGGTCGCGCCGACGGAAGCGACTGTGCTCGTTCTGGGCGAGACGGGAACCGGCAAGGAGCTGGTCGCGCGCGGCATCCACCATATGAGCGCGCGGAGAGACCGCGTGCTGGTGAAGGTGAACTGCGCGGCGCTGCAGGAGACGCTGCTCCTGAGCGAGTTGTTCGGCTACGAGAAGGGCGCGTTCACGGGGGCGGTGGGCAGAAAACAGGGCCGCTTCGAGATTGCGGACAAGGGTACGATTTTCCTCGACGAGATCGGCGAAATTTCCCCCGAGGCGCAGGTGAAGATATTACGGGTGATGCAGGAGCGCGAATTCGAGAGGGTGGGCGGCAACCAGACGCTCAAGGTGGACGTGCGGATCATCGCCGCCACGAACAGGGATCTGGAGGAAGAAGTCCGCCGGGGCCGGTTCCGCGACGACCTCTACTTCCGCCTGAACGTGATACCCATCAACACGCCGCCGCTCAGGGAGCGCAAGGAGGACATTCCCGATCTGGTCGATTATTTCGTGAGAAAGCACGGGCCGCGCATGAACCGGCGCATCGAGTCGGTGGACCCCCGAGCGTTCGAGCGGCTCATGCGCTACGACTGGCCCGGCAACATCCGCGAACTCGAGAACGTGGTGGAGCGCGCGCTCGTCCTGGGACGCGGCCGGGTTCTGCGGTTCGACAGGCAGCTTCTGGGCGAGGCTCCCCCGTCGGCGAGGGAGAGCGAGTTCACCTCGCTCGAGGAGTACGAAAGGCGGTATATCCTCCGGGTGCTGGAGCATGCGGGCGGGCGGGTTTCCGGAGAGCGGGGAGCCGCGCGGATTCTGGGGATGAAGCCCACGACGCTTCAGAGCCGTATGAAGAAGCTGGGCATCGAGCCCCGACGCGAGTTCAGGGCGGCGAACGGCAAGGCGGAATGAATTGTTACTTGGGACATGAGGCGCAAGGAGAGATTTGATGGACAGAGCGATTTGGGCGACGTGGTACGACCTGCCCGCCGAGGGGGCGAACGAGTACATCGCATGGCTGCACGAGGTGCATCTGCCCGAGATGCTGGAGCGATCCGGCTACCTCTGGGCGGCGCACGTGGACAACGACAAGAGCGAGGAGCGCAGGCAGAACGTGAACCGGCGCCTCACGCACACCGACGACCCCTCCGTGCCCACGGGCAATGGGTATCTCATGCTCTTCGGCGCCGAGAGCGTCCACACGTTCCTGAATCCCTCTCCTGCGCAGTTGGCGGAAAAATGGGGGCCGGATGAGCGCGAGATGCTGGGGATGCGCGCAGGCGTGCGTGAGTGCGTTTTCGTGGAGACGGGCCGGATCGACGGTCCCGAGATAGCGCAGCGCGCCCCGGGCATCACGCCGGGCCCCAGGGTCCAGATGGGGAGCTTCAACAGCAACGCGCTCGCGAATGAAGAGGGCATGGGCGCGTGGTACGTGCAGCTCCGCTTTCCGCGCATGCAGACCCTGGAGGGCTGCGTGGGCATGCGCAAACTGGTTTCCGTTTGCGGGTGGGCCAAGCACGCCGTGCTCTATGAGTTCGACCTGAACACATCCGTCGAGCATTATTTCCAGAAAGAACTCGAGAGCGAGGACTGGTCGCGCGAGATGGTGGGCAGCCTCGTTCACGCGCCCGGCTCCCCGAGCACCGGAAAGCGCATCTGGCCGCCGGTCGATTCGCCTTGAGGGCGCAACCGCCTTCCTCGCCTTGTGCAGCTTGGAACTTCCCTCATCGCGAGTAAGCGCTCCGAACCCTCATCCTGAGTAGGCGCTCAAGCGCCGTATCGAAGGTCAAACGCGATTGATGAATGAGGGTTTGCCGGAATCCATTTTGACTTTGCCTTTTCGTCTCTTTCATGCCCTCACCTCGCACGTCGTTCTGGTTGTAAGCCTGGTGTAGGGGCCGCATATATGCGTACATGGACGCCCCCTCAGAATGCAAGCGGTTTTTTGGAGTGGTTCGGCGCAAAGCGGTTCGGCTCAGTCGTACATTCGGCCTCTTGGTTGCGGCGCTTCATCCTGGCCGCGGGCCCGTATGGAGATGCGCGGGTCGGGTCCGAATCGGCCCGGCGAGCTCGATGGTTCGCTCGTCGCATATAACTG
>MPNJ01000002.1:5000-363417 GCA_002238965.1 Nitrospinae bacterium bin107 | reverse complement strand
GATCTCACGGCCCCAGTGGTGCGCCCCCGCGCACGCCTCCATCGCCACCACGCAGCGCGGCTGTTTGGCCAGGAAGTTCAGCAGACCCGCCCGACCGAGCTTCCTGCGGAACGCGACCGAACCGTCCGCGCGCGCCCCGTGGAGTTGAAAACTGTTTTTCGCCAAGTCGATGCCGATGATGTAGACTCCTTCCATGGATGCCTCCTTCCGGGCGGTGTGTGACGTTACCTCGCCACATTCTAAACTGCCGGAAGGGGGCGTCCACCCCATCGGCCCGCATGCCGCAAATCGGTCGGGTCGCATATATGCGACCCCTACAGACCAAACCCGACTGATGAGGGTTTTTCAACAGCTCCTTGAGGGTAAGGCGCAATCAACGAAAGAGGAAAATCACTCCCCCCTTGAGGGGCTGTTGAAAAAGTCCCACAGAGGGAACGCGCTGAATTTCACTCCCCCCTTGAGGGTCGTGGCCGACACACGAGAGAGGAAAATCACTCCCCCCTTGAGGGTCGGTCTCCCTCGGGGAAGACCGACGATGAAGCCGAGCGGTTTATGCGAAGGCTGAATCGGTGGGGGGTGAAACGTGTTTGATCGCCACTCCGAATTCTACCCCCCACCGAATCGCTTGCGGGCATTCGCCCTTAGCTCTTCGTCGGTCTACCCGAGGAGGATAGACCGACCCTCAAGGGGGGAGTGAATCTTGCTCTCTACTCGGTCGGGTCAAACGCGATTGATGAATGAGCGTTTGCGAATTGTTTTTTTCCTCACCCGCAATCACTGCCGCTGCGCCCCGTTTGACCCTCCCTCCTCGGGAGCTGTTGAAAAAGCCGTATGGGTAGTCTGTAAGTAAATGGTTTGTAGGGACAGGCCCCCGTGCCTGTCCGAGGTCAGTTCGTTGCCCCCGCGCTTATCCCTGCGAAGCGCGACCACGGGGATGGATATATCCGATACGGGCAGCCACAGGGGGCCGCCCCTACGGGTGAATGCGGTTTTTGGTCGTCATACCGGTGTCGAACCCGATTGATGAGGGTTTTTCAACAGCCCGGATGAATGAGGCACGAACCCGACCGATGAGGGAGGCACGAACCCGACCGATGAGGGAGGCACGAACCCGACCGATGAGGGAGGGTTCGCCGGGGCCTCGCGCGAGGCCCCGGCGGTTATTCTTGATGAGGCCTATTTCTTCTTCACGCCGATGCTGGCGAAAATCTTCCCGAAACGATTATATTCATCCGCGAGGTCTTTTTTGAGCGCCTCGCCGTAGAGCGGCGTGGGCACTTCGCCCATTTTGCTGATGAGCCTGCGGTAGGACTTGTTCTTCAGCAGCTTCTTGAAGCCTTCCACGAGAAAATCGACGCGGTCCTGCGGGAGACCCTTGGGTCCGATGTAGAAGCGCTTCGAAGCCAGTATGAAGTCCACCCCGTTTTCCTTCATGGTCGGAACCTTGGGGAACAGCGGCACACGCTTCTCCGAGCAGACGCCCAGGATGTTCAACTGCCCGCGCTTGTAGCGTCCCAGCGTGCCGCCCGTTGCGGGAAGCGCGCCCGCGCTGTCCACGTGGCCGCCGAGCATGGCGCGGAAGGCGGGGCCGCCGCCCTTGAAGGGAATGTGGTTCAGCTTGATGCCCGTGTCGGCCATAATCTTGAGGATCATCAGATGCCCCGTGCCGTAAACGCCCGAGGAGCCGTAGCTCACTTTCCCCGGGTTTTTCTTGGCCGCCGCTTCGAATTCCTTGAAATTCTTCCAGGGCTTCGACGCCGGAGAGACCATCATGTAGTCCGCCTTGTTGATCATGAAAATAGGCACGAAGTCCTTGAGCGGGTGGTAGCCCATGTTGCGCACGTGCGGGCCGATGGTGAGGTGGGAAGCGGAGGCCAGCATGATGGTGTGGCCGTCGGGCTTCGCGCGCTTGAGCGCCGTCATCCCGATCTTGCCGCCGCCGCCCGGCATGAGCTGCACGATCATCGGCTGGCCGAAATAGTCGTTGGCCACGCTCGCCACGGCGCGGGAGTTCATGTCGTGCGAGCCGCCCGCGCCCAGGGCCACGATAACGCGGATGGGCTTCCACGGAAACTTTCTGGCGGCGTCGGCGGGCGTCGCGCTCGTGAGGAAAACGAGTGCGAGCGCAAGCGCGAGTCCTGCCGGTAGCATTTTCGTGATTTTCATGTCCGGTCTCCTTTTGGGGTAGGCATCTATTCGCCCCCGGGCGTCGCCCAGGGCCGCTTCCAGATGCTCATGAAAAGAATCAGTGCGGCCAAGAGAATGAAGAACAGCGAAATCGGGCGCGTGAAGAACACCGAGTAATCGCCTTGCGAGAGCAGCAGGGCCTGCTTGAAGGAGCGCTCCGCCATCGGCGTGATGATGTAGGCGATGACAAGCGGCGCGAGCGGGTAGTTCATCTTCCGGAGAAGGTAGCCGAACACGCCCGCGATGAGGGAGAGCTCCACGTCGCCCAGGTTGTTCTGGAAGATGTAGCCTCCCACCACGCAGAACATGATGATGCACGGCAGCAGCAGCGACTGCCGGATGGTGACCACCCAGGCGAATATGCCCGTGAGCAGCCAGCCCTGGACGAGCATGATGGGGTTTCCGATCAGGAGCAGGGCGAAGATGGCGTACATCGTCGTGGCGTTTTCCTCGAACAGGGACGGCCCGGGCCTTAAGCCCTGGGCGATGAACGCCCCCATCAGGATGGCCGCCGTCCCCCCGCCGGGGATGCCCAGCGTGAGGGTGGGGATCAGGTCCGCTCCCGCCACGGCGCTGTTGGCCGCCTCGGCCGCCGCCACGCCCTCGTAGCTGCCGTGGCCGAATTCCTCGGGTTTTTTGGAAGCCCGCTTCGCCGCGCCGTAGCCGATGAAGGTGGCGATGGAAGAGCCCGTCCCCGGAATCGCGCCGACGATGGTGCCGATGATGGAGGAGCGGAAGATCGTCCGGCCCGAAGCGGTGAACTCCTCCATCTTGAGCGAGCGCCCGCCCCTTAAGTGGGAGGTCGGCGGCTTTTCGGCGAGTTGGGATACCTTTTTCTCCACCTGGATGAGCACCTCGCTCACCGCGAACAGGCCGATGAGCAGGGGCACGAGGCCGATGCCGCCCTCGAGCGTGGGCAGGCTGAAGGTGAATCGCTCCGCCCCCGAGATGGCGTCCAGCCCCACCAGGCCGAACATCAGCCCGATAAGGGCGGAGAGGATGCCCTTCGAGACCGATGCGCCGGTGACGCTCGATATGACGGTGAGTCCCATGACGAGCAGGCCGAAGAAATCCGCCGGCCCGAACTTGAGCGCCATCGCCGCGAGCGGGATGGCCGCGACGATGAGCGCGATGTCGCTGAACGTATCACCCAGGGTGGAGGAGTAGAGCGCCATCTGGATCGCGCTTTTCGCCTCGCCCTTCTGCGCGAGGGGGTATCCGTCGAGGCAGGTGGCCGCCGCGGGCGGCGTGCCGGGCGTGTTGACGAGGATCGCCGGAATCGAGCCGCCAAAGAGCGCGCCCTTGTGCACGCCCAGCAGGAAGGGGATGCCCAGCGTGGGCGCCATGAAGAAGGAAAACGGCACGAGAATCGCCGTCGCCATCACGCCGGTGAGGCCTGGAATCGCGCCCACGGTTATCCCTGCGAAAACGCCTATCGCCACCATGCCAATCGCCTGGAAGGTGAACGCGATCGAGATGCCCTCGAGGATTTGTTCGATCACGGGAACAGGCTCCCCTCGGGCAGGACGACCTGGAAGCTGTACCAGAAGAAATACGTCAGGAACAGCGGGAACAGGATGGCGGTCGATACGAGCAGGCGCCAGTCCCTGATGCCGAGCATGTAGATGATGGCGGCCATGAAAAACGGCGACGTGTAGGCGAAGCCCAGCAGCTTGAGCGCCTGCACGAAGAGGAATGTCAGGGCGAGGACGGCGCAGACCCGGGTGAGCGAGCCTTTCGCGTCGTCCCACAACCGCTCGCCCGATAAGTTCTTGAGCGCGGCGCCCATCATCAGCACGCAGGTGATGGCGAACAACACCATGGTGAACTGCGGGAAGAACTCGGGCCGCAGCACGGCGGGCGTGGACTCGTCGATGGGAATGGAGGAGACGATCTGGTACGGGATGAGATATGCGAAAGCGACTATCGTGAACACGAGAAAAACGACGCCCGTTATCAGATCGGCCTTGCGCATACCTGGTCCCGTTCTTTACGCGCCGTACGCGATAAAACCGTCCGACGCTGCGAGCAGCCCCTCATGGATTGTTCACGTTCGAGCGGCGCCCGCCTTCCGGTAGATTTTCTCTTTATGGGGAAATAATGTATCTTCATTGCTCGCTTCGCGCAATCGGGATGAGGGGGTCGGCTCCTTATCGGGTTGCGCCCGTGAGGAGGGGGATATGTTCGAGACGACGCGCGGCGGCGTGGACGTGGGGCTTACCACGAGAAAGATCGCCGCGATGAAGAAGTTCTACACCGAAGTGCTGGGGCTCGAGGAGGCGGCGGTTATCGACGTGCCGGGCGATTTCGTGCGCGCGGCGGGCTTCGCCGGGGACGGCGTGAAGCTCCACGCCCTGAAATCGGGCGAGGTGCTCATCAAGCTGCTCGAATTCGCCGACCCGCCCGGCTCCTCGGATGCGCTTGCGGATTCGCTGTCCGGGTTCCGCTACCTCACCTTCTGGGTGAAGGACATGGAAGCCGCCGTGGCGCACCTGCGCGGCGCAGGCGTGGAACTGCTCTCGGATATCCTGTCCCGCGTTCCCGAGCGGAAGACGATTTTTTTCAAGGACCCCGACGGCAACCTGCTCGAACTCAACTGGGTGGACCCGGCGGTTTGAGGAATAAAGAAACGCACAGGTTTTTTTTAATCCATACCGACAGGAGATGAAACAAGATGAAACTGACTTTTGATCACATTCATTGCGTACACACCGACGTGGACGAGGCGGTGGCCTTCTACGTGAACGTTTTCGGGGCGACCGAGACCAACCGCATCGACAGGGTCGGCGCGCCGCAGGTCTATCTCGACGTGCACGGCGCGAGCATCATCATCCGCGGCAAGCGCGACGGCGAGGAACTGGCAGCCGGACCTGGCGGCTGGCCGCGCTACAGCATCGATCACTATGCGTACTGCGTGGAGGGCAAACTCGCCGATGCGGTCGCCGAGGTGCGAGCGAACGGCGGGAACGTGGTCGCCGAGGGCGAGGCTGATGAGCTCTATTTCGCCTACGTGGAAGGCCCCGACGGCGTCGTCGTCGAGATGATGGAGATGAAGTAAAACGGCGATGCGCCGGGGGGCGGACGGGCATGTTCCAGAGAATCTTTTTCGCGGCGATCGTCTCGGGCGTGATCGCGGGGCTTTTCGCCACCGCGGTGCAGTCGACTCAGGTCATTCCCTTGATAGTCGAGGCGGAAAAATACGAGCGGCGAGAACCTGTCCCTATCCCCCAAACCCACGAAGACCACGTGGATGAGGGAGGGGACTCTTCGCGTCTGGCGCTCACTCTGGTTTCGAACGTCGTCTCGGGCGTCGGCTTTGCGCTTTTGCTCGTCGGTTGTTTCGCCCTTCACGGAAACGTGGACTGGCGGCGGGGAATCCTCTGGGGAGCGGGCGGCTTCATCGTTTTCTCTCTCGCACCCGCAGTGGGTTTGCCGCCCGAACTCCCAGGTGTCGACGCGGCCTCCCTGCCGCACAGACAGCTTTGGTGGATTCTCACCGTGGCGGCCACGGCGGCGGGCCTCGCCCTGTTGGCCTTTAAGCCGGGAGCAGCCTTCAAGGCGCTGGGCGTCGTCCTCATCGTCTTGCCGCACCTCCTCGGCGCTCCCCACCCCGAATCGGGCGGCGGACTGGTTCCCCGGGCGCTTCTCGAGAGGTTCATCCTCACCGCGCTCATGGCTTCGGCCGCCTTCTGGGTCGTCTTGGGCCTTTGCGCGGGCTATTTCTTCAACCGTTTGAAGGGGAGTTGTTGAGAAACCCCTCGTCGGGGGCATCGCTTTTATGGGGTTGTTTCCCCTTTAAGGAGTTGCCTTTACCCTGTCAGGGGGGCTTTTTCAACAACCTTGACATGTGAGGAACGGTGTCGAGGATCAGCCGGGGCTGGCGGTTCAGTTCCACGGTAAACCTCTCCCCATAGTTTCGTCGTTCAGTGTATGAACACGCCAAAAAGTCAGTGATTAGCAGCCAAATCACGATATATGGTTTTTTTTACGAATATTCCCCCAGGTTCTGACCCTGCAGGAAATTTCATAAACTATTGTAAAAATTGTCCGTTCGTGGATTTTCCACATTTGGCGCATAATTTGCTTTACTAAGAGGGAAGAGCAGCTGCCTGGTTCCCGGAGTGAGCAGGAAAGGGGGATGAGATGGAATTTCTAAGCAGCTATTTCATGGCGGCGCTTCCTGTATTCATCGCATTCGTCGCAATCTGGTGGATCTTGACTATCTACGTTCTGGCGAGTTCCATCAGGAGCGCCTCCCGCGTCAATGATATCGAGACGCACCAAGCCGGACCGAAGCGATCGAACGCCGCCGCGCGGCAGCCGAATTTACGCAAAGCCGCCTAGAAACATGGGTTGCACGTTCATGTAGCGAGTAGATAGAACCTGCGGTCGATAGGGGCGCCATCTTGGATGGCGCACAAGAAGCAATAGCCGTTTTGTGTTTGCCGCCCGAACGAACGGCCCCTCACAGTTTTGCTCTTGCCCTGTCTACTTTGGTGGCTCTTCTCTGTTTCGGGAAAGCCACCAGGCTTGATTCGCCATATCGTTTCGGACAAAAAGTCAGCGACAATAAGTAAAATTACGATATATCGTATTGCATGGGCCATAATTTAATTCATCCTGCAAACCATTTCCCGTTGTAAAACCTTGTAAGTTAGCTGGTTTCTGTGAATTTCCAGCTTTGGCACGAATATTGCTTATAAATATAGACAAAGGAGTTTTCTGAGTACCGCAGTATGAGGGAAAGGAGGCGCGAGATGGAATTCATCAAGATGTACGCAATGGCGGGGCTTCCGGTTTTATTCGTATTCGCCGCGATTTGGTGGTTCATGACCTCCAGCATCATCCATCAGCCTCGGGCGAAAGCAGCGCAGTCGAATGACGCCAGGATAGCCCTGGTCGAAACGAAACTGCTGGACGCCATCAACCCGGAATCGGAATTGCGGA
The DNA here is from genome assembly GCA_002238965.1 of Nitrospinae bacterium bin107. Lineage (GTDB taxonomy): Bacteria > UBA8248 > UBA8248 > UBA8248 > UBA8248 > Bin107. Next base: position 356,283 of record MPNJ01000002.1, on the reverse strand, counting down.
AAGCCGCCTAGAAACGTGGCTCAGGAATTCAGGAAACGGAGAGAAACGATGTACGAGCGAATACTGATTCCCCTGGACGGTTCGCAAGAGGCGGAAGCCGCCGTGCATGAGGTGGTCCACCTCTCGATGAACCCGCAAATCGTTCATCTGCAACTGGTGGAAAACGGCGTCATGCAGTCGAGGCAACTGGAAGGCTACACGGTGTACGCCGATCAGATTCACGATGCGCGCGCCAGGTTCGGCGATACGTATCTCGAACCCTTGCGTCGGATGCTGGGAGACCGGGGCCTGCGCGTCGAGGTGTCCGTGACGAACGGCGCGCCGCTGCATGAGGTAGCCGGGACGGCGGAGAAGCTGGACGCCGACCTCATTCTCCTCGGTGCCGGAGAGGGCGGATGGCTGAGGCGGCGCATCGGGCTGTCGCACATCGCCCCGCGTCTCGCGAAGAAAGTGAAAGCCCACGTCCTGCTGGTGCAGGGAGGGGCGAAACAGCAAGAGGCTCTCCAGAGAGCCGCATAGAAAATCCTGCCGTGGCCCAACCAATGGGCCGCGCCCCACATACCTCCCCCTCGGTGGCCCACGCCATCCGGCAACGGGCCGCCGGGAGGGGAATCCTCACTTTCCATGATCAGAGTCGTTCCTTAGCCAACGCCCGGATGCTAGAATCTCGCCACATTCATGATTCGCGTAAGGAGTGAAGGGTGAGAATCGGTATCCTGTGTCGGGACAAGACCCTACACGGCGTGCGCAGAATTTCCGAATCCGCAAGGAGCAGGAAGCACCGGGTGCGCGTGCTGGATCCGTATCGCTTCCTGCTGAAGCTGAACGATGGAGAAATATCGCTCGAATTCCGCGGAAAACCCTTTACGAGGGCGGACGTATATCTTCCGCGCCTCGGGGCGAACATATCCGAGCATTCCCTCGCGCTCATCCGCCACCTGGAAGCTTCCGGCGCGCTGGTGATCAACGGCTCAGGCGCGATCGAGACGGCGCGGGACAAGCTGCGAACGCTTCAGCTTCTGGCGCAAGAAGGATTGCCGGTGCCCAGTACGGCGTTCGCGCCCGACCCGGCCTATCTGCGCGCTGCGCTGGATAGCGTTGGAGGCGCGCCCGTCGTCATGAAGCTGCCGCGCGGCACGCAGGGCAAGGGCGTCATGCGCGCCCACGACGCCCAGGAAGCGCAGGCCATATCCGATGTGATGTGGAATCTGCAGCGGGACGCCATCGTCCAGGAATACGTCGAAGAGGCCAGGAAGGGGGATTTGCGCGTCATCGTCGTGGGCGGTGAAGTGGCGGCCGCCGTGAGAAGGCGCGCCTCGCGGGATGAGTTTCGCACGAATCTCCATCGCGGCGGCTCCGTCAAGAAAGTCACGCCCGCACGGCATGTGGCGGAACTCGCCAGAGACGCCGCAAAACTCTGCGGCCTTGAGATCGCAGGAGTGGATTTGCTTGAGACGAGCAGGGGCCCTCTGGTCCTGGAGGTGAACGCCGCGCCCGGCTTCGAGGGCGTGGAGCTCGCCGGTGGTCCCGAGGTCGCGCCGGTCATCATCGACTACGTCGAGCGGCGTGTTGAGGAGCGTAAGAAGAAAAAGAGGTGAATCGTTTGCCGGTCGATTCGCTCCGGCCTATAATCCAGCGCTGGTTTTCAGGAACTGATTGAGGAGACTCGACTTGAGCGACATCGACGCCATATGCCTTGCGGCGAGGAGTGCGGCCCTGGCGCTTGCGCCCCTGACGAACGAGGTGCGGAATCGTGCCTTGGCCGCCATGGCGGACGCGATTGACGAAAACTCAGGCTCCATCCTCGAGGCGAATGCGGAAGACGCCGCCGCGGCGGAACCCTTGGTCGCGAGCGGGGAGATGTCCGAGCCTTTGCTGAGACGCCTGGAACTGAGCGAGCGCAAAGTCGCGCAGATGGCGGACGGCGTGCGCGCGGTGGCCGCCCTGCCCGACCCCCTGGGGGTGGCGCGCATGGCGACCCTGCTCGATGAGGAGTTGACGCTCAGGCGGGTCACCTGTCCCCTGGGCGTGGTCGCCGCCGTGTTTGAATCCCGGCCCGACGCGCTGGTGCAGATTGCCTCGCTATGCCTGAAATCCGGCAACGCCTCCATCCTGAAGGGGGGCCGCGAGGCAGCGCACACGAACCGCCTGATGTCCGGGCTTTTAAGAGACGCGGCGGCTTCGTCCGGCGATGTGCCCGCCGACGCCTTCCAACTCGTCGAGGCGCGCGAGGACGTGCAGGCCCTCCTTGCGCGCGACGATGCGGTCGACCTGCTCATACCGCGCGGGAGCAACGAGTTCGTCCGCTACATCAAGCAGCACTCGAACATCCCGGTGCTCGGCCACGCGGACGGCATCTGCCACCTCTACGTGGACGAGGCGGCGGATACGGCGATGGCCGTGCGGCTGACGTTCGACGCCAAGACGCAATACCCCGCCGTCTGCAACGCCATCGAGACGCTCCTGGTGCACGAGAAAAAAGCGGGCGAATTCCTGCCCCTGGCCGCCGAGGCGCTTGCGGAGAAAGGAGTGGCCATCCGGGGCTGTGATGCCACGCGGGCGATTCTCGAAAGCGCAGGCGCGGCTTCTGAAGAGGACTGGGGTACGGAGTATCTGGACCTCATCCTCTCCGTCCGGGTGGTGGAATCCCTGGCCCAGGCCGTCGATCACATCAACCGCTACGGCTCGCGCCACACCGACGCCATCGTCACGGCGGACGAGGCGGCGGCGCGGACGTTTCTTTCGAGAGTGGACGCCGCCAGCGTCATGTGGAACGCGTCCACCCGCCTGGCGGACGGTTTCCGCTACGGTTTCGGCGCCGAGGTGGGTATCGCAACCGACAAGATTCACGCGCGCGGCCCCGTGGGTCTGGAAGGCCTGGTGACCTACAAGTACCAGCTCGAGGGAAACGGCCAACTCGTCTCCGACTACGAGGGGGCCGATGCGCGGGTCTTCCTCCACCGGCCGATTCCCCTGAACGACTAGAGCGCTCGGGACGCCTTGGGACTTGGGCAAGTGGGTCGTCGTCTCGTTCCTCGTCCTGGGCGGCGCGTTCGTCGTCTTTTTGTTGATCTTTCAGAACCCCCGGCAGGAAAGAACGCTCCTCACCACGGGCGATGGCGCTGCGATCTACCGTCAGACCTGCGCCGTCTGTCACGGCGCGCGGGGCGAGGGGAAAGGCGGACTCGGAAATCCCCTGCGCGGCCGTAATCTGCCTCTCGCCTATATCAAAGAGGTCATCACTCGGGGCAAAAATAAAATGCCCGCCCTGCCTCACATCCAGGGTGATGCGCTCGAGAACGTCGCGAGATTTGTGAATCGCCTGCCCTGAATTTTGGGCCGGGCGTGATCCCGCAACAACGATGATGCGGCGCCTATTGGGGTTGTAGGGGGGGTGCTCTGTGGACAAATACTTTTTCAACAACCCCCTCAAAGGGGGAGTGATTTCTTATCAACAAGGGTATTTTCAAGGCAGCTAATCTGTAGGGGTAATTCACTCACCCCCTCAGCACCTATTGCCTCTTCCGCCGGAATCACCCCTCGCTTCGCTCGGCGGTCCTCACCGCGAGAGAAAAACACACCACGCCGAAGGCGATCATGACGAGGAGAGAGACCCAGAGCCCCGGCAGATTGGCCACGGCCTCGGGCGCGCTCAGGTAGAGGGTTCTTCTCAGGGCCGCCACGCCGTAGGTGAGCGGGTTCACCTGCATGATGAGGCCGATGAGCGGGTGCGCGCCCGCGACCGGGAACACCGCGCCCGAGAGCAGCCACAAGGGGATGAGCAGCAGGTTCATGATGGAGTGGAAGCCCTGGGTGGATTCGATCCGCCAGGCGAGCAGGAGCCCGAGCGCGGTCAGCGCGAAGCCGATCAGGCCCATCACCAGCACCGAGGCGAGAGCGGCCTCGAGCGTGAGCGGAACGCCCGCCAGAGGGGTGGCGATGAGCAGGAGCACGCCTTGTAAGAGCGCGAGCGTCGCCCCGCCCGTCACCTGGCCCAGCACGATGGCCGAGCGCGGAACAGGCGCTGCGAGCACGCCCTGTAAGAAGCGCGCCTTTCTGTCGTCCACCACGGCGAAGGTGGAGAAGATGGCCGTGAAGAGCACCACCATCGCGATGATGCCCGGGTAGAAGTATTCCAGGTAGCCCTCCCCCCCGCCGCCCGCGTAGCGGAAGTTCCGTCCGAAGCCGCTGCCCAGCAGCAGCCAGAACAGGACGGGCTGGCCGAACGCGCCGATGATGCGGCTGCGCTGGCGGACGAAGCGCACGATCTCGCGCTGCCATATCGTTCCCGTGCAAAGGAGGTAGGGGGTCATGACTTTCTCGCTTCCGCAGCGGGGAGGTCCTCGTCCGCGTCGATGAAGCGCTTTCCCGTCTGGTTGATGAACACGTCCTCGAGCGTGGGCTTGCCCAGCGTGATGGAGCGCACCTCGCCGGGGAAGGCCTCGGCGATCCTGGGGATGGCCGCGTGGGCGTCGCGCATCTCGACGCGAAGCGATCCGTCCACGCTCTTCACCTCACAGGAGAACATACTCCCAAGTTTCTCGCGCAGGAGTTCCGGCTCATGCGCCTCGATGGTCAGCACCTCGCCGCCCACTTCTTTCTTGAGCGCATCGGGCGCGCCGATGGCGACGAGGTTCCCCTCGTGGATGACGCCGACGCGATCCGCGTGGTCGGCTTCCTCGATAAAGTGCGTGGTGAGCACGACCGTGGTGTTCGTCTCGCTCCTCAGGCGCATGAGCTCGTTTCTGAAGTCGATTCTAGCTCCAGGGTCGAGGCCCGTGCTGGGTTCATCGAGAAACAGTATCTCGGGCCGGGGCAGGAGCGCTTTGGCGAGTTCCGCCCTGCGCTGAAGCCCGCCGGAGAGCGTCTCGACGTAATCCTTCTTCCGGTCGCTCAGGCCGAATTGCGCGAGGAGCGCGTCGGCGGCGTTTCGGAGCGTGTTCCCCAGCATGCCGTGGAGTCTGCCGTGGTGGATCATGTTCTCGAACACGGTGAGCTTGGGGTCGAGACCCGGTTGCTGAAAGACGACCCCGATTTTCCTTCGCACCGCATGGGGCGCGTCGCGCACCGAATGGCCGAAGACCTGCGCATCGCCCGAAGTGGGGCGCATGAGGGTGGTGATGATGCGGAAGAGAGTCGTCTTGCCGCCGCCGTTCGGGCCCAGGAGCGCGAATATCTCGCCCTCTGAAACCTCGAAGCGCACGTCCTTGAGCGCAGTGCGGCTGCCGTAGCGGTGGGTGACGCCTTCGACGGCGAGAGCGGGGTTCTGATCCAATGCGCTCATTCCCCATCATCGTCGGGTGAGAGTTTCCGGTTGAAATAATAATCCGCGTTCAGCCAGATGGCGCGGGAGTAGCGAAACGAGAATAGCGGAATCAGGATGCAAAGCCCACCCCATATGACGAGCTGCGCCGCAAGGCCGGGCGCGAGGAATATCTCGGTGAGCAGATAGCCGCCCAGGCAGATGATGATCGTGATGGCGTAGTTGATGTAGATGGCGCCGACGAAATAGCCCTGTTCACGCTCGAAGAGGTAGCCGCAGCCCGGGCATCGTTCGTGCATGCGGAATGGTCCCGTGAAGAGGGGTTCGGGGCATCTCGGGCATATCAGGGCGCACCCGCGTCTTAAGGCGCGCAGGAATTCTCTCATGCCCCCGGGTAGAAGACGTAGAGTATCAAGTAGACCGCGACGCCCGTGAACGAAACATAGAGCCAGATGGGGTAGGTCCAGCGGGCGATGCGGCGGTGCCGCTCGAAATCCCCCCGCCACGCTCTATAGAGGGTGATGACCGCCATGGGCGGCACCAGGACCGCCAGGGCCGAATGCGTGATGAGGATGATGAAATACACCGGACGAATCCAGCCTGTGCCGGTGAAGCCCACAGAGCCCACGTTGAAGTGGTAGACGAGATAGGAGATGAGGAACAGGGTGGAGACCGCGAACGCGCTCACCATGAGGCGCTTGTGGGCTTCCACATCTTTGACGTAGATGCGCCTCATCCCCGCCATGAGCAGGAATGCGCACGTGAGGTTCAACAAGGCGTTCAGGGTGGGTAGATGTCGAAGCGACATGAATTATGTATTTTTTATGTAACGTCTGGCGTAGGGTAGGGGCGGCCTAAAAATCCGGCAGCACCATCAACACCACGAACACGCACAGCACGAGCGGTATCATGGCGATGAAGCCCAGCGCCACTTTCTCGAACTTGAGATGCATGAAATAAAGCGCCACGAGGACCGCCTTGGCCACGGCCATGCCGACGAGGAGCGCCCCCTTCAAAAGCTGCGGATAGGCGGGGCTCGCCTGGGGGATGCCGGCCAGGACCTCGAGTATCGTGAGCGCCAGGAGCCACCAGAAGATGGCCATGTAGTTCACGTGGTGATCGTCGTGTTCCGAGTGGCTTGCGCTCGCCATGATGTATGTGCTCTCCCTCGAACGAACCGGGCGCGCTCAGGCGCTTGCCCGTGATGATTACAGTAGATAAATGAACGTGAAGACGAGAATCCAGACGAGGTCCACGAAGTGCCAGTAGAGGCCCGCGATTTCCACCTCGTTCCAGTTCGTCGCCGAATAAACGCCCTTTTGGCCGCGCATCGCTATGACGGCCAGATAGATGACGCCGCCGGTCACGTGCATCCCGTGGAAGCCCGTGATGATGTAGAAGGTGGTGCCGAAGAGGCTGTCGCCCCACTTGTTGGCCGAAAGGTGGAGGCCCAAATTGATCAGATGGGTCCACTCATAGGCTTGTAAGGCGAGGAATATGAGTCCGCCGCCTACGGTGAGCCACATGTACTTCACCAGGCCCGCCTGATCGTCATTTTTGATGGCGTCCAGGCCCTTCACCATGGTGACGCTGCTGCAGATGAGCAGGAACGTCATGAACGCGGTGAGCGAAATGCCCAGCACGTCCACGGGCACCGGCCAGTTGGCGCTGTTGCCCCGCATGATGGCGTAGCCCGCCAACAGGGTCCCGAACGACATGGCGTCGCCCGCCAGAAATACCCACATCCCCAGCTTGCCCCAGCTTTCAGGGGTAAGCGGAGTTTCCGCTGGTTCCACTCCGTGGGCGTGATCCACGGCGGCGGCATCAGTCACTTCGCCTTCTCCTTCTTATTCAGAAAATATGCCTTTGTTCGCCGGCTCTCTCTTTGCGCGCCGGGAATTGTATACGAAATAACCGCCCGTGACTGTTGCGATCGCGAACGGCATGCTGATCAGAAAGCCCATGCTCCAGAGAAAACCAGGCTCGTTGTCCACCCCGCACACCGCGCAGGCGAAGGCGTAGTCCTGTCCCGAAAGGACTACACCCAAAGCCGTGGCGATGAGAATGTAAACGATCGGTTTCACCTGATTCTCCTTGAAACGAGTATGCCACCCGCTTCGTGAAAGTGTCAACGTTTTCAGCGGTTCCTGCGTCACTAGAGCAGGTAGACCAGATAGAACAGAATCGGCCAAAGCCCAACCACCAGATGCCAGTACATCGCGCATGCGACGACGCCGTTGGGTTTGCGGGCGGAGTATTTTCCCAGATGCGCGCGAACGAGTACCACGACCAGCCAGACGACCGCGCTCAGCACGTGAACCCCGTGCGTTCCGATGATGGTGTAGAAGAGCGATCCGTAGACGTTCGCCGACGCGGTAAGCCCGAAGCTGACCAGGCGCACCCACTCGTAGCCCTGTATGGCGAGGAAGACGACGCCCAGAACGCCCGTGATGGTAAGCAGACGCGGCAGGGACTTCGCGTCGCCTCTTTTCAGCGCAAGCTGAGCGCGGACCATCGTGTAGCTGCTCAGCAGCAGGAAGGCCGTGTTGACGGCGGTGACTTCCACTGGCAGGCGCGGCTGGAATGGCGGCGGCCAGGGTTTTCCGCTGAAGCGAAAGACCAGAAAGGCCCCAATGAGGCCCGAGAAGAACATGATTTCAGCCGCGATCAAGACCAGCATGGCGAGCTGGGTGTTTCCAAGCAAAGGTTTTCCGGCGGGAGGCGTATCCGGGGAGTCGTCTCCTCCTCCGTTTCCGTTGCCCCCGTTATCGTCGGGTGGTTCCGGCGGAGGCGGAGGAGGCGCGCCTTCCCATCGCTCCAGTTTTTCTTTCGGAGGCGCTTCGAGCACCGGATTCAACGAGGCCACTCCCGTCTAGTTCCTGATGATGGCCACGGTCCACGCGAACGCGGCCAGGCACACGATGAACAGAAATAGAAGAACTCCGGTTCGCCGGTTCTTGTTTCTGGTTTGTGATTTATCCATCGCTTCGCTCATCCGAATATCATGGCCAGCAGGAGGGCCGGCAGATAAATCAGCGAGAAGTAGAACAACCGCCTTGCGGATGCGACGCCTTTTTCTCTCGCCATGTGAACGCCGTAACCGAGATATACGAACCCCAGGATGGTTGAGACCGCGAAATAGGCGGGGCCGGCCATGCCGATCAGGGCCGGGGCCATTCCTGCGGGAATGAGCGCCATGCAATAGGAGATAACCTGTCTGCCCGTACTGGCGCCGCCCGGGTCCTCGACGGGCAGGAGCTTGATGTCCGCTCTCGCGAAATCCTCGCGGTACATGACGGCGATCGCCAGCGCGTGGGGGATCTGCCAGAGGAACATGATGCAGAACACCACGAACGCCTCGACCGAGAGCGCGCCCGTTGCCGCCGCCCAGCCGATGACCGGCGGCATGGCGCCCGGAACCGCGCCCACCACGCTGTTGAACGAGGTCGTTCGTTTTAGCGGCGTATACAGGAAAAGATACAGCCCGCCGGTGGCGGCGATGAGGAGCGCCGTGAAGGGGTTCACGAAAATGGCCAGATAGGCCACGCCCAGCAGCATGACGGCGGAGCCGAACAGGAGCGCATCGAACTTGAGAAGCCGCCCGTCTGGCAGCGGGCGTTTTTGCGTCCGGATCATCCGCGCGTCAAGGTCTTCTTCGGATGCCTGGTTCAGCGCCAGCGCGCCGCCCGTCGCAAAGGCCGAGCCGATGAGCGTGTGGATGAGCAGGATAATATCGAGCCCTGCGCCCGAGGCGAGGTAGAAGCCCGCGGCGGTGACCACCAGCACCATCGGCAGGATGCGCGGTTTCGTGAGTTCCAGGTAATCCACCGCCCTTCGCCTGGCTGCGTCGAGATTCATCGCCTCGGTACGGAAATTCGTCATGCGCGCGCGCCTCCCGCCGCAACGGGCGCTTCGGTGTCCTTCAAGGCGAACAGGCCGCTTTTATTGAGGCGAAGGGCCACGACGAGCGAGGTCGCGAAGAGCATCGCGCCCACCACGACGTGGGCGGAGGTTATCGAGATGATGAGAACGGGCGTGAAGGCCTCGCCCATGGCGGCGTATTTCCCGACCCACGAGGCGCCGCCGAGCGCGAGTTGAACGATTAGCAGGACCCACAGGAAGTTCGCCTCTTTCGCCAATGCGCCAGGATTCGGCAGCTTCAGGGTCTTATAAGAGAGGAGGATGACGTGGATAGTGCTCAACACGGCGAAGAGCAGATGGGCGTCGAGCCTGTTTCCGGTGTGGCGCAGCACCGCGCCGAAGATAATCTGGACGTATAGCAGCGAAACGGTGATGAGGCCCAGTCTAGCCAGTCCCTTATCCCCCGTTTCACCTGTATCTTCCCGCCAGCCGCGTGAGGTGAACAATGCCAGGCTCACCATGAGTGCGAAGAAAACTTGCGCGACGCAGGCGTGGACGATGGCCAGGTTGAGTTTGATGAGAACCACCCGCATCCCGCCGAGCACGCCCTGTAAAATCACCAGGCCGACGGCGAATGCGCCCAGCCTGCGCATCCATTTACGCTCATCGGTTTTCCAGATGGCGGCGGCCGTCAGGATGGTGAGAAACCCCACCAGCGAGCCGAGCAGGCGGTGCGAGTGTTCGATGAAAACGCCGCCCACCATCTTCGACCACGGGAAGAGGAACATGTTGTAGCCGAACGTGTTGGGCCAGTCGGGAACCGCGAGGCCCGAACCCGTGCTCGTCACCAGACCGCCGGCGAGGATGAGCACGACGGTGAAGACGCAGGTCAGCAGGGCGAAACGATGGGGCCAGCCTCCCCCATTTTCGGCGGGAAGGCCGGCATGGCGATCAGATGCCATGCGCGTTCTCTCCCGGGGTAATTGCGGCGGCGCTAGTGTCCGGCTTCGGCGAGCGCCGGGTCGATGGGCTCGGTCTGCGGCGCCCAGTCCGCTTCCTCGCCGGGGACGCTGTATTCATAGGGTCCGCGCTGGACCACAGGCAGCGTGGGGCCGAAGTTCCCGTGCGGCGCCGGCGTGGGAGCCACCCACTCGAGCGTGTTGGCGTCCCAGGGGTTCTGGGGCGCGTCGGCTCCCAGCGGAGCCATGTTCTTCTCGAGATAGCGGTAGATCCAGACCGCAAGCGCCACGAAGACGATCGTGCCCACGATGCGTCCACCCGTCGAGGGTACGGGCTCCATCAGGCCCTCGAACATCACCGCCGCGCTCTTGTAGCCGATGAAGCCGACGATGAGAGCCGAAACCGCCTGGGTGAGCACGCGGAACCACTTCGCGTTCCAGCGGAAGACGGTGGCGAAGAAGTTGAACACGAAGGGAATCTGCGAGAGCCCCAGCGCAAGCGCCGAGAGGGTGATGATCACGTTGATCGGCTGCATCCCTTGTAAGAACTCATACTGCATGGGGTTGTAGATGCGCCGCATGTGGCCGCCCACGCCCAGGATGTGCATCGGGAAGAACACCATGTTGAAGAAGATGAACGTGAGCCAGAAGTGCACCTTGCCCAGCGCTTCGTCCATGGACCTTCCGAACATTTTCGGGAACCAGTGCTGTATGCCGCCAAAGAGCGCGAATACGCTGCCGCCGAAGATGACGTAGTGGAAATGCGCCACGATGAAGTAGGTGTCGTGTATGTAGATGTCCACCACGTTCGACGCCATGAAGATGCCGCTCAGCCCGCCGATGACGAACAGGATGACGAACGCCAGGGCATGGAGCATCGGCACGGTGAAGCGGATCGAACCGCCCCACAGGGTGCCCAGCCAGTTGAATGTCTTGATCGCCGATGGTATCGCGATGACGAGCGTCGTCATCATGAAGGCCGAACCAAGTGCGGGGTTCATGCCGGACTGGAACATGTGGTGGCCCCAGACGATCCACGAAAGGAAGGCGATGGCGAGCATGGCGTACACCATGGCCCGGTAGCCGAAAATCGGTTTTCTGCAGTAAACGGGCAACAACTCCGAAGCGATGCCCATGCCGGGAAGGATGAGGATGTAGACTTCCGGGTGCCCGAAGTACCAGAACAGGTGCTGCCAAAGGAGGGGTTCGCCCCCCTTCGCCGGGTTGAAGAAGTTGGTCTCGAACACGCGGTCGAAGATCATCATCGCGGCCGCGGAGCCCAGAATGGGCAGGGCCAGCAGGCCCAGGATGGCCGTGACGAACAAAGACCACACGACCAGCGGCACCCGGAACCAGGTCATTCCCTCGGTGCGCATGTTGATGAGCGTGGTGATGTAGTTGATCGAGCCCATGAGCGAGGAGAAACTGAGCACGAACAGACTTAATGCCCATAAAGTCTGCCCCATGAATACGCCCGTGTATTCCGGAATGGTGGATAACGGCGCGTAGCCTGTCCAGCCGGCGGCGGCGTGTCCTCCCTCGACCAGGAATCCCGCGCTCATGATGACGGCGCCCAGAACGGCGACCCAGAAGGAAAGCATGTTCAATACCGGGAACGCCATGTCGCGCGCCCCGATCATCAGCGGGATGAGGAAGTTCCCGAAGCAGCCCACCAGAATCGGCATAACGACCAGGAACACCATGATGGTCGCGTGCATGGTGACCGCCATGTTGTAGAAGTTCGGCGTGACGTACCCCTCGGGCATGCCTTCGCTCTCGTCCGATATCCACTCGAAGCCCCAGACCTGTGTTTCCGGCCAGGCGAGTTGCCAGCGGAAGATCAGGGCGAGAATTCCGCCCACGACCATCATGATGAGGCCGAGCCAGAGGAACTGCCTGGCGATCATCTTGTGGTCCAGCGAGAAGACGTATGTGCTCCAGAACCCACCTTCGTGGTGGTCGTGAGCGCCGTGTGCGTCTGCCGTGGTTTCGCTCATGGTTACCTGCATCCCTCGTAAGTTCGGTTTATCGGAGGAAAACTCCCGACGACCCGTTCAAGATATGAAAGAGGGCGTGGGCGCCCTCATGAATACAGCCGTTTATTTGTCCTTCTCGGCCCAGGCTTTCTTGCGCCACTTGGCGTAGTCCGCCTCCGAGTGGACGATGAACTCCCCGTTCATGCCGGAGTGCCCGAAGCCGCAGAGCTCCGCGCAGGGGATTTCGTATTTGCCCACCTTGGTCGGCGTAAACCACAGCGGAATCGTCCGGCCCGGAACCACATCCTGCTTCATGCGGGTATGAGGTATGAAGAAGCTGTGGATGACGTCCGTCCCCTTGAGCGAGATGAGCAACTGCTTGTTGACGGGCACGTTCAACTGGTTGTCGAGCACCAGATCGTCTTTGGTGCCGAACTTCTTGTCGTCTCCGGGGTAGCGGACGATCCAGTTGAACTGCTTGCCGGTAACCTCGACGCGCACGTGCGGGTTCTGGGGGATCGCCAGCTTGAGCTTTGCCCAGGAGGTCTGCGTCATCAGGACGAAGACGAGCAGGATGAGGGTGGGGATCACCGTCCAGAGAATCTCCAGCGTGTTGTTGCCGTGCATGTATTTCGCCTTCACGCCGGGTTTGGCGCGGTACTTGATGAGGAAATAGATCATCGCGGCGGCGACCATGACGAAGACGACCACCGTCAGGTAGTAGGAGATATAGAAGAGAAAATCGATTTCCTCTCCTTCGAGAGAAATATTCTCGGGGAGCCAACTCATCATGATGAAGCGTATCCTCCGGGCCAAGCCGCGTGCAGGGCGAAGCGCACGAACACTCCCCCATAACCGCGAAAAATGTATGGATTCCCTATAACCGCACGGGGAGTCTAAAGGATAAGCGAGAGAGTTTTCAAGCGCGCGCAGGAAAATAATTTGGATAGAGGACGGGCTGTTCCCGTCTCCTCGGAGGTGAGACGCCCGGCGCATCCCCCGCCCCTTGACCCTGCTCCCGCCCGGGGGTAGTGTCCCCGTTTTGTTTGCAAGACGCGCGTCTTGCAGGCTATAAAGAAAGAGCGCGCCAGTAGCTCAGCTGGATAGAGCGTCTGACTACGGATCAGAAGGTCGGGAGTTCGAATCTTCCCTGGCGCACCAACTGATTAGAGGGGCCGGGGCCACATGGCCCCGGCTTTCTTTTCTTTTGCCGATAAAGTTTCGCTAAGCTCCGCAAAGCCGCTTTTCGTGAGAGGTGAAAAGAGGAATTCGGATGAAACGGAAGCATAAAGTAGTGTCTGAGAGTAAAAATCATGTTCTCTCGAATTCTAGTGGCCGGATCGAACTATGGACAAGGGAAAGCCTCCCATTTCCAGCAGGAAAAGTTTCGGATTTGCCTTCATGGGTGGAAAAAACACTGATGCCATTGCGTGGTGCACTCGAATCCCTTGAAACCGAGCAGGATGAGCTTATTAAGGCCGAATATATTACACAAGAACGCAGAGCCGATGTCGAGAATGTCCTTTTTTACAATGTCAGGAAGGACACGAGTTTTAAGAAATCTTCACGAAATGGCCTTCGTTTTTACTATGAGGACGATACACCTCCTGAACCACCAGAACGCGAAGAATACTACCCTCACTATCAAAGCTATCAATTAGTCAAAAAAGAGACTCCATTTCTGAATGGATATGAGAAAATTGCGAGTTATGAATTTGCTCTTCCCCTCTCTCAAAATCCAGAACTAAACGATGTTTGGTGGGGTTCTGTGAACGCTGAATGGAACCTGAATGCTGAGCGGAAGTTAAAGTTAAACAGGGGAGAAGCTTTGGAGAGGTTCGCCGTGCGTGTTGATGCGCGATATCCACAGTTAAAAGGAGAATACGCTGTACGCCGCGTGAAGAAAGTATTTGACGGGATCGCTTCGGCGATGCACTTTTGGAAGAATCCTCATGAAAAACTGGTCCGTAAAGTTGTCAGTCACTTGAAAGTTTCCTCTAAGTCCGTCCGGGAAAAATTCCAAGTTAACGAGCATGCGCTTCTCGGCGAAAGACATTCCTCCCCAAACTGGAATCCCGCCGACGACAGGTGCATTGCAGGAGAACTTCTGCTTACTCCCAACACGGAGGACGAATGGCGCTTCAAGGTTGAAATCCTGGCCGTCAAATAAGCTCTCAGGAAATCTGATATCAACCCCCTCAAAAAACCACCTTTGCCTCTCTTGCGGGATGCCCCTGCAATATCCCCTATATTTTCATCGTTCCGGCGAGTGCTCTTCGCTGGTTTCGGGTCTCGCCTCACCGCCTGGATATTTTAGGATTTTCATAATATCCACCTGTGAGAAAGCAGTTACTCCTCGGAAAATCTTTCACCGGCCACGCCCTCGCGAGAGAGTTGTTTTTGCTGGAAATAACGCTATATGGAGGATTCCGGCGAAACGCCCCGTTTTTTTATGTTTTGCTTTTTGTTACGGAAAGGTTACAATACCGGATATATTTGAGAACGTATTTATATATGCGCCAATAAAAATTTCGCCCTGTGGATGTTCGATGTTTCCGTCAAGAGGGAGGAATCTTTTATTAGAGGATGCTCAATGTTCGCGGCGCGGGATGCGGTTCGGGTTTCGCGTTGAAGATGTGCGGCATAATTGGGTTGGTTCCTATCAATAAGGAGGCGCTTATATGAATGCCAAGATCTTCTGGCTATTCGCCTTCGTCGTGCTCTATTGGGCCTACTGCATTTTCTGGGGCATCAAGTGCGCGAGGATGGCGAGAACGGCTGGTGACTATTTCATTGCGGGTCGCCAGCTATCCATGTGGGTGTTCGTCCTGGCGGCGACGGCAACGTCGTTTTCGGGGTGGACGTTCATGGGACACCCGGGACTGGTCTATCGAGACGGGTTCCAGTACGCCTACGCATCCTTCTACACCATCACCATTCCCTTTACCGGGGTGATATTCCTGAAGCGCCAGTGGATGCTGGGCAAACGCTACGGATACGTCACGCCCGGGGAAATGTTCGCCGATTACTTCCAGGGCGACGCCATCCGCATCCTCACAGTCATCGTGGCGCTGCTGTTCTCGATTCCCTACCTCGGTGTTCAGCTCGGGGCTTCGGGCTTCTTGTTCAACGTGCTGACCGATGGTGCTTTCAGCGTTAACGTGGGTATGTGGCTGCTCTCGGCAGTCGTGCTCATCTACGTGGCAGCCGGGGGTCTGCGCGCCGTTGCCTACGTGGATACGCTCCAGTGCATTCTCCTCGCGCTGGGTATCATCATCACCGGCTTCATCGCGCTCAGCATTGCAGGCGGATGGGGCGCGCTGAACGAAGGCCTCGCCAAGTTGGCGGCCTCCCCGGTGGGCAAGTGGGGGACGACGAAAGGATACGGCGGCGGCGACTACAACGCCTACTTCGCCATTCCGGGCGTCATCCAGTTCACGGCCGGCTTGGGCAAGCAGACGCCCGTGGGCGGTCTGTGGACGGGCATCATGTGCTTGACCTACATGTTCGCGCTGATGGGGATTCAGTCTTCCCCGGCGTTCTCCATGTGGGCGTTCTCGAACAACAACCCGCGCCCCTTCGCGCCCCAGCAGGTCTGGGCGTCTTCTGCGGGCATCGGGTTCATCCTGTTCTTCTTCACCGCGTTCCAGGGTATGGGCGCGCACCTTCTCGGCGCGAACCCGGCGGTGACCAAAGCGGGACTTGCGCTATCGGACGTGCTGGCCGCGTCCATTGCGAAAAAGCCCGACTCGCTGGTGCCGTACTATTTCAACTACATTGCGGACGCGGCGCCATGGCTGGTCGGACTCCTCGCGGTCTGTGCGCTGGCCGCCATGCAGTCCACGGGGGCGGCGTACATGTCCACGGCGGGCGGCATGCTCACCCGCGACCTCTACAAGAGGTACCTGAACCCCGGCGCCTCGCATGAAACCCAGAAGGTGGCGGGCCGGATCGGCGTTTTGATCATCGTGGTCTCGGCGCTCCTTGTGGCGACGTTCTCAAGAGACGCGCTGGTGTTGCTTGGAGGACTCGCCGTCGCCTTCGGCTTCCAGATGTGGCCGCCGCTGGTGGCGGTGTGCTGGTACCCGAAGATAACGAGGCAAGGCGCCACGTGGGGTCTGGCGGCGGGTCTTTTGGCCGTCATCTTCACGGAGAACTTCGGCCTCACGATTCTCAAGGGAATCGGCATCGACATCTGGGGACGCTGGCCGTGGACGATTCACTCCGCCGGCTGGGGCATCATCTTCAACGTGGCGGTGTGCTGGATCGTCTCCGCGCAAACGCAGGACGCGGCGGCGGCGGCTCACCGGCAGAAGTACCACGACTTCCTGGCCGAGCACGCTTCGCTCTCGCCGGAGAAACAAGGCCTCGTCCCGATGGCGTGGGGCATTACGCTGGCCTGGATGTTCTTCGGCATCGGCCCGGGCGCCGTCATCGGCAACTGGATCTTCGGCGCTCCGAACGCTGGTTACGCAGGATGGACGTTCGGCATGCCCTCTATCTGGGCCTGGCAGATTCTCTTCTGGGCCCTTGGCGTGGGCATGATGTGGATGCTCGCCTACAAGATGGAGATGTCCACGGTGCCGGATACGGAAATCGAGGCGCTTGTGGAGGACATCGGCGACGTGGTCGCAGAGCAGGCGGGATCGTCCTAGACGAGACCGTGATGTAAAAGCATCATCATGCGGGGGAGGGGCGAGAGTCCCTCCCCCGTGTTGTTTCTTCGCCGCCCTGATGGCTAAATAACCGCATGGCTGAATTGTTCACCGCACAATACTCGCTGCTCTGGGTCATCGCGCTGGCCGCCGCGCTGTTTCTGCCCGTACGTCAACTCATCTGGACGCTCTATGTCAGGCGGGCGGAAAAAGACGGGGCGGAAACCTCCGGCGAAAAACGCCTCGACCTCAAAAAGCGCGCGGGTATGACGGCGCTGCTGCTTTGTTTCGTGTTCTCCTACTTCTATGTGGCGCATCTTTTCCGGGGGCCATGATGAACCCGCGCGTACTCAAGCGCTTCATCAAGAACATGGCGATTCTCATTTTCGTCATGTTTTCCGCATGGGCGCTGTGGGAGATGTATACCGACGAGAAGCCGGGGGATTACGCCACGCGCGAGGGCGATATCCGCCTGAGCGAGGGGAACTACGAGGAGGCGCTGACGAGTTTCAACCGGGCGCTTCGCGAAATGCCCAACCACCGCGGCGCGCTGATGGGCCGCGCGCTGGTGTTCATCCGGACGAAGGAATACGACAAGGCTTCGGCCGAACTCACCTACATCATCGATTACCTCAGGAAAAACATCGAACCAGACGACGCGACGGGCGCCGGCCTCATGGCGGCGGCCTACGCCAACCGGGGCATCGTCCACGACACCAGGGGCCGCTACAAGGAAGCGCTCGCCGATTACATCGAGGCGCTCAGGACCGACCGGGGAGCGGTGGACGGGCCGGGAATCATCGACAAGGTGATCTACGGTACGCCGAACCCGTCCTCAGTGCGCAAGCGCGCGATATACCTGAAAGAACAACTCGCCCTCCCGCCGGAAAGACGCCTGTTGCGCGTGCCGGAAATCGACGCGGAACAGCGCATGCACAAGCCCTGATATTTTCTTTGAAGCGTTTTTCTGTACCCGGGGGAGTGAAGCGTTAGAATCGCACGATGCCGAGCACGTCCTGGAACAGGACCAGAAAGAAGAACACCGCGGCGATGCAGCCGAAGAGAAGGTGCACGAAATCCGCCCCGCCGTCGGGGTTTTTCGTGCGGATGGCCTTGATGGCGATGAAGCCCGTGACGAACAGGAAGATGAAGTTCACGGCTTGCTGGTTCTCGCCTGCGAATTCGAACATGAGCGATCCTGCCGTTAAAGTTTTTACACCCTATCTGGTGTAGCGTCCCGGCGCCAGGGAAGTCTCTTCGATTTTGCGCTCCTTCGCCATGGCCTTCATCTCTTTTTTCTCGAAATATGGCGGCAGGAAAGAAGTGCTCTCCCCGGCGACGAGGTGACTCAGCCAGACGATGCCGGTCATGACCGACACCATGAGGGTGGCGGTCACGATGAAGCGCTTGATGTCTGCGGGGATTTTTTTGCCGTAATCCTTGTCATACCTGTGATAGGCGGGGTCGTTTTCATCCAGATCACCCTGTTTATCCAGGGCCAGTATCTGGTGCGCATGGCGGCGCGCCCAGAAGGGCACCTGATCGTAGAGCATGTAGGCCATGAAGAGTTGATTGATGAGTTCTTCGGACATCTCCTCGCCGTACCATTCGCTGTAGGCGAGTTGCAGGAACTGGAACTCCCCCACCTGGAGCAGGTTCGCCGCCTTGGCGACCTCGGCGCGCTGGGCGCTTTCCTCCCTGTCAGGGCGGATGAGCGTCTGGAAGAAAGTCACCATGGCGACCTCTCGAGAAATAGCCTTTCCCGGCGGCGTTTTGCGTTGAAGACCGAAGGAACACTCCCACCCTAAGCCCTTTGCCGGTCTGCGTCAATTTTGAGTCTGGAGGAAGATTTTCCCACGGGAGAAACATAACGGACAACCTCACCCCCGCCGCCCTTTATTCGAGAAATACGTCCGGGTTCGTCGCGCCAGGGTGGGCCTATGGAGTCCAGAACTGTCATTTCAGGCAGTGTGGTTTTCTGTGTTAGGATCATCTCATCGCACCATGCGCATATGATCCATAGAGATTCATTTTCATTCCGAACACCTCGCTTGCGAGCGGGGCCTTTCCGGCATTTTCCCAAGGAGGTAATTCGATGAAACGCACATGTTTGAGCATCATCCTCGCAGTTGGAGTCGTATTCATCTTCACCGCCGCCGCGTCGGCGCAGTCGGTCACTATTCTGGGCGGCGGCCTCAAGGGCCAGCCCTATCAGTTCGCCGTGGGGCTGAGCAAGATTCTCAAATCGAAGGCGGGCGTCAGTGCCACGCCGCAATCGGCCAAGGGCATGGTGGCGCAGGCGCGCATCATCGCCAAGGGCCAGGCGCAGTTCGCCTGGGGCCTCGGCGGCCCGGTGGGCGCATGGGCCTATAAAGGTGAGAGGCGCTTCAAGAAGGAAGGCCCCAAGAAGAACCTGCGCGCCGTCCTGGCGTATCCCTTCGGGCAGTTCCAGTGGCTGGCCCTGGCGGATTCGGGCGTTATGAATCTCAAGGACGTGAAGGGAAAGAAGGTATCGGTGGGCTCGGCCGCCAGCACCACGCAGACGTATGCGCGCTACTTCCTGCCCGCGCACGGTCTCAAGAAAGGCCAGTATAATGAAAGCACGCCCGGCTTCCGGGGCGGATTCGGACAGTTGAGAAACGGCAACGTCGCGGCCCACCTCACGATGGGCATGGCGCCGATGGGCCTCGTGCAGGAGTTGGCGGCGCTCAAGAAAATCCGCCTGGTGGACATGGACGAGGCGGCCGTCAAGCACGTGGTGGCCACCTACGGCCCCGGCCTCACGGCGACCACCATCGCGCCGGGCACCTATGGCAAAAACCAGGTGAACAAAAAGCCGATCCGCACCATCTTCATCAACTTCGGGTTTTCCACCAGCACTCACGTGAGCGCCGACACCGTGTACAAGGTGACGAAAACCCTGTTCGGCAACCTCAAGGAATTCTACGGCACGGCCAAGGCGGCGAAGAACGTCACGCTCGCGGGGGCATGTCAGGGTCTTTCCTTCCCGCTGCACGACGGCGCCAAGCGCTACTACAAGGAAGTGGGCGCCAAGGGCTGCTAGCGCGTCCTGAAAATCAGGAAATCCCCCCTGTGGATGTGAAAATCCACGGGGGGGAGGATTCTTCGCCTCATTTTCTAAGGTGTGAACCGCATTGGACGCCTACCGAAGGCTCAACGCCAGAATCGTAACGGCGCTCGCGCTGGGTTTTTCCCTGTTCGAACTCTATACCGTCGGCTTCGGGATTCTCTCCCCCTTCGCGCAGCGCGCGACCATGCTTACCTTCGCGAGCGTGCTGGTCTTCCTCACAAGGCCCATGCTGGATTGGCGCGAGCGCGAGAACATGACTCCCTCCGCCCGCGCGTTCGCCGTCGGGTGGGACGCGCTTTTCATCGGCCTCGCCCTGTATGCCTGCACCTACCTCATTATCGAGGAAGAAGCCCTGGCGGACAGAAGCGGCGCCGAGACCGGGCTCGACCTCATCGTCGCGGGGCTGGGTCCCGTCATGCTGCTCGAGATGGTGCGCCGCGCGGTGGGCGTACCGCTCTTCATCGTGACGCTGTGCATCGTGGTCTACTCCTACCTGGGCGACGTGACGCTCATCTTTTTTTCCTGTGTTCTCATATTCGTGGGGCTCAAGCGATACGCGAGCCTCAAGGTCGCGGTGGGCTTCGCCGCCCTCGCCGCCTTGTTCCTGCTATGGCCCGGGCGCGGTTTTCTCGACCCGGCCATCTACACGTTCAAGGGAGAGGAACACAGCCGGCTGGCGGCCTACCTGTGGCTCACCTCCGAGGGCACGTTCGGAACCATCTCGGCCATCATGAGCGAGTTCATCTTCATCTTCATCCTGTTCTCCGCCCTGCTGGAGGCGACGGGCACCGGGCAGATACTCATCAACCTGGCCTTCGCGCTCACGGGCCGCTTCCGCGGGGGACCCGCCCAGGCGGCCGTCGTCGCGAGTTCGATGTTCGGCATGGTCTCGGGCTCGACCATGGCGAACGTGGTGAGCACGGGCACGTTCACGATACCGCTGATGATCCGAACCGGATTCTCGCGCCTGTTCGCAGGCGCAGTCGAGGCGGTGGCCTCGTGCGGCGGGCAGATTGTGCCGCCCATCATGGGCGCGAGCGTCTTCATCATGTCCGAGATCATCGAGGTTCCTTATGTCTACTTGATGCTCTACGGGCTGATTCCCGCCTTTCTGTATTACTTCAGTCTATCCACGTCGATTTATTTCGAAGCGCGCAGGCTCGGCCTGGAAAGAATGGACAGATCGGAAATACCCGACGCCCGCGAGCAGATACAGCAGGGGGGCTACCTTCTGATCCCTGTGCTGATCCTGCTGGGCAGCATCGTGAGCGGCGAGACGCCGGGCCTTGCGGGATACAAGGCGGTGGTCTCACTCATTGTGATGGTGGATCTTGTGCGTTCGCTGAGGTTCATCCGGGTGCGGTGGGGAAACCCTGGGGTCTGTCTGGCGGGCGCACTGATCCTGGCGGCCATCTTCTTCGCTTTCGGTCCGGTGAGCGCGCCGCCGGCCTTATCTCAAAGCGTCCACCTTCCCATGTGGGGAGAGGTTCCTCTCCACAGGCTGGCGTTGGTTTTGCTCGGGGTGTGCTTTGCTGCGATTCCCGGATGGCGGGGGCTTCCCATCGTCTTTCCCGTCGCGCTGGGTCTGGCGCGCTGGAAGATACCATCTGAACTCGGGTGGATAGGCCAGATACCCTTCGTCGGGATTTTGCTGCCCATCGCGTTGTGCTGCATGGTGGTCTATCTGATCGCGCTGCCCGTGTTCAGGGCGGGGGAGACGCCCGAGGCGAAGGCGAGCGCGCGCGATCTGGGCGGCGCCGTCTGGAGGAGCCTGGAGGCGGGGGCGAAAAACGCCCTTGGTCTGGTCGCGGCCACCTCGGCCATCGGCCTCATCGTCGGCCTCCTGGTGCTCGCAGCTGTCGGCGTGCGCATATCGATCCTGGTGACGGAGATGGCCGCGACCTCCCTGTTCCTCGCGTTTTTCCTGGTGATGATCGCCTCGCTCGTCATGGGCATGGGGCTTCCGACCATCGCCGCCTATCTTCTTTTGGTGATCGTGGTGGCGCCCTCGGTCACGAGCCTGGGCGCGCCGCTGGTGGCAGCGCACTTCTTCATCTTCTACTTCGGGGTCATCAGCTCGATCACGCCGCCGGTCGCATTGGCCGCCTACGGCGCGTCGGGCATATCGGGCGCGAACCCGATGCAGACTGGCTTCACCGCCTGCCGGCTGGCGGTCACCGCCTTCATCGTGCCGTACCTGTTCGTCTACTACCCCGAACTCCTGTTGCTCGAGGGAACGTACTGGACGGTGGCTTATCGGCTCGCCGTGAGTTGCGCAGGCATCGCGCTTCTCTCGATGGCGACGATGGGATTCGGTAGAGCGCCGATGAGCGCACCGCTGCGAACCGTCATGACGGGCGCGTCCCTGCTCCTGTTCCTGGGGCCTGCGTGGCTGCACGTTCTGGGTCTGGCTGCGGGGGGCGCGGTCCTGTTCCGGCAGAAGACGGGTTCGGGAGAAGCTACTTGACGGTTTCTTTTTGTGTTTCCTCGACTTCCTGCGGAAAGAGCGCCGCGTGGGTTTCCTCGAAAAGGTGTTTCCCCACGGCGAGTTGCATGGTGGCGGGCATGACCTTTTTCGCGAGGCGGATCATCTGCGTGGATTTATCGCGAATGTCCCACTGGGCGTGGGGGTCTTCCCTGAGCCTCGATACGTGGTAGAGCTCGCGCGCGTTCGATGAGAACAGCACGCGCCGTTTATGCGCGTTCGTGAGCACGTAGGGCGCGGCCAGCGGGGTTTGCGCGGCGATTTTCTCGTACGCGGCGTTGGTTTCATCCACGGCGGCCTGAAACTCAGGTCTTGCGCCCGCTTCGGGGATAGCCGAGGGCACCGTCACGCCCAGAGAGATGTCGTAGGGCTGGGTGTTGAGGGTGGACATGCGGTGGCGTTTTAACTGCCCGAAACACGCTGCGGAAAGCGTCACCTCGAACACGCAGCGCACGTTCTCGAATTCGCGAAGCACGGCGTCGTGACCGCGCATGAGCTTGAAGGTGGAGGCGATGAAGCGCGCGCGTTCATCCTCGCTCATCTCTTTGGCCGCCGCCTTACAGTGCGGCATCGTTTTCCCTGAGGAAGAATGGAGCAGCGCCGCGGCGATGAGCGCATCCGCGTCCGGGGTAACGTCGATGAGGGAGACGTCTTTCTCTTGGGCGATGGGCGGAACCGGTTCGGTCTCCTCGTCCACTTGCCCCAGGATGTCAGAGGCCGCCTCGCGCAGCGCCGCCCGGGTGTGGGAGTTGTATTCGGTGGGGTCGGTGTATTTCACGAGCGAGGGCGCTACGCCCCCCACGCATTCATACAGACGGCGCGCGTATTCCCTGATTTCCGCGAGGGGATGCGATGCGCAGCGGCAGATGACGTGCTCGAGGCTCCTCGCGCTGAGCGTCATGCCGATCTGTGATTCCGTGGCGAAGGAGACGATGTAGCGCGCGTCCTCCTTGGCCCAGCCCTCCAGCGTCTTGTGGTTTCTCTTCTTGGCGGCGAGCTCTGGATTCTGGTCGAACACCCAGGGCCTGAGCTTCTCGTACAGCACGTGGTAGCAGGCGTTCTGGGCCTTTATCGTCCGTACGAAGAGGTTTTTGAGGCCTGCTTTCTCGATCTCCTCAGGGATGACGAAATCGTCTTCGAGCAGGATGTAGCGCTGGCTCTTCTCGGTGTAGGCCAGGAGCCTGAATTTCTGAATCTCCTCCACCGCGTAGCGGCTCACGCCGATGACGTCGATGTTGAAGCTAGCGTGCTCGGCCACGGAACTGTGCCCGTAGCCGAAGATGATGGTCTGGTTGCTCTTTCGCGCCTTCTCCACCTCTTCGCGCGCGATGGCGCGGAGTTCGTCGATGGGCCGCGGGTCGCGGCTGATGCGCGCATAGGACGCGCTGATGGGCTCGGGCGTCAGGTTGTCGCGTTCCAGGAAATCGGCGGACCGGCGCTGGAGCTCCGCCGCCTGTGCGCGCAGTTCGGCTTCGCTCATGGCGTCGAGACGGCTCTCCTCCCAGCCGCGGGCGGCGGGCTCGATGATCTCTTTTTTCATCTGGCGGAGTACGTCGACGTCGACGTTGTGGCCGGCGAGAACGATGCGCATACGAGAAAGCCGTTTCTGAGCGGCGGGCGTGGTATCTGTTTCTGAAGACGGCATTATGAACCTTAGGTCTGGAAAGAACAAGTAGAAAGTTTCAGCGCGGCGCCCAAGCTGAGTTAGCTTTTATGCCTGAACTTCTTAGTTGCGGTTTTTCAAGGGTTTTGGGATGATGTTTTTCATTGTTGCCGCTGAAGAGCCGACGCGCAATGCGTGGCCCTTTTGAGAAAAGAGGAGATTCGTGAACTCTTTCGTCGCCCGAGCCATTTCCGTTCTCATCATTCTTGCATCTTTCGGCTTGAACATCGCCGCCTCCGAGGCCGGGCGTCCGCGCAAGCGGCCCCCGCCGCTGGTGTCGGTGGCGAAGGTGGTGGAGCGTCAGGTGAGAAACCGCCTCACCGCCGTGGGCAGCGTGGCGCCCTACCGCCGCTCGGTCGTGAGCAGCGAACTCGAGGGCCGCGTGCAGTCGGCCCCGATCAAGGTGGGCGATTTCGTCCGCGCGAACAAGACGGTGCTCGCCACGGTGGGGCGCTCGGGTCTCCAGATCGACCTGCGCATTCTGCGGGCGGAACTCGAAAAGGCGCGCCAGGACCTTCTGCGCCTGGAACGTGGAATGCGCCCCGAGGAGATCGCGGCGCATCAGGCCAAGGTGCGCGAGCGCGAAGCGCAGATGAGAAACAACGAGCTCGAACTGAACCGCGCGCGGGATCTGTATGAGAAAAAAATTCTGGACAAGGCCAGTTTCAACCGCGCCGAGGCCGCCTACGAGGCCAGTTGGCAGTTGTTCGAGGAGGCTTCCCGCAACCTGGAGATCGCCAGACTCGGCCCCCGGAGGGAGGAGAAGGCCCGCGCCAAGGCGGAGGTGGACCGTGTGCGGGCGCGCGTCGCCCGGGTGCGCGACGATCTGGCCAAGACGAAGATTCGCTCCCCGCTGACGGGTTTTATCACCCAGGAGTGGGTGGAGGTCGGACAGTGGCTCACCAAGGGAGGCCGCGTGGCCGAGGTCATCGAGATCGACAGGGTGCTGGTGCAGGCCCCGATTGCGGAGCGGCGCATATCCCTGGTGCGCGTGGGCGATGAGGCGCGCGTGGTCGTCGACGCGCTGGGAGGCCGGGCGTTCAAGGGCCGGGTGCGCGGCGTCATCCCCAAGGCGGACCCCAAGAGCCGCACGTTCCCTGTGGAAGTCGAGATAAAAAACACCGAATCCTATGACTTGAAGGCCGGCATGTTCGCCCGCCTGAGCGTTGAATACGGACAAGCGGCCCGCATGGTTCTTGTGCCCAAGGACGCGCTGATCTTGAGGGCGCGGGGCGCTTCGGTCTTCGTGTTCGAGAAAGGGCGCGTTCGCGAGGTATCCTTCGCACAGGGCAGAAGCGTGGATTCCTTCATGGAGGTCACGGGCGGCGCGCTCAGGCCCGGTATGCAGGTGGTTGTGAAAGGAAACGAGAGATTGAGAGCCGGGATGCCCGTTCGCTTGCAGGGTAAGGGCGGCAGGCCCGGCGGAGGACGCGGCGGCCCTCCGAGAGGCGGCGCTCCTCGCGGAGGCAGTCCCGGAAGAGGTGGAAAGCCCGCCGCTGATTCCCGGCGTGGAGCGGGAGGATAAGGCGCGTCCGGCTAAGGGCTGTTGAATTCATAGAAGCCAGTATGCGGTGGAACGGAAATAGACACAGCCGCACAAAAGAGCGAATGAAAGAGAAGCCGCCGATGAAGGAGAGGGCATGAATCTGCCCCGCGCGAGCGTTAAATACCCCGTCACGACTACCGTCGGGGTCATACTGGCGGTGCTCTTCGGCGCGATCAGCCTCTACTGGATTCCGGTGCAGATGACGCCCACGATTGACAGGCCCGTCATCACGGTGGAGACCGAATACAGGGGCGCGGCGCCGCTGGAGGTGGAGGAAGAGGTGTCGAAACCCATCGAGGAGAAGCTCACCTCGGTGGAGGGCCTGAACCGGATGACCTCGCGCAGCGAGGAGGGCAAGTCGCGCGTCTTCCTCGAATTCGACTGGGACGTGAACAAGGACGTGGCCCGCCTCGACGTCTCGGAAAAGCTGGGTCTCGTGCGCAACCTGCCCGATGATTCGGACCGCTCCACCGTCAACGCGCTCAACTCCGATGCGGAAAACCCCATCGCCTGGATGGTCGTCGAGACTGAGCTCCCCATCAACGAGGTCCGGATAGAGGCGGAAAACGTCATCCGCCCCAAGCTCGAACGCGTCGAAGGCGTGGGGCAGGTCTGGATGTTCGGCGGTCAGGACAGGGAAGTCCGCGTCACGCTCGATTACGCCGCCATGAGCGCGCGCGGCATCACGGTGTCCGCCCTCAGAGAGGCCCTGCAGCGCGAGAACAAGAACACCAAGGCGGGGAAGATCGACGAGGGCAAGCGCAGCTATTCGGTTCGCACGGTGGGCAACTTCACCCGCCTCGATCAGCTGCGCAACACCATCATCGCGCAAAACGGGAGCGGCGCCGTCTACCTGCGCGACGTCGCGAAGGTTTCCTTCGACTACGGCGATCTCCAGCGGCGGATTCGCGTCCGGCGGAAGCCTACCCTGGCTTTCGGCGCCTTGCGGAAAACCGGCGCCAACACCATCGAGGTGATGGCGGGGGTCAAAAAGGCGCTCGCCGAGATCAACGAAATCTATGCGGGGCGCGGCATCAGGCTCAAGCAGGTCTATGACGAGACCGTCTACATCGACCAGTCCCGTTCCCTGGTGATCAACAACATCTTCATTGGCGGCGCTTTGGCGATAGGCGTGCTGCTCCTGTTCCTGGGCAGTCTTTCGAGCGTCATGATCATCGGCGTCGCGATTCCGGTCACCGTGGTCTCCACGTTCATCTTCATCTTCGTGCTGGGCCGATCCATCAACATCATCTCCCTCGCGGGCATGGCGTTCGCCGTCGGCATGGTGGTGGACAACTCCGTCGTGGTGCTGGAGAACATCTTCCGCCACCGCGAGATGGGCAAGAGCAAGTGGGACGCCGCCGTGGACGGCGCGCACGAGGTATGGGGAGCGGTGCTGGCCTCCACGCTCACCACGCTGGCCGTCTTCGTCCCGGTGGTGTTCGTTCAGGACGAATCGGGCCAGCTCTTCCGCGACATCGCCATCGCCATCAGTGTGGCGGTGGCTCTCTCCCTCATCGTATCCATCTCCGTGGTGCCCATGCTCAGTTCGCGCATCCTAAGCGGGGCGGGGAAAATATCACCGGTGGGTCGCTTATTCAGCGCCCTGGGGGTGTACGCGCTTGGCAGGCTTTGCCGGCGAATCTACGTGGCCACCCTGGGCTGGCTGCTGCGCGGGGTGATGAGGCGCGTCATCGTGGCCGCGCTCATCACGGCGGGCGCCATCGCCGTGGCGGTTCTGTCCTTCCCTCCGATCGACTATCTGCCAAAAGGCAACCGCAACCTCCTGTTCGTGATCGTGCGCACGCCCGCGGGCCTGAACCTCGAAGAAGTGGACAGGGTCGTGCAGACGCTGGAGGCGAAGCTGGAGCGCGCTCCGGAAATCGACCGGTTTTTCGCCGTGGTGCGCACGCAAAACCCCATTGTCGGCATCATCGCCAAGAAGGAATACGCCGAGCTCGCCTCCATGCGCGGTCTCGTGCGGAAGCTGTTCAGAGACCTCCAGGGGACGCCCGGGGTGCGCACGTTCGTCACCCAGGCGCCCCTGT
Source organism: Nitrospinae bacterium bin107 (assembly GCA_002238965.1). Lineage (GTDB taxonomy): Bacteria > UBA8248 > UBA8248 > UBA8248 > UBA8248 > Bin107. The sequence continues at coordinate 328,736 of MPNJ01000002.1, read as the reverse complement.
TCCGGCGGCGGGGTTCGGGCTTCATCGGCGGAATCAACCTCAAGCTCGACATCACGGGAGACAGCCTGAACGAGATTCAGCGCATTGCCGGAGACGTGGGGGCCCGCGCGCGCGGGCTCGGCGGCGTGCGTTTCGTGAACTCGAGTTTCGATTTGGGTAATCCCGAGCTTCAGGTGCACGTGGATCGCCAGAGGGCGTCGGATTTCGGCGTGTCGGTCGCGGAACTCGGGAGCGTCGTGGAGACGCTCGTGAACGGAACCAAGGCGGGCATTTTCCGGGATCGCGGAGAGGAGCTCGACATCATCCTGCGCGGGCCGCTTTCGGATTTCACCCAGACGCAGCGGATCGAGGAGCTCAAGCTGCACACGCCTGAGGGGCAGGCCGTTTCGCTCGGGGACATCGCCCGGGTGCAGGCGGCGCTCGGGCCGACGAAGGTCGAACACATCGACCGCGACCGCTCGGTGACGCTCACGGTCAACATCGGGAGCGAGCTGCCGCTTCAGGTGGCGATCGACAAGATGAAGAAAGAGGTCATCGAACCGATGCGCCAGACGCTTCCGCTCGGCTATTCGCTGGGCGTGAGCGGGCGGGCGAAGGACCTGGAGCGAACTTGGGCGTCGCTCAAGTGGTCGCTGCTGCTGGCGCTCCTGATCACCTATCTGCTGATGGCGGCCCTGTTCGAGGCTTGGAGCTACCCGTTCATCATCATGTTCAGCGTGCCCTTCGCCGCCACGGGCGGCGTGCTGATGGTGAGCCTCATGAACACGATAGAACCGTCGGTGAAGATGGACACGCTCACCATGCTGGGCTTCATCATCCTGACGGGCATCGTGGTGAACAACGCGATTCTTCTCGTCCACCAGGCGCTGAACCATTTCCGCGCCGGTCTGCCCATGCGCGAGGCGATTCTAGAGAGCGCGCGCGACAGGATGCGCCCCATCTTCATGACGACCACGACGACCGTGCTCGGCATGCTGCCCCTGGTGGTCTCCTCGGGTTCTGGCAGCGAACTCTACCGGGGACTGGGCTCGGCCGTCCTGGGCGGACTGGCCATGTCCACGATCTTCACCCTGCTGCTGATACCGGTCGTCTTCTCGTTGTGGGTGGATTTCCTCGCGCTCATAAGGCCTGCGAGCTTCGCCGCCGGAGCGGCAGTTACATCGCCGAGCGGCGCCAGCGGCGCGCCGTCTTCTCGCGTACGACCCCGGAAAGCGATCAACCTGATCGAACAAGAGGAAGAGGAAGCGTAAGAGGGTTGTTGAAAAAGCCTGTATGGAGAGCCTGCAAGTAGATATGCTGTAGGGACAGGCCCCCGTGCCTGTCCGAGGTTGTGACCAGTTCAATGCCCCCGCGTTTATCCCTGCGAAGCGCAACCACGGGGATGGATATACCCGATACGGGCGGCCACGGGGGGCCGCCCCTACGGGTGAATGTGGTTTTGGTCGTCATTCCGGCTTTCGCCGGAATGACGGCGGTGGGCAATTCTGTCCGAGGAAGGGTTTTCAACAACCCCCTCAAGGGGGGAGTTATTCTTCTATTTCCCCGGCAGGAAATATTCGCCGAATCACGAAATTAGGACTATTTCTAACCTAACCACCCGCTTCGGCCAGGAACGCATCCACGGCCGCGTTCCATTCGGTGTGGGAGCGGCGGTAGCTGTAGTGGCCTCCCTCCTCCAGGATCACGAGCTCAGAACCCGCTATCGCCTTCTGCAGGTCCTGGGCGAAATACGGCGGGGTGAGGGCGTCGTCCTTTGCGGCGATGATGAGCGCGGGCTTGTCGATCTTGTGAATCTCGGACGTCCTGTCGTGGGAGAGCGTCATGTCGAGGCGCGCGGTGATGACATCAACGGGCGCGATGGTGTCCTTCTGGCGCGCTTCGAGGTCGAGCAGGTTCTCGTACATGTTCCTGAACTGCGTCCACCCGCACGTCCAGAGCGAACTGAACTTGATGTATTCCTCCAGCCCGTAGGCCTCGGCGATCTGCTTGCGCGAAGTTTGTAAGCGCGTCATGTAGGGGTCCGCCGTCGTCCAGGTGTTGGTGAATACGCAGCAGTTGACCCGGTCCGGGTAGTCGAGCGCCAGGTTCTGCAGTATGCAGCCTCCGGTTGACGTGCCCGCCACGTGGGCCTTTTCGATTCCCAGCGTGTCGAGCAGGGCGACCGCGTCCTGCGCGATGATGCCGGTGGAATAGGCGTCCTTGGGCTTGTCGCTCTCGCCCGTGCCCCGGTGGTCGAAGGTGATGCAGCGGTAGCGATCCGAGAAATGGGGCATCTGGAAATCCCAGGCGTCGAGAAGGCCCATGAGTCCGGGAATGAACAGGAACGCCTCCCCCTCTCCTTGTTCCGCGTAGTTGAGTTGCACCTCACCTGCTTGAATGCGTGGCATGGTTTCTCCTTTCAGATTTTATGATTTATTCGTTCGGGTCATTGAGGATTTCGGCCACTTCCACCCGGCGTCCCTCTTTCGCTGAGCGCACGCCCGCGCGGATGACGGCGAGAGAGGACACGGCGGCGTCGCCTTCCATCTCGGGCGCAGCGCCTCCGCGAACGGCGTCCGCGAATTCATCGAGCTCTTCCCTGATGGTGTCGTTCTTCTCGCACGCCACCGCCTGGGGCGCCTCCTCTCCCCGGTAGAGGACGCGCAGGCCGTCGAATAGCGTGTAGTAGGCCGTGGCCGTCTTCCCGTAAATGTTCATGAGGTAATACTCCGACGCCGAGGCGTAGCTCGCCGTCAGGTTCGAGATGGCGCCCGACTCGTGCTCGAGAATCAGGTTCGCCACGTCGGGGTTGTCGCCGGGCAGGACGAGTTGCGCCGTCCGGCCCGATACGGCGACTATCGGCCCCATGAGGTAGGTCAGCACGTCGGCGTAGTGGATGCCGATCTGGAGCATGACGCCGCCCGGCATGGCGTCCGACTGGTAGCGCCAGTGGCCGAGTTCGAACTGGCCCTCCCTGTCCCTGCTGATGTTGCACTCCGCCTGCACGAGCCTGCCGAATTCACCCGCGTCTATCTTCTCCCTGATCCAGCGGAAGTGGTTCTCCCGACGCCGCTGGTAGCCGATGGCGAGCACCACGCCCGCCTCCGCGCACGCGCGGGTGAGCGCTTTGCCGTCGGCGACGGTGTGGGCGATGGGCTTATCGAGAAACACGTGCTTGCCCGCCTCCGCCGCCGCTTTCGTGGTTTCCAGGTGAACGTGGTTGGGCGTGGTGTTGATGACGGCCTCTATGGAGTCATCCGCCAGAATCTCCTCGTAGCTTCCCGCCGCCTCGCAGCCGTATTTTTTGGCGAAGGCGGCGCGCTTGTCTTCCGAGCGCGTGAAGCAGGCGGCAATCTCTATCTTGTCTGTTCTGCCGATGGCGTCGGCCAGAACGTCCGACCACCAGCCCATGCCGAGTGCGGCCACCCTCAGGGGTTTTGAGCTCATTGTTGGTATGACTCCTTCATATACGCAGATTGGAAAAACGGGTCATGTTTTTGCGGGTTTCCTGAAAAGCCACCCGGATGCGTGCTTCCTGATTAGAAAGATGCGCCCACCGCCTCGACGGCCACGCGCGCGATGGCCAAATCCTGCTCCCAGTCGCCCCCGCTGACGCCGATGCCGCCCAGGCACTCGCCCTCATAAAGAATCGGGAAGCCGCCCTCCATCGCTGTCCACCGCTCGGGACCTGCGGCCAGGGCCAATCCCAGGGCGTGGGCCGTATCCAGATGCTGCGCCTGCGCGCCCTGCGTGGTGGTGGGCCGCTTGTTCGAGGCCGAACACACCGCCTTGGTGGTGGATGAGTGAACGGTATGAAAACGCCCGCCGTCCATGCGCTCGAGCAGGACGAGGTGTCCGCCCGCGTCGGCGATGGCCACGGTGACGGGGATGCCGAACTCCTCCGCCTTGGCGATGGCGGCCGTCATCATCAGCTTGGCCCCCCTGGTGGTGAGTCGATGGGTACGGGCGAATGGCATGGATGCATCTCCTGTGTCTGTGGGCTTCCCGCAAAGCGAGCGAAATTTTCCACCTTTTAACAATTCATCCCCCTTTTGTCGATGATTCGGCTTTGCGCCCTCTCTTCCTTGTCTTGTGCTCAAGGCTCCTCCATGATGCGCGCACCCCGGAAGTGCAGGAAAAGGAGAGTCAGGTGTCCGATGTCGTTTCCTTTATAGAGGAGACCGCGCGCAAGGCGGGCGCGCGCGCGGTGGAGCTGTTCGGCCGCGTGGAGGCGGAACCCAAAGGGCGCAGCATCGTCTCGCGCGCCGACAGGGAGGTGGAGCGGATCATCATCGGGGAGATCCGAAAGACGTATCCCGACGACCCCGTCCTCGCGGAGGAAAGCGGCGCGAGCGGTACTGTCGATATCGGCCCCGATACGCGCTGGTGGGCGATAGACCCCATCGACGGCACGGGTCCTTATCTGAAAGGACTCCCCTTCTGGGCGGTCTCGGTCGCATGTCTCAGAGGCACGCGCGTCGTGGCGGGCGTCGTCCACATGCCCGCGATGGGGCAGATTTTTACAGCCGAGGCCACGGGCACTGCCATGAGGAACGGCGCGCCGCTGGCGCAAGTCAGTCAGGGGGTTCCCGGCGATCACGATTATCTCTTCGTGCCGTGCGGCGAGGTGGCGGGTCTCTCGCACCGATACCCCGGACGCTTTCTCGCGCTGGCGTCCGCCGCCTGCCACATCTGCCTGACGGCGGCGGGATCGGCCTTCGGCACGCTCATGGAGCCGATACGCGCGTATGACTTCGCCGCCGCCGCGCTCATCTACGAACGGGCGGGCGGAAGCGTGGCCTACTTCTCGGGAGCGGAGATCGACTACGCCGCGCTGGCGGATGGACGCCGGGCGCCCGAACCCGTCCTGGCAGCGCCGGCAGGGCAAATCGACTGGCTGAGAGAGTGTGTGTTCTGGGAGCAGTAGGGACAGGCCCCCGTGCCTGTCCGTGGCCGCTTGTTCGTCATTCCGGCGCATGCCGGAATGACAGCGGTGGTCAATTCCGAGCGAGGAGGGGCTTAATCAACAGCCCTTACGCCGAGCCTACATCCACATGCCGGCGCGCTGCATCATCTGGTCGAGCTGGAAGCTCACCCGGTCCGCGCACTCGAACGGCGTCGTGTGGCCGGCGCCCTCCACCAACTCGATGACGGAATCGCCCAGCCCCTCGTGCAGGGCGGTCATCTGCGCGTGCGGCACCAGCGCGTCGCCCGTGCCGCCGAACACCAGGCAGGGAACGGCGATTTCGCCCAGGCGCGGCGTCAGTTCCTCGCGCGTCCTGAGCGCGTCGATGAGCGAGGCGATGGAATCCGGTATCTGGGAGAGGACGACTTTCTGCGTGGCCTCGATTTCGAGCGGATGGGCGGCGATGTAGGCGGGCGCGAAGAGGCTCTCCAGAAAATGCCCGGCGAAGCCCGCCATTCCCTCGTTGATGACGGTCTGCATGTGCTGCAGGCGCACCTTTTTTCCCTCTTCTGTATCCGCCGCAGCCCGTGTGCTGATGAAACCGCACGCGCGCACCTTGAGCGGGTGGCGAAGCGTCATCTGGAGCAGGATGTAGCCGCCCAGCGAAAAGCCCGCCACGGCGGCGGCGTTTATGTCGAGCGCGCCGAGGAAGGCGGCCATGTCGTCGGCCATCATCGAGACCGTGATTTGGCCGCCGTCGTGGGGCGTGCGCCCCATGCCGCGCAAGTCGGGGACCAGGAGGCGATAGCTGCTCTGCAGGGCTTCCACCTGCGGCGCCCAGATGGTGTGATCCAGCGAGAAGCCGTGCAGGAGCAGGAGCGGCGGCCCGCTCCCCGATTCCTGGTAGGCGATATCGATTCCGTTCACGGATACGGTTTTCATGGCGCGCTCCCATCGTGTCTGAACCGGCCAGCAAATGCCGAGTTGTCGTTAGAGGCCTTGGATTCTAGCACACGAGGGAAAGAGCCGGAACGTGCGGGAGGGGGTTAGGGATTAGGAGATATGTGGAGGTTTTTCCTTCATGATCAAAAAAGAAGGGGGGCGGCTTCAGCCACCCCATTTGCCGGATAGTGCTACTCCTTCGCATGTCATGGCGCTGGATTGTGCACGGAAATTCCCACCTTTACCACTTCAAATCAGAATCATTGTTTGCGTCAAACACAAAATCGCCATTACCGTATTAAGTCTTTCTACGTTAATTTGAGCGCTTTTTCATCCGGCTTTGAGGTATTGTTAATTGAGCAAGCTATTTTACCCCGTTTTCTTTGCTCGTCTTTTGATATTTCAGACTTCCCAAAATTAGAATTACTTCTTCATAGATTTAAATTTGGATTGCCACTTTTTTATCAATGTTTTCGCACGATTCATATCGTCTCCAAAGAATTCTCTTTGTTCAATTCTTTCAATTCGTTTTTCCGCCTTGTCTTTTTCAATTCCTGCAGTTTTAGGATTTAGCAAGTACAAGCTGAACCACACATAAGCGAGCACATAATCCTGGTCAGTACCTTTTCCTCGATAATATCTACTGGCGAGATTATATTGGCCACGCGGATCGCCACCATGCGCGCCACGGCGATACCACTTGAATGACTCTTCATGACTGAATGAGACGACATCGCCATAATTGTAAAACAAACCCAATATGGTTTGAGCGCGAGCGTTTCCTTTTTCGGCATAAGCTCGAATTATGGGGTAAACTGATTGGCGTTGGCCGTTGTTATATTGCTCAATGGCCTTATTCAATTCTTCTTGGGCCATTGCATAAGGTGAAACTGCAAACACAAACAACGCGACGAACACCAAACAAATCAACATTCTTAATTTTAGTGCGTTCATGATTTGTACTCCTTGTTCGACAGAATTCGTCCGATTAAGGTCTAAAGAAATGTAACAACATCACCAACTAAATTCGTTCAATATTTCAACGGGTGCCCCCGAAACCGCCCAGTAGATTGACGTTTGGCGCCTCGTCGCGCAGCACGCCAGCCATCTCCTCGTGCGCCGGTCCGAAGAAGCCTCCCGCGATTCGACCTCCCGAATCCGAGAAGGAATTGCCCGTCACTTCAATGGCATAGTCCAAATTGGGCGCACGGAATACGCTGGCCTCACCATTATTGACCACGGTAAGGTTGTCGAATTCAGCTGTGCCTTCGAGATTTGCCAAGTCAACAGTAACTGCCGCATCACCGAATACTGGCGAGAGATGAGCGCTGCCGAGGTCGACGCCAATGAGAGAACCCGTCCACGTTACGCTCCCTTGCGGCCCATGCTCATCGCTGAGGCTCGTGGCTGGAGCAATACCGAACGCGTCGGCGCCGGCGCGCAAGCGGTCTTCCGTCACAACGTCATTGCCTTCTACTTCATGGTTTATCGTACGCTCTACGCCTGCGCCCCAAGCGCTATAGCGGCCCCAGGCGGCGAAACCGTAGATTTCCGGCTCCGTAACCGTGGCTGCTTCGAGAACGTCATAACCAACGTCGGCCAGAAATGCGAAATCGAGCTCGGATGGCACGTATCTGTCCTCATGTATGCGGCCGTAGGTGGTGATTGAATCCGAATCATTATCGGTAGCCAGATGGCCCCAATTTACTCTTGCGCCTGGAGTAAAGGGGTCGACTCTGTTTCTGCCGATTTGCCATTGAAAAGGCACCGGGTTCCCACCATTCGCAGCGACGGCGTTTTCCCCCGTGAAGGTGGCGTTCATTTCGTCGATGAGTTCTTCGTACCAATCTACTCCCCGCAACCGCCTCGTAATTCCGATCACGTGTGCGATCTCATGTCCTATGAGACTAAACAGTTGAGCACTATCTTCTCGTGTATAGGCCCGATCAATACGTGACTGCGCCAATAGAATAGTGCCGAGAAAAGGCTTGAATTCATTGTTTGCAAGAGCGCTTTGGTCGAGATCGAGGTGACGTCCTCTGCTCTCGGTATCTTCATCATAATGGTCCATGAAGATGACAATCCCGTCGGTCGTTACGTCCTCATCCAGCACAAGTGGCGGACGATCCGGAAGCGACACGACCGTTCCGGACTGGATGGTGTGTTGGCCAAAATCATCCGTGAGTCGCCAAGACCACGACTTTCCAGACCGTTCGATCATCGCTCGTACAGTCGAGTCGAGTCCCGGCGTAAACCTGAAGTCAAAATCTATGTCGAGCGTTCCGGCAGGACCACTCTTCCACTGCCCATAGGTGATGCCTTCGCGCTCTCCGATGACCGTCATCGCACCGACGTTGACGTTACGCAAAAGCGTTTTGGAATCATCCAATGAATCCGTGGGTGTTTGCAGAATCGAACTCAATGTGTTGAGGCGGGTGGAGCGATCGCTACTACTAAGAGCGACAAGCCCCATTCCTATCCCTTGTTGTAAAACATCCGGATCATTCCAGTGGTCGAGGAGATCTTGAGCCGTTGGGTTGTTCCGCCACCCCGTGTTCTGCCCCAGCCCCGTGTTGAGCATAGGTTCCGCTGGCTCGGGCGTTTCCGGCTGCTGAGGTGTTTGCGGCTGCTCCGACATGGCCGCCTACTCACGCCGCGCGCCGAAAACGCCCCGCAGACGATCGCGATCAAATGTACCGGCCACCCCCTGATGTTCGGTTCCATAGAATGCGCCTTGGATTGTAGCTTGTCCCACCTGCGGACCCCGGAATGCACCCTCCACGAGTTGAAGCGACCGCCAGGACATGTCGCTATGCCCTGCTTCAAAATCAGTGAAATCGATATCGATTGTAGAGTCACTGAAATCGACTTCGAGATGTGCATTTCCGCTTATGGGTACATATCCTCGCGAGTGCGTTTCAAATGCACGCACTTTTCCGGACCAAACGGCTGACCCTGATACTGGTCTATACCCCGAAGGATCGCCCTCGATGCGGCCATAAGGTGTGTGATAAGTTTTCAGGTTGCCCTCACTTGTAATATTCTGTTCCAGAAAAGCGCCAAAAATGTTTTCCTGAAACTGTTTTGCCCAAAATCCCCACTGGTTATATGAATAAAATTTATAGCCTTCGGTACTGATATGATCTCTAACAGCTCCCGTTTCCTCAAGTGTCACGGTATCCGCTTCTCGTCTCGCACCGAAACTACCGAAGACATCCGTTTCGTAATGGTGAAATGTGCCCCCGGCTTCCTCATGATCGGGGCCGAAGAAGGCGCCGTGAATGATACCTTCGGCTCTGCCACTGAACGTCCCGTCCGCTGCAGCTGGCAGGTGCCCGAAGCCGAAATCGAGGAGGTTACGCTGACCGTGCCGGCTCGCCACTTCCGTGAACATCACATCCACGAGGTTCGTGAATAGCGAAAAGTCGACCGTCGCGCGTCCCTCCACGAGCCGGTTCTCGCTCGAAGGTAGATTGTACTGATAGCCCAACATGGGGCCGATCCAACGCGCGCGGCCGCCAGGCAGACCGCCCGACGTTGCTCCCTGCACGCCGGTCCAGCGGTGCTCAAAGTCCGGAGAGATCGCATCCGGTTCCGTCGTCCAGTTCGTGTAATGCTCAAAACCTGTACCGAAGGTGACGTGTTCCATGGTTCCGGTGTAGCCGTCTACCACATGACGCCCACGCGCTCCGTCCGTGGAAGCGCTCGTGATCCGTTCGATCCGCACGGAATCGTGGTCCGCCTCAGGCCTCGCGACTTTCCGCCAGTCCCATCCAGCCGTGGAGGTGATCACATTCTCGCGGGTCGCTGTCATCCAGTCGGACCATCTGACAGGACCGGTTGGTTTGTTGCGCATCTCGCAGGAAGCATCCGCTCCGCATCGGTAGTTGTACCACCTCTCATTCACTGGATCCGGCGTGTTGATCAGCCTTGATAGCCCCACCAGATAGTCGGCGGAGGCGATTACGTCTTCTCTTGAGGGCCGCTCGTCGAACGTGGCCCCGAAGCCGGCCAGCAGACCTGCCGACGGGTCATGTAACACTCCCGCGACGTCCTTGTGTTTCGGTCCGTAGAAATCCGCCTGAAACGTAGCGCCCGGTGCGCTTCCGACGATCGAGTTTGCTGACAACTCAATCGGGTAGTGCAGACTACCGCTGGCGAAAGACTCGGGCGCCCCGCCCGGATAAACCTTAAGCGAAGTGAAGCTCGCCGCGCCGTCCAGGGTGGCAAGCTCGACCGAGATAGTGGCGTCTCCGGTTACCGGCGGGAGTCCCGTGTGGTCGAGCGCTGCGCCGAGGAGCCCGCCGAAGTAGCGCACCGTTCCGTCCAGTCCCTTCGCCGAAAAGGATGAACGGAAATTCCCGGTGCTGAGATACCCGAAGGCGTCGACTTCCGCCTGCAGCAGATCGGCCATGCCGTGCGTACTCGTACTCCACAGACTGCTCCCATTGCCGTAGTGCGGTTGCGGGTCAGCCAAGGCCAACAGCAGTTGGCGCGACACCGAGACCGTGAAGGCGGCGTAATCGGTCCAGCCTGCGAGCCCGTAGGTCTCGGGTCTCTCGGTTTCCTCCAAAATGGTCATGCCGAGGTCTTTGAGGAACGCGAAGTCTATGGCGTGCGGTAGAAATGTCGGCAGCGCGGACACATGGCTACAATAGGCCATGAGTGAAGAACAGACACCGCTGTGATTGAAATCGATATTCGTAGCGAGCGGGTCCCGCTCGCCATCGACCCAGGCATGTGTATCGGAAGCGTCCTGGAACGGCGCGGGACCGCCATGGAGGGCAACCACGTTCGGCCCGGTCCAGGCGCCTGATGCTTCGTCGATATGAGCCCTGAGGTGCTCAGGATATGACGGGTGAGTCGTCCAAGGCGTCCAAGCGCCCAGCACGTGTCCCATCTCGTGTGTGAGTGTACGGATCAAATTGATGGTACCGACACTCTTTTGAAGATACTCCGTGTCGATCACAATCGTACCGAAATGAGGTTCCCAGGAATCGCTTGGTGGTAGAACACCACTTCCCCCTCGGCCGGCAAATTCTTCGGTAAAATTTTCATACCTGATATCGATCTCGAGCCCTGTGCTGATCTCACCTTCTGGTCCGACCCGGACCTGAGTCCTGGTGGCAGAAGGGTTACCTCTGGCGAGCAAACCCTTGAGTTCACCGGGGGGCCGCTCCCATGTAGCCCACGTATCGGCGATCCGATGGCTCCATGTCTTGCCGGCGCGCTCGAGCATGGCGCGGAAGGCCGGGTCATCACGCATCAGCGGCCCAGCACCCGAGAGATCGAAATCGATTGAGAGCGTATCGGCCGGGCCGCCCGCCCAGCGCCCGAAGGTGACTCCGCGGCGAGTCCCGATAGCCTGGACCTCATCGCCGTCTTGGAGGTTCAGGGCTATTGTTATATTGTTGCGCTTCTCCGCCGCTGCTCGAGTCGTCTGAAGGTCGAATGTGTCGTTCCCGGTAAGTGGGGGCGTGAGGGAAAGGCCCTCCCTGAGCGCCTGGTTCCGCCTATGCCCCCAGTGGTCGAGCAGGTCGGCGGCTTCAGGGTTGTTGCGCGGTAGAATGTCCAGGCGCCAGCCGCCAGGTCTCGTTCCACCCGGGGTATTGCCGCCGACCAACAAGGAATCTTCTCGCACCGCGAGTCGCTTATCTGAGGCACCGGAGCTTGTTTTCAGACCGATCGTGGGAAGATTAGGGCCCAGCGTTGTTCGGGTAGTAGGCGGGTTTAAGTCTATCTCTAAGGCGGAGCCTCCTGTTGGTAACGGCTCACTGCCATATTCATAGAATCCATTCGGCTCAGCTATTGTTGTGCTAGCTGCAGGGATTTGACCAAAAATCGGAAACAACGCTGCGTGTGGCGGTGTGGCGTTACCACTTGGCATCGTGGTGTTGAGACCATCGCCACGACTACGGCAGCCGGATGAGACAATGGCCGCCGCCAAGAACACCGTGACCAACAAAAGACGAAGCTTTTTTTCACTCATTTTCAGCCCCTGCCTGTAGTCGTTTCTTCAAGTTTGAAGTGCGACATGCAAGGTTCTGTTAAGCATCAACGCTTGGCTACTTTCGAGCCGAACTACAAACTGACGAGTTTTCCTGAAACAAATATTTCTCCCGTCGGAGTAAGCAGAATTAATCTAAAATCTGGTGTACTCCCGTCATGAGTATGTAAAGCAAAACTCATGGCATATTGGCAAAGAATTGTTTTCTCATAGTTTATTAATGTTTATATTAAGAATTCTCACGCTTCTTCGCGTCCCCAGTTTTGGGGAGTTCCAGCGCCTTTTTTGCGATTTCTGAGGAATTATTGGGAAGATATACGGCGACAGCGACAGCCCAGGGCTGTCTATGCCTTCAGTCCCGAGGCTCCGGAACGCCGGCCAGCGCCAGCACCAGCCGCACCAGATCGACCTGCCGTTTGAGGCCGTGTTTGGTGAAGATGTGCTTCACGTGCGTGCGGATCGTGCTTTCCTTCCTGCCCGTCGCCGCGGCAATCTGGCCAACGCTCATGCCTTCGGCCAAAAGAACCGCCACCCGGCTCTCCATTCCCGTCAGGTCGAGAGCCACCCTGGTCACGGCCGGATCGATGCGTAATCGGCTCTCCGGGTCCATGACCAGCACGAGCGCCGCGACCGGCCAGGGACGGGAGTCAGTATCCTGCCGAGCCACCGGGTGCACATGCAGCGCCAGCGGCAAGGCCGACGCACGTTTCACTATCGTTGACCCGCTGATGCCCTGAGTCCCGAGCGGTGGCAGCGCGCGCTTCAGCAGCATCTGGAGATTGGTGTTGTCTTCAGGTTTGCGGGCGAACAAGAAACCGTGCGCGTCGAATAGACCGTCTCCGGTCCGCAGCAAATCCCGGGCTCGGTCGTTCATTTCCACAATCCGCCCGCGCAGGCCGAGCTGGATGATGCCCAACCCTGTGGCGTCGAGCATTTCCGTGAGAGACGCTCCCAGAGAGCCCGCGCCCGCCACTGCCTGCCGGACGTTCACGTATTGGCGGATATGGGGCAGGAGACGACGGATCAAGTCGAGTCGGGCGGACGACCAGTCATCACCTTTGAGGGGATCGTGAAAAAACCAGACACTGGATAAGCCCATGGGTCCATCGAGGCGATAGCTGATGCAGTTCTGGGCGTGCGCACGGTTCAAGAATTCGTTGTATACAACGGAGGTCCTTAACTCATCTTTGGAGTAGAGATCGGAAATATGGGCCGATTGGCCGTCGGGGAGTTGCCGCACGAGGGGGACCCGTTCGTCCAGGGGGTAGTACACCTCGAAGTACTCGCGCTCTAAGTCGAGGTTCCGTTGTCCATGGAAGAACATCCCCGTGAAGTAGAAATCGATGTCCTCCCCGGAGTGTATGTCACCGAACCCCAGACTGTTGCCGTGCACGTGAAGGGCTTCGTCAATCAGTGCGGAGGCGGTCGACCAGTGCGTATCGTCCAGCGCCGCCTCGTGCAACGACGCCAGGATGTGCTCGAACGCTTCCCGTTCGCTCATGACGGATCCCTCGCTTTCAGATGCCGGTCCGGCAAATATCGCCTTGGAAGCGGGTGAGAACCGCATTCCTGGGCCAGAGTCATTTGAGCAAATCCGACTTCGGATTCCACTTCGCCAGTGTTCCACTCCTCTACGCTGAGCGGTGCAGAAGTATCTATTCGTTTCTGTTCCGAGTGATCAGACCAAACAACAATACTTAAAGCATAGGATATCGCACGCTTCTTTTCCTCCCCAATATTGGGGAGATCCAGCGTAAATATTCGCAGCGGCTTGGGAGTCTTCAGGAAGGTGGATTACGTGAGCGCCGGCGCGCTCCCATCGTGGCTGAACCGGCCAGCAAATGCCGAGTTGTCGTTAGAGGCCTTGGATTCTAGCACACGAGGGAAAGAGCCGGAACGCAGGGAGGGGGTGGATGCTTCAAGATCAAGGGAGGGATTTCCACCTGCTCTTTTTAAGATTACAGGGCCGCGCTCTCGAAAAAATTTCAGGCTTGCATTGCACCCCTCTTCATGGTACTTGGGCCTCGTGATTTCGCTCCGTCACGGTCATGCGCTCAGTCAGTGGCTTGGCGAGCCGCCAACCGGCGGGATCACAAAGCTTTTCGGGATGGACACTTTCTGAGGTTTCTCATCCGATGAGCCCCGCGCCGCCCGGCCTCGTTCACTTCCGAAGCGTCTTCATATCCGACATCCACCTGGGCACCAAAACCGCCCAGCCCGCAGCACTGCTCGAATTCCTCAAAGTGGTCGAGAGCGACAGGCTCTACCTCGTCGGCGACGTCATCGACAACTGGGCGCTCAAGCGCAACTGGTACTGGCACCAGACTCACAACGACGTCATCCAGAAACTCCTCCGGAAGGCGCGCAAGGGCACCAAGGTCTTCTACATTCCCGGCAATCACGACGAGATGTTCCGCGACTTCTGCGGGCAGCACTTCGGCCGCGTGCGGGTGCGGCACGATTACGTGCACCGCACGGCGGACGGCAAGAAATACCTGGTGCTCCACGGCGATCAGTTCGACGGCGTCGTCCTCTACGCCAAGTGGCTGGCGCACTTCGGAGACCGCGCCTACAAGACGGCCATCTGGGTCAACCAGCGGTTCAACAAGCTCAGGCGCGTGGTGGGCCTGCCCTACTGGTCGCTCTCGGCCTATCTCAAGCGCAACGTGAAGCGTGCCGTGGAGTTCATCTCCAATCTCGAGCAGGCGGTCGTGCGAGCGGCGCGTGACGCAGGCGCCGACGGCGTCATCTGCGGGCACATCCACACGCCCGACATGCGCATGATCGAGGGAATCCACTACTGCAACGACGGCGATTGGGTGGAGAGCTGCACAGCCCTGGTCGAGCACATGGACGGACGCCTCGAACTCATCCACTGGAACGAATACAAGAAAACCCTGGAGGAGGAACATGCGCGTTCTCATAGCGACGGACGCCTGGCGGCCGCAGGTTAACGGGGTCGTCCGCACGATAGAGAACGTCGCGGCGCAACTGGAGGCGGCCGGACACGGCGTCCGCATGCTGACGCCCGAGGGACGCCGCACGGCCGCGCTGCCTTATTATCCCGAAATCAGGCTCGCGCGGCTCTCGCAAAAAGAGATCACGAATACGGTTGCCGATTTCCTGCCCGACCACGTCCACGTCTCGACCGAAGGCCCCATCGGACTCGCCGTGAGGCGCTGGTGCATGAGGCGCGGACTCCCCTTCACGACGGGCTATCATACGCGCTTCCCTGAGTTTCTCGCCGCGCGCTTTCCACTTCCCGGCATGCAGCGTATTGCCTACGCCGTCCTGCGCCGGTTCCACGGGCCGGGCCTGTGCGTCATGGTCCCCACGCCGAGCATGGCGCGCGAACTGGGGGAACGGGGCTTCAACGAAGTCAGGATCTGGACGCGCGGGGTGGATCATGCGCGCTTCCGCCCCCTCCCGGGCGGCGCGACGGCGAACCTCCCCGGCCCGAGGCTCGTCTACGTGGGACGCCTCTCGGTGGAGAAGAATATCGAGGCGTTTCTGGGCGCCGAGACGCCCGGCACCAAGGTCGTCATCGGCGACGGCCCGTCCCGCAAGTCGCTCGAAGCCAGATACCCTGAGGCACATTTCACCGGCTACCTCTTCGGCGATGATCTCGTACGCGAGATATCGGGCTGCGACGTCTTCGTCTTTCCGAGCTGTTCGGATACCTTCGGCCTCGTTATGATAGAGGCCATGGCGTGCGGCCTGCCCGTCGCGGCCTATCCAGCGCCCGGCCCCATCGACGTCGTCGAACACGGCGTGAGCGGCTGGCTAGACCAGGATTTGAGATTAAGCATAGAGAACGCCCTCTCGCTCGACCCCGCCGCCGCCATCGCCCACGCGCGCAAATACACCTGGGCCGAGTCGGCGCGGCAGTTCGCAGGTTCTCTCGCCCCCATCGCGCCCGAGACCGTCGACGCCGCCCTCAGGAGAGACGCGCGGCCCCGAACCACCCAAGGCGGAGCGTCGTCGACGGGGAAAGCGAGATAATGGAACTGACTCAAGGCAGGCTTTTATTCTGCAATTATTCTGCGCCTGTTATTTTCAGGTGATGATGCACATGATTCCGGCGGGGTCAGTTTCCACCCAGGACGAACCTTGCGTTTTCGCGACGCAACATTTCAAACGGCGTCAAATAGCCGATATCCAAACCCTCGCATACATCGGGAATCTTGGTCTTCTTTTGCGAACCAGATTTGATTTCGTGCGTTACGATCTCGTAGCCGCCGAAAAGAGCGTGCGCAACCAGGAAATAATCCGCATCTTGAAAAAATCTCCTGACAGCGGATTGCTCGTAATCTTGATTGGTTACCCACTCGGCTACCTCTGCGAGCGCGGAGGACATATCGGGAAGTTTGAGGAAAAATTCATCGCCACGCTTACCGGCCCATTCGGATAGTTCGCTTTCAGATGCCGGACCGGCAAATATCGCCTTGGAAGCGGGTGAGAACCGCATTCCTGGGCCAGAGTCATTTGAGCAAATCCGACTTCGGATTCCACTTCACCAGTGTTTTACTCCCCTGCACTGAGCGGCGCAGGGGTATCTATCCATTTCTGTTCCGAGTGTTCAGGCCAAACAACAATACTTAAAGTATAGGAAATCGCGCGGTTGTTATCTTCCCCAATATTGGGGAGAGCCAGCGTAAATATTCGCAGCGGCTTGGGAGTCTTCAGGAAGGTGCATTACGTGAGCGCCGGAACGCTCCCATCGTGTCTGAACCGGCTTGCAATTGCCGAGTTGTTATTGAGGCCTTGGATTCTAGCTCACGGGAGGGAACGCCGAGAGGGAGGGGTGGAGGAATCGAGGTGAGTTTTCTGTTGCTCGTTCAGGGTCACGGCAAGCGGGGCATCGTGACTAGCGGCAAATTGAAGTAGCAGAGCGAAGTATCAGGCGAGGTTAGTAGCGAATCAGATTGTTTTTCACTCCCCCCACCCCAGGACAGGCAGCGACATCAGCGCGAATTCCCCAAGGGCGAGTTCGATCTCCTCGCATACCCAGGCGTCTCTTTCGACTTCTAGCCTGGCCTCCAGAGCGAGACGCGCTCGCTCATCGCGCAGGCGTTTGCCGACCCGGGCGAGCGCCCATGCGGCGTGGCCTCGGGCGAGGGGTTCGCGGTGCTCCAGCGCGCGGGCGAGGATTGCCAAGCTTTCCGCACCTCCCGTGTTGCCGATGGCGACGATGACGTTTCGGAGAAACCCCCCGTAGCGCGCGCGCATGACGGGCGTGCCGCGAAACGCCTTCTGGAACCGCCGCTCGTCCATCGCGGCGAACGCGTGCAAGTCGGGCGCCAGCGCCGCCGGGCGGGGGTCGAACCTCGGCTCGCGCGCATGGGGGACGTCGTCGTTCCAGGGGCAGACCTCCTGGCAGATGTCACAGCCGAAGATGTGAGCGCCCACCGGAGCGCGGAGCTCCCGGGGAATCGGGCCCCTCAGTTCGATGGTGAGGTAGGAGATGCAGCGCCTGGCATCCACCACGCCGGGCGCGATGATGGCGTCGGTGGGGCAATCGTCGATGCAGCGCGTGCACGTGCCGCAGTGCTCATCCATGAAGGGCGCATCAGCTTCGAGCGCGCGGTTCAGGAGAAGACAGCCCAAGAAGAAATAGCTGCCCAGCTTGCGCGAGAGGAGCAGCGAGTTCTTCCCTTTCCAGCCGAGGCCCGCCATGACGGCGAGGTCGCGCTCGAGCAGGGGGCCGGTGTCCACGTAGCTTCTGCCCTCGACGCCGGGGTCGACCTCCTTCAAATCGCGCAGGACGCGGATGAGACGTTTCTTCATGAACTTGTGGTAATCCCCGCCGTGGGCGTAGCGCGCGATTTTTCCATGTCCCTCCGCGTGGGGCGTCTCGCGCTCTGGCTTGTACTGCATGGCGACGACCAGGGCCGCGCGCGTCTCCGGCCAGAGACGACGCAAATCGCCGCGCACGTAGGGGTTTCTGGCGAGATAGCTCATCTCGCCCGCGTAGCCGCGTTCGATCCACTCGAGGTATCGCCCGTGCGCCTCGCCCAGGCCGGGCGGAGCGACGGCGGCGAGGTCGAAGCCGTGGCTCAGGGCAGCTTCCTTGGCGGCGCTGGTGAGCTCGCCCGCACTCATGCGGCCCACGCCGGTGTGCGCGGAGTCTGCGCCCCTGTTTTCGGGATTCGGGTTCGGGCGGGCGTCGGCCATGTCTTCTCCAGGCAAAACAGGATAAGTCTCGTGAACCACCGATCTTGGGACGCGAGTGGTTCTCTTGTCAACAATTGCGCGGATATGATTTTTTAGTTACCCATGCAAGGGATTTGGTGGTATGTATTGATTCGCTTTTGCTTCAGGTGTTTCATCGCCTGCACGAGGAAAACCCGAGTTGAACGGCAAGACGAAAATTCTGTGGATCGCGGGGGTCTGCCTGCTGCTGACCGTGTTGCTCGCCTACCTCTTCTGGGGGCAGATAGACGACGCTTGGGCGTATCTTCTGAAACTCCAGGACAAGAAGGAAAAATTCAGGGACTGGATTCACTCCTTCGGCCCCTGGGGGCCCGCCGTGTTCATCGGCGTGCAGGTGCTCCAGGTGGTTTTCTCCCCCATACCGGGCGAATTGACGGGGTTTCTGGGCGGGTTCGTTTACGGCGCGCTCACAGCGACGATCCTGAGCACCATCGGCCTGACGATAGGCAGTTTTCTCGCCTTCTACATCGGGCGAAGGCTGGGCCGTCCCTTCGTGGAAAAGCTCATCCCGCCCAGGATTCTCGATAAATTCGACTTCCTCATCTCGAACAGGGGCGCTTTTATCGCTTTCATCCTGTTCTCGATACCGGGTTTCCCGAAGGACTACATGTGCTACCTGCTGGGTCTGAGTCCTCTCAAGACCCTGACGTTCGTGCTCATCGCGTTTCTGGGCAGAATCCCCGGCACCATCATGCTGGGCATCCAGGGAGCCGGGATGTACAAGGAGCAATACGGGATGGTGGTCGCCCTGCTGGTGGTCATGGTGCTCTGCGGCGCGGCGGCGGTCTATTTTCAGGAGCCTCTGAGACTCTGGCTCAAGGACAAGGCCGGCCACGGGGTCGAACACGATTGATGATTGAGTGATTTCGCTTTTCAGACAGGCGCGCGTTGTCTCCCAAGAGCCGGAGCAACCCCCCCACCCCCCTTGTCAGGGGGGCAAGAAAAAGCAACCCCCTATCGAACGGGCAAGAGCAAAGTCACCTCTGCCCGGCGGGGGCGCATCGCCTTTTTATACCCCCCTGACAAGGGGGGTAGGGGGGGTTGATTTTGTAGGGACAGGTCGCGACCTGTCCCTACGGTCGAAACCCGACCGACGAGAGAGGAAAATCACTCCCCCCTTGAGGGTCGTGGCCGACACACGAGGGAGAAGAATCACTCCCCCCTTGAGGGGGAGTCGAAGAGCTGAGGGCGTAAGCCCGAAAGCGATTCGGTGGGGGGTATAACTCGGAGTGACGATAAAACGCGATTCACCCCCCACCGATTCAACCTTCGCACAAACCGCTCGGCTTCATCGACTCCCCCTCAAGGGGGGAGTGATATCTCTTTTCTCGTCGGTCGCGTCGAATCCTCATTGATTGGGATTTTTTCAACAGCCCCTCCCCGGTCGGAATTGACCCCTGACAAGGGGGGGTAGGGGGGGGGTGCTTTTCCAGTCGAGAGGGGCGTCCCCTTTACTCCCTAGAAAGGAGGTTTTTTCAACAGCCCGATATGCGACCCCCCCCCTACAACTTCACATCCGTCGAACCAAATCACGAAATCGGGCTTTCCCAACAACCCCCACTGCCGCGGTTCGTCGACAATCCCTGTCGGTTGGAAAATCCAGGTGAGGAAAGCTGATTCGTTATGGCTGGATGCTTGTAGCTTGGCGCTAATCCCTGCCCCTATGAAACTCCCAGATAGAGCAGGAGCAGGGGAATGGTGATAAGGCTCAGCGCCGTGCCCGTGAAGACGATGGAAGCGGCGAGAGAGCCCTCCTCGCAGTAGCGCTCGGCGAAAATGTAGTTCAGCACGGCGGGCGGGCTGCACGACATCAGAAAGAGCGCCGCGCGGGAAGCGCCGGTGAGCGCGAAGGCTTCCGAAAGCGCCCAGGCGAGCACGAACCCGAGGCCGAACCGGAGCGCCGCGACGGAGAGGCTGATTTTGAAATCAGACGCCCGGATGGAGCGGAGCCGGTAGCCCAGCGTGAAGAGCTCCACCGGGAACATGCCGCGTCCGGTCAGGTGCGAGAAGCGCAGGATGAACTTCGGCACGGGGATCGCCGCCAGCGCGATGACGATGCCGGCAACCGCCGCGTAGAGGGCGGGCATCTTGAGGGGTTCCTTCACGCTCGCGCCGCCGCCGTAGGCCATGATCCCCAGCGTGAAGCTGATGAAGATGTTCGGAATGGAGAGCAGCACCACGTACGCCAGACCCTCTTCGCCGAAGGCCAGAAGCGCCAGGGGATAGGGCAGCGAGACGGAGTTCATGAGCATCACGCTGGGCACGAAGGGGCGCTGCGTCAGGCCCGCCGCGCGCTTGACGGCCAGGGCGACGGCGGCCGGGATGATATGTATCAGAATCGAAATGACGCCCGTCTTGGCGAGCTCCTCCCAGTGGATCTGCTGGCGCGCCAGCGCGTCGAACACCACGGCGGGGGCGAGCAGGAACAGGACGAGTTCGGCCAGCACCCTGGGTTCGATCTTTTTCCACCGGCCGTAGAAGAAGCCGACCCCGATCACGGCCATGACCGGAAAGACGATGTTCAAAAGCGGCAATATGGAAGACATGCGTTTTCAGATATTCCTCTGTTGCGCGAAAGAGGCTGAGTATACATACCGCTCTATCGGGCGGCCACCCCACCGGGGTGGCTGCTCCGGTGGGGTGGCTGCTCCGACAGGCAGGCCCTCAAGGCGAGGCGTCCCGGCGGATGAGGCGCCCTCACAGGCGGCTGCCTCCCTTGCGGGCGCCTTCCGCGCTCGAGAGAGAGCGCCGCTCATGGCGGGAAGAATTTGCGCTCGGGCGCGGGGACGCGCTAGCCTGCGGGCGGTCTGTCGCATCAATCGTCTTTCGTTTTCTTGTTCCTGAGAGGGGTTTTGAAAAATGCCGAAAGTGGATCACCTGGGCTACGCCGTGAACAATCTGGAAGAGAAGAAGAACGTGATGGAGGACTTGCTGGGTTTCCGGTTTCTCGAAAGAAAGGTGTATGAGCGGCCCGGCAACACCGCGCGGCTCGATTTCTACGAAGCCGAAGGCGCCGTGATGGAGCTCGTGGAGATGAGCGACCCCGACGCGCCGCTCAACCGGTTCATCGCCGCGCGCGGCGAGGGGCTGCACCACATCTGCTTCGTCGTCGACGACCTGAGAGCCACGATGGCCGAATGGGAGGCGAAGGGAGTCGAGTTCGTCCTCGCGCCCACATACGGCTCGCGCGGCGGCGTCATCACCTTCACGAACGCGGCCACCACGGGCGGGCTCGCGATAGAGCTGGTGCAGTACGTCCCCGAGGGGGAGGAGATTCCTGACTGGGCGCAGAAGTAGGGGTCGCTTTCGAGGAACCCGGGCCGCGCGCCGGACACGCCCGGAGCGCGGAAGGGGTCATGGCGCGCGGAGGTTTTCGGTGAGATTCGCTCTGAAAGCGGATTCAGGGCGACGCCGGTATTTTGTGATAAAACCGTAAAACCCGAACAAAAGCCTCAATTCTTTCTTGACAAGTCGGGTTCAATCCCCCACTATTCCACCCGGCATACAATCCATGTGCGGTCGATCCACGGGCTGCCCGCTGAATACAATACGACTCTTCCCAAGAGTTGGAATAGGCGGGAACCCACTTTTCTTCCAAAACGTGGATTGTATGCCAACCAGCCCGTACTTCGTCCGATGGTTCGAGTGGATCAATCCGGGTGCGGATCGGGAAGGATTGTATGGGTCGAGCTATTTCATGATGAGCGCACCTATCTAAACCATACAAGGGCGGCTTTTTTTCAGGAAACTGATGCTGGAGGTGCACTATAGTTAAAAATGACCGATTGGTCAAATATGGTAACCGGCTACCGGAAATGGCGCCGGGGCGGGTTTCAGGAACGCCTCTGGAACTCAGGAAAGAAGAAGAATCTGGGGGTTACTCATTGGCTGCTTGACCTCGTGGAGTAGTAAGTACCGTTCCGGGTTCGAGTTGGGTCCTCAGGCCCGAGACGGGAATCAATGAGTAACCCCCTCCTTCTCTGGACGATGCGCGCTCGATAGCGGATTCAAGCATGATCAACTCTCGCGTCGGCTCCCCGAGTCGGGGGCGACCAACCCCATTATAGTCTCATCTCCCCGCCGATTGCGAGTTATTTCCCGGCCGCGGGTTTCGCGCCCCGGCGCCGGCCGCTTTTGGGGACGCCCGGCAAGGGGCTCGTTTTCCGGTTTTTCGCGCACTTCGCCGGGGGGAAGGACGGGCGGCCGGGTCAAGATAACAAATGCGCGCGCTCTTCATCCGATGGGCGCTACGCCCAGATCTCTGCAAATCTTCTTGCACAGGTAGTTGCTGATTTCGGTGTGACGGGGAATGGTGGAGTACTTGTTCAGCGCAGGATTACGCCAAAGGGTATGTTTTTTGCCTTCCCTGAATTCTTCGCACCCGTTCTCGGAGAGATGCTTCAAAAGTTCTTGGCGCTTCATATGGTGATCAGTTCTCTCTCGAAATCCTCTGGTGATTTGGCGGGATCGATTTCCAGCATTTCCCGAAGAGAGATGGTGAGGGAATCCAGCAATGCCTCTCTCGAAGCCTCCTGGCAATTGACCCCGGGAACCTCCTCAATCCATCCGATCCACCACTGCCCGTCTCTGCCGATCGTGGCCGTATACGTGGTTTTTTTCTTCATGGTGGTTCTCCCTGCTTATTCAGGCGCATACGCTACTTCAATGGTAGCCGCTTTCGGGATGCCCGGCAACAAGCCCGAAATGCGGTGGGTTGTTGAAAATCCGGTCTTGGGAGTGGTGGTGCTCAATGATTTTGCAAGGAAGTCCTTGCGGTCGCCATTCGAAGTGTAGAGGCCGCATACATGCGGTCCACATGCCACGAAGCGGACGGGTCGCATTTATGTCGGACATATATGTCCGACCTACACAGGGTATTACGTAATTGCATGGTTGCCGTAAAACTTTCCCTCTCCGCCCGTCAAGCCCTCGTTCCTCGGAGTTGTCCAGTGCTCCGAAAGGGGAACGTGTCCTCAACCGCCGCTATGACTTACCGCCGTCCCCGCCGAAGAACGCGGCGATCTTGCCGAGCGACGCCGGGATGTCCACGTCCCACTGGCGGTTCGAGCCGCCGCCGGTGTGGGGCAGAAGCACGGCGTTCGGCAGCCCGATGAGGGGGCTGTCCGCAGGCAGGGGCTCATAGCGGTAGACGTCGAGCCCGGCCATGGCGATCTCACCCGCCCGGAGCGCTTCGGCGAGCGCCGCCTCATCGACCAGCGCGCCCCGGCCGACGTTGATGAGCGCCGCCGTTTTCTTCATGCGCTCAAGCTCACCGGCGCCGATCATCCCCTCGCTTTCCTCGGTGTGCGGCAGGACGAGCACGAGATAATCGACGCGCGCGAGCAGGTCGTCAAAGCCCAGATACCTGGCCTGATATTCCGCCTCCACGTCTGGCGTGTGGCGCGTCCTCTGGTAGTAGAAGATCTCCATGCCGAAGGCCAGACAGCGCCTGGCGATGTCCATCCCGATATCGCCCAGGCCGATCACCCCGACGCTCTTGCCGAACAACTCCGCGACGCCCTCGATCTCCGGCCAGTTGGGCCGGATGTTCCACTGGCTGGTGGCGACCGGTTCCAGCCCCATCTCGCGGTAGACGCCCGCCTCGACCGCCTTCTGGCCCAGAATCGCCTTGCGCTCGCAGCAGAGCATGAGGGTCAAGGCCTGCTCGGCCACCGTGGCGTTCCGCATGAGCGACTGCGTGCCGACAGGGACCCCCCGCTCGCGCGCCGCGTCGGCGTCGATGTTCTTGCAGTTCAGCCCGTGTTTCTGGATGTAGCGCAGCTTCCCCGCCGCATGGATGACCGAGGCGGGCAGCGCCGCCTTGTAGCAGAGGATCGCCTCGGCCCCGGGCGCGAGCGCCAGGAGCGCATCCAAGTCCGCGCTGTCGGGCGCCGTGATCTCGAAAGGCGCGGAGGCTGCGTTCGCCTTCACCCTCCTCAGAAAATTGCCCGACGCCCCGTCGGCGACGAGCAGGCGTATCTTGTCGCTCATGTGCTCTCCTTGCGCGGCCTGTGTGATGAAGGCGGTAGAGCGTTTTTTTTAGCATAGTCGGGGCGGTGGGTGCTATGGGTGAGCGCCGAATGAAAAAAGAGTGTAGGGACAGGTCGCGACCTGTCCGATTTGGTTTGGATCGTCATTCCTGCGCATGCCGGAATCCAGGGGTTGTCTTTGAATTTTATTTTCTGATTGGTTCCCACCGATGACGGGGAGATGAAAAGCCGGCGTATTGTCATTCCGGTCGGTTCTGGATTCCGGCGAACCCTCATTCATCAATCGGGTTCGACCTCATTCATCAATCGGGTTCGGCCTCATTCATCAATCGAGTTCGACCTCACTCCTCGGTCGGCTCCGACACCGGAATGATGGTCAAATGAAAAGGGCCGAATGTATGGGATTGTTGAGGAACCCCTCGTTGGCGTCTTCAGCCTTCCGCCAGTTTTTTCAGGTTCGCGAGTTCCACGACGTTCTCTTCCGTCCCGCCCCGGTGGAGGGTCTGGTCCTCATAGGCGTCGTTGTCCACGGTGTGCATCACGTGGGTGACGCCGCCCGCCTGCTCGAAGCGGTAGGTGATGACCTGGGCGGGCTTGCTGCTCCCGCCGACGTAGTTCTCCCAGACGATTTTCGAGTGCGGCTCCCAGACGGTGATGACCGAGTCGCAATCGGGCCTGTCGTGAAAGGTCTGGTGAAACCGGGTGCCCGCCCCCTGGTGTCCGCCGGGAGAGGTGATCTGCACTTCTTTGGAGAATGGCGCTATCTGCGGGTGCGTCTCCACGTTCCCGACGAACTCGAAGACCTTATCGACGGGGGCGCGGACTTGTTCCAAGACGACGACTGGCGGCATCTGTTCTTTCCTCCGTGCGTGAGGCGGCCCGCATATGAGACCTGCAGACGGGCCGGGGCGTCGCTTAGCCCGGAATGACGGTCTCCTGCCCCATCCGGCTCGTGGGCCGCCAGCGCAGGGCGCGCCCTTCGGCCCAGTTCAGAATCTGGTTCACCATGATGACCAGGATCATGAGCAGGAAGATGATGAGGATCAGGCCCGTGGTGTAATATTCGTTGTTGTAGCGCTGGAGCAGGTAGCCGAGCCCCTTGTCGGCGATGATGTATTCACCGACGATCGCGCCCACCATGCCGAACGGGATGCTGATCTTGAGGCCGTTGAATATCCACGGCGAGGCGGAGGGAATCACGATCTTGCGCAGGATGGCGAGCTTGCTCCCGCCCAGTACGCGCGACACGTTGATCAAGTCCCGGCTCACACCGCGGATGCCCGCGAACGTGCTCACGAAAGTCAGGAAGAACACGATGGTCATGACCAGGATGATCTTCGGCTGCCGCTCGATGCCGAACCACGCGATGAACAGGGGCGCGTACGCGATGCGCGGCACCCCGTTGAACGCCATGATGAACGGCTCGATGACCAGGGCCACGACCTCGATTTCCGCCAGCAGGAAGCCGAACATGATCCCGGCCAGGGCGCCGAGCAGATAGCCCCAGAAGGTATTCTCCACCGTGTAGGAGAAATGCACCCACAGGGAGCCGTCCGGGTTGGCCGGGTCCGATATCTCGAAGAAAGACGTCACGAGCAGGCTCGGGCTGGAGATGGTCCTGTGGTCGATCAGGGTGCCCGAAGCGGATTCCCAAAGCACTATCATGATGACGCCGAAGATCACGCGCAGGGCCGCCACGCGCACCCAGCGGAGTTCCTCGGCGTTCCGCACCCGCCACCACAGCAGGCGCAGCCCGGTTACTTCGGGAGGCAGGAGGAGGTCCAGGTCCTCGGGGGGCGTGGATTTCACTTCGTCGGTCTTGGCCATTACATCACCTTCGCCACTTCGTCTCTGAGTTCTTCCCAGAGCTTGTCGTAGATTTCGCGGTAGGCCTGCGAGTCATGGATGTGGTAGACGTCGCGCGGCCGGGGGATAGTCACAGGGGTGACGCTCTTGATGGTGCCGGGGCGGCCCGTCATCACGACCACGCGGTCGGCCAGCGTGATGGCCTCGGCCAGGTCGTGCGTGATGAATACGATTGTCTTGCGCTCCTCGCGCCAGAGCTCGAGCAGCTGGTTCTGGAGCGTGAGTCGCGTCTGGGCGTCCAGGGGGCCGAAGGGTTCATCCATCAGGATGACGCGGGGGTCGCATATCAGCGTGCGGATGATGTTCACGCGCTGGCGCATGCCGCCGGATAACTCATGCGGGTAGTGGTTCTCGAAGCCCGAGAGGCCCACCTTGTCGATCAAGGTCTGCACCCGCTCGGCGACGCCGTTCGAGACGGACACCCCCCGGAACTCCAGGGGGAGCAGCACGTTCTTGCGCAGGGTCCGCCAGGGCAGGAGGTTGTCCTGCTGGGTCACGTAGCCGATCTCGGGGTTCAGCCCCCGGGTGCGCTCGCCCCGGAAGTGCACCTCCCCGCTGCTGGGGGGGAAGAGCCCGGCCAGGATGTTCAGCAGGGTGCTCTTGCCGCACCCGCTCGGACCGACGATGGTCACGAACTCCCCCTCGCCCACGTCGAGGTTCACGTCGCTCATCGCGTGGACGATGGTCCCCCGCGAGAGGAACCGCTTGCCGACCTGCCGGATGGACAAAGACGCCGTCACGTAATCATGCTCCCCAGGCTCCTCCGGCCGGAGCGTTCACGCCCCGGCGGCGCTGTTGATAAATCCTGCAATGGCGAAATTGCCGTTTCTGTTGTAGGGGTCGCATATATGCGACCCTGCCTTTTTCGCCACCCTTCATGGGCCGCATATATGCGGCCCCTACAAAAACCGTCCCCCCACCGATTCAGCCTTTGCAAAATTCGCTCGGCTTCATCGTCTGGCTTCCCCCTCGGGAAGCCAGACCCTCAAGGGGGGAGTGAACTTCAAAAGCGAGCGCACAACCCAAAATCACTTCTTGGAGCTTTCTCATCAACCCCCCTAACCGGCAGGGGGGCTGTTCTGAATACCAAATAAACCCGCCTACTTCAAAAACTCGTCCGTCCACACGTCGCTGCGCTTGACGCTCTTGAGGTTCTTGAGCTTGCCGCCGCTCTTCATGATGTTGAACGTGGTCTGGACGGCCTCGTCGGTCATCTTGCCGGTCGGGTTGACCGCGCCCTTCACCGTGGCGACCGAGATGCGCAGGGCCTCGGGCGTGACGCGCTTGCCGAAGAACGGCGTCATGTCCTTGGTGAGCTGCTCGATGGACGTTTTCTGGATGTATTTCTGGGACTTCATCACCGCGCGCGCCATCCGCTTGACGAGGCGGGGGCGCTCCTTCATGAGCTTGGGCGTGGCCATGACGGCCGTCATCATGAACTCCTTGATGGCCTTGTCCTCGCCGGCCGCCCAGTTCACGAACCAGATGCCGAGCCCCTGGGAGAGCATGCGTTCGGGGTGCGGCGTGGAGATGGTGAAGATGTCGATCTTGCGGTTCTTGAATGCCGGCAGCATGGTGCCGCCGCCGCCCACGGCGAGGATGCGCACGTCCGCGGGAACCTTCATCATGGCGCGGCCCAGCAGGTTGCGGGCGAGCACGTCGGTCAGCGCCCCCGGCCGCGTCACGCCGACCTTGAGGCCCTTCGCGCGCTTGACCTTCTCCATGAGCGGCATGCCGTCCTTGATGCCCGCCTTCTTGGCGGCGTCCTTGTGGATGACCATGCCGATGATGTTGCGCCGGAGCAGGTCCACGAAACCGATGGCCCGCTTGCCGGAGTTCAGCGCGTTCAGCTGGTAGGTGCCCGGGCTGGCGGTGAACTCCGCCTTGCCCGCCAGGACGGCCGTCAGGTGCGGTCCGCCGCCCGCGGTGGCCTTCACGTCCAGAGTGAGGCCCTCTTCCTTGAAGAATCCTTTTATCCGCCCCACGTAGATGGGGAAGAAGCTCAGGCTGTCCACCGGCTGGGTGAGGATGACCTTGTCAGCCGCGGGGGCGGCGCTTGTGAGCGTGAGCGAAAGCGCGAGGGCCGCGATAACCGGGAGAATCCGTATCCATTTACGCCACATTGCAGTGCTCCTTTTGCGAATTGGAGGATTGGTTCCAGGGCAAGTCCGTTCCCCGGAAAGCAGATTGTAATGTCCTGATTTTTGCGGCGAGGATAGCACGGGAGGTGGGGGTTCGCAATTGTGAGGGGGGGAGCCAGTTGAATGGAGGGTAGTGGATGTTTTAGGCTGTAGCTCCTGCCCGAGTGAATTAAGTTCAACCCCTTTGCAGACACCGCCCCTGCGGGATGCCGAAAGGGGCTCCGGCGCGAGCGAACCGACGGGCGACCGCTCTTCCATCGGCCGGCCGCCGTGCCCACACCCGCCGCAACCCGCTGCTTCGCCTTCATCGCGGCGCTCCCCGTTCGCGTTCAGGCAGCCGGGGAATGATGGAGCGCCGCGCTATGATCAGTTGGATCCTGTCTCTGTCGAAAGGCCGTTCGCCTTCGCCGTATCGGCGTCGGTATCGTCGCTGGCGCATCCCGCCTTCAATTGCATCCCCCACTCGGTCTTTCCCTGGCCGACGCCCTCCGTCTTCACGAAGCAAACGTCGAGAAGCTTAAGGTCGGCAGGGCTGATGTATACCGGATTATCCCATGAGGCCAACAATGAGACGCTAATGTCGTACGACGTTTCGACGCCGTCGACCTTCACCGTGACGGAGCAGCTTCCAGAGTACCAGCACATGTTACTGGCACTGATGAATTCAGCGACCGCGTTCGCTTTCAGCTCCGGGCAATGCGTCCTGGCGGTGGAGTCATCCATCGCATCGCGGCACTCCTGTACACGCGGGTTTACATCCTGAGCGGACGCCTGCGTCGCAGGAAGCGCGGCATACGCAACCACGGCAAGTGCGAAGATGATTGTCCTGGTAAAGAGTCTGGCTTGCATCGGCTGTCTCCTATCACTGGTTGCCGGTAACGGATCCTCCCACGATCGAAGATAAGTAGTGGATATTGTGGCCTTGAGGGCCTGTTCGGGATGAAGAAGGTTTTTGTTTTCCTCACCCTGAGCAGCCGCCGAAGGTAGAACGCGACTGAGAAAGGAGCGTTCGTATCGAAGGGCGCTCATGGGTCCGCGAACCGCCTCTGCGGGATGCCGAAAGGGCTCCGGCGCGAGCGAACCGACGGGCGACCGCTCTTCCATCGGCCGGCCGCCATGCCCGCCCCCGCCGCAACCCGCTGCTTCGCCTTCATCGCGGCGCTCCCCGATCGCGTTCAGGCAGCCGGGGAGCGCCGCGCTATGATCAGTTGGATCCTGTCTCTGTCGAAAGGCCGTTCGCCTTCGCCGTATCGGCGTCGGTATCGTCGGCGGCGCATCCCGCCTTCAAAAACATCCCCCACGAGGTCTTTCCCTGGCCGACGCCCTCCGACTTCACGAAGCAAACGTCGAGAAGCCGAAGGTCGGCAGGGTCGATGTATACCGCATCTCCATATGAGACGCTCACTTCGAACGACGTTTCGGCGCCGTCGACCTGCACCGTGACGGAGCAGCTTCCGTAGTACCAGCACGTGTTGCTGGGACCACTGGTGCTTTCAGCGACCGCGTGCGCTTTCAGCTCCGGGCAATGCGTCTTGGCGGTGGAGTCAGCCATCGCATCGCGGCACTCCTGTACAAGCGGGTGTACATACTGAGCGGACGCCTGCGTCGCAGGAAGCGCGGCATACGCAACCACGGCGAATGCGAAGATGATTGTCCTGGTAAAGAGTCTGGCTTGCATTTGGGGTCTCCTTTCACTGGTTGCCGGCAACGGGTCCTCCCACCACCGAAGTAATGTAGTGGATATTGCATAGATATTATTATAATAGAATTATTCACTGCAACATTTTTCGTATCGTGCAGCAATATTTTTTTATCAGGGTGACTGTCCGCTGTGGACATGCCCGGCGCATCTCCCCGCAATTGGCGTCATGGGGCTCGAAGGGAGTTCGCGTATGATGGGGAAGCGCATCGCCGCGTTCGAGACTCGCAACCCCTCGCTCATCGGCCGGGTCCAACCCTTCCTCCTCCGGGGCTATTGAAAAACCCCTCATCGCACGGAATTGACCACGCATCTCCCCGCAACTGTCGTCATGGGGATCGAAGGGAGTTCGCGTATGATGGGGAAGCCGCCGGGCGCGTTCGAAAATACGGAATTTCGGAGAATATCGATAAATATCGATAAATTCACGGGGTTATTCGATAAATTAACGATGTTTTTCCGGGAATGAAACCGGCGGGAAACGGGGGCGGGCCGGGGGGTTCTTCCGTCGGCGCGATGATGTATATTAGGCGCATCCGCCGCCCGCGCGAAACCGGGAAATGCGAGAAAACGAGAGGAGATGCGAGCAAATGCCGGAGATTATTGACCTGTCCATGCCCGTCCACATGTGGATGGAGCGCTACCCGGGCACGCCGCAGCCCGTCATCCAGATGATAGAGACGACGTTCGAGTCCGCGGCGCGCATCGGCACCGACAAGATGGGCTTCCCCGAGCTGTTCGCCCACAGCGTGTGCATCTTCAGCGAGCATTGCGGCACCCACATCGACGCGCGAAGCCACGGCGGCATGAACGATTCGTGGTCCGAGGACATCCCGCTGGAGAAGTGCTACGGGCCGGGTCTCCGGCTCGACATGCGGGGCAAGAAACCGGGCGAGGCCATTCAAATCAATGACTTGAAAGAAGCGCTCGCGAAGGAGAAATACACGATCCGGGGCGGTGAGATCGTCTTCCTCTGGACGGGGGCGGCCGCCTACAACGAGGAGCCGCGCTACCTGACGGACCACCCCGGCATGGTGGGCGAGAGTGCGGAGTGGCTCATCGACCAGGGGGTATCCGTGATGGGCATCGACGCGCCGGGCTTCGACCTGCCCATCAAGGAGATGCTGGAGCGCAAGGACCCCTGGCCGTGCCACCGCCTCTTCCAGACGCGCGAATACTGGCACATCGAGAACCTCTGCAACCTGGACGCCATTCCCGCCGCGCACGGGTTCACGGCGAGCGTGCTGCCGCTTCACTGGCGGGGCGCCACCGGGACGCACATCCGCGCCGTCGCCATCGTGAACGAGTAAACGAGCGTGTCCTCCACGGGCCGCAGGGATGCTGGAAAACGGGTGGCTCGCCTCGCCGTTTTCTCGCTCACGCTGCTCGTGGGGACGTTTCTGACGGCGGGAATCGCCGGCGCCGCGAAGCCGCCCAACTCACTGAAATCGAAGGGGAAGGAATACCGCGCGGCGCGCGTGAAGCTGTATGAACGCACACTTAAAGTTCATCTCGCAGCCGACCCCTATCCGTTGATCGATCTGGAAGTCTCGCTCGATGAGTGGAAGGGCGCGGCTGGGCTTATCGAGGGCATGGACCGGGCGGGCGTCGCCCTGGGCGCGGTCACCTCGGCGAGCGAGGCGGCGGTCAAAAAGGCGGTAGCGCGCTACCCTGACCGACTGATACCGTTAACCACCTCGGCGGCTCAAAAAGACTGGACACAGACCGGCGGGGCCTACCTGGCCGGCATCAAGCGGCAACTCGATGGCGGCGCGTTCGGGGTCGGGAAGGTCATCTGGCGGCCGGGAGCCTCCGGTAAGGGGCAGATGAAGCAGGCCGGAGAAGCTTTGGGGACGGTTATCCGTCTGGCAGTCGAAAGACGAAGCTTTCTCCTGCTCGACATGCCGCCCGATGACGGGGGTCTGGAGCAACTCGAGCGGCTGTTGAGGGAGACGCCCGAGGCGAAGCTCGTCTGGACGCAAGCCGGCAGGATATTGAATCTGAACGCCTTACCGGGGTACGGGCACGGGCTTCTTCGGGCGCTGAGCCTGAGGCACGCGGGCCTTTTCTTCACGCTGACCCAGGACCCGCCCGCCCCCGCCGATTCATCTACTCCGAGAACAAACCACCTGTATGACCCGGGCGGGGCGTTCTCGCGCGAATGGCGGGCGTTGCTCGAAGCGCGCGTGGGGCATTTCACCGCCGGGAACGATGCCTCCCCCCCCACTCAGGCGGCCTATGCGAGAAGGACACGCTTTTTCCGTCAGAACGTCCTCGCGAATATCAGCCCCGCCGCCGGAAAGCTCATCGCCTACCGGAACGCATGGCGGCTCCTCACGAACCGGCGCTGGAAGCCTTGATTCACGAAATTCCCCCGTATCCGTTGCATCCGGCCAGGCGCACGGGGATAATGCCGACCTTCGGGATTGAAACCATCCCGAACATGATTTCCCGATATAACAGCTTACGATCAAGGAGTTCGCCTCATGTACAGCATACGCCACCCGCAACGGACCTGGTTCGGCCTCGGAACCATAGCGAAAATCAAGGATGAAGCGGAGTTCCTGGGCGCCCGCAACGCGCTTTTCTTCACGGACAAGGGCGTCAGGGGCGCAGGTGTGGCCGACATGGCGCTGGCCCCTCTCGATGAGGCCGGCGTCGAGGTAACGATATACGATGAGTGCCCGCCCGAGCCCGCCATAGGCGATCTGGAACAAGCGTTCGATGAATTCAAAAACGGCACTTTCGACCTCGTCGTCGGGGTCGGGGGCGGCAGTTCGATGGACATGGCGAAATCCATCGGTGTATTGCTGGGAAACGACGGCGCGCCCAGGGATTACCTGGGGGTAGAACTCGTTCCGAAAACGGGCCTCTCCACGATATTGGCGCCCACCACGAGCGGAACCGGCGCCGAGGCCACGCCCAACGCCATCTTCTCGGTGCCGGAAGAGCAGGTGAAACTGGCTATCGTGAGCACGCACGTCATACCTTTCGCCGCCATCGTCGACCCCAAGCTCACGCTTTCCGCACCGCCGAAAGTCACTTCCGCCGCCGGTGTGGACGCCTTCACGCATTGCCTGGAAACCTACGTGGCCAGAAACGCCACTCCCTTGAGCGAGATGTACAGCCTGGAGGGCATGAAACTCATCGCCCGCTCATTGAGGCGCGTATGTGACGACGGAAACGACATTGAGGCCAGGACCGACATGGCCCTCGGCTCATACTATGGCGGGGTCGCGCTCGCAGGGGCAGGGGCGGGCGCCATCCATGCCCTGGCCTATCCACTCGGCTCGCGGTTCCATATTCCCCACGGGGTAAGCAACTCGCTGATGTTCTCCCACGTCATGAAGGAAAACCACGCCGCGGCGCCTGAGAAATTCGCCCGTATCGCCCGAATCCTGGGCGAATCCACGGATAGCATGTCCACAGCTGAAGCTGCCGGGCTTTCAGTCGGCGCGGTCGAGAAACTTTGTCGTGACTGCGGGGTGCCTACCCGACTCGGCGAAGTGGACGTCCCCGCACACGCCATCCCGGAGTTGGCGGAAGCCGCCTTCAAGCTCGAACGTCTGTTAAGTTGTAATCCCAAAGAACTTTCGCTCGAGGACATCGAGAGAATCTATCGCGCCGCGGCTTGAATATGCCCATGGAATCATCTTCTTCGCAAGAGTTGCGCCCACTGATGGACATCACCCCCGGCGATATGGTCTGCGTCATGGGCGCCGGCGGAAAGGCCACGCTCATGAAGCGGCTCATCCGCGAGATGCTCGACGAGCCGTTCCCCGTCATCATCACCAGTACGACGAATCTTCACGCCCTGGGTGGTGAAGACGCCCCACCCGTTTTACTGAGCGAGAAGGGTCGCACCGAGTTGCAATCCGCCGCCCATGAGTGGTCCAGGCGCGGCGCAGTTGTCTGGGTGGAGAAAAAACTGCCTCAGAATATGTTTTGCGGCCTCGAGGCAAGTCAAGTGGAGGCGCTGCACGCTTCAGGTTTTAACGGCGTGATGGTCGTAAAAACCGATGGCGCCAGAAAACGGCTCATCAAGGCCCCGGGACCGGGTGAACCGGTCATTCCCGAAGGGGCGACGCATTGCGTACTCGTGTTGGGACTTACCGCAATCGGCCAGAAAGCTGATAAGAAAATCGTCCATCGCATGGAAACAGTCCGCGCCATCGCAGGCTTAGACGCCGGGGAAGTAATCGGAGCGGATCATCTGGCGAGATTGGCGAGTCATCCGGAGAGCTACCCGAGTCGGTTTCCCAAAAGCGCAAAACGAATACTCTACCTGAGCCATTGCACTTCCCCAAAAGCCCTTGAGGACGCCCAAGCGATTTTCGAGGCCGTACCCGATGGCATTTACGATTACCTGCTCACGGGAGATTCTGTAGCGGGGAAATTTTATAGCAGGAGAGTACATAAATGATCGGCGCGGCCGCAATCAGAAAAGCGCTTGAAGCCAGACAAGAGGAAATCATCGAACAAATCGCCCACGTGGTGAACATCGACTCCCCGACGTTTCCCAGCAAGGGTACGAACGCCGTCTCCTCCCATTTCGCTGGAAAATATCGCGCATTGGGAGCTGACGTAGAGATGATCCCGGGAACGCATGAAACGGGAGATCATCTTCTGGTGACGTTTCTCGGCAAAAGAGAAATCGGCCCCCACATATTCCTGATCGGGCATTGCGACACCGTTTTTCCCGAGGGAACCGCCGCGCAAAGACCGTTCACCATAAAAGACGATATCGCCTGCGGCCCCGGGGTGGCCGACATGAAAGGATGTCTGGTGGTTTGTCAATTCGCAATGGAGGCCTTACTGGCTGAAGGATTCGAGGAGTTCGGGAAAATCAGCATCTTATATGATACCGATGAAGAACGCGGGAATCCCTCATCGAGGGAACTGATCGAACGAATCGGGAAAGACGCTGCGGCCGCCTTGATTATCGAGTCCGGCCGCGCAAACGGCTCCATCGTATCTTCGAGAAAAGGGAGTTGCTACGGGAAATTGCTCGTCAGCGGCGTCTCGGCCCATGCAGGGGTAGACCCTGAAAGAGGCAGAAGCGCCGTACACGAACTCGCACACAAAATGGTGACTATCCAAAACCTGGAACAAAAAGGCGGAACCATCAATATCACCGGTCTTTCGGGTGGGGACAGGCCGCACATCGTGGCGGACAAAGCATCTTGTCACATTGAAGTGCGTGCAGACCGGCAGACAACCCTTGATTCCATGACGGATGAGCTGCTTCGAATTGTTTCCAAATCACATATTGAAGGCACACATTCAGAATTTAAAAAAATCAGCGGTAGGCCCGCCATGGAATTCAACCATGGGACGGAAAAACTCTTGTCTATCGCGGCAGTAATCGCCCGGGATGCGGGCGTCGAACTTAAGCACGGCCCCACCGGTGGGGGTTCCGACGGGAATTATCTCTCACCGCTTGGAGTTGCCGTTCTGGATGGTCTGGGACCTGTGGGGGGAAATCTGCACACGGATGAGGAATACATGGAACTCGACTCCATCGCTCCGAGAGGCGCGCTGCTTGGCGGGTTGATAGAAAGTCTGTCTGTAAAATGAGGAGCTCATCAAGAGTCTTCAATCTTCCAAAGGCATTCCAATCTCCGATCTGGGCTTAGGTTCTGCGACCACTTTGTCTCTCACCAACTCTTCTATTCTTTCATCACTCCACCCTAGATTTTCGGACAATACTTTGCGTGTATGTTCCCCGTGCAAGGGGGCCGGCCCTTGCACCTTGCCCGGATGCTCGGAAAATTTTGGGGGAACACCGGTAGTGTTCATTTTACCCAGAAGCGAATGGTTCGTTTCCACCACCATCTCTCTGTGGCGAACCTGCTCATCCTCGAGGGCTTCGCCGACATCATAAACCGGGCCGCAGGGAATCCCTTTTTCCTCCAGTAATTTCAGCCATTCATTCCCGTTTCGTCTGCAGAGATACTGCTCCAAAATGGGGATGAGTTCATGGCGATTTTTCGCGCGGCTTGGGATGTCGACGAACCTCGGGTCATTCGCCAACTCGGGAGCCTCGATGATGTCGCAAAAATAACCCCAGAACCGATCGCTCGTCACACCGATGATGATTTCCTTATCCTTGGTCTTAAGCGCCTGATAGGGAACGATTTGAAAATGGGCCGAACCCCACCGCTCGCTCATGCTGCCATCCATGAAATAGCAGCCGCTCAGGTTGGTGAGCAGCGACACGCTGCTGTCGAGAAGAGACAGATCGATGTATTGCCCCTTGCCCGTCTTCTCCCTGGCAAACAATGCGCTACTAACGCTATAAGCCGCCCACATGCCCGCCGTGAGGTCACTGAGCGGAACCCCGGCCTTGCAAGGTCCGCCGTCCGGTTCGCCCGTTGCACTCATGATGCCGCTCATCGCTTGGCCGACGATGTCAAAACCCGAGCGCTCCCGATACGGGCCCGTCTGTCCGAAGCCGGAGACGGAAACGTATATCAGTCGAGGGTTCAAGGCGGACAGCGCCTCATAACCGACGCCCAGGCGCGCCACGACGCCAGGACGAAAATTCTCGACAACAACATCCACCTTTTCAGCGATGGCGCGAGCGATTTCGAGGCCTTCGCTTTTTTTGAGGTCGACCACGATACTCTTCTTGCCGTGGTTCACACCCAAAAAATAGGCGCTTTCTCCTTTTTTGAACGGAGGACCCCAAGTGCGGGTTTCATCGCCGTTTCCGGGAGATTCGAGCTTGATGATTTCCGCTCCCAGATCCGAGAGCATCGTGGTGCAAAAAGGTCCGGCGAGAATTCGGGACATATCCAACACGCGAATTCCCTTCAATGGTCCCTGTGCGTTCATAATCCCCATCCTGTGTTGCGAGCAAGAAGTTTTTTTCGAGATTATAGAATGTGCAAAGACGCAGGACAGTCTGTCAAGGAATCTCCGTTAAATTCAAGGCGTTTCTCCCTACGTCGGGGGCATGGGCAGGATGAACGCTTTCAAGCCGAAAAATGCTCCCAAGCGAGGTTATCCAACGCGAAAATCCCGTCTGCGCGTTTGAGAGAAATTCCCTGAGTGACCGGCAGGATTTCTCCGATGGGCGTAAGCAGCGCCCCGCCCGCCCGCCGGAGGACTTCTTGAAGCGCGCGAACGGATTCAGCGGGCGTCGTAACGAGAAGTTCATAGTCCTCGCCACCGTGCAACGCCCACTCCATGGGTTTTTTCTCGGCTATCGAGGCTGTTTCGAGCAGGGCGCCGGAGACTGGCAGTTCGGATTCCCAGAGGAGCGCGCCTGTTCCGCTTGCCTCACACAGGTGACGGATATCACCCGCCAGGCCATCGCTGATGTCCATCATTGCGGTCGCAAACCCCGACTCCGCGATAACTACTCCTTCCGCAACCCGGGGCTGCGGTTCGAGTTGCGCGCGGGTGAGCGAGGCATGCACGTCTTCGCGGAGTTGGATGTGCGGTGTGGAGGACAAGTGAAGCCCTGCTGCGGCATCTCCCAAATATCCCGTCACCAGAATCTGGTCCCCTGCGCAGGCGCCGCTTCTGCGAAGAATCTTCTCCTCCATCACCTCGCCGACGAGGAACACGTCCACGAACAAAGGCCCACTCGTCCGCGTGACGTTTCCACCCAGAACCAAAATGTCGTATCGCTCAGAGAGCGCGCGAACCCCGCCATACAAGTCATCGAGAAACGTAATTGCTGTCTCTTCGGGTATGCCCAACGAGATGAGTGCGAAGCGCGGCTTTCCCCCCATGGCCGCCACATCGCTCACATTCACAGCCAGCGACTTGTAACCCACGGCGAATCCCGAAACATCCCCCGTGGACGGGAAATGCACGCCACCTACCTGCGCATCGCACGTCACAACCCAACATTTTCCATCCGCCGCTTTGATGACGGCCGCATCATCTCCATTGCCTACGATGACGTCTGTGTCGTTCCCCACCGTTCCGAGTACGTCTCTTAGACGCTCTATCAGGGCGAATTCGCCGATCTCACCAGCCGACTTGCCACTCATTCTTTCGCCCTCTCAATGCGATTGCGCAATTCCCTTGTCGCGGCTTCCGGGTTCGGTGCCCCCATAACCGCGCCGATTACAGCTACGCCGGAGGCGCCGGCTTCGATGACGGGCTCCACGTTCTCGATACCGATCCCCCCGATGGCGACGGCGGGCAAACCAGGGGCATGTTCGATAATCCGCCGAAATCCTTCCGGCCCAATCGGCTCTCTCGCATCGGCCTTGTTGCCCGTCGCGTAGATGGGACCTACGCCGATATAATCCGCATCCTCAGCGGCGGCTCGCGACGCCCATTCGGATTTTCCGGCTGTTACGCCATAAAACAACGCATCTCCGCCTATCGTCCTGGCCCTCGGGAGCGGGAAATCCTCCTGTCCCAGATGCACCCCCTCCGCGCCACACGCCATGGCGACGTCCAACCGATCATTCACCGTCAAAGCACAGCCGGTTCCCTCCAGAGCATCTCGCAATTCATCAGCCAAGCGAATCATCTCCACACCACTCATATTTTTCTCGCGAAGCTGGACCATGCCGGCCCCACTCATCGCGGCTGCCCGAACCGCGTCCCTCAGCTTCCATCCGGAAGCCTTCGCCAGAACCTTGCGGTCGGTAATGACAACCAGCGATGGGTCGAATTTCATGGCGTCCCCCAAGCAGACAAGAGCAAAACTACCACGTTGATAATGAAACACGACTACCATGATAAGCAAGACAATCCATGTTGAAGAATGCGTTTATCAATGAGAGGAGAAAAAATAATGAGGGATGTATCTCTTGCGTATTTCTTTCATGCTTGAGAATCTCTCCTTCTATCTTAAAAGGAGAGCATCATGAGTTGGATCCAACCCATTTCTCCGGATGCCGCGGAGGGAGCAGCAAAAGAAATTATCGAAGACCTGCGCAAGGCGAGAAAACCCATTCCAAAAATGTTTCTCGAGATGGGAAGAAGACCCGGCATTTTGGCAGGGCGTGAAATGCTCCGCAATTCCGTACATGGCGGCTCGAGTCTCGGCACTAGGAGAGCGGAACTGCTTGCGTACTACGTGGCGGCTCATGGGGGCTGATACGGCTGAGCGATGAACCACGGGCAGTTGTTCCGTGACGCATGCGATGGCGCTTCCATCGCTGAAGTGGCTAAAGTACTGGACGACCCGAAGCAAGCGGATATCCTCGATCCCGCGGACCGAGTCATGCTCGACTATGCAGAGAAGATCACATACACGCCCCACGATATGGGAAAAACGGACATCGAGCGTTTGAGGCGCGTCGGCTTCAGCGAGGAGAATATCGTGGACATCATCGCTGCTGCGGTTTATCGAAACTTCGCCAATTCCATAAACTACGCCTTCGGGCACGTGGAGCAAAACCCCGAAGGACCCGAGGAGTTGAATGCCGCCATCCAGAGGTTGAAAAAGAAGATTCGTGGCTGAAAAATCACAAACCCTCTCATCTATATCGTATGTGGGCCTGTTCATATCGGGCGCCTGCGCGCTGGCCGCTGCGGCTTCGGGACTGGGCCATCGCTGGGGATTTTGGCATTTCAGCGCCGGGTTTCAGATTTTTAAGTCCGCATCCGTTATCGCTCTGATCTCAGTCGCCGTATCCATGGCAGGTGGGCTATTTGCCCTGCGCGACGCCTCGAGATTGAGAACCGTCTGCGCCGCTCTCGGCATCGCGCTGGGTTTTACCGTAGCAGGTTTTCAGTATTCGCACATGCAAATAGCGAGACGGGTGCCCAAGATTCACGACATCACCACGGACACCCGAAACCCTCCCGCTTTTCAAGTCGTTCTTGCACGCAGAAAAGGAGCGAAAAACCCTCCTGGGTATGAGGGTGTGCGCATTGCGCGGCTCCAGATAAAAGCGTATCCGGACATCAAGCCAGTCATATTCCGGGTTTCCAAAGAAGAAGTTTTCAAGCGCGCCCTCGACGCCGCACGCGCCATGGGCTGGTATGTGGTGTCATCCAAACCAACCGAAGGCCACATCGAGGCTTATGACACGACTTTCTGGTACGGGTTCGTTGACGACATCGTTATACGGATCTCGTCGAGTAACGGATCGACGCGCCTCGACATCCGCTCGAAATCCCGCGTCGGCGTCGGCGACATCGGTGCGAACGCCCGGCGGATACGCGGCTTTTTCGAAAAATTGAAATTAAGATAAACTCCGGTATACCAATTTCGTGATCGAGGACTCGTCATGAAATGATAATGTATTGAACGTTATGATGAGGGCGCAAATGTCTGAATATCAGGTTCTGGGCAAATCCATACCGAGACTCGACTCCGCAGAGAAGGTCTCCGGTTACGCCGATTTCGGCGATGATTTGAGAAGGCCCGGCTGCCTCACCGCGAAACTGCTCCTGAGCCCGCATCCCCACGCCGAAATTACAAAAATCGACACCACCGATGCCTTGAAAGTTCCCGGCGTACACGCCCTCGTCACGGCGGATGATTTTTCCGGTATCCGCCACGGCAGGCTCGTGCGCGATGAACCACTACTCGCCATCGACAAGGTGCTTTACGTCGGCGAACGCGTGGCGGCAGTCGCCGCTGAAAGCCCCGAAGCTGCGCAAGCCGCGCTCGATAAAATACATGTCGATTACAAGGTGCTCCCCGCCGTGTTCACGACAGACGACGCCATGAAGGACGACGCCCCGCTACTCCATGACGCGCTGGATGATTACGCATCGTTTCCGGGTATCGTGCGCTATGGGAACGTGGCCGCCGATATTCTCATTCGATCCGGTGATCCCATAGAAAACGCGCTTGCGCGCGCTGACTTCGTTTTCGAGGACGAATACGAAACACCCCGCGTTCACCAGAATTATCTCGAACCCCGCGCCATGCTCGCGGAGCCGGGGCCCGAGGACAGCACGACAGTCTATTCTCCCACCCAGGGGGCTTTTGTGGTGCGCGCCATCGCCTCGGAAATACTCGAACTTCCCATGAACAAACTGCGCGTCGTAAGCACCCATGTGGGAGGCGCTTTCGGTGGTAAATCCCAACATCTGATGGAAGCCCTGGCCGTTTTGTTGAGCAGAAAGTCGAACCGGCCCGTTCAACTGACGCTCAACCGCGAGGAGGAAACCATCACCGGAAACCCGAGGCACGCTTACCGCATGCGTTATCGCACGGGCTTGACGCGGGAAGGGAAAATCATCGCTCGCCACATACAAATCACATCGAACAACGGTGCTTACTGCATGACGGGTCCAATGGTGCTGGGAAAATCCTGCTACACCAGCGCGGGGCCATACAAAATCCCAAACGTCAGGGTCGATGGTCTGCTCATATATACAAACCTTCCGCCCAGCGGCTCCTACCGGGGATTGGGCGTGGCGCAGGTCGCTTTCGCCTGCGAGCGTCATACCGACCGCATCGCTTCGGAACTGGAAATGGACCCGCTCGCCTTTCGGCGCCTCAACGGGATGGATGAAAACGACGAGGACCCCGCAGGCACGATTCTACAGAGCGTCAGCATCAAGGAAACGCTCGATCGTGCGGGCAAGAAGGCGGGCTGGGGAAAGCAGAAAAAGAAAATCCGGAATGGCAGAATCAGGCGCGGGATGGGCATCGGCTGCGCACGCTATCCCACGGGTGGGGGAGCGTCGGGCGCCGTGGTGAAGGTGAACGAAGATGGGGGTCTGGCCGTGCTGGCCGGGTGTGCTGATTTAGGCACCGGGGCGGCTACTGTTATGGCGCAGGTGGCGGCAGAGGTACTTGGACTAGAGGTTCAAATGGTAGGCGTCCGCATCGCCGACACCGAAACAACGCCCTTCGACGCCATCTCTGCGGGCAGCCGTACTACGTTCAACATGGCGCACGCCGTGCGAATGGCGGCGGAGGATGCCCGAGAGCAAATGCTTC
The DNA here is from genome assembly GCA_002238965.1 of Nitrospinae bacterium bin107. Classification (GTDB taxonomy): domain Bacteria; phylum UBA8248; class UBA8248; order UBA8248; family UBA8248; genus Bin107. The sequence goes on along the minus strand of MPNJ01000002.1, from coordinate 287,115 downwards.
GCCAAGCGGCGCGCATGCTCGAATCCTCCCCGGAAGACTTAAGTATAGGCGAGGGAAATATTTTCGTGCGCGCGGCGCCCTCTCGCGCCATCGCGTTCGCCGAGGTGGCGTATTCGGCCGTATGGAAAGGCGACGGCCCCGTGACCGGGCGCGGCTCCTACCGCGGGGAGAATCCCCCTCATCGCACGGACAACGTGCGCGGCCACCCGGAACCCTCAAGGCCTGGGCCCGAATTCGCCACCCAAATCGCCGAAGTCGAAGTCGATACCGAGACGGGAGAAACCAGAGTCTTGAGAATCACCAGCGCGCAGGATGTGGGCTTCGCTATGAACCCCCTCACCCTGAACGGACAGATAGAGGGCGGCATCGCCCAGGGGCTGGGCTGGGCGCTTGCCGAGCAGATCCACCACGAAGGGGGCATCATCGAACATGCAGATTTCGAGAGCCAGCTCAATCCCACGAGTCTGGACGTATCGGAAATCGCAAGCGTGATCGTGGAATCGCCCGACGTGGAAGGCCCCTACGGGGCCAAGGGGGCGGGGGAGATGCCGCTCATTCCGGCAGCGCCCGCGATTGCGAACGCGATCGCAGACGCCATAGGGGATCCGGCCAACCCGAACCTCAACAAGCTGCCGATTGCGCCCGAAGACATCGTTCGCGCAGTTCGCGACAAAAACGGTTCAGTATCCGTTTCCTAGTTTTTCAGTTCGAATTTCTCATCATAGATATCAAAGCTCGATGACGCCGCGTTGTCTCGCGCCTGTTTGATAAGCTTGCGCGAAAGATCAGAAATATTCTGGTTTTTCAGAAACTGGATATAGAAACCATGATAAAAGGCGTCCGGCCGCACGTGGACACGCACCCTGAGCCTGGCGGCTCCTTCGCCTCGTCCCCTCCTGTACCGGAACGTGACGGATTCTTGAGGGGGAATACGCGTGTCATGGATTTCACGGCTGAAATCGGACGAGAGTTTCCGCTCTATCACGTTGATCTGTCTTGAACCCGGTAAGGTTCGTCCGTCCTTATCCTCAAGTTCAGTGATGACTTCCACCGAGGGCGTGATGTAGGTGGGGAAATAATGGCCGGCTCCCGAGTTCGTGAGCTTAATTTCGGCCGTCACGATTTCCCCGCGCGCTTCCGCTCCCAACGTAACGTCGATTTGCACAGCGCTTTGGGTCATATCCTTGTCATGTATGCCCCGCCACAGATGCGCGCGTCCTGGCATGTGGCAACTCTGGCAGGAGACGCCCTCCTGCCCCCAAAGGGAGTTTTTCCACTCGTTATAAGTATTCTGAATCGACTTCCCGTTCGGCCCGGGAAACGTGTGCTGATGGCAACCCATGCAAAATTCAGCGCGGCTGAAAAATGGCGTGCGCTCCACACCGGCGTGCGCACCACTCTTCGTCGTATCGTTCACACCCTCTGGTGTCTCTGTCTTCTGTGGACCATATACGCGCCAATCGCGCACATGGCATGCGGCGCAGGCCAGCCCGTGCATCTCCAGTTTTGGGTCGTGGACCGGGTTTTTCCGCCAGTTTGTAATTTGGCCCGCACCCAATTTCGCGCGCTTCTGCTGTTCCGCCAAGGGCGCATGGCACTCGTTGCAGTTTTGCGCTTCCTCGGGATTCGACTTCCACATATCGACGAGTTGCCCGTATATGCCCGGACTCATCGCCTTGGCGTGAAGCGTGGTTTTCCACTGTTTGTACTGCTCGGGATGACAACTCCCGCAACTATCCGGCAAAAGGGAGCGTTCAGCGCCTTTGTATGATTTCGGCGCCTCGCCCATGGGTGGCAGAGGATAGCGGAAGTGAGCGTTCACGAAATCCCGCCAACGCTTCCATTTGCCGGGAATCTCTTTTTTTTCAACAGCCTCGGTGGAGGGGAAGACGCCATTTGATAGCTTATGGAAAACAGTCGGAAACGCGAAAAGAAGCATAGATAATACTAAAGCCATGAATTTCAAGCGCATTTCAGACATCCTGCTCCGGCGGCCCGTCTGTTTATCCTGTTTGCTTTCACCCAACGACACTCGGCAGGCAAGTTATTGAAAAACCGAGAAATTGTAGCGCTGCCTCACGCCCGTATGCATTGTGAGCTTAAAGCTCTTTTTTTCTCAACAGGCTTGTTTCGACACAAAGTTCATGACTAAAATTGGGAAATGACATCTCCCGGCATAGGTTTTACTTGCTTGATCGGATTGTATAGGTTGTCTGCCGGAATTATTGACACCCATACCAATCGAATCGGGAGTAAAAATGAATTTCGCCATTCGACCCGCCACTATTCATGACGCAGAGAAAATCATCCAATTCAACATCGAAATGGCTCTGGAGAGTGAAAACCTGCGCCTCGAGCCCGAGAAAGTCCGCCAGGGCGTGGAAAAATCGCTCTCCAATCCGTCGATGGGTCAATTTTATCTCGCGCACCGGGGTGATGAGATAATAGGCCAAATCCGGGTCACCCTGGAGTGGAGCGACTGGAATAACGGCGATTACTGGTGGATACAGAACGTTTACGTCATTCCTTCGGCGAGGAAACAGGGCGTCTACAGGGCCTTGCACCACTACGTCAAAAATCTCGCCGAACAAGCCGGCGCCTGTAGCCTCCAGCTATACGTCGACGCGCAAAACACGGCGGCCCAGGCGGTTTACAAGAACCTGAACATGGAGCAAAGCCATTATCTGATTTTCGAGCAGATGGAAGATTAGCCGGGAAGGTGAACAACACTCTCCCAATCGTGACCGGAGATTATCCGCCCTCGCGATTTCTCTTGAGCGGGATGACATCCGCAGGTTTTTGCGCATCATCCCGTCGGCGTCCCCGCCAGTTGGAAGGCCAGATATAGCGCACGCGCCACAGGGTTCTGGCCGCTCCTCCCACCGCCCACGTGAGCGTGCTGCCCGCGTCTCGCGTTCTTTTTCCCAGCGAGCGAAACACCTTCTTGCCGCCTTCCTCGCCAATGGAGACGAGGCGCGAGGTCGCCTCTCTCGCCGCGTCGATGGGCCGGAGTGCCTGCGCGATCACCTGGCGCAAAACCCACTTCATCATCAGGCAAAACACGAAGGAGAGCGCGAAAAAGACACCCAGCACCTGGAGGCCGCGGGTGGGTTCATCCACTATCATCACGCTCATCTGGGCGATGCCGTAAAAAGCCAGGCCAATCATTCCCAGACAAACGGCGATAGCGCCTCCTGAGCGCACTATCAAGCGCAACATGCCAAACATGATCGTCTCCGAATGTCTGCGGACGCCGGAAAATACTTCTGATTCATCAAGAATACCCCATTTGCAAAACCAAAAGCCAGCGCGGGCATTTCATCTCCTAGGAGATGTTTCCGTTGACGCGCGCAACCTCTCGTTTTATGTTCACTACCCCGTAAGGAAACATCATGGAGGAGCAGCAAATTGTTCGACATTCGCCTCATCAGAAACGACCCCGAAGCGGTGGTACGCGCGCTCGCGCGAAGGGGCGGCGATTGGGACCTCTCAGGCTTACTGGAAATCGACGCCCGAAGGCGGGATCTGACCCACCAGGTCGAGAGCCGGGTGGCCGACGTGAGAAGGCGCAGCAAGAAAATCGGCGAACTCAAGCGCGACAAGGCGTCCGATGAGGAGGTGCAGGCGTTTCTGGCCGAGAACCAGCGCTTGACGGCCGAGGCCAAGTCCATGGAGGGCGAGCTGAGAGAACTCGTGCAAAAACAAAACGATACTCTCCTGGAACTGCCCAACGCGCCGCATGAGACCACCCCCGAGGGCCAGTCTGCAGAGGAGAACGCCCTCGTGCGGGTCTGGGGCGAGAAGCCGGCGTTTGACTTCGAACCCAGGGCGCACGATGAACTGGGCGAGGCACTGGGCATTCTGGACATGAAGCGCGCCGCCAAGATAGCGGGTGCGCGTTTTGCGCTCTACCGGGGCGCGGGGGCGCGGCTGGAGCGCGCCCTCATCAACTTCATGCTCGATCTGCACACGAACGAGCACGGCTACACCGAGTGGCTCCCGCCCTTCATGGTGAACCCCGAGGCCATGACGGGCACGGGCCAGCTGCCCAAGTTCGAGGAAGACCTCTTCCGCGTAAATGACGGAAAATACTACCTTATCCCCACCGCCGAGGTGCCCGTCACGAACATCCACCGGGAGGAAATCCTGGATGGCGGGGACTTGCCCCTGAAGTACACGGCCTACACCCCCTGCTTCAGGAGCGAGGCCGGCTCCTACGGCCAGGATACGCGCGGCCTCATCCGCCAGCACCAGTTCAACAAGGTCGAGCTCGTCAAGTTCAGCCGCCCCGAGACGAGCTACGAGGAACTCGAGAGCCTGACCCTGGACGCCGAGAAAGTACTGAAACTACTGGGATTGCACTACCGCGTCGTCACGCTGTGCGCGGGAGATCTGGGTTTTTCCGCCGCCAAGACGTACGACATCGAGGTCTGGGTGCCGTCGCAGAACACCTACCGGGAGATATCCTCGTGCAGCAATTTCGAGGATTTCCAGGCGCGCCGCGCGGGTATCCGCTACCGGCCCGGTGCGGGTGATAAACCACTGTTTCTGCACACGTTGAACGGCTCGGGCCTCGCGGTGGGTCGGACGCTCGTGGCGATTCTCGAGAACTTCCAGCGCGCGGACGGAAGCGTGGCGATTCCTGAAGCCCTGCATCCCTACATGGGCGGAGCGGCCTCCATTCCGGCCTGAAAGCCGCGCAACTCCCCGCATTTGCCGTCAGCGCATATGTAGCGGATCGTGGCAGGATTCCCCTGCGCCGCACTTCCGCGGCGTCATTTCCCAGGAAAAAAATAGCCGGAAATTTATCGATAAACCCCGTGAATTTATCGAAATTTATCGAATTATTCGGATAAAACCCGACCGGGGAGGGAGGGTTTCCATATCTTAAGCGAAGCGATCGGCTCCGCCATCATACCGGAATCGTCCGTATGCCCACGGACGGGTAATGCGGGGAAATGCGCCTTCGTCTCGGTGAGGGCGCGGAGCCGGAGAGCATGGTTTTCCGGCGTGACGCGGCGGCGATTGCGGAAATGCGGGCGTCATGAAACGGGCGATGGGCGCAACCCTTCCGGCGCTCCGCCTATTCGTTCACATGCCAGGCCTCGCGCATCGCGCAGCCGCCGGCCTTGTATAGATTGTACACCGGGCATCTGCGGAAATACGCCGCCTTGAGCGCTTCTATCTGCTCATCCGTCGCGTCGATTTCGAGCCATATCTCGCTGTGCGCCTCGGTGGGGTGCGATTGGTAGCCCTCCTGTCCCGCGATGCCCCTGGGGCTGTAGACGATGGCGGACTTCACCTTGAGGGAGCCGATTTCCAGCTTCGCGTCCTTGGCGCATCTCTCCAGGATCACCGCGGTGCACCCGGCGAGCGAGGTGACGAGATAGTCCATGGGCGAGGGGCCCTCGCCCGAGCCGCCCAGGTGCTTGGGCTCGTCCATCACCAGGGTGTACCCGCGCATGAGGGTGACGATGCTCTTCGCTTGGCCCTTGAAGTCCGCTTCCGCCCAGTTCTCCGTGGTTTCGGGTATTTCCTTCGGCCGAATCGCCATTTCCAGCGCTCCTTTTGGTGATGAGAAATGAAATTTCCGTCCCGCCGACGCAACCCCGCGGGCTTTCATCGCCCGCGTCTTTTAGCAGGGAATCCGGGGAAAGGGTAGCCGGGGTCAAACGCGGGTGAGGAGCGGGCGTTTGACGCGACCAATGCGGGAGCGTTCGCCGGAATGACGGGGTGAGACCCCCGTAGGGGCGGACCGGTGTGTCCGCCCTTGGCCCCTACTTGGACCGCGCCGCTTTCAGCCGCTCATAAACTTCCGTCCCCCGGAGCGCGGGGTTCTCTTTCGCGTAGTCCCGCGGCGTCTTGCCGGATTTGTTTCTGGCCCCCGGGTTCGCTCCCGCATCCAGCAGGGCCGCCGCGACCGCCGGGTTCCTGCTGTAAGCCGCCGCCCAGTGCAGGGGCGTCCTACCGCTATTGTTCCGTGCGTCCACCTGAGCGCCCGCTTTCAGGAGAATTGTCGCAACCGCCGGATTCTGGTTGAGCGTCGCCAGGTGGAGGGGCGTCCATCCTTTTGCTTTATCCCTCGCGTTCACCCTGGCGCCGGCCTTCAATAAAGCAGCCGCGGTCGCCGGGTTTTCGTTGCGTGCCGCCCGGAACAGGGGCGTCTGTCCGAGCGTGTCCCGCGCGTTCGGGTCGCCCCCGGCCTTTAAGATAGTCGTCACGACCGCCGGGTTTTCGTTGCTCGCCGCCCGGAACAGGGGCGTCATTCCCTTCTCGTCCCGCGCGTTCAACTCGCTTCCGGCCTTCAGGAGCGCCATCATGACCGCGGGGTTCTCCTTGTACCCCGTCACCAGATGCAGCGGCGTCATTCCGTATTTGTCCCGTGAGTCGACCTTCGCTCCTGGATCCAGCAAAACCTCTAAAACCGCCGGGTTTTCACTGTACATCGCCGCATCGTGCAGGGGTGTCCTGCCTTGCTCATCCCGCGCGTTCACCTCGGCGCCCGCCTCCAACAGGGCCGTCACGACAGCCGGGTTTCCGCTATGGGATGCCGCGAAGTGCAATGGCGTCGTTCTGGATTTATCCCGCGCGTTCACCTCGGCGCGGGCATGGATCAATGCTCTCGCGACCGCCGGGTTCTTGTTGAGCGCCGCCCGGTGGAGGGGCGTCCATCCCTCTGCTTCATCCCGCGCGTTCACATTTGCCCCGGACTTCAGCAATGTAGCCGTGATCGCGGGGTTTTCGTTGAGCGCCGCATGGAACAGGGGGGTTCGTCCGAGCACTTCCCGCGCGTTCGGGTCGCCTCCGGCCTGTAAGAGGGTCGCCACGACCGCCGGGTTTTCGTTGTACGCCGCCTTGTGGAGGGGCGTCTGTCCCCCGTCAGTCCGCGCGTTCACCTCGCCTCCGGCCTTCAGGAGCGCCGCCGCGATTGCCGGGTTTCGGTTGGATGCCGCCCAGTGCAGGGGATTCCGATCGAACTTGTCCCGCGCGTTCACCACGGCGCCGGCCTTGAGGAGGGCCGTCAAGACCGCGAGGTTCTCGTTGTACCCCGCCGCCAGGTGCAGCGGCGTGAGTCCGAACCCGCCCCGGGCGTCGACGTTCGCTCCGGCATCGAGACACCGGGAGACGTCCGCTGCGCTGGCGCGTTGGAAGAACTTCGCCGATTTCAAGTACTTCGCCATGTTCCAATCCCGGCACGACACCTTCGCCGCCATCCCGGTCGTCGCGCTCACCGCCACCGCGAGCCACAGGCTGAATCCCGCCAGGAACGCTCTGAAAAGTCCGGTCGATGGAATCATCTCCGTCTCCTCCGGTGTTGTTCCGATTCGTTGATTCAGTGTCGTTTGCGCCGCGCCGCTTTCAGCCGCTCATAAACTTCCGTCCCCTTGAGCGCGGGGTTCTCTTTCGCGTAGTCCCGCGGCGTCTTGCCGGATTTGTTTCTCGTCGCCGGGTTCGCGCCCGCATCCAGCAGGGCCGCCACGACCGCCGGCGTCCTGCTCTCTCTCGCCGCCGTGTGCAGGGGCGTCTGCTTGAATTTATCCCGCAGGTTCACTTTGGCGCCGGCCTTCACCAGCGCCGCTATGATCGCCGGCGTCTTGCCGAACGCCGCGGCCGCGTGCAGGGGAGTCGTTCTCTTATACAGATTCCGCGCGTTGGGGTCGGCCCCCGCTTTCACCAGCGCCGCGATGACCGCCGGGTTCGCGCTGTATGCCGCCGCATTGTGCAGAGGGGAGTCTCCGCTGAATACGCTCCGCTTGACCGGGTTCTCCCCGGCCTTCACGCACCGGGAGATGTCCGCCGCATCCGCGCGCTCGAAGAACGCTTGCGTGTTCCAGTCATCGCACGAAACTTCCGCCGCCATAGCGGGCGCCGCGCCCGTCACAACTACGAGCCACAGGCAGAATCCTGTGAGGAACGATCTCAAAAGTCCGGTCGATGGAATCATCTCCGCTTCCGCCTTTTAAGGGTCGCTTCTAATTCACGAAATCGAACCGCTATGTTTCTTTTACGACGCTCTTGAGATTAGGCCTTGCTCGTCATTGTGGTGTCAATCTCGACCGAGGAGGGCTGTTGAAAAAGTCCAGGCTTCGCTATTCGGTGTCTGGAGCCGCCTGGGGAAGGGTTCTGTAGGGGCGTCGGACTTCCCTCTTCGGGAAGTTCGACTGTGCCCGCCCTGTCCCCTGTGGTTGGCCCTTGCAGAACAGGACATCGGACAGGCACGGGGGCCTGTCCCTACAACACTCAATGCAGTCTGAGGGGGGCTTGTTGAAATACCCCTCGTCGGGGGGCATCGCTTTTACCCCCCTGACAAGGGGGGGTAGGGGGGGTTGGTTTTCATGCCGGGGGTTGTTTTCCGGCGTCCCTCGATACGGCCCTTGCGGGCCTACTCGGGATGAGGGCGTTTTTTGTTTTCCTCACCCTGCGTAGTCCTGAGCCCCCCCGAGGGACGTATCGAAGGGCCATCCTGAGCGGGTCGCGTGTATGCGTGGGGTGCTCCCGAGGAGTCGGTTCCGACCGAGGGGGGAGCAGGTTCCGACCAATTAGAAAGCGATTGCTACGACTGATGAAAGCCGCCCGTCGTGTTGATGAAATCGCGCAGCACCGCCTTGGCCGTTTCAACCTCGCCCGAGAGCAGGCATTCGACGCCCTCTGTCAGAAGCTCTTGCCGGAAGGCTTGGTCGCGCTCGGTTCTCGCCTGAATCGTTTCCCTGAAATCCCGCGTGAGTGGCATGGTTGGTTCTTCCTGTATCGGCGGCGAATCGGCTATATGATTACGGTTGAAGTAGTGGATGGTAAAATACAAGATTAGCAAGATGCCGGATACGCGCAACGCGTTTCGCTCTTTTCTGAAGCTGCCTGACCCAGGGAACGACTCATGGTTAGAGAACAAAACCCACCCCGAGCAGATCCGGAAAAGGCCCGGTCGTCAAACCTCCACCTCCCCCGCCTCCTCCGCCGAAGAAGAGGTGAGGCTGCCCAAGCCCCGAAGGGTGTCGGCCAATACGAGAAGGTGTTCTAGACTATTACCTTAGATCGTCATTCCGGCGAAGGCCGGAATCCAGAGCCGATGAGGATGGCGACACCGCAGGACAACACTAAATAACAATGAAGCGAAAAGACGAAACCCAAAGGCAAAGTGTAATGCCCCACGTAGGGCATTTCTGGATTCCGGCATGCGCCGGAATGACGGATGTCTGAGAATATTTTCGATCGGATAGTCGCGAAATCCGCTTACGTCTGTGCGGGCTCCAGTGTCTGCCCGCCTATCCTGAAGGTTATGGCGAAAACCGTAGCGTGACTTGTCCAAGTTAAGGGTGAGAAGATCTTCACTCCCCCCTACTTGAACCGCGCTTCGTTCAGCCGCCAACAGACCTCCGTCCCGATGAGCGAGGCGTTAAATTTCACATTACCCCATGGCGTTTTACCCGGCACGACATTCGCTTTCAGGTCCGACCCGGCATCTAACAAGCTCTCCACAATCCATGAGCCGATTCAACAATCTCTAAAAAATCTTCGATGAACTGATCGCAAGGTACTTGTAATATTAAACAATGTAATTCAAAGTACATTGCATTATATTAATCACGGTGTGGATTCTAGATATGTCCAAGTTTTTGAAGCTGCTCATCAACAAAGTGCGTTGGTTACTCACTGCTGCTCTGCAAGTTGGCTCAAAAATAAAGAACTCGTCGATCCTCCGCTTGTCAGCCAAAGTTATTGTTTGGCCTATTGCTAAACTAAATCGATGTTTACGTGAGTACGAACATTGGGCTGTTTCTCTTGCAGCTATAGGTCTTTTCGCTACATTGAGCGGGTTTATGCTCGAACTAGAAGATCGTCAATCAGAGCGGATATTTCGAGTATGGGAGTTTGTCCTTCGTGTTACGGCAGATCCTTCTAAGAGTAGCACCAATGCTCAAGTTGCTACTCAGGGGAGTAGTATCCGTGAAGCTATGGAATACATGAATCGGGACTTCGGTGGTTTAGGCTGTTACGAATTGGTAAGCAGGATAGCATTTAAGCTTAACGGAAACAAAACTCGCAAGTGCATCTTCCCGAAAAAGACGCGTGAAACTTTAGAAAATTTTTCGATTCCTGGAGTGTCTTTGTTCGAAATCAAACTTCCTGATGCCAAACTGCGAAGAGCCAATCTCATAAATACCGATTTGGGTAATGCTGATTTGCGAAGAGCCGACTTGTGGAGAGCCATCCTGCGAGAATCCGACTTGTGGAGAGCCGATCTGCGAGAAGCCGATCTGCGAAGAGCCGATCTGCGAAGAGCCGATCTGCGAAGAGCCGATCTGCGAGAAACCAAACTGCGAAGAGCCGATCTGCGAGAAACCAAACTGCGAAGAGCCAATCTACGAAGAGCCGATCTGCGAAGAGCCGATCTGCGAGAAGCCGATCTGCGAAGTGCCGATCTGCGAAGTGCCGATCTGCGAGAAACCAATCTGCGAAGTGCCAAACTACGAAGAGCCGAAATTGAGAGATCCAGACTCAGCAGAGCCGACCTTAGAGGAGCGAAAGGTATCATCTGCAGCCAACTGAAGCGAGCTAGAAACTGGGAGAGGGCGTATCGCGACAAGAGTCTCGCTTGCGGAGCGCCGATACCAACCTCGCCTCGTTGACACGTTTGCAAGTTGCCATCAAAACGATTGCATGGGTAAAAGTTCTCACCCCCTCTTCCACTTCACGAAATCCAGCCACCAAGTCTCCCTTACCGCGTTCTTGAGATTCGGCCGCATGGCCGCGCTTCTGGATGTGCCGTAGGCGGCTTCCTCCCAGGCGTCCGTGGTCGGGATGGTCGGGTCTTCCATGTCGTAGATTGCGATAATGCGCCGCGCGCTTCTCGTCGTCTCCTGAATCTCCGCCTCCGCCGTCGCTCCGCCCGTGGCGGCGGTTTCTAACTGATACACGCGCCCGCGTGTCATGCCCTCGACTTCATAGAGGCGCTCCAGGTGCTCCTCGCGGTACCAGGCGATCATCTCCTCTTTCATCTCTTCCGTTTCGGGATTTGGACTCACCATGTAGACGTAAGGCGCATCGTAGCGGTGCGGCTCGCCGATCGAGACCTGCAGGCTGTAGACGGCGCGCTCCGCGTTTTTGATGAACGCCATGCACTCCCTGGTCCAGGGGGAGGGGTTGTCCCTCGATTCTTTGTAGTAATCGCTCTCGAATGCGGAGAGGGTGTCGCCCTCGAAGGTGCAGAGAATGTTGTGATTCGCGCCCGCGTCCACCGCGTTGTAGCGGTAGCCTACCCGGAAGCCGGGGCCGTCCATCCTGTCGGTGGAATGCTCGCAGTTGTGCCACTTTCTGAACTCCTCGTGGTTCTCTGCGTCGACGTTCAGCCAGATGGCGACGAGCGCTTGGGTCGGGTTCATCCGAAGGATCTCCTTTTATTCGATGCCCGCGAGGTGTTTCGCGTAATCGATGGCGGGGCCGACCTTGTGCTCGCGCCAGATGGTCATCTTCTCCGCCTCGATGCTGCCTTCGGCGTGAATCGCCAGCACGGCCTGATAGCCCGCGAAGTCGCTTGCGGTGATCTCGGCGATCAGGTTCATGAGCCGGAGCCGCTCTTCCGTCGACGCGGCGGGGGTGGCGCCCAGGTACTTGTCGATGAGCTCACTTAGCCTGGGGTCGTCCATGTCCTCCTCGCTCGGGCCGGTGACGAGCAGTCCGCCCGCGATGTCCTGCACCCAGGCGAGCGCCTGGTGGTAGCCGGTGGCGAAGTGGAGCTTCGCGATGTTGATGATTTCCGCATTCGGCACGGCGACCCCGTCGGTCACCTTGCATTCCCGGGCCGCCTCGCGCGTCATACCCCGGCAGATCTGCGCGTAGGAGATGAGCTTGGCGAGTTTGTCGCGCACGTGGCCAGCGCGCAGGATGCCGTTGTATTCCGCCATCAGGTGCGATGCGCCCACGAACAGGTCCACGAGCGGCAGCTTGTAGCTCACGGCGGTGAAGCGGTGGAACTCGACGAAGGTCTTCGCGAGCGGCCCGGCCATGTCCACCTCGCCGTTTAAGAACACGCGCTCCCAGGGAACCTTTACGTCATCGAAGACGGTGAGCGTCTCCATCATCTTGTGCTTGCTTGAAATCGGGTTCTCGAACTCGGTTCCCTTCCTGCCGCCGTAGCCGCTGGCCAGCATGGTGAGGCCCGGCGCGTTGGCGGGCACGGCGCAGGCCACGGCGTACGCTTCATCGCCCGCGCGCATGTTTCTGGTCGGCAGCACGATTATCTCGTGCGCGTTGGTGGAAACCGAAGTGTGCACCTTCGCCCCGCGCAGGGTGATTCCCTCCTCATCCTGTGCCGCCACGCGGACGTAGTAATCGGGATGCGCCTGATCGGCAGGCCCTTTCCCCCTGTCTCCTTTCACGTCCGTCTGGGCGACGGCGACGGCGAGGTCGTTCTCCCGGCAGTGGTCGTGGAATTTCCGGACGCGCTCCAGGTAGCTCGTGCCCATATTCTTGTCCATGTAGGAGGCCAGGAGACGCAGGGCGAAGAGCGCGTCGGTTCCGATCTCCTTGATGAGCACCACGAGCGTGCCGCCAAGCGCCGTGGCGCGCTCGATCAATGCGCTGCGCTTCAAGAGATCGTCCGCGTTCTCGGGGATGTGGTAGTAGCGCGAGTAGGGGCCGTCCGGGCCGTCGACGAGCGCGAGTTCCTTGTCCGCCTCGTCTTCGGCCATCTCGTAGTCGATGGCGGCGTGATCGACCGCGATACCGATGACGGGGTGGGCGGCCACGTCCTCCACCCGCTCGCCCCGGTAGTAGACGACGCGGCCGTCATTCAGGCTTTGTTTGTATTCACTCGGACTCATGAGCGGCATGGTGGATTCCTCCCGGTTCTTGAATGCGCCCTGGGGGCGGCTGCGTGTGATGTCGGTGAGTGGACAGGGTATCTTCTTTCGCGCTTCGGTGAAACGCCGCCCCGCCGGAATCAGGCGAAAAAAGGGCCGCCCACGCCTTTTTCACGCGGACGGCCCAAGATGCTTTACGCTTCTGCGAGTTCGCTCAGCTTGCCTTCCTTGTCGTAGGCCTGGAGCTGCGGGAAGCCGCCGATGACCTCGTCGTCGATGACAATCTGGGGCACCGACTTGCCGCTGGTGCGCGCGATCATGGCGTCCCATTCGGGCGTGCCGCCGAACACCAGGTGCTCGGTCCATTCGAGACCGCGCTTTTTCAGGAGGTTCTTCGCGGCCAGGCAGAAGGTGCAGGGTTCGGTGGTATAGACTTCGATGCTTGCTGCCATTTTTCTCTCCATGAAGACGGCATTGACGGGTGAACGGGTTCGCGCCTCGCATGAGACGCCTGCTCATCCATAAAATAACAAAACGCCGGTCTTTCGTCATCTGAAAAGGAGTTGTTGAAAAAGCCTTTGTCCGACTTTCGGGGTCGTTCGCCGTAGCGGACAGGCTCCCGTGCCTGTCCGAAGCCCCCGTGCCTGTCCTGTATCGGGGTGAATATGATCGACGGGCGGCCACGGGGGGCCGCCCCTACGCGTGACGCGATGGTTCCGTAGGGGGGGGTGGTTTTGTAGCGCGACCTGGCCCTACGGCGGCGTCCCTCGATACGGTCCTTGCGGGCCTACTCGGGATGAGGGCGTTTTTTGTTTTCCTCACTCTGAGTAGTCACCGAAAGCGGCGTTTCGAGAGCGTTAGAATTATTGACACAGGCCCCCAAAAACTATATATATTCTCTCCCTGTTGTTTAGGCAACTTATTTTGGAAAGCATCTTCTGCTAAACAACGGATTCCGCCGCCCGGCCCCTTTGCAACGCATGGAGTCGTGCGGCCGAATCCCCCGGGTGCGGTAGGTCATGAGTTCGTCCCGGTCCGAATACGGCCGGACTTGAGCGGGTGAGGCGATGGCGCACGAATCCCAGGACAAGCCGAGCAGGACGGGCATGAGCCGCTCCGTCGAGAGCATGCTGCGCGTGGGCGCGCGCATACGGGGCCTCCGCCTCTCCCACGGCCTCACGCAGGAAGAACTCGCCCACCGCTCGAACTTGACCAAGGGGTTCATCTCACAGCTGGAGCGCGACCTCACATCGCCCTCCTTGGAAAGCCTGCTGGAGATTCTGGAGACGCTCGACACCGACATCGTCCGCTTCTTTCAGGGTTATGAGGCGGGACGAATCGCCTTCGGTCCGGCGGATTCGCGCCATGCGGCGACCTACGAGGAAGTCAGCGCCTTCGAGCTGATGGTGCCCGGAACGGCGAACCGCAACATGGAGCCGGCCCTCGTGACGATGGAACCGGGCGAGTCGATTTATGAAGACGCGCACGCGGGCGAGGAGTTCGGCTACGTTCTGGAGGGCAAGGTGCAGGTCACATGCGGGGAGAAGCGCGCCAAGGCGAAACGGGGCGAGTGGTTCTATTTCGCCTCGGACAGAAACCACCGCGTGGCGAATCCCTACAAGAAGCGCGCGAGGCTCCTCTGGGTGTCCACGCCGCCGAGTTTCTGATTTGAGGAGCGTCGAACATGGTTCGGCGAGTTGTCTTGGGAGGAGCGACAAGTTGAATTCCCTGGGCCGCCATCTGCTGGCGGAATTTTATGACTGCGCCTCGGATGCGCTGAACGATCCCGGGCGGGTCGAGCGTTTGATGAACGAGGCCGCCCACCTGAGCGGGGCCACCGTCGTCCAGAGCGTGTTCCACACCTTCAGCCCGCACGGGGTGAGCGGTGTGGTCGTGGTGGAGGAAAGCCATCTGGCGGTGCATACCTGGCCCGAGCATAACTACGCGGCGGTGGATTATTTCTCCTGTGGCGAGGTGGATTGCGACGTCGCGGTGCGCTATCTGACGGAGCACCTCCTGCCCTCGCGCGTGGAGACGAAAGAGGTGCCGCGCGGCGTCTTCGAAGAACGCGAGGTGTCGCTTGACGCGCCGTTCGCCACGAACGGGGAAGGGGAAACATCCCTCATGCTCAAGAACGGGGAGGGGCGCGAGCAATGATCGTCGCAACGCCTACCAGGTATTTCATGGCCCACGGATGCGCCGAGGGCGTGACGGAGCTGAACGCTTTCGACGCCGCGCTCCTGCGCGCGGGCGTGGGCGACACGAACCTCGTCCGGGTGAGCAGCATCCTGCCGCCTGGATGCGAGGAGATGGAGCCGCCCCCGCTGCCGCCGGGCGCGCTCGTTCCGGCGGCCTATGCGTCCGTGAGTTCAGATAAACCCGGCCAGGTGATTACGGCGGCGGTGGCGATCGCCTTGCCTGAGGACGAGGCGCACCCCGGCCTCATCATGGAGCATCACGGCCACGCCCCCCGCGCGGGGGTGGAGGAGGAGGCCCGGCGCATGGCGGAGGCCGGCATGGCGCATCGAGGCGTGAGTATCCGGGAGATCAGGAGCGTCGCCACCGAACTCGTCGTGATGAATATTGGCGCCGCCTTCGCGGGAGTCATCCTTTGGAACTGACACGCGCCCCCTTCATGCCCGAAAGCCCTCCGGCCAAGCCGGCCATCTGGTTCACCGAGTATCACGGCCCCGGCACCGGCCTCACCATGAAGGTGCTGCGCACCCTCTATTCCGCAAAGAGCGCGTTTCAAGAGATCACCGTGGTCGAAACCGAGGATTTCGGGCGCGTCCTCCTGCTCGACGGTATCATCCAGACCACCGAGCGCGATGAGTTCATCTACCACGAGATGCTCGTGCACGTGCCCTTGTGCGCGCACCCTGCGCCCAGGAACGTGCTCGTGGTCGGCGGGGGGGACGGCGGGTGCGTCCGCGAGGCGCTCAGGCACGAGACGGTCGAGCGCGTCACCCTGGTCGAGATCGACGAGATGGTGGTGGAGTGCTGCCGCGAGTTCCTGCCGGGCATCGCGGGAAAACTTGACGACCCGCGCGTGGAAGTGCGCATCGAGGACGGGGTGAAGTTCATCAAGGGCCGCAAGGAAGCGTTCGACGTCATCCTGGTCGATTCCACCGACCCGGTCGCCATGGCGAACCCGCTCACGCAGGTCTCCTTTTTCCGCGCGGCCAAGCGCGCCCTGGCGCCCGGCGGCCTCTACGCCGCGCAGACGCAGGGCCCCGTGTTCGAGGGTCACCGGATGCGGCGCATCACGAAGCGCATCCGGCGGGTGTTCCCCGGCGCGGCGACGTATCTGGCGAACGTGCCGACCTATCCGGGGGGGATATGGTCGTTCGCGCTGGCGCCGAAATCGACGAAAACGGACGTCCGCGCGGAGCCCAGAGCGTTGCCCCCCGATGTGAAGACCCACTACTACTCCCCCGCGATTCACGAAGCCGCCTTCACGCATCCCCCCTACGTGGCGGAGATTCTAGGCTGATGGGCGGGGAGGCCCGCCCGCGATTTCTCTGCGCTGAAAACTCTTTCGATTCAGCGCGCGTCGTTCTGCTGGGATGCCCTTTCGATGAGACGGCGAGCTTCCGGCGAGGCGCGAGATTCGGCCCCGACGCGATGCGCGAGGCGTCCGATTGCCTCGAAACCTACAGCCCGCACCTGGACAAGGACTTGTGCGACGCCGCCTTGTGCGATCTGGGTGATGTCGATCTCGCCTCAGGCGACACCCAGGCCGTTCTCGCGGCCATCCGTGCCGAAGCCTCGCGGGTATTCCGGGCGGGCAAGCGTCCCGTCTTCCTGGGCGGTGAGCATCTGGTGAGCCTTCCCGCCGTGGAGGCGGCGCTCGAACTCTTCCCCGGCTTGGCCGTGTTCCAGTGGGACGCCCACGCGGATTTGCGTGATGACTATCTGGGAGAGCGTCTCTCGCACGCCTGCGCCATGCGGCGCATTCTGGAGCTTGAAGGCATAGGCCCGCTTCGCCAGTTCGGCGTCCGCTCGGGCACGCGCGAAGAGTTCGAATGGATGCGGGCGAACGACACCTTGC
Source organism: Nitrospinae bacterium bin107 (assembly GCA_002238965.1). Lineage (GTDB taxonomy): Bacteria > UBA8248 > UBA8248 > UBA8248 > UBA8248 > Bin107. The sequence continues at coordinate 270,264 of MPNJ01000002.1, read as the reverse complement.
GGCCCATGAGTCCCGAGGCCGTGGAGGCGGCGCTCAAGGTGGCGGGTGATCGCCCCATTTATCTCACCATCGACGTGGACGTCGTGAACCCCGGCGAGATGCCCGGAACCGGCAGCCCGGAACCCGGCGGCCCCGGCTTCGATGCGCTCATGGACTGCATCCGTGTCCTGAACGCCTCGGGCGCGCGCATCATCGGCGCCGACGTGGTGGAGCTCGCCCCCGAGTGGGACCCGACCGGCGCGAGCGCCATAGCCGCCGCCAAGCTGGTGCGTGAACTCGCGCTGGTGCTGGGGGCGTAAGTCGGATGGGGCGGCGCGGCTTCTGGGCGCTGGCGCTCCTGTGGCTGCCTGCCGGGATAGTCGCGACCGCGCTCGTGCGCTTCGGGGCCGAGCCCGGGTTCTGGATGTCGTTGCCGATGCAGTTGGGGTCGCTGGTCCCGGTCGCGCCTTGCGGCCTGCCGCTGGCGCTGGGGTGCCGGCGGTTGTGGCGGCTGGGCTACCGCCGCGATGCCTGGATGGCGGGGATAATACTCGGCGTCGTCACGGTGGCGGCGTCGCTGGTGGCGGGATTGCTCGGCCCGATTGCCATCGCTCTCTACGCAGTCGTCCTCAGCCTTCCGGTCTGGGCGGCGGTGTGGTGGCTCGCGCGGCGGGGCTGATAGCAGAGAAAAGAGGGGTCGCGGCGTGATCAGGGTCGCGAACCGGAATATCGGGGAGCGCATGGAGCCGTGGCGCGAACTCGCGGAAATGGCGGTCCGGCGAGCCTCCCGGAACGGCCGCGGCCACTCCGGGAGGCGTACTCGGTGAGGCGAGTGCGTTACCGGGTCGCCTTCTTATTTACTCCGGCTTTTGCCCGTAGAACACGGATCGCAGGTCCGAACCGGAGGCGTGGCCGGCAACGCCGGCCTGGCTGGGGCCGCCGAACTGCCCGGTGGCCTCATACGTTTTGGAGCCTTGCGTCGTAATCGTCCCCGTGAACCTGCCGTCGCTGACCGGCATATCCTCCCACTGCAGGGTCCCGAGGGTCGGCACGTCGTCAAGGGCAAGGGTCGCCTTCGTCCCGTCGTCCAGCGTCACGGTAACGCGCGCCTCCCCCGAATCGATCGCCGGGTCGTCCCCGTAATAGCCCATCCATTCACCCGTCCACGTCGCCGCCTCCGTCGGCTGATGCTCAGGCGCGGATGGGGAGAGGTGCGGGGTCCAGACATCGCCCTCCAGCGTGTACCAGGCCCGCAGATCATAGCCCTGGTGCTCGATGCCCAGCCCGACGCCGTCCATGGTGGCCCATCCCCCGAGCGAGGATGCGGACGTCTCCAGAGCGTCGACCCCGGTTGCGCTCGCCGTGCCGCCGCTCCCCGACCCGACTTCCGCGTGCGGCGTCCATCCATCGAAGGTTTGGCCGCTTGCGTCGAGAGTGACGTCGCGGGACTCGCCGGGTTGTAGATCGACCGGCGTCGTCGGCCCCAACTCCACTCCGTTCGAGAGGTGCACCTCGACGCGGACGCTGCTCAGCGGAGCGTTGGTCGTATTGGTCACGGTTCCCTTGAAAGTCTGTGTGGCGGCGTCGTAGCGAAGAACGAGCCGGGCGCCGGCGCGAACCATGTTGAAGGTGTCCGTCAGCCCGAGCTGCGCGCCGGATTCTTCTCCGCCACCCTCGGAAGATTCCCCGCCACCCTCGGAGCTTTCTCCTCCGCTCTCCGAACCTTCCCCGCCAACCTCCGAAGATTCGCCGCCGCCGTCGGATAACCGGCTCCCCGAACAGCCGGCGAGGCTGAGGACCAGCAGGACGACAAGCGGGATGACAAGGCGGCGTTCCAGATAAAATCTCTTGAGCCAAAACAATGATGATTCCATGATCGTCTCCCTCTAGACGATGCGTAAGCGGCGCGGCGGAAGATATCCCGGGCCGGCCCGCAGCGTCAAGCATTCGTTTCGACGAGCTCGGACCCGGCGGCGCGAACCGCGCCCAGGCGCGCCTTGTGGCCTGCCGCTGGCGCTGGGGTGCCGGCGGTTGTGGCGGCTGGGCTACCGCCGCGACGCCTGGACGGCTGGGGTTTTGCTCGGCGTCTTCACGGCGGCGGCGACGCTGGTGGCGGGATTGCTCGGCCTGATCGCGGTTGCCGTCTACGCGGCGTCGTGGTGGCTGGCGCGGCGGGGCTGAGACTTGAGAAAGGAGGAATTGCGGCGTGATCAGGGTCGTGAGCTCATGGCCTCCCCCGCAGGTCACGAACGTGTGTTTGACCCCTCCGAGCAGGGGATAGTACGCTTGGTTGCTGCGTCCTGCTCCCGGGCGGGACCGGTTCCCACCACGCCGCCAAAGCGCAAGGAGAACCCCATGAAGCCAGCACTATCGTAGGTTATCGCCGCCGCCTTTCTCGCCGCCGCCCTCCTGGCGCCCGGCGCGCTTCACGCACAGGCCAAACGCGCCATCACCCGCATCGCGGGCGACCTCTACCGCTTCCAGAACAAATTTCACTATTCCGTCTTCCTGGTGACGCCGGATGGCGTGATCGTCACCGATCCCATCAACAAAGAGGCGGCCGCCTGGCTCAAGGCCGAGATCGCCAAGCGGTTCAACCGGCCGGTCAAGTACCTGATCCTCAGCCACGATCACCGCGACCACAGCGCTGGCGGCGAGGTCTTCGCCGATACCGCGACGGTGATCGCCCACGAGAGGACCAAGGCCGCGATCATCGGCGAAGGCCGCCCGACCGAGGTGCCCGACATCACGTTCACCGACCGCATGACGGTGGCGTTGGGGGGCAAGCGGGTCGAGCTCATCTATACGGGCCGCAACCACTCGGACAACTCGATCGTCATGCTGTTCCCCGAGGAGCGGACCCTGTTCGCCGTCGACTTCGTGTCGGTCAAGCGCCTGCCCTACCGCAACCTCTCCGATTCCTACTACCCCGACTGGATCGAATCGTTGCGGCGCGTCGAGCGGCTGGACTTCGACATCCTGGCGCCCGGTCACGGGGCCATGGGCGTCAAGAAGGACGTCGCCGAGCATCGCCGCTACCACGAAGACCTGTACAACGCCGTCGTCGCCGCCGCGCGCGCGGGAAAGAGCCTGGAGGAGATGAAGGCGTCGATCACCCTCGACAAATACAAGGATTGGGGTTCCTACGCCCAGTGGCGCGAGCTCAACATCGAAGGGGTCTATTCCCGCGTCGTGCTCCAGCGACGGGGAAACTGAACGAACGACTGGCGCAGGCCCGCAGGGAGAGAGCCGGGGGGAAACGGCTGGCTGGTGTGAGGTCGGCGTGAGCCGGCTTTGCAAAGGCTTTTTGGAACGGAAGGTAATTTATCTATTGACATTGCCGGGGAGCTATGGCACCTTTGTTGTCTATAATTACTCCCCCGGTGGTTTCGACTGCCGGGTGCGGGGCCTCTAAGGAGGCCCCTGCTTTTTTATAAGACGATCATGCGAACTTATATCTACGTCGATGGATTCAACCTCTATTACCGCGCGCTGAAGCGAACACCCTTCAAGTGGCTCAATCTATCCGGTTTGTTTCGTACTGTTTTGCAGTCGCACCACGATATCCTCAAAATCAAATTCTTCACGGCGCGTGTCTCAGAACGTCCCAACGATCTATCTAAACCACAACGTCAAGACACATATTTACATGCGTTACAACACTATTGCCCGGAAGTTGAAGTTTATTTCGGTCATTTTCTGACTCATAAGGTTCAAGCGCTGCTTGCTGATACCGGCAATAGACGGAGATTGGTCAATGTCGTCAGAACGGAAGAAAAGGGGTCGGATGTCAATCTCGCCGTACATCTTTTGAACGATGCTTGGTTGAATGCCTACGACTGCGCGGTTGTAGTCACGAATGACAGTGATATTGCAGAGGCAATCCGCCTCGTGAAAAAGCACAAGAGAAAATGGATTGGCCTCATAACACCCGGAACGAGCCATACATCTCAAGAGTTAAGGGTGCATGCCGATTTCTTGCGTCGCATAAGAAAAGGCGCTTTACAGAGGAATCAGCTTCCATCACCGATTCCGGGAACCAAGATCACCAAGCCCACCAACTGGTGAACCCCTAACCACCCTCCGCCTCGACGGCTGCGGCCATCTCGCCCATCGAGAAGAAGATGAAGTCGGTCGTCGGCATGGTCTCGACCTTCTCCGTCGCCCCCCAGCTTCCCCCCTCGGAGAGCCTCTGCCGGTCGATCCAGGCGTTGGCGAGGCCGAACCGGTTCGCGGGCGTATGGTCGTGGCGCAGGCTCTGCGCCGTGTGCAGTACGTCGGATTTATCCAGCCCGAAGTCGGACTTCAGGTGCGACAGGAGATACTCGAAATTGGCGTCGGCGGGCTTGTATGTGCCGATGTCCTCGGCGGTATAGACCGCGTCGAACGTGACGCCCAGCTTGCGGTTCGAGGCGGCGAAGCCCTCGCGGTGGACGTTCGAGAGGATCACGAGCTTGTAATGCCGCTTCAGGATGCGCAGCGCGTCCGCGGTATCTGCGAACGCCGGCCACAGCGGCACGGATGCGCCGAAAGCCTCATCGAGCGCGCCGCTCGTCTCGAATCCCAGACTCTCGGCCATGCTCCGGTGGACTCGTGCGAGGAGGTCGGGATAGCGAAGCTCAGGCGAGGCGTGCTCGTGGTGGGCTTCCCACTTGGCGAAGGCTAATAGCGCGGCCTCGCGCGTCACGCCTGAGTCGCCACCACTCATGATGAGCGGTTGCAGCGCGTCCCAGATCCCGGCCTCCCAGTCGATGAGCGTGCCGTAGCAGTCGAACGTCAGTACCTTGTAATCGGTCAGTCGGGCCATGGTCCGGGTTTCCTTTGTGAGGGGATTCAGCCTCTTCTTATCGGTCGGAAAAGGAGTTTGCTCGAAGAAATTTTTTAAGGTCGCGCGTGGGTGGGTGTCAAGCAAAGCCCAGGCATGTAAATCCAGAAACCCCGTTTGCATGGCGGGATGAAATGTTTGTATAGTATAAATCTTATTGTAACTCATTCAATTGTATACAGTATACTTTTAGTAGCGGCGGTTTCGCGCGCGAGAGCAGCATGACGGAACCTGCTGATAATAAAAGTATTCTTGAAGCCGTTTCATCATCTTGCGCTTGGAGACGCCCATGGCTGAAGAAAAACCCCGCCAATTCGTTGGCAGCGTGGAATTCAAGAAGGGTCTCGAGGGGGCCATCACGAACGAGAGCGCCATCAGCTACGTCGATGGAGCGAACGGCAAGCTCATCTATCGCGGGTACAGCATCGACGACCTCTGCGCCGGAGGCGGGGGCTACGAGGAAACGGCCTACCTGCTGCTGAACGGAAAGCTGCCCACCCGGGCGGAACTCGACGTCTTCAATGCCGATCTGGCCTTGCGCCGGCCCATCCCCCAGCCGGTGAAAGACCTGATCGTGCAGATCGCCGGCACGTGCCACCCCATGAGCTCGCTGCGCACCGCCGTCTCCATGCTCGGCTGCCTGAACCCCCGTGAATTCGAGGTGACGGTGGAGAACGATTACGACATCGCCCTCACGCTCACGGCGCAGTTCCCCACCCTGGTGGCGGCCATCCAGCGGGCGCGGAGGGGCGAGTTCCTCATCGAGCCCGACCCCGGCAAAGGGTTGTCCGAGGATTTCCTGAGTATGATGACGGGCGAGACGCCGGACGCGCGCACCGTGGAGGTGATGGACATGGCTCTCATCATCCACGCCGAACACGGCATGAACGCCTCCACCTTCTCCTCGATGGTCACGAACAGCTCGCTCACGGATTTCTACAGCTCCATCGTCGCGGGCATCGGCTCGCTCAAGGGCCCCCTCCACGGCGGCGCCAACGAGGCCACGCTGCGCACGTTCCAGGAGATCGGAGACCCCGCCACGACGGAAGACTGGTTCGCGGCGGCGAAGTCGAAGAAGGTGAAGGTGATGGGCTTCGGCCACCGCGTCTACAAGGCCTACGACCCCAGGGCGCGCCTGTTCGACCCCATCGCCAAGGAATTCTCCGCGCGCGCCGGTACGAGCCATCTCTACGAGATCGCGAAAAAGCTCGAAGCCCTCGTGGTGGCGGACTTAGGGGGAAAGGGCATCTTCCCCAACGTCGATTTCTTCTCGGGCATCATCTACGACGCCATGGGCATCGACACGGACATGTTCACGCCCATCTTCGCCGTGCCGCGCATCGCCGGGTGGTCGGCGCGCATCCTCGAGTACCTGCCCGACAACCGGCTCTTCAGGCCCCGCGCGGTTTACATAGGCGACCTGGAGTCGCAATACACGCCGATTGGCGAGCGCGGCTAGATTCAATAAGCAAACAGAAAAGCGGCTCTCTAACGGGGGCCGCTTTTTTTCGTCTTTGTCTTGAATAATCTGAAACCGAGGAGGGAGCCCCGTGGTGTTTGAAGACGGCTTCGTGATCGAGACGAAAGGGATGACGGACATTCTGGACATCACGCTCCAGGTCGAGCTCATCGTTTCGGCAAGCAAGGTGCAAAGTGGAATTGTCCTGGCCTTCACGCCCGGCTCGACGGCGGGTCTCACGACGATGGAGTATGAGCCGGGAACGGTTTCTGACCTGAAAGAGGCTATCGCCCGACTGGCGCCCGAGGAATTGGACTACGCGCATGTCCTCTCGGGAGACGGGAACGGCTTCTCCCACGTCCGCGCCGCCCTGCTGGGGCCCAGCCTCTCTCTTCCCGTCCGGGGAGGCGCGCTCGTCACCGGAAAATGGCAGCAGGTCGTCCTGGTTGATTTCGACAACCGCCCGAGGAACAGGCGGGTGGAAGTCCAGGTTCTGGGGGATAATCCTTAATCAATGGGGATTCTAAACTTCAGTTGACGGCTTCTTTTTTCTGTTCGGGTTTTTCTCACTCCCCCTTGAGGGGTCGGGCATCCCGAGGGGAATGCCCGATGAAAAACTCCACAGCAGCAGGATTGCAGGTTTTGTAGGGACAGGTCGCGACCTGTCCCTACGGCCTCTTTTTCATCGGGTTCGTTCATTTAAGGGTTTTGCCAACCAAGGAGAAGGGGAATTCCACTCCCCCCTTGAGGGAGAGTCACAGAGGCCGAGTGCTTTGGACGAAGGCCGATGTGGTGGGGGGAGATTTGCTCTGTGGCATGTCCCCCCACCGATTCAGCCTTCGCATAATCCGCTTGGCTTCATCGACTCCCCCTCAAGGGGGGAGTGATTCCATCATTTCCTATCGCACTCGGCGCATGGAACACTGCCGTAAAGGCATGTATATAATTCTTTAATCAATCCGGGCCGGATGCGCACCAGATGGCGTGGCGACCGGGAATCAAGCTCCCCGGCCTTTCTCGTCGCGAAGTATGAAAGGCTAGTCGTCGCCTTCGGCGAACTCCTCGAACGTGTAGAACAGCCCGTCCAGCACCCGCGCCGCCTGCTCGTCCACGCCCGGCTTGTCGAGGGGCAGGTCGATGGCGTAGCGGAACACGCCGTCGTGGTAGTGCTCCACCTTGTGTTCTTCCTCCTCGCCCGCTTCCTCCATCCCGTCGTACACGAAATCGTCAATCGGGTCCTTGCTGTCGAGGATGGCGAGTTCGATGTCCTCGTTCATGTAGCGGTCGGCGGTGGCGAAGCTGATGCGGAGCTTGCCGTCGGCGTCGTTTTTCACCATATCGAACCAGCAGACCTCGTTCACGACGAGGCGGATGGAGCGGCCCGAAGGGTCGGGTTCGGGGGTGAAGCGGTCATCGGTAGCGTAGCGTTTGATCATGCCTGTGATGATGTCGGCCAAAACAGGAGCCTCCCTGCGCGTGGTTTTTAGTGTGTGGAAATCCGGTCTTTCCTCCGTTCGGGGGGAAATATAGCTTGGAGTCTTCGTTTCGCCAAGCGGCGCTGGCGTCGGCAAAGAGAGGCCGGCCTTGACTGAAGGCCGCTTTCGCGCGAACCCCCGACCTCCTTCGTCGGGAGCAACCCCCCCTACCCCCCCTTGTCAGGGTTGTTGAAAAACCCTCGTCTGCGATTCCAGCAAGCCGCCAACGCCCCTTTCCTCACCCTGAGTAGCCGCCGAAGGCGGCGTATCGAAGGGCGAGGGGAGTCGAACGCTTCGCGCCGTTGCGAGAGGGCATCCTTCGATATGCGGCTTCGCCGCTACTCAGGATGAGGCGGAGAAGTCTTTTCAACAACTCCATGAGGTCGGGAATGCGTTCGTCTGAGGTGGGGAGGATCTGGTGGTGTATCAAGAAAACAAAGGGGATGAGCGGCGTGCGATAACTCGCGCCGCTCATCCCCCTGAATGATGCTTGGTCCTATAGACCTATTTCTTCATCGTCATGGCCTTGATGAGCTTCGTGTAGCCGTCGTAGTTCGGCTTTCTGGACTTCTCATAGTCCGCGCCGCTCACGAAAACCACGTTCTCGCCGATGCTGCGCATGAAACGCTTGAAGGATTTGTTCTTCGTGAGCTTCTCGAATGCGCCGCGGAGCTTCTTCAGCCTGTCGGCGGGCGTCTTGGCAGGCGCCATGAAGATGCGGTCCATCGTGAAGCCCACGCCCTTGTAGCCGAGTTCCGTCGTGGTCGGGACTTCCTTGAAGTCCTTGTCCTTCGAGAGGCGCATATCGCCCGTGAGCGCGAGCACGGTGACCTTTCCGGACTTCTTGTGGGGGCGAAGCTGGGTCGGGAAGGCGATGCCCACGTCGTCCTGGCCCGAGAGGACAGCGCGCAATGCGGGGCCCCCGCCTTTATGCGGGATGAAGTTCACCTTGATGCCCGCCGAGCGGACGAACTGCATCGAGGGCACGTGGCCCGCGCCCCATACGCCGCTGTGGCCCCAGTTGACCTTGCCGGGGTTTTTCTTGGCGTAGGCGACGAATTCCTTCATGTTTTTCCATGGTCGGTTCGCGAGCGAGAAGAACACCGGCTGCCCGTGGTTGATCTTGGCGACGGCCGAGAAATCGCGCAGCGTGTTGAAGGGCACCTTGCGGGTCTGCGGCACGAGCTGGTCGAAGCCGTTGTGGGTGAAGAGCAGGGTGTAGCCGTCCGGCTTGGCCTTGGCGACGAAGCCTGTGCCCTTCATGCCCGCGCCGCCCGGCACGAGCTTCACGACCATGGGCTGGCCGAGAATGTCGGCGATGATGCTGGTGATGCCGCGTGCGTGGAGGTCGTGGCTGCCGCCCGCGCCCACGGGTAGAACGAGCGTGATGGGTCTGTCGGGATAGGCCGCCGTGCTCGCGGAGGGCAGACCCAGCGCGACGAACAGGACCAGCGCGGCCGCGATGGCGAAGAAGCGTTTTTTCATGATGATCTCCTTTGATGTATTTGCCTTCATGAGGCGGCGGACCCCTTGGTGCGCTGCCACATCGGGCGAAGAATGAGAAATGCAATCCAGACCAGCGCCGCTATGAGAAATGCGGACGCTATCGGCCTTTGCAGGAACAGGTACGAAAACGGAGCCCCTTTCGCGTAGAGCATCGACTGGCTCAAACGATACTCTATCGGCTCGGCCAGCACAAAAGCGATGATGAGGGGCGCCAGGTCGAACTTGAATTTTCTGAGAATATAGGCGCATACGCCGATGATGACCATCAGGATCACGTCGGTGTTCGCCCCGGTGGAGAGCGTGCCCACGAAGGCGAGCGCCACGATGACGGGGATGAGATACGCCTTTTTGAACTGAATGGCCCGGGCGAAGGGTTTCAGAAGAACGTAGCCCAGGAAGAAGAACAGCACGTTCGCCAGCACCATCGTGAGGATGAGCGCGTACATGAGCGCGCCTTGCTCCTGGAATATCTGGGGTCCCGGCCGCATGCCGTGCGCCACGAAAGCGCCCAGCAGGATGGCCGTCACGTTGTCTCCCGGAATGCCCAGCGTCAGCAGGGGGACCAGCGTGGGGCCGTTCACGGCGTTGTTCGCGGCCTCAGGCGCAGCTATCCCGTCGAGTTCGCCCTTGCCGAAGTTCTCCGGGTTTTTGGAGGCGCGCTTCGCCGCGCTGTAGCCGATGAATGCGGCGACGACCTGTCCCACCCCCGGCACCATGCCGATGCCCGTGCCGATAGCTGTCGAGCGCAGGATGGAGCGGATCGACGCCTTGAACTCGCGCCAGCGCAGCCGTTCTCCCGCCTTGGCGAGGTCCACGTGCTCGCTGATGAAGCGCACGGTGCGCGTTTCGACCGCTTCCAGTATCTCGGGCATCGCGAAGATGCCGATGGCCAGCGGGATGAGGGGAATGCCGCCGCTCAGCGCTTCCAGGCCGAACGTCATTCGCGTGGAGCCGGTGGTGGCGTCGGTGCCGATGAAGCCCAGCCCCATGCCGATGCAGGCGGCGATGGCTCCCTTTAAGCCTGAATCGCTCGAGACGCTCGCGATGAGCACGAGCGAGAAAATGATGACGGCGAACACTTCCGGCGGGCCGATCAGGAGCGTGATGATGGCGATGGGTCCGATGAGCGCCAGAGTGAAGATGTCCGAGAGCGTATCGGCAATGGTGGAGGAGAACAGCGCCATCTCGAGCGCCTTTCGCCCCTCGCCCTTGCGCGTGAGTGCGGGGCCGTCGAACGTGGTGGCGATGGATGCGCCCGTACCCGGAATACCGACCAGAATCGCCGGAATGCTGCCCCCGTAAATACCGCCCTTGTAGATGCCGATCAGGAACGGGATGCCGAGCATGGGTTCGAGCTTGAAGGAAATCGGAAGCAGGACCGACATGGCGAGGATGGTGGTGAGACCGGGCATCGCGCCCACGAACATGCCGATGGTCAGACCTGCGCATATGTAGAGATAGGTGTCCACGCGCATCAGGAGGGCGAATGCTTGGAGGAAAGCGTCGAGCAAGGCCGGGTCTCCCTATTTCCCGAGAAATACGCCGGAGAGGAACTTCATGATCGCGTCCTCGACGACGGCGATGGCCTCGTAGTCGCTCCTCGGCAGCGAGATGAGCAGCAATCTCTCGAAGATGAAGCGCACGACGATGGGCATCAGAATGGAGACGGAGGCGACGATCCATATCTGCCGTATGCCCAGGTACCAGATGACCGCGCCGGCCATCAGGAGCGTCGACAGGCCGTAGCCCAGCGCCGACACGAGAAGGGAATAAGCGGCGACGATGACGATCATCTTCGCCCCGCGAATGAAGCGCTCCGCCTCGTTCGTATCCGCGGCGGAGCGCACGTAACGCGCCCTTCGCCATGCGTCCAGCGTGTAGAAGGCGCACAGGACGGCGAGCACGGCGAATGCGAGTTCCGGGAAGAATATGGGAGAAAGGCGCAGGAATTCCTGCGCGGAGGTGATGCCGCCCGACGCGATCAAGTAGGGCATGAAAACGGCGAACCCCGCCGCGAGGAGCGTCATCCCCCCGGCCAGATAGACTTCCAGGCGCAGCATGGTGGGGCTTGGCGCGCTGGTTGATTCTTCGTCCGAAGCCATGGAACGTCCTGTTGCATGGGGTCGTTTTTTCCCCGCCGACCCGGAGGCGCTTCTCATCGCCCGATGAAGTGGTGTCGTTCGATGGATTTGCGTATTATTCACCAGTTGGCTGGCAGTAGCAATCTTTCATCCTATCCGTTCGCATATGCGCGCCACGTGCGCTACCCGAGGATTCAAGGAGAGTAAGTTTTATGAAAATCATCAATTCCATGAGCGTGGACAAGGACAACGCCTACGAGCCTCCCTATTCGATCATGTGGGGGGTGAACGACGAGACGACCGACACGAAGGTCATGACCATGCAGCGCACCATCATCCCCCCCGGTGGGAAGAACAAGATGCACACCCACACGTGCGACGCCGTGTTTTATGTGAACAAGGGGCCCATTTACGTCTATATTGGGGACCCGGAAAACCCCGAAAGAATCCTCGTCGAGTCGGGTCATTTCTGCTACGCGCCCGCGGGCGAGCCGCACGGGCAGGAGAACCCGAGCGAGACCGAGCCCGCCGAACTCATCGCCACCTACGGAAACTGCTCCCACCAGGACAAGGCGGGCACGACCTTCGTGCAGTAGCATCTCACCTATCTTATTGATGGAGTCATTCGATGGATCGAGGAATCTGGGCGTCCTGGTACGACCTGCCCGAAGATAATGAAGAAGACTACTGCGCCTGGCTGCACGGGCGTCACCTGCCGGCCATGCTGAGGCGGGCGGGGTTTCTGTGGGCGGCGCATTACGAGGTTGAAGGCGAAGGAGCGCAGATGAAGCAGGTGAAGAACACGGCGCTCACCTACGCCGCGCCAGGTGAGGTTCCCGGCGGCACGGGGTACGTGCTGCTGTTCGGGGCGACGTCTCCGCACGTGTTTTTCGACCCCGCGCTCGCCGACGTCGAAAAAGAATATGACGATGAGACGCGCGCCATGCTGGCCCTTCGCGAAGGTTATCGCGAGTGCATATTCAGTGAGGAGGCCCGCGTCGACGGCCCCGACGTCGCCGAGAGAGGTCCCGGCATCACGCCGGGGCCCGCGATCCAGATGGGGCAGTTCCTCTCCCGGGACGCGGAGGCGGAGCACGACCTCGGCGCGTGGTACGCCCAGTATCGCCTGAAATTCATGGAGGGGATGCCCGGCTGCATCGGCGCGCGGAAGCTGCTTTCCGCCGCCGGCTGGGCCAAGCATTCGATTTTTTACGAGTTCACCTCGCTCGAAGCGCGGGAGGAGGGTTTTCAGAAGCACGAGAGCCTCTCGCTCGATGAGAGCGGGTGGTCGGGCCGGGTGGTGAGATCGCTCATCCACGCCCCCGGCAGCCCGAGCGTGGGCCGCCGCCTGTGGCCGCCCGTGAACTGAGCCTTGATACCCATACGGGAAGGAGAAATTGATGGCGCAACTACCGATTCTGAGTGATGAAGAAGCCGGCCCCGAGGCTACCGTGGTGTTCGACGCGAGCCGCAAGATGTTCGGCCGCGTGGCGAACGCCATCCGCGTGAGTTCGGCCAGCCCGAAAATGCTCCAGCCGCTGTTCGGCTTTCTGATCTCGCTGTGCCGGGCGGAGATCACCGACGTGCTGGACGCGAAGACGAAGGCGCTCCTGATCTTGAAAACCTCGATGGAAAACGGGTGTAAGTACTGAACGGCCCACAACGTCACGTTCGGTCGAGCGTGCGGGCTGTCGGATGAGCAGATTGACGCCGTGAGGGACGACGCGTATCAGGAATCGGATCTGTTCACCGACGCCGAGAAGGCGGCCATCGCCTGGGCCTATCACCTGACGAAATACACCTTCGCCCAGAACCCCGAAGCGCTTGCGAACATGAAGAAGCACTACGATCACGCCCAGCTCGTCGAGGCGACCCTGGTGTCGGGTTATTTCAACATGTGGAACCGCTTCACCGACGCGCTCGAGACCGACATCGAAGGTCATGACCAGATGACGCTGTTCACCAAATCCGCCGTGATCGACAAACAGGACCTGGCCGATTTCATGAACGAGTGCTGGTGGGCGAAAGAGGGCGCATCTGATGAGCAGTGAAGATATTTACCGGCTGGAACTGCACGAGCTTTCAGAACGTATCGGGGAAGGGGAGCTTTCTCCCGTAGATGCGGTCGAGGCGTTTTTGGCGCGCATCGATTCCATCAACCGCCGCATCCTGGGCTTTCTGGAGGTGACGGCAGATGCCGCGCTTGATGAAGCCAGGCGTGCGCAGGAGGAGATCGCCGCAGGCCGCAGGCTGGGTCCCTTGCACGGGGTTCCCTACGGGGTCAAGGACATCATCGACACGGCGGGCGTGCGGACGACGCGCGGGTCGAGTTTTTTCCGCGACAATGTGCCCGAGCGGGACGCGGAATGCGTCGCCCGTCTCAAGCGCGCCGGCGCGATTCTGCTCGGGAAATGCCATACACAGGAGTTCGCCTCCGGTCCGCTCAGCCAAAACGCGCACTTCGGCACTGCGCACAACCCGTGGGACACCGACCGCATGACGGGCGGCTCGAGCACGGGGTCGGGCGCTTCGGTCGCCGCCGGCCTTTGCCCCGTCGCCATCGGTACGGACACGGGCAGCTCCATCCGCGGGCCTGCGGCGTTGTGCGGGCTCGTGGGACTCAAGCCCACCCACGGGCGGGTCAGCCTGCGCGGCGTGTGCCCCAACTGTCTGAGCTACGACCACGTGGGGCCGATAGCCCGCTCGGCAAAAGACGCCGCTCTCTTTCTGCAGGGGATGGCGGGCTACGACGCGCAAGACCCCTACAGCCGCGACATGCCGGTTCCCGACTTCTCCGCCCGGCTCGATGAGGGCGCGGAGGGTCTGCGGGTGGGCCTGTGCCCCGGCCTTTCAGGCGGCTTCGAGGCGGACGCGGAGGTGATGGGGGCTTTCGAACGCGCCGTCGGCGTGTTCCGTGAGTCGGGAGCGCAGGTCGAGACGCTGCCCTTCGACGATGCGGAGCGCTTGATGGCTGTGAACCGCGTCATCATCCAGTGCGAGTTCGCAGAGTTCCACAGGCCGCTCTATGAGCAGAACCCCGACGGCTACGGTCCCTCCACGCGCGAGCGTGTGGAGGCGAGCCTCGCGGGGGCCGATCTGGACGAGTACATCCGCGCGGGGCGCGAGCGGGAGGTGCTGCGGCGCAATGTGCTCGATCTGTTCGAGGGGGTGGACGTCATCTTGACGCTCGCCCTGCCGTGCATCGCTCCGCGACTCGACGACTTGAAGGCCCATATCAACGGCGAGGAGGTGGATTACTCCCTGGGCCTGACCATGCCCTACCTCACCCACCAGAACCTGACGGGGTTCCCGGCGGCGGTGGTTCCCACCGGGTTTTCGGAAAAAGAGGGCATGCCCATGTCGCTTCAGGTGATTGGGCGGCCCTGGGAGGAGGCGGAGGTGCTGCGCGCGGTGAACGCCTACGAGGCGGCGACGCCAGAGCTGCGGAACCGGCGTCCTGTGCTGTAAGGGTCGGTCGTCTGGTTTAATTCTTTTCCCGAATGGGGTTGTCCGAAAGGCTCGACGATACGGGCGAGATGACGCTGTAGACGCAAAGGGGACGACGCATGCGAATGAAAGCAGCCGTTTATCACGGACCGCGGGACATCCGCGTGGAGCAGGTGGAGCGGCCGGGTCCCGGCGAGCATGACGTATTGGTGCGGGTGAGGGCGTGCGGTATTTGCGGCTCCGACCTGCACATGTACCGACTCGGCATGTTCGAGGTGCTGGGGCGCCGGATTGATGAGCACCGGCGCATTATGGGTCATGAACTGAGCGGTGAAATTATCGAGGTGGGAGAGAAGGTGAGCGGCTTTTCCGTAGGGGACCGCATCACCGGGCTGGGCCACGGCGGCTTCGCGGAGTACGTGCCGGTCCGTGTTACCGAGCGCAGCCCGCACATCCTGCCGGAGTCCGTCACTTTCGAGGAAGGCGCGACGCTCGAACCGCTGGCCACCTCCCTGCACGGCGTGTCCCTGGGAAAGCCGGCGGCCGGTGAGACGGTGGTCGTACTGGGCGCCGGCATTATCGGTTTGGGCTGTATCCAGGCCATCCGGGCGAGCGTCGATTGCCGCATCATTGCCGTCGACGCTTCCGAGCGCCGCCTGGACATGGCCAAAAATATCGGCGCCGACGCCGCCGTCAACCTGACCGAAACCGACCCGGTGGAAGCCGTGATTGAACTCACAGGCGGCGCCAGGCCGGTGGAGCGTTTCGGCGTTCGCGGCGGCAACGCCGATCTGGTGATCGACTGCGCCGGCGCGCCGTCTTCGCCTGACCAGGGCCTGCTCATGCTGAAGCAGCAATACGGCCGCTTGGTGTTGGTCGCCCTGTTCGAGCGTCCCGTTGATATGGATTTCAACCAGGTGGTGCGCAAACACGTCGCCGTCTATGGGTCCTGGACCTGGACCGGGGACGACTACCGCCGCGCCATCGCGCTAGTTGAAAGCGGTAAGGTTCAGCGCGGGCCCTTGATTTCCCATGTCCTCGACCTCGAGGATGCTCCCGAGGCGTTCGCCGTTCAGGACCGGCCCGACGCCGCCATCAAGGTGATGCTGAAGCCCTGAATGTATATGATCGCGCGATGCCTTCCTGAGTAGACTCACAAATTCCAGTACGAGTTGCCACCGATAATAACGGTGGTTATGAGGACCATGTCCGTAGTCATCGTCCCGCATTCTGAGGAGCATACTCTTAGTTTTCTTCTTTTTCGAGACGGGCTGAGCCTGAGTCTGACTCTTTCGCACTTTTCATAATTCAGGTTCGCCTCGTTCAGGGCCGCAATAGGGGGCTGATTGTGTCTGAAACAAAACGGGTATTGAAAGAATCAACTTCCCTGCTCAATGTTTTTCGTAAGCCTTTAGTATGTCTCTAGTATTTCTCGTATACAGGAGCGAATTACCATGAAAGCTAAGTGGTAGGAGATAAGTAGTCAGGGCTTCGCCGATACCCTTGGCATCGAATACCGCAAGCAAGAATCGGAATATCAAAAAAATGGAGTGGTTTTGATTATTGGTAATCGTCGAGAGGAGGTATGTATGACAAAATTGTGTCACCGATATCAAAAAAGTCATTTGAATCCATGTATGAATTCATTTCCAATGACAAATTACTCGAAATTGATGGGAATAGGCTATAAATTTCAGGTGATGCATATCTTCCAATTATGAATTTCTGGTTGTCTAAATTATTTGTAAAATTATCAAATGTTGACCAATCAAGATTTAATTCATTCACACCATTCACATCTGCGTTCATCATTTTAAAATTCATTTGATTTCTGTCTTTATGAGTCACATATTTACTTCTCAGATTTTTAAGAACAGGTGCAGGAAGTTTTTGAAGCAGGGGAGTGAGTTTGTGATTTTCTTGAAATTCTATCTTTGCTTCAGTCAATATCCATTTGAGATACAATTCAATAGCAAACCCATAACAATATTTGATTACTGACCCACGAATGCTAATAAGCAGATTCTCTTCTAAGAGTAAGCTGCTGATATCTTCAATTTCGGATTTGTATGTTTGGCTATGAAGATTATTAGCGGTTATCATCCAAGCCAAAGCATCAGATCGCATCCGCCAAGGTCCTCCTATAAACCTTCTCTGTTCATCTAACAATAATTCCCCTTCTTGCGAATAGGTTTTTATTCTTATCTGAGGCATTTTTTCGATGTAGATATATTCTACCTTAGATGCATCTCTTCCATTCTGGCATATCACACGGACACTACCTTGAATTTCGGGTTGAGTTGGTACGGTCCACTGTTTCTGAGTGAAATCATAAGTCTTGCCGTCATCCCCTTCAATTGTTCCTTTCCCTGATAATTCATCCCAAGTTTTGATTATCCCTGTTGTTTCTTTCATGTTTCCTTTCCCTTAATTTACGAACGGGTACAATTGACCGTAGGAATAGATGGCCGTCCGCGGTGCCGTTCAAGTAGCTGGCGTTTGTTCGGCTTTACTCTTTTCCGATGCCCAGCAGTTCGTCAACCAACTCCTTGCGTTTATAGAGCAGCATCGCGGTGATAAGGACGGTGAGGACCATCAGGGGAACGTCACCCTTGCCGACGAAAATGGCGACGCCCGGCATCAGCAGGATGGCGATGAGTTCCGCGTGATCGCGCCTGCCGGTCAGGGCGGAGATGAGCAGGGCGACGGTGGCGCAGATCACCAGGGTGAGAGGCGACACGCCGAGCAGCGCGCCCGAGGTGCTCGCCGTTCCGCGTCCGCCCCGAAACCCGTGAAAGACCGGCAGTATCTCGCCGAGCACCACGCAGACGCAGGCCAGTGCGGCGATCCACGGAGAGTCGCTCATGAACCAGGCGAAGCCCAGCGCCAGTTGCGCTTTCAGGAGGTCGGCGATGAAGACGAGAGCGCCCACGCGATCCCCCAGCACCATCCAGGCGTTCGCGAAATCGAGTTGTCCGCTTCCATATATGCGCAAGTCGATGCCACGCGCCTTGGCGGCGAACCAGGCGGCGGAGACAGAACCGATGTCGTAGGTGATGCATCCCACGATGATGACGGGAGCAAGAAATTCCAAGAGAACCTCCGGGCAAGAAAAATCACGGCCTCCCCATATTGCAGTATTCTTCCGCGCATGAAAAGCGGTGCGCGCGCAGGCGGAGCTTGGTGCAAGGAGGGCGCATATTCCAGAATTTCATCGCGCAAAGGAGGGATGGAAGTTATTGGCAAGCGGATCGGTTATTTATTCAGAATCTCTTTCTTGCGGCGCTGGAGGTAGACGCTGCGAATCAGGGTGTAGTAGTCCAGGGCGAGGGGGTCTTTCTTGAGCAGTTCGATGGGTTCGATTAAGCGCTCGCGGAGGTCGACGCCCTCCAGGAGCCTTACTCCAAAAAGAAAATCCGCCAGGTCGACCCTGTGTCCGAAGAGAATTTTCTCCGAGTCGTCACCGGTGGCGCCCAGATAATTGAGCGGGTTGAGGAAGGCGTCCCCCACCTTGCCGAAACCGTCCCGGACCGTCGATGGCCCTATAACGGGCAGCACGAGATATACCCCTTCTTCCACGCCCCAAACGCCTAAGGTCTGGCCGAAATCCTCGTCGTGAAACGGCACTCCCAAGCCGGTCGCCACGTCGAACAATCCCCCCACGCCCAGGGTGGTGTTGATCAGGAACCGGCTCAGGGTCATACCGGCGCGCTCGCCCTCCCCCTGGAGGACGTCGTTCGCCAGAATGAAGGGGGCGTTCAGGTTGCGCATGAAATTGCGGAACGTATCGCGGATGGGTTTTGGGAATAAGGCCCGGTATAACTTTGCGAGCGGGAGGAAAATGACGGCGTCCAGGCCCTCGTTGAAATCGAAGACCGCGCGGTTGAAGTCCTCGAACGGGTCTATGGATTCAGTGGCTTGTTCCCCATTGTCGATGTCATGATCCGAACCGAGGGCGATGGAGGCCGGAGCGCTCAGAAGTGCGAGGCTCAAGACGAGCGCGAGCAGTCCGCGTACCTGCGGATATCTCTTTCTGTTTCCTCTCGTCGGGCGAGACAATGGAATTCACTCCGTTTTCACGTCGTTACCGCTGACTCGAAAATAGCTGATGCGAGAATATCCACTCAACCGGGCGGATGACATCATAGCTTGATGATTGAAGAGAGACCAGAAAATTTTCTGCGATTGCGGCCTCTACGCCAGAGAGCCTCCGCAGGAGGAGCCGGCGCCCGCGGTGCAGCCGAAGCAATGATCGTCCAGAAGAATTTCCCGGCCCAGCAGATCGGCGGGCGCCACGTCCCACAGTTTCAGGGGTGTCCCGTTGCCCAGGGACATGTTGAGCATCTGGTTGAAGTCGCAGTCATACAAGACGCCGTCCCAGCCCACGCTGATGAGGTTTCGGCACATGAGGCCGGGTAGCGTTCCGGGATTGTAGGCTTCGCGCAGCGTGGACATGTAGGAATCCAGTTTGCCGTTCACTTTCAGATAACTGGCGAAACGGGTGATGGGCATGTTGGTGATGGTGTAGAGATGATGAAATCGGATGCCGTAGCGCTTGAGGAGTTCGCGTTTGTAGTCCGCCTCGAGCCCCTCCTGGGGCGGTGGGAGATTGTCGTCCACGGGATTGTAGACGAGGTTCAGGGTCAGATCTCCCGGCGGGCCGAACCCTGCCTCGTTCAACTCCCGGAGCGCGCGGATGGATTTTTCAAATACGCCGTCTCCTCGCTGGCCGTTCACGTTTTCCTCGAGATAGCAAGGCAGCGAGCAGATGAGTTCCACCCGGTTTTCGCGGTAGAAATCGATCAAGTCCTCCTGGCCCGGCTCGTAGACGACCGTGAGGTTGCAGCGAACCATTACGTGGCGGCCCTTGCGGCGGGCGTTCGTGACGATGCGTCTGAAATGGGCGTTGAGTTCCGGTGCGCCTCCCGTGACGTCCACGTTGGATATCTCGGTATCCTCGAGCCATTCGATGATGCGGTTCGCCGTCTCCTCGGTCATTATCTCCTTGCGGTGCGGTCCCGCGCCCACATGGCAATGCGCGCAAGTCTGGTTGCAGTACTTGCCAACGTTGATCTGTAGCGTGGTGAGTTCAGTGCGTTCCAGGAGAGGAGCGTCCTCCCGGATGCGGTCTATGAATTTCACGCCGCCGTTCGAATTGAGAGGCAAGGATATATGTGCGGGCATCGTTTCTCCCGAGGGACAAGAATCGTTCTTGATCTTAAGCGGTTCGCACCAGTTTTCTCCGAAGCGATTTGATGCGCCTTCTCACGCGCTTGAGCTGAATGCCGTCTTTCGCCTCGATATTCTGGTCCCGCATGTTCTTGAGAGCCTTGATCCGTTGCTTTACGGCGCTCCTGTCTATTTTGGAGGTGCGCTTCGCCTCGATCAAAGGGATGTCATTTATCTCCTTGAGCGCCCGGATCAACTGGTTTTTGTCCATGCCGTGAACGCCCGAGATCTTTCCGCCGTAGGCCAGGGCGGCTTCCTTTAGCTTGGGCACGTTCATCTTGTCGATCTCTTTGGCCGTCAGAACTGGACCCTTCTCTTCAGGGGCCGCCGCTTCTTCTTGGGGAGCTTCCGCTTCGTTTTTTTCTTCTTCCGCCATTTCCCTCTCCATGAAAACGTTTTCGCCCCGATGCGCACCCGCGCGCATTTCTGGGGAATGGTATCGCTAAATGGTTCCCGTCCATACGGGTTGACCGCCAAACCTAGCAAAACGGGGTGCGATGATCAACGGTCTCGCGCGCGCGGCCCGGTGAGGAGAGGTGATGTGATAGACTTGGCCGCGCTCCATACGGGCGAATTCGCATGTACGGGAAGGGGCGGGGAATGGGTTCACCAACCGCGTCGATAGATTCTTTGAGACTTGCCCGCTGATGGCAGCAATGATAAAAACTGAGTACACGTAAATTTGAGCGCGATTTTTTGTTGAACAAGAGAGGCGAACCGTGGCAGAGAAACTACTCGAAATAAAAGATTTGGTGAAGCACTTTCCGGTGCGTGGGGGCGTATTCTCCCGGGTTCGCAACTATGTGCGCGCCGTGGACGGGGTGAGCTTCGATCTGGAGCCTAGCGAGACGCTCGGGCTCGTCGGGGAAAGCGGGTGCGGGAAATCCACCACAGGCCGGGCCATACTGCGTCTCATCGAGCCGACCTCGGGCGTAGTGAACTTCCAGGGCACCGACGTTTGCACCCTGAACAGGGAGTCGATGCGCAAGCTCAGACGCGAGATGCAAATCATCTTCCAGGACCCGTATGCGTCCCTGAACCCGCGCATGACGGTGGGCAGCATCGTCGGCGAGCCGTTGACCATTCACGGCATTGCCAAAGGTAAGGAAAAAGAGGAGATGGTCGCCTCGCTTCTCCACCGGGTGGGTTTGAGGCCCGAGCATATACGGCGCTATCCGCATGAGTTCTCGGGCGGACAGCGCCAGCGCATCGGCATCGCCCGCGCCCTGGCGCTCAATCCGAAGCTCATCATCGCGGACGAGCCCGTCAGCGCGCTCGACGTGTCGATCCAGGCGCAGGTGATCAACCTGCTCGAAGACCTGCAACAAGAATTTGGAATCGCGTTCGTGCTCATCGCGCACGATCTGGCCGTCGTCCAGCACGTGAGCGACCGCATCGCCGTCATGTACCTGGGCAAGATCGTGGAGATGGCCTCGGCCGACAAGGTGGTGATGGAGGCGAAGCACCCCTATACCGAGGCGCTGCTCTCCGCCGTGCCGATTCCGGACCCGACGCTCAAGAAAAAACGCATGATCCTGACCGGCGACGTGCCCAGTCCCGTGAATCCTCCCTCGGGGTGTCGATTCCATACGAGATGCCCCTACAAGGAAGACAGGTGTGTGGCGGAGGAGCCGCCGATGCGCGAAATCAGCACAGGTCATTTCGCGGCATGTCACTTCTCGGAAAAACTCTATGGCGTGGGGCCGAAAACGAACGGGGCGCCGGCGGTCTAGGCGGTTCTGACCGTCGCCCGACGTTGCACGGGCGCATCGCTTTTCCTCAGGCGGGGCGTTCGCCCGGCTTGGGCGTCGGCCGACGTGTGATTGATGTGAAATCCCTAAAACCAATTTCCCCCTTTCTGCTGTTTGCGCTCATCACGGCCCTTTTTTCAGCGGGTGCGACCTATTTCGCCCATCGAGCCGTCCAGGGTGTACTCCTGAGTCGACACGCCGAGCGTGATGCGAGGCGCCTGCAGGACCTGAAAACCAGGATGCGGGGGCGCGTCGACTCCCTGCTCGGGAAGATCCAGGGGGCCGAGCTTCTGATGGCGGCGGTTTCGGGCGTCGCGAACAGGGAGGGGAAGGCGCTTTCGTTTCTCCTGGGCGGAGAATCGAGAGACTCCTTTGCCGCCTCGGTGCTGCTCGATGAGCGGGGCAAGATCGTGGACTCTCGCAGGGTGGGCAACATGCCGCCGCCGGGAGGCGAGGAGAAAGGTCTCTGGTCGGGAGCGAGCCGTTCGCTCCTCTCCTTGTTGAAACGAGAAGGAGGAGCGGGGCCGTCGAGGAGGAAGTTCGACATTCAGTCGAGCACGCTGGACGGCGCGCCGGCCGTGCTGGTGCTGGCGCCCTCGACGTCGATGAAGGGTATGTGGGGCATCGTCGTTGCGGCGGAATCGCTGCTGCCGTTGCGGGAGGACGAGCCGGCCCCCGGCGAGAGCATATTTCTGTTGGCGGAGCCCGAACAAAAGGTACTCTTCGCCAAACGGGGTGAGAAGTTTCTGGCCGAGAGTATCGCCGGGGCTTTCAAGACGGAACTCGCCTCGGTCCTCGATCTCCCGGTATGTTGTGATCCTGCCGCGTTCAATGCCGAGAACAGGGACAAACGCTCGATGACGGAGGCCGTATTCTATCTGGGTATGAGGCGATTGCGCCTCGTCCACCTGACGGAACGCACGAAGACAGACTCAGGATTGGCAATACTGGCCGGTGTGATGACGGCGGGCTGGCTCGCATCGCTCGCATTGTTTTCCATGCTGAAGCCCCGCGAGGGAAGCGAAACCACACCTCCTCTGACGAGAGAGGTCGGGGCGGACGAGGGGGCATCCCGTCGAAAACTTGATTCGGACCAATTCGCCACCATCTTGAGAGTGAGTGAATCCGTGGCTGCGGGCGCGCACTTCCACAGTGTTATCCTCACCGTCGTGGAGGAGGTCTCGCGTTTTTTCTCGACGAAAAGATACTATGCCGCGCTATACGATGAAACGACGGAGCAGTTTCTCGAAGTGTGCTCCTCGCGCGTGGGCGGGGCCTATCGCGGCGCCATCGTCTCCCCCGACTCCGGTCTGCCGGAGAGGATCGCCCTCAGGGAAAAAGAGATTGTCGAGGTGCCCTTCACCGATCAATGGTACGGCGCGCCCGAAGTTCTCAAGGCCGAAAAGATGGGTGGAGCCGTAGTCTTTCCTCTGATCGCGCTGGGAAAAGTGGTGGGGCTGGCCTCGTTTTATTTCGATGCCTCTCGGGAGATGTCCGATGACGAGGTCGATTATTGCGCCATACTCTTTCACCAGGCCGCCATCGCCATATCACGCGCTCTGGCTGCCGGCGCTCCCCGAGCGCGCGCGGCGGATTCGCCCGAAGAGGCGGGCGAAGATGAGGCATAGCGAGAAAATATGAACGAGGCGAGGCTGCGGCCGAAAGATTTCGAGACGCTCTACTCGGGCTTTGCGAGTCCGCCGGCGCGGTTCGACTGCGGTAAGAAATGCGCGCCCTTTAATGAGGGAGTTCCTTTTTGCTGCGATTCGGGGTGGGTGGTTCCCGTCGCCTGTCATGAAGAGTGGAACTATCTCGAATCGCGCACGCGGCTCTGGCATGAGTTCAGGCCGCGCACCCCCTCTGAGCTCGCTATGGTCGAAGAAGTCGACCCCGAGCAGAGCGTTTTCATCGAGTGCCGCGGTGTCACGCATTGCGAGCGGGAGAACCGCTCCGTCTCGTGCCGCACGTTTCCCTATGAACCCTATTTCGATGGCGAGGAGAATCTCCTGGGTCTGGTCTACAACCGGGTGCTGGAGGGCAAATGCTACCTCGTGGATCGCCACCGCGTGGCGACGAAAAAGTTTATTGGCGAATTCCTGCGTTTTTTCAACCGGCTTTTCGAACTGCAGCCCGGTGAGCGCGAACTCTATATCGAGCAAAGCAGGCGTTATCGCCGGACGATGAGCCGAAGGAAAAGACCTCTCGTGGTCTTGACGCCCGAGGGCCCCTGCGAGGCGGCTTATCGGGGCGGAAAGCTCATTGGACCCTGGCGGGGGGCCGACCCTCCCGAGAGCGCGTACCGGCCCGGGGAGTGAGGGAGTTTATCCCTCGGGGATGAAGGATGAATATCTCCCCGGGTTGGGCGTTTCCATGGCGGGTACGGCAGGCAGGGACAGGCCCCTTCGATACGCCGCCTCCGGCGGCTACTCAGGGTGAGGAGAGAGGCGTTGGCGGTTTGCGAAGGTCGCAGACGGGGCTTTTTCAACACCCCACTTGAGGGGGCCTGTTGAAAAAGTCCCACAGAGGGAGCGCGCTGAATTTCACTCCCCCCTTGAGGGGGAGTCAGTGAACTGAGGGCGTAAGCCCGAAAGTGAACTGGTGGGGGGTATAACTAGGAGTGGCGATAAAACGCGATTCACCCCCCACCGAATCGGCCTTCGCATAAACCGCTCGGCCTCTTCGACTCCCCCTCAAGGGGGGAGTGGTATCTCTTTTCTCGTCGGTCGCGTCGAATCCACATTCATTGGGACTTTTTCAACAGCCCCGACAAGGGGGGGTGCTCTCTGAACAAAGGCTTTTTCATCGGGGCATTCCCCTCTGGATGCCCGGCCCCTCAAGGGAGTGATGTCTCCTCTCTCCCCGGTTGAGGGCATTCGTCGAATCACGAAATCAGGGGGTTTTCAACACGCCTCGCCGGTGCTCAGCCTTCCATCTCCTCGGCCATGTCGGCGATGGCGCGGCCTATCATCAAAGACGCCGTTGCGCCCGGCGAGGGAGCGTTGCACACGTGAACGGCTCCCTCGGTCCGGATGATGGAGAAATCATCGAGGAGGCCGCCGGCCCGGTCCACCGCCTGTGCGCGAACGCCCGCGCCTGCGGGCACCAGGTCCGACTCCCGGATCTCGGGCATGAGCTTTTGCAGCGCGCGCGTGAATGCGGATTTGCTGAGGGAGCGGACCATCTCGCCCAGCCCGGTCTTCCAGTATTTGCGAGCCAGCCGCAGGAAGCCGGGGTAGGTGAGCGTTTCGAAGAGATCGTAGGGGTCGACCCGCGTCTTCGTGTAGCCCTCCCGCATGTAAGCCAGAACGGCGTTCGGCCCCGCTTCGACGCTCCCGTCCACGCGGCGTGTGAAGTGAACCCCGAGGAAGGGGAACGCCGGGTCGGGCACCGGATAGATAAGGCTCTTGACGAGCGAGCGGCGCTCTGGCGTGAGTTCGTAATACTCGCCGCGGAAGGGTACGATTTTCATCGGCGGCGCTCCGCCTGCGAGACTGGCTATCCTGTCGGCATAAAGCCCCGCGCAGTTGACGATGAGTTTCCCCCCGAAATCCCCCGCCGTCGTCTCGACGCGCTTTTCTCCTTGCGATACGGTGATTCCGGTCACTTCCGCGGATGTCTGGATGCGCTGCCCCGCCTCGGTGACGATGCGGGCGTAGGCGCGGACGACGCCGTTATAGTCGATGATGCCCGTAGAGGGCACTCGAAGCGCCTTGACGCCCCGGGTGTGTGGTTCGACTTCCTTCAGTTCTTCGGGCCCCAGAACCGCGATGTTCTCGATGCCGTTCGCCGCGCCCCGTCGGTAGAGTTCCTCGAGACGGGGGATTTCCGCCTCCTTCGTGGCGACGACCACCTTGCCGCAGATTTCGTGGTCGATCCCGTGTTCCTGCGCGAAGCGCACCATCGCGGCCGCTCCCTCGACGCAGGTCTTCGCCTTGAGCGAGCCGGGGCGGTAGTAGAGTCCCGCGTGGATCACGCCGCTGTTGTGGAGCGACTGGTGGCGGCCGACATCGGTTTCTTTCTCGAGGACGAGGACGCGTTTTTCGGGGTGGCGGCGGGTGATCTGCATGGCGGTGGAAAGGCCGAGTATACCCCCTCCGATGACGATGACGTCCCACGTTGTCCGGTTCATTACCCAACCTCGAAAATAATAACAATAAGAAAAAACGAGAGATTTTTGAGGCGATGAGGATACCCCAAAGCGATGGAGATGGCTCCTCGCGTTTAGTTTTCGGTTGACATCAAGTATTGCCCTCATTATCCTTCAACTAGCGATCATCCCGAATATAAAGCGTCGGCAATGGCCGATAACGATAGGTATTCCGTAGAATTCGTCATTTGCGAGTAACGGGCGAATGTACTGCTTATACAGAGGAAACGCGCATCAGCAATGCTTGGCAAGTTCATTTTCCCCCCTCACCTCACTCAAGGAGAATCAACGATGAAAAGGACAATGAAATTCATACTCGCTTCCGTCGTGGCGATTTCGCTGGCGGGAGCGGCGGTTCCGGCAAGCGCCGCGAAATTCCTCGTGGTCGGCGGCGGCTCCACCACGGGCGTGTACTACCAGGTCGCTCTCAACGTCTGCAAGCTGGTGAACAAGAACCTGAAGGGCAAGGGCTACAACTGCATCGGCCGTCCCGCCCTGGGTTCGGTGTTCAACATCAACGCCATCAAGCGCGGCCTGCTGAACTTCGGCGTCGCCCAGTCCGACAGGAACTTTCAGGCGTATAACGGCACAGCCGACTGGAAGGGCAAAGCCTACAAGGGCCTGCGCAGCGTCTTCAGCGTTCACCCGGAAACCATCATGCTCGTCGCGCGCGCGGATTCGGGCATCATGAAGGTGTCGGATCTCAAGGGACGCCGGGTCAACATCGGCAACCCCGGCTCCGGCCAACGCGGAAACGCGACGGACATCCTGAAAATCTACGGCATCGACATGAACAAGGACATCAAGGCCGAGGGTCTGCAGCAGGGCGGCGCGAACCGCGCGCTGGTGGACAAGAAGATCGACGCGTTCTTCTACACCGTCGGCAACCCCTGGGGCGGCGGTCTCGAGATCTCCAACAGCACGGCGATCCGCATGATTCCCGTGAACTCCATGGGCATCCAGAAGCTCGTGGCCGGCAAGCCCTACTACGTGATGACGAACATCCCGGGCGGCATCTACAAGGGCGTCAAGAAAGACGTGCCGACCTACGCGGTGAAGGCCACTTTCGTAACCGGCAAAAACCAGCCCAACGACGTGGTCTACAGCGTCGTGAAGACCATCTTCGATAATCTCGACCAGTTCCGCGCCACGCACGCGGCGTTCAAATACCTGACGAAGAAAGACATGCTCGGCGGCCTCTCGGCTCCCTTCCATCCGGGCGCCGTGCGTTATTACGAAGAAACAGGCCTGATGAAGAAGATGATGAAGAAGATGAAGAAGTAGTTCGAACGAACTTCCACCGCATGGGCCGGGGGGCCGATCGCCCTCCGGCTTCGTGTGGTGAATCGAGGTCCAGTCTTTCACGAAATGGGGTTTTCGTTTGAGGGGCGAATGAATGAGCGAGCCGGGTGATTCCGCAGACGCCTTGAGCGCAGGGATAGACGAGGAATCGAAGAAGGCGGCGGAGGAAATCGCCGCCGAAGCGGAATCAGGCGGAAGGCAGCCCAAGAACCTCACAGCCTGGCTGGTCTCGGTTCTGGCTATCTCCTGGTCTTGTTTTCAGCTCTACATCGCCTACACACCGCTTAACTCCATTATCGCCAGAAGCATCCATCTCACCTTCGCCATCACGATGGTCTATCTCGCTTTCCCGGGTACGAAAAAGCCCGGCGAGAGCTGGGTTCAGCGTGTATCGCTCCAGCTTTTCCCCGGCTTCTTGCGGCCCCAGCGCTCTACGCGGCAGGTCATCCCCTGGTACGACTACGCGCTCGCGATCCTCGCAGGTTTGGGCGCGCTCTACATGGCCTGGGATTACGTGAACATCATCCAGCGATCGGGTCTACCCATCCAGCGCGACGTCATCGTGGGGGCGATTCTCGTCCTTCTGCTTCTGGAGGCCGCGCGCCGAGCGCTCGGGCCCGCGCTGCCGATTCTCGCCATCTTGTTTTTGCTCTATTGCTTCGCGGGACCGTACATGCCCTCGTTCATCGCGCATCCGGGCGTTCCGCTCGAATTCGTCGTGGACCACATGTATCTGAGCGACAGCGGCATCTGGGGCGTACCTATCGGGGTGTCGACGAGCTTCGTGTTCCTCTTCGTGCTGTTCGGCTCCCTGCTCGACAAGGCGGGGGCGGCGAACTACTTCGTGCAGGTGGCCTTCGCGGCGCTGGGCCGATTCCGGGGCGGACCCGCCAAGGCGGCCGTGGTCGCCTCGGGCATGACGGGTCTTGTCTCGGGCTCATCCATCGCGAACGTGGCGACGACGGGGACCTTCACGATTCCGCTGATGAAAAAAGTGGGCCTGCCCGCCTACAAGGCGGGCGCCGTGGAGGTGGGCGCGAGCACGAACGGACAGCTCATGCCGCCGGTCATGGGCGCCGCCGCGTTCATCATGGCGGAATTCCTGGGCCTCGCCTATCTCGACGTGGTGCGCGCCGCCATACTGCCGGCCCTGCTGTCTTATATCGCCCTGTTCTACGTCGTTCATTTAGAAGCGCTCAAGTTAAACTTAAGGCCGCTGAGAGAGGATGAGCTGCCCTCTTTCTGGCCCACGCTCATCAGCGGCATCCACTACGTCGTTCCCATACTGGCGCTGATCTACACACTTGTCATCCTGCGCATGTCGGCCGTGGCTTCGGCGTTCAACGCGATTCTGCTGACCATGGCGATCATCGTCGTCCAGCGTCCCATGCAGAACACCATCGCCGTCCTGGGCGACATGAAGCGCGAGAAGGGCGTCGCCCACCTGCGGGAGTTGTTCGGCGAGGCGCACTTCAAGGAGTTGGAGGATCGCCTCTGGCACGGGGTGCTCTCCGGTTTCGGCCAGAGCTTCGGCGACGTCTGGCAGGGAATGATGGCCGGGGCCAAGAACATGATGGGCATCGGCGTGGCGACCGCGGCGGCGGGCATCATCGTCGGCACCGTGACGCTCACGGGGCTCAGCGGCCGCTTCATTGAATTGATTGAAATCATCTCTCTCGGCAACGTGGTGCTCATGCTCCTGCTCACCGCGTTGTGCTCGCTCATCCTGGGGATGGGCCTGCCCACGACGGCGAACTACATCGTCATGGCGACGCTCACCGCGCCCGTCATCGTGAGCCTGGGCGGGAAGGCGGGCCTCGTGGTGCCGCTGCTCGCAGCCCATCTGTTCGTCTTTTATTTCGGCATCCTGGCCGACGACACGCCGCCGGTGGGTCTCGCCGCGTTCGCCGCCTCGGCGATAGCCAAGTCGGACCCCATCCAGACGGGCGTGCAGGGCTTCGTCTACGATTTGCGGACCGCCGTGCTGCCGTTCGTCTTCATCTTCAACCTGGAACTCCTGATGATGCAGGGCGTCGGCCCCAAGGGCGAGATAATCTGGATCAACGACGTGATGAAAATCGCCTGGGTGTGCTTTGTCTCCCTTGTGGCGATGTTCGCCTTCGCGTCCGCCCTTCAGGGGTATTTCGCCGATAACTGCAACTGGGGCGAGCGGGCAGTGTTGATGGTGGTGTGCATCGCAGCGTTCAGGCCCTCGCTCATCACGGATTTCACGAGCGGGCCGCGCCCCGTGGTGCAGCTCATCGCGGTGGCGATTTTCGCCGCATTGTACTGGTATCAGCACACCAGGCGAAAAGGGCAGACGCCGCAGCCGGCGCCCGCCTGACCCACGCGGGCCGGTCGGCCCCGTTCATTTTGGTTTTTTCCCCCTTTGGTTCCAGTGCGAGATTGGCTTGTGGTAGTCTTGCTGCCTTATCGGGGCGTGGCGCAGCCTGGTAGCGCGCCTGCTTTGGGAGCAGGAAGTCGGAGGTTCAAATCCTCTCGCCCCGACCAGAGAAAAAACACTCTCTGTTGCCGAAGGGAGAATCACGTCTCGAAATCGTGAAATTCACTCCCTCCCGCACTGCGCAAACCTGCTCGATTCTGCTACCTTATGGGCGGATAAATCTCCCTTATTCTTGAATCGCTGCAATTTTTACACAGGAGCGCGTTCGTGCAGAATCATTCTTTACCCCTTTCCCGCTTCAAGGTCCTGGATCTCACCCGTGCGCGGGCTGGCCCCACGGCGGTTCGCCAGTTCGCGGACTGGGGGGCGGACGTCATCAAGATAGAAGCGCCCCCCGCGAGCGGTTTTTCGGACAACATGGCCCAACCCCGGGGCGGCTATGAGGCGCAGAACCTGCACCGCAACAAGAGAGGCATGACACTCAACCTGCGCGAAGAAAAAGGCCGCGAGATATTCTTCCGCCTGGTGGAAGGCGCCGACGTCGTCATCGAGAACTACCGGCCCGACGTGAAGCACCGCCTGGGCGTGGATTACGAGGCGTGCCGAGCCGTGAACCCGCGCATCGTCTACGGGAGCATCTCCGGTTTCGGGCAGGAGGGGCCCTACCGCAAGCGGCCGGGGCTGGACATGACGGCCCAGGGGCTGAGCGGTCTCATGTCCGTCACGGGAAAGCCGGGGGGCGGTCCCATGCGGGTGGGCATTCCGCTCGCCGACCTCTCGGCGGGCTTCATGCTCGCGCAGGGGATTATGATCGCCCTGCTCGAGCGCGAAGTGTCGGGCGAGGGTCAATGGGTGCACACCTCGCTTCTCGAAGCCCAGATTCAGATGATGGACTTTCAGGCCGCGAGATACCTTCTTTTTGAGGACGTGCCGACCCAGCAGGGGAATAACCACCCCACCTTTTTGCCGGCGGGCGTTTTCGAGACCGCGGACGGACAGATCATCATCCAGTCCGGCCCCCAGCATCTCTGGAAGCGCCTCGTACATGCTCTCGAAATGCCCGAACTCTTAGAGAATCCGGACTATGAGAGCGTACCCAGTCGATTCGAGAACAAAGAGGTCCTGCACGAGACTATCAATCTGCGTACGCAAACGAAGCCGGGTGCGGAATGGATCGACATACTGAACGAGGCGGGAATCCCCTGCGGGCCCATTTACACGGTGGACAAGACGTTCGCCGACCCCCAGGTCAAGGGGCTGAACATGTCGCCCGAGGTCGAACATCCCGAAAAAGGGCCCATCAAGATTGTGGGCCAGGCGGTGAAGCTCACGCGAACGCCGCAGAAAATGCGCAACTCGACGCCCGAGGTGGGCGAGCATACGGAAGAGATTTTGAATCAAATGGGCTACGATGCGGAAGCGATAAACCAATTGCGCGATGCGGGCATCGTCTGAAAACTATCCTGCCCCCCTCGGGGGGCGCAGCGTATGGAGCATGGAATGCAGTTATCGACGGAGAAGATGGCTTTCGAGGTGGACGGCGGCATCGGCTGGATGATCTTCAACAACCCCGAGCGGAGGAACGCGCTCTCGCTCGAGATGTGGGGGGCCATCGCCGAGATACTGGGCTCTTACGAGGCGGACGACGACATCCGCGTCGTGGTGATGAAGGGCGCGGGCGATAAGGCGTTCGTCTCGGGCGCGGACATCTCCCAGTTCGCCAAGAACAGGAGCAACGCCGAGCAGGCCGCCGAGTACACGCGGATATCCGAGGAAGCCAAAGAGATCATGGTGGGGATGAAAAAGCCCCTGATCGCCATGATCCAGGGCTATTGCCTGGGCGGCGGGCTGGGAATCGCGCTGAACGCCGACATCCGGGTCGCGTCGGACGATTCGCAGTTCGGCATCCCCGCCGGGCGTCTGGGCATCGCCTATGGCTTCGACAACCTGAAGCAGCTCGTCGATTTGGTGGGACCCGCCAAGGCGAAGGAAATACTCTTCACCGCCCGGCGCATTCAGGCGGCGAAGGCCCTCGAAATCGGGCTGTTGAATGAAGTCGTGCCAGTGGATGAACTGGAGAACTACGTGGTGGATATGGCCTCCACCATCGCGAACAACGCGCCGCTCTCGGTCAAGGCGTCCAAGCTCACCATCGGCGAGGTGGTGAAAGACGGGGCGGACCGCGATTTCGAGATGATCGCCAGAATCTCGAAAGAATGTTTCGACAGCGCCGACTATAAGGAAGGCCGCACGGCGTTCATGGAGAAGAGAAAGCCCGTCTTCACGGGCAGATAGAGGGCCGGTCCGGGAGAATCCGATGAACGAGGAGATATATACGGACGTCATCTCCCCCGCGGGCATCCCCAGGATACCGGATGAGGCTCTGAAACCCAGACCGGAGGCGCTGGAAGGCGCGGTTCTCGGGATTTTGGATAACAACAAGGAATTCTCCGACTGGGTGCTGGACCGGGTGCTTGAGAGGCTTCGAGCCTCGTTCGGCATCAAAGAGGTCGTCCAGCGCAGGAAGCATCACCTCGCCCAGGCGGCATCCCCTGAAATTATCGAGGAGTTGCACGCGTGCTGCGACGCCGTTCTGGTCGGCGTGGGGCACTGAGGCTCTTCCACGTCGTGGAGTGTCCGCGACGCGGTGGAACTCGAGAGGTTGGGAAGCCCCGCCTGCGTGATCGTGAGCCGTGGCTTCAGCCACAGCGGGCGCGCGATAGCGAGGAGGCAGGGCTACGGCGGCCTGCCCATCGTCGAGATGGACCACCCGCTCGCCGCTCCCGAGAGAGTAGCCCTTCACCCCAAGTCGGACGCCATCGTGCCGGAAGTCGTCCACGCGCTCACAGGCGACCCGGAAAGACTCCGGGCCGAATACGCGGAGAAGAAGTTCCGGGGTCCTGAGAATCTTTGCCCGAAATAGGGGAGGCGGAATTTGGCCGTGAACGTCGAAAACCCCTCTCCTGAGGCGGGCCGGCGGGTATTGCCGGTCACAGGCTCCCTCGATGAGGTGAACGCCTATTTCTACGAGCGCGGCTGGACGGACGGGCTGCCCATCGTCCCGCCCACGCGCGAGCGCGTGGAAAGCCTGCTCACAGGCTGGCCGGGGGAGGCGGATGAGGAAATCGCCGAGGTTCCTCCCCTCATGGGGGTGGCGACGGTCCGCGCAATCGCGGTGAACGCCGTGATGGCCGGCTGCGCGCCCGAATACCTGTCCGTCGTCGTCGCGGCTGTCTCCGCAATCACCAAGCCGCGCTATGGACTCAGCCACCGCCAGACGACGACGCACCCCGCCACCGCGCTCATCATCGTGAACGGCCCTATTGCGAGGCGTCTCAAAATCAACTCGGGCTCCGGCCTTTTCGGCCCCGGCTGGCGGGCGAACGCGACGATTGGCCGCGCGCTCAGGCTTTGCCTCATCAATTTGGGAGGCGCCGTTCCCGGAGAGGTGGACCGCGCCCAGCACGCGCATCCGGGGAAATACACCTACTGCATCGCCGAGAACGAGGGCGCGAACCCCTGGGAGCCTTATCACGTCGAGCGCGGTTTTGAGCCGGATGAGAGCACGGTGACGCTCACCTGCGGCGAGGCGCCCCACTGCATCACGGACAACTACAACACCGAGCCCCACGCGCTGCTCTTCGGCTATGCGGACTCGATGGCGACCCTGGGCGGGAACAATCTCTCCTCCCAGGGAGAACCCGTCCTCGTCATGGCGCCCGAGCACGCCGCCTACATTGCGCGGTCGGGCTGGAGCAAGGCGGACGTGAAGCGCTATCTCTTCGAGAAGGCGCGAAAGCCCTGGAAGCACGTGGGCGTCCGGGGAAAATCGAAAGGCCCCACCTTTCCCGTCTGGGTCGACAGGACGGACCCCGAAGCCTCCGTGCCCATCCTCACCCACGCGGATGCCCTCATCCTCATCGTAGGCGGCGGCGAGGGCCAGAAATCCATGTGGATTCCCACCCCCGGCGCGCAGACGCTGAGCGTCATCGAGAAAATACGGGAGTAGGGGGGTTGTTGAAAAAGCCCGCTTCGGTAGCGGGCGGCATGGAGGGTTACGCTGCGGTGGAGAGGAATCCCTTACGGCGTGTTTGGACGCGACGGTTTTGTAGGGACAGGCCTCCGTGCCTGTCCTGACGTGTTGGTCGCCATCATCCTGTAGCGGACAGGCCCTCTGTGTCTGTCCGAGATCGCGATCTGCGGGACAGTCCCGAGGAGGGGAGAACAACCCCAAAGAGTTGTCCTTCTACAAAACCAACCCCCTCACCTCCCTTGTCGGGGCTGTTGAAAAACCCCTCCTCACTCGGAATTGGCCGAAGCCGTCATTCCGGCGAACGCCGGAATCCAGAGCCGAGGAGAATGGCGACACTCCGGTTTTTCATCCCCCCACTCACTGGCTGGAATACGGAAGAAATAAAAAAACAAAGGCAAAGTCCCTGGATTCCGGCATGCGCCGGAATGACGATCAAAAACGAAGAGCATAACTACCTTTCCGCATTGGGCGGCGCTCTCTTGGACATCATTTCCCTTTGGGGGGCTTTTTCAACAACCCCCTGGAGGAGGGAATTGTGTTAGCATCTCGTCTTCGTGTGTGAAAACGATGGGAGAAAGTGAGCATGGCAAACCAAACCAAACCGTGGGATGCGGCGGATCACCTCAAGACCAAAGAGGATATCGTGCTCTACCTCGAAGCGGCTTTCGAGGATGGCGACCCGGCCCTCATCGCGGCGGCACTGGGGGACGCCGCGAGAGCCAGGGGAATAACGAAAGTCGCCGCCGAAGCCGGCCTGGGCAGGGAGAGCCTCTATAAGGCGCTTTCGCCCGGCGGGAATCCCGAGTTTGCCACCGTACTCAAGGTCATGCGCGCCCTGGGCCTTCGGCTTCGCCCATCCGCTTGAGTTCACGGCAACGTTGCTTGATGTCCCTGTGACGGTTACGAAAGAGTACCAACCAGACATATTTTCCTGCCAATTCTGAAAATTCTGCATCTTCATCTGCAGGCTCAGAAAAATTCATCTGCAGTCCAGAGAAAAAGGTTGTGAGAGCATCCCCATCATGCTATTTTTTTCTTTCCACACTAGACTTATTTTCAGAGGACGTTTCTTCAATTTCTTGATGCCCGAGAGGGCCCACGAGGGAGACAATTGTGATGAAAAAACACCTGTTCACCGTAGTTTGCGCGTTTGCCGCCGTTGCGGTAATCGCAAGCGCCGTGTTCGCCGCCAGCCCGACGCTGGAGACCGTGAAAAAGCGCGGCAATCTCATCTGCGGCGTGAACACCGGCCTGACGGGATTCTCCGCGCCCGACGACAAGGGCGTCTGGAGAGGTTTCGACGTCGATTACTGCCGCGGTATCAGCGCAGCGATTTTCGGCAATCCCGACAAGGTGACCTACAAGCCGCTGACCGGCAAGACGCGCTTCCCGGCGCTCCAATCCGGTGAGATCGACGTCCTCTCGCGCAACACGACCTGGACCTTCAAGCGCGACGTGAACCTGGGCTTCGAGTTCGTGGGCGTATTGTACTACGACGGGCAGGGCTTCATCGCCCGCAAGTCGCTCGGCGTCAAGAGCGCCAAGGAACTCGGCGGTGCTTCGATCTGCATCCAGACGGGAACCACGACCGAGCTCAACCTGGCGGACTTTTTCCGCAGCAACAAGATGAAGTTCAAATCGGTCGTCGTCGAGGACGCGGCCGAGGCGCGCCAGAACTACGCCGCCAACCGCTGCGACGCCTACACGACGGACCGCTCCGGCCTGGCCGCCCAGCGTTCCGTGCCCAAGAACCCGGCGGACCACGTGATTCTGCCCGAAATCATCTCGAAGGAGCCGCTCGGCCCCGTCGTGCGTCATGGTGACAACGTGTGGGGCGACATCGCCCGCTGGGTGCGCAACGCGCTCATCGTCGCCGAGGAACTCGGCATCACCTCCAAGAACGTCGACGCCATGAAGAAATCGAGCAACCCCGAGATCAAGCGCATGCTCGGTCAGGAAGGCGATTTCGGCAGCATGCTCGGCCTCCCGAAAGACTGGGCCTACAACGTCATCAAGGGCGTAGGCAACTATTCCGAGATCTACGAGCGCCACATCGGCCCCAAGACGGCCGTTGGCCTTGCGCGCGGCTACAACCAGCTCTGGACGAAGGGCGGTATTCTCTACTCGCCTCCATTCCGTTAAGCCGACTGAACGTGTAAGATAAAACCGTACCGGCTCCGGGGATTTCCCCGGGGCCGGGCGGCGCGTTCTCGAAGCAAAGATACCGCGCAGGCGAAGTCGCACACCGGGGACTCGATATGGCGGTAGACTCTCAACAAGCAGGCGCGCGGCCAAGCGCCGCCAGTTGGTGGTACGACCCGAAAGTCCGGTCTGTCGCCTTTCAGGTCGCCTTCGTGCTGGCTCTCATCGGCCTGGGCGCCTACCTGATTCACAACACGATCATCAATCTCGAAAAACGCAACATAAAGACGGGGTTCGATTTCCTCTTCAACCCGGCGGGCTTCGAGATTCCGCTCACGCTCATCCCCTATTCCGTCGAGGCGGGTTCGACCCACGGGGCGGTATTCATCGTCGGCCTGCTGAACACGCTCCTTATCTCGGCTCTCGGGATCGTGCTGGCCACGATACTGGGCTTCATTCTCGGCGTGCTCAGGCTCTCGAACAACTGGCTGGTCTCGAAACTGGTGGGGGTGTATATCGAGTCGGTGCGCAACGTGCCGCTCCTGCTGCATTTTCTTTTCTGGCACTTCGCCGTCTTTCAGTCGCTGCCCCTGGTGCGCAAGGCGATACCGATTTTCGACACGGTGTATATCCATAACCGCGGCCTCACGATGCCGAAGCCCATTCCGCAGCCGGGCTTCGTGGTGGTCTTGATTTCGTTTTTCGTCGCCATCGCGGCGATTGCCTATCTCAAAAAATGGGCGCGCAGGCGCCAGGACGCGACAGGAGAGCAGTTCCCCGTCTTCTGGGCGTCGCTCGGCGTCCTCATCGGCGTGCCGCTGCTGGTATCGGCGGCGACAGGTTTTCCGCTGACCTGGGAATATGCGGAACTGGGCCGGTTCCGCTTCACGGGCGGCCTGGAAATCCAGATAGAGCTGTTCGCTTCGCTGGCCGCGCTCACTGTCTACACCTCATCGTTCATCGCCGAGATCGTGCGCGCGGGCATTCTCGCCGTCTCGCGCGGCCAGCGCGAAGCCTCCTATTCCCTGGGGGTGCGGCCGGGGCCGACGCTCAGGCTCGTCATCATTCCCCAGGCGCTCCGGGTCATCGTGCCGCCTCTGGTGAGCCAGTTCCTGAACCTGACCAAGAACTCATCCCTCGGCATCGCCATCGGCTACCCCGATCTGTTCAACGTCTTCGGCGGCATCTCGCTGAACCAGACCGGCCAGGCCATCGAGATTATCGCCATGTGCATGGTGGTGTATCTCACCTTCAGCCTGCTGATATCGCTCTACATGAACTGGTACAACAGGCGCATATCGCTGGTGGAGAGGTGATGCCATGAGCGATATCGCAAAAAATCCGGACAGGAGCTTCGTCCGCACGGAAAATATCCCCGAGGCGCCGCCACCGATCTCGACCGCGGGCGTAGCCGGCTGGATGCGGGCGAACCTGTTCTCCTCGCCGGCCAATACGGCGCTCACGCTGCTGACGTTTTATCTCCTCTATCTGGTCGTGCCGCCGCTGTTCGAGTGGGCCTTCATCGACTCGCTCCTGGAGGGTGAGTCCAACAAGGACTGCCGGGGGATCGAGGGCGCCTGCTGGGTTCTCATACCCAAGCGGTTCGGGCAGTACATCTACGGGTTCTACCCGGAGCCCGAGCGCTGGCGGGTGAATCTCACCTTCATCCTGTTCTGCCTGAACCTCTTGCCGGTGCTGTCCGACAGGGTGCCGGGCCGCACCTTCGCGGCGCTTTTCCTGGTATTCGGTTTCCCCATCGTCGCCTTCGTCCTGCTCCACGGCGCCTTCGGCCTGGAGAGCGTACCGACGCACAAGTGGGGCGGCCTGACGCTCACCCTCGTATTCGCCTCGGTCGCCATATTGTTCTCCCTGCCAATAGGCGTTCTGCTGGCGCTCGGGCGGCGCTCGGAGATGCCCGTCATCCGCACGATCTGCATCGCCTTCATCGAGCTCTGGCGCTCGGTGCCGCTCATCACCGTGCTCTTCATGGCCTCATTCATGCTGCCGCTGTTCACACCCGAGGGGGTGAACGCCAACGAACTGCTGCGCGCCCTGATAGGGTTCATCATGTTCGCCTCCGCCTATATGGCGGAAGTCGTGCGCGGCGGGCTGCAGGCCCTGCCGAAAGGCCAGACCGAGGCGGCCATGGCGCTGGGCCTGAACTACTGGAAGTCGATGCAGCTCATCATCCTGCCCCAGGCGCTCAAAATCGTGATTCCGGGCATCGTCAACACCTTCATCGCCCTGTTCAAGGATACCGCGCTGGTATCGATCATCGGGCTGTTCGACCTGCTGCTCGTGGCCCGCTCGGCCGTGACGGACCCCAAATGGCTGGGCCTCGAACATGAATCCTACATCTTCGCGGCTCTTATCTATTTCATTTTCTGCTTCAGCATGTCGCGCTACAGCCTGTGGCTCGAGCGCAAGCTCGACACGGGCCACCGAAATTAAGCGGGAGGAAACGACTCATGAGTGAAAACGCGGGCGAAGCCGGGGCGGTAAATACGGAAACCCTCTCGAACGAGCCGATTATCCGCATCGAGGGCATGAACAAGTGGTTCGGCCAGTTCCACGTCCTGCGCGACATCGACCTCACCGTCTATCGTGGCGAGCGCATCGTCATCTGCGGTCCCTCGGGTTCGGGCAAATCGACGCTCATCCGCTGCATCAACCGCCTGGAAGAACACCAGAAAGGCGCCATCGTGGTCCAAGGCATCGAGTTGACGGGGGATCTCAAGCAAATCGACAACGTGCGCCGGGAAGTCGGTATGCTGTTCCAGCAGTTCAACCTTTTTCCGCATCTGACGGTGCTGGAGAACTGCACGCTCGCGCCCATCTGGGTGCGCAAGACGCCGAGGGCCGAGGCGGAAGAACTCGCGATGGAATACCTGACCCGCGTCAAGATACCCGAGCAGGCCCTGAAATACCCAGGCCAGCTATCGGGCGGCCAGCAGCAGCGCGTGGCCATTGCGCGCTCATTGTGCATGCGGCCCAAAATTATGCTCTTCGACGAGCCGACATCCGCACTCGACCCCGAGATGATAAAAGAAGTGCTCGACGTGATGGTCGAACTCGCCGAGACCGAGATGACGATGCTCGTCGTTACGCATGAGATGGGCTTCGCGCGTCAGGTCGCCCACCGGGTCATCTTCATGGACGAGGGGCAGATCATCGAGCAGAACGAACCCGAAGAATTCTTCTACCGCCCCCAATCGGACCGCACGAAACTCTTCCTGAGCCAGATACTCTCGCATTAGGGCAATCGCGACTGATGAGGGAGCGATTATAGGCGTGCGAGATTTGAATCGGCTCGCAATTCCTCGCTCCTCGGGGTAGATGAAGAACCCATCCTCTTTCGGAAGAAATTCTCCTTCTTCAGTCGGATTTCACCACCGTCGTCATTCCGGCGAATGCCGGAATCCATTTGCGGATGCGAGTGAATGAACGGCGGCGTTTCATTCCCCAGCCGATTCGGGTGAACCCTGACGAAAGGCAAAAGAGTAAAAATGGATTCCGGCTTTCGCCGGAATGACGAACAAAACCGCACCGCCTCGTAGTCAATCGGCCGACCACAGGGGGTCGCCCCTACGCATATCCCGTGTTTCTATTCGAACCCGTAGGGACAGGCCCCCGTGCCTGTCCTTACAGACTCCTTCCCGGTCGGCTCCATACGCCGAATTACGAAATCAGGGCATTTTGAGCGGTCCCAATAGGGAACTCGCGTTCAGACGCGTTCAATGGTTATACTCGTGCGCTTTTCTGTTTAACCGCCCTTAAATCAAGAGATAGAAAACATGAGTGAAAATTCAGTGTGTCCGATATGGGGAACGGTAGCTTCCATTGAACCTCCTAACTTGCGTAATGGAAAATTTGTGGATTCGCCTCGCGCTGGGGGAAAGTATTTCATTTTCTTTGCAGCGCAAACGGAACTGAAAAATATAGAAGATGAACTTGGACAAGCGGATACCAAGGAAGATGGTTTCATGGAAAGACCTAGGAAGGCTAACTATCATAAAGCACGATTGACTTCTTGGTTAATAGAGCAACGGCGGTTGGGTGTCGAGTATCCTGAAATAACGCCAAAAACAATTGAGCAAGTGGAACGGCGACCACATTTGCCAGTCCACGAGCGTGCGGACAGACTGCTTAGATATCTCGGGCAACTGGAGCGGCACGCTGGGGCTGGTATAAATTCTGTAACAAGTGAAAATGACAATAGATTTTTAAATATGTTGGCATGGTTGGAATCAACGGTAAACACGTCTGCAATAAGTTCTCAAAGAAGGGAATTGCAATTTTTTCTTAATTATTTAGAGACACAAGGTTGGATTGAAACTTTAAAATTTGAAGGACGCGAGACTGACCACATAACAGTCGAAGGCTACGCTCATCTCGCCGAACTCGATAAAGCAGCTACGGATTCATCCCAAGCTTTTGTTGCCATGTGGTTCGATGAAAGTGTGGAAGATGTTTATCAAGACGGCATCGAAACTGGAATAAGAGATGCCGGGTATAAGCCACTCATCATCAAGCAAAAACATCATATAAGGAAAATAGACGATGAGATTATCGCTGAGATCAGGCGCTCTCGCTTCCTCGTTGCCGACTTCACTTATAAAGATATCGAAGAAATCGAGAACTGCAAGGACAAGGAGGAACTCAAGAAGGTTGGAGCGCGCGGGAGCGTATATTACGAAGCGGGTTTCGCGCACGGGCTGAACATCCCGGTGATATTCACTTGTCGAGCGGACTTAGTGGAGAAGGTTCACTTCGACACGCGACAGTACAATCATATTACTTGGGAGCCAGGGAAATTAGAGGAATTTAGCAAAGCGTTATCGGACCGCATTTCCGCTGTCATCGGAGACGGCCCGAACAAGACGCAAAACGCCTGATAACTATCCCACTCAGCTTGATTAAGATCCTACCCAGGCGGCCCGTAAGCCCCCGGCGCGAGGGCTTCGATGTCCGTCACGACGTCGAGGATGACGGGGCCTCCCTTCATGCTGAAGGCCTGATCGAGTGCACTTCCGAGTTCGCCCGGTTTTTCGACGCGGATGCTCGCGGCGCCCATGGACTTTGCGATTTCCGTGAAGTTCGTCTGGTTGAAGTGCCAGAGTTCGTGCGCCTTGCCGCGCTGCTCACCGCCGTAGGCGTCGTCGAAAATCTTGGTCTCCTGGTTCTGGGAGCCGTTGTTGTTCACGAGGATGACGGCGTTGATGCCCCAGCGCACGGCGGTCTCGACTTCGCCGATGTGGTACCAGAAACCCGCATCGCCCGTGAAGAGGACCACGGGCCGCTCGGGCGCGCCGCACTTGGCCCCCAGCGCCGCGGGGAATCCCCAGCCCAGGTGGCCCGCCGCGCGCATGAAGCTGACGTCGGGGCTTTTGAGGTCGAGGTAGCCGCCCGTCCACATGCCCGAATGTCCGGTGTCGGCGAGCACGATGGCGTCAGACGGCAGGTGCTCACCCAGCGTCTTGCAGACGCGCTCCGGCCGCATGGGCGAGGCGTCCGAGTTCAGCAGCGGCGCGAATTCCGCCCGCCACGCCGCGCCCACCGCCTCCACGCGGGAAAGCCACGCTGCCCGCGCGGGGACTTCTTCCGCCGCTTCGATGAGTTTGCCGAGCGAGATTTTCGCATCGCCCATGATGGAGGCCTCGAGCGGGTAGTTGCGCCCGAGTTCTTCGGGGTCGATGTCGAGTTGAACCGCCTTGACGCCGATTTTCGGCACGCGCCAGAAGTGGGTGGTCATGCCGCCCGTCTGGGTGCCGATGAAGAATACGAGGTCTGCTTCTGAGACGAGTTCGTTGGCGCTTCTCCTCGAATACGTCCCCACCACGCCGACCGAGAGGGGGTGATCGCCGGGAATGGTTTCCTTGCCGTTCATCGAGGTGGCGACGGGAATCTGGAGTTTTTCGGCAAGCGCGACGAGTTCTGCGTTCGCGCCCGAGGTCCTGACGCCGCCGCCCGCGACGATGATGGGCCGCTCGGCTTTCGCGATTACTTCCAGCGCGTGGGCGATGCTCGCAGGCTCGGGTTCGGGCCTGTAGGCGGGCACTTTCCTGAAGTTCTCCTCGACGATCAGTTCGAGGTCGGCCACGTCCTGCTCCACCTGGCCCAGGTTCCCGCCGAAGCGCAGGTGCACGGGCCCCGGCGTGCCCGAGGTGGCGACGCGGAAGGCCTGGCGCAGCAGATCGGGAAAACGCGTGAC
This sequence comes from Nitrospinae bacterium bin107, assembly GCA_002238965.1. Lineage (GTDB taxonomy): Bacteria > UBA8248 > UBA8248 > UBA8248 > UBA8248 > Bin107. The sequence goes on along the minus strand of MPNJ01000002.1, from coordinate 228,273 downwards.
GTCGTCCACCGTGGCGTTGAACTTGGTGACCGGGTCGAACGCGCTGATGTCCTCCGTTTCCTGATAGGCGTTCCGGTAGCGGATCTGGGGCGTGGTGCCGCCAGTGAAGGCGATGAGGGGCGCGCAGGCGAGGTGGGCGTCGCGCAGGCCCGCCGCGAGGTTCACGCCGCCCACGATCTGCGCCATGCAGACGCCGGGGCGGCCCGAGGCCCGCGCGTAGCCGTCCGCCATGTAGGCCGCGGCCTTCTCCCCGTGCGTGAGGACGCGGGCGATGCCCGTACCGCGCTCGTCCATCTGGGCGAGAGAGTGGCTCAAAATCGTCGGCACGAAGAAAATGTGGGTGACGCCGTAGGCGTGGAGGGCGTCAGCCATGAACTGCGCCCCGCTCATCTTGGGCATGTTATTCGTCCTTAAAAGTGTGGGTGGATATATTGTGAGATTTAATCGAGTTTTTATTCGTCAAAATTCCCATTACGCTACGCCCAAAATCCAGCCCTCAATCCGCGCCAGTTTGCTTTCGTCTCGTTTTAATTTGGGCTTGAGAAACTTTTCGAGTCTGCCGTTTCGGTCGGACTCCGCCATCCATGCGGCCACGGAATAAGCGTCGCGCTGGTGTTCATTGAGATTGAGATTACGACATTCTTGGGTAAATTGATCATTCCAGAGTGCAGGGTAAACTTCGACAATAGCGGAGCGGTTGGAGGGAATGCTCCAGCCATCGAAAGGCCAGAAGTGGACACGCCTCCCCAGCTTCTGGCGCATGTAACGGAGCCAGGGGATTCCTCCAAAAGTGGCATAGGTTACAGTTCCATTCCCTAAATGAAAAACCGATTTCGCCCCTCCAGACCGCTCCTCGGTCAGACGTAACCAACCAGGGAAACCCCAACGCTCTTCACCCTTGCCAGCCTTACCTTTAAGTACGTAATCAACCGAAATGTCATCATCACTGGTCGGCCAGTAATTCTGAAGGTCTTTGAGGAAAGCAGGCCAAGTGCGCTTTAGACCTTTTTGAGCATAGTGATCAAAATACTTAAGAGGAAAGGAAAAAGCGTGGTCAATACCGACCAGTGTCGTCGTTTTATCGGATAATTTCTCTATCAACCAATCGGCGATGTCCTTGCGGTTCCAATTTTTTCTAGATGGATGAGACTGCGGCGGGGATTGTTTCTTTGGTTTCCCTTCGCCTTCGGTCAAAAAGATTTGTAGTTCTCTTAGGTTCGCAGTCGAGGTTTCTTTCCCAGAATAGTCGATACCTATATAGCGGGAAAATTTAGTCTTGCTCATACTTGGCATTCCATTTGCTTTGGGAACAATTCATCAAATTCCTATCATCGCTTTCGCCTCGTCCACGCTCGCGATTTCGCGGCCCATCTCGCCCGCGATTCGCGCGATTCGCGCGACGTGATCGGCGTTGTCGCCCAGTTCGCCGGGGTGGAGATAGGGCTCATCCTCCGTACCCACGCGCACGTGGCCGCCGTGCATGACCGCCATCGTCTGCATGTGGATGTGCGTGGGGCCTGTGGCGCTCGTGATGTAGACCGAATCCGCGGGCAGGTTCGAGACGCGGTGCAGGAACTCGCTCAGCGAAGGCGGCGACCATGCCCCGCCCGGACGACCGAAGAAGCACGTCATGAGAACGGGCGGCTCGAGCAGCCCTTTCTGGAGCAGGTCGTCGATCATCCAGGTCTCGCCCAGGGTGAAGACCTCAAACTCGGGCTTGACGTTGTAATCCCTGCAGAGCCGCATCATCTCGGCCAATTCCTCGCGGGGGTGGAGCATCATCACGTCGCGCGCGATAAACGCCATGTTGTGCGCGCCGACGGCGACGGACATCATCTCGGGATGGTTCTTGACCACCTCTTTTCGCTGCTCGACCGTCTGGGTGGAGATGCCGTACTGGAGCATGATTCCGCACCTGTCCCTGATGGCTTTCGAGTGAGACGCCCAGGCCTCGTAGTTCGTGGGCGGCGCGTGGATATGGGCGGTGGAAGCGCCCGCCTCATAAGCCTTTTCCACCGAGTCGGCGAGGACTTCGGAATCCGCGAAACGCTGCGGCACGCCCTCGTGCATCGAGGTGTCCGCCGCGCAGTTGATGATCATCATCTTTTCCATGAAGCGCTCCTTTATGATGCCGTAAGTTTCCTCTAGTCCATGCCGAGTATTTTCTTCGCCTCATCCACCGTGGCCGGGTCACGCCCGAGTTCGTGGCCGATTCGCGCGATGCGTGCGACCAATTGCGCGTTGTTCTCGCACAGCACGCCCTCGGTGTAGTAGGGCTCGTCTTCTGTTCCCACGCGGACGTGGCCGCCCTCGATGATGGTGACGGTCTCGAGCGCGTTCGAGGTCGGACCCGCGGAACTGCACGAGAACACACAGCCTTCCGGCAGGTGGTCGATGCGGTGGAGAAGCTCCTTGAGCGTGGCGGGGGCGTAGAAGCCGCCCGGCCAGCCGAAGAAGATGGTGATGACGACCGGGTCTTCCACCAGCCCCTTGTCCAGCAGCCACTCCAGGTTCCACAAGTGGCCGAGGTTGAAGCACTCGAACTCGGGCTTCACGCCGTGGTCGTTGAACAGGCGCACCTGGTCTTCTATCTCCTGGCGTGAGTGTTCAACCAGGAGGTCGGCGTCCACGAAGGCAAAATCGTGCGAGCCCAGAGCGATGGAGGCCATATCCGGCTTCAGGTGGATGATCTTCTGCCTGCCCGGCAGGCCCATCGCGGCGATTCCGAACTGGATAAGCACCTCGGGGCAGGCCTCGCGCACCGCGTTCGTGAGCGGCTCCCAGCTTTCGAGCTTCATCGGGATGCCGTGGATGTGGGCGATGGCAGCGCCCGCCTCGTAGCTTTCCTTGATCTCTTTGGCAACGGCGTCGGGCGTCTGGAGCCGCTTGGGGACGCCCGCGTGCTTCCGGGTGTCCGCCGCGCAGTTGGTGATGATGAGTTTCTCCATTCGGTGCGCTCCTCAGGCTGTGCTTCCGGTTTTTGATCTAATCCAGGGAACCTTCCACGTAGAGGAGGTTTCGGATTCTCTGCGTGAGTTCGACGAACATCTCATCGCCCATGGTGGAGAGCGAGCGCGGGCGCGGGATGTCGACGGTGATGATCTCCGATATTCGGCCCGGCCTCGGCGTCATGACGATCACCCTGTCGCCCAGGAAAACGGCCTCGGGGATGGAGTGGGTGATGAAGAAGACGGTCTTCTTGCTCTCCAGCCAGATTCGCTGGAGTTCCAGGTTCATCTGCTCGCGCGTCATGGCGTCGAGCGCGCCGAAGGGCTCGTCCATCAAAAGCACGTTCGGGTCGTGGATGAGCGCGCGGATGATGGCGTTTCGCTGGCGCATGCCGCCCGAGAGTTCATGGGGGTATTTGTCCTCGAAGCCGTCCAGACCCACGAGTTGGATGAGGTCGTGCGCGCGCGGGAGCGTTTGCTTCGCGTCCAGCCCCAGAATCTCGGCGGGCAGCATGGTGTTCTGGAGCACGTTCCGCCACAGGAGGAGCACCGGGTCCTGAAAGACGATGCCGACGTCGTTTCGCGGGCCGTCGATGGGCGTGTCCTTGAGCGAGCAGGCGCCGGACGTCTTGGCGAGCAGGCCGCCCAGGATTTTCAGCAGCGTGCTCTTGCCGCAGCCGCTCGGGCCGACGACGGAGACGAACTCGCCCTCCGCGATCTCGAAGTTGATATCCGTCAGGGCGTGCACGATCTCGCGGCTCGCGGTGACGTATTCCTTCTCCAGGTTCGTTACCGAAATATATGCGTTCATCTTTCTCCGAAACCCCCGGCGAACGAATCGCCGGGGGCGATTTCCTTAGATTGTTCGTCTCTTAAGCGCCCATCGTCTTGTCCGTCTCAGGCGCCCAGAAGAGCACTTTTTTCTTCACGAAGCGCACCACCTGGTGCATCCCCAGACCCATGCACGAGAGGATCACCAGGATGGCGAACGTGCCCGTGGTGTCGCTGCTGAAGCTCATCTGCATGAGCAGAATGCCCAGACCGCACTGGCCGCGGCCGCCCCACATGCACTGGCCCGCGCCGACGAACTCGCCGAGAATCGCGCCGAGCAGACTGAACACCACCGCTATCTCGAAGCCCGCGAAGATAAAGGGCAGGGCGTTGGGGAACTGCATCTTCCAGAACATCTGCCAGCGTGAGGCCGATAGCGAGCGCATGAGGTCTATCTGGTCCGACGCCGCGGACTTGAGCCCCACCATGGTGTTCACCAGAAGCGGGAAGAACGCCACGAGGCCGGCCAGGAATATCTTCGACTTCACCTCGTAGCCGAACCAGATGATGAACAGGGGCGCGATGGCGAGTTTGGGCAGGGTCTGGAACGCGACCACGTAAGGCATGATGATCGCCTCGACCCATTTCGACTGCATGAACGCCAGCCCGAGTCCCAGCCCGATGAAGCTGCCCATGAAGAAGCCCATGACGGCCTCGAACAGCGTGTGGCTGATGTGGTTGTAGAAGCTCGTCTTCATCAGCCCCATGAAGTCCGCAGCGCCCTCGACTTCCCCGCCCACGTCGTAGAAGAACAGCCCGCGCAGAAGCGCCGTGGCCACGCCCGAGGGTGCCGGGAAGATGAAATCGTCCACCTCGAAGTAGGTCACCGTCCATTCCCAGACGATGATCAGCACCACGAAGGAGACGGCGAAAAGCAGATACGGCCTTTGCAGCAGCGTCTCCGAAAGCGTGGGGCCGCCCGCAGCCTTCGGGGCTTCGTTTTTCCGGTCAGTAGTCGCCATTTCGCTTGCCTCTTACTTCTGCATCTTCATCATCGCCTTGAATTTCTTCAACTCCTTGGCGAAGTCGAAGCTCTTGGCGCGGTTGATGACCTCATTGCGGTCGAAGTCGTTGACCTCGTCAATCAGCTCGTTCGTGTACAGCGATTTCACCTGTTCTTCGGTCAGCTTCTTGTCCAGTCCCACGAACTTCACGTACTCGGCCCATTCGCCGTCGTGGTGCGCGCCGAACTTTTTAATCTTTTCATCATCCAGGCGCAGCTTGGGCGCGCGCGACTTGAGCACCTTGATCATCCGGGCGGTGGCCTGCGCGTCGCTCATTCCCTTGGGCTTCGATTCGGGGTAGAGCACCCAGTGGATTTTAAGCGCGGCTTCGGGGTTCGTGTAGAAGAAGAGGCTGCCCTTGGCCAGACCGCGCAGAAAGCCCACCACGGTGTCGCGGTTGTCCGCCAGGAATTTCGTGTTGATCCACACGACGTTGCCGAACAGGTTCTGCGTCCAGTCCTTCTGGTAGGGGATCATGTCGAACTTGAATCCGGCCGCCTTCGCCAGGGTGTACTGGATGTCCACGTTCGCCCAGGCCTCCACCCGGCCGAGCTTCATGGCGGCGGCGGCCTTCGAGGCGGGCCCGACGGGAAGATACGTCACTTCCTGCTTGTCGGCGGGGATGCCGCAGGTCTCGAGCGCCTTGCGCACGAAGATGGGGCCGGAGTCGCGCTGGCTCATGACGCCGACTTTCTTTCCCTGCAAGTCGCAGACGGACTTGATCTTGCTGCCCGGCGGCACGGCCACGCCGTCGGCGTAGATGGCGTCTCTGTTCAGGATGTAGACGCCCTTGACGGGAGGCATCTTCTTGCCGCGCGCGGCGCGGAAGAGAATCGGGATGGGCCTCGGCAGGCCGACGTGCGTGCGGCCCGAGAGCACCCAGCCCATCGCCTGCGCGCCGCCCTGGGCGGCGACGAACTGCGCGTCCACGCCGTTCTCCTGGTAGTAGCCCAGGAAATTTCCGATCCAAAGAAACGATATGCCCGGGTTGAACAGCGGGTTCGCCATCGTCACCTTGATGTTCTTGAGCTTCATGGCGTCGGACGGCGCCGGCGCCGCGACGAGAAACGCGAACAGGGCCGCGACGGCGATTACGAGTCGAAACTTTTTCATGAGAGTTCTCCTCCTTGGGAATTATGAGTCAGCTAAAATCACTCGTTCTAATCCTCTACTATCGCTACCGGGCGCACCCACGCGCCGCTCGCGTCCTTCACGTTGATCGGAAAGCAGCATATCTTGAAGCCGTGCGGCTTCGGGATCGCGCCGATGTTGGTGATCTGCTCAATCTGGAAATACTCGCGCTGCCTGCCGAGGATGTGGTGGCACGGCATGAGCGATTCGCGATTGCCCGCCTTGAACTCGGGCACCTGGAAGCTGAAGGGCCTGTCGAAACCGAAGGCGTCGATGGCGATGACGCGCACGCCGCGATCGAGTAGATACTCCGTCGCCGGAATGCTCATGCCCGGATGGAGTTCGGGGTAGTCCGGGTTGTCTCGGTGCTCGTCCGTGCCCGTCCAAAGGAGCACGATGTCGCCCGCCTTGACCTCGTAGTCGATCTTCGTGAGGCACGCCTTGATGTCCTCTTCACTGATCCAGTCGCCTGTTTTCTTGTGCCTTAAATCCAGAACCACGCCGTCGCCGTAGCACCACTCGAGCGGCACCTTGTCGATTTTGCGGGAGGGTTCGCCCGCCACGGTGGGGCCGTAGTGCCAGGGGGCGTCCATGTGGGTGGCCGAATGGGTGGATACGGTGACGAACTCCGCCGCCCCGCCCACGCCGTCGTGAAGCTCCTCTATCGGGATGTCCCAGGTCTTGGCCGAGCGCGCGCCGAACTCCTCATGGTCGAGGTAGGTGACCTCGGGCGGGCGCGGCTCGTTCGAGCCGTTCATGATGGGGGTGCTCAAGTCGATGAATCTGGTAGCGCACATGGCGTATCCTTTACTGGTTGGAAACCGTTTTTGCCTGATCGCCTAGACGACCCAGAGTTTTCTCTCCTGCGGGTAGACGGGCTCATACCCGGTTTCGGTGACGACGACGGTTTTCTCTATCTGGGTTCCGCCCATGCCGAATATCTGGCAGGGGTTTTCGACGCATATCGTCGTGCCCGCCTCGAGCGGGAAATCGCTCGAATCCGGAAGGAAGGGGCTGCCCTGCGGCGCGGGCTCCGCAAGGACGTAGGGCACCTCGCGCTGCTCGAGACCGATGGCGTGGCCGGCGAAGTTGCCGTTGTGCTCGGGCAGCCCCGCCGCGCGCGTGGATTCCAGCAAAGTGCGGTGAATGGTGGAGCCGAGCACGCCCGCCTTGACCTTCGACATCGCGGCCTCGAAGCCCTCTTCCGTCGCCTTCCACAAATCGAGCTGCGCCTTGGTCGGCTCGCCAAGCACGCCGCCCCAGCCTGTGTCCCCCTGGTAGTTGTTCAGGACGACGCCGGCGTCGAACTTCCACATCTCGCCCTTGGCGATCTTCTTGTCGGTGGGCGGGAATATGCCCGTCGCCCGGCGGCCCGAGCAGAAATGGAACCACTGCCATTTGCCGCCCATGCGCCCCACCTCCGCCGCGAAGACAGACGCCACCTCGCGCTCGGTCGCGCCCTCGGCCACGGCGTTCGAGGCGGCGATTCCCGCCTTCTCGTTCACTTCGGCGGCGGCGGCGAGCGCGGCTATCTCGTCCGGCGTCTTGACCATGCGGATCAATCGGAAGAAATCCGCCGCGTCGACGATCTCCGCATCCGGCAGGGCCGCCTCTATCTGGGCGCGCACGTTCGGCATCACGCGCTCCTGATCGAGCGCGAGGCGCGCCTTCTCTAGGCCGCGGTTTTTGAGGGCGAGCGCAAGGGCCTCGCCCGGATTCTTGCCGCGCTTGTGGTCGTCGTTGTAGAGGCCCAGGTAGGTCTCTTCCTCCGGTGTCTGCGCTTCTGATCCTGCCGGCTGGATGAGGGCGCTCTTGCCGCCGAAGGTGTAGAGGTCCTTGATCCAGGACTGCTGGGCCGAGACGTAGGTGACCTCCTGGCCCGGCACGATGAGGGCGGGGGCCGCGCCTTCGTCGCGCGCGAATACGGCGAACATGTGGACGGAGTAGGCGTAGACCTTATTCGACCAGCCCACGGTGCCCGCCAGATAGGTGACGTTCTCGGGCGTTGAGGCGATGATGGCGTCGAAACCGAAATCGGCCATCAGCCCGCGCGCGCGCTCTGCGTTCAGATACATTGTGCGTTCCTCAATGCAGGGGGATTCGGGAGATGCCGAAACGCCCCGTTCGGGTTCCGGCCTTCCAAGCGATCCGCGTTATGTCAATTTCGGGAAGCCTATCAAATCGGCCCAAGCCTGAAAAGGGAAGCAGGGGTTCGTAATGCGGGGATTCGTTCCGCATGGTGGGACGGGGAGGGTTTTTTTCGGATGCGCTCATTCTTCCAGCCTGCGTGTAAACAATTTCATCCCATTGAAGAATCTTAAAGGCTCAATAATGTAATATTAACATATTATATTATTGACACATGTCATATTATGTGGCATTATTTTGAGCGGTTTTGAGGAATTCGCTGCCTTTATATTCTAAGGAGAATCGGATGAACCAGCCTAGTAAACAAGAAATCCAGGGCTTTATGAGTAAACCACAGAATTTGCGATTGATGAGGACCGCAACACATGCTGGGCGACCAGCCGTTGAACCGTTGGCGAACGGACTGCTCAACGAATTTGATCTGTTTTTTCGCACATGCAGCAACAAAGAGAAGAATAGCACTAAGCGGATGATCGGCCGCGTTGCGCGAGAGTTGATGGAAAGAATGGGATACGAAGTAGCTCAGAGGTGGGTGCTGACCACGGGAAATCCTCTATTCACGAAGGCTACTCAATACAAAAAGAGTTAGTGAAAATAATTGACTTTGCATGTGGAGAATAAAATGCAGACGCTTAGCGGACATGACCTAAAAGAGTTGCAAGACCTTGAATATAAGCCACAAAACTTCCGCGATCTTTATGAGACCGACCTCGGTGAAGCACTCTGGGATTTTCTGAAAAGGCCGGATAATGTCGTGAGGATGGAGACGGCGACATTTCTTGAACGTGCGGCTGTTGAACCATTAGCGCCTGGATTACTCAGAGAATTTGGTCCGGATGTTGGAGAAGATCGCATCAAACAGATGATTGGACACATGGCGCGGCACATAATGGTGGAAATTGGCTATGTGGTCGAGCGAAAGCTGCGAATCACGCGAGAAAGCCTGTTTACGAGCGCCGCTTGTTATCACAAGCCAAACCAGAAGCGTGATCGGTCGATGCGAATCACACGGGAACAAAGAGAAGCGTGGAAGCAGAAAACGGCAGATAGTCCATTCAATCGCTGGTTGGGCGAGCAGGTAAAAAACTCAGACGGTACTCTCAACTTGGATAAACTCTACGAAGTGGCGCGTCGGTACGGGGTCAATAACAGATATGAGCACCTAAATCCCGGACAGCAGCGTATGAATATCGGTGTGAGGCTGCGGAAACGAGTTCCAGAAAGTGAATACAAAGCCGAATGATAGTGATACATCTTATAAATGTGGTTAAAAAGTATAAAGCTTTCCGCTCCCCAATTTTTCCTTTTGTTTTCGGGGAGACGGGGTTTTGAACCTCGCTTCGTTCAACTGCCAATAGACATCGGTGCCTTTGAGCGAGGGGTTTTCTTTCGCTAAGTCCCACGCTGTATTGCTTTTTTTATCTTTTGCCGTTGGGCTGGCACCCGCTTCTAGTAACGCTGCTACGATCGCCGGGATACTATATTCTGCCGCCCAATGCAGGGAAGTACGTTTATTCTTATCTCGTGTATTGGGATTCGATCCTGCATCCAAGAGAGCGGTTACAACTGCAGGATTTCCTCCGTCTATCTCCTTAAATATCCTTTTACGTGCAGCCTGCTTGTAGGCAGTCTCGGCCAATCTACCCTTCCGTTTGGCCTCCGCAGGTGAGTGCCCATCCTTGAGGGCCGCTAGAGAGGTTTTCAAGCCGATTGTTCTGGCTCTGAAATTGGCGCCAAGGATTGCACCTTGTCTGCCACCTCCTGCTGCTGCCGCTCTGTGTAAAGGTGTGAATCCGTTCTTGTCTCTCGCGTTTACGTCGGCTTCCGCTTTCAGCAAGGCCCTTACAACCGCAGGGTATTTATGACTCACAGCATGATGCAAGGGTGTATCCCCGTCTTCGTTTCGAGCATTGATCTTGGCCCCGGCCTCCACCAAGGCTGTCACGACTGCTGACGTTTTAGTGTGTATTGCTGCCCAATGCAGGGGTGTTTCTCCGTATTTATCGCGTGCGTTTGCGTTGGCCCCACCCTTTAGGCAACGTGAAACATCTTCCTCATCAGCAATTCTGAAGAAGGTACCCGTGTTCCACTTCATACAAGATATCGCTGCTATCGATGGGATCGCACTCATCCATAATGCGAACCACAAATATAGTATCGCTATGAGTGGTTTAATGGGCAAACGCATTTCTCTTCCTTGTCGACTTGAACCTTGTCCCTACGTTGATGCGTGTGTCTGTTTGATCCCCGCTAAAACCTACACAGGCTGCGCGCCCTGTATCTGCGTGCGGTGCATGAGGCGCGGGTGCGTGCCCGCATGGGGTTCGCGGTAGTGCATGGTGCAGCGGTTGTCCCACAAGAGCACGTCGCCGAGCCGCCAGACGTGCGCCCATACGAGTTCATCGCGGCTTGCGTGCTCCCAGAGGAAATCGAGGAGCGCCTCGCTCTCTTCTTCTTCCATGTCGTCGATATACTGGGAGGGATAGACCCGCCTGCGGCCGAGATAGAGCGCTTTTCTGCCTGATTCGGGGTGCGTGCACACGAGGGGATGGTGCGGCCCCGGCACCTCGGAGGGTTTGGTGGGCAGCTTGACGCCCGGACGGAGCGTGCCCGCGGAGTTTCTGCTCGCATCGTGGACGGCGGTCTTGCCCTCGATTTTCTGTTTCACGTCCTCGGGCAGGGTCTCATACGCCATGTACTGGTTGCTGAAGCAGGTGTTCCCGCCCGAAGGCGGCAGCATCCGCCCGTAGAGCATGCTGCCCGCGGGCGGTTTTTCGGTGTAGGAATTGTCGTTGTGCCAGACGACCTCGCCGGAGCCCAGGCTTTCGTTCTGCTGTACGGGATTTCCGTCATCATCGAGATTATGGACGACGGTGATTTCCGCATACTTGGCCGCCCAGGACTGCTGTTTCCCCGCCTTGTCGTAAAACGCCTTGGCGGCGGGCACGACGGCCTCGCCGAAGATGCGCGTGGCGTCCAGGTGCTGCTCTTCTGTCATCTCCTGATCCCGGAACAGGAGAACGAGGTGTTCCGTCCATGCGTCGCGCAGGGCTTGCTTCACCTCATCGGGCATGGGCTGGGCCAGGTCGACACCCCTGATCTCGGCACCCAGGGCGGCGCCCGTCGGCACCACTTCCAGACTATCGAGCGTGTTTTTCGCGTTCATTTTGGTGAACTCCTATCGTGTAAGTTTCTCTTCTCCGGGACAGACTACCCGGCAGATGTGATTGGCTGTTTCGTCCAGTCTATAAAAACAGCGCTTGCCTGTAAAGATTTCAGGCGGCGCTCACGCGCGCGCGTCTTTTCTGCTCTGTGTGAATGAGCCAGGCGAGGCTCGTGGCGATGAGGCAGAGCAGGGAATAGAAGAGGAACGATTGCCTCAGGCCCACGGCCTGGGCGATGAGTCCTCCCAGGAAGGGCGACATGACCGAGGCCGCCTCGTTCGCCGTGTACATGAGGCCGATGGCGCTGGTGCGGTTTTTCTCGCGGACCACGCCGGTGGTGAGGGTGAGCATGAGGCTCTGGGAGGGGTTCAGGCACGCGCCCAGGAGCGCGAGCAGGCCGAAGAAGATGACTACGGATTCGGCTTGCGACAGGAATGCGAGGGAGAGTGCGCTCGTCGCCATCATGAATAGGATGACGCGCGTCTCTTTCCTGGGGTCGGTGTATTTCCCCCATATCACGGCGAAGACCGTGCCGACCAGGAAATAGGCCGTGATGGCCCAGCCCACCTCGATGGTGCCCAGCCCCAGCCCCTCGGCCAGCAGCAGGGGCAGGAAGGTCATGATGCCCCTCAAGCCCATCACCCGGCAGGAGGAGAGCAGCGTCATCAGGATCATGAATTTATCGCCCAGAAGCTCGCTGAAAGTCGACTTGGCCTCCTTGGCCATCGACTTCCGCTCGCTGGGCACGTCCTGAAACCGCAGCCAGATGAGGAGCGCGCACGCGATGCCCGGCAGCACGAAATACTGCGCCGCGGCGCGCCAGCTCGCGAGATAGACCGTGAGCCAGCCCATGGCTACAGGTGTGAGGATGCTGCCGAAATCGCCCCCCGCCTTGAAAAGCCCCATGGCGAGGCCGCGGTTTTTGGGGCTTTCTGCGGCGATCATCGAGACCGCCGCGGGGTGATAGGCCGAACAGCCCAGCCCGCTCAGGAAGACGAAGGTGAGGAGCGCCGCGTAGGTGCTCGAATAGCCGTAGAACCAGGCGGGCAGGGCGTTGAAGAGAAGGGAGAACCCCAGAATGAGTCGGGTTCTTCCGGTGAAATCCCCCAGAAAGGAAATCGGCAGCTGAAACAGGCTGCTCGAGAGGGCGTAGACGGAGGCGATGAGGCCCGTCTGCGCGTAGTTCAGCCCGAAATCCGCCATGATGAGCGGGAGGATGGGCGTCAGAATCCGGTTGTAGAGCGAGTTCACCGAATGGCTCGACGCGATGATGAGGATGTTGGCGCGTGCGCTCATGCGGATTCCAGGGTGGGGAGAAAGGTTGAACGATGAAGCCGCGCCATTCATACCATCAAACGGCGCGTGCGGGGAAGCAGGCCCGGTGATGCCTCCGCACGCTCGCTCACGATACGACGGTGGTGTGATATGCTGTCGAAGAACATGCGATGATCACGACAATCGCCCGGGAACGAAGCGCGAAGGGGTATAATCGCGTGAAATTGAAATACGATTTCGATACGCTTCGGGGAGACCTTTTCGGGGGCGTCACCGCCATGGTGGTGGCCTTGCCGCTGTCTCTGGCCTACGGCGTGGCGTCCGGCATGGGGGCTGCGGCGGGGCTGTACGGCGCGATTGCGGTGGGCTTTTTCGCGGCCGTCTTCGGCGGAACGGCGACCCAGATTTCCGGCCCCACCGCGCCGATGGCCATCGTGATGGCGGTCGTCATCTCCACGTATGCGAAAGATCTCACCGAAGCCCTGACGGTCGTCGTGATGGGCGGTCTCCTGCAAGCCCTCCTGGGTGTATTGAAGCTCGGCCGCTTCGTGGCCTACACGCCCTATGTGGTCGTCTCGGGCTTCATGTCCGGGATCGGTGTCCTCGTGATGGCGATTCAGGTGCTGCCATTTCTCGGCTCGGCGCCCGCGCCCGGCGGCGCCGTCGGCATGATTTTCGCGCTGCCCGAGGCGGTGCGCGACCTCAACCCGAGCGCTTTCGGGGTCGGGCTCGTCACGCTCGGCGTCGCGGTCTTCTGGCCGCCGCGGTTCCGGAAAATTCTTCCCACGCCCCTGGTGGGACTTTTCGCCGGAACGCTCATCGGCGTGGTGTGGCTGCAAGATGCGCCCGTCATCGGGAGGGTGCCGACGGGTTTGCCGGGGCTGCAAATCGGGCTGCCCTCCCTGGGCTTTCTGGCGCACGCTGTGGAGCCCGCGCTCATTCTCGCCCTGATCGGATCGGTGGTGAGCCTTCTCACCTGCCTGGTGGCCGACTCGATGACCCGCACGAGCCACGACCCGGACCGCGAACTCATCGGCCAGGGAATCGGCAACGCGGCGGCGGGCCTCATCGGCGGACTGCCCGGCGCAGGCACCCCCGTCTACACCGTGCCGAACATACGCTCCGGCGGGCGGACCCGGGCGGCGGGTGCGATATTCGCGGTGTTCCTGCTGGCGATCCTGCTGGGCCTCGGGCCGTACGTGGAATCGATTCCGCTCGCCGCTCTCGCGGGCGTTCTGATCAAGGTGGGCTGGGACATCATCGACTGGGGTCTGCTCACCCGCCTCCAGCGCATCAAGCGCGAACACCTCTTCGTCCTCCTGACGACGCTGTTGCTCACGGTGTTCGTCGACCTGATAAGCGCCGTGGCGATAGGCCTCATCGTCGCGGGTCTGGCCCACGCGGGACAACTCGAGAACCTGGAACTCGACAGCGTGGTCTCCGTACCCCTGCTGGACCAGATGTTCCTCTACGAGGGAGAAGAGGTGGAAGGGGTCGACCCGTTCGAGGCGCGCGTCGGCATGGTGGCGCTCCGGGGGAGCTTCACCGTCGCGTCGTCCAAGAAACTCGTACGGACGATAAGCCTCGACATCAAGGATCATGAAGTCGTCATCTTCAATTTCACGGACGCCACCTACATCGACGACAGCGCCGCCATGGTCATCAAGCAACTCATCGAAGTCGCCACCGAAGAAGATACCGAGTCCATCGTCATCGGGCTTTCGGGCGACGTGGCGGAGACCCTCGATGCGCTCGACGTCCTGCGCGAGGTGCCGGATGAGCGAATCGTGGAGAACCTGGACCAGGCGCGAGAGATCGCGAAGCCTCTCGTGGGGGTTTGAGGCGTAGGATGCGTCACATGATGGAAAAGGGTTTCCTCCCGTGAACTACAATCTCCAGACGCTTCGCGGAGACGTCTACGGCGGCCTCACCTCGACTGTGGTGGCGCTTCCCTTCGCGCTCTCTTTCGGCGTGGCCTCAGGCCTGGGCGCGGCTGCGGGACTCTATGGCGCGATAGCGCTCGGTTTTTTCGCGGCGCTCTTCGGCGGCTCGCGAGCCGTCATCTCGGGACCTGCGCCTTCGATGACCGTCGCCATGGCGGTCATCGTCACCACCCACGCAACGAACTTGGCCGAAGCCCTGAGCGTGGTCGTTCTGGGCGGCCTGCTGCAGGTGCTTCTGGGTGCGCTGGGCGCCGGGCGCTTCGTGGTCTACACGCCCCACGTGGTCGTCTCGGGCTTCATGTCCGGCATCGGCGTCATCATCATGGCGATCGAGGCCTTGCCCTTTCTCGGCGCGCCGCCCGCGCCGGGGGGCTTCATGGGCGCAATCCGCGCGCTCCCCGAGGCGCTGGCCGGGATCAACGCGGACGCCCTGGGCGTCGGCGCCGCCGCGCTTGCCGCCTTCGCCTTCTGGCCGCGACGCTTTGCGAGGTTTTTACCTCCTCCTCTTATGGCGCTCGTGGTCGGCTGGCTTCTGGGCGTCTTCTGGCTGAGCGACGCGCCCACTATCGGGCGGATGCCGACGGGGC
Source organism: Nitrospinae bacterium bin107 (assembly GCA_002238965.1). Classification (GTDB taxonomy): domain Bacteria; phylum UBA8248; class UBA8248; order UBA8248; family UBA8248; genus Bin107. The sequence goes on along the minus strand of MPNJ01000002.1, from coordinate 213,242 downwards.
TTCCGGGACTGGAACTGGGTTTGCCCTCCGCCGGTTTCCTGGCAGGCGCCCTGCAACCGGCGATCGTCCTCGCCCTTCTGGGCTCCATCGACAGCCTTCTCGCCGCCCTGGTGGCCGACTCGCTCACCGGCTCGCGCCACAACCCGAGCCGCGAACTGGTAGGGCAGGGCATCGGCAACGTGGCCGCGGGCCTCATCGGCGGACTCCCCGGCGCCGGGGCCACCGTGAGCACCGTGACGAACATCCGCGCAGGCGGGCAGACGCGGGTTTCGGGCGTACTTCGCGCCGTGCTCCTGCTGGCACTCCTGCTCGGTCTCGGTCAATACGTCGAGTCGATTCCGCTCGCCGCTCTGGCGGGTGTCCTGATGAAGGTGGGCTGGGACATCGTCGACTGGCGGCTGCTCGCGCGGGTGCGCCACATCCGGCGCGAGCATCTCTTCGTCATGTTGATGACGCTCGGCCTCACGGTGTTCGTCGATCTGCTGACCGCCGTGGCGATAGGCCTCATCGCCGCTGGAATGGCCCACGCGCGGCACCTCGAGCGCCTGGAGATCGACAACGTGGTCTCCGTGCCGATGCTCGACCACATTTTCTTTGGAGAACATCAGGACGCGGCCTCGGTGAACCCGTATGCGGCGCGCGTTGGCCTGGTATCGCTCCGGGGGAGCTTCACCGTCGCCTCATCCCACGAGCTGGTCGCGGCCATCAGCGCGGACATCAAGGATCACGAAGTCGTCATCTTCGATTTTTCGGGCGCCACCTATCTCGATGACAGCGCGGCCATGCTCATCAGACGGCTCATGGACATCGCCGCGCAGGAGCGCACCGCGTTCATCGTGATGGGCCTCGGGGGCGACGTCGCGCACACCCTCCGCGCGTTCGACGTTCTGCGCGACGCGCCCGGGGAGCGCATCGTCGAGACCCTGGAGGAGGCGCGCGAGACCGCGAAGAAGATCCTGGGCGTGTAGGGGGGAGGAGAGGTGTGTTCGTCCCTTGTTGCGAGCATGGCATCCAAGCTGATGAAATAATCCACATTACCTGCTTTCAGTCACTCAACCAGCAAGAATTTCCATAAAAATTGCAAAGAATAACCTATAAGTTGCAAATATGCTGACAAAAGTATATAGTATCTTGTATAAAGTTGTAAATAATAACATAAATAGTTTCAAAGAGGTTGTTTTATATGGCCAAAGTCAGACAAACCGAAAGGATAAGAGAGTATATCCTCGATAATGTTGAAAAGCACTCTCGGGATATTGCGAGGGTGACTTCCGAGAGATTCGGGGTTTCCAGGTCAGCCGTGAGCAAGCACTTGAGATCGCTCGTTGATGGCGGTTTCCTGGAATCGAGCGGTACAACGAGTGCGCGCAAGTATACTCTGCGAAAAATCCTGGATGAGAACTGGAGGTTCAAGGTCGATGAAATCGAGGAAGACCGCGTTTGGCGTGAATATGTACGACCCCACCTGACAGAACTTCCCGAGAACATATATGGCATTTGTTATTTCGGTTTCACGGAAATGCTGAATAACGTGATTGACCATTCGGAGTCGAAAGAAGCCAGGGTTCACCTGTCTCGAACTGCGACGAACATCACGATTGATGTGATGGACGCAGGCGTTGGAATTTTCGGGAAGATCCAGACGGAGTTCGACTTGCATGATCCACGCCACGCTCTGTTGGAACTATCGAAAGGAAAACTCACGACGGACGAGGAGAAACATACCGGCGATGGGATATTTTATACTTCGCGAATGTTCGACCAGTTTACTATTGTTTCGGGAACCCTTTGTTTTCTGCGCGAAAACGATGAGGATGACTGGCTGATTGAAACGTCGGAGGGAGAGAGCCTTCAGGGAACCATAATCAGGTTGGCAATAAATACAAAGACCCGAAGAACGTCGCTGGAAATTTTCGAAAAATTCGCCGCCGGCGAGGAGGACCTCGATTTTTCCAGAACCCACGTTCCCCTGCAGCTTCTGTTGTATGAAGGAGAAGAGCTTATTTCCCGCTCTCAGGCCAGGAGGCTGCTCATGCGTCTCGATGGCTTCAAGGAGGTTCTTCTCGATTTCAAGGGGATCAAGAGCATCGGCCGAGCTTTCGCGGATGAAATTTTCAGGGTCTACAAGAACACGCATCCCCAGGTCAGTATCATCTACGTCAGAGCAACCAAAGAAGTGGAGCAAATGATCAACCGGGCGAGAAACCGTTGATGCATGTGTGAATGAAAAGGCGGCTTATCACGTCCGTTCCACTCATCAGCGCAAAGGCTTCACGCCGTGGAGCAGCGCAGCGTCTCTTCTTCATTGCATTCGGGCGATACCCCCCCCACGATGCCATTCAAGTAGGCTGGCTATCGTCGCCATCGCCGAGGGTCCGCCCGGTCTCGAAACGGGGTATTCAACAACCCCGTATAGGGGAGGGGCGCGATGGTCGGTCGGGGTGTTGTCCGTCTTCTGGATGTTCAGACGGAGACGGTGTCTTTCGGCGGACTCGCCGGCTCGATCCCGGGCAGGACGTCGGTGAGTTCACGCTTGGCCGCCTCCAGGTCATAGGTCATCTGCATGCGCAGCCATAATTTCGCCGCCTCGTCGTCCTTACCGCACAGACGGGTGAAACGAAGCGCCAGGTTCGGCGTAACACGCTCGGGAGCCTTCTCGCGGATGACGGCGTGGAGCCGCTGACGGGAGATACCCATGCGCTTTGCGGCTTCGCTGACGCTCAGCCCGAGTCCTTCCTTGAGAATCGCGCCCCAGGCCTCGCCCGGGTGGGATGCCCGCATACCGCGCGCGCCTGCGGTGAGTTCTTTCTTGCGCATCAGTGGTAGTCCTCCAGGTCAACTCGGAGAGCCGCGCCGTCGTCATGGCTCAATGTGGTCAGTCGCTTTCTCGCAGCAGTCAAGTATGAAGCAGACGGTGGGGGACGAATATCCAGCCGATGGGTGGTTATCAAGTTCACCGGTTCAGCTTAAGAGTTCTCTATAATATACCGAAGAGCCACATTTAATCATCTTGAAAGGATGATTTGAGCTTTGGTTTTTTTCTGCGATGGACCTGCGTTTGTTCATGCTTCTTCCAGTATGAAGCAAAACGAGATGTGGATTGTTTATCGCAGGATTTAGAAAATTCGGATCATTGAAAAAGCGATTGCCTATCGAGGCGCAATAATCCATTACGCATTGTGCTCCACGAAGTTGCCGCTTGACGACCGTTCTTTGAAATTTGCCTGATTTAAGCTCAATGAATACGAGTGCATCGTCATTCACGATCGCAAAATCGGCGCGTCTCGCTATACCATGTCTACCGTTCAGGAAATATCTTTTCTCTTTGAACCGTTCTATCTTTACGATGAGGCTGTCCGGCGGCAATCCTTTCAATTCAATTTCATAAGAGTTTGATGGGTCGGTTTCTTTCAGAATCGCCACGCCCTGTCCAGAGACTTCCGTGATGGATGATTGATGGAGTATTCTGCGCAAATTATCGATACAGGATGGCACCTAGTCTTCCTCCCATAAGATGGCATCCTGTATGCGGTTCATTTCATCGATGGTGATGTCGAAACTCCGCGCCTCGATACCCAACTCCGGGTTTATTTCCGCTTCCACCAGGGTTTGGCATCTTGTCCTACGCTGGTTGCCGTCGAGTTTTATGAGAGCCTCTTCCGCGATATATAATTTGATTCTTTCTGGGTCTAAAAATTCGGAATTATCATACCCTTCTCGTTTGGCGATTTTTTTCAAGTGGGTTTTATCCTGGTTCAGCATGATCAGGGTGTTTAGTTCCTTGACGATGTAGTCGCTATGCGTGGTGATGAATACCTTGATGCCCAAGTTCACCAGTCGCGCGAAAAGCCGCGCGATGCGGCGTTGATTTTCGGGATGCAAGTTCAACTCCGGCTCATCCACCATCAACAAGTCGCCTCGCTTGGCGACATGGCGCAAATAAAAACCGATGTCGAGCATGGAACGCACCCCGCTGGCGCTCTCATCCATACCTAATTTGACGCGCTTGCCCATGGGAATGAAATACAGCTCGTCGTTACGCGTCACCCTATATGTTCCACCAATGATGTCGGCGAACTTCTTCAATACTTCGGGATGTTTGCTGGCGAGAAAGCTTTTTTGCTTGGCAACGTCCTCAAGCTGACGTGTGAAATCAACATTTTTTTCTACGGGTGATGGATAGTCCTGGTATGATTTGTACAGCAACTCCCGAGGATCTATTTTTTCATCCGCCTGACTCATTTCTTTCAGCAAGCGGTTACGAGCGAAGTTCAGTTCCTTTCGGAAAATCGCAGCACCGGTGCGTTCAGCACTAACAATGAAAGGAGTAGGAAAGAGCGGACTGAAAATGATTTTATTGATGGCCCCGGCAATTCTTCGTTCAATAAAGCGAGGGGGCAAGTTTCTTATTTGCCTGTCCACCAGTAAGGAAATTTCCAGTTCTTCATTTCCCTTTTCCTTGGTAAGAGAGAGAGTCTGGCGGCCTATACCTATATTGCGTTCAAAAGACATTGGTTTTAATGAATAGGACAAGACATCATTTTCCAGGAATACCTGAAACTTACTATCTTGAAATTTCTCCTCAGATGCGGCAAAAACATCATGTAAATCCAAGGTGTAACCACGACATATCCGGTCAAGGATTTTTTGTGCGTTTTGGGCGTATTCTGCGATGTTAAGACGAGTGACGCCATTTTCCCTCAACTCATCGAATGCTTTGTCGGGTATGTAACGGTAGTCATCAAAGCTAAAACGTTTCCGCCACAAATCCAAGAAACCATATAGAGCATACGTCGCATAGGTTTTACCGGTGTTGTTTTCACCACAGATGATGGTGAAATCGCCCAGACTGAACTCTGCCTGTTTAATAACACCGAGATTCTTAACTTTTATTTTCATATCTCCACCTCCACGATTCTCAGAGTATCGTAGTCGAAGGTGTCTTGAAGCAAATTGCACGAATTACATCAATCTCACATTTGTTTTTTCTGCGTATGGATTCCTGCACCGCACTATAAGTGCGCATACGTCCGAAAGGCAAGATTGCCTTGTAATGTCTTAACCATGTGTGTCGTATAAAGGTGAGAGAACAGTCGGCTTATCATCAGAGTGATTGAGTTATAGCCGCTTAATCCCCCCGCGCACGTTTCAGACCGGCGGGGTCTCGTCCCCCTCGCCGATGGTCCGCCCGGCCTCGTAACAGGGTATTCAACAACCCCGTATAGGGGAGGTGCGCGATAGTCGGTCGGGGCGTTGTCCGTCTTCTGGATTTTCAGGCGGAGATGGCGTCTTTCGGCGGACTCATAGGCTCGATCCCGGGCAGGACGTCGGCGAGTTCGCGTTTCGCCGCTTCGAGGTCATATGTCATGCCAGGGGAATCATATAACGCCGCATGAGCCTGTGGATGGTCATCCGGAAGAGCTGGTCGGTGATGAGGCCGAACGTGCCCAGCATCAAGAAGCCGACGAACATCTCGGCGGGCGCGATGATGTTCGTGCTCTGCATGATGAGGAAGCCGATTCCCTGGTCCGCGGCCAGCATCTCCGCGGCCACGACGCCCATGAAGGAAAAGCCCAGCGCGATCCGCAGCCCGGTGAGGATGTGGGGCCATGCCGACGGCAGGACGATGCGCATGAAGACGTCTTGTTTGCGCGCGCCCAGGCAAAGGGCGGCACGCACCCGGATCTGGGGGGTGGAGGCCACCCCGGCCGCGGTGTTGAACAGCACCGCGATCCCCGCGGCGTAGGAGATGATGAAGTATTTTCCGATCTCGCCGATCCCGAAGATCGAGACGACCAGCGGAATGAGGGCCACCGGCGGGATGTTCCGGCAGAACTCCAGGGGTGGCTCGATGAGGTCCCGGGCCAGGCGAATCGCCCCGGTCGCCACCCCGACCGTGATCCCGATGACGCAGCCCAGGGCGTAGCCTAAGACGATGCGCCCAAGGCTCGCCCCGAGGTGGGCGAACAGCTCGGTGTTCCAGATCATCTCGGCGAGTTTCTCGGCCACCGAGACGGGCGAGGGAACGATCGCAGCCTCGAAGAAGGTCCCGCTCGTCATCCACCAGACCCCGACGAACACCAGGATCGAAACCGACAGCCTCGCCAGCTTGCCCGCATTCATTCGTCCCGACCTCCCTTTCCGCCTCAGTCGAACGCTGCCGTCTGCAGCATGTAGCGACGCATGAGCCTTCCGATGGTGAACTGGAAGGCGCGATCCGTCACGAGCCCGATCAGGCCCAGCAGGAACAGACCCGAGAACATCTGCTCGGGAAGCAGCATGTTCCGGCTTTGCATGATGAGGTAGCCCACGCCGGTCTCGGCCGCGATCATCTCCGCGGCCACCACGCCCATGAACGCGAAGCCGAGCGCGACCCGAAGCCCGGTGAGGATGAACGGCCAGGCCGAGGGCAGCACTACGCGCGCAAAGATGTCCCAACGCCCCGCGCCCAGGCACATGGCCGCGCGGACGCGAATCTGGGGGGTGGACGCCACCCCCGCTGCGGTGTTGAAGACAACCGGAATGATGGTCGAATAGATGATGACGAAATACTTGCTGGGCTCCTCCAGGCCAAAGGCGTTCACCGCCAGCGGAATTATGGCGACCGGCGTAATGTTGCGTACGAACTGAAGGGGGGGCTCGAGCATGTCCTCGGCAATCCGGATCCGCGCAACGGCGACCCCGGTGAGAATCCCCAGGACGGACCCGAACGCATAACCGACGATCACGCGCCGGAGGCTGGCCCAGGCGTGAAAGAGTATCTCGCCGTCCGCCGTCATCCCCCAGAGGTTCACAGCGACCTTGTGCGGCGGGGGCACCAGTATCGGGTTGAAGATGGTGCCGCTGCTCAGCCACCACAGGGAGAACGCCCCGGCGACCGACAGCGCTCTTAAAAATAACTTCGGGGGGTTCACCGGGCGCGCATCCTCTGCACTTCTTCGTCGATGAGCGACTCGACCCGGCTGTACATGGCGGCGAAATCGGGATTTGACGGAGAGCGGGGCTCTTGCAGGTCGAGCTGAAAGACCTCCTTGATCCCCGCCTCCGGCCCGGCCGTCATCACCGCCAGGTGGGTGCTCAGGAGAAGCGCCTCGAAGATGTCGTGGGTGATGTAGAAAATGGTCTTGCCCGTCTCGTCCCAGATTTTGCGGAATTCAATCTGAAGGTGTTTCTTCGTGATCGCGTCCAGCGCCGCGAAAGGCTCGTCCATGAGGAGGATGTCCGGGTCGTTCGCGAGCGCGCGGGCAATCTGGATGCGCTGCTTCATCCCGCCCGAGAGTTCGAAGGGAAACTTCCCGCTATCGGCGTCGAGGCCCACGAGGCGGAGATACTTGTCGGCCCGCTCATTGCGCACCTGGGCGCCGAGGCGGGCCATCTTCGGACCGAACTCCACGTTTTCGCGCGCGTTCATCCAGGGGAAGAGGGCGTTGCTGACGTCCTGGAATATGACCGTCCTGTCCGTTCCGGGTGCGGTGACGGGGTTATCGTCGAGGGAAACGCCTCCGGTGGTAGCCTCCTCAAAGCCGGCGACTATGTTGAGGAGGGTGGATTTGCCGCACCCGCTCGGTCCGAGGAGGGTGAAGAAAGCTCCCCGCTCCACTGTCAGGGTGACGTCCCGCAACACCTGCGCGACGCCCCCGTCGGCGCGGGTAAAATCCTTCCCCACGCCCTCCAGGCGTAAGACCCGCCAGCTCACTCCGCCTCCTCGTCCCCGCCCCCGGGCCGTTTGGCCGGCCGGAGGCGGGGGAAACCGCGTTATCTAACGGCGCCTACTTGATGAGCTTGGGGCTCACCGACTTCAGGCCCCGCGTGTCAAAGAGCGTGCTCCAGTTCACCTTGGCCTTGGACTTGCCCTTCGAGATCATGAAGTTGTTGAGACCGTCCATGTCTTTTCGAAACTGCGGCGTATAGGCTACGTCCATGTTCATGACCTGGATCATCCGCCTGGCCTTGTCCGCAGGGACTTTGAACTCCTTGCCCACGATCTTCGCCGCTTCGTCGACGTTCTTCGCGGAGAATTCGGCCCCCTGGATCGTACCCTTGATCAGAGCCGTCACGGCGTCGAAGTCGTTCTCGATGAGGTCCTTGCGAGCGGACGTGACCATGTATTCGGTGAAGAAACCCTTGCCCGTACTCAGGATGTGCACCTTGTTCGCTCCCGACACCTCGACCGACCGCCAGCCGAAGGGCTGCCAAATCGTAAAGCCGTCCAGGTCGCCCCTATCGAGGGCGACGACCATCTCGGCCGGCTTGACGTTCTTGTACTTCACGTCGGAGAGCTTGACGCCATTGGCGTCGAGATATTTGGCCGCGAAGAACTCAGACGTCGTCCCCAGCCATACGCCCATCGTCTTGCCGATGAAATCCTTGGCGCCCTTGATCCCTTTTTTGGCGACCACCACCGAAAGCTCGGTGTAGTGCGCGGAGGGATGGAGCCCGACGATCTTGCCCTTGGTCTGGAGCCAGGTGCGTACGGCGGGCCAGTCCCCCGTGTTCACGAAGTCACCCCGCCCCGCGATGAACGACTGCGCGGCGACGCCGCCCGAGGTGAATTTCTTGAGTTTCACGTTGAGCCCCAGCTTCTTGTAGAACCCCTTGTGGACCGCAGTCACCATCGGCGCGAACTGGGGCGTGGAGCCGATGAGGTATGTGTACTGCGACTTCTTGGGAGCCGCCCACGAGGGAACGGCCACAGCCAAGGCGAAAGCCGCCAGTAAAATCACCACAAACAAGCGTTTCCTGCTTTCCGTGTGACGCATTGCTCACCCTCCCTGTTGTGATAGCCTCGAAAAACGCACATCGCCCGGAACTTCCCCGGACGTCCGCGTAAAACCCAGGTTCCGTTTATCCGAGGCGGACGCCGCGAGACGTCCAACTGAATACCCCGGCAAAAACCCGTATCCCCTACTGCGCCTCCGGCTTCCTCCTCCCGCGGGGCTAGAGCGTGACCGTGCTATGGCGCTGCTGGTCTATCTTCCGCTGGATGTGGGGGAGGATTTCCTCCCTCGGCTTGCCGCAAACATCAAGCAGCAAGCTCGCATAGACCTTCGTGGTCTGGTAGAGGTCCTCTAGGCTCACGTGCTCGCCGATGTTCGGGTCCCAACCCGGCACCCCCGAGCGGGTCCTGCCGGAGGGTCCGTAATTGAGCGCGGGAATGCCGTAGCGCGTGATGTGTGAAGCGTCCGAAATCCAGCCCTCGGTCACCGTTTCCGGATCCTGGCCGTGCACCGACTTGTGGGCGCGCTTGATGGCGCCGTATATGTATTCGTCATCTTCGATCTCCGCGCCCGGGTTGGACATGTACATCTCGAGGTCCACCTTGAGGTCGGGGTCTCCGGCTACGATCTCTTCGATGATGTCCTGAATCTCGCGCTTGATCTCCAGAGGGTGCTGCCTGGGCAAGAGGCGCGTATCCAGATAGAGGTTGCAGAAAACGGGGGTGCGGCTGCACCTCCAGGGCCAGCCGCCCTCGATGGCCGCAATGTTCACGTTGGCGTTCGAATTTCCGTAGGGATGCGCTTCACGATACTTGGGCGCCCAGCGCTCCAGGGCGTCGAGGATTTTCTTCATCTTCAAAATGGCGTTGACCGCGTTGTGCGCGTAGGTCGTGTGGGCCGGCGTCCCGTAGACGGTGATCTTGTGATAGACGTAGCCCATATGGCCGAGAACCACCCGCATCTCCGAGGGCTCGCCGATGACCGCCATGTCGGCGCTGCCGCCGTGGGTGGCCAGATAGCAGGCGCCGCAGCCGCCGCCCCGGTAGTGCTTGCCCTGGTACTGGTCGATCGCGCCCATCTCAATCTCGCCGCCCACCGCCCCGACGGTGACGTTCCCCTTGAGTTTCACGCCCGCGTTCTGGATGGCGTTCAAGGCCTCGACGTAGCAGGCGATCGCGCCCTTCATGTTGTAGATGCCCAGGCCGTAAATCCATTCCTCACCCGTAGCGGGGTCGGTCTCGCTCCAGGCGTTGGGCTGGTAGGCGGGGAGCTTGGGGAGGCCGGGCTCTTTGCCCGAATAGGAGGTGTCGATATGTCCGCAGAAGAGAAATTCGATTCCGGTGCCGTCGCCCTGCAGGGTGCCCAGCGCGTTGAACCGATCCGTCTCGAACTCCTGGAGTCGCGAGGCGAGCCCGATAGACTCGTAGCGTTCACCCAGGAAGTGTGCGATCTCGCTCTCCTCCCCCGTGGGACTCCAGATGTCGACCAGGTCCATTCCCAGCTTCTTGAGGCGCTCCTTGTCGATCGCCGCAAAGACCTTCTCTCGATGCTCGCCCATGCCCGTCGCCTGCTCCATATCTCGACTCCCTCTCCTGGCCGGGCCGCAGCCCGGCGAACACAGCCCGCGTAGAAATGACGGCGAAAGTGGAAACCTGTCGCGTCAAATCGAATCAATACGAACAATCGCATTCCTGACTCGATGCCTCGTCGGTCACCCGAAATCTCAAGCGCGCTTTATCTTATGTATATTAGTGATTTATGTATGTTTGTGATCCTAGCAGATAATATGCGCAGAACAAACCACGAGCGAAGCCCGCAGGCGAGTTGGTGGGGGGAGCTTTTATCCGTGGCATGTCCCTCCACCGAATCGGCCTTCGCCCAAGGGCTTTGCCTCTTCGTCGGTCTACCCGAGGAGGATAGACCGACCCTCAAGGGGGGAGTGGTTTGGTTCGACCCGCAAGGTCTTTTTCAACGCTCCCTTGAGGGAAAGGCAATGCCTTGCCGCTTCAGTCAGACGGGCCCTTCGATACGCGGCTTCGCCGCTACTCAGGGTGAGGAAAGAGGCGTTGGCGGTTTGTGGAGGTCGCAGTCGGGGAGATCGTTTTTACCCCCAGATAAGGGGGCCAAGGGGGTTGGTTTCAAGCCGAGAGAGAGCGAGTGAAGCATGATCCCCTCTGAACCCCTCATCCCGAGTAGGCCCGCAAGGGCCGTATCGAGGGAGCCGCCCGACTCCGCCGCCGGGCAGTGCGAGGTTTCTTTTCTCAATCCGGAATATAGGCCGCAAGCGACGCCAGGATCCGGCATCCGGGCACGGGCATCGGCGTGGCTGTCTGCGCGCTCATGTTCACCGGCGGGGCGTCCGTGAATGCGCCGCCCCATACTTCGAATGCGCCGTGCAGATCGCTCATGTCGTGGAACACGGTCTGGCTTCTGACGACGTCGGAGAGGCTGCCTCCCGCCGCGCGGCAGATGGCGTCCGCGTTTTTGAGTATGTATTCGGTCTGGAGTCTGATCGGCGAGGAATGCCAGGGGAGCCCGGGGTTCACGCGAACCTCCGGCGCCAGGCCGCTCTCGCCTGCGGCGATTTGCGTCGAGAGCCAGAGATACGAGCCCGTCTTGACGGCATGCGGCTCATGGAAGAGGGGAGCCGGGGCGTCGGGCGATAGTATCGTTCGCCGCTCCAGCCCGCCGTCCGGGCGCAGGGAGATGGAACTGACCTCGATGCGGGAGCCGCCGATGGCCAGATCGTCACAGGGGATGACGCTGCGCGCGGGGGGGTCGTCTGCGAAGAACTCGCGCCACACGTGATCGACCGCCGGAAGATCCTCCATGTGGGTGAGATAAACCGAGGTCTGAACGATGTTCTCGAGGTCGAGGCCCAGTTCGTTCAGCACCTTCTGTTTGGTGCGGAGGATGTACTCGGTCTGACGCTTGATGGCGGACTGGTGCCAGAATGTCGGATCGACGCGGGCGTCGGGGTGAATCCCGGTCGCGTAATCGGTGGCGATCATGCCCGGCATGAGCACGAAAGGCCCGGCGGACATGGCCGCGGGGTAGCCGGTCAGGGAGCCGGGCACGATTTCGAGGTCGTGCGTTTGTTTTTTCCATCCCGACTCAGGTCTGAGCGCAAATCCATCGCATGCGATGAGCGCATCGGGCACTTCCAGGGCTTTCGCCACCACCCGCGTGCTGGTCGGGTGCGCCTTGGACATATAGCTTTGCCTCGTCGCGGAATACCACGCGGCCTGCTCGCGGCCGGTGATGAACTGCTCGATGCGGATCAGGTCCTCGAACCCGAGACCCGCGCATTCGAGTATCTCCCCCATCCGCTGGAGTATGACGTGGGTCTGCCGCGCCATCGGCGGCGGGCCGGCGAACGGATTCTCGGGGTCCACGGCGGCCTCGGGCGCGACGCCGGTGGCGTAGTCCGTCGCCATCTGACCGGCGAAGAAGAGCAGGTGTTCGGTCTCGATCGCTTCTGACTGCGCTTTGGGGGAGGCCGGGCAGTCTCCTGGAACAATCACGCGCTTCATGATGTCTCCTCGAATGGATCTTGTGAAAATCCATGTTACCACGCCGCGGGCGTGCGCGACACGGCATCGGGCGCGGCCTATATGGCGGGCAGCGCCCATCCCGTGTATATACTCCGGCATCCGACCGCCGCGCGCCGGGAACGCCCCGCTCGCGGAATCCAGGGCTTGACGATAACGGGGAGCGCCTATGCCTGTGATGGCCGATTCGAAAGCGGAGCCGCTCGTCCGCGACGCCACGGAAGACGACCTGCCCACGATCCAGAGGATATACGCCCATCACGTGCTGCACGGGACGGCCTCGTTCGAGGAGCAGCCTCCTGATGTCGAGGAGATGCGCCGCCGCTTCCGCACCGCAAGGGAGAGGGGCCTCCCCTGGTTCGTCGCGGAGGTCGAAGGCGTCGTGCGGGGTTACGCCTACGCGGCGCCTTACCACCAAAGGCCCGCCTACCGCCATACCGTCGAAAACTCGGTCTACGTCGATGGCGGCGTCTTGCGGCAGGGCCTCGGTGCGGCGCTGCTCGACAGGCTGGTCGATTCATGCGCTCAATCGGGCTTGCGCCAGATGGTCGCCGTCATCGGCGACTCGGCGAATGCGGCTTCCGTCAAGTTGCACGAGCGAGCCGGCTTCCGGCTCGCAGGCGTCCTTCAATCGGTCGGCTTCAAGCACGGCCGATGGCTCGACTGCGTGATCATGCAACGCACTCTCGGCGAGGGCGACGAGACTTCCCCCGCCTGAACCGCACCGCGGGAATATCGGGCGGCGCGCCGAGCGTAACGCCCAAAAGCCACGATCTCCGGTTCCGCTCATCGAGACGAAGGCGCGTTTCCCCGAATTTCCCTTCCGCGCGGGTTCGGGGGGCTTTTCACCCCTCCCCGGTCGCGTCAAACCCTCCCTCCCCGGTCGGGTTAAACACTCATTCATCAATCGCGTTTAATCCCCAACATCCTCAGGTTCTTTTACACCCCGCCCCGGTTGAATGCCGCTGCCCGGAGATTCGATTATACAATATGCGTGTGCGATAATTATGTAGTATCATGTGAAATATATATTGTATTTGGTATATAACAGATTTTCCGTACACTGGACGAACAGCGCAGGTACCCGAATGCGGCATCCGGGGTCCAAACCGCGTCCGCACTTTCGTCAAGCAGCTGCGCCGAAAGCTCGGCGACGACTCCGCCCGCCCGACCTATATCCTGAACGTACGGGGCGTCGGCTACCGCATGGAGAGGCCGGGCGCCGGGAGCGAATAAGATGCTTCGCCTGAGCGATATCCACAAGAGCTACGACGTCGGTCCCGCGACCGTGGCGGTGCTGTCCGGCCTCAATCTCGAAGTGAACCAGGGCGACCTCGTTTCGATCATGGGCGCTTCGGGGTCCGGCAAATCGACCCTGATGAACATCATCGGCCTGCTCGACACGGCGAGCAGCGGATCCTACGTTCTGGACGGGCGCGAGGTTTCCGACATGTCGGACAACCGCAGATCGGCGATCCGAAACGCCAGCATCGGCTTCGTATTCCAGTCCTTCCACCTACTGCCCCGCCTGACGGCCCTCGAAAACGTCGGGCTCCCCCTGGTGTACCGCGGCATGCGGAACTCCGAGATCGGCCGCCGCGCCGGCATCGCCCTGGAGAAGGTCGGCATGGCGGAACGGGTCGACCACAGGCCGAACGAACTCTCCGGCGGGCAGCAGCAGCGCGTGGCGATCGCCCGCGCGCTGGTCGGCGAGCCGGCCATCGTGCTCGCCGACGAGCCGACCGGCGCCCTCGACCCCGCCACCGGCGAGGAAATCATGGAACTGTTCGCTGGCCTGAACCGGGAGGAGGGGACGACAATCATCATCATCACCCATGACCCCGAGGTCGCCGAGCGGTGCGCGCGCCGCACCCGGATCGACGGCGGCGCGTTGCGCGAGGAGGAGCACGGCAGTCCGGAAGAGGAGACATAACCGTGGTATTGAAAGCCAACGCCAAAGAGGCGTTCGTAAGCCTCTACGCCTCGAAGCAGCGCAGCTTTCTCGCGTTGATCGGCATCGTGATCGGCATCGGCTCGGTCATCGGCATGGTCTCGGTCGGGGAGATCGCCAAGCACCAGGCGCTGAAGCAGTTCCGGGAGCTCGGCACCGAGTTTCTCACCATTTCGGCCAGATCGAGGGGGTCGAGATCGGGCTCCCCGCCCAGTATCCGCCTGTCGGACGCCCTGGCGCTGCCCGAGGAGACCTCGTCCATCCGGGCGACCGCCCCGTGGATCCAGGGCCACGGACAGGCCGTCTATGGCGGGAAGAAGATCGCGGACGCTTCGGTCCTGGGGGTTACCGAGTCGTTCACCACCATCAACAAGTTGCGCATCGAGCGCGGCCGCAGCGTCTCGGACCTGGATTACCGCCGCTACTACTGCGTCATCGGGGCGAACATCGCCACCGCCCTGCGGCGCGCCGGCGCGAAACGCCTGGTCGGGGAATCGATCCGGCTGAACGACCGCCTCTGCGCGATCATGGGGGTGCTTCGCAACTCCCCGAGGTGGGGCCTGCAGTCGTTCAACGCCAACAGGTCGATCCTGATTCCCCTGTCCACGGCGCAGCGCATGTACCCCGGGCGGGGCATCCGGCGGATCACCGCCCGCATGAAAGCGCAAGCGCAGCACAAGGCGGCGACCGAGGAGGTGCGGAGCTATTTCCGCCGCAAGGCGCCGGGTATCGGGATCAGGGTGCGCAGCGCCCAGAGGGTGATCGAGCAGATGCAGCGCCAGATGCAGACGTTCGCCCTGCTGCTGGCCGCGATAGGCAGCATCTCGCTGATCGTCGGAGGGATCGGCGTGATGAACGTCATGCTGGTCTCTGTAAGCGAGCGGCGCAAGGAGATCGGGATCAGACGGGCGCTCGGCGCGCGCCGCTTCGACATCCAGAGCCAGTTCCTGACCGAATCCCTCATCCTGTCGCTGATTGGCGGGGTGTTCGGCATCGGACTCGGCGTGGGCGGCACC
This sequence comes from Nitrospinae bacterium bin107, assembly GCA_002238965.1. Classification (GTDB taxonomy): domain Bacteria; phylum UBA8248; class UBA8248; order UBA8248; family UBA8248; genus Bin107. Next base: position 198,007 of record MPNJ01000002.1, on the reverse strand, counting down.
TGGGTATTCTGCCGGTTCACGAACTGGACGTTCCTGGTCGATCCGGCCGCCGTGGCCATGGGGTTCGTCGTGGCCTGCGGCATCGGCGTCTTCTTCGGGCTCCAGCCCGCCGTCCAGGCCGCGCGGCTCGACCCCATCGAAGCACTGAGAGCAGGCTAGCGCGGGTATCGGCGGTCTGTTGAACGCCGGAGGGCAGGGCCGCGGCGGTCCGGGAGACCGCTTTACGGGGAACCGGGGCCCGGCCCGCGATTTTACGGATTTGCCTCTACGGAACGGCCGCCCGGCTAAAGCCCTTAATCATCTGAAAACTCATACTCGACGGCATCTATTGAGTGAAGAGCTAAAGACATGATGAGTCCATTCATAAAAAGAAGGCTGAGCATGGCCCTTTTAGCCGGAACATTTGTGGGGCTGTATACCGTGATTCTTCCGGCTCTGGCAGCACTCATATTGACTCGATGGGTGCTAGGAATGTCATACACTACTCCACTATTCACGGTTGGAAATTATTTTTTAGGAGTGATTGCCTTGCTGATTATCCAAATACTGGAAGATATCGAAAGCCTTGATGAACGCATTGATGATCTGGAAAGGAAACAACCATGAAAATTCTGGCCGTTCTTGTCTTTCTGTTGAGCATTTCAGGTTGCGTTTCCGTCGAGGAATTGGCTCAACAGGAATTGGGAACCATCGAAGAGCATCAGAAGATTTTTGTGGACTGCAAGACCAAGAGGAAGGCGGCCCATGAATGGTTGAAGCAAGAACAAACTCCCATGAACGCCCATGAAGTAGGGGACAAGGCGATGAAAGTCTATACGGATTGCCTTGAGGAACATCACCCAGGGCTTATGTTTTTGGACAAAACCGCAACAACGAGCCTTGAGATTTATTCGAAAAATATGCTCAGGTTTCGGACTGGTGGAGACCACCTCATAGAAGAATATTTCAAGCGTTCCCGAAGATGGAACTGGGCGCTTCATGAAGGAAAAGAGCCGTTCGTTGGCTACTGGACGAAATACAGTGAAGCATTAGAGCGATGGCGTAAGTTCTATAAGGGCGAGAATTGATGCTGATTCTATGATACCAGCTTCCGGTATGTAAGGTTTCCCGTATTGACGATGCGCCCGAGCGTGTCAATGAAAATATCGGGATTGTCGCGGTTGTTGAACCGCCACTCGAACTCCTCAAGGTAGCGATCCATGTGCTTTGAGCTCATCTTGTGGAACGCGCCGAAGAGCGAACGCTTGAACAGGCTCCACACGCCCTCCAAACTGTTCGTGTGAATGTCACCCACGACCCACATTTCCTCGGAATGGTTCACGGTCTCGTGGCGCATATCGCTATCCTCGATTCCGATTTAGGGCTTGAGTTCGTCCGTGTAGATGGCATCTGCCTCATCCTTCACGGTTCGGTTGATGAAATTGTGGAGCGTATTGCGCTTTATGTTCGGGATGCGCTCGATGCGAACCTTGCTTTAAAGGGAGTAATTACGGGCCTTCACACGTAAGAAGTGGTCGTGAACGGGGCGGAAAAAAAATGGAAGCAAAAAAATGTATTCCGGTAACGAGTTCGACCCGCTTGAAAAGTTGATGGTGGATTGCCGGCAAGAATCGCATGAAGATGATTCGGGCGCGATTGTCGTGAGAGGACTTGAAAGGAGGCGCGGGGGCCTCGGACAGGCACGGGGGCCTGTCCCTACGAACCGCCTTACAGGCTGGAGACGATCACCTCGTCCCCGGCCTTGAGCCCGCTCACGATCTCCACTTTGTTCAGGGTCGTCACGCCGATTTCCACGGGAACGCGCCGCACCGTTTCGTCTTCCTTGCTCCAGAGCCCGACCCAGTGCTTCCCCTGCTTTCCCTTCACCGCAGCCAGCGGCACGAGCAACGCCTTGGGCTCGTCCCGCACCACGACGACCACGTTCGCCGACATGCCCAGACGCAACCGTCGGCGAATCTCCTCGGAGACGCCGTCGATGACCGCCTTCACCTCGTAGGTCGGCACTTTCCTTCCTCCGCTTCCCGTCGACTGCGAGGAGATGCGCGCGAGCTTCCCCTCCAGTTCGAGATCGGAGAACGCATCGCCGCTGATCCGCACGCGTTGGCCCGGACGCAGACGCACCACGTCCACTTCGTCGACTGCCCCGGCAACCGACAGCCCGTCCAGGTCGCCCAGGGTCAGCAGATAGCCTCCCTCGCTCACCGTTCGTCCCGGCGCCAGCGGCTCCCCGTCGTTCCCTTCTCCCTTGCCCTGTTTCCCCCCGCCTCCGGGTTCGAGAACGATCCCCGACACCGGCGCGTGGACGACCGCGTTCTTGATCGTCGCCTCGAGTTCCCGCATCCGCTCTTCGGCGTTCTCGAGCTTGAGCCGGGCGATCTGCAGCGCATCCGCGTCCGCCTTGGCCTGCGCCGCCTCCAGCGACTGGAGCGCCGCCTCGTGGTTCAGTTGCTGGGCGTTATACTGGCGCTGGGAAGCCTCATGCTCCGACGCCGGTATGATCCCCTTGTCGAGAAGCAGGGCCGTTTCGGCGATCTTGTTCTTGCGCGCATCGAGATCGAGCTTCGACCGCACCACCGCGCGGCGCACGCGGGCCATCTCGGGGCTGTTTTCCCAATTCTCCAGTTCCCTCAGCCTGTCGCGCGCCTCGAGATAGTCGGCCCGCCCCGAACGGTACTGCCGCTCGTTCTTGGCGGTATCCAGTTCAACCAGCGGCGCGCCGGCCGAGACGCGGCCCCCGTACTCGAACAGCACCCGGGCCACCTTGCCCGCGATCGGGCTCGTCACCCGCACCTCCTTCCGGGGCGCCAGCCGCCCGACGAACGAGAGCGTCATCTTGAACGGCCGCGGCGCGACGGTGACGGTCACCACATCCTCCGCATCTGTCGGCGCCGCCGACACTTTCGCAATTTCCGCCTGCAGCGACGCCCCCGTCTCGTCCCAGACGTACCATGCGGCGCCCCCGAACAGGACGGCGACGAGAACCATGGCGGCCCACCGCACCACCGCCACCTTCTTGAGCACCGAGCTCAGGGCCTTGTTCTTGTCTTCAATCTCGCGAAAGGCGTCGCGGAGCCTGACGTTCTGCTCCTCCGTCGACGCGGCGAACTCCTGCTCGGCCTTCCGCAGCGCCTCGATCTCGGTGATGTCGTTGAACACGGCGACGATGCCGATTCGCCGGGTTTCCCCGTCCTTGTGGTCGACCAGGTAGGAGGTCGTCACGGCGAGAGACCGCTCCGTGCCGTCATCGAGGCGCACGCGAACCGTGGAGCGGGTCCCGACCGCCCTGTCGTAGACCGCCGCGAGCACGGTATCGCTGAATTCCTCCAGCCCGTCGAGATGGAGGAAAACCTCGGCGAACGCCTTCGACTCGACGTCGGCGCGGGCCAGCCCGAGCAGACGCGAAGCGGCGGGGTTGGCGATTCCGATGCGGCCGCCGGAATCGATGGTCATGACCCCGTCGTTCATGCTTTCCAGCACGTTGCGGTGAAGCAGCGAGTCCCGCTCCGCGCCCGCGCCGCCCCCCTCCGGGGGCGGGGATGCTTCGGTCATCATTTGTCCACCCCCACGTCGACCGACGACTCGAACTCGATCCGCCAGGTATCGAGCGTCGTCCCCAGCGTCCGGTCGAGCGACGTCAAAGCGTTGAGATACCCGATGACGGCTCCGACTTCACTGTTCTGGCTCCTGACGAGGTCGTCCTCGAACCGGACCACGCGGAAGTTCGTGGTCAAGCCGGCGTGCAGCTTGACCTGTTCGATCTCGAGCTTCCGCTCGGTCAGCTCCCTGGCCCGCCGGGCGAGCTCCGCGCGCCGGAACCGCACCTTGACGTCGTGCAGGGCGGCCCGTACCTCGACTTCGATCGACTGGCGCAGCTCCGCGACCCGCAAGTGCGACCGCCGCAGGGAGAGCTTCGCCCTCTCGTAGCTGCGCTGCCGGGCGTCCGCGTTCGCTCCCACGGGGATGTCCACACTGAGCCCCGCCCCGTAGTTGTCGTCGAACCGGCGGTAGGCCTCCGAAAACGAGCGCCCGCTGTGTCCAAGCCTCGCAGACACGGAGAGGTCCAGACCCCACTTGCGCGCGTTGTCGGCCAGCTTGAGAGCGTTCTCGGCGTTCTCGACGCCCAGCTGCGCCTGGAGATAGTCGGTACGGTTTTGCAGCGCCAGATGCACGGCGCGTTCGGCCTCGTGCTTCGCCTCCTCCATGCGCAGCGGCTCCGTCAGCCGGATACGGGTCCGGCTGTCGATTTCCAGGATATTGATCAGGGCCAGGCGGGCGTCGTTCAGCGCGCCCTCCGCTTCGGTCAGGCCGAGCTCGCGCTCCGCGATGTTCGCCTCGGTCTGTACGATATCCTGCCTGGCCATCCTGCCGGTCTCGATCAGGATCCGGTTCACCTCCAGCAGTTCGCGGGCCCGCTGTACCGAGCGTTTGGCGATCTCCACCGCGCGCGTCGAACGGATGACGTTCCGGTAGGCGAGGATCGTCCGGGTGACGAGCCCGATGACCGCCGACTTGAAGCCGAGGACGCCGCTCTGTTCCGCGCGCCGGGCCGTCACGACCCCGGAGGAGCCGACCTCGGTTCCGCCGCCCCTCAGTAACGGCTGGTTAAACTCGATCACCACGCTCTGGGCGTAGCGGTTGGCGATGTCCGCGCTCGTCACCCTGTTGTTCGCGCTCAGGGTGAATTCCCCCCCGGTGGGGATGCGCAGCGTCACCCGGGGCGAGACGCTGACGGTGGAGTCATCCTCGCGTCCGAGCGCGGACCCTGTGGAGTCCTGATCCAGGGACAGGCCAAGCGAGGGAGACGGGCGGAACTCATCCTCGGCGTCCTGAAGGGACAGCTTCTGCGCCAGCCTGTCGAGACGGCCGGCGGCGAGATCCCGATTGTTCCGGACGGCCAGTGCGATGCATTCGGCCAACGTCAGCTCCCGTTCCAGCGAAGCGCTCGCGGGCTCGGCCGCGCCGCAAAATCCGAGCGCAAGGGCCGCCAGGACGAAATACAGACCCAGCACCCGTTTGCCGAAGCGATCGATCCCGACCTGGTATCCGAATCGGAGCACTGTCTCGCGCCTCCTCGAGCCGTCAACACGGTAACGGCAAACCAGAATATCGCCGGCCCGATTCGTTTCATCATGCGGCCCTTCCCGTGAAGCAGGAATCCGACCAGGGCAGGCCGACGCCATCGTTCGTGGTGAGGCTCGAAACCGAACTCCCGTCGCCGTTCCCCGCCGGCGGGCTTCAGGCCGATGCGTTCAGCGTGACTCCGGTCCGCCGCGTCGTCGCCAAACGACGCCGTGCTTCCTCAACCGTCCTACGTGTCCTGTCCGCGTTTCGCCGGGAATCCGGATGCGCGCATGGCTTTCCTCTCCCGTCATTGCGGATGAATCCGTCTCGACGAACCGATCTCGTGCGTCATGAATATTATCAAATCTATGTGCACAGCCCTCTGCAAGCTATTATATTACCAATATATAACAATAAACAAGAAGGTCCCGGGTGAATTCCGGGGGTTCCGATTTTTCCCTGGGCGCGGGACCGGCGCAGCCGCGCAGGGGCATCCGCCGAAGCCTCCCCGGTTGGGGTTGTTGAAAAAGTTCCATGCGGCAGAGTTTGCCGTCATTCCGGTGTCGGAGCCGACACCGGGATGACGAACAAAACCTAATTCATACGTAGGGGCGTCGAACTCCCCTCTTCGGGAAGTTCGACCCGTGGCCGCCCGTATAGAATATGTTGTCCCCGTGGTTGCGCTTTGCAGTCACACGGTCCAGGACAGGCACGGGGGCCAGGACAGGCACGGGGGCCTGTCTCTACAAACCCTCTTGCAGTAGGGACAGGTCGCGACCTGTCCCTACTACGGACTTTTTCAACCCTCAGTCGGGGCTGACCTTCGATACGCGGCTTCGCCGCAACTGAATGTGAGGGAAGTGGGGGGGACGCCGCATGTACCTGGTCGTCCCGACTCCGACGGCGCGCTTCAGGCCGATGCGTTCAGCGTGACTTCGGTCATCGGCATTGACCCATTAACATCTTCAGGAAACAAGGGGAGTCCATAGTAATAGGGGATCACTGTCAGCGAATACACCGTTTTCGGGCCGTCCCCGCCGATGCCCGTATCGACCACCAGGTCCTCCTGGCTCGAGACTTCACTGGTGAAGCATGTGCTCGTAAACGACCCTTCTACTCCGTTTTCCACCACGGCCCAATACACGCACACCTTCTCAGGCAGGTCTTTCTTGAAAGTGACGTTTTCGGGCTCCGACTCGAGCGACCACGAGACCCTGATCTTCCCGCCGCCGTCGTCGGTGGCGGAATCGATAATCGCATGGGGTCCCATCTGCTCTGTGTTCCCTGTGTTTGCGAAAACCACGCCCGACCACAGCACGGCAAGACCCAGGCCCAGGAGACCGGCGAGCAGCGCCCGCCGCGTCTTCGCGAAGTTTGAAACTCCCTGCTTCCATCTGCTCATGGCTTCTTCCTCCTCCATCCAGTTGTCCATCCGGCGCCGCCTGTTTCGGAACAGCGCCGGAGATGAATCGTCAGGCCGATGCGTTCAGCGTGACTTCGGTCCGCCGCGAATTCCCATTTTCATCTAGAGGCCACAAGGGGAGACCATTATAATGGGGGACCAGTATCACCGAATACACCGTTTTCGGGCCGTCCCCGCCGATGCCCGTATCGACCACCAGGTCATCCTGGTTCGCGGCTTCGCTGGTGAAGCATGTGCTCGTATCCGCCCCTACTACTCCGTCTGTCACCAAGGCCCAAATTACGCACACCTTCTCAGGCAGGTCGTTTTCGAATTTGACGCCTTCGGGCTCCGACTGGAGCGACCACGATATCCTGATCTTCCCGCCGCCGTCGTCGGTGGCGGAATCGACATACGCCTGGGGTCCCCTCTGGACTGTTTGCCCTAAAACCACGCCCGACCACAGCACGGCGAGACCCAGGCCCAGGAAACCGGCGAGCAGCGCCCGCCGCGTTTTCGCGAGGTCCGAAACTACCTGTTTCCATCCGTTCATGGCTTCTTCCTCCATCCATTTGCCCATCCGGCGCCGTCGGCGCGCGCCGGGCCTATGCGTTCAGCGTGACTTCGGTCCGCCGCCAAACCCCATCCTCATGAGGCCACAAGGGGAGACCATGGTAATAGGGGACCAAAGCCACCGAATACACCGTTTTCGCGCCGTCCCCGCCGATCCCCGTATCGACTACCAGGTCATCCTGGCCCGAGACTTCGCTGGTGAAGCATGTGCTCGTATCCGCCCCTTTTACTCCGTCTGTCACCACGGCCCAACGCACGCACACCTTTCCAGGCAGGTCGTTATCGAAAGCGACGCCGTCGGGCTCCGACTCGAGCGACCACGAGACCCTGATCTTCCCGCCGCCGTCGTCGGTGGCGGAATCGACATACGCGTGGGGTCCCACCTGTCTTAATTTACTTTCATTTGCGAAAACCGCCCCCGACCACAACACGGCGAGGCTCAGGCCCAGGAGACCGGCGAGCAGCGCCCGCCTCGTCTTCGCGAAGTTTGAAACTACCTGTTTCCAACTGTTCATGGCTTCTTCCTCCTATGGATCCTGCGTCCATCCGGCGCGCGTCAGTTATTTGCGTTCAGCGTGACTTTGGTCGTCTGCCAAACCCCATCCACTAGAGGCCAAAAGGGAAAATTATTGTAATAGGGTACCAGCATCAGCGAATACACCGTTTTCGGGCCGTCCCCGCCGATGCCCGTATCGACCACCAGGTCCTCCTGGCTCGCGGCTTCGCTGGTGAAGCATGTGCTCGTTTCCGCCCCAATTACTCCGTCTTCCACCACGGCCCAATCAACGCACACCTTTCCAGGCAGGTCGTTATTGAATTCGACTCCATCGGGCTCCGACTCGAGCGACCATGAGACCCTGATCTTCCCGCCGCCGTCGTCGGTGGCGGAATCGACAATCGCATGGGGTCCCACCCTTTTTGCGGAAATTGCGAAAACCACGCCCGACCACAGAATGACGAGACCCAGGCCCAGGAGACCGGCGAGCAGCGCCCGCCGCGTCTTCGCGAAGTTTGAAACTCCCTGTTTCCATCTGTTCATGGCTTCTTCCTCCTCCGGCCCATGCGTTCATCCGGCGCCGCCGGCGCGCTTCAGGCCGATGCGTTCAGCGTGACCTCGGTCGTCACCGTATTCCCATTTTCATCTCTAGGCCACATGAGGATACCGTTGTAATAGGGGAACAATAGCAGCGAATACACCGTTTTCGAGCCGTCCCCGCCGATGCCCGTATCGACCACCAGGTCATCCTGGTTCGCGGCTTCGCTGGTGAAGCATGTTCTCGTACTCGTCTTCCTTACTCCGTCTTCCACTACGGCCCAATCAACGCACACCTTCTCAGGCTGGGTATACTTGAAAGTGGTATTGGGGGGGGGCTCCGACTGGAGCGACCACGAGACCCTGATCTTCCCGCCGCCGTCGTCGGTGGCGGAATCGATATACGCTTGGGGTCCAGTCTGGGTTGCTGTCCCTACGGCGAAAACCACGCCCGACCACAGCACGGCGAGCCCCAGGCCCAGTAGACCGGCGAGCAGCGCCCGCCGCGTCTTCGCGAAGTTTGAAACTCCCTGTTTCCATCCGTTCATGGCTTCTTCCTCCTCTCCCGTCATCGCGGATGAATCCGTCTCGACGGACCGTTTTTGTAATTCCCAAGTATTATCAAATCAATTCATATTGCTGTCTAAAAGCTATTTTATTACCAATAATTATCAATACACAAGAATTTTCGTGTGAATTCAGGAAGATTCCGCTTTTTTTCCCGGACGCGGGACCGGCGCAGGAGGACAGGGGCATCCGCCGACCCCTTCCCGGTCGGGGTTGTTGGAAAAGTTCCAATCAATGAGGATTCGACGCGACCGACGAGAAAAGAGATATCACTCCCCCCTTGAGGGTCGGCTTCCCGAGGGGAAAGCCGACGAAGAGGCCGAGCGGTTTATGCGAAGGCCGATTCGGTGGGGGGTGAATCGCGCTTTATCGCCACTCCGAGTTATACCCCCCACCAGTTCACTTTCGGGCTTACGCCCTCAGTTCACTGACTCCCCCTCAAGGGGGGAGTGATTTTCCTCTCTCGTCGGTCGGGTTCCGCCCGTAGGGGCGTCGAACTCCCCTCTTCGGGAAGTTCGACCCGTGGCCGCCCGTATCGGATATGTTTATCCCCGTGGTTGCGCTTTGCAGTCACAGGGTCCAGGACAGGCACAGGGTCCAGGACAGGCACGGGGGCCTGTCCCTACTACGGACTTTTTCATCGGGCTTTCCCCTCGGGAAGCCCGACCCCTCAAGGGGGGGAGTGGTTTTTCTCTCTCGTCGGTCGGTTACATACGACAAATCTGGAAATCAGGGCTTTTTCAATCAGAGGGGAAGCCCCGACCCAGCCGGAAGTTCTCCGCCGGCGCGCTTCAGGCCGATGCGTTCAGCGTGACTTCGGTCCACTCCCGCTTTGCAGGAAACAAGGGGACGCCATTGTAATAGGGGATTATCGTCAGCGAATACACCGTTTTCGCGCCGTCCCCGCCGATGCCCGTATCGACCACCAGGTCATCCTGGTTCGAGGCTTCGTCGGTGAAGCATGTGTTCGTACCATATTTCCTTACTCCGTTTTCCACCTCGGCCCAATACACGCACACCTTGCCAGGCAGGTCGTTAGTGAAAGTGTGGTTGGGGGGAGGCTCCGACTGGAGCGACCACGTGACACTGATCTTCCCGCCGCCGTCGTCGGTGGCGGAATCGACATACGCTTCGGGTCCCACCACGCCTGTGGTTGCGAAAACCACGCCCGGACACAGCACGGCGAGTCCCAGGCCCAGGAGACCGGCGAGCAGCGCCCGCCGCGTCTTCGCGAGGTCCGAAACTGCCTGTTTCCAACAGTTCATGGCTTCTTCCTCCTATGGCCCCTGCGTCCATCCGGCGCGCGTCAGTTATTTGCGTTCAGCGTGACCTCGGTCGTCACCGTATTCCCATTTTCATCTTTAGGCCACATGGGGAAAACACCGTAATAGGGGATCAGTATCAGCGAATACACCGTTTTCGAGCCGTCCCCGCCGATGCCCGTATCGACCACCAGGTCATCCTGGCTCGCGGCTTCGCTGGTGAAGCATGTCCACGTACCCGTCTTCCTTACTCCGTCTTCCACCACGGCCCATTCAACGCACGCCTTGGTAGGCTGGGTATACGTGAAAGTGCGGTTGGGGGGGGGCTCCGACTGGAGCGACCACGAGATCCTGATCTTCCCGCCGCCGTCGTCGGTGGCGGAATCGATATACGCATGGGGTCCAGTCTGGGGTACTGTCCCTACGGCGAAGACCACGCCCGACCACAGCACGGCGAGCCCCAGGCCCAGGAGACCGGCGAGCAGCGCCCGCCGCGTCTTCGCGAAGTTTGAAACTCCCTGCTTCCATCCGTTCATGGCTTCTTCCTCCTCCGGCCCATGTCTCCATCCGGCGCCGCCGGCGCGTCAGGCCGATGCGTTCAGCGTGACTTCGGTCGTCAGCTGATTCCCATTTTCATCTGCAGGAAACGTAGGGAGACCATAGTAATAGGGGACCGGTACCAGCGAATACACTGTTTTCGGGCCGTCCCCGCCGATGCCCGTATCGACCACCAGGTCATCCTGGCTCGCGACTTCGCTGGTGAAGCATGTGTCCGTATACGACCCTTCTACTCCGTCTTCCACCACGGCCCAAAACACGCACACTTTCTCAGGCAGGTCTTTCCTGAAAGTGACGTTTTCGGGCTCCGACTGGAGCGACCACGATATCCTGATCTTCCCGCCGCCGTCGTCGGTGGCGGAATCGATAATCACACGGGGGCCATTCACAATTGTTGTTGCGAAAACCACGCCCGACCACAGCACGGCGAGCCCCAGGCCCAGGAGACCGGCGAGCAGCGCCCGCCGCGTCTTCGCGAAGTTTGAAACTCCCTGTTTCCAACTGTTCATGGCTTCTTCCTCCTCTCCCGTCACTGCGGATGAATCCGGCTCGACGGACCGTTTTTGTAACTCCCAAGTATTATCAAATCAGCCTACAATCCTGTCTAAAAGCTATATTATTACCAATATATATCAATACACAAGAATTTTCGTATGAAATCAGGGAGATTCCGCTTTTTCCCCGGACGCGGGTCCGGCGCAGCGGCACATGGGCATCCGCCGACCCCTTCCCGGCCGGGGTTGTCTCCTCCCATGTCGTTTTGTCGTGAGCCTGATGCAGGGGACGACCCCTCGTTCTGGTAAAAGCTGCAAACACTCGCTCTTCGCTCGCGTTTGACCCCTACCCCCCTTGTCAGGGTCAAAACCGACCGAAGAGGGAGGTTTTGCGAGCCGATGCGTTTCTCGTCAATGGCTTATGCAAACGCTCGTTCCTCGGGGTTGTTGAAAAACCCCGTTTCGGAAGCGGGCGGCATGGAGGTTCAAGTGGCGTGGGCGAGCGCGATGGTTTGTAGGGACAACCCTCCGTGGTTGTCCTGCCCTCCGTGGTTATCTTTCATCAGGACAGGCACAGAGGCCTGTCCCTACGGTGAACAATTCGATGATCGGAATTCCCTCCCCTCTTGAGGGGGAGTCACAGAGACCGAGCGGTTTGTGCGAAGGTCGATGTGGTGGGGGGTGAATCGCGCTTTATCGCCACTCCGAGTTATACCCCCCACCAGTTCACTTTCGGGCTTACGCCCTCAGTTCACTGTCGGGCATTCCCCTCGGGATGCCCGACCCTCAAGGGGGGAGTGATTTTCCTCTCTCGTCGGTCGGGTTCCGCCCGTAGGGGCGGCCCCCCGTGGCCGCCCGTCGATCATATTCACCCCGATACAGGACAGGCACGGGGGCCTGTCCCTACGGAATCATCATGTCGCCGACCGGAGAAAAACAAGGGCTTTTTCAACAGGCCCCTCAAGGGGGGAGTGATTTTTCACCCTCATCGGTTGAGAGCGCCCCTTCGTCAGGCTCAGGTCGAACCCCCGAAACGGCGCCTGCGCGCCCGCCCGGGACGAGGGGGAGCCGGTTCGCGCTGGGCGCTAGGGGGCCCCTTCCGCCCGGAACTCATGGCTCAGGGCGTTGAATATGGCGGTGATGGTGGACTCGCTGCCGTCCTGCTCGATAAACGTCACCTTGTTGAATCCCGCCACGAGGCGCGGGTTGCCCGCCCCGTCGCGGCGGTTCGAGAGCCCCCCGCCCCAGTACCCGGTGCGGACTCTTTCGACCGAACGCCCGGGATGCGTGACCGTCACGCCTTCGCCGGTCTGAAACGTGCCGTCGGGATTGAATTCCGTGGGCGCGAAGCGCACCTCGTAGTCCCTGGGATGCGCCAGCAGCGCGACCGGCTCGGTCTCGAACCTGTTGAAAGCGCTCGCGAGGTGCAAGCGCTGCACGGTGAGATCGCCCTCACACCCCAGGCAGCCTTCGATGGTCCCGGCGGCAAAATCCGCCGTGAACGTGGCGACGCCCGCGAACTCCTCGGAGGAAATCTTGCCCTTCGCATCTCCCCAGCCGTCCCCGTATGTATAGAGGTAGCGCCCGCCCGCCCCGCCGCTGTAGGACGCCGTGCCCGTTGCGGGCAGGGGCGGCTGGAAATTCGGGTCGAGTTCGGGGCCGTCTATGAACAGGACGGTCTGGCTGTCGTCATGTTTCGGGTCGATGTCGGGATAGCGCTGGTTGATGAAGCGGATCCACCAGCCCGCCGTGAGATAATCCTCCGGGTCGTCCTCATTCCAGCTCACCACCACGTAGCCGAGGATGGGGTCTTTCCCGTCTTCGCCCTTCTGCAGGAGCGTCCACACGCGCCCCGCATGAGCGGGCATCTCCGTGGCGAAGGGGGCCGTGCTCTCCGCGTCACGCTGCGTGTCGAGCACCACCCTGGCGCCGTCGCGATGCGTATAATCGATGGTGAGGACGTCGTTTTCGAACGTGGTGGCGCGCGTATGGTCGATCCGGGGCGCGGTTTTCCCGCCGCCGCCGCCGAGGCTGCACCCCAGAACCAGGAAAGCCGATAGAATCAAAAACAAATGCCGCGTCATGCTGAAATCCCCCGTGCAAGTAAAGGCCCGTGAACCGACGATGAAATCGGCGGCCGAAAAAACCGGGCCGGACCGTTCGCTCCCGTTCGCTGCTGTCGGCGAAAGAATGCCCCGTAAAGATACCAATTATAAGCATTATAATACGTGATTATAGTGATATATTACGCATAAATCTTGTTGTTATCGTGAGAATTTGCGTCTAAATGCATTTTTTTCGATGCCGGCGCCAGGAACGGGGGCGTCCGCCATCAAGTCAACGGACATTCGGGCGGGGAATGATGCGCCTGACGGGGGGGGATTCCGGGCGCCGGATCCGATAAGCGGCGATGAAACCTCTCTCCTTACGAGGGTCACCGGCGCATGATGAAAGGGGAGGAAACACTCCCCGCATGGAGTTGGTGAAAAAGCCTTCATCAATCGCGTTTGATCAGCAGGTGGCGGTTCCTTCCTCCCCGGTCGGAACCTGCTCCCTTCTCGGTCGGAACCTGCTCCTCGGGAGCGCCCCGCATGCCACGAACCGGACAGGCTGCACATATGAGTGGGGCGGCCCCGAAGACGGACCGCCACCTGCACCAGACTCACGACCGAAACGACGTGCGGGATGTGGGTTTGAAAGGGACGAAAAGGCAAAGTCAAAATGGCTTCCGGCATTCGCCGGAATGACGAACAAAACCGCATCGCGTCTTGTCGCGACAGCCCCTCCTCGGAGTTGTCCCACAGGCCGCGACCTGTCCCTGCGGACTTTTTCAGCAACCCCTCCCACTCGCGTCAATCACTCCCGTATTGGTCGCGTCAATCACTCCCGTATTGGTCGCGTTAATCACTCCCGCATTGGTCGTGATTAATCATCCGCATTTGCCCGCAGTTGCGCGTCGCGCCGAAAAATCATCGTCTCCGGCTCCGCGCCCCCATCGAGACGAAGGCGCATCTGCCCGCATTTGCCGTCGGTGGACTTTCGCGTCGATGGGGTATGCTGGAGAGGCCGCCCGCCGGCCTTTGGTTTTTCAGGCGGCGGAAGGGGCGCTGACCGCAGGGATCGGGCCGCCGCCCGGGCGAGGCGCGGGAGGCGCGAAATGCAAATAATAATTTCCGTAAATATCGATAAATTCAGATAAATTCACGGGGTTATTAGATAAATTTCTGTAAATTTTCGAGGGGAAATGCGCGCAAATGCGGGCTGCCGCGGGGGTGGAAAGCGTGCGCGAAAACCAGTTTCGACAGCCGGATTCCGCCGCAGCCACACTCAAGCGCAGGGGAATTCTGCCATGGCCCGCGCATCTCAAGATAACGGCAAATGCGCGGATTTGCGGGGAGCTGCGGGCGTGATATTCCCTCGGCGCGCCTTGCGCCGGCGCGCGCGTACTGCCAGAATACGGGTGGGCGCAAGGGCCTGATTTCACTGGGGTTTTCCGGGGAGAAACAAAAATGGCGCGGCGCATGATCATGGTGTTGACCCTGGGAGTTCTCGTCGGCCTGGCGGGCGCGCCCGGCTGGCGCTGGCTCGAGAGAAGCTTCTTCGAGAGCCTGCCCGTATACTCGCAACTACCTGATTTTGCGCTGGTTGACGCATCGGGCCGGAAGTTCGAGAGGGAGCGTCTCAGTGGAAAAGTCTGGGTGGCGGACTTCATCTACACGCGGTGCGAGGATACCTGCCCCTTGCAGAGCGTCGAGATGAGAAGGCTTCAGCAGGCGTTCGCCGCGCACGAGGATTTCCGCCAGCTCTCCATCACCACCGACCCCGCGCACGATAAGGCGGCGACGCTGGCGGACTATGCGCGCAAGTTCGGCGCGGACAAGGCGCGGTGGTTTTTCCTGACAGGTAAAGAAAAGGAAATCAAAGAGTTAGCGCTCAAGGGCTTTCGCCTGAGCTACGCCACCAAACGAGCAATGCGCTCTCCAGGCAGCATCGGCGGGCGGGCTTTCCGGCTTCTGCTGCCCAGCGCGCACGCCCATCATCCCGGGCATGAAGAGGGCGGGAAGACGCCGGGAATCCTGATCTCCCACAGCTCGCGCTTTGTGCTCATCGACAGGAACTTCACCATCCGCGGCTATTACCACAGCAACGACGCGGAATCTCTCGAGAAGCTGAGAAAAGATTTGAAAGTCCTGCTAAATAATTGATTTGTCTGCCAGTTACGTGGTTTTCACCTCTTTGATCATTTCGGCGTAGCCCTCCCGGTAGGACGGATAGAGAAAGCGGTAGCCTGCCGCCTTGAGCCTGGCGTTCGAGCACCTCTTGCTCGTCGCCGCGCGCGCGGAGGGTGCTTCACCGCCCCCGGCTTCGCGCGGATGCGGGACGCCCAGCCGTTCGGCCAGCCAAATCAACACTTTACGCCGGTCGGCGGGCTCATCGTCGACGCCGAGGTACATCTCAGCCGGCGCTTCCAGCTTCATGAGGTGGGCCAGCGCGCCCGCGCAGTCGTCGCGGTGGATGCGGTTCGTGAAGCGGGGCGAACCCGCCTGGACTTCGGCCCGGCCCGCCCGGACGGAGTCTATCAGGCGCGTGCGGCCGGGACCGTAAATGCCTGAAAGACGGAGGATTGTGGCGGCGTAGCCACTCTCCAGCAGAGTACGCTCGCCCTCGAGCAGGGTGCGGCCCGAGTAATGTGTCGGCAGCGTGGGTGATCCCTCATCCACCCGGCTGCCGTCTGTTTGCGCGTAGACGGCCGTGCTCGATGTGAAGAAGATTCGCCTGGGCCTTTCTCCTTTATTATCAAGTGCTTGGATGAGATTTTTCGGGCCGTCGGCATACGCCGCCCGGTAGCCGGCCTCGCCGCCGCCGCCCGAAGAGAGGGTGTAGAAGATGTAATCGAGGCCATCGGGGAGGAGGCCGCCCAGGTCTTTGTCGTGAATGTCCGCGCTCAGCGGCTCGATGGATTGGGGAAGCTTTTCGGGATTCCGGCGCATGCCCCAGACGAGATGGCCCTCACCTGCGAGCGCAGCGCCGAGCGCAGCGCCGACATAGCCGCAACCTACGATAAGAACGTTCGCCATAAAGGGCCTGTTCTTTGAAATCGTTCGCCTTACGGCGATTCGAGCGAGGGAACCTTGCCCCGGAAAATGCTTTTCAGATGATGCGGCATGACGCGCAGACCGGCGTAGAACGGGCCGAACTCGCCATACCAGACGCTGGCCTCATCGAAGCGCATTTCGTATACGAGGCGCTTGAATACGAGCGGGTCTTGCGAGAAAAGATACACCCCCCACTCCCAATCGTCGAAGCCGATGCTGCCCGTGATGATTTGCTGGACGCGGCCGGCGTACCGTCTGCCGACGAAGCCGTGTTCGCGCATCATCTGCTGACGCTCCTCGATGGGCAGGCCGTACCAGTTCTTCTCCTCGCCCCTGCGCTTGTTCATCGGGTAGAAGCACAGGTATCTCGTATTCGGGATGTCCATGTAGAGGCGCTCTTTCATGCGCTCTCGCTGGTTGTCCATCTCTTCGGACCATTTCGACTTCCACTCGTCGCTTCCCGGCTCGAGACCCTCATCGACGAACTGTGAGTGGAGTTTCACGGTCATTTCGTAGAGGCCGAGTTCCAGGAACGAGAGGTAGGACGTGGCCTCGTCCATATATTCCGCAAGCGCCAGCCGCCGCAGCCCCAGTTCGACCTCATTCAGGGCACCGAGCGTGGGCCTGAAATGCAGGAACAGCAGATCGCCTTTGTGGCCCAACAGGCTGAACAGGGCGCTCTCGCCGGATTCGGGACGGGCGATGGAGGCGAAGAATTCCGTCGCTTCATCCAGGATTCGGTGCTGCCGGGCGCTCTCCAGCCGGTTCCAGGCGGGCCAGTCGACCTTGAAGATATGGTGCAGAATCGCCCAGCCATCGAGCGTTTCGGGCATCTTGGCGTCTTTTAAGTTCGGATTCACTGTTTACCCCCGAAAATCAATCATATCGGCCATAAGTCGGCTTTAGAGAGATACCCCAGAGTCCGCCATGTTGCAAACATCACGGCAGTGGGGTCGCTTGCGCTAGCGAGATGGATTTGCCTCTTCTGACGGCGGGACCTACGCTTTCTTTCATGGCGGTATTCAGCTTGTTTGCGTAATGAATTCAGGTGAATTCCGAAGTCTGCCACCAAGAGGGTTGACTAAAAGTGAAAGGTGCATTACTTGAATGGATCAGGTGTGAGTTCCTGGCGGTTCCGATCTGATTAGAAGTCATTTTTAAAAGGTTTTGCATCTGAAATCACAGATATTTCGTGTGCGAATGGTTGCGGCGCACGCTTTTGAAAACAGTAGCTGCCAATCAGAAAAATTCTTTGAGAGGAGTAGGTATGATTCCCAAACACTTTCAATTGTGCTGGATGTTTGCGGTGATGTTGAGCATCGCCTTTGCTGGATCGGCGAATGCTTATAAGGAAGGAAAAGTAAGCGGCGGAGGTTCGATTACCGGAGCAATCAAGTTCGACGGCGCGGCCCCGAAATCCAAAACATTATCCGTGAATAAAGATAAAAAGGTTTGCGGCAAGAAACCGATTAAGGATGAGAGCCTGGTCGTGAAGGACGGCGGCGTGGTGTGGGCCGTCGTCTCTTTGAAAGGCGTAAAATCCGGCAAGAAGTGGTCGAAAAGCCAGAAAAAAGCGACTGTCGACCAAAAAGGATGCGTCTACCTACCCCGCGTGGTGGTGATGAGGCAAAAGTCGAAGCTGCTGATGAAGAACAGTGACAAAATCCTCCACAACGTTCATACCCATCCTGGCAAGACGGGAAATTCGGTAGCCAATATCGCGCAGCCCAAGTTCAAGAAAAAACTGAGAATGTCGACCCGCTACTTCAAGAAACCCGGCATCCTGAAAGTGACTTGTGACGTTCATGATTGGATGAGGGGGTATATCGTTGTGGCGGAAAATCCATATGTGAGCATCACGGGCGGCGGGGGGAAATTCGAGATAAAAGACGTCCCCGCAGGCTCTTACACACTTGAGATTTGGCACGAGGTATTGGGCAAGAAATCCATGAAGGTGTCGGTGAAGGGTGGCGCCGCCACGGCGGTGAATGTAACGCTGAAAAAATAATTACGAGCCTAACACTAATAGGCGGCGATAATCTCATCGCCGCCTATTTTGTTAGGAATTGCAATTTCCGTTTATCCCTTTTTCCTGCCGGCCGTGATCGCGTCTATCGCATTTGCTATCGAATCCATTTCATCTTCCGTGTTCAAATAATGTATGGATACTCTCACGGCGGGAGGCTCCGTTATCACCGCCCTGAGAATGATTTGGTATTTCCTGTAGAGTCTGTCCACCACTTTTTGAGATTCGACGCCATGAATCCGAAAAGAAACCAGGCCAGACTGAGCCTCTCCTTCAGGCGTAATGACTTCAACATTCTTGATTGGACGTATCTGGGACAGCAGGCGATTCGCCAGCGCCAGAATTCTTTTTTCGATTGAAATAGGTCCTGTTCTCTTGAATTGTTCGACCGCAGTCCGGAACCCAATGAACCCGGGTGTATTGAGAGTTCCGACTTCATAGCGCATAGCGCTCGGCTCAGGGGTGAAAGACAGGGTTTTTAAACTCTTTTTTTGAGCTGAGCGAAAACTTGCAGATGAAAGCTGAATCTTTTTGCCTGCTCCACGCCTTATATACACGGCGCCCGTGCCATCCGGACCCATCAGCCATTTCTGGCCTGATATGGTGTAGACATCTACGCCGGTGTCTTTGATTTTGACTGGTATATGCCCTACGGACTGGGCGCCATCCACGATGAGGAGGGCGCCTGCGGAGACGCAAATTTCGCCGATTGCTTCAAGAGGAAGTCTCCTGCCATTGAGCCACGTAATATGACTCACGCAAACCACCCTTGTTTTTGGCGTGATAGCCTTTTCTAAGTTTCGGAGAAGCTGGTCATCATTTTGACCGGTTTTGAATAGTTTCACCTTGATGGGATTTCTCTTCCGCCATACCAACCAGGGGAGGTAGCCGCCCGGATGCTCCAAATCCGAGACGATTACCTCGTCTCCTGGGTTCCAAGTTAGTCCTGCTGCCGCTAAATTGATTCCGACCGTTGTGTTGTTGGTCAGGGCTATTTCGGAGGCTTCTGCGCCGATGAGTTTCGCACAGCTCTCTCGGGTGCGTTTTAGGGCCTTGGAGGTTTCATGCCTGATTGTCGGATGAAACGAGCCGAGTTCCAAATCGCGTTTTGTGAACTTGTCCATTTCACGAAGAATCGATTTCGACGATGGTCCTCCGCCACCCCAATTTACGTAAATTTGATTTTTCAGGGCCGGGACATCTGACCGCAGGCGTTGGATTTTATTATTATCGAGAGGCATTTTTTATTCCTTATATAGGGATTTTATCTCGCGTCTGGTCGAAGCACTCTTTTATCTTCCACCCGCAGTGTAATCCGCGCAGTATCAAAATATTCAAGTAAAGGTATGGCGTGTTTTCTGGTTATGCCCAGGAGATCCCGGAATTCGGCAGCCGTAATTTCGTTGTTTTGCGATAGATGCTCTCTAAGAAGGTTTTCTGCTTCGCTCAAAGCGTGTCGATGGTAGATAATGTTGTCCTTCAGTCGCAGTAACGCACCTTCGTCGATGAGGATTTGCAGGGCATTACGATTCGAATTGCCTTTGCCGCCACTTTGTGAGAATGCGTCTTCGACGGATGGCGGTTGAAAATGGGCATTCTTGTAAACCGACTCCAGTTTCGTTTTCACTTCTCCGAGTTTTTCATCAATTTCTACTGAATGGGAGGCGAGTCTTAATATGGCGCCATTTTCAACGATTTCGTTTGATTCGCTTAAGTGTTTGAGTGCGGCGGCAAAGATTTTTTCATTGATTTCGCCCGCCTTGCCGCGAACTTCTTCCCTGGGCGCCCCTGTGCGAAGAGGGTTCTCAGCATGATATTCACACAAAAAAGAGAGAATATTTTTCTGGGCGGTGTTGAAATGCGCTGTAGTCATGGAGAAGAAATTGGTTTGGTCGATAATTTGCACTTCTCTTTGGGACGATAATTCCTGAATGGTTTTCTGGATGTCGCTCGGCTTTAGTGTGAGACGACCTGTGAGGTCAGCAAGTTCGACTCCGTTCAACCGTGAGTCCCGGAGCAATATGAGCAGTCTTTCCGTCTCATCCCCTTGATGAAGTGATTTCAGGTGCTCCAGGGATGAACTCCGCAATCGCCTATGCTTGCGAGGCATTATATCCAGGATTTCCCCACCACCTATCGTGATGATTGGCGAATAGCTCCGGATGACGAATCGATCTCTGGGCAGTACCACAATAGGCTCCTCCAACCGAATTTGTGCAAATGAGCTATCTCCCGGTTCAAGCGCATCTCGTCCGATGAGAGATATCCTGCCCATGATTTCGGCTGTACCCGCATGGAACCGAATGCGGTTCCGGGTTTTCAGCGGGCGGGGCGCGTCGGCCAGATGTTCCAGATGCACGTCGAGCATATATGTTGTTTTCAGTTCACCACGATGACCGATAATGTCTCCTCTGAACACCTCGGCGCGTTCGAGACCCTGTAGATTTACGGCAGTTCTGAGGCCGGCAGTTGATTTTCCTACAGACTCCCCATGAACTTGCAAGCCACGAACGCGCGCCTGAAGGGCCTTGGGATAAACTTCAACCTGTTCTCCTACTGCCACACTTCCACTGAACAGGGTTCCCGTTATCACGACCCCGAATCCCCTCATCGTGAAGACGCGGTCAATCGGAATTCGAAAGATACCCGTTTCGCTTTTTGTGGGTGTTTGATCAGCGATTTCGTTCAATATTTTTTTGAGATTTTCCAGACCATCACCGGTGTGAGCCGAAACCGGCACAATTGGTTTTTCTTCCAGGAATGTGTCTTTTACGAAGTCCTGTATGTCGTCCGTGACAAGTTCGACCCATTCTGGATCGACCAGATCTGTTTTGGTGAGAACAATGAGCCCTGTTTTTACGCCGAGAAGTCGGCAAATCGACAAATGCTCCCTCGTTTGCGGCATGACGCCTTCATCGGCAGCAACGATCAGCATGACCAAATCGATGCCGCCGACTCCCGCCAGCATATTTTTTACGAATCGCTCATGGCCAGGAACGTCCACAATACCTGCGTAGACGTTATCGAGAATCAACTCGGCGAACCCGAGTTCGATGGTGATGCCGCGCTCTTTTTCCTCTTTGAGGCGGTCGGTATCTGTGCCGGTCAATGCCTTGACGAGAGAGGTTTTGCCATGATCGATGTGGCCGGCGGTTCCGATGACAACATGCTTCATAAGGTGATATCGCCTTCGTGGTTGATAGGCGAGTAATGGAAAAATCGATTAGTCATGACGTTGGATGAATTCCAGGATGGCCTCATTGAATTCAACCGGTTTCTCGATATATACGAAATGACCACCTTCATCAAAAATTTTCAATTCAGCCTCAGGGATGGCATCACACAATTGATGAGAATAGTACGGTGGAGTTACTACGTCGTCTCTTGCGACGGCCACCAGCACCGGACATGTAATTTGGCCTAAACGGTCCAACTGATCATGCGCAATGATGCAGTCGATTCTCTCGGCCATTATCTCAGCTGGAGGCGCGTTGGCGATCGATTGGTTTTCCTGCATTTGAATTCCTTGAAAGTTGTCGGTGAAAAACTTTGGGCTATGCAAGGTGAATGTGGAGAATCTCGTGTAAGTTTCCCATCCCATATTGAGTAAAACTTCTTTGCGTACGCTGAACTGGCGGGTGAAATATGCGTCGCTCCTGGGCCAGGAACTAACGATAGACCCGCTTTTGACACGATCGGGATAGTCAATACACATAACCTGGATGATGGCGCCCCCCGTTGAACTGCCGACGAGATGCGCTTTTTCTATTTCAAGGTCATCCATGATGGCGGTGATGTCTTTCGCCATGTTGAGAACGCTGTATACTCCGCTTGGTTTAGCGCTTTTCCCCGTTCCTCTGTGGTCATGAAGGATAAGAGGCCTCGTAGCAGAAAATGCTTCGATTTGATTTGCCCATACTGAGCGGATGCCACCCAGCCCGGTGATCAAGAATACAGGCGTATCGGTATGCTGGGGATTAATGAATTCATAATCTATTGCAACACCTTCGGAATTAACGGTTGGCATCGGAATATTGCCCCCTGTTTTCGTTTTGACGAGAGAAATAAAATATAGACAAGGCTGTCGACTAATTTGTGAATTCGTTGAGAATCACGCCAAGCTGATACATTTCATCTTCTTGAATACATCTCAGATCCAGAATTACTTTATCCTCATGAATACGCGCCACTACCGGTGGAGTACCATGGCGCAACTTGGTTTCCAAGGATTTGGCGGAAGAGTTTTTGGGCGATAATGTAACGGCGAAGCTATCGAGTTTCGCCAGGGGCATCGCCCCGCCGCCTACCATCCCCGAAGTTTCTTCCACCCTGGCGCCAAGCAAAGAACAAGTATGTTTCCCCATCAGATTCATCAGACGTTCAGCCTGTTTTTTCAGTTTTTCTCGGTTGGTGGACAACATTTGAAGAGTCGGGATATGGGTGTAGGCGGTATCCGGGTCGAGATATACCCTGAGTGTCGCCTCCAAGGCGGCGAGCGTAAGCTTGTCGAGCCTGAGAATGCGCATGAGCGGGTGTTTTTTCATTTTCTCCACCCATATCGCCTTTCCTACTACAATGCCTGCCTGTGGGCCACCGAGAAGCTTGTCCCCGGAGAAGGTAACGACATCGATTCCCGCTTGAATTGATTCTATGACGGTGGGTTCATGCGGAAGTCCGTC
This sequence comes from Nitrospinae bacterium bin107, assembly GCA_002238965.1. GTDB lineage: Bacteria > UBA8248 > UBA8248 > UBA8248 > UBA8248 > Bin107. The sequence continues at coordinate 175,256 of MPNJ01000002.1, read as the reverse complement.
AACATGAAGAAGTGAGCCGCTACCGAGATCTTCCAGCGTGGGTATACTAGTTTCTTTGCTAAGTTCAGAGAGTTCATCGCGAGATGCTTCTTCCGTGAATCCGACAATCCTGTAATTGCTTGTATGGGCTTTCAGCAGCAATGCCGTATCTTGGGTAATGGCGTTGCGGTAATCGGAAATCCTCGTTTTGTTCGTTGTCCCTACTTCTACTAATCTTGCGCCGCTTTGGCGCATGATATCTGGAATTCGGAATGAACCGCCAATTTCAACCAACTCACCTCTTGAAACGATCACTTCGGCGGCATTTGCCATCGTGTGAATCGCGAACATAACGGCCGCAGCGTTATTGTTGACCACTAATGCCGACTCGGCACCAGAAAGTTGGCAAAGGAGAGATTCCACATCGGACCCTCTTTTACCTCTCTTCCCAAGGTGCAAATCGAATTCCAGATTTGAATATCCTTGTGCCATATTATTGAGGGCGGCTCTTGCGGCTTCACTTAAGGGTGCTCGACCCAGATTTGTGTGTAGGACGATTCCTGTGGCGTTGATGACTTTTTTCAAGCCGAGTTGTTTATTCGAGGAAAGGATTTGTTTTGCTTCATCTAGTACGATATCGCGAATTGTTTGCTCGGACAGCGATGCGTTTTCCGTAGTTTTCGGGAAATCCTGGCTCATTTGTTCAAGCAGGAGCTGTCTTCTCGTTCCGATTGCTTTTCTGACGGCATCGGATAGGGCAGTATCTGATGAGCCGTTGACACCGTCATCTTTAAGGCGCGTAACGATTTCATCCACCGAAGGCAATAATCGAAGAAGCTTGGATTGAAGATTTCGAGCGTCTGGAGAAGTCATGCCGCATCCCTTATATGAATACGATTGTCGACTATAAGATTGCAGGTTTTGAATGGTCAAGTCGTTAATATCAAGGTTGGCTTAAGTGTCAATATTCTATGGATGGAGGTAATCTCCCGAAAGGGGGATGGGGGGATTTCCCCGATTTGAATTCATCTTGACACTCGTTGAACCCCTTGGTAGTGTTCGCGCACAAATCCCGGCATGCCTATGATTTTTAACAAGCTGTTTACATTTCGTTCAATTTGATTTGTACTTTGAAACTTTAAAAGCAGGGTAGTACATGAACACCCGCCAGAATGAGCTTTCGATTTTCGTTCCTGAGAAAAATAAAGTTGTCGTTCCTTTTATGCGCGATGTTTTTACGATTCCCAGGAATTCTCGTCATAAGCCCAAGCTCATCGGGTCCGTCTGCAGGGAATGCGAGGAGTATTTTTTCCCGAAGACCGGCTCGAAAACCACTTGCGATAATCCCGTCTGTCCTCGCAGCACAAGCGAGGTGTTTTTGAGCGGGAAGGGAAAGCTTCTTTCGGCCACGATCACGCACTCTTCTGTAGATGGCAATGTGGAATATGCTTCTGCGGTCATACTCCTGAATGAGGGGATAAAGATAAATTCCCATTTGATCGGATGGGAAGGTTATCGGGACATGCTGATTCCGGGCTCTCCGGTGGAACTTGTGCTGCAGGATCTCGGAGAGAATGAATGGCGCGAAACGCAGGTGGGGTATGCTTTTCGATTGATAACGGGACGCAAAAAACCCGTTTTCCCGCCAACTGAAGAAGAGAAACGGGCGGCTGAGGCGGCGCGCGCGGAAAATGAGAAACAGGCGAAAAGACAACAGGCGCGGCAGAAGAAAGCAGCCCCTAAGAAAGCACAGGCGCAGAAAAAGCGAACGGCGGCCAGGAAAAAAGCCTCCGTTGTGAAGAAGAAAACAACTGCCACCCCCAGGAAAACCACTTCGGCGAAGAGCAAAGCGCCGAGTACACGGGGGAAAGCGGTCAGCGCGAAGAAAAAAACGGCGACGCGGAAAACGGCGGCGAAAAAGAAAACGAGTACTTCCGCCCAGGCCGTGAATCCTGCGAACAGGAGCGCCACGGCCAAGAAAGCCGCCGCAGGCAAGGCGTCCCGGGCGAAGGCGCCTCAGAAAACAGCGTCCAGGAAAGCAGCCCCGAAAAAAACCACGCAGAAGAAAACGGCCGCCAAAACCAACAGAAAACGCCGCTAGAGAGCTCTCCCGCACCCGATGCCACTCCTCCAGGGCCTGAAGGTCATCGACGCCAGCCAGTTCAACGCCGGTCCCATCGTTTCCCTATATCTTGCGGGCTATGGCGCCGAGGTCATCAAGGTGGAGCGCCCCGGCGGGGAGGACAGCCGCGCCATCGGTCCATATAAAAACGGCGAGAGCAGCTATTTCATGAGTCTGAACCGCGGCAAGCGCTCCATCACGCTGGACCTCAAAAAACCAGAAGGCGTGGAGGTATTCAAGAAACTCTGCCGGGAGGCGGACGTTCTGGTGGAAAACCTCCTCCCGGGCGTGATGGACCGCCTGGGCGTCGGCTGGGAGGCCCTGAAAGCGGATAATCCCCGGCTCGTATACGCCGCGGTGTCCGGCTTCGGCCAGAGCGGGAAAAACGCCAAGCGCCCCGCCTTCGACAGCCTCTTACAAGCCGCGGGCGGCCTCATCAGCGTGACGGGGCCGGCGGGCGGGGACCCCGTGCGCGTGGGCGTCTCGATTGTCGACGTAACCAGCGGACTTTACTTGCTTTCCGGGATCCTCACCGCGCTCCTCCAGAGGGAGCGCACCGGCGAGGGCGCCCGCGTGGACGCCTCGATGATGGGCGCGACCGTCAACATCATGGAAAACCCCGTGTCGCGCCACGCCTTCACCGGCCAAGTGCCTGAACCGGAAGGACTTTCCCACCCGGTGGTCTCTCCCTTCTCGGGCTACCGCACCCGGGACGGCCTCATATACGTGGCCATCTCGAACACGAACCGCTACCGCGTATTCGTCGAAGCCATTGAAAAACCTGCGCTTGCAGACGATCCCCGCTTCCGCGAAAATAAGGATCGCGTGGCGAACGACGCCGCCCTGCGCGAAATTCTCGAAGACGTCCTCACCGGTAAGACGACCGCCGAATGGGAGGAACTCCTTATTCCTCAAGGGGTTACGGTCAGCGCCATCAACGACGTCGCCCAGGTCAAGGAGCGCTTCCCCGAGGCCTTCGTGGAGGTCGACCACCCCGTTGCCGGGCCGGGCCTCCTGCCCGCTTCCCCGGTCGCCTTCGGCGGCGTAACACCTGATTTATCAAAGCCTTCTCCGGTTCTGGGCGAGCACACCGAAGCGATTCTCGCCGAGGTCGGCTACGCTGCGGACGAAATCGCCCGCCTGCGCGCGGATGGTGTCGTGTAATCGCGGTAACCCATCAGTAAACAATCACTTGGCGAAGAACGCCCCTGGCCTCTGACGGGCGGGGGGAGCAGACTCATCCGCGCATCCCGCCCCGCAACTGCCCGCATTTGCGCACACCCCGCATCCGCAGCACCCCGCATTTGCGCGCATTTCCCCTCGATAATTTTCAGTTATTTACGGAAAAACCCCGTGAATTTATCGATATTTACGGAATTGTTTTCTTATTCCTGAGGGCGCTGCAGAGGTGGTCCTGTGCGCTGCGGCCGTGCTCTTTGGATGCCGGTTCGTCTCATGGTTTCATCCCGATTCGATTCGCGGTGCCGGGCGCGGCCTCCCGGATCATTCATGCTGCAAGCTCATACAGGCCGTCCGCCAACGCGTCCTTTCTCAGGGCGCTGGCCGTGGTGTATTCTGCACGAGTCGGCAAGTTTCGACCGACGCGCAACTGCGGGCAAATGCGGACACGAACCCGACGGAGGAGGGCCGAACACTAGCGGGGAGGGGTTGTTGAAAAAACTGTTCAGAGAACCCGAAGAAGGGAGAGTTTATCGGTTTGCTCACCGCCCTGGATGGGGCGCCTTTCCCTCACCCTGAGTAGCCGCCGAAGGCGGCGTATCGAAGGGCGAGGGGAGTCGAACGCCTCGCGCCGGTGCGAGAGGGCATCCTTCGATACGCGGCTTTGCCGCTACTCAGGATGAGGCGGAGAGGGCTTTTTCAACAGCCCCGAGGAGCAAGCGTTTGCCGCAAGCGGGAGAGGCCTTTTCCTTCTTGATGGCCCGAACCGGACGAGCCGCCCGCTCACGGACGCGGAACAGCCCCGAACCCCTGGCGCGCTTGCCGTCTCAATCTAGCCGCCCCCGGAAACTTCACCCGCCGCCCCACTGACGCCCCGGGAGTATCCACATGCTCATCGTGAACGAGAGGCTCCGCATCCCCTTGCGCGAAATCCACTTCCAGTTCGCGCGAAGCTCCGGCCCCGGCGGGCAGAACGTCAACAAGGTCTCCTCCAAGGCGGTGCTGCGCTGGAACATGGCCGCCTCGCCGAGCGCGCCCGAGGACGTGAAGGCGAGGCTCCGGGCGCTCCACCCGCGCCGCGTGACGCGCGAGGGCCACGTGGTCATCGCGAGCAGCCGCTTCCGCGACCAGGGCCGGAACGTCGCCGACTGCCTCGAGAAGCTGCGCGCCGCCCTCGCCGCCGCCGCCGACCCGCCCCGGCCGCGCCGCCCCACGCGCCCCACCCGCGGGTCGCAAGAAAAACGCTTGCACGACAAACGCGCCCGCAGCGATAGGAAGAGGTCAAGGGGGAAGGTCAATCCCGACTGAGGAAGGAGGGATTGCGAGGCGAGGGGGGTGTTTCTCTTGGTCGGTTCGGCTCTCAAAAGATAGACTCCGCACCTTTCAGGTTGGGTTCATTCTCATTTGTCGTCTGCATTCGTAGGGGACGCTCGCGAGCGTCCCGTGTTTGCTAACGGCCCTGTGTTCTTGAATGTTCGGAAATCGTGTGCGAACTCACGGGCGACAAGCGCAACCGCCTGTTCGGTTACGAGCAGTATCTTTCAATACTGACAAAGGGGATGGGGATATGAGCTTAATCGTATATTAGGCCACCAGGAACTAACCACCGTGATTCTTCATCCCCCGCGGCATAATTTGTATCGCTATATGTTTCCATTGTATTCTTTGCGAGTTGGATTCATTCGTTTAGATTTTGCGCAGCCGATGTATGTGGACTGGATTCGACTTTGGGAGAGCGTTCCTGGAAGGGGAAAACCTTTGCTGAAAACGCTTCATCTGAAAAATTTTACGGCCTTCGGAGAAAGCCGATTGCGGTTTTCACCGGGACTTAACGTCATTATCGGCGAAAATGGCTTGGGGAAAACACACCTCCTCAAGCTGCCCTACGCGGCTATGGCCGCGAGTACGGAACTTGGCCAGAATTCTCTTCATTCGCAACCTTCTAAAACGCTCCTTCAACCACGTATGGCGCAGAAGCTGGTGGATGTTTTTCGAGCTGAGTCATTGGGACGTATGGCGCGCCGCCAGCAAGGCCGAAACCGTTGTGAAGTGCGAGTTGGATTCGACGATTCTCGATGGAACATGAGTTTCAGTTTCGCCACGAACAGCAAGTCGGAAGTGGTTTTCGAACGTGTTCCCTCGAAATGGATCGACAAGGCGCCTGTATTTCTGCCGACACGGGAGTTGCTGACCATCTACCCGGGTTTTGTTTCACTTTATGAGAGTCGTCATCTGGAATTCGAAGAAACGTGGCGGGATACATGCGCCCTGCTTGGCGCCCCTGCATTGAGGGGGCCGACTGCCCGCAAAATAGCCTGGGTTTTGAAGCCGATTGAAGATGAAATGGGCGGCCAAATCGTTCTGGACAAGAATGGTCGCTTCTATCTCAAAGGCCTAGGCATCGGGAGTATGGAAATGTCGCTCGTCGCCGAAGGACACCGCAAACTCGCAATGCTCGCCCGGTTGATCGCAACAGGCTCGTTGCTCGACAAAGGTTGTCTGTTCTGGGATGAACCGGAAAGCAATCTGAATCCGAAGCTGATTCGCGAGATTTCTCGGACGATTCTTCACATTTGCAGAAACGGAGTTCAGGTCATCATTGCGACGCACAGTCTGTTTCTCCTGCGGGAATTGGAGATGTTATTGAGAAAGGAAGAGTTCAAAGGAATCGGGCAACGATACTTCGCGATTGGGAAGAGTGAAGAAGGCGTTGTTCTTGAGCAAGACGAAATCATTGATGGTATTAAGCCGTTGACGGTGTTGGATGAAGAACTCTTGCAGTCGGACCGGTTTTTGGAAGAATCATCAGCATGACGACCCTTTTGGAAGGTGAACTGGAGTTCAAGTTCGATAGCGACTGCGATGTCGGAAAGTATGATGAGTGGTCATTTTATCGAAGAAATTCTCAGAGTCGAGAGAGTTTTCAGCATGCTGCGGGTGGTTCTAAAGCAGTTGACTTTGTATGCGTCAGCCAGAGTGTCGCTTGGTTGATCGAAGTGAAGAACTACCGCAAATCCTTATTTCCGATTCCTAGTAGTTTAAGCGACGTAGTGGCTCAAAAGGTTCGGGACACATTAGCCGGCCTGGCGACCGCTGCAACGAATGCTGATGATGTGAATGAAAAGAAAATTGCGCAAAGCGCCTTGAGTTCTGGACGGCGATGGAGAGTGGTGCTGCATCTGGAGCAGCCTGCTCAAAATTCGGCGCTTCGACCGACAGCGATCGATCCAGCGGCGTTATTGCAGAAGCTGAGGCAAAAATTGAAATTTATCGATCCAGGACCTCAGATTGTTGATGTTTCCCGAAAATGTCCTGGAATGAAATGGACAACGACTTTATAGCCTCACGCATGGACAAATCAAAGACTGTGGCGACGAACAGTAAATGCTGGTTCGTTAAGTATCATATAAAGGTGGCTATGTAGTTCAGCGCGCTTTCCCATTTCTCCACTCAACTTTTCCTTTTCGACCCAAGTTCTTTATGCGCTCGGATTCGTCATATTGAATGCCACCCCTTTACATGCACTTGAAGATATATGCTTTCCACAACATATCTTTCGAACTAACCGGACTTTCGAAAGGAGAACCATACCCATAAACGTAGACGACAAGATCAAAAGGTGAGCGCCGAGCGCGCCCGAGGACGTGAAAGCGAGGCTCCGCGCGCTCCACCCGCGCCGCGTGACGCGCGAGGGCCACGTGGTCATCGCGAGCAGCCGCTTCCGCGACCAGGGCCGGAACGTCGCCGACTGCCTCGAGAAGCTGCGCGCCGCCCTCGCCGCCGCCGCCGACCCGCCCCGGCCGCGCCGCCCCACGCGCCCCACCCGAGGGTCGCAAGAGAAACGGTTGCACGACAAACGCGCCCGCAGCGATAAGAAGAAGACGCGGGGGAAGGTCAATCCCGACTGAGGAAGGAGGGATTGCGAGGCGAGGGGGGGGCAAGAGTAACGGAGGTTATTTGTCCGTTTGAGGCGACAAGAAGTCGATGAGTCGGGATTCGAGTTTGGATGTATCTTCTGTTACGCACTCCCATACGACCAGCGCATTCTGCCGGATGAGCAAATGCGGGGAGATTCGGGTTTGGGGGCAACTTAGGGCACCCAATCGATAAAGTGTCAATGATTCACTGCTTCGGCGATTACCTGAGAGCTGATTTTTTTCACAACCGAGAGACAATCAAATGAGCGTACCCCCTTCTATTGAAAGCATTTTCGAGCGACTGAAAAAAGCGCAACAAGAAACCCAAGTCGTTCTGACGATTGACGAGAGACCCAACATCTTGGAGATGGACGAGGCCAGCCCCCCAGAGAGTTGCTGGGAAGGCAGGCGAAGCATGGACCGCTTCTTGGACGAAGGGATTTGGAGGACGGACGGGCCGGGATTCCGACGATTGCGGGAGTGGGTGGAAATCCATTGGAACCCGGAGGAAGAAAAGCCGGCCCCGAGCGGCACCGTCGCGACCGGAGAGAACTGGGGGATACAAAGGGAGAGCCAGCTCGATACTACGACCGCCACCCGAAAGTTGATTGCGGCCGCTAGGCTCTACGGCCGGGAGTCGGTTGGGAAGTACGCCGCCGAATTCGCGGTTCATGGAATGATCGAGGTCAATAGGGTCTATCTGCTGAAAGGCCCGCCCATCGAAATGGCGAAGCCCTTGGACGAGTACTGCACCCTTTTACCGTACTGCGAAGCGCGACGGAAGATAGACGCGGAGTCGAACCCGGGAGACTTACTCATCAAGTTGCCAGAGCCGCATGTGGACAACGTCTGCGCACTCGAGAGCCGGTGGTTCGAGCGCCGCAGCCTCCAGGGTGATGGGTGCAGGCAATATACGAGCCCGCTACTCAAGGACGGACTGGAGCAGTTGGCGCTCCTTCTCGGGCTCGTCTGGGGAAACGGGTTCCGCGTGTTCGGCAACTGGAGGGCCGTTACCGCCGCTGCCGTGGCTGCACTGCCGTTTCGTCACGAAACCGGAGTGCGCGGCGCCGGAAGCCGACGAGTGGCACTGGCGCTCCATGGATACGGACCTCCACCCCAGAAGCGGCCTCTGGCAATCGCGGAACTCCACGACCTCACAGCGAAATACTCGGAGCTTCCGGAGCAGGCCCGACGCAGACTAGGGCGAGCAATCGCGCGCCTTCGTAACGGCACCGAGCGAGTGGATGAAGAAGACAGGGTGATCGACTTGGGCATCGCACTGAATATCCTCTTCACGGAAAACGGCGAATGGGAGGATCGAGCTACGCTTATCCCGAAAAGGGCGGCGTGGCAATATGCGGACTCCGAGAACGAGAGACGGCAAACTGAGGACGTGCTCGGCAGGTTTTGCGACTACCATTCGGAAATTGTGCATGGCCGGGTGACCGTGGAGTCGGGCGCGGGAGACAATGTACGGAATGTTGAACTGGTGGCCGAAATTGACAACGTTTTGCGGACGTGCCTGAAGACCATGATCCTCGAGAGTCGGCCTGAGGACTGGAGCGCAGCGGAGCGTTCGGCGTTGCGGCTATATCCTCCGCGGACGGAGTCGGATATCCCTTCGGTGAAGTCCGACTCCCTGAGTTGGTCGCTCGAAGAGCAGAGGAAGATCGACCGGGTGCTGGAAGCCGTTTGGAAGCCAGTCATCGAAGAGGCCCCGCCGCTACCGAGCGAATCTTCGTCGATCGTCGGTAACCTCGTGCCGGAACTCGTCGAGTGTTATCGCAAACAGGGTATCCCATATGTCGTCATACACCCCGCGCGGCTCTACATGGCCCACCCCAAGTGGCCGAAATCGCCATCCGACCCGTTTGATGAACGCTCCAAGTATTACTGCGAAAGGGACGTGGAGCGGCACACGCGGCAGTGGCGAGAGGCCGCCGCGAACAAGGGGCTCGTCCAATTCGAGGTGCCAACCGACGCCGACATGTACCATCCGAGTCGCCGAGACGACTGGCCCCAACCGCTGCTTTCGTCGCACGAAGAGGACCCAAGCGTCCGAATTCCAGACCAACACATACCAACCGGGGAAGCGGCAGGGTCACTCAATTCCACGGAGTCCAAGAATGCGGAGGGTCAGCAGCGCTCTGCTGCCGAAGAGATGGCGACCGCACCGTCATCGGAATTGCCGAAATCCACCGTGGCCGCGTTTGAAAGGGAGTGGTTCCGTCTGTGGCAAGCCTTCCGGCACGATGTCACCGTTGCGACTAATTCCCTGCTGTATATGTTAGAGGGCATTCATGCTAGTCACTTGGGGGAACGGCAGCGCCTACTCCAGGCTAGGGATGCGAGCGACAGTGCCATCGAAACCTTGGAGAATGCCGTGCGCGTGTGCGGCGACACCTACTTTATTCCGGCCTACCCGAAGTTGCGAGCGTTCCCCACGTTGACGGGAGAGCCGCTCTTTGGACGCACGGCACCCGGCGGACCGATGGAGCAAATCGCGTTCAAAGGATGGATCTCCGAGGTGTGGGACAGGTGGGAGAGCTACTACCGAACCCAGCTCAAACACGAGAGTCAGTATCTACCCGGGGCCATCCGTCCCCGTCAACAGGTGCTTGGTGACCTGAGGCATATACGCAACAACCTCCTTCACAACGGCATCGCAAAAAAAGGAGAGGCCGCAAGCTGCGAGGTCCTGCGGTGGTTCAAGGATGGCGAGCGAATGAAGGTGCGACTGAGGCACGTCTTCGATTTCCTGAACCAGATGGGATGGCTGAACGAGAACTCCTTTGTTTTCATTGAGGAGCGGGGAACAACGAGCAGTTGGCACATCGACAGAACAGGGGAACCCGAGGAACCTGCGCCATCCCTGATCTCGGTCCGCCCCCTCGTCTATCCAGAGGAACAAGACCCCCGTTACCAATACGCGGCCAGCATCGTCTTCGAGAACGGAGTTTTCGGACGGATTGCCATGGGGCCGGAGAAAGAAGAAACGGAAGCGCAGGCGAAAGATAGAACGCGCAAGTGGATGAAGATGACGGTGAATGAAAAGGGAGACCTCTACGTGCCCGATCTGGGAACTGTGTCGGCCGCTAAGCTGTATTGGAACTGCCTGAAAGGAGAGAGAAATCCGGGCCCCGGCATCTGGGAACCATCGGTACAATTTCGGGAGTGACAGTCCATGGTTGCTGTATCCGATTACTCTGTTCGTCGGAGTAGAACCGTGACGTTCAGGGTGTGACTAGCCCACCCGCGAATAGGCCGAAAAACGCTTGCACGACAAACGCGCCCGCAGCGATAAGAAGAGGTCAAGGGGGAAGGTCAATCCCGACTGAGGAAGGAGGGATTGCGAGGCAAGGGGCGTTTTCTCTTGATCGGTTCGGCTCTCAACAGATAGACTCCACACCATTCAGATTGTGTTCATTCTCATTTGTCGTTTGCCTTCGTAGGGGACGCTCGTGAGCGTCCCTGCTTGGCTGGGGATTTTCGGAGTCGAGGTGATTGATGCAAGACCGAACTGACGAAGGGGAATCTAAAAACATCCGTTGTCGGGACATTCTCCCAGAAGACAAGCTCCCACCTGAACTCACGATATGGCAACTACGCTTTCTTTGTCTTGCTCGAACAGTGATGTTTTTAGCAATTTTGTACATCGTTATTATCTGCATTTTAATTATTTGGTACCCTGACGCGGTTCCTGAATGCATTTGTTGGCCTTATCTTGCGCTAGCGGGGTTTTTATCGGGGTTGATTTCTGATTTTTTTATTCGTCATTGGTCGCGAGTCCATGATTCGAGAAAAGAAGATCGAAGCGAGATTGAAGCGCTGATCCAGGAAGCGAAAAACATTCAACCAAGATTAACTGAGCCTGAAAGGCCCGTAGGATTCGAAACCAAGCATCGACAGGTGCAAGAAGAGATAGAACGACTTACTGAAGACGTGGGTCCCGAAGGATGGACAGAGTTTCAGGTTCTCACTTTAGACCGCATGTTGATTGATTTCCTGTCGCTAGAAGATCTTAAAGCTCGTGCACGATCTAGCCTCGATGAACTTAGGGAATATGCATATGGGGAGGCATTTTCTTACAATGATAACTTTTATCGTGATTGGGAAGACAAAATTAACACCAACATAAACGACTTAGAGGAAGTAGACAAAAAACTTGGTGAAGATGACGAGCGTGCACAAAAAATAGATGATGAAGGAGAGGCCTTGCGCGCAAATCTTCGAGCGGTACGTGAACATGTAGCAGAATATCGAGCTAAATGGTCTGAAGGTTCATCAATTGTTTCAGGCATCAGAATTTGCGGAGCGGCAGCAGTAGTTATTTTCACCATAATGGGAATTCTCCCCTTACTGTACCCCAATCAAAATTGTTCTATTTTGTGTGATTTTCGCTTGAGCATTTTAAACTGGGGGTTTCTAGGGATAGCGGGATCAATAGCCATTGCATTACTAGATCTTCGCAACGCTAAGGAAGTTGAAGTTGCGGATACGGCTGGAAAGCAAGAACTATCGAGAGTATTGTTAAGTGCTCCACTTGGTCTTTTAGCTGGTGTTTTGGTTTTTTCAATCATTGCAGGGGAACTCATAAATAGTGGTTCAGCAGTCCCAAATTTGAGGAAACCTGAATTTAAGGACGCTTACCTATCTATCGCATGGGCGGTAGTTGCAGGTATGGGATTTGAAGGTGTATTTCAGCGTGTGCGTCGTGCTGTGGAGTCTTAAATGAACCGTACAATCAGTAACTCGATAGCACACTCGGAACAAAATGACTTAGGTGAGGGTGTCGCAAGTCAGGGTGATGGTATTACTGGCCGCCAAGTCTATGGTTTTGAACTTATCCTTGACCTTCATGGATGTGAAGCTGAATTATTCAACCGGGATCATATCGACAAGTTTTTCACCGACCTTTGTACTCTAATTAAAATGGAAAAGTGCGAGGTTCACTTCTGGGACGATGTAGGTGTTCCCGAGGAGGAGCGGCAAACGCTGCCGCATACCAAAGGCACTTCAGCCGTCTGTTTTATTTTGACGAGCACAATCGTCATTCACACGCTGGATATTTTAGGTGCAGTATATGTGAACATCTTTTCCTGCAAGTCCTTTGATCCAGAAGTAGCGGCGGAATTTACAAGTAAACGATTTAAGGCGGCATCCTGCAAGAAGACATTTATTGAACGCACATTGTGATAGGTAGTGTAAGGAGAAAGAATTGCTTTTAAGAGAACTGGAACTTGAACTGCCAATCGCACTTGATAGGCAGGATTCGCTTGCACAAATTCGAGAGGCCGCGCGATTTCGGTTTCCTGCCAACATCGCACCTCTCAGGTTAGCTATTACAAAGTCAAATAATGACCATGTTAGTTGTGCGATCAGTAGCTTGGAAACGTTGTCAGAACTTGGCGATTTCTCGGATATCTCGATATTCGATTTCGAACCGCGCAAGCATGAAAACACGAGCCGTTTTAATGTCGTGTTTTTGATTCCAACGGGCATAGGCGCCGAAATTGGGGGCCATGCGGGTGATGCGACGCCGGCCGCACGGCTGATTGCTGAGACTTGCGATACATTGATTTTGCATCCCAATGTGGTCAACGCATCCGATATAAACGAAATGCCGGTCAATTCTCTGTATGTCGAAGGCAGCGTAATCGCTCGTTTGTTGATGGGAACTATCGGCCTCGTTCCGACACGTGCTAACCGTGTGTTGGTCATTATTGATGACCACAAAGACGAATTGTTCGTGAACGCCGCCATTAACGCGGTGAGCGCGGCGCGCTCATCCTACGGCTTGGTTTGTCCCGAAGTGGTTAAACTTTCTCCACCCATTAGGATGAGATCTGAGTTTACCGATTTTGGTACCGCCGCTGGTGAAATCAGCGGGATTGAACGTGCTTTTGAAGTAATCGAAGAACACGAAGGGGAATACGATGCGGTAGCAATTTCCTCAGTAATTTCGGTTCCCGAGGAGTTCCATCAAGGATATTTTGATGCTGCAGGAAAGATGGTCAACCCTTGGGGTGGGGTGGAGGCCATGCTCACCCATGCCGTATCAAGCCGATTCAACGTGCCCTCGGCACATTCGCCGATGTTCGAGACTCAGGATATCGCGAATCGCGATCCGGGCGTAGTGGAACCGCGCATGGCAGCGGAAGCGATTTCCCTCACGTTTTTCGAAAGTGTTTTGAAAGGACTACACAAAAGCCCGCGAATCGTAACTGACTCATCCCAACTATCCGAACCTGGCGTTATATCGGCGGCTGACGTTTCGTGTTTGGTGATCCCCGATGGTTGTGTGGGTTTACCAACGCTAGCCGCACTGGAACAGGGCATCCCGGTAGTAGCCGTTCGGGAAAACAAGAACCTGATGGAAAATGATTTGACCATGCTGCCCTGGCGATCCGACCAACTCCACATCGTCGAAAATTATTGGGAGGCGGCAGGTGTGCTCTGTGCGATTCGTGGCGGTATTGCGCCCGAGTCCGTTCGTCGGCCACTCGAACACACCCGGGTCTCGACACGGGTGTTCAAGGAAACTGAAAAAGAACAGCTTCCAACGGAACAGGCCAAACATTTCGGCTAAAGGAATAAATCATCTGGGCCGCTCGCGAGCGGTCCGGATTCGCGAGTAGTATCAGCCAAAGAGCTCTTCCAACCCCTCCCGCCGCGGCTGAACCGCGCGACGAACGTGCAGACGAACAGCCCCATGCACGCCATGGCACGGATGAACCCGTAGTCGATGATCCGGGTAGTCCAATATACGTCGAGCGCACCCGTCTACTGCATATGGGCGAAGTAGCTCTTGATCTTTTCGCCCCTGAACGCGGTCCGGCAGCTTCAGGAACATTCCGCTATCTCAATTTGTATTCCTTGGAATATTTTTTTATATTCTTTGGAATGCGAATCAAGCGAATAGTGAAACCATGTCGAATCTCACAGGCCCGCCGGTTTCCGAATGCGCAACCTGGCTGTCCGATGTCAGCCGGCTTTTCGGAACGCGCATGACCATTTTGCTCGAACCCCACGGTCTGGCGTCGGGTCAGTCCGGCATCCCGCATCACATCGTCAGGCGACGATCACGGCGCGGGAGCCGCATATCGGACATCGCGGCGGCTGTGGAAGTCGGCCGGCCTGCCGTTGCGAAGACGCACGAGACGCTTGGCGGGCGGCTCGACGGACAGGAACGATGAGCGATTTCGCGTTCATGACGGCAATCGAGTCGAAGGACCTGATCGCGCGCGGCGACATCTCGCCGGTCGAACTCGTCGGGTCGTCCCTGGAGCGCATGGACGGGCTTGAGCCGACGCTCAACTGTTTCGTCCAGACCTCGCCCGACCTCGCCCTCGAAGCGGCGCGGCAGGCCGAAAAGGCCGTCATGTCCGGCGAAGAGCTCGGACTGCTGCACGGCCTGCCCATCTCGGTGAAGGACATGATCGCCGTGGACGGCCTGAAGCTGACCTTCGGCTCCCGGGTGATGGCGGACAATGTCGCGGCGGTCGACGCGCCCTCGGTGGATCGGGTGCGGCGGCAGGGCGGCTGCATCGTCGGCAAGTCGACGACCAGCGAGTTCGGCTGCAAGGCGGTCGGCGACAGCCCGCTGACCGGGGTGACGCCGAACGCCTGGAATCTCGCCAAGACGCCGGGCGGATCGAGCTGCGGCGCCGCGACCAGCGTTGCCGCCGGGGTCACGCCGTTCGCGCTCGGAACCGACGGCGGCGGGTCCGTCCGCATCCCGAGTTCGCTCAGCGGCCTTTTCGGCATCAAGGCGCAGTTCGCGCGCGTCGGGGTCTACCCGGCGAGCGCCACGCCGACGCTCGGCCATGTCGGCCCGCTCACCCGCACCGTGCGCGACGGGGCGCTCCTGCTGAGCGCCGTCGCCGGGCACGACCGCCGGGATCCCTTCAGCGTCGCGCAGCCCGTGCCCGACTTCCTGGCCGCCTGCGAGCGTCCGGTCGAGGGCATGCGCCTGGCCTGGAGCCCGACGCTCGGCTACGCGCAGCCTGCCGGCGAGGTGGTCCGGATCGTCGAGGAGGCCGTCAGGGTGTTCGAGGATCTCGGCTGCACCGTGGACCTGGTCGAACAGGTCATGGAAGAGGATCCGCTCCCCATTTGGATGGCCGAGTTCTACGCCGGCGTCGGAACCCGGCTCAAGGATGTGCTCGCCGACAAGCCGGACCTGCTCGACCCGGCGGTTGCCGACGTGCTTGCCGGCGCCCTCGATCAGGAACTGGACGAGTATTACGGCAAGGTTTTCCGGCGCTACGACTTACGCGAGAAGATGCGCCTCTTCTTCGAGGACTACGATCTGCTCCTGACGCCGACGCTTCCCGTCCCGGCTTTCGACGTGAACTGCAACGCGCCCCCGGAGCTGCCCGACCGCAACATCGTATCCTGGGTCTACTACACCTATCCGTTCAACCTGACGGGCCAGCCGGCCGCCTCGGTGCCGGCGGGATGGACCCGGGACGGCCTGCCCGTAGGCATGCAGATGGTTTCGAAGATCCTGCGCGAGGAAGACATCTTCCGCGCCGCCGCCGCATTCGAGGCCGCCAGACCGTGGGCCGACCGAAGGCCCGATCTGGCCGCACCGGCCCAGGAATAGCTCCACTCAGCAGCTGTC
The DNA here is from genome assembly GCA_002238965.1 of Nitrospinae bacterium bin107. GTDB lineage: Bacteria > UBA8248 > UBA8248 > UBA8248 > UBA8248 > Bin107. Next base: position 159,433 of record MPNJ01000002.1, on the reverse strand, counting down.
TCGGCAGCCACACGGCGATTTCCGGAAATGCCATGATAAGCGCCAGTCCGGTCAGTTGCATAAGTACGAACGGAATGATTCCGGTGCAGGTCTGCTGGCTCTTGACCTGGGGTGAGGCCACGCCCTTCATGTAAAACAGCGCAAATCCAAATGGCGGCGTCAGGAAAGAGGTTTGCAGGTTCACCGCAAGCACAATGGCGAGCCAATAGACGACGTCCAGCGGGATGCGGGCGCTCGGGCGGCTGGGAATCGTCCGCGAGCTCACGGGCAAGAAGCGCAACCGCCTGTTCGGCTACGAGGCGTACCTCTCGATCCTGAACGAGGGCACGGAGATGTGAGTAATAGGGGGCCTCGCATTGCGGGGCCCTCCTCTTTGCCGTGTTCCGTCAGGGGCCGCTCGCGAGGGGTTTTTGACGAAATCGCTAAATGCTGACAGGGGGTGTTTGTGTATGTAGCGCTCCCTTCTTGGGAGCGCTACATACATGCGTCCCACATGCCACAATCGGTCGGGTCGCATATTATGCGACCCCTACAACAGAAAAGGCGATGCGCCCCCGCCGGGCAGAGGAGGCTTTGCTTTTTCTTGCCCCCCTGACAAGGGGGGGTAGGGGGGGTTGCTTTCCAGTCGAGAGGGTCGCCCCCTCCACCCCTGAAAATGTCCTCCAGCCTCATCCTGAGTAGCGGTGAAGCCGCGTATCGAAGGATGCCCGACCCTCTCAAGCGGGGAATGTTTTCTCCATTCGCGTTAGCCGGTAATGCCGCTCAAGCGTGTAGGGACAGGTCGCGACCTGTCCTTTATTAAGACCTACACCATAACCCTGAATAACGAATTCCCTTATGAAGCGTTCGCGCAATATAACTGCAAAACGCACACTCTTATTAAGTTTTCGCTCTTAAGTCTTAATAGCGTTGCATGAAACTTCGAGCAATATGCCCCTAGTACCGATCCGGCACGAACGTCTGCTCGCTCAGGGGAGGGCGCACGTAGGCCTTGGAATCACGCCTGGGGGGGAGTTCGATGGGCGAGGGCGTCAGGTCCTTGTAGGGGATGAGGGAGAGGAGGTGGCTGATGCAGTTGAGCCGCGCGCGGCGCTTCGAGTCCGCGTCCACCACGTACCAGGGCGCCTGCTTGATGTCGGTGTAGGCGAACATCTCGTCCTTCGCCCTGGAATACTCCACCCAGCGGGTGCGCGATTCGAGGTCCATCGGCGAGAGCTTCCAGCGCCTCGTGCGGTCTTCCAGGCGCGCCTGAAAGCGGCGTTCCTGCTCCTCGTCGCTCACCGAGAACCAGTATTTGATGAGGACGATCCCCGAGCGCACGAGCATCCGCTCGAACGTGGGGCATGAGTAGAGAAACTCGCGGTATTCCTCTTCCGTGCAGAAGCCCATCACCCGCTCCACGCCCGCGCGGTTGTACCAGGAGCGGTCCAGGAGCACCATCTCGCCCGCGGCGGGAAGGTGGGCCGCGTAGCGCTGGAAGTACCACTGCGTCTGCTCGCGCTCGGTGGGCGCGGCGAGCGCCACGACCCGGCACACCCTCGGGTTGAGTCTCAGCGTGATGCGCTTGATAACGCCGCCCTTGCCGGCCGCGTCGCGTCCCTCGAATATGACGATCACTTTCAGGCCCTGGTCCTTTATCCACTCCTGGAGCTTCACGAGCTCTTCCTGGAGCCTCAAGAGTTCGGCCTCATACATCTTCTTGGGCAGCTTCTGGCGCGGGGCTTTCTCGGCGTCTCCCGCCCGGGTGTAGGCGAGGGCGCTCTCGTCTTGCGCTTGCCCGGTTTGGGGTGTCGTCTCTTCGCTCATCTCGGTCATTCCTTCGCGCTGAGGTCGAAGCCGAACCACTTAAGGGAGAGTCTGGACAGCGTCCCCTCCTCGATGGCGGCGGTGATGGCCTTGGAGAACATATCCGCGAGCGCGCGGTCTTCCTTTCTGATGCCGACCCCGATTCCCTCGCCCAGGGAACCGCCCGTGAAGCCGGGGCCGACGACTTTCAGCTTTTCCTTCGCTTTGTCGAGCACGGGCTTCAGGTAGGAGGTTTGGGCGAAGAGCGCGTCCACGCGGCCGGCGAGCAGGGCGGCGTCGACGTCGCCCTGGTACTTGAAGGTGCGTATCCCGGCCCGGTCGGCCATGTGGATTCTCAGGAAATTCACGAATACGGTGCCGGCCTGCGCGCCGATCTTCTTGCCGGCGAAGGCTCTCCGGAGCGTCTCGATGGCGGCCTTCTCCCCGGCGTCCAGGCTCCCCAGCGTGACCGAGGCGGCTTTGGTCGATACGCCCGCGAGGGGGCCGCCCGCCCGCACGACGAAGACGTGGGGAGACGCGGCGAACGGACGCGAGTAGGTGATGAGCTTCTTTCGCTTCCCGGTGATCGCCATGCCCGACATGATGGCGTCGAACTCCCCCGCCCGGAGCGCGGGTATGATGCCCTCCCAGGCGCGCGGTATCATCCTGCACGTCACCTTCATGCGCCGGCACAGGTCGGCCGCGAGGTCGATCTCGAAGCCGACGAGTTTTCCCGACGCGTCCGTGTCGTTCCAGGGGGGGTATGCGCCCTCGGTGGCGATCCGCACCTTGGCCCCCTCTTTCCAGTCCGCAGCCCCCGCCGGAGCAAAGAAAGCGATCGCGGCGACGGCCATAATCGCCGGAAACATCCTCATGCGCGCCTCCTGTTTCGTTTCGCCGATGGTTTCGATTATGAGCGTCTGACGCCCTGGCGTGCAAGCAAAAAAGGGATGTTGAAAAAGCCCTGCAGCGCCGGGATGACGGCTAAGGGATACCGCCTTGCCGGATGGTGTGTAGGTCAGACATATATGCGACCCTTAAAAAAACATGACATTCGCCTGACCCGTCAATCCCATGAAGAATTGCAAAGGTAGGGAACCATTCCTCCCGGAAGGGTCAATTCCGGGCGAGAAGGACTTGCTCAACAACCCCCAAAAGGAGCCTTGCGGGCAGGTACTCCCGGAGGCCGCGCGGAGGCCGGTTTTCGTGGGCTTGCGCAGGGCGCTCTTTTTATCATGTATCTGTTGCGATTTCCCCCGCAAAAAACAACTCATTGCCCGCCGGAATATTGCTTGGTACTATTTTCGTTATGGGATGGCGTCCGCCGCCCGGACCAAGAGGACACCATCATACCGCCAACTTCGTAGCACCAAGAGGGGGTAGATGCGATGGATTGGCTGAATTCCATGATTAGTTCCGTGAACGCCTTCGCCTGGGGGCCGCCGATGCTCGGCATGCTGGGCGTGACGGGCGTGCTGCTCACGCTGGGGATGGTCTTCATGCCCTGGCGCAAGGTGGGGTACGGCTTCAAGCTCTTGTACGACACCGACGGGGAAGTCGGCGAGGGCGAGGTCAAACCCTTCAACGCGCTGATGACGGCGCTATCGGCCACCGTCGGCACCGGGAACATCGCCGGCGTCGCCACCGCCATCGCCCTGGGCGGACCGGGGGCCATCTTCTACATGTGGCTCATCGCGCTCTTCGGCATGGCGACGAAATACGCCGAAGCCGTCTGCGCGGTCACCTACCGCGAGGTGGACGCGGCGGGCAAGTACGTGGGCGGTCCCATGTATTATCTCAGGAACGGCGTGGGTGAATTCGCGCCCGAACTCGCCAAGTGGCTGGGACTCGCCTTCGCCGTATTTGGCGCGGTGGCGGCTTTCGGCATCGGGAACGCCGTGCAGGTGAACTCGATGGCGACGGCGCTGCAGGGCAGCTTCCTGGTCCCCACCTGGATTACGGGGGTCGTCGTGGCCGGGCTGGTGGGCTTCGTCATCCTGGGCGGCATCCAGCGGATCGGCGAGGTGGCGGGCAAGCTCGTGCCGGCCATGATCGCGCTCTACGTGGGCGCTGCGCTCATCATCATCCTCATCAACATCGCCGCAGTGCCGGCGGCCATCGCCTTGATCTTCAAGCACGCCTTCACCCCGGCTGCGGCGGCGGGCGGCTTCGCGGGCGCGGCAGTGGCGGCGGCGGTTCGCTTCGGCGTCGCGCGCGGCGTGTTCTCGAACGAATCGGGTCTGGGCTCGGCGGCCATCGCGCACGCGGCGGCGCAGACGAACAGCCCGGTGCGCCAGGGCGTCATCGCCATGCTCGGCACCTTCATCGACACCATCGTGGTCTGCACGATGACGGCGCTGGTCATCCTGACGTCGGGCGCATGGGTGCTCAAGGACGCGGCCGGTAAGGGCTTGACGGGCGTACTGCTCACCTCGGCGGGCTTCCAGAGCACCATCGCGGGCGGGAACTACATCGTCACGCTTGCGCTGGCCGTATTCGCCTTCACCACCATCCTGGGCTGGTCGTACTACGGCGAGCGGTGCTGGCAGTATCTCTTCAGCGAGAACAGCCTCATGGTCTACCGCGGCCTTTGGGTGCTGGCGGCGCTCGGCTTCGCGAACGTCAAGGTGGACTTCGTCTGGAATCTCTCGGACACGCTGAACGGGCTGATGGCGGTGCCCAACCTCATCGGCCTGCTCCTGCTCGCGCCGATGGTCTTCAAGGTCACGCGCGAGTATTTCGACGCCTAGCAGTTTCACCAACCAGGGGCCGTCCTCGCGGGTTCGATACCGCCCGCCAGGGCGGCCCTTCCCGTAGGGGTTGCGCTCTGTAGCAGGGGCGGTTCGCGAACCGCCACTACGGCGGCAGGTTGAGTGTATGTGGAATCTGTAGGGACAGGTCGCGACCTGTCCCTACTGTAGACAGGAAATACGTTTTTTCGGGGTATGGATTGTGATGTCGGCCCCATCACCTCTCAACTGCTTCCCAGCCTTCCCGCCGCCTTCCTGCACGGCGGCGACCATCGCCGGGTCCGCCCGATCGGGAGAGCCGGAATCGAACGGCGGCTGCGGGTCGTACTCCATGCCGAGCTGGATCTTGCGCGCGGCTTCGGCTCCGAGCACCTCGCCCGCCACCGTCAGGGCGAAATCGATGCCCGCCGTCACCCCGCCGCCGGTGATCACGTTCCCGTCCACGACCACGCGCTCGGCCACGGGCTCGCAGCCGAAGGCGGCCAGCATCGCGTGCGACATCCAGTGCGAGGTCGCGCGCTTTCCTTTCAGAAGTCCCGCCGCGCCCAGCACGAGCGACCCCGTGCATACCGAGGTGACGTAGCGCGCCCCCGCCGCCTGCCTGCGCACGAAGTCGAGCGTCTCCTCATCGTTCAAGAGCGCGTTCATGCCCGCCCCGCCCGGTATGCAGATGAGGTCGAGCTGCGGACAATCTTCGAACGTCATGCCCGGCAGGAGCTCCATGCCGCCGCCGGCCTTGACCGGGTCGAGCGTCTTCCAGACGAGATGCACGTCCGCATCGGGGAACTTGGTGAAGACCTCGTACGGGCCGGTCATGTCGAGCTGGGTGAGGTTCGGGAAGAGAAGAAGGCCGATCTGGAATCGCATGGCGCTCGATGCCTCCGCTGTCTGGGTGTGGCGTCAGGGTATGGGCGGCCCATGGCCGTGTCAAGGTGGGCCATCTCCTCCATGACTCGCCCCCATGCTATACTGCGCCTCGTATCGACACCCCCCGCTCCCTTATGAAGGCCGCCATTGGAATATCTCTCCTTCGCGTGGAAAAACCGCCGTTTCCTGTCGTTCGGGCTTCTGCTCACGTTTTTTTCGTTCTTCGGGCAATCCTATTTCATCGCCGTGTTCAACACCGATATCCGCGCCGCCTTCGCACTCTCCCACGGGGAGTTCGGCCTCGCCTACGCCGTCGCCACCGTCTCGAGCGCCATGTGCCTGATATGGATTGGCCGGATGATCGACAGGACGAGGCTCAAGACTTTCGCCCTGTGCGTCTGCGGGGGACTCATCGCCTCCTGCGTCCTGATGGCGGCGGCGCCCGTTTTCCCGGCGCTTCTCTTCGCACTGTTCGCGCTGCGTCTCACGGGGCAGGGGTTGATGGTCCACACCTCGGTGACGAGCATCGGCCGGCATTTCTCGGCGGAGCGCGGGCGCGCCGTCAGCATCATCTCGATGGGCGGACCCTCCGGCCAGGCGGTGATGGCGCTCGTGGCGGTGGCGCTCACCGCGTGGCTCTCCTGGCGGCAGGTCTGGCTCGTGATGGCGGCCTTCTCCGCCCTGGTGCTGATTCCCGCCGTCGCCTGGCTGCTTTCGGATCATCAAGACGAGCATCTGGCTCGTGCGGCGCGCACGGGGGAGGCGGCTTCCGCCGCGAGACCCCAGGGGGTGTGGGGAAGAAGGGAGGTGCTCAAGGACCTGCGGTTTTATCTCATCATGCCCGTCTCTCTCGCCCCCTCGTTCATCGGCACCGGCTTTTTCTTTCACATGGGGCATCTGGTGGAGGCCAAGGGGTGGAGCCTCGCCTTCTTCACGGGCGCTTACACGCTCTACACGCTTTTCTCCGTCACATTGACGCTGTTCACCGGCCCCCTCATCGACCGCGTCGGCGCGGTCCGGATTCTCCCCTGGCATCTCGCGCCCATGTGCGTCGCGCTTCTGGCGCTTGCGAGTTCCGACCACTGGGTCGTAGCCCTCATCTACATGGTCATGACGGGCGTCACCGTCGGCGTGCGCATCACCATCGGCGGGGCCATCTGGGCGGAAATCTACGGCGTGGAGAACCTGGGGGCCATCCGCTCGCTCGCCACCTCGTTCATGGTGGTGTCGACCGCGCTCTCGCCCGTCGTCATGGGCTGGCTGATCGACTCCGGCGTGAGCATGGACAGCATCGCGCTCATGTGCCTGGTCTACGCGGCGGGGGCGTCGGTCCTGAGCGGCGCGTCGCTCGGGATGCGGCGTTAAGGGAAAGGAATTGAGGTTTGTGAGAGAGAATTTTCTTCTGTAGGGGCGGACCTGCGTGTCCGCCCAGTATTCATGTCTCCACCATAAAACGGGATGGTGAGATGGAATATCCCAATGTACGGACACGCAGGTCCGCCCCTACGCATCGTCGAGTTCGGCGATCAACTCCTCGACGCCGACATACGTGCTCAATCCTTCCCCGGCGCGCGCCTGTCTAATGGCTTCACGGGTTTCCTCGTTTGGAATCGGGGTGCGGGGTATTTCCGTGTCGGCCATGGCGCGCCTCTTTTCCATAAAAATAATCACATTCTTGGGGCAGGTCATTATACCGCAACCCCTCTCGTGTGCCTGGCCTACGCGGCGGGGGCGTCGGTCCTGAGCGGCGCGTCCCTCGGGATGCGGGTCAATCCCGAATGAACAAGAAGGAATTGCGCCTTTTTGGGGAAGATTTTTCTTGTAGGGACAGGTCGCGACCTGTCCCTACGGGCTAACCGGTTCGCTCGATGAGTTCGCGCAGGGCCATGCGGCTTTCGGCCTGTCCGTCGATGAGCGCGCGTAAAGAGTCGCGGCTTTCGGCATGGGTCGTCATTCTCTCCTCATGCCTGCGCCTGGAATTTGTGGACTCTTCATCATGCTTGCGCATCCACTCGTCGTGCCTGCGGTTCGCTTCTTCGTCCCTGCGCCAGGACTCCGCCGCCCGTATTTCGGCGCCGCGCGCCATCACGCGGATGCCGTAGTAGAGCAGCCCGAGGCCGCCGAAGGAAGCGATGAGGTTGAGATAGGCGGCGAGGAGACTCCAACTTTCAAAGGTCGTCATGTGCTTTCTCCTTTGAGTTGGGTCCCCAGGCGGCTGTGGTTGATTTCATTATATCCGATTGCCCACCCTCCGCAATCAACCGGGAGAGGACGGGCGCACAAATCCGCACTTGCAATCATGTGCTCTTTATCTGTAGTCGCGACCTGTGGGGGCAACCCCGAGGAGGGAAGGTTCGCGCCCTCACCGCCCCCGGCGTTTTGCGGGCGCGAAGCGTCGCCGCCAGCTCGCCGTCTGGGAGCGCGTGATGCGGTAGAGCATGTAGCCCCCCGCCGTCACCGAGACGAGAATGAGCGCGAAGCCAATCGTCATCGCCCGCTGGAACGGCGTGGCGCGCCTGGTTTTATCCTGAGCGGTGCCTGCCGCTTTTTCACCAATTGCGGGAGGTTTCTCCGGCGGCGCGACCTCGGGCAGCCAGACGAAGGGAATCGCCACCATCCCCGCCACGAAGACGATGGGCAGTATCAGGCGCGTGAAGTAAAGACGGAACAAGTGTGATAAACCTCCATACAGCCTCGAACAAAAAGGCCCGCATCCGGCGCGGGATTTGTCCGGCGGCGAGTCATTGACCACTCGCTTCGGACTATAAAGTGCGCGGACGCCGGAATCCACCCCTGAGCAGCGGCAGGCTTGAGGCATAACTCGTATTTGGCTTTCGGGGGCGGGCGGTTTCCGTTTCGCCCGAAATGTGTTGATATTCATTTTCCGCCTGAGATTCATAAGTGTAAGCGCTTTTGATGGTTTTCCTGTGTTTTTTTGTGAGACTGGCAAGGGAGGCGGTAACGGATGAAACGGCCCAGAATCGGAATCACCTGTGACGTTGGCAAGCGGAATTACCCCGAAGAACCCAAGGTGCGCCCGCGCCACGTGCTCATGGACGCTTATGTGGAGTGCGTTATCAAGGCGGGCGGCGCGCCCCTGCTGCTCCCCGCGGTGGAGGATGAGCAGGCGAGCGTCTCCTTGCTCACCGGCATCCACGGGCTGATCATCTCGGGCGGCGGGCACGACATCGACCCCATGCTCTACGGCGAGGAGCGCATTCCCGAGTGCAGCCCCACGAACCCCAAGCGCGAGACGGCGGAGATGGCGGCCTGCCGGGGGGCCATGTCGCGCGACATGCCCGTGCTCGGCATCTGCGGCGGCATGCAGGTCATCAACATCGCGGCGGGCGGCACGCTCTATCAGGACATCCCCTCCCAGGTGCCGGACGCTCTCACGCACCGGCCCGCGAACACGGACGAGAACACCTACACCTTCCACGAGATTGAGATCGGCGATTCCATCCTGGGCGAGGTGCTGGGTGCTTCGTCGGTGGTGAACAGCCACCATCACCAGAGCGCGCGCGAGGTGGGGCCGGGCGTGCGCGTTTCGGCCAAGACCGGGGACGGCATCATCGAGGCCATCGAGTCCCCCTCGCACCAGTTCGTCGTGGGCGTGCAGTGGCACCCCGAATCCATGTCGGCCTACGGCTACGCCGACATGGACGGGGCGGCGCAGCTCTTCTCCCGCTTCGTGGACGAGGCCCGCATCTACGGGGACTAGAAAGCGCGAGGCGGGGGCGATTACTTTCTTGAACATCACAAACCCGAAGGAATCCTCCTGATGGATAAGCGACTCGACCCATATCGCTTCGATGTAGGAAGCGCCCGCGTGGAGCCGGAAACCCCCATCGTGGCGGGGGCGTTCTTCACCCGGAAGATCATCTTCACGGCGGGCAGGTACGGGGTGGACGAGGGCGCGCAGATACTGGTCTGCAAGCGCCTCTCGAGCGACATGGAGATCCCCCAGTTCGAAGACCCGGCGGCGTCGGGCTATGTGAGCGTCACGTGTTCGAACGAAGATGTGGGCCTCGCGCTCTCCTATCAGGAGCAGGGCTATCTGGACGATTGGCGCTCCGGCGTCGCGGTCCGCGTGGCGAAGGGTTATCTCTGCCAGGACGATGAGGTAACGCTCGTCCTGGGCGACACGAGCGGCGGGGGTCCCGGCATTCGCGCGCAGACGTTTCCCGAGACGCGCCACACGTTCAAGATCGTTGTGGACACATTCAACCGCAAGCATTTCTACGAGCTGGCCGAAGACCCGGACATCCGCGTCGTGGGCGGCGCGCCCGAAACCTGGCATCTCGCCTGCCCCCAGACGCCGAAGCAAGGAGAGTCGTTTTCCGCCATCGTGCGCGGCGTGGACAGTTGGGGGAACCCGGCGGAGGAATTCACCGGCGAGGTAACGGTCAACAAGAGTCTTACGCGGTGGCGCGAGGAGGATGAGGCCCCCGGCCTGGTGGAATTCACTTCAGGCGACGGCGGCGTGAAGCGCGCCGGCGGCGCGCGGCTGACGGGCGAGGGGCCCTATCGCCTGCGTCTCGAGGACCCGGCGGGGCTGGTGTCTTTAAGTCCGCCGATTCTGCCAAAAGCGCCTGACGATCCCTACTCGCTTTTCTGGGGGGACATCCACGGCCAGACGCGCTCTACGGTCGGTACGGGCACGGTGGAGGAATACTTCCGCTTCGCGCGCGACAAGGCGGGTGTGGACGTCGCAGCGTGGCAGGGCAACGATTTCAGGGTCAGAAAGGAAGACTGGGCCGAGGTTGTCCGCGAGTGCAAGGCGTTCAACGAGCTGGGCCGCTTCGTCACGCTTCTGGGCTATGAGTGGTCGGGCACGCGCTCAGGCGGGGGCGATTACAACATCTACTACGCGGGCGACGAAGGAACCATCCACAGGAGTTCCCACGCGGGCGTGGATGATCTCACAGACGTCGCCGACGACAGGTTCCCCATCTCGGCCTTGTGGGAGACCTTCCGGGGTCGCTCGGACGTGATGAGCGTCGCCCACGTGGGCGGCCGGGCGTGCAACCTCGATTTCTTCGACCCCGATTTCGTTCACCTGGCGGAAATCCACTCCCACCACGGCACCTTCGAGTGGTTCGCGGAGGAAGTGCTCGCGCGCGGCTTTCGGGTCGGCTTCATCGGCGGGAGCGACGATCACACGGGCCGACAGGGGCTGGTCTACCCCAACCGCCGCTCGAACAACGTCGTCACCTTCGACGTGAAGGGCGGACTCATGGGCCTCTACGCCCGTGAACTCACGCGCGAGGCCGTCTGGGAGGCGATGCGCGCGAGGAGGACCTACGCCACGAACGGCGAACGCATTTTCTTGAAGACCGCCTGCGGCGAGGCTCTCATGGGCGGGGAGGTCGAGACGGGAGGCCCGCCCACCATCAAGGTCGAGGTCCACGGAACGGCTCCGCTTCTGGACGTGGAGCTGAAACGCGGCGGTGAGACCATCCACCGCCATCCGGTGAACGCAGTCGAAGCCGGTGGCCGCGCGCGGCGAATCCGCGTGCAGTGGAGCGGGGTGACGCAGAAAAGCGGGCGCGACAAGAAGGTCGAATGGCGCGGCGGCATCGCGCTCGATAAGGGCGCGATGCTCTCGCACACGCCCTACGCGCTCGATCAGTACGACGACACGATCACCCGCGTATCGAACAAGCTGCTCCGCTTCACCACCGCCACCTCGGGCGACCCCGACGGTGTGCTCATCGACCTGGACGCACCCGATGACGCCACACTCTCTTTCTTCAGCAACGTCAGGAGTTTCGAAATCCCCCTCTCTGTCATTTCCACAGAGCCCACCATCATCGAGGCCGGCGGCGTGAACATCCGCGTTTTAGTCTGCGAACTCGCCCCGACCCTCAAGGACTGGAGCGCGCGCTTCCAGTTCACCGACGAAACAGCCTCCCCAAATGCCGTCAACCCCTACTGGGTGCGCGTCCTGCAAGTCGACGGCGGCCAGGCCTGGTCGAGTCCGTTGTATGTGAGGTGTGTTGGGTGATATTCCCTAAAAAACGACAATACAAACAGTAGATGGATGGAGTATTCAGCGATGATATCTCACAACGAGATCGAGGAACTTGAAAAGCGTACTCTTTGCGTCAATTCCATTGAGGAACAATTTCTGAAAGCTAAGATCGACGATCAAGGGAAAATAGGATCTTGCCATTACTGCAAAGAGCGCAGAAAAGTTACAACAATTGGTCAGCTCGCTAACGAAATACATGGGGCTTTTGAGCAGCACTATCAGCTTACCGCCGCTGAACCATCAGACCTCGAATACTCATTGATTAAGGAAACCGGTTACGTCTGGTGGCGCGAAGGAGAACCAATTGTCAATGCGATTGAGCAAGCTGCTGAGATCAATGAAATCGTAGCGGAGGATATTCGTAAAGTGCTCGAATACCATCATAGTGGCAGATATTCGGTTGAGATAGGTGGAGAAGGTCCTTACGACGAAGAAGCACACTACGAAGACGCAGAGTTGGATGATGTCGAATACCGCGAGAACTGGCGCAGTTTTGAGAACAGCCTGAAGACTAAATCCCGATTTTTCAGTGCAGAAGCGGAAGCTGTGCTCGACCGTATATTTGAAAGACTGATGGAGTTGCGTAGTACGGACGGAAAATCGGTGTTCGTTGAGGCGGGGCCGGGAACTGAGATGACTGTATTGTATCGCGCCCGTGTGTTTCAAACACTAGATGAACTTGGAGAAGCCCTGAAGAGACCCGATGTGCAAATTGGACCTCCACCCGCAACCCTTGCCAAGGCAGGAAGGATGAATGCCAACGGCATTGCCGTCTTTTATGGGGCTACAAAATCAGAAATATCCATAAGCGAGGTCAGGCCTCCGGTCGGAAGCCAGGTTGTCGTCGGCCGCTTCGAACTGATACGCAAGATGCGACTACTAGATGTCAGTGTTCTTCGCTCTGCGTATGTCAAAGGCAGCGTATTTGATCCAACCTATATCCGTCGGCTCGAAAGAGCTAAATTTCTCCGAGGACTGAGCGAGCGAATATCGCAACCGGTCATGCCCGATGATGAACCGCTTGAGTACCTCGTTACGCAAGCCATTGCCGATTACTTGGCAGGTAAGTCAGACCCTGAAATCGACGGAATCATTTACCCATCTGTTCAGGATAGTTCCGGTGGTTCGAATGTCGTGCTATTTCACAAGTCCTCTCGCGTGGAATCGATTGTGCTTATACTGGGAACCGAAATTGATGTCCAATTTGGCCACCAAACTGAAGAAGGCTGGGAAACAGACTACTGGGTATCGGAAGAAATACCGCCATCGAAGCCGGAAGATAGCAATGAAATCGACGATGATGTTATCGATTTTGCACGAATGACAAGTCATGCTTTGTCGAATGTTAACGATGACGACCTGCGAAAAACGACTCTACGCTTAGATTTAGAGAGTTTGGCCGTGCACCATGTGGAAGGTGCGAGATACGAAACTGAGGCTCATTCCGTTACACGCCATAGGTGGGAAAAACGAGAGTTTAGGTTGGAAACACGAGAGTATCCTGATTTTTGAAGATAGGCGGTGCCTGAATACCACTATCCCCTTTTTATCGTGGAAGGCACCTCCCCCCGGTACCCAGTAACAAGATGAGTCAAGGCGAGAACCACTCCCTCTCAAGGAGTGATTTCCCTTCCTCCTCAGTGAAGTTTGAACTCCAAATCACGGCTTGACGTCATCGCATCATTATGAAAGCAATATGTTTTCATGAAAGGGAGCTACCTATGGGCGATTTGACGATACGCAACCTTGATGATCGGGTTATCGAACGGTTGAAGAGGCAGGCCAGAGCGAATCACAGATCGCTCGAAGGAGAGGTGCGCCATCTGCTGACGCAACGGGTGGATAGGCTCGTCCGGCTCGCGAACTTTCGCGAGCGCACACGGCAACTCCTCTCCCGGACGCTCGATATGCGGCAGACCGACAGCGTAGTCATGCTGCGCGAGGATCGCGCTCGTTGAATCCTGCCCCATAGTAATTGTCAAGATATTCAAGGGGGGAGTGATTCTCCAACCCCCTCGCTAGGAATTGACTACCGTCGTTATTCCGGCATCATTGCCGATCTTGTTGTAGGGGTCGCATATATGCGACCCAGCTTTTTTGCCACCCGTCATGGGCCGCATATATGCGGCCCCTACAAGTGAAAACCAGATTGGTGCGGGAGGACCGTCTATTCCCCGTCGCCCGGCAACCTATCCCGTATGGGGGGAGAAGCGATTTCTCCCCGACAGAACTTTTCCAACAACGTCTCCTCGCTCGAAATTGACCCAACAACAAAACCCCTTCCGGCTCATACCGGAAGGGGCCGATTCAGTACTGCGGGATGTTCAGCTGAAAGTGACCCTGTTACGCAGAGGGATGTGCGGGTCGATTCCGTCCCCACTATTTGTTCTTCACGGGCTTGGCCGACTTCTCCAGGTGCATGTGCGTGTCGCAGTTCGCGGGACCGCACGAGGTGGGGTAGCAGATTATGCGGCCGTCGAGTTTGCCGCAGGTGATTTTCTCGAGACAAACCTTCGCTTTGTCGCATCCTTTGTGCTCGTTCTTGACGTCGTGCGCGAATCCTGGGTTCGCGGCGCCGAACGCCAATCCCGTCGCAACCAGTGCGGCGAACAGAATCTTTTTCATCGCTGTTTCCTTTTTCGGCGGCGATGACGGCTGATTGTAGGATTGCTTTGCTGAACGTCCTGCTAGGTTGGTCTTACTCTCCCTCCTCATGACGAAATATAGGTCTTGCGCGGCGAAAGCGCCATATTTTTTTCGGGGAAAACCGTAAGGCGCCTGACGGTATGCGCTGCGAAAGACGGATTCATCTATTTCGTAGGGACAGGCCCCCGCGCCTGTCCTGGTCCTTTCCGCCCCCGAACGGACAACCACGGGGGGTTGTCACTACGGCCAATCATGCCGGAGTCCGTATATCATCAGGGAGAACACATAGGTTCTCCCATACGAAACCTTGGCGCATTGATGCCTCCGTAGGGGCGGACCTGTATGTCCGCCCGCACTTTGTGCTCAATATTCTTTTCTCTCATCACTCGTCAGCCCCTCCCTCATCAGTCAGGGCTGACCCTTTTGACCTCGCACCCCCCTCTCTGTACACTCCCGCGCGTTTGTTCATGGTTCATTCAGGAGCGTAATTCGTGAAGATAGGCATCATCGGCCCCGCCGCCAGCGGCAAGACGACCCTGTTCAACGCGCTCACGGGCGGCGCGGCCTCCACGGGTGGATACGGCGCCGCGCGCGTGAACATCGGTGCTGCGGCGGTGGCGGACGCGCGCGTGGACTCGCTGAGCGGGGTCTTCAATCCGAAAAAGACGACATACGCGGGCGTCAATTTCGTGGACGCGGGCGTGGGAGACGGGGGCGCTGCGAAGAGCGGCGAAGCCATCCCGCAGGCGCTGGAGGGTGCGGACGCGCTGTTGGTCGTCGTGCGCGCCTTCGAGGACGCGGGCGTTCCCCATCCCAGGGAGAGCATCGACCCCGCGCGGGACCTGGCCGACGTTCGCTTCGACCTGATGCTGCGCGACTTGTCAGTCGTCGAGCGCCGCATGGAGCGGCTTGCGAAGCTGGTGCGCGTCAAGAAAGACGCGGCGGAAGCAGCGGAGTTCGCCCTGCTGGGCCGCATCCGCGAAGTCCTTGAAGACAGCCGCCCCGTTCGCTCGCTCGATCTGGGTGAAGAGGAAACGCGTATCATTAAAGGGTTCGGGTTTCTCTCCGCCAAGCCGATCCTGGTGGTGGTGAACGTCGGCGAGGATCAACTGGGAGAGGCGGACGCGTTCGCCAGACTGAAAGGCGAGACGCCCGTCGCCCTCGCCGCGCGTCTGGAGGAAGAACTCGCGCAATTGCCCGGTGAGGAGCAAGCGGAGTTTCTGGCGGATTACGACCTCGAATCCTCAGCGCTCGACAAGGTGGTTCAGGCGTCGTTCGATCTGCTCAATCTCAGGTGTTTCTTCACCGTGGGGGAGGATGAGGTGCGCTCCTGGCCGGTCCGCGCGGGCACAATCGCGCTCCACGCGGCGGGGACAATTCACTCCGATCTCGAACGCGGCTTCATCCGCGCCGAGGTGATCTCATATCCCGACTTCATGGCGGCGGGCTCGCTCTCTGCGGCGAGGGACAGGGGAACTTTGAGACTGGAAGGCAAGGACTACATCGTCAAGGACGGCGACATCTTCCACGTGCGCTTCAACGTGTAGTGTTTCAGGCCTGTCCGATAGCGGCGAGTATCCTCTCTCTCGCCTTCCGGTGCGCCTCACACCCGATAACCTCGAGCATCTCCGCGCGCCAGTTCGGCCGGCAGTAGCTCTCCTTGAGCCTGCGTATCCGGTCCGATGAGGCCGCCTCCTGTTCGGGGGGTAGGTCCCTATCTCTGATGGCCCCTGCGATGGCGTCGCAGGCGCTTTCCTGCGCCTCTTCCGAATGACAGATGAGGGCGATGTCGGCCCCGGCGAGGATGCTTTGAAGGGCGGCCTCTGCGGCGTCGTCTATCGCGCCCATGTCGAGGTCATCCGTGATCGCGATGCCCCGGAAACCGAGTTCCCCGCGCAATAGTTCTTGAAGAAAGACCGGCGAGAGGCTCGCGGGCGCGGCTTCGTCTATCAGTTGAAAGTCCGCGTGGGCGACCATGACGCAGGCGGGCGGTGCGCGACTGATAAGGTGCCGGAAAGGCAGCAGTTCACGCGCCCGAAGGTCTTCGAGCGTGAGGCGGGAGGTCGGCAGTTCGTCGTGGGGGTCGGGGGCCATGTCGCCGATGCCGGGGAAATGCTTGGCGCAGGCGGCGACGCCTTCCTCCTGAAGGCCGGTGGCAGCGGCCGCGCCCATCAGGCCGACGACCTCTGAAGACTCCCCATAAGCGCGGTCGCCGATGACGGCGCATTCGGGGTTCGTGAGTATGTCCACGGCGGGTGCGAAGTTAAGGTTCACGCCGACCGCTTCGAGTTCTGTCCCCGTGACCTTGGCGGCTTCCCGTGCGAGGGCGGCGTCGCCGGAATCCCCGAAGCCTCTCGCCGCCGGGAAGGTCGTGAAATCATCTGACAGCCTGCTCACGCGCCCGCCCTCCTGGTCGATTCCGACGAGCAGGGGCGCTTCGAGCGGGGAGGCGAGGGCGGCAGTTTGCAAGGTGGCGATGAGCGAGGCGGTCTGGCGGGCGGATCCGATGTTCCGCTGGAATAGGATGACGCCGCCGATTCCGCCCGCGCGTACCCGCTGGATGAGCGAGGGCGGCGCTTCGGTTCCCTCGAAACCGGCCATGATGTGCTGACCGGCCCGGACTTCGGGCGCCTCTTCGTTCATGCGCGCCCTAGCCCTCGCGCATCCGCGTGATGACGAAAGACTCCGCTACCGGAAAACCGGCTGCACGGCCTGCGTCCTCGAGCCGCTGGCGCGTGCGCTTCTCGAAGGCTTCCGGGTTTTTGATCTGGCACTTGTGCGCGCACACCGCGCGGACTTTCACGTCGAAGGTCTCGGTGATGTCCACGAAGAAGTTGGGCTTGCGCGTGTTCAGGAAGAGGAGGTTGTTCGTGTGGTGCGCGCCGATGCCGGCGTAGGTGAGTTCGGGCAGGAAATGGTGGTCCCGCGCGTAGACCACCGCCTTGAACGTGGCGTGGCCGATGGCCTGGTGGTCGGGGTGCTGGTAGTAGGTGCGCCAGGGGTCGTGGGTGAGGATGGTGTCGGGCTTGAAGTGGCGGATCAGGAAGGCGATCTGGTTCCTGAACGCGCGCGTGTCCTCGAGTTCCCCGTCGCGGTGGCGCAGGAACAGCGTCTCCGCAACGCCCAGTATGCGGGAGGCTTCGAGTTGCTCCGCCTCGCGTATCTTGGCGAGGTCGAAGGGGCTGATGTCGTCCTTCGTGCCCTTGTCCCCGTTCGTGCAGACGACCGTGCGAACGGTCGCGCCCTCCCGCGTCCAGCGGGCGATGCTGCCTCCCGAGGATAGTTCCGCATCGTCGGGGTGGGCGACGACGACGAGTATGTTTCTGAATTCCGTGTGACTCACTTGCGTTTCCTTCCGTGTCTATGATGCGTGTGGTGAGGTAAGCGCCGCTCCCTGTCGCAGGCGCGCCCATATTTCGAGTTCCGCCTCCGCGATCCGTGTCCAAGCGAATAATTCCGCCCATTCAAGCGCCGCGCGATGGGGGCGCTCAGGAGGGTTTTCGAGCATCGCAATCATCTTCTTTGCGTAGGCTGTTATGTCGCTGTCCGCGATGAGATGTCCGCTCACGTTCTCGCTTACCGCCTGTGAGAGGCCGCCCACGTCGAAGGCGAGCGTCGGCGCCCCGCACGCGGCCGCCTCGACGGCGGTCATGCCGAAGCTCTCATAGCGCGAGGGCAGCGCGAAGATGTCGGCTGCGGAATAATAAAGGGGTAAATCCTCCTGCGGCTTCGCGCCTGAGAAGATAACGGCGTCCGACACGCCGAGCCCGTGCGCGAGTTCCTCCAGACGCGCGACTTCGGCTCCCTGTGCGGGGGAGGCGAAATCTCCTGCGTGATAACTCCCCTCGACTTTTTGCGCGCCCTCTCTTATTTCACCGCCTAAGTGCAGGAGGCGCGCATCCAGCCCCGGTCGTTCCCGGCGCATGACGGCGAAGGCCTCGACGAGGCGGTCGAGACCCTTCACGCGCTCGATACGGCCCACGTTCAGGATGTATGCGCCATTCTCTCGAAGTCCCAGACGCGCGCGCGCCTCGTCCCTGGGATGAGGCCGGAAGGTCTCCAGGTCCACACCGCAGGGGACGACGTGGACTTCCGCCGCGCCCGATATCTCGCCAATCGCGCGCGCCTCGGCGGGCGATGAGGTGAGAACCGCATCCGCCGCTTGTGCGAGCGCAGGCTCTCTCTCAAGCCGCACGTCTGACTCATGCCTGGTGTCTGCAGGCAGGGCGTCGTTTTTGAGCGCGGCCAGCGTGTGGAAACGAACCGCGAGGGGGACGCCCCACGCTTCGGACAACTTCTCGCCCGCGAGACTCGAGAGCCAGTAATGAACGGAAACGCCGTCATAACGCGCTCCGTCATTCTCCGCGAAGGCGAGAATCCCCTCGGCGAAGGCGTCCGCCCATTCGACTTGCGCGTCCTTGTCGAGTCTTTCCTTTGGACCCGCCTCGATCCGGATGAGGCGGCTGCCGTCGGCGATTGTGACCTGGCGCTCGCTTGAGACCGATTCCAGTCGGGTGAAGATGTCCGCCCCGACGCCCAGGCTTGCGAGCGCTTTCGCGACCTCGCGGGCGTAGACGTTCATGCCGC
The DNA here is from genome assembly GCA_002238965.1 of Nitrospinae bacterium bin107. Taxonomy (GTDB): domain Bacteria; phylum UBA8248; class UBA8248; order UBA8248; family UBA8248; genus Bin107. The sequence goes on along the minus strand of MPNJ01000002.1, from coordinate 140,764 downwards.
CCGTGAAGTCCCCTCCCAGGGGAGCGAGGGGGTCGGTGTGCATCGAGAGGATCGCGAGACGGGTGGGCTCGGCAATCATCACGCGCTCCTCTCGATACGAACGCGCATCACGCGCTCATCCTGCGCGCCGTAGCGGTATTTGTAGGCCTCATCGCCCCTCAGCATGTCGAAGGATGCCCGCCCCGCCTGAATCGCCTCTTCTACGTTGTGGGCGAGCAGCACCAGGCCCGCGCTCAGTTCGTGCTCCACCGGGTCGAAGCCCGAGTTGTATAGATAAATCCTGTCTCCGTAATCGAACGATAGGTTGGCCGCGACGGGATGGCCGTCCACGCGCATGACGCTCAGGTCCAGGCAGCCAAGCTCAAGCATCGCCCGGGTCACGTCACCGAAGAAGGCTCTTCTGTCGGCGTTCCAGAAGTCCGCCTTTTCCTGCTGGCTCAGCGCATGGAGGGTGATGAAGTCTTCCAGATCGGCGGCCAGTGCGTCCGCCGATTCCGTCCGTTCGTACTCCAGCCCCGCCTCCATGTTGGCCTTTCGAATCTTTCGCCTCAAGTCGCGCTCGTCCCGTGGAGCGAGCATCCCGGTGTATTCATCCCACGAATCGGGAAGCGCGATGACGGGGCAGACTTCTTCCTCGGATATCGAGGCCGCCCCGCCCGTCAACTCCTCTATCGCCGCGACCGTGGGGGAGGTTTCGGGAATCCCGCGCAGGGAGAGTTCGCGCCAGGCGGGCGCGTCCGCTTCTTCGAGGGCGGCGAGAACCGCCCGCCAGCAGGCCAGGTGCGCTCCGTCGGCGGCGATGATGTCGAGGTAGTCCGAGAGGTCGTCCCCTCCCGTCAGGCGCAGGCGTCCGCCCTCGCTCAGGACGAAGGGCGCCACGCCGGCGAGTGCGCCGTTCTCATCGCGCAGGGCGTAGACGTGCAGTTCGCCCGCGCCGAAGTTCCGCCACCACGCGGCGTGCCACGCGGGGTCGTAAAAGGGATGCGCGTGGGCGGAGCGCGCCATCAGCGCGCGCCACTCGGCTTCCAGGCCTGTGAACGCCTCGGGCGAGGTGAAGGCTTCTAGCTGCAATGAAGAGCATGAACTTTGCGACATCGGGATTCCTTCGCATCCATCGCGCCTGTGGGCGCGCGTTGATTTTGTCCGCTACGCGAACTCCAGCCCGACAAACGTGGCCGTCGGGTGTCCCTCCAGGGGGTCCGAAAGGTTCGAGCGGGTGAAGACGAAAAACCGGTTGTGGTAGAGCGTCTGAAAATGGATGAAGCCCGCCTTGTCCACGCCGCGCCTGGAAGCCATGTTCTTCGCTTCCACGAAAATGAGAGAGCGCGTAAGACCCAGCTTCTCGCCGTATTCGAGCGCGCGCCTGAGCACGGATGGATAGAGATTTTTCCCCCGCCAGGGCTCCAGCGTGAAGGCGTCGTAGAGGTAGATCTCCTTGGCCTCGGGTTTCACGGCCTTGTCGATTTCCTCTACGCCCACCACGCCGCGCGCGCCCCAGATGTAGCTCACCGCCTTGCCGTCCTCCAGCGCGACGAAACACTTCTCGCCCCGCTCGAAGCGCCTCCCCGTCAGGCTCTCGCCCTGCACGTCGGTTATCAGGTGGCGATTCTCCGACGCCTCGTCGAGGATGATGTGCTCCACCTCGATTCTCGCATCGCTCGGCGGTATTTCGGTGGGATGCGGAAAATCGTACAGACAAAGCTCCACCGACGTGAGAAATGTCGTTTTCAGGAAATCCAACGGGGAATGACTCCTTTATTTGAGAAGCGCGTCGAGGAAATGTTCGAGCGAAGCTTGGAGAGGCCCGAAATACCTCCTCTTTTCGAAATGCGCCCGCACCATCCTGACGGTATGCGGAATGCTCGCCAGATAGCGCTCCGCTCCGCGCACCGCCTTTTGATAGGCGAAAGTGCCGATGGCCTTCAGGTTTCTCTGTATGGCGGTAGCCCGCAGGGCGCGTTCGTATTCTTCTTTATCCGAGAAGAGGCGGTGGCCGCAAGTCTCCCAGTAGCGGGCGGTGAGGTATTCCCGCGCCGAATCTCCCAGGTCGACGTAGCTGTCGAAGGCCAAAGACGCCAGATCGTAAGTGGCGGGCCCCATGCGCGCGTCCTGAAAATCGATGGCGATCACCGCCTCATCCAGGACCATCAGGTTCCTGCTGTGGTAGTCGCGGTGCGTAAGGCGAAAGGGAATCCGGCAGATCTCTTCGCACAGTTTCCGGAACGCCGCATCCAGCGCGCGCTCATCTGTATCCATCCCCAAAAGACTCTCGAACGCGTATTTGCGCGTGTGATGAAGCTCATTCGTGAAAAATTCCGGGTCGAAGCGCCGTGTTAGTGCGATTCTCCCGCCGGCGGGCGCGCTCGGAGCCTCCTGTATGGCGGCCATCATGTCCATGGCGGCGTCGTAATGCGGCCCCGCTTCCTCCCATCCGCCGCCCCGCCATGCGTCTTCGAGCGATTCATCGCCGCAGTCTTCCAGCAGAATGACGCCCGCATCCTCATCCACCGCGTAAATTTCAGGGACCTTCACGCCGATCTTCTTGAAATGCGTCTGCACGTCGATGAATGGGAGCGTCTCTTTCGAGAAAGGCTCCGGCATGATCATGCCGATAGAACTCGGGCAAGCGCCATCTGCGTGGGTGAGCCGGGCGTAGTCGCGCGTCGAGGCGTCACCCGCAATGGGCGTGAGAGAAGACACGACGCCGCCGAAATGCGCACGCGCCAGGGTTTTCAGGCGCTCATGGGCTCGTGTCTGCTCGGTGAGGCTCGCCTTCATGCGGGACTCGACTTGATCTGCGACTTGATGGCCTTTATGGCGCGCGCTGCGTCTGCGAGCGTATTGGCGTAAGGCTCCTCTTTTCTTCTGAGTTCGAGCGCGAGCGTTCCCGAATAGCGGTGGGCGTCGAGCGTCGTGAAGAATGAGGGCCACTCGAACGAGCCCTCGCCGGGGATAAGATGCGCGTCGTTTCGCCCGTCGTTGTCGTGCAGGTGTGTAGCGGCGCAAAGGGGCGCCAGCCGCTCGACCCCGCTTCGCGTGTTTTCTCCCTCGGTGATGAGGGCGTGGCCGGTGTCGATGCAGATTTTTATTCTGGGATGATCAAAGCGGGCGACGAACGCCGCGAGAGGCTCCGCGCGGCCCAGGGCGGAGGGTATGTTCTCGAGTGTCAAAACCGCGTCGGTCTCCTCCGCCACGGGCAGCAGGCGCGCGATGCTCTCTTCCAATGCCTCGTAAGTATCCCCATCTCCCGCCTTGCCCGGCGCGCTCGGATGGATGACGGCGACCCTCGCCCCCAGGGGGCGGAATGCGCGCAGGGCTTGAATCGTTTTCTCGATGGCCGCCTCCCGCGCATCCTTATCGGCCGCGGCGAGGGAGAGCCAGCGCCCCGCTCTCGCTTCACTCAGATCGGCGTAAAAAGGCGCATGGAAAGAAGGCGCTTCGAGAGAGAGGTCAGTGAGCCGGCTTTGGAGGGTTTTGAGCTTCGCGACATCGCTCACGTCGAAATGGGGTGTCATCGCCCACAACTCGATTTTCCGGAAACCGGCGTCGGCCGCATCATTCAGGTGCTCGAAGCGGAGTGGCTCATAGGCGAACAGATGCGCCGAGAGGGCGTAGTCGAGTCTCAAAACCTCATCCTTGGTGAGCGGGGGTCGTAGCGCGCGCTTGACGGGGGCCGATTATACGCCCTGGAATACCGGAGCGGCAACGAGGGGACGAATGCGGGGTTTTTAGAACAGCCCATACACGGAAATCCTCCGTTCACGCATGCGGCCTTTGATCGTCATTCCGGCGCACGCCGGAATGATGGCGGGGGCAAACCCCTCGGAGAGGAAAAGCGGGTTCATCGGATGGCCTTGCGCAAGGCGCGATGGTTCTGTAGGGACAGGTCGCGACCTGTCCCTACGGTGAATAATTCGATGATTGGGATGCCCTTCCTCCTTGAGGCTTTTTCAACAGGCCTGTATGCGACCCCTATACCCCGAATTCGGAATGATGGAACACGGCGACAACATCGGACGGTCGCATGGGGCCGCAACTGTAACTCTCGATTGGGGGGCGACAATCCCATTGGATGACAATTTTCAACAAACCCATGCGCGCGGCTCACAAGATGAAAAATCGCCTCACACCTGTTGACAAAGGGGCGCGCGGGCTGATAGTGGTCATACCATCTGACCAGGACTTCCGGTCTCGTACAAAAAAAATGACAATCCCCGCGTGGTTTTCCCTCTTCGCTCGGGATGGTTTGCGTCACCAGGAGGCGGTTTCTTGCTTAAGCCGGTGAGAAAAACGAGGCTTTACGAAGACGTGGTGGAGCAGATTCAGCAGCTCATCCGCAAGCGAAAGCTCACGCCCGGAGACAGGCTGCCGTCTGAGCGTGAACTCGCGGCGACGCTCGGAATCGGCAGACCTTCGGTGCGCGAAGCCCTGCGCGCGCTCGACACCACGGGCCTGATCGAAGTCAGAAGCGGCCAGGGCGCATATCTCCGCAACCTCACGGTGGACCCCTATCTCGCCACGGTGCGCGAGAGCCTCGCGTTTCTGCTCGACGTGAAGGAAGACACCCTTCTCGAACTCTGGGAGGTGCGGCAGGGGCTGGAAGAGCAAATCGCGCGCCTCACGGCCGAGCGCAGAACCGGGGAACAGATCGAACGCCTGCGCGGCCACACCGAGGAGATGCGAAAGCGCATCGACAAGCCCGAAGCTTTCGTGCGCGCGGGCGTCGCCTGGCACCGCGCGCTTTGCGAATCGGCGGAAAACGCCGTTTTGCGGACGGTGTGGGAGGCTATCGCGGGTCTCATCGAAAAGAGCCAGCGGAGGATCATCGGAACCCCCGGCCAGCCGGACGAGGCGCTGCGCCAGCACGAGAAGCTGCTTGCGGCGGTCGATGCGGGCGATCCGGAAGAAGCGGCGCTCGCCATGCGCGAGCACATGGCGGCAGAGGGCGCGCGGCTCAAAGAGGCGCTGGCCGTATCGCGAAACGGAGGAGCAATGCGCGTCTGAGAAAGAGCGGGCGCGTTTTTTTGTTGGGCTATTTTGACCTCATTTTTTGAACGCTTCACACCCATTTCCGTATAGGAGGAATCTTGATGGTGGAAATGAGCAAACAGGGCATGCCGATGGACTTTCTGCAGAAAGAGCACTACCAGTCCCCCCGGCGCGTCTACAGCCAGACGGGCAGTGATTGGCAGCGCCGCGTGGACTTCGAGCAGATGCGCAAGGACAGGCTCGCCCGCGCCAAGGCGATGATGGAGAAGCACGACATGGACGCCATCATCATGTACAAGGGCGAGAACATCCGCTACACCGCGTCGGTCTTCCAGGGCAACTGGAAGAACAACATCTTCATCCGCTACGCCGTGCTCTGCCGCGGCGCGGAAACGCCCGTTCTCTTCGAGACCGCCGGATCGGACTACGAGTGCGCACGGATCGACGCGCCCTGGCTCGAGGGCAACATCCGCCCCGCCATCACCTGGAAGTGGTCCGAGACCGCCGAGCAGATGATGGTGAACCGCATGGCGGATTCGGTCATCGACGTTCTCAAGGAGAACAACATCCCGCTCAACGGGCGGATCGGCATCGACATCATGGACATGCAGGCCTACAGCGCCTTCACCGAGAAGGGCGTGAACCTGGTGAACGCGTGGCCGGCGATGAGCGAAGCGCGCGTCATCAAGACGCCCGAGGAGATAGAGTGCTTGAAGATAAGCTCGACCATCGGCGACACCTGCATGTGGAAGATCAGGAACGAGTGGCTCAAGCCCGGCATCCGCGAGTGCGACCTCACCGCGTGGGTCAACAATCTGCTCTATGAAGAGGGCTTCGACTTCGTCTACGACATCATCGTCGCCTCGGGCGGAAACACGAGCCCCTACCGCCGCTGGCACACCGACAAGATGATCCGGGACGGAGACCTCGTCGTCGTCGACATCAACGCCATCGGCCCCGGCGGCTACTTCGTCGACTACGTGCGCTGCTTCAAGTGCGGCGGCGGCTGGACGAAGAAGGAAAAAGAGCTCTACAGAGAGGTCTACGACACGATGTACGCGGGTATGAGCCAGCTCGTGCCGGGCAAGACCTCCAAGGACGTGGCCGAGCAGTTCCCCGTCTACGCCGATGACAAGTACGGCACGGTGACGCTCCAGCAGTTCGCGCACTCCATCGGCCTGGACTTGTATGAGGGCATGTGGATCAGCCGGGCATACAGCCTCGATTATCCGGTGGAAATCAAGGAGAACATGTACTTCGCCATCGAGACGTTCGCAGGACATCCGGGGCTGCCCCAGACGGTGCGCCTGGAAGAGAACGTCCTCGTCGGCCCCGACGGCCCCGTCGTCTTCACGGGTTCCTCGCACTACGACGAGTGCATCGAGGATTCGCCGTATTTCGACTTCTCGGCGAAATCGCGCGGCGAGCCTCGCTTCGAGCTTCCCGCGTAGCGGTTGTTGCTTCCCGTCCGTGTCCCTGCCGCCTGGGACGCGGGCGGGAGCGTTTTTTCATATTCGCAGTGCAGGGGAAATCGCCTCCCGAAAAGGCGAATAGGAGAATCATGAGATGAGCGAACCCTGGAACAACGATATGTGGTTCACCAGCCCGTGGAACTTCGAGGGCGAGGTGACCTCCAATATCAATTTCGATCCCAACCCCAAGATCCACGACGTGACGCTCCGTGACGGTGAGCAGCAGGCGGGCGTCATGTTCAACAAGGACGAGAAGATAAGAATCGCCGAAGCCCTCGCCGAGACGGGCGTGCATCGCATCGAGGCCGGTATGCCTGTGGTCTCGCCCTCGGACGAAGCGGCGATCCGCGAGATCGTCAAGCGTCTCGAAGGCACGGACACCGAGGTGTTCAGCTTCGCGCGCTGCATGGCGGACGACGTGAAGCGCTCCGCCGACACGGGCGTGAAGGGCGTCGTCATGGAAGTGCCCAGTTCCACGCACATGATCGAGCGCGCCTACAAGTGGGAGCTCGACAAGGCCATCGAAACCTCCGTCAAGGCCACGCAGGTGGCGAAAGAGTGCGGCCTCTACACCGTGTTCTTCCCCATCGACTTCTCCCGCGCCCCGCTGGACTGGGTGCTGGGCCTGCTCAAGAAGGTGGCGACAGAAGGCCACATGGACGCGCTGGCGATTGTGGACACGTTCGGCGTGCTCAGCCCGCACACCGTGCCCTACGTCATCAAGAAGATGCGCGAAGTATTCCCGGACGAGCCCTTCGAACCCCATTTCCACGATGACTACGGAATGGGCGTCGCCAACACGCTGATGGCGATGGCCGAGGGCTGCCAGGTGGCCCAGACTTCCGTGAGCGGCATCGGCGAGCGCGCCGGCAACGCGGCGTATGAGGAACTCGCCCTGGCCATGCTCACCATGTACGACGTGGATATGGGCCTCAAGACCGAGAAGTTCACCGAGGTCTCGCGTCTCGTGCAGGAGTGCGGGCGCATCAGCCTCGCGCCCAACCGCTGCGTCGTGGGAGATAACCTCTACGACATCGAGAGCGGCATCATCGTGAGCTGGCTCAAGAACTGCGAGAAGGACTTCCCGACCGAACTCGTGCCCTTCCGCGCCGGCCTCGTCGGTCAGAGCGAACCCGAGCCCGTCATCGGCAAGGGCAGCGGCATCGATTCCATCAACCTCTTTCTGGAGCAGTTGGGCATCACGGCGTCCGAGGAAGAAAAGATGGCGCTCCTGATGGACGTGAAGGAAAAATCCCTGAGTCTCCATCGCCTGCTTACGATGGACGAGTTCAAGGAACTGGCTGGAGCGAATTAGTTTTCACCCCGCATCGCTCGGGGGCGGATGAGCTAGGCCGCGCCGGTTCGCCGGCCGGACCCGGCGGCCTCAGGCTCTCCGCCCCGATGCGCGGGTTGAAGATTGTACGGAAAGGGCGGCTCGAAATGAGCCGCCCTTTTTTTGTGCGAACGTCCGACCTCCCTCGTCGGAACCAACCCCCCCTACCCCCCCTTGTCAGGGTTCAAACGCGAGTGAGGAACGAGCGTTTGCATAAGCCATTGACGAGAAACACATCGGCTCGCAAAACCTCCCTCTTCGGTCGGTTTTGACCCTGACAAGGGGGGGTAGGGGGGGTTGGTTTTCCAGCCGGAAGGGGCGTCCCTCGATACGGCGCGCGAGCGCGCCTACCCGGGATGAGGGTGAAGTTTCGTCGCGGGTCGCCAGACCTTTTCCGGGCGATGGACTTAAGGCTTCCTCTTCTTTATCATTTCCGCATCAAACAAATATCGACTCCCCGCACCGGAGGATTCCCCCATGACGGATTGGAAGAAAAAGCTCGGCTTCATCGTTCCATCCTGGAACACGGTGATGGAGTACGAATGCCAGCGCATGGCGCCTGAGGGCGTATCGGTCCACTTCACGCGCATCGCCCACACGGACGATGAGGAAGAAACCCTCCTGCACATGATAGAGGTGGTGCCCGAACTCGCCGATCTGCTCGGCCACGCGAGTCTCGACGCCATCTGCTTCGGCTGCACCGGCGGCAGCTTCGTGCGTCCGGGCATGGATGACGACATCATCGAGGTCATCCAGGAGCGAACCGGGGTTCCCGCCACCACGACCTCCACCGCTCTCACCGAGGCCATGCGCGAGATGGGCGTCGCCAAAGTTGCGCTCGCATCTCCCTATCCCCAGTGGCTGAACGAGCGGCTCACGGTGTTCCTGAAGGACAAGGGAATCGAAGTCGTGGCCGAGAGAGGCCAGAACGTCGAGTGCCCCGCCTTCCTGCCGCCCGAGAACTCCGAAGCCCTGGCGCGCGAGGTGGACTGCGCGGAGGCGGACGGCATCTTCATCAGCTGCACGAACTTCCGCTCGCTCGAATCGGTGGATGTGCTCGAAGCCGCACTCGGAAAGCCCGTGCTCACGAGCAACACCACGGCCATGTGGCACACGCTACGGGTGGCGGGCTTCGAGGGAGAAGCCACAGCAGGCGGTGCGCTCATGCGCGAGCATCTCGCACCCGCCCGGCGCGCGTAGGTCTTTTATGGACGAGGGGAGCCGCCGCGGCCAGCAGTGGGTGACCGAGGAGTTCTACAAGGTTCACGACGTCTACGCCTTCCGCTCGGTGATGTACGTGGAGTGGGGCTTCCGTCCCGCCGACGTGAGGAGAACCACCGAGCGCATCAAGACGCCAGGCTCCGTGCCCAAGGAGTGGGCGCGCACCGCCGCCCAGGAAGAAGCGCTCGCGAGAGAAGCCGAAGCCGCGGGCCACAGGGAATCGGCTGCGGAGTTCTACCACCGCGCAGCGCTTTATTACGGCCCCGCCTGCGGGGTCATCCACAAGAACACGCCCCAGAAGCTCGAACTCTACGGAAAGATGATCGCCTGCTACGAGAAGTTCATCGAGCTTTTCGACGAGGCCCCCGTGGAGCGCGTGGAGATTCCCTTCGAGAATGGAAAGACGATTCCGGGGATTTTGCAGACCGTGCCGGGGGTGGAGCGCGCGCCCTGCGTCATCATCGTGCCGGGGATGGACACCATCAAGGAGTTTCTCCCCAATCCCTACCACAACCATTTCAGGCGGCGCGGCCTCGCCACGCTCAGCATCGACGGCCCAGGGCAGGGGGAGAGCAACACGCGCGAAACCTGGGTGACGCTCGATAATTTCGAGCGCGCGGGCTCGGCCGCCATCGACTATCTCGAATCACGCCCCGAGGTGGACGCCGGTAAAATCGGCCTCTACGGCTGGAGCATGGGCAGCTACTGGGGGCCGCGTGTGGCGGCGCACGATGCGCGCTTAAAGGCCTGCGTGGGCGCGATGGGCGTCTACCTCCAGAAGGACTCCATCTTCAAGAGCGGAAAGCCCGCCTACCGCGCGAACTACAAGTACATGTCCAACATCCATGACGAGGATGAGTTCGACGCCATGGCCGGGCAGATGACGCTCGAGGGCGTCGCGGGCGACATCAAGTGTCCCACCCTGCTCGCGATGGGCGAGTTCGACGAGCTTTGTCCCCTGGAGGACGCCGAGCGGCTCTTCGACCTCCTGGGCGGCCCCAGGGAGCTTTGGGTGTATGAGGACGAAACCCACACCATGGGCGGACGCCTGCCCGATTTCTACCTCATGGTGGCCGACTGGCTCCGCGACGCCATTGAGGGCAAGTTAGCCCCCGACCACGCCGTGCGCCGCTTCTTCGAGGCGCGCTGAGGAGAATTTCATTCAGGGGTGGGTGCGAAAGGGTATCAACGGCTTTTAAGGATTGTCCCAAACCCCGCTTTTCCATATCGCCTCGATGCCGTATTCTTGGGCCTTTGCGATTCCCATTTTCCCAAAACGTAACCTCATGTTCTGACGGAGAATTTCATGAAAGCGGCTTTGCTTGAAAAAACGCGCGTGATGAGCGTGGGCGATCAGCCCGACCCCGGCCTGCCCGCCGACCACGCGCTGGTGCGTGTGGCCACTTCGGCTATCTGCGGCACGGACGTATCCATCTGGGCCGGAAAAATGCCCGCGCGCATCCCCCTCATCCCCGGCCACGAGTGCACGGGCACGGTGGAGCAGGTCGGCGAGAGCGTCACCCGCCTGAAAGTGGGCGACCGGGTGGTGCTGAACCCGCTGTCGAGTTGCGGGACGTGTTTCTACTGCGTGCGCGGGCTGACGAACATCTGCCTGCACGGCGGATTGAGAGGCCGCGAGGTGCCGGGCACTTTCGCCGAGTACATCGCCGTGCGAGAGACGGAAGCCTTCGCCTTTCCCGAGCAGGTGAGTTTCGCCGCGGCGACCAACTTCGTGGGGCTTTACACGGTCGTCTACAGCCAGAGAAAAGCGCCCTACATCGCGGGTTCGCGCGTGGCCGTCCTGGGGCAGGGGAGCAGCGGCCTGCTCCATACGCAGTTGGCCAAGGTGTCGGGGGCATCGTCCGTCATCGCCGTGACGAGGAGCAAGTGGAAGCTGGAGGTGGCGAAAGAGATGGGCGCTGATGAAATCGTGCCCGCGGGCGAGGTGGACCCCGTGGAAGCCGTGCGCGATCTCACCGACGGCCTGGGGGCCGACATCGTCATCGAGACGGCGGGCGCCGCCGAGACCATGGTGCAGGCCTACGATATGGTGCGGCCCGGCGGCGCGATTTTGCAGTTCGGCATCGGGCCCGCGCAGGTCGACGGGGTGCCGGGCCAGGCCTATTACTTCAAGGATCTGACCGTCATCGGCTCGCGCGCGGGCCTGCCGGAGGATTTCGAGAGCGCCATCCGCCTGGTGGCGACCGGGCAAATCGACCTCGAACCCCTCGTCACCCACCATTTCGCGCTCGATGAGATTCAAAAAGGCTTCGAGTTCGTCGACTCAGGGGGTGACGGCGGCACGCTCCGGGCGGTAATCGAAATAGCGAACTGATTCCCGCAGACTCCTGCGGGCTTGACTCCGGCAAAGGAGGAGGTCGTCATGTCTTTTGAGCACCCATACATTCGCATCGCCAACGTGACGCCCGAGAAACTCGACGAGAAAGAGGGCTGGAGCGTCTCCGATTTCCGGGTCGTCGTCAGCGGCAAGGAGGGTTCCTCCTCCATCATGTACCACGCCACCCTGGCCCCGGGTGATCGCCACCACAAGCACCGCTACGAGAACTGCCAGATGCAGTATTACGTCGTGAGCGGACACGGCCTGGCGGGAGCCGGGGAGGACCGCGTGGAGGTGCACGCGGGCCACTTCCACCAGATTCCGAAGGGCGTGGAGCACTGGCTCGTGAACCTGGGCCGGCACGATCCCCTGGTCATCATCGGGTTCTACGACCGCGTTCCCTATCTGAAGGACACCGGCCGCGTCTATCTCGGCGATATCACCGAGGCCGACCTCGTCGCACCGCGCACGCTGAGCGCCGCCGCCCTGCAGCATCCCCTTGTGCACAACGACGAGGTTCCCCACGTCAAGGTGTCGCATGAAGAGGGCTGGACGCAGGATTACTTCAACGAGCCGCTCAACCGCAGCGTCGGCGCGGATTCGTGCTGGATGCAGGGCTACTTCGGCCCCAAAACCGTGCACATGAAGCACCGCCACAACAACTGCGAGGAGATTTGCTACATCTTGAAGGGCCGCGGCCTGGCGGGAATCGGGAAAGATCGCGGGGAAGTGTTCGCAGGCGACGTGAACTACATGCCCGCCGGGGTGGAGCACTGGCTCGCCAACATCAGCGATACCGAAGACCTCTCGGCTCCCGGCTGGTACATCGGGGTGGGCGGACTGGATGAGAGCGGTTTTGAATACCTGGGCCCCGTGACGGATGAAGACCTGAAACAGCGATCGGGCGCTATCGAATAGATCTTCCCTGTAGAACAACCATTTTGTGAGGAACTTGTCTATGCCGCTTCAATACCCCCTGGTCCACGTCGACGACGTCACGCCCGAGAAGATGGAAGAAAAGGAAGGCTGGGCGATCTCGGAGTTCCGCCTGCCCATCACCGGCGCGCACGGAAGCTCGACAACGGTCTTTCACTCTATCTTCCGGCCCGGCTCCACGCACGCGAAGCATCTGCATACCGAGTGTGAGGAAATCGCGGTCTACTTGAAGGGCCACGGCGTAGTCGGCCAGGGCGACGAGCGCGCCGAGGTGCGCGAGGGCCACTGCCGCCTCATGCCGAAGGGGTCGACGCATTTCTTCTATAACGAGACGAAAGACGAGGAGGCGATGGTGGTCGGCTTCTACCTCGGCGCGCCGAGCGTGGCGGGCACGGGCTATGAGTTCCACGGCGACGTGACCCGGGCCGACCTCGACATGCCGCGCGAGGGGCTGACCGAGGGAATCCTGGTGCACCTGGACGACGTGCAGCCCGAGAACATGAACGAGGGAGAGGGCTGGTCGATCACCGACTTCAGGCTCCCTCTGAGTGGGCGCAATGGCAGCGACACGACGCTGTTCCGCGCGCGGTTCTTCCCGGGCGCGGTGCACAAGAAGCACAGGCACGACAACTGCGAGGAGATCTATTACATCATCAGCGGCCACGGCCTGGCGGGCGCGGGTCCCGATCGCGTCGAGGTGCGCGGCGGTCACTTCCACTACATCCCCAAAGGGGTGGAGCACTGGCTCCACAACCTGAGCGATACTGAACCCATCGAGGCGGTGGGCATCTACATCGGCAGCGGGAGCGTGGAGGAGACGGGCTACGTCTACATGGGCGACGTGACCGAAGAGGACATCAAGGCGCGGACGCCGCTGTAGCCAATGATCGGTGCTCTCAAGGTCCGGCGGAATATGGGATTCGTTGCGCCATGTGTTTTATCTTTTGCCTTTTGCGCACGTCGTGGTATTCTTTGGGGGCATGGGGAATTGGCGCATATATACGAGACAAATCATTCGGGAGTGATGTCATGAAGATAACCGAGCCGGCGGCGGATAAAGTCAAGGAAATCATGGAGCAAAACGGCGGGGGCTTCGCCGGAATCCTCATCAGCTTCGAGGGTGGCTACAAGCTCGACCTGGTGAAGGATGAGGATGCGGCCGAATACATCCGGGTGGAGAACCCCCTGCTGGGCGTTTTCGCCTCGCCCGAGCATGTCGACAGAGCTGAGAAGGCCCAGATCGAGTTCGTGACCGAAGGCCCCACGAGCGGGTTCAAGGTGACGCGCGAGATGACGGAGGGCGATACGTCCCTCCTGGAGCAGATTCAGGAGATCATCGACACGGAGATTAACCCGGCGGTGGCTTCCCACGGCGGCGTCATCAACCTGCTCGACGTGGAGGAAAAGCGCGTGTTCGTGCAGATGGGCGGCGGCTGCGCGGGCTGCGGCATGGCGGACGTGACGCTCAAGTCAGGCGTCGAGGCGCGCTTACAGCAATTAGACCCCGAGATTCAGGTGATCGACACCACCGACCACGCCTCGGGTGCGAACCCCTACTACGCGCCGACGAAAAAATAGTTTTAGCGAAAGCATAAAGGGGCCGGCCATATGGTCGGCCCTTTTTCTTTGGGCTTATTCCCCGATCTCGAAGCGGAGTTTCTCATGCGCCGCGCGTAGGGTGGCTTCCACCTCTTCGGGCCGCTCTCCCTTTGCGAAGATGAAGCCCAGATATCTCTCTCCCTCGGGTAGCGGTACGACGCGCCCGCCGATGTGGATGGAAATGTCGACCTCCACGACGCCGGGTACGGCCAGAGCTTCGTCTTTGCCCTCGACCCCCTTCAGCACCCCCTCACCGGGTATGGGAATCATCATGGCGCCGGAAGCCTTTTTCTCACGCTCCATGGATGGAGGCGCTACGCCGAGGGCCTGGGAAAGGATGAGGCATTCGAGCGAGGCGCCGCCCCCGAACTCGAGTGCGCCCGAGCATTTCCCGCCAATGGAGCGGCTCGCCACGTCGATCACCCGTATTTCGCCCGCATCGTTGATTCTCAGCTCCGCGTGAAGTGGCCCCTCGCGCAGGCGGATGGCGCGGGCGGCGCGGGTGGTTTCTTCACGAATACGATTTTGCGTCTCATCGGGCAGCCGAGAGGGCGTGACGTAGATGGTTTCCTCGAAAAAAGGGCCTTCCAGCGGGTCGGGCTTGTCGAAAATCGCGAGAATGTGCACCTCACCACGCACGACGAGGCCTTCGACCGCCACCTCTATGCCCTCCAGGTAATCCTCCACCAGGATCATCTCCGCCTCGGCGCCGCCGCGTGCGATGGTTTCTGGATCTTCGAGTATCGCGCCGACCCGGCGGTAGGCATCTGCGAATTCGGCTTCGTCGTTCGCGCGAATCACGCCCCGGCTCGCGGCGAGAAAGGTGGGTTTCAAAACGCAGGGGTAGCGCAGCCCCTCTGCGATTATCTCCGGTTCCTCCTGGGCGGAGACGAGGCGGAACGATGGCGAAGGCAGGCCTTCTTCCGAGAGGACTTTTCTCAGTTCGTACTTGCTCCGCGTCGTGCGCGAGGCTTCCACGGGATGGTAGGGCAGCCCCAGCGCCTCGGCGGCCATCGCGCCGAGGATGAGCGTGTCGTCATCCACCGGTGCTATCGCGTCGAGCGGAAACTGACTTGCGAACGAGCTGATGAGGGCGGCCCCTGCTTCCGGTTCGTTGTAATCGAGCGTGATGGAGCCGCCCGGGTTCAGCCCGGCCAGAAGGTCGGGCCGGTCGGTTCCCACTGTGACCCGGACGCCCATCTCCTGAGCCGCCGCCATGTAGGCGGATGCGCGGTAGGTGGCCGTCGTCATCAACAGGAGAACGCGCTCTCCTTCTTCAGGTGGCATACCACCCGCCATCCACCAGGAGCGATGTGCCGGTCACGAGGCTGCTCGCCTCGGAAGCCAGGAAGATGGCCGGCCCCACCAGTTCGCTCATCTGCCCGAAGCGGCCCATGGGCGTTCTGTCGCAGATGGCGTCGTAGATGAGTTCGTCTTCCTGCAGGGAGGCGGTGAGCTCCGTTTCGATGAAGGTGGGACAGATGGCGTTCACCTGGATGTTGTCCGTCGCATACTCGCGAGCGAAAACGCGCGTCAGGCCGATGAGGCCGCTCTTCGAGGACGTATAAGGCCCGTAGCACTGTTGCCGGGGGTTTCGGAATACGGACCAGCCCATCAAGGATGAGATGTTGATCACCTTGCCGCCGCCCGATTTCTTCATTTCCTCGCCCGCGCGCCGCGTGATGAAGAAGATGCTCTTCAGGTTCAGGTCGAGGATCCTGTCCCAGTCCGCCTCGCTGATGTCCCAGAGCGTTTTCCGCACGTTCGTGCCCGCGTTGTTCACCAGAATGGTGAGGCCGCCCAGTGCTGCGGCGGCTTCTATCACCATGCGCTCGGCCGATTCCATGTTGGTCACGTCGGCCTGGATGAGCGCGCACTTGCGACCCATGCCCTCGATGGCTTCTTTCGCCTCGCCGGCGGGTTCGATGTCGATGTCCGCGATGGCGACGTCAGCACCCGCGGCGGCGAAGCCCTCGGCCAGCGTACGTCCGATGCCGCGCGCAGCGCCTGTAATGAGCGCCTTCGCGCCGCTCAGGTCGAAAAGAGATTGACTCATGTGTGATTCTCCTTATTTGGGGTGTCGGGTTTTTCCCGATTCTCTCCGCCGGAGCGTTCCCGGTCAATGGGCGCGGATAATCTCGTTGGCCTTGGAGGAAGAGTGTGATAATCAATAGGGAGAATTTCTTCTATTTTCCGTTCTCATTTGAGAGTGGTTTCAGATTCCCTTGCGCGGGAGTGAACAATGGCTAAGTCCAAGGATAACGGCGCGAAAAAAGAGCGCCCCGTCCGGGAGGCGGCCTACAACTCGGGCAAGCCCGTGCCCGTGGTCTACGGGCCGGACGCGCCGGATGAGGGATATCGGGAAAAGCTCGGCGCGCCGGGAGAATACCCCTACACCCGGGGCATCTACCCCACGATGTACCGGGGCTCGCTCTGGACGATGCGCCAGTACGCGGGTTTTTCCACCTCGGCGGACACCAATGCGCGGTTTCATTTTCTGCTCGGAAACGGCCAGACGGGCCTCTCGATGGCCTACGATCTGCCCACCCAGCTCGGCCTCGACTCGGACGACGAGGCCGCCCAGGACGACGTGGGACGCCTGGGCGTCGCCGTGGACACCGCCCAGGACATGGCGGACGTTTTCGAGGGGATACCGCTCGATAAGGTGAGTGTCTCGCACACCATCAATTCGACCGCCGCCATCATCCAGGCGTTCTGGCTCATCGCCGCAGAGCGCCAGGGGGTCGCGCTCGATAAGCTGCGCGGTACCTTTCAGAACGACATGCTCAAGGAGTACATCGGCCGGGGCACTTGGATATTCCCCCCGAGACCCTCCATGCGCCTGGTGGCCGACATCATCGAATACAACGCGAAGCACTGCCCGCGCGTGAACGCCGTCAGCGTCTCGGCCACCCACATCGCCGAGACGGGCGCCACCCTCGCGCAGGACGTCGCCTTCCCCATCCTGAACGCTCTGGCCTATATACGAGAGCTCACCTCGCGCGGCCTCCACGTGGATGACTTCGTGCCCACGATGTCGTTTCACCTCTCGGTCGGCGGGGGCGTGGGGCCGTTCAATCTGCTTGAATCTATCGGCAAGCTGCGCGCGGCGCGGCGCATCTGGGCGCGCACGATGAAGGAGAAATACGGCGCGAAAAACCCGAAAACCATGCAGCTCAAGTTCTCGACCGGCAACTGCGGCAGCCGCATGGCGGCGCGCGAGCCGCTCAACAACATCGTGCGCCAGACGCTCTACACCTTGGCCGCTGTCATGGGGGGCACACGCTCAGTGAACATGGCGTGTTTCGACGAGGCCTTTGAGATTCCCTCGGACGAGTCCATCCGCACGGCGCTCCGGATTCAGCAGGTCATCGCCCATGAGAGCGGCGTGGCCGACACGGTGGATCCGCTGGCGGGCGGCTATGCGGTGGAAGCCGTGACGGATCAGGTGGAAGAGGAGATTCAGGCCATCGTGGACGATTACGAATCGCGCGGGGGAATCGTTCCCTTCATCGAGAGCGGCGAGATCCAGAGACTGCTCGCGCGGCAGGCTTATGAGCATCAGCGAAAGATCGCCGATGGCGAGCAGGTGTGGGTGGGCGTGAACAAGTTCACCTCGGAAGAGGAAGACCGCATGAGCGCGGGCGAGGGCCTCTACGAGGCGGATGATTCGGCGCTCGAAAAACAAAAAGAGCGCCTCGCGCGCGTGAAGGCCGCCCGCGATGAAGGCGAGGTGGCTGCGCAACTCGAAAAACTGGCCAGGGCGTGCGAATCGAAAGAGAATCTGGTGCCTTATCTCATGGAGTCCGCTCGCGCACGCCTCACCGTGGGGGAGATGACCGGGGTGATGCGCGGCGCCTTCGGGGCCTACGTGGAGCCGTCGGTCGTTTGATGATGAGCACGAATAAACGCATACGGGTCCTGATGGCGAAGCCGGGCCTCGACGGGCACGACCGGGGCGTCAAGGTCATCATCCACGCGCTGAGAGACGCCGGTATGGAGGTGATCTATTCCGGGCTTCGCCAGACTGTGGAGCAGATTATCGCCGTAGCGATTCAGGAGAACGTGGACGTCATCGGTCTGAGCATACTCTCGGGCTCCTACATGGGGATTGCGCGCAGGCTCATGGCGAGAATCAAGGAAGAGGGCCTCGATGATTGCCTCGTCATCTTTGGCGGGAACATCCTGGAGCGCGACGTGGCGGGGCTCAAATCCTTAGGCGTCGCCGAAGTTTTTAATCACCATGCGGACATGACGGAAGTCGTCTCGTATATCCGTAACAACGCAGCAGCCGGCGCGGCCTGACGGCGGCGCATCTTTCGTGGGGGAATCAGTTTTGGAAAAGCCGCTGGAGGGCGTGCGCATACTCGATCTTTCCGCCCTGCTCGCAGGCCCTTACGGCAGCATGGTGCTGGCCGATCTGGGTGCGGACGTCATCAAGATAGAAGTACCGGGCCGGGGCGACCTGGTCCGGACGATGCCCCCCCACTACGTGGGCGAGACGAGCGCCTATTTCATCGCGCTCAACAGGAACAAGCGGGGCATTTTCCTGAACCTGAAGGACGAGGAGGGCTACCGCGTCTTCTGCGAGATGGTCAAGCGCTCCGACGTGGTCTATGACAATTACCGCCCCGGCGTCTTGGAGCGTCTGGGTGCGGACTACAAAACGCTTAAGTTAGTGAATCCGCGCATCATCAGCGCCTCCGTCACCGGCTACGGACTCACCGGCCCCCAGAAAGACAAGCCCGCGCTCGATCTTATCATCCAGGGGCGCGGCGGCATCATGAGCTTCACAGGCGAGCCGGGCAGGCCGCCCGTGCGCCTCGGCGTTCCCATGGGCGACATGGGAGGCGGCATGTTCGCCGCCCACGGGATTCTGGCGGCGCTCTACAAGCGCGAGCGGACGGGCGTGGGCCAGAAGGTGGATGTCTCGCTCTTGGATTCCCAGTTGTATCTCGCAAGCTATCGTTCGCAATACTATCTGACGGCGGGCGACGTGGCCGAGCCCATGGGCACGGGCCACGCATCCGCCGTTCCCATCGGCGCGTACCAGTGCGGCGACGGCAAGTGGCTCGTGCTCGACGCCATTCTGGATCATTTCTTCCAGGGCCTTTGCGACGCGCTGGGTCATCCTGAATGGAAGGACGACCCGAGGATGAAGGACAGGCCCACCCGCCTCGAGAATCGTGAGTACGTGGACGGCAAGCTCTCGGAAGTCTACAAGACGAACACCGCCGCTCACTGGATAGAGAGAATCGAGGCGCACGGCGTTCCCTGCGGGCCGATTCAGAGCATCGACGAGGCGCTGAACGACCCCCAGACGCGCTCGCGAGAGATGGTGGTGGAGATGACCCACCCTGAACTCGGCGAGATGCGCACGTTCAACACGCCCATCAAGATGGAGGGCACCTGGGGCGCTGCTCCCTCGCCGCCTCCCCTGATGGGCGAGCACACCGAGGAAGTGCTCAAGGAAGTGCTCAATCTGAGCGATGAGGAAATCGAAAGGCTGAAAGCGCGCGAGGCGATTTAAGGGGCCGTCATGTTTCATGACAAGAAGGCTTTCGTGTTCGACCTGGAAGGAGTCTTCTTTGCCGGAGACGAGGTGATGCCCGGCGGACAGGAGTTGATGCGGGCCATCAAGTCGAGAAACCTCCCCCATCGCTTCATCACGAACATCAGCCGCAGCACGGCGGCGGAAATCTGCGCCCACATGGCGGGTATTGGACTCGACCCGGGGGAGAACCTCATCGTGGCCGCACTGGACCGGGTCGGCTCGTTTTTGAGGAAGAATTTTGGCCCGGGTCGCGCTTTCGTGTTGGGGACGGATTCGCTTAAACGTGCGGTCGCATCGGGCGGATTCAAGATATTGGGGAATGACGAAGAAGATAAGGCCGACGTTGTGCTTGTCGGTCTGGACGAAGACCTCACCTATCAGACTTTGAGCGCCGCAGCGCGGGCGGTGAGCCGGGGAGCGCGCTTCGTCGCCATGAACCCCGACGTGCGCCTGCCGAGCGAGGATGGCTCTTTCTCGCTCGGCGGAGGCGCCATCATGGCGTCGGTTCGGGCGGCGGCGGGACGTGAGCCGGTGTTTTTCGGAAAGCCCGAACCTTTTCTCTTTGAAGAGGCGCTCGCTGAACTGGGCGTGGAGGCGCGCCACGCCGTCATGGTGGGGGACAACTTGCGGACGGACATCGTGGGTGGCCAGAAAGTCGGTATGGCCACTGTGTGGGTGAACCGCTGGGGGGCGATAGCCGGGGATCCGGACGTCACGGCGGACCTGGAAGTCAAGACGCTGGATGAACTGATGCCGCATCTGCCCGGCGGCTAACTTTAAGAAACAGAGAGGACGACATGGCGTTGGTTGAATATGAGGTGAGGGAGAAGCTGGCCTATATCAAATTGAACAGGCCGGAGAAGATGAACGCGATCAACCATGAGATGAGCGAGCGCATCTTCGCGCTCTTCGACGAGATGGAGCGCGACCCAAATGTGTGGGGTTGTCTGATAACCGGCGAGGGCAAGGCCTTCTCGAGCGGGCACGACCTCACCGAGCCGCCGCCCGAAGACAGGGAGGTGAAACCCGTTTCCGACCTATATCAGGTCATCATGGAACTTTTTAAGCCCTGCTTCGCGGCGATCAACGGGTTTTGCTTGGCGGGCGGGGCAGGCATCGCGCTCTCCTGCGACGTGCGCGTCATGGCCGAGGACACGCAACTCGGCTGGCCCCAGGTGATGCGCGGCATCTCTTCCGTCAGCGGGCCGATTCTCCTGGCGAAGCAACTGCCCTTCAATCTCGCGCACTACCATCTGTTCACCGGCGAGCCCATCGACGCTGAAACCGCGCTGAGACTCGGCCTCGTGAACAAGGTGGTTCCCCGGGCGAACGTGCTGGAGGAAACGGAGAAAATTGCGCGTCAGGTGCTGGCGAACGCGCCCCTTGCGGTGCGCGCCATCAAGGAGATCACCGTCCGCGCGCGCGACATGACGATGGAAGACGCCCTTCGCTTCGGCGACGTGATCCTGAAGCGCCTCCTGGAGACAGAGGACGCCGGAGAAGGCGTGCGCGCCTTCAAGGAGAAAAGAACGCCGCGCTTTACGGGGAGGTAGGGTGCGGGTTGGCCATACGCATTCCGTAGGGACAGGCCCCTGTGCCTGTCCTCGTGAAGGACAATCATAGGGGGCAGGACAACCACTGTAGGTTGTCTCTACAATCCTACGGGGTTACCCCGCTGGTTCCCGCATTCCCCCTTGCGCGCTCGTGCGAGTCGTTGCATAACAGATTCTCGCAAGCCTTCCTCCACCATCACTGAAAGGAGGCCGCGGTGGACTTCGACCTCACCGAATCTCAACGGGAAATCCGGCAAAAAGCCCGCGAAATCGCCACCAGCAAGATAGCGCCCAAAGCGGCGTTCTGGGACCAGACAGAGGAATACCCCTGG
Organism: Nitrospinae bacterium bin107; assembly: GCA_002238965.1. Taxonomy (GTDB): domain Bacteria; phylum UBA8248; class UBA8248; order UBA8248; family UBA8248; genus Bin107. The sequence continues at coordinate 119,437 of MPNJ01000002.1, read as the reverse complement.
GAGAACGCCCGTATACTCGCGGATGCGGGTTTCATGGGCATGAACATCCCCGAGGAATTCGGCGGCCCCGAACGCCCGCTCATCGAGGCTGTTTTGGTGGTCGAGGAGATGGCCAAGGTCTGCGGCATCACGGGGCGCATCGTGGTGGACAGCAACATGGGCGTGGTGGGGGCGATCATCAAATACGGCACCGAGGAGCAGAAAAAAAAGTATCTGCCCATGGTGCTCCAGGGGGACAAGCCCGCCATCGTCATCACCGAGCCCGAGGCGGGGAGCGCCGCCACCGACATGACGACGCGGGCCGTGCTCGACGGCGATGAATATATCCTGAACGGCAAGAAGAAGTGGATCACCGGCGCGGGCGTCTCCCACATCAACCTCGTATTCGCCCGCGTGGTGCACGGCGGGGACGAGCAGGGAATCGGCGCCCTGATTGTGGAGTTGGGCGCGGAGGGCTTCCGCATCGGCGAGCGCGCCTTCATGATGGGCTTGCGGGGAATCCCCGAGAGCGAGGAGATATTCGAGAACTGCCGCGTGCCCCGGGAAAACCTGGTGACGGTAGGCTTCGGTCGCCTGATGGCCGCCTACAACGCCCAGCGGGTGGGGGCAGGCACGGTGGCCTTAGGGCTCGCCGAGGGCGCCTTCGCACAGGCGGTGGAATACGCGAAAAAACGCCACCAGTTCGGACGCCCGATATCGGAGTTCCAGGGGCTTCAGTGGATTCTGGCGGACGGGCGAATCCAGCTTGACGCCGCGCGGCTCCTCCTCCACCGGGCGGCGGTGCAGGAAGACCCGAAGACGGGCTTTCCCGACATGAACCTCGCCGCCATCGCCAAGACGTTTTCGGCCGAAGCCTCGATCAAGGTGACGAACGACGCGCTCCAGATTTTCGGGGCCGCCGGCTATTCGCGCGATCTGCCAATCGAGCGCATGGCGCGCGACGTGCGGATGTTCACCATCGGCGGCGGCACCACCCAGGCGCAGCGAAACGTGATCGCCTCGGGTATTTTCGGGAGAAAATTTTCGCAGCGCAGGGGAGAGTGAGATAACCCCGCTCCAAGGGCGGGCAACTCATCAAAGCGGCCCGCATTCGCTTGGCATATTGGGGCTGGAACCTCCCCGAGGGAGCAGCTAAACCCAGGCCGTATGATAAAGGAACCATAATGGCTATCTTTACGCTTCAGGAAGCTCGCGATTTGCTGCCGCAGGTCAAGGAAGTGACGCAACACTACCACGACGTCGTCGAGGAGATGCGCGGACAACTCGAAGACATAGACGAATCGCAAGATGTCAAACGCCTCGAAGGACTCATGAATGACGCGGTCGGCGAGTGGGTCGAGTCCGTCAGAAACTTAGGGGTTGAAGTCAAAGGATTGTGGCTGGCGGATTTCGATTCGGGAGACGGCTATTACTACTGCTGGAAGCTCGGCGAGGACGACATCGAACATTTTCACAGCTACGATGGTGGGTTCGCCGGCCGCCGTCCTATTTCGCTACTGGAGTAATACTCGATATCCCCCGACAGACGGAACTCCCCCGGGGATGATGCCCCCTAGCCGTATTGCAGTATCATGCCCGTGATACCGCATTCGATGCAGCCGGCCACCTCGATGCAGCGCGAGTTCGCGGGCGGCATCACGACGCCGGTGATGCCCTCTCTGTAGAATCTCTCGAAGGGATAACGCCGCGCGATGGAGCGGCCCCCCACGAGCCGCATCGCGTGCTGCACCACCTTGGCGCAGACCTCGCACGAGATGTATTTGGACTGCATGACGGTTTTCACCGTGTTCTGGTTCGCCATGCCGTCGCCCTGTTCCTTCACGTGACAGGCCTCGTAGAGGAGCATCCGCGCGGCCCTGAGTTCGGAGCTCAACTCGCCGATGTTGCTCTGGTACATCTCGTTGTGACTCAAGGGTTCGGGGTTGGGCGGGTACTGCGTTGTTTTCACATATTCGACTAGGTGATTGTAGGCCCCCTCCGCGATGCCGAGGTAGGCGGCGGCAAAGCCTAAGTGGAACATGGTGATGTCGATTTTCCCCAGCGCGCCGATGAAGTTCTCACCCCCCAGGATGTCCTCGTTCGGCACGAAGGTATCCTCGAAGATGATGTCGTCGCTCGCCGTTCCCCGCATCGACATGGTGTCCCACACCACCTGTACGGATGAACCTCCGTAATCCTTGTGAAGTACGGCGGTCATGATGGCCTCGGCGGCGGTTTTTTTACCTTCCAGGAACCCGGTGGTGAAATAGTAATCGGCGTGCTCGCCAATCGAGGCGGAAATCTTCCTGCCGCTCAGCCGATAGCCGCCCTCGACGGGGGAGAAGATGGACTTGAGCGTCACGAGGTGCCGGAAGCTCATACCGCGTTCCGCCGTGACGGAGGAAAACAGCTTGCCGTTCTCGACGATGTCGGGGAGGACGCGCTTTTTCTGCTCATCGTTCGCCAGGTCGAAAAAGAGGCTCACGCAGGTCTGGTGCATGTTCCAGGTCAGCGCGGTGGAGGCGCACGCCTTGCCCAGTTCTGCGAGCGCCATGTTGTAGGTGAGGGAATTCGCGCCCGAGCCGCCCCATTCTTCGGGGATGCAAAGGGCGTTCAGGCCTGCGTCGGTGAGCAGTTTGTAGTTCTCGGTGGGGAAGCGGCCTTCTCGGTCGATTTCGGCCGCCATCTCTTCCATCTGTGGCGTGAGGGCTTTAATTTTGTCGATGATCTGTTTGTCGTATTTCAGATCCATCAGCGTTTCGTATGACTCACTCGCCGCGGTTGTGGGACCCATCATTTTTCCTCCTGTTCATCGAGGCGAAAAGCGCCCGCCTCGATCATCCAGACGGCGTTCTGATTCAGGGTCGAGCGAGAGGACATGCTCGACGAATCTCGTGTTCAACTCATCAAAATCTCCATCAATCGACGATTTTCATCACACTGCTACGCCGGCATAAATTTGGAGGTCGAGCGCGCCTCATGGGAAAAGGCGCACTTCCTCCGCCGGGGGATGGATATCGATTCTATCAGATGCCTCTTTGAGTTTGACAGCGTTTCATCGAGGCATGTAATCTCCGCTGGGTTTTCATACTTTAACCCATTGAGATAATTCTTGCACCAGCCGCTATACGGGTTGGTTTCGTTTCTCGAGATTTTCGGGAGATTTTTTATGACTCCCCGCATACTCGTCTCCACCACGCCGTTTGGGGAAATCGACCCCAAGCCCGTCGAGATGCTCGAAAGCGCAGGGGTGGAGTACGTGCGCAACACGCTGGGCAAGCGGCCGAACGAAGATGAATTCGCCGAGATGATTCGCGATGGCTTCGACGCCGTCATCGCAGGCCTGGAACCATTCAATCCAAGAATACTGGATCTGGCGAAAGGTCTTCGCTTCATTTCGCGCGCCACGGTGGGCCTCGAGACGGTGGACCTGAACGCCGCCCGCGAGCGGAACATTCTCGTTGCGAACACCCCCGGGGCCAACTCGCAAGCCGTGGCGGAACTGACGCTGAGCCACCTGCTCTCGCTCCTGCGCGGCGTACATCACTCTCATGACGCGCTATTGCGCGGCGAGTGGCTTCAGTACATGGGCCGCACGCTCGATGAGATCACCCTGGGCGTCATCGGCGTGGGGCGCATCGGCAAGCGGGTGATACGCCAGGCATCGGGTTTCGGGGCGAAAATCATCGCGAACGATCTCGTTCCCGATGTCGAATTCGGCGAGCGCTACGGTGTGGAATGGGCCGAGAAAGAAGAAATCTACCGGCGCGCCGATGCTGTCTCCTTACACGTTCCGGCCACGCCGAAGACGATTCACATGGTGGGGGAAGACGAGATTGCGATGATGAAAAAAGGCGCTTTTCTCATCAACACGGCGCGCGGCGTCATCGTGGACGATGAGGCACTTGCGCGCGCGATGCGCTCGGGCCACTTGGGGGGCGCAGGCATCGACGTTTTCCCTGAAGAGCCCTACCGGGGCGTCCTCGTGGGAGCGCCCAACTGTATTCTCACAGCGCACCTGGGCGCGCGTGCGCGTTCCTCGCGCCTGCAGATGGAGCTGGATGCGACGGAAAACGTACTATGCTTTCTGGCGGGCAAGCCGATTCCGGGACTCGTGCCGGATGAGGAATACGAGATGCAGCGCATCATCACCGCCGACGCGAACGCGTAAACCGGGAAAAGACTCTTCTAACAATTGGAGTTAATGAATGCCCAGGACACCTGAATTTTTCGCGGGAAAAACCATCATCGTCACCGGCGCAGCCAGCGGCATCGGAAAGGAGACCTCGCTCATTTTCGGGCGCGAGGGAGCCAACGTATTCTGCGCGGACCTGGATGAGGAAGGCGCAGCCGATGTCGCCGAGCGCGTTACGGAGAACGGAGGCCGGGGCGTTCACATGAAGGTGGACGTCACATCGCGCGAAGAAGCGTTCGACATGACGAGGCGCGCCAAGGAGAGGTTCGGCCGGGTCGATTTTTCGCTCAATTCTGCAGGCGCCGCTCTGCGCCGTTCTGATTTTTTAGGAATAGAAGACGACCTGTGGGAGCGGACGTTCGACCTGAACGTCAAGGGTGTTTTCTACTGTATGCAGGCCGCGATTCCCGAAATGCTCGATAACGGCGGGGGCGTCATCGTCAACATCGGGAGCATGGCGCACAAGCGCGGAGGGCCGGGCCACTCGGTGCACTACGCAGCGGCCAAGGGCGCGGTGGTCACGATGAGCATGGGCGTGGGCCGCGAGTATGCGGACAGGGGCATCCGGTGCATGTCCATATCGCCCGGACCCATCGACACGCCGTTTCACGACGTCTCCTCGGAGGAACTCAGGGAGTCGATGCGCGCTCAGATACCGATGGGCCGCTTCGGTACGCCGGAAGAGATTGGTGAGCTGGTGTTGTTCATGTGCTCGGATGCGTGCGGGTTCATGACGGCGGACACCGTGTACGTGAACGGCGGCGGGGGCTGGAAGTAGGACGCGCTAGGTCATCTTCTCGAAAAAAGGTTCAAGAGCAGCGTCAGCACGATGCTGATCACGATGCAGGTCACCACCGGGAAGGAAAAACTCCAGTTCTTCCCCCGCAAGTGAATGTCGCCCGGCAGTTTTCCCAGAAACGGAATCTTGGGCGCCAAGACGAACACCACTCCCAGGACCATCAAAACCGCGCCGAGCAGAATCAGCGCTTTTCCAAAACCGCCGAAAGGCTCCATCTGCTATCTGTCCTCTTAAGGGGATGTTTCGGTTTCCTCATCCTTCGCGGCGCCCTCCCAAAGATCCCGCTGGACACCTTTGGGCAGCGCGACGCCCAGATGCGAATACGCCGCCGATGGCGCGCGCCTGCCGCCGCGCGTGCGCTGGACGAAACCCGCCCGCAGCAGGAAAGGCTCCACCATGTCCACCAGGGTGTCCGTCTCCTCGTTCATGGTGGCGGCGATGGCCTCCACCCCCACCGGGCCGCCGCCGTATTGATCGATGATCGTCCTCAGATATTTCCTGTCCAGCGCGTCCAGACCCAACTCGTCCACGCCTTCCATGGCGAGCGCCTCGCGCGCACTGGTGAGGGTGATGGCGTCATCCCCACGCGCCTGGCAGAAATCGCGCGTCCAGAGCAGGAGGCGGTTCGCCGTGCGCGGCGTGCCCCGGCTTCTTCGTGCGAGTTCGCGCGCCGCCTCTTCTTCAATCGGAATTTCGAGACGAACGGCGCTCCGCAGGAGTATCTGCACGAGTTCTTCCTCGGAGTAAAAATCCACGTGGTAGACGAGATAGAAGCGTTCTCTCAGAGCGGCGGTCAGGGCGCCGGGGCGCGTCGTGGCGCCCACGGCCGTGAATATCTTGAGCGGGAAATTGATGGTGCGGGCCATGGGTCCGCTATCGACGACGAAGTCCACGCGGTAGTCCTCCATCGCGGGGTAGAGGAATTCCTCCACCGCGCTGGGCATGCGGTGGATCTCGTCGATGAACAGCACGTCTCCCTGCTGGAGGCCCGTGAGTATTCCCATGAGGTCGGCCGGTCTGGAGAGAGAAGGGCCGGAGGTCTTGACGAGGCGCGTTCCCATTTCCTCCGAGATGATGTGCGAAAGCGTGGTTTTCCCGAGACCCGGCGGCCCGTGGAAGAGAATGTGGCCCAGGGGCTCGTTTCTTCTGCGCGAGGCCTCGAGCGCAATACGCAGTTTCGCCACCAGGTCGGTCTGGCCCACGTATTCTTCAAGCTGCGTGGGCCTCAGCGAGGTGAAGGTTCGCTCTTCCGCCGGGCTCGCCGCCTTCGCGCTCACGCGCCGCTCGATGACCATGGTTTTCTCCCTATCGGCTCAGCCGGAACACTTCCTGCAAGATCGCTTCGGCCTCCGCCTCAGCTCCCAGCGAGGCGACGGCGCGCTCCACGAGATTCTCCGCCTCGGGCGTTCGGTAGCCCAACTGTCCCACCAGCACGGCCATGACGTCGCCATGCAGGGGCGTGGCGTCGCGGTGTTCGTCCGATGGAACCTCGATATCGCGCGCCAGTTGAAGTTCCGCAATTTCCTCTCTGAGCGTGGAGATTACCTGTTCGGCTTTTTTTCTGCCGATGCCGGGCAGTTTGGTGAGCATGACGGTGTTCGCCGTCGCGATGGCTTCTGCGATCTGAAGGGGGGGGAGGCTCATCGCCCGCACCCCGCTTTTGGGGCTGATGCCGGGCACTTTAATAAACGACAGGAAAAACGCTCTTTCTTCCGCCGAGAGGAAACCCACCAGCCGGGGCAGGAGCTGACCAGTGGCCACGTTTCCCTCCAGGTAATGATGGGTGTGGAGCTCCACCGCCTCGCGCGCGCCCATGAGCGCCTGTAGCTCATGCACCGCGTATCCGCCCACCTGTATTTCATACCCGATGCCGGCTGAAGTCTTGAGGATGACGCATTCGGCCTGGACGTCGATAATCTCCCCCGATATCTGTCGGATCATGCTTTACTCCCGACCGCCTGCTCACTTCTTAAGTAGCTGCGGTCGATGTGGCAATACGCCGCGGCAATGGCGTCGGCCACGTCTGGGGGTTCCGGCAAATCGTGCAATCTGAGTCGCTGCTGGACCATGTGCTGCACCTGCGCCTTCGTGGCGCGTCCGGCGCCGACGAGCGATTTCTTGATTTCGGTCGCCGCGTAGCTGACCACCGGAACGCCCGCCTGCGATGCGGCGAGGAAGATCACCCCCCGCGCGTGTCCCATGATGATGGAGGTGCGGGGGTGCTTGTAGTGGCTGTAGAGGTTTTCCACGGCCATGACGTGGGGTTCGTTCGTCTCGATGATGTGAACGAGGTCCTTGTGCAACTCGTAGAGGCGCTTCTCTAGCGCCGCGTTTGAATCGCTCTTGAGGATGCCGCCATCCACCAGGCGAGGTTCGTATTCGCCCTCGTCGAGGCGCAAGACGGCGTAGCCCGTGACGCCAAGGCCGGGGTCCACGCCCAGAACGCGGAATGTGATTTCAGATTGCGTCAAAAGAAAACCCCACGGGCGGTGGGTTGTGCGTTTATGCGGATGCTTCCGCCATCTGTTCTTCGGAAATGTCGAAGTTCGCGTAGACGTTCTGCACGTCGTCGTTGTCCTCGAGCGCTTCCATGAGACGAAGCATCTGTTCTGCTTCCTTGCCTTCGAGTTTCACCGTCGATTTGGGCAGCATGGCGAGTTCGGCCGATTCCGTCGGTATCTCGCTACTGTCGAGCGCCTCGCGCACGGACTCGAACGCATCGGGCGAGGCATGGATCTCGAACAAATCGTCGGTGGATTCGAAGTCCTCCGCCCCCGCTTCGAGCACGAGCTCCATGAGCGTTTCTTCATCCACGCTCTCCTGGGGGACGAGGAACAGTCCCTTTTTCTCGAAGTTCCATGCCACGGCGTTCGGCTCGGCCATGGTGCCGTTGTTCTTCGTCAGGATGTGGCGGATTTCCGCGCCCGTGCGGTTGCGGTTGTCGGTGAGCACCGCGATGAGAATCGCCACCCCGTTGGGGCCGTAGCCCTCATAGGCGCATTCCTCATAACTCACGCCTTCGAGGTCGCCCGTTCCCTTGGCGATGGCGCGTGCGATGTTGTCCTGAGGCATGTTGGCCCCTTTCGCCGTCTGTATCGCCGTGCGCAGCCGGGGATTGCCGTCGGGGTCTCCCCCGCCGATCCGGGCCGCGATGGTGATTTCCTTGATGAGTTTGGTGAAAATCTTGCCGCGCTTGGCGTCGAGTGCGCCTTTTTTCCGCTTGATGGTGCTCCATTTGGAATGACCGGACATGACGGGTACTCCTGCGATTCTCCTGCGATGGGTTCTATCCCTCTCCATCCGAAGGGCATTCGTCCTCATGAGGCATTCTGACTATAATTTCTAGCATGAGGGGCGGTGGGAGTAAAGACTTGGGCCTGCCGGGTCCGGCCTCGAAACGCCCCGCATGGACACCTCGTTGATGGGGTGATATTTTTCCGCCAGACGTTTCCGGGGAGGAAGGATTCTGAGTTCTCGAAAAACAGCAACTTCGATGAATCCCGTAGAGCGGGGCGCGCGGACGCTTCGGATCGAAGCCGAGGCGCTCGCAGGGCTCATCGAGCGGCTGGACGGGGGGTTCATCCAGGCGGTCGAAATCGTTCTGGGGTGCAGGGGCAAGGTCGCGGTCACCGGCATGGGAAAGAGCGGGCTGATCGGTCAGAAGATTTCCGCCACCCTTGCGAGTACAGGCACGCCTTCTTATTTTCTCCATCCCGCAGAGGGCGTTCACGGTGATTTGGGTATGGTGACGAAAGACGACGTCATCGTCGCGCTCTCCTACAGCGGCGAGACGGACGAGGTGGTGCGCATCCTGCCGGTCTTCGCCCGTCTGGGCACGCCGCTCATCGCCATCACCGGAACCGGGAATTCCACCCTCTGGCGCGCCGCGCAGGCCGTTCTGAACATTCACGTGAAAGAAGAAGCCTGCCCGATTCAGCTTGCGCCCACGGCGAGCAGCACCGCCGCCCTGGCGATGGGCGATGCGCTGGCGATGGCCGTGCTGGAGGCGAGAGGGTTTCAGCCCGAGGATTTTGCGCGTTTTCATCCCGGCGGGGCTTTGGGAAAGAAACTCATTCGCGTGAAAGAACTGATGGTCACGGGCGATGACGTTCCGCAGGTGGAAGAAGCGGCTTCTCTGGACCGGGTCGTGCGCGAGATGAGCGCCAGGAGGCTGGGGATGACGTGCGTGATGGGCATGGATCAGGAATTGCGCGGCGTCATCACGGACGGGGACTTGAGGCGCGCGCTGGAGAAAACCGAGGATTTGCCCGAGCTTACAGCCGGCGATTTGATGACGATCGATCCAACGACGATTGATCAGGATGAAATGGCCGCCGCGGCGGTTCAATTGATGGAGGCGGGCGCCATAACATCCCTGGCAGTCACCGCCGGTGCGGATAAGCTTCTGGCGGGCGTGCTGCACCTCCATCATGTACTGCGCGCCGGCGTGGTATAGACGTATCCGAGCCTTTCCAGGGCCGTATTTACGCCATCCTCACTTCCACCCCGAAGGCCCGAAAATCAAAAGAGCGAGCGCTGCGGCAATCATCAGCCCCAGGCCGCTCGCGTAGCCCAAAGCGGGCGGGATGCTTCCGCGGATCAGTCTTCCCATCAGGAATCCGGCGACGGCGGGCAGAATAGATACGGCGGAGCGCGCTGACTCGAAGGCCCCCAGTGCGCCCGAGCCGCTCAGGATGGCAATCTGAACGCTCGCGAACACCAGCGCGCTCGTATAGGTGAGCCGCATCATCCGGGCGCGGCCTGCGCCCGTGCTGTCGAGATACATGATGCTTATGGGGTTGCCCGCGTAAGAAAAGCCGCTCAGGCCGCCCGCGAAGAACCCGGCCAGATAGGTGAAGAAAGTCTCGTCGCGCATGTCGAGTTGGACTCTCTGGCGCGAGATGCTGTAGATGGCGAACAAAAGGACGAGGACGCCCACCGACCACTTGAGGAACGTGGGCGGACTGGAGATCAGGGTCAGCACACCCACGGCGGCGCCCGCCGCACCCGCGCCAAGGTAAGGCATGAGACGTTTGAGCGAGGGGGTGGGAACGCCGCCGCCGATCGCGCGAATCGCCACCAGGATCAAGTTGGGCAGCGAGAGAGTGAGCACGGAATCGCGCACGCCGACGAGGGCTCCCAGCGCAGGCGTCGCCACGAGGCCGAAATCGATTCCTGCGGCTCCCTCCAGGAAGGCCGCGGCGAAAACAAGAAGCGTGATATCCCAGGTTGGCCACATCAGTTCTAGCAAATCCGGCTAGAGGTTCAACAAGCGCTGAATGTTCTTGTGCGAGACGTTCTCGTATTCTTCCTGGCTCAGCCCCGACTGCCGGAGCGTTTCGACCGCATCGGTGTCCGTCATGTCGTAGGGCAGGTCCGTGCCCAGCACGACCCGGTCTCCTCCCATGACGTCCACCAGGAAGCGCACGACGGGAGGATGGAAGACCAGCATGTCCAGGTAGAAGTTCGAGCGGAGGTACTCGATGGGCGCGCGAGATATGTTCTTGCACTCGGGCCGCACCTTCCAGCCGTGTGCGAAGCGGCCGACCAGATAGGGTACGGTTCCCCCGCCGTGCAGGAAGATGAAGGTCAGGTTCGGCAGCCTCTCGAAAATGCCGGAGAAGATGAGGCGTCCGATGCTGTTCGCACTCTCCGTGGGGAAGCCGACGAGGTTGAACAGGTGGTAATCCTTCATCTGCGCCGCGCCCGCCGGATTGGCCGGATGGACGATGATAGGCACGTCCATGCCCGCAGCAGCCTCGTAGATGGGATAGAAACTCTCATCATCGAGGTACCGTCCGTTCACGTTCGTGCTCAAAAACCCGCCTTTGAGCCCCAGCTTGTTCACGGAGCGCTCCAACTCCTTCACCGAGAGGTCAACGTTCTGCGCGGGCAGGGAGGCAAGTCCGTGGAATTTGGTGGGGTGTTTCTCGATGATGCCGGCGTAGGCGTCGTTCGCCGCCTTGCAGAGTTCATCAGCCAGTCCGTCGTCCGCCCAGTAGCAGCCCGGGTTCGATGAGAAGGAGAGGATGTTCATGTCCAGGCTCATCTCGTCCATGGTCTTGAGCCTTAAGTCCACGTTGGTGAAAGGCTCGATGGGCGGGTGCATCATCCCCTTGATGTCCACGATGCGCTTGCCTTCCGCGTTCGTGGTGAGCTTCACTCCGTAGCGCGGGCCTTCTTTTTCCAGGATTTCAAAGTATTCATCGGGATATATGTGGCAATGAGCGTCGATGTGCATTCTTATCGTCTCCATGATGGGAAAAGCCGAACCGGATTGTTAGCACCCGCGAACGAGGGGTGTCAATGATAAGGCGTCTTCCCGCCCGGTTGTGGATTCACAATTTTTTTGCTTCGGCTGGAGGTAGATAAGTCAGGGCTTGATGGCCCGGATGGTCGCGCTCGCGAGTTCAGGCGTGACGTAGGGTTTACGCCCAATGATTTCCACGTTGGCGAATCCAGCCTCGCGCAGCCCGGCAGTATAAGCATGCTCGCTGATTGCGCCCGCGATGCACGCGCACCAATCCTCGATGGAGGTTTCTGCGGATGACTCGGTGGTTTCGTCTCCCGACGCTTCGCCCGACCGTATGACGTCCGACACCACGAAGCGTCCGCCCGGACGCAGCACGCGGAAAGATTCACGGTATACGGCCGCCTTGTCCGGCGAGAGATTGATGACGCAGTTGCTGATGACGATGTCGACCGAGGCGTCTTCAATCGGCATGTCTTCCATCTCGCCCTTTCTGAACGAGACGTTTTGAGCGCCCAGCCTTTGTCTGTTTTTCTCCGCTTTTTCCAGCATGGCGTCCGTCATGTCGAGGCCGACCACGCTTCCGCGCGGCCCCACCTCCTTCGCGGCAAGAAAACAGTCCAGCCCCGCGCCCGAGCCTAAGTCCAGCACCGTCTCGCCCGGCTTGGGATGAGCGTCCGCAATGGGATTCCCGCATCCCGCGTTGGCGCTCAGAACGTCACGAGGAAGCTCCTCCAAGGCATCTTTCGCATAGCCGATGCTTTGGACGTTATCGGCGCCCATAGGCATCTCGGCGTCTGAGTCCCCGCAGCAGGAAACCTCGCCCGCGGCGACCTTCGCATAAAGCTCGCGAACCGCGTTTTTGATTTCACCTGAATCGTCGCAGCATCCAGCGGACATGGATGGAACCTCCTCGTCGGTAGCATTCGGGCTTCGCGAATAGACGCCCCGAACTTGAGTAGGATAGCAAGGACGCGGGGGAGAGGGGAAGGGGGAATTCTTTCTGATGGCGAGGGAATCGCGCCACACTTCCAAGTATGCCCGATGCCGCTAAATACGGTGCAGGTAGTCATTCCTCCCCGCTCGGAGCAGGGCGGTTCGCGAGCCGGGCGGATAACGTGTACATTGTATCCATCCATACCGTCTTCGTTGAGTTCTGGTATGAGCGCGCGCGGGTGGATGGCGGCCTGGTCATCGTCGGCGGGCTCTAGGAGATCGTGTCTACGACATCCGGCGGTGCAGTCGGAGCCGTGCTTAGGCAGTTCTCGGGAATGAGCAAACCGCCCTTCATACTCTTCTGCCTCGAAACCAATTAGTCGGGAGCGGCCGACCAGGTCAGAATTAAGGACGGCTGGCGCGCATGCAGATATGGCCGATTTGATTCCTGTAATTCCGTTTTTTTCGGTAACCCAATCATTGAAAGGAAAATCATGACTAGAATTTTTGTGCCCCAACCGATTCCGGAGGCCGCTGCCGCCAAGCTCGATACACTGGGCGAGGTGACCACATATCCACATGTCGACCGAATGATCCCGGAATCAGAACTGCTGGAAGCCGTGCGCGACAAACACATACTGTTCGGTATCGGGGAGATCCCCTTCGACGAGCGGGTGTTCGAGGCGGCGAAAGAGTTGCAGTTCGTCTCCGTCATGCACGGGTCGGCGAAGTTCATCGATTTTGCAGCGGCGACGCGGCGCAACATTCCGGTCTCGGGGCAAAAAAGCATGACCCAGAAAACAACCGCGGAATTCACTTTTGCTCTTTTGATGGCGACGGCGTGGCGATTGCCGGAGGCGGATACGTTCCTCCGGGAGGACCGCTGGCGGCAGAATCAGTCGATGGCTTTCATGGGTACGCGCCTCTTCGGCAAGACGCTCGGAATCGTCGGGATGGGCCGGATCGGGCAACTGTTGGCGCGCAAAGCCGCCGCATGCGATATGCGCATTACCTACAACAAGCGCACCCCCCTGAGCCCGGCGGAGGAGTTCGTTCTGGATTCCGCCGAATTCCGCACCCTGGACGATTTGTTCAGAGAGGCGGATTTCATCGCATTGACCCCGGCGCTCACCAAAGACACGGTGGGTCTCATCAATGAACACCTTATCTCTCTCATGAAGCCGAGCGCTATTCTGATCAACACTTCGCGCGGACTCGTTCTGGACGAGGCGGCCCTGGAGAAAGCCCTGAGAGAAAAGCGAATCCGGGGCGCCGGGCTGGACGTCTATCAGACCGAGGTACCCGAGCCCAACCCGGGGCCGATAGCGGGGCTTAAAGATCTGCCCAACGTCGTTCTTACCCCGCACATGGGGAGCGCGGGCCGCGAGACGCGCGAGGAGATGGCCTTGCGTACTGTGATGAATATCGAGCGCTTCATCGCCGGAAAACGGCCGTATGATGTCTTCAACCCCGAAGTTTATGGCGAGGCGGCCATTACAGGGGACGAGGTCATCGGATAACCGGCGAAACGGCTGTTTTACTTCCGGGAACCATTGCGCCTTGTAATTATCGGCACTCCTCCACCTCTGAAACTTGCGGGTGTCCGCACTCATCGAGCTTCACCCGCGACCGGATGGCCGCCCGCAGAGACCCCTGCGGCGAGGCGAGCAGGGGTTCCCCGCTGCGGGTTGCGGGAAAAGCGCTTCCGTGCAAACTTGGGGCCGAACCGCCCCCTTTCCTCTATCACGCGTTGAGACATGACGGAAGATAAAAAACGAATCTTTCTGATTGACGGCTCGGGCTACATGTTCCGGGCCTATTACGGAACGATGCGCCAGCGTCTTTCGAACTCGAAGGGCGTGCCCACAGGCGGTACGCTGGCGTTCGCCAGAATGCTCCTGAAAGTCATCCGGGAGCGAGGACCCGAGTACGTGGCCATCGCCTTCGATCGCCCCGAGCCCACCTTCCGCCACGAGATTTACCCCGCCTACAAGGGAAACCGCGACGCCGCGCCGGAAGACCTGGTCGAGCAGATCCCTTACATGCACCGCGTGGTCGAGGTGCTGCGGATCCCGCTTCTCGTACAGGTGGGTGCCGAAGCCGACGACATCATCGGCACGCTGGCCGCGCGCGCCGAAGCGGAGGACTTCGAGGTCGTCCTGGTGACGGCGGATAAGGACTTCGCCCAGCTGGTCACTGAAAACGTGCGCATCTGGGACCCGATGAAGGACGAAGAGATGGGGCCTGCCGAGATCGAAGCGAAATGGGGCGTGCCGCCCGAAAAATTCGTGGATATCCAGGCGCTCATGGGAGATACGGCGGACAACATTCCGGGCGTGCCCGGCATCGGGGAGAAAACAGCCGTCGCCCTGATCCAGCAGTTCGGCGGACTCGACCAGGTGCTCGCATCTACTGATCAGATAAAACGCCCCAAGCAACGCGAGAACATCGAGGAAAACGTCGAGATGGCGAAGCTCTCGCGGCAGCTTTGCACCATCAAGCGCGACCTGGCGCTCGAAGGGGACCTGGAATCTTGTCGTCTGGGCGACGCCGACATCGAGGCGGGCCGGAAACTCTTCGCCGAGGAGCTCGAATTCAAGAACATCATCGAACAACTCCCCGGATACAGCGCAACAGAGGCCGAGGAAGCTGCGACCGAAGAGGCGGCTGCTCCAGCCGTAGAGGAGGAGCGCGATTATCACGTCATCAGAACGCAGGAAGATCTGCGGTCGATGATCGCAGAACTCGAAAACGCGGGGCGCTTCGCGTTCGATCTGGAGACCACATCGCTCGATCCCATGAAGGCGCGCATCGTGGGTTTCAGTTTTTCCGCCGCCCCGGGCCGCGCGTTCTACGTCCCGGTAGGGCATGAGACGATGGATTCGGGCCCCCAGCTTGCGCTCGAAGACGTGCTCCGTGAAGTCTCGCCGCTGCTTGAATCGACTCAAATCGAGAAAATCGGCCAGAACATCAAATACGACATCGCGGTGCTCAAAGAGGCCGGCCGCGAGGTTTGCGGCCCCGTGTTCGACACAATGCTCGCCTCCTACCTCCTGCTCTCGAGCCGCAGGAGCCACGGGATGGACCATCTGGCGCAGGAGTACTTCGGGGTGACGACCATCAAATATGCCGATCTGTGCGGCAAGGGGGCGAAGCAGATTCCCTTCTCCCACGTGCCGGTCGAGACGGCTGCCCCCTACGCCTGCCAGGATGCGGATATTACATATCGCCTGGCTGTGGAGATGGCTCCGCAGCTCGAAAGCGACGGGCTGGTGAGCCTGTTCGAGGAACTCGAAGTCCCGCTCCTGCGCGTGCTGCTCGACATGGAGCGCGATGGCATCCGGCTGGATCGGGAGTTTCTGAGGAACATGGGCAAGGAGCTCGAGGCGCGCCTCGAGCAGATGACAAGCGAAATCCACGGGTTGGCGGGCCAGGAGTTCAACATCAACTCCACCCAGCAGCTGCGCGTCATCCTGTTCGAAAAGCTGAACCTGCCGGTGATCAAGAAAACGAAAACAGGGCCTTCCACCGACATCGACACGCTGGAGCGGCTGGCGCCTCAGCACCCCCTTCCCCAGGAAATCCTGAGTTTCAGACAGCTCTCCAAGCTCAAGAGCACCTACGTGGATACCCTGCCCGAACTGGTGAACCCACGGACGGGCCGCATCCACGCGCGCTTCAACCAGACGGTCGCCGCCACGGGCCGCCTGAGCGGTTCCGACCCCAATCTGCAGAACATACCCATCCGCACGGATCTGGGCCGCCAGATTCGCCGGGCCTTCCTGCCCGAGGAGGGATGGAAACTCTTATCCGCGGATTACAGCCAGATCGAACTGAGGGTCCTGGCGCATTTCACGAACGACCCGGCCCTCGTCGACGCCTTCGGCAAGGGGGAGGACATTCACGCCACGACCGCCTCGGCCGTCTACGGCGTGGCCCTCGACGGAGTGGACTCCGAGATGCGCCGCGTCGCCAAGGCGGTGAATTTCGGTATCATCTACGGGCAGGGGCCCTTCGGCCTCTCCCAGACCATCGGCATCCCGCAGTCAGAAGCCCGCTCGTTCATCGACACCTATTTCGAGCGATTCGCCGCCGTGCCCGCCTTCGTGGATGAGACCATCGAGAGCGGCAGGACGCGCGGCTACGTCTCCACCATCATGGGGCGGCGCAGGTACCTGCCGGATCTGAACAGCCGGAACCGCAACGCGAAAAACGCCGCCGAGCGGACGGCTGTGAACTCGGTGATCCAGGGCAGCGCCGCCGACATCATCAAGATCGCGATGATTGCGATTGCCGATCGCCTGAAGAGAGAGGAGAGGAAGGCGCGCATGCTCGTGCAGGTGCACGATGAGCTTCTGTTCGAGATACCGCCCGCAGAAATTGAAAGCGTCTCCGCCCTCGTCACAGAGGAGATGCGCGGCGCAATGCCCTTACACGTTCCGCTCGATGTGGACGTGAGCACGGGGGATAACTGGGGCGAGTTGAAGTAGCGGAGGCGCACGTTCCCCATGTCCAATCTCTACGCGGTCGGCGACATCCACGGCCAGATTCACATGCTCGAAGCCCTGGTGGAGCGCGTGCCCTTCCAGGAGGAGGACGAGATCGTCTTTCTCGGAGATTACATCGACAGGGGGCGGGATTCGAAGGCCGTGGTCGATTTGCTGATCCGCTTCAAGCGCGAATACCCCAAAGCTGTTTTCCTGCGGGGCAACCATGAGGACATGCTACTGGATTATCTCTCAGGCGGCGGGAGTTATCATCCGGGCGTCTACCTCATGAACGGCGGCGGCGCGACGCTGGAAAACTACCGTGATGAGGGAGGCGACGTTCTGGTGCCGCCTGAGCATCTGAAATTCTTCAATGCCCTCGAGTGGATTCATACGAGCCGCGGTTTCATCTTCGTACATGCGGGCCTGAGGCCGGGCGTTCCCATCGACCGGCAGGACCCGATGGATTTGGTCTGGATACGCGAGGAATTTTTCCATGCGGGATATGATTTCGGCAAGCCTGTCATCTTCGGGCACACACCGGGATTGGAGATAAAAAACGAACTTCCCTTATATCTGGGCATCGACACGCGCGCCGTAGCCGGCGGTTTTCTGACGTGCGTGAAACTCGGCGATGGCGGCATCGTGGACTGCCACCAGGTTTCCTCCCGGGAAGTGGAATGAGATGAATCGCTCGTGAAGCGAAACCCGGACTCGATACCCGACGAGAAAAAGATACTCCGCCTGATCGCCGAAGAGGACAGGCCGATGGCCGTGCGCGAACTCGTGCGCCTGCTCGATGTTCCCTCCGCCGCGCGCCCTGCGCTCAGAAAGCGCCTTCGCGCCATGGCGGAAGAGGGTGCGCTCGTCAGGGTTCGCGGCCGCTATTCGACGCCGGGTTCCCTCTCCATCTACCAGGGAACCTTTCGGGGCCACAGGCTGGGGTTTGGGTTCGTCGTTCCGAACCAGGCGCCGGGTGAGGGAAAACCACTCGATATCATGATCAAGAAAACCCGCACGCGGGATGCGATGGACGGCGATACGGTCTCCGCCAGGGTGGAGAAAGTACAGCCCGACGGGAGGCGCGAGGGCAGTGTGCTCGACGTGATAGAGCGCGCGCACGAAACCCTGGTGGGCAGGCTCTGCGTCGAGGGCCGGAGCGCGTGGGTGGAGCCCCAGGAAGAGCGCATCCCGCACCTCGTGGTACTGGGCGCGGGGAGCCGGGAGGGAGCCAGACGCGGCGAATGGGTGGAGGTCGAGATAAGCCGGTACCCGACTCATCGGGAACCCGCCAGAGGGCGCATCCTGAGGTCGTTCGGCTACCCGGAAGACCCCGCCGCCGAGGGACGGATGGTGCTCGCCAAGCACGGGATACGCGAGGATTTCCCCAAAAAGGTGCTGGATGAGGAAAAGAGCATATCTCCGCCGGGGGAGGATACTCCCTTTCCGGAGGGTGTGGAGGATTTGCGGGACCTGTGCGCTTTCACGGTCGATCCTTTCGACGCGCGCGACCGCGACGACGCGGTTTCGATTGAAAAAATCAAAAATGGCCGCCGCCTCGGCGTGCATATCGCCGACGTGGGTCATTACGTGAAGCCGGGCGGCGCGATCGATAAAGAAGCCCGCGACCGGGGGACGAGCGTATATCTGCCGGATCGGGCGGTGCCCATGTTGCCGCCCCGCCTCACCGGCGAGGTGTGTTCCCTGCGCGAGGGAGCCGTTCGCAGAACCTTAAGCGTCTTCATCGATTTCGACCGTTACGGGAATCAATCGGGGATGCGCCTTACCTTCGCGCGTATTCGCTCGCGCGCTTCTTTGACATATCGCGGCGCGGCGGCCGTTCTGGAAGACGGGGAGATTCCGGAGGAGAATGAAGTGGAAAGCGCCCGCGCGCTTGAAGCGCCGCTCAGGCAGCTCTCGGCCCTTGCCGACAAGCTTCACGTGGAGCGCATGCGCCGGGGCAGCCTCGATTTCGATTTGCCCGAAGCGCAGGTGCTGCTCGATAAGGAGGGTATGCCGACGGGTATTGCGCGCGCGCCCAGAACATCCGCGCACCGACTCATCGAGGAGTGCATGCTGGCGGCGAACCGCGCGGTGGCGGAATTTCTCGCCGATGCGGGCGGCGCCTCGGTCTTCCGCGTCCATGAGTCGCCGTCGGAGGATAATCTCCAAGGTTTAAGGGCGATCCTCTCCAAATTGGGCCTGAAAGCGCCGCGTCTGGAGGAGCTCAAGCGGCCGGGCGGGCTTCAGGAGGTATTCGACGCTGTGGAGGGCTCGGACGTGGAGCGCTACGTGAATCTCGCCGCGCTCAGGAGCATGAAGCTCGCGCGTTATGAGGCGGCGCCCGCCCTTCACTTCGGCCTGGGCTTCGAGCGCTACACGCATTTCACCTCGCCCATCCGTCGCTACGCGGACCTGTGTGTCCACCGAAGGCTCCAGAAGCTCATGCGCGGTGATAAGCGGAAGCCCCAGGCGAAGCCCCTCGCCGCCCTTTGCGGCGATATTTCCGAGCGGGACCGGACGGCGGAGGCCGCCTCGCGCGAGATGGCCGATTTCATGAAAGCGCTGTTCATGCGCGATAAGGTTGGCGAACGCTTTCGGGGACACGTCTCGGGCGTCGCGAATTTCGGGATTTTCGTGGAGCTCGAAGATATTTTCGTAGAAGGCATGGTACCGCTCGAATTCATGACGGATGACTACTACGCCTATATTCCAGAGGAACACGCCGTACTGGGCCGAAGGTCCGGCCGAAGATTCCGCCTGGGCGATCCCGTTACCGTGCGGGTGGAGAGCGTGGAACTGGCCTCTCGGCGCGTCACGTTCCAGTTAATGGCGGGCGGGACGAGAGAGTTGGTCGGCGATGCGGCGCAATCGCGCCGCGCGGCGATATCCACCGAGCGTCGACGCTCCGAGAAGAAGGCCCCGGTTTCTCGGCGCAAGAAGAGGGGAAAAGCGGCGATTAAGCGGGGGAGACGCCGCTGAACCTCCGAAACGGCGTTGTTGAATAAGTCCCCTTCTAAGAGGGAGGCAATCTCAATCATCCATCGAATTGTTCGCTGTAGGGACAGGCCTCCGTGCCTGTCCTGACAAAGGACGACCACGGAGGGCAGGACAACCACAGAGGGTTGTCCCTACAAAACCATCGCGCCCGCCCACGCCACCCGCATCCGAAGCGGGCTTTTTCAACAATCCCCTCAAGGGGGGAGTGGTTGGTTGACACTCTGAAGGAATGAAGTCTCGTCTCTCCCTGGTTGGTTCCATTTGCCGAATCACGTAGGCAGGACATTTTCAACGGTCCCAAACGGCAAGGTTTCTGATTCGTCTCACTCACGATTCCCCTATGAATTTTCCCCGGTGGCGAAAAATCACGCGAAGAGCTATATTGTTTCTCGATGACAAGGGAACTTGGGGAGCGATGCGCTCCTTTTTCTTTTTCCTGAGATTCTTGAGGTTTGTGATGGCGGGCGGCATAAAAATCGTTGCCGAGAACAGGCGCGCCCGCGCCGATTATGCGATCGATGAGACTTATGAGGCGGGCCTCGTGCTCACGGGTACGGAGGTGAAGGCGCTCCGCGAGGGCCGCGCGAACTTAAAGGAGAGCTTCGGCGACATCATCGACGGCGAGGCATGGCTGGTCGATTGCCACATCAGCCCCTACGGGCACGGCAACATTAACAACCACGAGCCCACGCGCAGGCGAAAGCTGCTGCTCCACAAGCGCGAGATAGGCCGCCTCATCGGCCGCGTGAACGAACGGGGCATGACGCTCGTGCCGATGAAGATGTATTTCGCCCGGGGCCGCGCGAAGGTGGAGATTGGCGTCGGCAAGGGCAAAAAGTTCCATGACCGCCGGGAAGAGCTGAAAAAACGCGACGCGAACCGAGAGATTGAGCGCGCGCTGAGGGAGAGGAACCGGGGATGATGCACATGTTCAAGGACTACACGATGCGCTGGTGGCAGGTGAGTCTGCTGAAAATCTCGTTGGCTGCGTTCGGCCTGGCCATTGGCGCCACCTGGCCGGGAGCCTTCGAGGGCTGGCTGCTGTGGATATGGCTGGTATTCCTGCTCCCCGCCGCGTATCTGAGCTACGTCTTCTATCCCGAAATGTGGAGGAGACGTAAATAGCGTATTCGAAACGGGTCCGGGGCCATGATCGCCGCTCCGGAGCCTCGGTATCATATCTTATGGGGGCGATCTGGCTTCGACGGGAGGATTTGAAGTCTGAGCTGCGCGCCGGGGACGCCACTTGGCCCCGTTATCAATGTGGCAAAATCACACCAGCCGACAACGAGCTGGCTCTCGCTGCTTAAACGCTAGCGAGCGTTCCCCCTCGCCTCGTCCGCGGGGGAGGTGCGGAACGTCATGATGCGGACTAGCCGACCCAGGTTTCGGTCCGGAGCCTGATAGGCGAAATCGAATCGGACTAGCCCGGAGAATGGCCCGCCGGTGGGCTTGAGACCGGGCGAAACCCTTTCCACCGGCTACGCGCGTAGACGCTCACGACGGAAGCCTTGCGGACGCGGGTTCGATTCCCGCCGCCTCCACCAGAATAAAATACTTGCGGCGCCATGCGCCGCCGATCGAACTGGAGTTCAAATGACCGAAAAAAGCACGATTCAGAACATGGCTCTGTTTTGTGATTTCGAAAACATCGCCCTTGGCGTGCGCGACGCCAAATACTCGGATTTTGATATTCAAAGAGTGCTGGAGCGCTTATTGCTCAGGGGCAGCATTGTCGTCAAGAAAGCATATTGCAACTGGGCGCGCTACAAGGAATTCAAGGCTCCCATGCACGAGGCGGCCTTCGAGTTGATTGAAATACCGCACGTCCGCATGTCCGGCAAGAACTCGGCCGACATTCGCATGGTCGTCGACGCATTGGACCTCTGCTATACCAAGTCGCACGTCGATACTTTCGTGATTATCAGCGGCGATTCCGATTTTTCGCCATTGGTCAGCAAGCTGCGCGAGAACAACAAGGTAGTTGTCGGCGTCGGCGTGAAGAACTCGACCTCCGACTTGCTGACCTCGAACTGCGACGAGTTCATCTATTACGACGACTTGATGCGCGAATCCGATAAACAGGGAAAAGCCAAACGGAAGCGGCCGGCCGCCCGCGCCGGAAGAAAGAAAGTCGTCGACGGCGAAGAGGAAAAACGGCTGGAAGGGCTCAATCTGGTCCTGGAGACGACCGAGGACTTGTCCCGGGAGCGGGGCGAGGAAGAAAAGGTCTGGGGATCGATGGTGAAGCAGGCCCTGAAACGCCGCAAGCCGGGATTCAGCGAATCCTATCACGGATACAAAACGTTCAAACACCTGCTCGAAGACGCGAAAGCCCGCGGGATGTTGGAACTGGAATTCGACAAAAAGTCCGGCGGATACATCGTGAAGAGCGCGCAACTCGATGAATAGGCGCACGTAGTCGTACGCGACGGAAGCCTTGCGGACGCGGGTTCGGATTCCCGCCGCCTCCACCATTTTTGAATGAGAATGCGGCTTGCCTGTGAATACGGGTTTCATTGAATTGTACTGATTCAGATCGGTTCATTCTGTGGATTCTTGTTATATTTTCTGAAGTCAGATATCAGCGAGTCGGGCGTACTCATGACGCCGAGCGAAGTCGTTTTCGAGGTTACCGAAGCAGTAGAAGGCGGCTATGACGCCCGGGCCTTGGGCTACGGAATTTTCACCCAGGGAGAGGACTGGGATGAACTGAAGTCAATGGTCCGGGATGCGGTGCTTTGCCATTTCGGTGAAGTAGACGTGCCCAAAGTAGCCAGGTTGCATCTTGTCAGGGACGAAGTTTTCGCAGTATGAAATTGCCGAGTGCTCTCTCTGGCGACGACTTGATTCTCAACCCTCCTCCTCATCCGCATCGCTCTTCGTCTCCGGGAACCACTCCAGAAAGCCTGCTTCGGTTGCCGGGGGGAAGGGCCACTGGTCCCCGCGCATGGCGGACAGCGTACGGTCGGGGCCGGGCTGGAACCGCCGGGCCGGCTCGCCGACGAGTTTCCCGTTATCCAGCCATTTCTCGTCGCTTCCGTACATCTGTCCCTCCAGCGTCTCGCTCAACCGGGAGAGCACGTCGGCGTAGTCGGGATCTGAAAAAAGATCCACGAGTTCGTTCGGGTCTTCCTGCAAGTCGAAGAGCTGAAAAAAGTGCCCGACGGGGTAGTAGATGAGCTTGTGGCGTCCGTCGTGGATCATGCGGGAGCAATGCGCGTCCTCGCCCGCCTCGCCGAAGAGGAATTCCCGCTTCTTATCACCCACCATCGAGAGGCCTTCCACCGTCTCGGGTACCTCGATGCCGCACAGGTCGAGCAGGGTGGGCATCACGTCCTGCAGGCAGACGAGGCGGTCGTCCACCCGGTTGCTGCCTACACGTTCGTCGTCCGGGAGACCCGCCAGGATCATCGGGATTCCGGCGGAATACTCGTAGAAGACGCGCTTGGCCCACATGCCGTGGTTGCCGAGCATGTCGCCGTGGTCCGAGGTGAAGCAGATGATGGTGTCGTTGGTGAGGCTTTCTTCGCGCAGGGTGCCGATGATGATGCGTATCTGGTGCTCGATATGGGTGCACAGCGCGTAGAACGCCCGGCGCGCGTCGATAATCGCCCCCTCGCCGTACAGGTCGCCGCGCGACTGGGTGGCCTGCGCGTTGTAGGGGAGCTTTTCGCGGTCGCGCGCCCACTCGCCCACGAACGGCTCGTCGATCGGTATGTCGCGGTAGATGTCCAGATAGGCCTGGAGCGGCACGAGCGGCGGGTGCGGATGGCGGTAGGAGAGATACCAGAAGGCCGGCCGCCTCGGGTCGCGCCGCTTGATGGTGCGCGCCATCATGCGGGTGGTCCAGTTCGTGGGGTGCGTCGCCTCGGGCAGATGCCACGCCCGGTAGGTGTACTGGTTGTTCCCCATACCGTGATCGAACTGGCGGCCCGTATGGCCAATGTCGCCCAGGTAGATGTCGTAATCATCGGCGACGTTGTAGATCGAGCGGCCCTCGTCGTCCAGGATGACGTCGTCGAAGCCGATGCGGTCGCGCTGGGGATAGACGTGGATCTTGCCGACCGCATAGGCCTGATAGCCCGCGTCGCGGAAGGTCTGCGCCATCGTCGGCAGGTGGTCGGGCATCAGCATCGTCGGGCTGAAAACGCGGTCGCCGTGGGCGCGTGCGCTCGCGCCGGTCATCAGCGTACGCCTCGCCGGTATGCAGAACGGGTGCTCGGAATAGGCGTTCGTGAAGCGCACGCCGTTCTTGCAGAAGGTGTCGAGCGTCGGCGTCAGGATGCAGGGGTGGCCCGCCGCCCCCAGCAGGGACGAGGACCAGTGGTCGGTATTGATCAGGAGGACGTTCGGTCTCGTTTGCATCTATGGCTCCCCAGGAAATTTCAGGCCGGGTTCGGCGTCGTACGGATGAAATTCATGCAAAATCGTAGCCCGGTGACGCTACTCCAGTTCCGTTTCCAGGACAAGCGGATCGGCGCGGAATAATGCCGTGTCCGCGGGCAGGCGCGCGGATTTCCGGATGACGAGGCGGCCCTTGGTGAACGCCCTCGTCGGCTCCTGCTCCGGCGCGCTCACGAGTTCTTCCAGCATACCGACCGCGCGGGGGCTCATCTCTGCCCAGGTGTTTTTCCAGAAAGGGAACAAAGGCGCGCGACGTCCTGTCCGAGCCGCCCCCGGCCCGCCCCGGGTGCAGAGGGTGAGCCGGGAGCCATTGTTCAGCTTATCGCAGCTTCCGCCAGGTGGCTATTTCTTCTTGACGAGCTTGTTCACGAGCGCCTTCATGTTGTTGTTTTCCGCCGCCATGAAGGACTCGAAATCCTTTCCGCTCATGTATATCACCCGCTCGCCCATGCGCTTCACCATGGACTGGAAGGATTTGTCCTTCACTCCCTTGTCGAAGGCCGCCCGTAGCTTGCCCAGGATGTCCGCAGGCGTCTTCTTGGACGCGAAGACCGTGCGGAACATGGCGAACTGGACGTCGTAGCCCTGCTCCTTCATCGTGGGCAGGTTGGGAAGCTGGGGCAGCCGGTCGGGCGCAGTGATAGCGAGAACGCGGACATCTCCCTTGGAGAGAGAGGGCATCACCGTGGAGGCGAATGCGGGGGCGATGTCGATGTGCCCGCCGAGGAAGGCCTGCCAGGTGGGCCCGCCGCCCTGGAACGGAACGAACTTCAGCTTGATGCCCGCCTTGAGCGAGAGAAGCTCCATGGGAATCTGGTCCACACCCAGGCCGGGGACGCCGCCGAAGGAGATCTTGCCCGGCCTGCGCTTGGCGTCTTCGATCAGGTCACGCAGGTTCTTCCAGGGGGCGTCTTTCTTCACGGTAATGAGAAGCGGGCTGTAATTGATTCGCCCCACCGGCACGAAGGACGCCGAGGAATAGGGAAGGCTCTCCAGGAGAGGCTTCACCAGGATGCTCTGCTGGTCGCCCAGGATCAGGGTGTGCCCGTCCGCCCGCGCGCGGGCCACGAAGCTCGCTCCGATGGAGCCGCCGCCGCCCGCCCGGATGACCGCGAGCATGGGCTGGCCCAGATAGGGTTCCATGACGCTCGCGAAGGCGCGCGCGTGCGCGTCGTGCGAGCCGCCCGGCGAATAGGGGATGATCAGCCGGACGGGCTTGTTCGGGAACTTCGCAGCCTCCGCGTGGGTCGGCGCCAGCCACAGAGCCATGGCCGCGATGAGTAGAACTGTCGTGAGTCGTTTCATGAGAATTCCCTCCTGTGGGTTATTCCTGCCTTCTCTGAAATCATGCGCCCCCTATGTAGTGTAACCCTCCTCATTCATCACCGGCCTGCGGGGATCGGCGGCGGGCGCCCCAGACGACGACACCTGCGGCCAGCAATATAAAGACGAGCGAGATGGGCCGGCGGACGAACAGGGACAGGTCGCCGTCTCCCATGATAAGCGATTGTCCGAGGGAAGACTCGAACGCCCGCCCCAGAATGAAGGTGATGATGAGGGGAGCGACCGGGAAATCGAATTTTCTCAGAAAATAGCCCACTACTCCGAAGACCAGCATTACCTTCACATCGAAGAAGCTGTTGTTCAGGGCGTATGTCCCCACCACGCAGAACGCCGCCACGACGGGGAAGACCGCCTTCTTCGGGAACCGCGCGATCAGGGCCACGTAGCGCAGGCTGAAGAACCCGAGGATTAGCATCAGGACGTTGCAGAGCAGCATGGCGATCAGGATGCTGTAGACGATCGCGCCGTGATCCTCGAAGAGGCGGGGGCCCGGCCGGAGCCCCTGCACCATGAATGCGGCGAAGAGCACCGCGGTTACGATGTCGCCCGGTATGCCGAAACTGAGCAGGGGGATGAGGCTTGAACCGTTGACCGCGTTGTTGCCGGTTTCGGCGGCGGCCACTCCCTCCAGCGATCCTTTCCCGAACTGCTTGGGCTGCTTCGACCTCCGGAACGCCAGGCCGTAGGAGACGAACGCGGAGACCACCTGTCCCAGGCCCGGAATCGCGCCGATGATCGTGCCGACCACCGCCGAGCGGGAGATCGTCCGGCCGCAACTCTTGAACTCCTCCATTGTCAGGGGTTCGTTGCCCTCGGCGCGCCACGCGGTCATGCGCTTCTCGTCCTCGGCCTTGCGCTCCTCTCGGGTCTTCTCTCCGTAGAGGAGGATCTCCGAGAGCGCAAAGATCCCGATCAGCATCGCGATGAACGAGATTCCCCCGGTCAGGTCCACCGAGCCGAAGGTGAAGCGCCGCACCCCGATCAGGGGGTCGAGACCGACCGAGCTCAGAAACAGCCCGAGAGCGGCGGACATCAGCCCACGAATCACCGAACGGCCCGTGACGCAGCTGATGATGGCGAAGCTGAAGACGAAGATAGCGAAATATTCCGGGGGGCCCACCAGGATGGCGACCGCCGCGATGGCGCCCGCGATGAAGATGGTGACGAGATCGCTGAAGGTGTCCCCGATGACGGAGGAGTAGAGAGCCATCTCGAGGGCCTTTCTCGCCTTGCCCTGCTGGGCGAGGGGGTAGCCGTCCAGTACGGTGGCCGCGGCTGCGCCCGTGCCCGGCGTGTTGATCAGGATCGCGGGAATCGAACCGCCGAATATCGCCCCCTTCGTGATGGCCAAGAGGAAGGGAATCCCCAGAACGGGTTCGACGAAAAACGATATCGGCAGCAGAACCGCCACAGCCATGGCGGCCGTGAGGCCGGGCAGGCCGCCCACCACGATCCCCATCGACATTCCGATCACCAGGACGGCGAGCACGTCGAAGCGCAGGCACAGGAACAGGCCTTGCGCCAACTGCGCCCACATCCTAGAAGACCCCGCTCGAAAGCCTGCCTTCCGGCAGCACGACGCCCAGGAAATGACCGAAGAAGACCCGGATGAAGAGCGGGGTCAACAGAGCGAGCAGCGCGAGGGTCCGCCATTCCCGCATCCCGAGCTGAAAGGCGAACAGGGCGACGGCGACGAGGGTGGCGGGGAGCATCCCGAACCACTCGACGAGGAAGATGTAGAGGGCGAAGGTGGCGACCGGTGCCATGGCGCGGATCCGAAGCGGTCCGCTGGGAAGGCGCTCAGGCGCGGAGGAGGGGGATATCCATTTTTGCGCGGCCATCAATGCGGCCATGAGCGCGAGCAGGGAGAGGGCAAGAAATGGAAAGGCGCTGGGGGGGAACGGAATAGTCCGTTCTCCCACCTTTCGGATAAGCACCTGGCTGGGTATCAGCGCCAGTCCGGCCAGGCTGAATACGAACACGGCAAGCCCGACCCACGTTTCCCGGTGGAATCGCTTCATGGTGCTCTGCCTCCAGTTGGGCCCTCACGTCCTCGAGGCCCGCTCTCAGAGCAAAGCGTCGCCACTATCGACCTAACGCTCACCAATGGAAGAGCGGCACGTCGAAGAGACTCTCTTCCGTTGATCACTCTTTTAGGGCAAGGCAGCCGTCATTTCGATTTTTATAATACATGCAGAATACGGAACTGAATCCTTCGGGTCAATCAGCGTTGTTTCTCTATACATTCTGTGGCCGCCGCCTGAACGTGTACGTATGGAAAATCTCCCGAATGCTTTACCTTTGCCATTTCGCTTCGGTTGTCATCAAAAACCCCCTTGTGTAGTGTTGATCAAATCGAAAAGTAAATTCTCTGAATTCCTGCGCGGGGGAGGATGCCATGGCCGCAAAGACCAAGGTGGATGTCCTGATCGAGAACGGAACCGTCGTCACCGTGGACCCGCAGCGGAGGGTCATCCGAAACGGCGCCGTCGCCATAGCGAAGAACCGGATCAAGGACGTCGGGAAGGCTTCCGCCCTCAGGAAAAAATACGAGGCCAAACGGACCTACGACGCCACCATGAAGCTCGTCACCCCCGGCCTCATCAACGCGCACATCCACTTCTACCACCACATGCACCGGGGTCTTTCTCCCGAGACCCTCGCGGGAATGCCGTGGTCCGATTTCGTCCACCGCAAGGTCGCCACCATCGTGAGAGCGGAGGACGAAATATGGGGCGGCCTCGGGATCCTGGCCGAAACCCTCAAGACGGGGGCAACGACCTTTCTTGAGGCGGGCTCCTACAACCCAGGCCCCGTCATCGAGGGCGTCTCCCGTATCGGAATGAGGGGCCTGATGGGCCGCAGGTCCTTCGACATGGTGAGCCAGGGCCACAACATGCTGGTCGAGAGCACCCGGGAGTGTCTGAACGAGAACGAGAAGTTCATGAAGGACTACCGGGGCGGGGTGGGGCTCGTGAAGCCCTGCGTCGTCATCGTCGGGATGGGGCGCTGCTCGGACCGGCTCTACCAAAAGTCCAAGGAGATGGCGGACAAGTACAGGACTATCCTCCACATGCACCAGGCCAACATGATCGAGAATGTCCAGGAGAGCCTGAGCCTGAACGGCGCCCGCCCCATCGAGCATCTCCACAACATCGGTGTTCTCGGTAAGAACGTGGCCCTCACCCACATGATCCACGTGAGCGCCAGGGAGATCGAGCTTCTCGCCAAAACGCGGACGAACGTCCTGCACTGTCCGAGCACCGCCATGAAGATCAGCTACGGCCTCTCCGCCTTCGGGAAGTTCCCGGAGATGATGGAGGCGGGCGTCAACGTCGCCATTGGGACCGACGCGTCTGACTGCTCGAACTTCAACGACATGGTGCGCCTAATGTATCTGGCGGCGGCGACGCCCAAGGACTACCGCTACGACCCGGCAGCGGGGAGTGCCGAAAAGGCTATCGAGATGGCGACCATCAACGCAGCCAGGGCGATGAACATGGAGCGGGAGATCGGCTCCCTCGAGCCGGGCAAGAAGGCCGACGTCGCCATCTTCGACATGAAGCGGCCGGATTGGGTCCCCCTCTACAACGAGATCCAGAATTTCGTCTATTCGGCCCAGGGGAACAGCTGCGAGAGCGTCATGGTCGACGGGAAGTTCGTGATGGAGAACCGCGAGATCAAAACGATAGACGAGACGGAAATCGTGGAGCGGATCGGGCGCCTGGCGAAAGGGGTCATGAAGCGGAGCAAGGTGCCGCTCTACAGCCCGTGGAAGTTCATCTAGTCCCGGCCGCCCGGACGGGGAGGAGACCCTCATGACGCGTATCGCCACCACTCACGTCGGGTCGTTGCCGCGAAGCAAGCGTGCGCTCGATTTTCTCTTCGCCCGCGACCGGGACGAGCCCTACGACCCGGCCGACTTCGCCGCCTGCATGGCGGAAGAGTGCGCGGAGACGGTTCGCCGGCAGGTCGAAGCCGGGGTCGATATCGTCTCCGACGGCGAGACGTCCAAGATTTCCTACACCACCTACGTCAAGAACCGCTACACCGGCTTCTCCGGCCAGAGCGAGCGAGCCGTGCCCGGGGATTTGAAGCTCTTCCCGCGCTATCTCGAACGCCTCGCGCGCGAGGGCGGGACGCCGAAGCTCGTCCGTCCGCAATGCACCGGACCGGTGGAACCTAAGGACGACGCCGACCTCAGGGCCGACATCGAAAATTTCAAGAACGCGATGGCGTCGCATGACGTTAAGCGCGGCTTCCTGAACGCGGCGTCGCCCGGCGTCATCGCGTTGTTCATGCCGAACGTCTACTACCCTACTCGTGAGGCCTACTTGGAAGCCCTCGCCGACGCGATGAAAACGGAATACGACGCGATCCTGGCGGCTGGCTTCGACCTCCAGCTCGACTGCCCTGACTTAGGGCTCGCGCGCCACGTGCTGTACGAAGATTGTTCAGATGCCGAGTTCGGCGAGATCGCGTCGGCGAACGTCGAGGTACTGAACCACGCGCTCCGCGACGCCGACCCGGCGCGGGTGCGGGTCCACATCTGCTGGGGGAACTACGAGGGGCCTCACGTGTGCGACGTCGGGCTGGATCACGTGTTCTCCTCCCTGATGTCCGCACGCGCCCGCTACGTCCTGTTCGAGAACGCCAACCCGCGGCATGAGCACGAATGGACCGTATTCCGCGACCGGCGGGACGAGATACCCGAGGAAAAGATCCTCGTGCCCGGCGTCATCGACACGACGAGCAACTTCGTGGAGCATCCCGAACTCGTCGCGCAGCGGATCGGGCGCTTCGTGGAGCTCTTTGGTCCGGATCGGGTGGTCGCCGGAACCGACTGCGGGTTCGGGACCTTCGCCGGTTTCGGAGCGGTCGATCCCGACATCGTCTACGTCAAGCTCGCGGCGTTGGCCGAAGGCGCCGCCATCACGTCCGAGAGAATATGACGTACGCCGCAAGCAGCGCGCGCAGCCGGGAGAGCACGCCGTTAAGCATCTCCTGGTGAATACAGAAGGCGGTTTTGTGCAGGCGTGAGGGTGAAATTCAACCCTTGCATATCGGGCGTCTCCAATCCCAGACAAGATTTCAAAGACCCGAATCCATCCTTCTCCATTGCATTCTGACAGTTACGCGGATTACAATGCGCACGTCTTCGAGACGGTGTCGCAGAACCTTCGGGTGTTTCCAATGTATGACTTGGTTCGCGGCGCCCTGAATCTGTTAGTTCCACGGGACATCCATAGAGGACGCAGAGCATGTCGCGCCTGGCTGAAGATGAATCCTCCGCCATTGCCGCTGAGCCGATCCTCGATCCACGCCACCGATATCTGAATCGCGAACTCTCCTGGCTCTCTTTCAACTGGCGCGTGCTCGCCGAAGCGAGCAATCTCCGCCACCCCGCGCTCGAACGGCTTCGATTCCTCTCCATATCGGCGAGCAACCTCGATGAATTCTTCATGGTGCGCCTCGCCGGTCTCAAGGGCCAGGTGGCGAACGGCGTCACCCAGAAGAGCCTCGACGGCCGTACGCCCGCAGAGCAGTTGCTCGAAGTTTCTCAGGAGAGCGCTCGGCTGATTCGCGAGCAGGAAACGGTTTGGCGGCGCTTACAAGTTGAACTCGGAGAGGTCGGTATCTCGGTGGTCACCGCGAAAGACTTGAGCGCGGAGGACATCGAATGGCTGGGCGACTACTTCCTGAAACAGGTATTCCCCGTGCTGACGCCGCTCGCCATCGACCCGGCGCACCCGTTTCCCTTTATCGCCAATCGCGGTTTTTCCCTGGCGCTGGAGCTCGAAGCCATCAATGGTGCCCGGAAGATGCGGGCGCTGGTTCCGCTGCCCGATCAGGTGCGCCGCTTCATACGCCTGCCGGGAGAGGATGTCCGCTTCTTCGCGCTGGAGAATCTGGTTCGCTTGTTCATCGATCAGTTGTTCCCCGGCTACCGGATCGTCGGAAGCGGCGTGTTCCGCCTCATCCGCGACAGCGATATCGAATACGAAGAAGAGGCCGAAGACCTCGTCCTGTTGTTCGAGACCATGCTGCGCAGGCGCCGGCTCGGTGGCGTGGTGCGTCTGAACCTGAGCGCCGACTTGCCGGATTCGCTGCGCGAACTGGTGATTGACGAATTCGACGCGCAACCCGAGGACATCGTGGAGCTGACCGGCACGATCGGCATGGCGCAACTCGATGAGTTAATCGATTGCGGGCGGCCGGATCTGATTTTCCCTGAGTACCGGGCGCGCTTTCCCGAGCGCATCCGCGAGTACGACAACGATTGCTTCGCGGCGATCCGCCACAAGGACATCATCGTCCACCACCCCTACGAGAGTTTCGACGTGGTGGTGCAGTTTCTCGAACAGGCTGCGGCCGACCCGAGTGTGCTGGCGATAAAACAGACGCTGTATCGCACGACCGACGGGTCGCCCATCGTGAAGGCGCTCATCGCGGCTGCGGAATCGGGCAAATCGGTCACCGCGATGGTGGAACTCAAGGCGCGCTTCGACGAGGAGACCAACCTCAAGCTCTCGCAGTCGCTCGAACGTGCCGGCGTCCACGTGGTCTATGGCTTCATGAAGCTCAAGACTCACGCCAAGGTCACCTGCGTCGTGCGGCGCGAGGGAGAAGATCTGCGCAGCTACGTGCACTTCGGCACCGGCAACTACCATCCGATTACCGCGCGCATATATACGGACCTCTCGTTTTTCACCTGCGATGAGCGTCTTGCCCACGACGCCGCGCAAGTGTTCAACCTGACCACCGGCTATGCGCTGCCGACAAGTTTCGAGTGCGTCGCTGTGGCGCCCTCGGGCCTTCGGAAATCCGTGCTTGAGATGATTGACAATGAGATAGCCAACGCCGAAGCTGGCCGGCCGGCCGGGGTGTGGGCGAAGATGAACTCACTCGTGGACGGGACGGTGATCGACAAGCTCTACCAGGCGAGCGCCGCAGGCGTTCAGGTCGATCTGGTGGTTCGCGGCATCTGCTGCCTGCGTCCGGGCGTGCCAGGCCTATCCGAAAATATCCGGGTCAAGAGCATCATCGGGCGGTTTCTGGAACACTCGCGCATCGTGTGTTTCGCCAACGGCCACCCGCTGCCCTCGCCTCATGCGAAGGTGTTCATCACCTCGGCCGACTGGATGCCGCGCAACTTCGACCGCCGCTGCGAGGTGCTGGTGCCGATAGAGAACGAAACCGTGCATCAGCAGGTGCTCGACCAGATCATGGTGGCGAATTACAAGGACGATGTCCAAAGCTGGAACATGGCTGGCGACGGCGACTACGAGCGAGCGCCGCTCGGGGAAGAAGATTTCACGGCGCACACCTATTTCATGACGAATCCGAGTCTGTCTGGTCGCGGAAGCGCGCTCAGGCGGGCAGGCGGCCCGGCGAGGTTGCGTATTGCGGAAGACGGCTGAACGACCAGGCCTCGTCGATGAGGCAACCGGCTCTCACGAACGCTATGGCGTAATTGACATTGGTTCCAACTCGATCCGTCTGGTCGTGTTCGAGGGGTTGATGCGCGCGCCGCTGCCCATGTTCAACGAAAGAATCCTGTGCGGCCTGGGCCGCAATTTACACGATACCGGCAAGCTCGATACGGAGGGCATCGAACAGGCGCTACTGAACATCGAGCGCTTTGGCGTCCTGTTGCTCGCGATGGGGGTGACGCGCTTCGACGCCATCGCCACCGCGGCTGTTCGCGATGCCGAGGATGGGGCTAAGTTCGTCGCCGAAGTGGAGCGAAGGTGCGGTTTTCGCGTGCGCGTGCTCTCCGGCGCCGAAGAAGCCGAGATGGCGGCGCTCGGGGTGTTGAGCGGAGCGCCGGAGGCGGACGGCGTCGTGGGCGACCTGGGTGGCGGCAGCCTCGAGTTGGTCCATCTGGTTGATGGCGTGATCGCCGAGCAGGCGACGCTGCCTCTCGGGCCGCTCAACCTCTTCGCCGCCTCGGGCGGCCAGCGAAAGTGTGCGCGGCGGATCATTGACGAAGCTTTGGGCGAGTTGCCTTGGCTCACCAAAATGCGCAAGCGTACTTTCTATGCCGTCGGCGGCAACTGGCGGGCTTTGGCGCACGCTCACATGTCGCATTCGGGCTATCCGCTCAACATCATTCACCATTACCGGCTACGCCGCGGCGACCTTGAAAAAATCGCCGATCTGATATCCCGCCAGAGCCGCGAATCGTTGACGGGCATTCGCGGCGTTTCGAGCAGGCGGCTCGATTTGCTGCCGCTCGCAGCACTTGTGATGGAACACCTCCTAACGATTGTTGCGCCACGCGACGTGGTCTTCTCCGCTAATGGGCTGCGCGAAGGGCTCGCCTATGCGTGCCTGGGGAAGCGGGTCCGGAAAGAGGACCCGCTGCTCAGTGCGGTGGGCGACATTCATGCCCGCACTGCGCGGTTTCCCGATCACGTCCCTGAACTGCTCGAGTGGACGGAAAGCCTTTTTCCCAGCGAGAGCGCGTCTGAGCAGCGCTTGCGTCACGCCGTCTGTCTGCTCAGCGACGTCGGCTGGCGGGTGCACCCGGATTATCGGGCCGCCCAGGCCAGCGCCGATGTGCTGCACGCGCGCGCCCTGCACGTCAGCCACGAGGAGCGGGTGTTTCTCGCTCTGTCCGTTTACGGACGTTATACGAGCCGGGAGACCCACGGGGAGTTGCGCACCGTCGAGCGGCTGCTGGATGAGGATACCGCCGGTCGCGCGCGCATCATCGGCTCCACCGTGCGCCTGGGCGAGACTCTGTGCGGCGGCGTTCCCGGTGTGCTGGGGCGTTTTTCGCTCAAGACGTCGCCGCGCAAGGGTTCTCTCAAGCTCAAGTGCCGCCGCCGTGACCGGAATATGCTGGGCGAAGTCGTCGTGCGCCGCTTCGGAGCTCTGGCCGCTCTGATGGGGCTGGAGCCAGAGGTGAGCTTTGTCGATGACTAAGGCGCGTGATGCGTGAGTGATGCGCCGCGCGCTCTTCAGGACGGATGGTCGGGGCGGTTCTTCGCGCCCTGGATGATGCCCAATTCCTGCAAGGCCCGCACCGCCCGCAGGACTACCGTATCCCTTTCCTCGATGAGTTCCTCGCGCGTACGCCCGCCGTAGTCGCGCCACCCCTTTCCGGTGGAAAGCCCGAGTTTGCCTCTTTCGATTTGTTTCAACAACAACGCGGAGGGCTTGAACTTGGGGTCGCCCTCGGCCCTGTAGAGATTTTCGAAAACATTCAGCGTGATGTCGGCGTCGTGGAGGAGGTCGTTCCATTCGAAGGGTCCCTTGCAGGCCAGGCGGATACCGAAGCCGTGCCGGACGGCTTCGTCCACGTCCTCGGGCGTGGTGAGCCCGCGCTCCACCAGACTGACGGCCTCGTTCAGCATGGCGTATTGCAGGCGGTTGACGATGTAGCCTGCCACGTCGCGGCAGGATACGGGAGCCTTGCCGATCTTCCTCAAAAAGGAGAGGAGCCTGGCGTGGGCCTCCTCACTCGTAGCGGGGCCGAGAACCACTTCCACGAGCGGGAGTATATGCGGGGGATTCGCCCAGTGAGCGCCGAGCACACGGCCTGGATCGGAAACGACAGCGGCGATTTCCGCCACGCGGAGCGATGAGGTGGTCGTGGCGAGCACGGTATCGGGCGGGGCGTGCTTATCTAGTTCCCGGAAGACGTCTTGTTTGACGCCCAGGTCTTCATACACCGCCTCGAAGACGAAGTCGGCCTTCGCCGCCGCTTCTCCCACGCTCGCAGCGAGGGATATGCGCTCGTCGAGTGGAGAGGGAGTCTGCTTCGGCGCCAGGCCGTGTTCCTGCAGGATGCGGAGGTCTCCCTCCATCCATTCCAGGGCGGATTCGAGCCGGGCCGGTTCCTTATCCGTCAGGATGACCTTTGCGCCCGTAATCGCGCAATGAAGGGCGATGCCGTGGCCCATCATACCGGCGCCCACTACCGCTACCCGAGAATCCACGCCGACCCTCCTTTCGCTCCAGGAGTTGGTTGCTCCCTAGGGTCCTTGCTGATTGCTCGTCGAGTTCTGGAAGCCTAGCACCTGTGTATTTGCATGAAAAGCCGGGAAGTTGAGCCGGCAGCTCGCCCGAAGCATGGGCGGTCGAGTGCGGGTGGATGGGGGAAAGGCGCCTGCTTGCGCGGGAAACCTCCTTACCTTATTATGTTGCTCATACTTACATCGCATTAGTTGGTCCATCTTCTTTCCTCGTTGTGAAGGGTTATTGATGGGCACGAAATGCGCGTGGTTTTCATCTGTAATTCACCGTCTTCACTTCCCCCTATACCACTTCGTAGCGTTTCGTCCGGTTGAATGGCGGCTCAATCCGCCCGCCGGTCGTTCTTTCCATCCCCAAAAGGAGGTACGGATCATGCGTAACAGACTCTGGCGTTTCCTCCACATCCGTGGAGTCGCCCTGACAGGCCTGGTGACCATGTCCCTGGCTGGCGTCCTATTGAGTTCCGCGCCCGTAGAAGCCGCCAAGGTGTACCTCAACTTCGCGGGCAGCCGACCCGGCGGCGGGTGGTTCTACATGGCGGGCGGCCTGTCGCCCATCCTGACCCGGGAGATCAAATCCTTAAACGTGGTGGCGGAATCCACCCAGGGCGACGTGGAGAACGTGCGCCGCATGGCCACGGGGGACCTGGACATGGCCATCGTTCACGCACCGACCATGGCGGAGGCGTATCTCGGCGTCAGGTCCTTCAAGGGCAAAAAGCCGGCCAAGGACATCCGCGTGCTCATGAAATTCTACGACAGCCCCTTCGGGGTGCTCGCGCTCAAGAGCTCGGGCATCAAGACGTTCGACGATTTGGCAGGCAAGACCATCGCCGGCGGACCGGCGGGCAGCGGAAGCATTAAGAACTTCAAGATGGCGCTGGAAGCCTTCGGCCTGATGAAAAAGATAAAGGCGGTCAAGTATCTGACCTACGCCGATGAGACCACCGCCATGATCGACGGCCGCCTCGACGCTGCGGCCCAGAACGGATTGCATTCGGCCTGGACCCTCTCGCTGGACGCGCAGCGGCCCCTCCGCCTCGTGCGGATGAGCGAGGCGCAACGCAAGTTGTTCATCAAGACGTATGCGGGATTCTGGCCCGGCACCTACGACCCCACGAAAGTGTTCAAGACCATCAAGGAGCCTTACCCCACGATTTGGAACACGGTCTTCTGGGTGGCCAACAAGCGCGTTCCGGAGAAGATCGCCTACGACATCGTCAAGACGGTCTTCACCCCCAAGGTCAAGAAGGTGCTGCCCAAGATCCACAGGCTGATGCGCGGGATAGCCGCCGGAGTGGAGGAGGCGAAGAAGTCCGGTCTGCCCATGCACCCGGGCGCGGCCAGATACTGGCGTGAAAAGGGAATGAAGAAGTAATTCGCAAAGCCGGGAACTTGGTCCGGGTCCTGTGGCCACTTCCATTGACCGCGGGACCCGGACTCCCCATCGCCGAGGAGTGATTTCATGGCTCGCCAACCGGGGCTGCCCCAGACGAGGCGACTCGAAGGGTCGGTGCGTTACGTGATGATGGCCGTCGCCGTCGTGTTCTCCCTTTTCTACATCTACACGGGAAGTTTCGGGATTTTCTCGACGCACAGCCACCGGGGGTTCTATCTGATCTTCACCGGCATCCTCCTCTTCCTCCTCTATCCGGCGGGCGGCTCTTCTCCGCAGTTCCGTCCCAGCGCCGTCGATTGGTTCCTGATAGCGCTCACGGTCTTCGCAGCCGCCTACTGGATCTGGGACACGCCCTACCGCGCGGAGCGCATGGGCGAGCCCACGGCGATGGACATGGTCATCGGCGGCATGCTGATCGTCGTTTCCCTGGAGATGGGCAGAAGGGTGCTGGGGAACGTGTTGCCGATCCTGGCGCTTATCTTCATCATCTACGCCTACGTGGGCCCCTGGCTTCCTGACACCGTCTTCGCCCATAAGGGTTTCACGCTTCAGCGCATCCTGGAGTTCATGGCTTCGGAGGTGGCGGTGTTCGGCGTCGTCATCAACGCCTATGCGTCGTACGTCTTTTTATTTATCGCCTTCGCCGCTTTCCTGGAAGAAGCCGGCGGCGGAGAATTCCTGGTTCAGTTCGCCAACGCTTTGGCCGGCCGGAGTCGCGGCGGCCCGGCCAAGGTGGCCGTCATCTCCAGCGGATTCGTTGGCTCCATGATGGGCAGCGGGGTCGCCAACGTGGTGGCCACGGGGTCGTTCACAATCCCCCTGATGAAGCGTACGGGCTACCGGCCCCACATCGCAGGCGCGGTGGAGGCGGCGGCCTCCACGGGAGGCCAGTTCATGCCGCCGATCATGGGAGCGGCCGCGTTCATCATCGCCGCCATCACGGAGATTCCATATGTGAGCGTCATCGCGGTCGCCACAGTCCCCGCCTTGGTCTATTTCCTGTCCGTCCTCTTCTTCGTTCATATCGAGGCGGCCAAGGAGGGCATCAGCCTGGTTCCGGCCGAAGAGGTTCCGGCCTTGAAGGCCGTCCTCAAGAGCGGGGGCCACCTTCTCCTGCCGGCCTTCCTGATGGTTTTCGTGCTCTTACAAGGGCATTCTC
Organism: Nitrospinae bacterium bin107; assembly: GCA_002238965.1. GTDB lineage: Bacteria > UBA8248 > UBA8248 > UBA8248 > UBA8248 > Bin107. The sequence goes on along the minus strand of MPNJ01000002.1, from coordinate 81,499 downwards.
CCAACCTCGCGGCCGTGGTGGCCATCTATTCCATCGTCGTGGTGAGTTTCCTGCGCCGGAACACGCGCCTGACGCCCCGGCGTCTTCTGGACGCTCTCGTGCTGGGAGCGCGGAATTCGCTTGTCGTGGGCGCCACGGCGGGTGTGGTGGGCCTGATGATCGGCGCCATCATGCTGACCGGGCTGGGGATCAAGTTCAGCGATTTCATCATCAACGCCACCGGCGGTTACCTGTTCCTCACCCTCACGCTCGTGGGCGTCGTCTGCTATATCCTGGGGATGGGCATGACGGTGGTGGCCGCCTATGTCGTGGTCTCCGTCATTGCCGTACCCGCTCTCCAGCAACTCGGCGTCCCGCTTCTGGCCTCTCACCTGATCGTCTTCTGGTTCATCCTCACCTCGGGCGTCACCCCGCCGGTCGCGCTGGCCGCATTCGCGGCATCGGGCATCGCGCAATCGGACGTGAACCAGACGGCGTACGCGGCGCTGCGCATGTCACTCGCGCTCCTCATCACGCCATTTCTTTTCGCCTACACGAACATCCTGGACGTGGGCAACTTCGGTCCCATGCTGCTGACGGCTATCAGCGTCACACTCGGTTTCCTCGCCATGGTAGGCTGCTTGCAGGGATTTATTCTGGCGCCCGTCTCGCCGATGCTGCGCGTGCTGCTGGGAGTGTCCGCCGTGCTCCTCTTCACGCCTTCGCTGCTCCTGCGCGCACTGGGGTTCCTGGGTCTGGCGGGCGTACTTGTTTCCCAGAAAATGGCCGGTCGAGAGACTTGAGTCGGAAACTCCTTGCTGTGGATGAAATTAGGTTCGGGCCTCCCGATTGCATTTCATATCCGCTCGGCTAAAATAACCGACTATCTTTTGTTCGACAGATGAGCGCCCCGGCGCTGAAAAATCCGTTTGTTTCGCCGCAGAACCCGGTGGCGGAAACGTCAAGAAGGAGAGCACGACATGGTGGAACGCAGAAGCTATTCGGGGATCCTGCCAGCGATGCAGGTCCCCATGCTGGACAACATGGATATCGATGAGGCCGAGCTTCGCCGTTTTTCCGGATGGCTGGCCGGATTCGAGGGTGTGAACGGGCTCGTCACCAACGGCCACACGGGCGAGGTATTCTCATTTACCGCACGAGAACGCGCCGAGGTGACGCGGATCGTCGCTGACGCCGTAGGCGGAAGCGTGCCGGTAATTTCGGGGCTCGCATGCGAGGGCATCCGCGACGGTATCGAACAAGCCGAGATGGCCCGGGAAGCAGGGGCCGACGGGCTGCTCGTGATGCCGTTTCACCACTGGCTGCGTTTCGGACATCGACCGCAGCACGTCATCGACTACTTCACGGCAGTCGGCGAGGCGTCCGACCTGAACCTGGTGGTGCACGTGTATCCCGCGTGGACGAAGGCGAGCTACAGTTCCGAGCTTCTGGGCGAACTCGGGAGGATTCCCTGGGTGACCTGCTTCAAGGTCGGCACGCGCGAGATGTCCCAATACGCGCGCGACATCGCCTCCATCCGCGAGAACGCGCCCGATACGACGATCCTCACCTGTCACGACGAATATCTCCTCGCCTCGATGGTGCAGGGCGTGGACGGCGCGCTCGTCGGGTTCGCCTCGTTCATTCCCGACCTCATCGTAGCGCTCTATGAGGCCGTCAAGGCGGGCGACCTGCACCGCGCGCAGGAGATACAGGCGCAGATTCTACCGCTCAAGGAAGTCGTATATTCGAGCGGCGAGCCCTCAGGGGAGGCGCACGCGCGCATGAAAACGGCGATGGTGCTCGCCGGACGCTTCAAATCGCCCGTCGTGCGTCCGCCGAGCGAGGTCGCCAAGGGACGCACGTTCGAGGCGATCAAAAGCGCCGTGGAGCAATCGGGCCTGCTGAAACTCGAAACCGCGACTACCGGATAATCGTTCGTCTCTCAAGGATAAACCAACGAGGGGAGGAAACCCATGCTCAGAAAAAGAATGCGCTTCAAGGGGTTGACGCTCGGCCTTTTGCTGGCTGCCCTGATAACGGGCGCGGGCCCTGCGGCATACGCCGCCGATTCTTTCAGTATCGGCGCGATGCGGCCCGGTTCGGCCTGGTACGTCTTCGGCGCCACGCTGGCGCAACTGCTCAAGCCCAGCCTGCCGAAGGGCAGCAACCCCGAAGTGATCGCGCGCGGCGGAGGCGTGAGCAATCCCGCCGCCGTGGACAAGAAAAAGGCGACCATCGCGCTTTCGAACGTCGCCTCCGCACTTTGGGCCTACAACGGCTTGAAGGGCGTCTACAAGCAAAAGCACAACAACATCCGCGCTCTCATCGGCGGGCTGAACAAAGTGCGCGTCACAGCCATGGTGACGGAGAGCTACATCAAGCGGACGGGCAACGACACGCTCGAAAAAGCGATGCTCTCCAAGCCGCCCGCGCGCATCGTCATGAAGCCTGCGGGCAGCACCGTCCCCGTTGTCGCCGACATGCTCATGGCCGCGCTGGGAACCAGCCGCAAGGACATGAAGGCGCGGGGCGGCAAGATCATTCAGGTGGCCGCGAACCAGATTCCGGCGATCATCAAGGACGGCAGGGCGGACCTCTACTTCGAGGTCGCCATCCCGAGGCACCCGACGGTGACGGAAGTCACGACCACCATCGCGATGCGCTTCCTGAGTTTCCCCCAAAAGGCGCTCAAGGCCCTCGCCGCCAATGGCCTGCGGACGGCGGCCGTGCCGGGCAAGTGGTTCAAGGGCATCAAGGGCAAGGTGATGGCGGTCGACCTCGGAACGGTGCTTATCGCGCACAAGGACATGTCGGATTCACTCGCCTACACCATCACGAAAACGCTGGCCGAGAACAAGAAGGCCATGGGCAAAGCCCACGCGGCCTGGAGATTCTTCAAACCCAAAAACGGCGGTAAAACGGCGAGCGTCGGGGTGCCGCTCCATCCGGGTGCCGCGAAGTATTTCAAGGAAAAAGGCTGGCTGTAGACCGACCACGGCGGGGCGGGGGACGACGAGGTTCGTCCTCCGCCCCGTTTCCTCGCATCGGGGTTTCATGAACCATGCGCATGGAAAAGCTTGGTATCGACGGCGTCTGGCTGGCGTTCCAGATGTGGATCGTTTTCTACCCGCAGGCTCCGCTGGTCGAGCGGCCCATCCACCTGCTTCTGGCGCTGGCGCTCGTCCTGCTCTTTAATCCGCTGAAAAAAACAGGCGCTCAGGCATGGCGCAATCGCCTGATGGACGGTCTGCTGCTCGTCGGCACGGCGGCTGTTTTCGTCTATTACGCCCTCTCATCGACCCGCCTCACCGAACGCATGGAGACCATCGACCCGGTCCTCGCCGTGGACGTGGCGGCCTTCGCGGCGATCATGGTGTTGTTGTTCGAGGGGGTGCGCCGCACGGTGGGCTGGCCGCTTCTGGGCGTTCTGCTCGTATTTTTCACCTATGCGTTCGTCGGCAAGATGCTGCCCGGCGCACTCGGCTTCCGGGGTTTCACGATTGACGAAGTGGTCGAGATCATGACCATGACGACCAACGGCGTGCTGGGGATCACGACGGCGACATCTCTTCAGTTCGTCTTCTACTTCGTTTTCTTCGGTGCGGTTTACTCAGGGATAGGCGGCGGGCAGTTGTTCATCGACCTCTCGCTCAAGGTGGCGGGACGCTTCGCCGGAGGCGCTGCGAAGGCCGCCGTCGTGAGTTCGAGCCTGATGGGTTCGATCAGCGGCAGCGCGGTGGCGAACGTGGCGACGACGGGCGTCTTCACCATCCCGCTGATGCGAAAGACCGGCTACGGGCCGGCGCACGCGGGCGCGGTGGAGGCCATCGCTTCCACAGGCGGCCAGCTCATGCCGCCCATCATGGGCATCGCCGCGTTCGTGATGGCGGAGTTGCTGCAGATATCCTACGCGCGTATCGCAGTGGCGGGACTCATCCCGGCACTCGCGTTCTACGCCGCCATCTTCATCTTCATCGACCTGCGCGCACGGGCCGAGGGCGCGCTCGCGCTCGGAGCGAGCGAACTGACACCCGAGGAACCCATCGCGGGAAGGCTCTATCTTCTTCTTCCGCCGCTTGCGCTGATCGCCATGCTGGTCGCGGGCTTTTCGGCCACCTACGCCGCCGTCATCGGTACGGCTTCGTGCGCCGTGGTCGCATACTTTCGCCGCAGGAGCTGGCTGAACCTCGCAGGATGGGCCGAGGTGGTGCGAAACGGAGCGCGGCAGGCCGCGGAAATCGCCGTGCCCATCGCCGCCATCGGGATCATCATCGCCGTCGCCATACAATCGAACCTGGCGCTCAAGTTCTCCTCCGGCCTCATCGGCGCATCGGGCGGAAAGCTGTTTTTCGCCATGTTCCTGATCATCATCGGCTGCCTCATCATGGGGATGGGCCTGCCGACGGTCGCCGCCTACATCATCGGAGCGATTCTGTTCGCGCCTGCGCTCAAGGATTTAGGCATAGCCGAGCTTCCCGCCCATTTCTTCGTCATGTACTACTGCGTGCTCTCGATGGTGACGCCCCCGGTGGCGCTGGCGTCGTTCACCGCAGCGGGAATTTCAGGAGCGGGCTCAATGGAGACGAGCCTCATCGCCTTTCGCCTGAGCCTCGTTTCGTTCCTGATACCCTTCGCCTTCGCGTTCGACCCGAGGCTGCTGGGGCAGGGCGATTTGGGCTGGGTCGCCCTTGCGTGCGTTTCGCTGTTCTGCGCGACGGGCGCCTGGGCGGTGGCGCTCAGCGGATATCTCAAAGGCCCTTTGCGTCTCCCCGAGCGCGCGATTTATGGAGTGGTAGCCGTGGCCGTCATACTGTTCCCCACTGGCGGGGTCGCGTGGGCGGCCGCTTTCACGGGGTTGCTCGTGCTGGCGGCTTGGGGAATATGGCTTGGACCCCGCCTGCGGGCTGCTGGATGAGAGGATACTATGGGATAGCAAGGCCCTTTATGGAGGTTCTATAAGATGAAAGGGGGTTTGTCTCACCATAGAACGCATTGCGGAAATCCCTTCCCGGTGGTGTGGCTTCGTTTCGCAGCGATTTGTCTGTTGTTGCCTTTGGCCTGGAGCGTATTGTTGAGCACGCAAGCCTGGGGCGCAGCTCCGGCTCCGATGGTCGTGCGGGCGGACTCCCTTAATCCTTCCAGGTTTTCCGAGGCGGTCTTTCTAGGCCACCAGATACTCGCGAGAGAAAGCAAGGACTTGCTCCTTGATGAGAAGCGGCGGCGCGAACTCGCCCGCGAGATTGAGGGAGTGCTCAAGCGGGTGAGATACGCGTACCCCGAAATTGCAAAGATTACCGTTCGTGCGGCCCATGTGCCCGGAGTGCTTCTCCTGGGCGTGAAGCCTGATTTGTTTAAAGCAGTCGCCGGTCTCCTTGAGTGTAAAAACGGACCCGTCGAGTTGCGCACCGGAAATCCCGCCTTCGACGCCTTGAACGTGAAACTTAAGTTGAAGGCCGTACGGCCCTACCGACACACGGGCGTTCTCGTCATGCGCCTGAGCGAGGATCTGAACGTCAAAGCGGCGCGTAGCGCATACCTGAAGATAGCGGGAGTAGAATACGCAGAAGCCGATGCGCACCTGGGGGACGGATCGGACATCGAAGCATCGAAAACGGGCGATGTATGGTATCTCGTCGTCCGCAAGGCGTGGGGGGATTGCCCCGCCGGCTGCATCTACAAGAAGTTGTTTTTCTTCACCGTGAAGGGTGAGGATGTCGAGCGCGTCGAACCCTCTAATGCGATGGAGATGCCCGAATTCGAGAAAATCCTCGAAACGAGAAAGTGGCGTTGACGCTGTGCGCGCGGGATGAGAGGCTCACCCCCGCTTCCAAGCGAAAAAATACACATTACTTGATGTGAACAGAGGTAGCAGGGTCATTTTCAACCAGTCGAGAGGCACACCCGAGGAGGAACCAGAACAATGAACATCGCATACGTTTTCGCCACCGACATGTCGGCCACCTACAAACTGGGCACCATGATCCTGCCGCAACTCGAAGCCGGCAACCACGGTGTGAACGTCGTCGGCATGTTTTTCTTCGACGACAACCTGTTCTGCCTGCGCGAGGGCGACGAGGTGGGCGAGCGCCTGGCCAAGGTCGCCGCGGAGCAGAACATCCTCCTCATGGTCTGCGATCAGTGCGCCGTGCGGCGCAACCTCGCCGAGGGCACGTTCGAACAATGCGGGTCGGGCGACGTCAAGGCGAAGGGCCTGGTGGCCGGCGTGGGCGCAGGCTGCTTCCCGCAACTCTACGCCGCACTCGCCCCCGCCGCGCCCGACCTCGTCATTACGCTGTAGGAATTCTGCGGATTCGATCGTTTATTTGTTTGTCGATTTTTGTGTTTCCGGTAGGGACAGGTCGCGACCTGTCCCTACTGCCCCCACCTTGTAGAACACTAACCAACCACTCCCCCCTTGAGGGTCGGCCTTTCCTCCTCGGGAAGGCCGACGAGGAAGCCGAGCGCTTTGTGCGAAGGCTGATGCGGTGGGGGGTAAAATGCATTTTATCACCATTCCGAATTATACCCCCCACCGATTCGGTTTCGGGTTTTCACCCTCACCTCATCGACTCCCCCTCAAGGGGGGAGTGATTCTTCCTCTTTCATCAGTCGCCAATGACCTTCAAGGGGGGAATGATTGCAATGTCTGCGTTTTTTCGAAACACCCCCGAGATGGAAGTGAGGCTCAGCCGGTCTTGAGCACGCAATAGGAGTGCAGCCCCGTCCATTCGGCGAGCGCCGGAGCGGATTCGGGCGCATAGCGCATGCACACGTCTAGCATGGCGCCCGAGCGGATGATCTTGAGCTTGTTTCCCTCCTCGAACGCGAAGAGATCGTCAAAGCCCGTCACCCATTTCACCCCGAAATTTCTTTCGAAATAATCCGAGGTCGCCGTCATCGTCTCGTTCCCGGAGGTGCGGTGGATGATTTTTCCCGAGAAATAATCAAAGGCGACGATGAGGCTTGGGATTCGTGCGCGCAGCCTCTCCAGAAAGTCATGGATGAGATTTGCCGGCAGGTACATTGTGTTCCCCTCCCAGATGAACAGGGTCTGCGCCTCCAGGTCGAAGCCCGCCTGGCCGAGTTCTCCGGGGAGGTCGATTTCCAGGTAATTGCCGGGAACCGCGGCGCAGGGCGCGACGCCGTGCTCTTCGAGAACATTCCGCTTGAACTCGAGAACTCCAGGCTGGTCGACGTCGCAGAAGCTGACGCCGGGGGCACGAAAAATTTGCGAGCGCATGTCGAAGCCGGCACCCAGCGTGACGACTTGCTTCACGCCGTCCGTTATCGCGCGCTCCAGCGTCTCGTTCATGATGCACACGCGGTAGCGCGCCGTCTCCCTGACCGCCGGAAAAGTGCGGATGAGCTCGCGGAACTTCGCCGTCGCCTCCTCGTCGATGAACCATCCTGCGTAAGGGTCCTCGAACAGCGGGAGAGCCTCGTCTTTTTCCATCTGCCGGACGCATGCGGGGAAAAAGGCCGTGGAGCCGACCTCGTTGATTTTCACGGGACTCAGGACGCTTTGAGCACGCAGTAGGAATAGAGTTTCAACAAGTCGGCCGCTACGTCCATGTACTCTTTTACAGCCGCCACGGACTGCGGCGCGCGTCGCTCGCCGACTTCCATCAGGCTCTCGGATTCGTGCACTTCGAAGCCGTGTTTTTCCGTGAGGACGGAGAGGTCGTCGAAACCCGTCAGCCATTTCACATTGAAGTTGTTTTCAAAAAAATCTGTGACTTCGGTGATTCTCTCATCGCCGGACGTGCGGTTGATGATCTTTTCGGAGAAATAATCGAATGCGATGGTCATACGAGGGATCTGCGCGCGCATTCGAGCGAGGAAATCGTGGATCAGGTCGACCGGCAGATACATGGTGTTGCCTTCCCATATGAAGAGTATGGGCGCTTCGAGGTCTAAGCCCGCTTTTTTCAGTTCCCGGGGCAGGTCGGCTTCCAGGTAATTGCACTCGATTCCGGCGCAGGGCGTGACGCCGCCTGCTTCCAGGACCTTGTTCTTGAACTGCAGCACCGCAGGCTGGTCGACGTCGCAGAACCTGACGCCTTCAGTCTGATAGATGTGGGCGCGCATATCGAAACCTGCGCCGAGTGAAACGATCTGCTTCATGCCGTCCGCGATGCCGCGCTCGACGACCTCGCTCATGACGCACACCCGGAAACGAACCAGTTCCAGCGAGGGCGGGAAAACCCTTATCTGCTCCTGAACCTTCTCCTCAATCGCTTCGTTGACGAACAGCGCCGCATAGGGGTCGTCGAACAGCTTGTGTTCCTGATTTTTTTCCATCGCCCGCATACAGGAAATGACGAACGCGGTTGCGCCGATTTCGTTGATGTCCATAGAACTCAGGACGCCTTGAGCACGCAGTAGGAGTAGAGTTTCAACAGGTCGGCCGTCAGTTCCATAAACTCGTTCATTTGCTCCACGGATTCGGGCGCACGGCGCTCGCCGACTTCAATGACGTTTGCGGATGAGACCACTTCGAAGCCGTGCTTTTCCCGGAACACGGAGAGGTCGTCGAAGCCGGTCACCCATTTCGCCCCGAAGTTGCTTTCGAAAAGGTCGGTGAATTCGCTGATTCTCTCGTCGCCGGTCGTGCGGTTGACCACCTTTTCTGAGAGATAATCGAAGGCGATGGTCAAGCCCGAGATGCGCGCGCGCAACCGGCTCAGAAAATCATGGATCAGGTCGAGCGGCAGGTACATGGTGTTGCCTTCCCATATGAACAGGATGGGGGCTTCCAGGTCGAAGCCCGCTCGGCTGAGTTCCCCGGGCAGGTTGACTTCCAGGTAATTGCATTCGATTCCGGCACAGGGCGTGACGCCGCCTGCTTCGAGAACCTTGTTCTTGAACTGAAGCACCGCCGGTTGATCGACGTCGCAGAACCGGACGCCGTCGGTTTGATAAATCTGGGCGCGCATGTCGAAGCCCGCGCCGAGCGAGACGATCTGCTTCACGCCTTCTTCGATCCCGCGCTCGACGATTTCGCTCATGGCGCAAACCCGGTAGCGAACCAAATCTCTCACGGGCGGAAAAATCCGTATCTGCTCCCGTACCTTCTCCTCGATCGCCTCGTTGGCGAACAGCGCCGCGTAGGGGTCGTCGAACAGTTTGTGTTCTTCGTCTTTTTCCATCGCGCGGATGGAGGATACGAAAAATGCGGTCGAGCCGATTTCGTTGATGATATCCACAGCCGTGGCTCCTCTGAATTGGGTCTGTCACACCATTCCCGGGAAAAGAGAAGGCGCGCCTCGTTTAGTCCTCACTGGTCTTGGTTTGACAGGACGGGATAATAGCGAAGTGCGGCGGTGGTGGGCAATGAAAAAATGGTGGTCAGATGCCCGCGCCGCGCCCCGGAGAATGTCGAGGCTCTCCTCAGTCGACAACCGCGATCGCGTTGACCTCCACGAGGCACCTGGGGTCGGTGGCGAGGCGCACGACCTGCAGCGTGGTGGAGGCGGGGCGATGCTCACCAAAATACTCTTTTCGGATGCCCCCTGCCTCCTCGGCGCCCTCCATCGTCGTCGAGAAGAACTGGAAGAATACGATGTCCTGGAACGTGCCGTCCACGGCATCGAGGCTTTTCTTCAGGTTCTCGAGCGCCATGCGCGTCTGGGTGGGCAAGTCGCCTGGCAGCGTGTCGAACTCCTCGGGCCTGTGGGGATGGTGATGATAGGGCGGGGCCGCGGTGACCCCTGCGAAATAGACGGTCGTCCCGCCGCTCGCCTTGATGGCCATCGAGTAGGGTGTCCAGACGTCGAGCCTGTCGGGCCAATCCACACATTCGATTTGCTTCGGCATCTTGGGTCTCCTTCAGGAAAAAAGTCGAAAGCCGGGCTTATTCGCGGCGATTAAAATCAGGTTAGAAGATCAATGCAAGTGGAGTGCTCCCTGATCTCGGATTTGCACTTGTCGAGTCGATGATTCTATTTTGAATACAGGTCATTCGTCACCTTGCTCCCGGGATCGATTCTCATTAACCTGCAGATGGTGAAATACACATTGGATGACGATTCCCCTCCGATTAACGGCTTGCAGGTTCGGTTGAATTTCGTGCAGAACGTGATTTGAAAGGTGGTAGAGAGGGAAGAGCGGCTGGATATACGGTGTTGACTTTGGCGCAGAGGAGAAATGAAGAAGATGGCGATTGTCGGCGCATTTCATCATGTCCATATGATCAGCAGGGATCCCGACAGGGTAGCCGATTGGTTCGAGCGCTTCTTCGGGAGTGAGATAGTGGCCGAGCAGTTTCCGGCCGGGGCGCGCAACCTCGTCCTCCGGGTGGGGGAAGGGACGCTCAGCGTGCGCACCCCCCGGCCCTCGGACGGACTCACGGAAGCGGACGGCCCTCGCCCCAAGGGGTACGGAATCCATCACTTCTGCTTCGTCGTAGATGACCTGCAAGGATTACTTGCGGACATGCGCGCCAACGGGGTGACGAATATCCAGGAGATGCCCGTCCACGTGAGCGGCAAGTTCGCCGCCTTCATCGAAGGTCCCGAAGAAATGCCCATAGAGCTCATTCAGGCCTGACCCGGGCGGCCGGGAGTAGACGTTTCCGAAAACCAGCTCGCCCCAGGCTGTCTTACGCCCGCTATTCGGCCGGCAGGCCGGTGATCCGTGAGCTGATCTTGATCCGGAATATGTGGTTATTCCCGGCGCCGTGGAGGAACGAGATGACGTCGCGCAGGTATTTCTCGACGGGGCATTCGCGCATGTAGCCCACGCCGCCGTGCACCTCGAGCGCCAGGCGGCAAACATCATACGCCGCTTCCGAACAAACCACCTTGGTGAGCCACGACATTTTCGGGTCGTAGTCCTCGGCGTAATCCACGGCCCATGAGGTCCGCCAGAGGACGGAGCGCGCCATCTCCAGCTTCGTGTACATCTCCCCGATCATCTGGGCGACGGCCTGATGCCCCCCTATGGGTTTTCCGCCCTGCACCCTCTCCTGCGAGTAGCGAACGGCCTCCTCGAAGGCGGCCCGGCCCGAGCCGAGCACGGTGGCTCCGTAGCCGCCCCTTCCCCGCGCGATGCGGCTGGTGCGTAGCGCCTCGGCCTGGCCCTCATCTTCCCCCAGCCGGTTGCGGGCGGGGACCTCGGCGTTTTCGAAGACGAGCGTGGCGTTGCTCAGGAGGCGGCGGCCCATCTTGTCGTGGATCTGGCCGATGGAGAGCCCCGGCGTGTCTGCGGGAACGAGAAAGGGCGTCATGCCCTTTAGGCCTCCTTTCGTCTTGTCGGTGCGCGTGTAGACGATGTAGAGCCTGGCCGTTCCGCCGTTGCTGATGAAGCTCTTGACGCCGCTCAGCCGGTAGACGTCCCCGTCGCGCTCGGCGCGCATCTGCACGCCCGCTCCTGGGACGTCGTAGGGCAGGACGTGATCCGTACCGGCGTCGGGCTCGGTCATGCAAGTCGCCAGATGAAAGCGGTGGTCCGAGACGAAAGCCGGGAGGAAGCGCTCTTTCTGCTCGTCGTTCGTCCAGTGCTCGAGGATGGGCGTGAACTTCCAGGTCTGATCGAAGGTGGCGGCCACGCCCAAGTCGCCCGCGCCCAGCTCCTCGCCAACGATGGAGAGGGTGAGCATGTCGGCTCCGCCGCCGCGCTCATCAGAAAGCGCCAGCGTGCGGAGGCCTAGCTTCGAGCCTTCCTCGACGACTTCAGTGGGGATGCAGTCCAGCGGATCCGGGTTCCGGTCATACTCGGCGGCGATAGGTTTCACGTGGCGGGTGACGTAATCGCGCGCGAGTTGTTGAAGCGCCTTTTGTTCGTCGGTCAGGGAAAAATCCATCGGCGCTCCTCAATCGTTTCCGGCGATGAAGCCTTCGCGCACCTTGGGCATGGTGACCGCGAGATCGAGAATCGGCAGTCCGTGGGAGGGCGCGACGACGGCGACGTCGAGCTCTTCGAGCAATGCTTCCAGGCGATCCGAATAGATGTTCATGTCGGCGAAGCGCGTCCAGAACAGCGCCCGCTCCGCGAACACGCCCAGGACTTCCGCCAGATCGAGCGATTTGGCCTCTTCCGCGATCTTTCCGCAGTGGCCGTCCCAGTGGTAGTGGCTGTAGGCGAAGCCGTCCCCCGGAAAGAGGGCGCGCGCGCCGGTGTCGAACCCCCAGAGCGAAGTGCGCAAGTCGCGGATGACCGGTTCGACGGCGATGAAGCGCCTGTCGCCCAGGTCGATCTCATCTCCGATTTCCATCTGCCGCATCCTGTCCGCATGTTCGGGGTAGGAGAGATGGTAGTCGCTCACGTCGCAGTGGACCGTCATCTCGGGATAGGCTTCGAGCAGCCTGCCCAGCCCGCCCGCGTGGGGCGTTTCCTGGTGGGAGAGGAACAGGTATTTGAGCGTGGAGCCGCGCTCGGCCAGAATCTCGCTCACCTGTTGTGAGACGACGGGGAAATCCCCCTGGTGGCCCGTTTCGACGAGTATCGAACCTTCCAAGCCGATGAGGAGGAAGGCCGCGTTGTAGCTGTGGTAAATCTTTCCCTTGTGGTGCTGTTCGTGGCAGATGCCGAGCCAGAAGATGCCGGGAGCGATTTCGCGCGGTAGGGGATTTTCGTGGGGGTTCATGATTACCTTTCCATGTCGCGGGGAACGTAGCGCGGGTCGACGACGGAGCGATCCAGATCGCGCAGCACCTCATCGAGCACCGAAAACTGGCGTTCGACCAGTTCGCGTCCCATGAGAATGGCCCCGTAGCCGGGGGCGATGTTTTCGATGTCGTAGCTGTCGTAAACGTCGGCGATGCCTTTGCGGACATGCCCGGTATCCACGCCCTCGAGCCACCAGTAGCGCGTGTTCAGCAGAAACGAGCGCACGAACTCAGGCGTCGTCACGGAATCTTCCTCCACCGCCCAGGGGCCTTCGGGGTCGTCCCCCCAGATGTGGCTGAACATGTCCGAGGAGAAGAGGGTGCGGGTGGCTTCGTCGTAAATCCACATGGTGGTGATGAGGCGGATGGGCGCGTTGATGCCGCTGATGACCCTGTTCTCGTTCCCGCCGACGCGGCATTCGAGTTCGTTTCCGAGGACGGTGGTCGGGAATATCTGCTCCGCCTCGCTCTTGGGGCCGAATTTCTCCACGTCGAAGTCGAGCCAGAAATCCATATCGGGCCGCCGGGCGAAGCACTCCACGACGTTGAACTCGCGGGCGAGTGCTGCGGCGTTCCCGACGGACATGAACTCGTTGAGCCTGAGCGGGTAGATCGAAAGCGGGGTGTCGGGCGTGATGATGGAGCCTATCTGCTCGAACAGGGCGTGCTTGTGGCCGTTGTAGCCCGTGTCGAGCAGGATCGCGCCGTCATCCTCACAAAGGAGGTAGCAGTTCGAGGGAGCGAAGCCCCTGGCGCTTTTGGGATAGGCGCTGATCCGTCCGTCAAGCTCGAAGACGTTGTGCAAGGCGTAGGCCTTGCCGCCGCCCAAATCCGTGACGCCGCTGTAGGACAACACGCTGCTGTCGGTCATGGATGAATACCTCCGGTTAACCTTGAGCGGAACGCCGCCGCTGCTTCGCGCTCTTCGGGGTCCCTCTCACTTCGGGATTTTCATGGTGTCGACATTAAAGATGTCGCCATTAGACAGGATTCGAAGGGCTTTTGCACCCCGTTCAGACCATTTGCGCCGCGCGTCGCCGTGGCGCTTTTCCCGGACGCCATGCGAAGCGGCCCTCCGAAAATAAAAATTTGTAAATTCCACCGGGAAATGGTATCGTGAATCATACCTATCACCCACAGAAGTGGGGGTCCCTACTTGCCCCATCATACCCACCCCTTGAAGGAGGGAACACCATGTCGAGCTTCAAACGTATTCTTGTTCTCGCAGCCGTTCTCATTTTATGGAGCGCTCCCGCGCTGGCAATGAAGTTCCCGTCCAAACCGATGGAGCTGATCTGCACCACTTCGCCTGGTTCGAGCGTGGCGGTCTGGTGCCAGCTTCTCGCCCAGGAGTTTCCAAAGGTGCTCGGCGTTCCCATGCGGGTGACCTTCAAGAGCGGCGGCTCGCAGCACGAGCCGGTTCTCTACGTTTCGGGCAAGCCCGCCGACGGACACATCATCATGCACATCAGCGCCAGCTTCTACGGGTATTTCCACCTGCCGCACTACAGGAGGACGTACAACGACTTCCAGACGCTGGCCCAGGTCGAGAAGCACGTCTACGGCGTGGCGGTGAAGTGCAACAACAAGTACGGCATCAAGACGTTCGAGGACCTCGTCGCCTACGCCAAGAAGAACCCCGGCAAACTGTCGATGGGCTCCAACAAGCGGGGCTCCACGCACCACCGTCATCAGCTCGCCTTCCTGAAAGCCGCGGGCATCGGTGACAAAGTCAAGACGATCTTCTACCGGGGCGACGGCAACGTGGTGAAGGACGTACTCGGCGGCCATCTCCCCAGCGGGCAGGCTTCGCCGCGCACGTGGCGGCCGCATATCGAGGCGGGAACCATCTGTCCGCTCGTATCGCAGACCCATAAGCGCCTCTCGCACGACCCGATCTGGAAGAACGTCCGGAGCGCGGTGGAAGTCGGCCTCAAATACGACCTCCCGCTCCACTGGCAGGGCCTCATGGTCAAGCGGGGCACGCCTCCGGCAGTCATGAAAATACTGGAAGACGCCGTCTACAAGGTGACCAGCTCGCCCGACTACAAGGACTATCTCTCCAAGGGGACGCACATCGTCCTGGACGTCAAGACGGGCTCGGAGTGGCTCAACAAGGACATGGCGAAGAACCAGGCGGTCGTGAAACAATTCATGATCGACCACAATATTATCAAGAAGTAGCTTGATTTGAGCCGACGGCGGAAGGCTCCGCCGTCGGTAAGGCGCGAACATGACCGAAGAAAATGAAAACAGCGCGTCGTCTTCCTATGAGTTGAAGGTTCCGATGAGGGCGGCGGTGTTGACCACCACCGCCCTCATCCTGGGGGGACTCGTGTATCTCTACTACGAAACCTATGCGATGCAGCCTCCCTACGAGCCGGGGTATCCGGGCGACGCCTTTTTCCCCCGGCTGGCTCTGGGTTTCTCGATTATCTGGGCGCTCATCGTCCTGGGGCGCGGGTTTTTCCTGCCCCCGGAGGCGCAGTCCGCAGGCGGCGAGGAGCCATTCCTACAGACGCATTGGGCGGAGTTCGTCTCCATCGTCGTATTCGTATACCTCTACGCGGTTCTGATCGAGCCGGTAGGGTTCGAGATCATGACCATCGCGCTCATGATGTGCCTGCTGGTCCCGCGCATGCGGGCGGAATCGGCGCCGCGCGGCGCGCTGTTGCTGGGCTTTTTGTTGTCTTTGGCGACGATGCTCATCCTGTATCTGGGACTGGTGCCGATGCTGAACATCCCGTTGCCGCTCAAATTCTTGCCGATCTATATCCTCTAGGGCCGTATTCGATGGAAGGGCAGTGATAGATGGAAGGAACTCTCGGGCACATATTCGCAGCGACCAGCCAACTCGCCTCGCCCGCCATCCTTGCGATCATGCTGGGGGGAGTCGCCATCGGCGTCCTCATGGGCGCGATGCCGGGGTTCGGCAGTTCCCAGGCGCTGGCCCTTCTTTTTCCCCTGACCTTCACGATGCCCGTGGAGCACGCGACCATGTTCTTCCTCGCCGTCTATTCGGGGGTCGAATACGGAAGCTCCATTCCGGCCATCCTGATCCGCACGCCGGGGACGGGCGCGTCCGCCGTCACCGTGCTCGACGGCTACGCCATGACCCGAAACGGACTCGCGCGCAAGGCGCTGCGCGTCTCCCTCTACTCGGGGGTGATCGGCGGCGTTACGAGCACGCTGATCTTCATCATCGCAGGCACCTCGCTCGGCAACGTCGCCCTGATGTTCGGACCGGGCGAGTTGTTCGCGGTCGGCGTGTTCGGCCTGTCGATAGTGGCGAGCTTCTTCGGAAAAGACGCTGCGCGCGGCTTCCTCGCCACGGGCATCGGATTGCTGCTGGCCACGGTCGGAAGTTCGGGCTTCGGCGGACTGCGGTTCACCTTCGACCAGGGTTACCTGATGGACGGCATCCCGCTCGTCGTCGTAATCATCGCCTTCCTGGCCGGGCCCGAGGCGTTCCATCTCCTGGTGGAGCACCGGCGCACGATTGAGAATACAGAAACCGCCTCTCAAGGCGCCGCCGATGAGCGCAACCGGATTCAGCGGTGGGAAGTGCGCAGCCTCATTCCCACATGGATTCGCGCGAGCTTGATCGGAACAGGGGTCGGCGCGGTGCCGGGAGCGGGCGGCTCCATCGCCGGCATGCTGGCCTACAGCGAGGAGAGGCGGTGGTCGAAGCGCTCGGATAAATTCGGCACCGGTATCATCGAGGGTGTCGCCGCGCCCGAGTGTTCGAACAACGCCCTGGTCGCGGGCACGCTCGTGCCCTCGCTCTCGCTCGGCATTCCGGGTTCGGGAGGAGCGGCGATTCTTCTTGGCGTGCTGATCAGCAAGGGGCTGGTTCCCGGCCCGCTACTCTTCCGCGACAACGGTACGTTCGTGATGACGGTGTTCATCGGCCTGTTCGTGATCAACCTCATGCTCCTGTGCACGGGCCTCGTCGGCACCCGCGCCTTCAGCCTCGTCGCCAAGGTGCCCCGCCGCATCCTGGGGCCGTTCGTCCTGATCCTCATCGTCGTCGGCAGCTTCGTGTATGCGAACTACACGTCCCACGTCGTCATGGTGCTCATCCTGGGCGCGCTCGCCTATTTCTTCGAGAAGATCAACATTCCCGTCGTGCCCATCGTGCTCGCGTTCATCATGGGGCCGATTATCGAGATCAACCTGAGCCGCGCGCTCACGATCTCGGGCGGGGACATGTGGGCGCTCCTGTCCAGCCCCATCACGGCAACCATTCTCGTGCTCTCCCTCATCACGGCGGTCTACAGCATGGCCGCCATGTTCCGGGCGGCGAAGCTCGGGCTGACCGGCGGAACTCCCGCCGAATAGTCGGGATAGATGGGGGAGCTCGTCCGGTTGTGGAAGTCTCATCGACGATATGCCCGAGGCGTCAGAACCGTTGCAGCCGGGTGATTTTCCACTCGCGGGCGTGGGTCAGTTCTTCTTGAGGGCAGGTCTTTTCTCCTCCTCCATTTCTTTACCGACACACCCTCGGTTGCCGCGTAAATTTCCGATAATCGAAAGACTCTAATTTTTTAGCACAGGAGAAAATCGTGAGTGAAAAGCTTGGAATGATCGGACTGGGAAAGATGGGGCTCCCGCTCTCGCGGCAGATGATGGCGGACGGCCACGAGATAGTCGGCTACGACATCGACCCCGCGCGGATGAAGATGCTGGAGGAGGAAGGCGGGCGCCCCGCCGCTTCGGCGAAGGAAGTGGCCGAGCAAAGCGACATCACTTTCAGCATACTCCTGAAACCCGAGCACATCGAGGAAAACACGTTCGGCCCGAAAGGCATCGTCGCCGCCGGAAAGAAGGGTCACATTCACGTCGAAATGAGCACCATGGAGCCCTCCTTTCAGGCCGATCTGGCCGAGCGGCTCGCCGCCGGGGGCATCGAGATGCTGGATGCGCCGATATCGGGTTCTCACAACAGGGTCGATACACGAACCATTTCCTTCATGGTGGGCGGCAAAAAAGAAGTCTTCGAGCGGGTAAAGCCGATTCTCGATCCACTGGCGGCGGATGCGGCCCACACGGGCCCGAGCGGAACCGGGGCCACCATGAAAGTCGTGACCAACCTTTTCGTCAACTCGTGCACGGCGCTGTTCGCCGAGTTGATCGTGGTGGGCGAGCGCGCGGGCCTCTCGCACGAGATCATGCAGCACTGCCTCTCGAAGGGTTCCGTGCAAGGCTCCATGCTTTCGCAGACTGCCCCCAGAATGTTCGATCGGGATTTCGCCCCGCGCGGGGCGGTGGAAATATTCGTGAAGGACATGGGTCTCGCGATCAAGCTTGCCGAGGAGCACGGGATCGAACTCGCCATTGTTCCCGCGGCGCGCAAGATGTTCGAGCGCGCCGAGGCCGCCGGCTGGGGCAAGGACGACGCCAGCCGCGTCATCGAGGTGTACGAAGGGAAGGATACGTAATCGTCCTTCGGGGGTGGATGCCGGCGCCTGTGGGCGGTCTCGCTGATTATTTACGTTTTTGGATAATTGGCTTTTTCCATATCGATATACCCGGATTCTCCATTTGTTATTCTGGATGAATTCATAATAGTCTTGAGCGGCGTATTCAGACGATGAACATGGATTTTCATATCGTGGAAGGGAAAATATGAGCGTTGCCGATATCCGGGTGGAAGGACATTGCCATAGCGATTTTTCAGTGGTGGAAGAAGAATTTCGTGAAAATTTCGCGAGCCGGGGCGAGATCGGCGCCGCCGTATGCGTGCACAAGGACGGCGAGAAAGTCGTTGACCTCTGGGGAGGCCACCGGGACGAGGCCCGCACGCAGCCCTGGACGGAAGACACCATCGTGCTCATGAGTTCCATCGCCAAGAGCATCACCGCGCTCTCCGTCCACATTCTCGTGGACCGGGGGCAGGTTTCGCTGGAGGAACCGGTGGCGCGGTATTGGCCGGAATTCGCCCAGAGCGGCAAGGAAAACATTCTGCTCCGGCACACCATCTCCCATCAATGCGGCGTCATCTTCTGCGACGCCGCGAAGCCCGGCGACTTTTTCGATTATCCGGCCCAGGTTGCCGCGATCGCAGCTCAGGAGCCCGCCTGGCCCGCGGGAACGAGGGGCGCATACAACTCCATCAACTTCGGGTTCATCCACGGCGAAATCGTCCGCCGGGTGAGCGGCAAGCGAATCCGCGACTTCATCCGGGAGGAGATTACGGGTCCGCTGGGTGCGGATTACAACGTCGGGCTGAACGAAGAAGAACTCGCGCGGGTCGCGCCCATGCACCGCAATCCCGAGAACAAATTCTGGGAGCTGGGCGAAAAGTCCGGCACGATGCTGAACAGGGCGTGGGGGAGCCGGCCGCTGGGCGTCGATCTGGTGAATTGCCGTGAGAACCGCGTGGGCGAGAACCCATCCTCGGGCGGCCACGGAAACGCGCGCGGCATCGCACGCGTTTACGCTATGCTGGCCAATAATGGAGAAATCGACGGCGTCCGCCTGCTCAAGCCCGAAACGGTAGAGCAACTCTCAAAAATTCAGTGGGAGGGCGTCTGCCCGATGACCGGTTCGGCCCGGCGAATGGGCCTCGGCTTCATGCACAACTGCCCCCCGAACACACTGATGGGAAGCAACATGAAGGCCTTCGGCCACGGCGGCTCCGGCGGGGCGTTTACGTTCTGCGACAGGGCGCGGAACATGGCGTTCGGCTTCTGCACCAACTTTCAGCCCGAGGGCATGCCCCCCGGAATCCGCCCACGTTCGCTGGTCGCAGCCGCCTGTGGAACGGCGCCGGACTGGCATCCCGAGGCGGTACAACCATCCTAGGCGGGTGATTCTTCACTCGTGAGCGAGAACCACTCTCCCCAGGGACTGTTGAAAAAGTCCCCAAAGAGGTTGTTACCCCCTCAATCGAAAGTGTTCACCGTCATTCCGGCGAAAGCCGGAATGACGAAGCCTTTGATCAGTCGATGAGCAGGAGTTTAGGGACAGGACGCGACCTCGGACAGGCACGGGGGCCTGTCCCTACGGGTAGAACCTTCATCGTGGCGTGGAAAATATCGCAGGGGTTTCGTTCTCGCGCCTTAGATAACGCCGTCTTGTTTGAGTCTTTCGATCTCTTCTTTCGCGAGGCCGAGGTGGTCGCCGAGAATCTCCTCGTTGTGCTCGCCGCTCAGGGGGGCGGGGGCGTCGTAGCCGCCGGGGGTTTTGTTGAATTTAAGCGGAAAGGCCGCCGTTTTGACTTCGCTCAGAGGGCCAAGCGTGGGGTGAGGGAGGTCTTCGATCATGTCCCGCGCTTTCAGGTGCGGCCAGGCGAGGATGTCCCTGATGGTGTGGACCGGTCCGCAGATGACGTCGAAACGGCGCAGTTCCGCGAGCGCCTCATCCACGGTGTGCTTTTCCGTCCACTGCGTGATGACGGCGTCCACCTCGTCGTTGTTCGTGATGCGGCCGCTCAGGTCCGCATAGCGCGCGTCGCCCACCAGTTCCCCGCGTCCCACGGCGCGCAGGATATTGTTCCAGTGGGCGTCGGTGCCCGAACCGACCACCAGCCAGCCGTCCTTCGCCTGATACGCGTTGAAGGGGGAGAGGCGCATGATGCGGTTCCCCAGCCTATCGGGCAGCCCCAGCGAGTCGTAGCAGTCCATCGGCTCATCGAATACCAGGGACAAGAGGCAGTCCACCATCGAGACGTCTATCCACTGGCCCTGGCCCGTGCGCTCGCGGTGCAGCAGCGCTGTGGTGATGGCGCCGTAGGCGAACGTGCCCCCGATGCTGTCCGCGATGGCGGAGCCCGCCTTGGTGGGTGGGCCGTCCGGGAAGCCCGTGAGATTCATGAGGCCCGAAACCGCCTGGGTGACGGCGTCGTAGCCTTTGAGCCGCGCATCGGGGCCGCTCTGCCCGTAGCCGGTGATGGAACAGTAGACGAGCTTCGGGTTTCGTTTTTCGAGCGTTTCGTAATCGATTTTGAGTCGCCCGGTGACACCCACCGAGAAATTCTCGACGAGCACGTCGGCCTCATCCACCAGGCGGTAGAACAGGTCCAGCCCGCGCGAGTCTTTCAAGTTCAGGGTCAGGGATTTTTTGTTGCGGGTTCGCTTCAGGTAAGCGACGCCCAGATCGTCCTCGGATTGTTTGTGGAAGGACACGCCCTCAGGACCCGCGAAAGGAGGCCCCATGGCCACGACGTCGCCCGTGGCCGGGTGGTTCACCTTGATGACCTCCGCCCCCAGACCGGCGAGCAGGAGCGTCGTCCAGGGACCCGAGTAGAACTGGGTCAGGTCCAGCACCCGGAATCCTTCCAGTGGTTTCGGCATGACATGCTCCTGAGAAAAGAAAACGAGACGCATTTTTCTGCATCTCGATGATTCGTATGCGGTTTTCCGTTTCGTTATCGAGCGGTCAGTCCCCGCCGCCGTTCGTCTTCTCCTTGACGCGGCGTGCCTCGTCCATGGGGCACAGGGTGATGCAGGTCGCGCAGATGTGCGGCGCGTTCTCGGTGAAGGCCATCATGCGCCCGGCGAGCTGGAGTTCGGGGTAGCCGTAGCGTTTCTTGAAGACGTCGACGGCTTTTTCCGGCGAGACTTTTTGGGGATACATGACCATGCACTTGTAGTGATCCACCGCGCCGTCTCCGGGCAGCGCATGCGCCGGGCAGGGCTTAATGCACTTGTACCCGCACTCCACGCAGAAATCGGGCACCACGCCGTATTGCCTGGGCGGGTCGGGTTCGATCGCGGCCGTCGTGATGACGGCACCCAGACGCAGGCGCGAGCCGTATTCGGCGGTGATGAGGTTGTTGTTCACGCCGATTTCGCCCATGCCTGCGTTCACCGCCGCGAGCCTCAAGTCGAAGGAGCCCTGCATGAACACCTCGGGCTCCGGGCCTTCGCGCAGAATGCGGAGCGAGGGTATGTCCCGCCCGGCGGGCGTGGGCAGCGCCATGTGTCCTTCATCCTCGAGCCAGAGCGCCAGCCGGTATGAGAGCTTGTTGATCCAGGCCTCGTGCCCGTAATAGCCGAATTCCAGATAGCCCACCGTAGGCCGTGAAGTGGCGTTGCCGAAGGGCATGCGGCGCGCGAAGACGACGACGCTTCTGGCTTCCTTTACGAGGTCTTCGGGCTTGCAGCCGGGGAGCGCTTTCTCGTAACCCTCGCAAGAGGAAATGTTTACGAGGTCCGCGCCGAATTCCCGGGCCTGCGCCTTGACTTCGGCGGAGGAAATCCCGGTGCCTGAGCCGTTATCCATCTAGGGATTCTCCAGTAATGCCGGGTCGATGACCTTGCGCGCGTCTTCATCGGACCAGGATTCGCGGTGAAAAGGCGTATCTGCGAAATCGCGGCCCTGATCCATCGGGCAGAGCGCGATGCATGTGCTGCAAGCATGCGGCGGGCTGTCGGTGTAGGAGAGGCCTTTGGCCGCCATGATGAGGGGCTTGCCCCGGAAGAGTTTTTTGAAATGGGTGAGGGCTTTTTCGGGCGCGACCAGGTCCGGTCGTATGACCATGCAGCGGTAGTGATCGACGGTGCCGTCGCCCGGGAGCGCGTTCGCGGGGCAGGCTTCGACGCAGCGAAAGCCGCACTCGTGGCAGAACTCAGGCACAACGCCGTACTGGTTGGGCGGGTCGGGCGTGAGGCGCGCCTCGGTGAACACCGCGCCCAGGCGGACGCGGGAGCCGTACTTCGGCGTGATGAGGCAGTTGTTGGCTCCGATATGCCCGAGGCCGGCCTTGACCGCCGCGAGCCGCAAGTCGAAGGAGCCTTGCAGGAAGACTTTGGGATCCGGCTCTTCTTCTTCCACGCGGAAGCTCGTGATGTCGCGCCCGCATGGCGTGGCGCCCGAGAGCCAGCCCGCGTCTTCGAGATGAAGCGAGAGGCGGTAGCAGGCCTCGTTCAGGAAATTCTCGGGGATGTATTCGCCGAATTCCATCGCGCCGATGCTGGGATAGGGCGTGGCCGCGGCGAAGGGAATGCGCTTGGCGATGACGACGACGCTGTTCGCCATGTTGAACAAGTCTCTGGGTCGGCAGCCGGGAGCGGCTTCCGCGAAATCCTCCGCCGATGCGACCCCTGCGAGGTCGGCCCCCAGCTCACGGGCGAGGCGCTTAACCTCTTGATTATCAATGGGTTTTCGGGCCTCGGTTCGGCTCATGAGAAACCTCGGGTTTTCGCCGTCGGCATCTGTTCGGTGACGTGGAGTTCTCGTCCTCTCGCGGAATCCATTTTGCCCTGAAGGGTTCATTCGAGAGGATGTGATGAATCTATCACAGCGCCGCGATGAGACAAAATCGTTTCAAACGGGTCGTTCGGATGCCGTCAGGTGCGTGATGCGCATTTCCCCGCAATTGCGGTCATCGCGCGGGACGCGGGCCATGGCAGAATTCCCCTGCGCTCGAATGCACCGGGCGTCATTTCCCCCCAAATAAATATTCAGAAATTTATCGAAATACATCGTGAATTTATCTGAATTTATCGAATTTTACGGAAATGATAATTTGCATTTTACACCTTCTGCGTCTCGCCCGGGCGGAGGCCCGGTTCCTGCGGGCAGCGCCCCTTCCGCCGCCTGAAAAAACGAAGGGCGACGGACGGCCTCTCCAGCATACCCCGTCGACGCGAAAGTCCCCCGGCGGCAAATGCGGGGAATTGCGGGGTCAAACACGATTGATGAATGAGTGTTTGACGCGACTGGGGAAGGAGCGTTTGCGTCCCGAGGAAAGAGGGTCTGTGACTCTGGATGCCTCTCTCTTCCGTAGGGGAGAGTGTGTAGTCAACCCCGACCGATAAGGGAGGGGTTGCCGGCCGATAAGGGAGGGGTTGCCGACCGATGGGTAGGGGTTGCCGGCCGATGAGGGAGGAGCCGCCCCCGCGCGCCGTCTTGCCGCCCGTCATGCCGGAGCCCTTTCGTCCGGCATCCGGCGCCCTTGCGAATGAGAAGAGACGCGGCCCGGCGATTGTAAATCGCGCGGCGGACGGGGAATGGCGTACGGATGTCTTTCCCGCCCCTGGCGAACCCTCCCTCATCGGTCGGGTTCAGCCTCCCTCATCGGGTCTGTTGAAAAACCCCTCATCCCGAGTAGGCGCGCTTGCGCGCCGTATCGAGGGACGGACGCAATCCCTCACTATTCAATCGGGATTGACCCTTCGATACGAACACTCCTTTCTCAGTCGCGTTTGACCTTCGGCGGCTACTCAGGGTGAGGGCGATACGGCGGCCTGGCGGGGCGAGGGGAACACGCCCGCTAGTGAAACGGAGTTTTTCAACAACCCCTCCCCGGCCGGGTTCGACCCCCGCCATTGACACCGCATCCCCTGCGTGAAAGCATCGCGGGAAACATCATCAACCAAGCGGGCGTTGTTCGCCTCCCGCCTCTCGATAAGGAGAGCAAGAATGATTCGGCGTATCAGTCGGTGTGCGGCGGTGATCTGTCTGGCGGTTTTTCTGGCGTGCGCGTTCGCTCTGAACCCGGCGCAAGCCGCCGGGAAAGACGTCGTTTTTGTAAAAGCGTTTTATCCCCTCGATGAGCCGAGGTTTCACTGCATCGACATCCCCGGTCACCGGGACCGCGTGAGAACCACAGCCGCCCTCGTCGTGCACACCTGCAAGGAGGGCATCTGGAACCTGGACGGGCAATTCGACCCCGCTTCTGTCAGGAAGGGCATGCTCCGGATGCCGGAATACGACCTGTGCGTCGCCGCTGCCGCAGCCAAAGACGGCGCGAAGCTCGCCCTCAAAAAATGCGACGGCTCCTCTCTTCAGAACTGGCGCTTTGATAACTACCGCTTAAGCTTGAAGGCGCATCCCGGCAAATGCATCACCATCGGTCCCGAACCCTCCCGGCTCACGCGGGGCGGACGCAGGCTCCCGAGCCGCCACATGGCGCGCTCCCTCGCCCTCGGGACGTGTTCGGAAGAATCTTTGGAAAGACAACTCTGGCGCATGGAAAAGCCCATGCGGCGCACCGGCTCCATCATGCCGTTCAAGTAAGGGCGAGGCGCTTCCACTTCATCTCGGGCCGGCGTAGGGGACAGGTCGCGACCTGTCCCTGCCATATGATGCGAAGCTCTTCATTCAGTTGATTTCCCGATGTCACGAAGAGGAGGACTCACGCCATGTTTTTCCGTAAAAACACGTCCATGAACAAGCTATCCGCTTTGGCCTTAACGGCGCTCCTGGCGCTCGGGCCGGCGGGCTGTGGCGGCGGAGGTGGAGGCGGAGCCCCGCCCGCCGTAATGCCGCAACCCACGCACTTCGAGCGGAGTGCGATCGATCTCCAATCCCACCCCAACGGTGCCGGGGACGTCGCGTCGCTCGCCTGGGAAAACGTGTACCTCCCCACGCGGCCGGGCGTGCGCCAGCGTCTTCTGCTTGCCAGGGCGTCGAACGCGGGAACCAAGGCGGTGATTCTTTTTCCGGGCGGCAACGGAACGCCGATTTCGTATGATGAAGGTGCAAGCCTCAGGTTTGTCGATAATTTTCTGGTGAGGAGTTCACCGCTCTTCGCCAATGAGGGCTTCATTACGGCGGTCGTCGAGTCACCCTCGGACAGGCCCGAAGGACCGCAGGGCGGCAGAGACGGCGGCATGACCGACGCTTTCAGGCAATCGTCGATGCACCTCACGGACATACGTGCTGCCGTGGATTTTCTGGTGAGCGAGGGTGCGCGCGAAATTTACTTGATCGGTACGAGCAGGGGCACGCTCTCCGTCGCGTATCTGGCGGCCGTGATGACGCACGCGAACGTCGCGGGCTACGTCCTCACGGCGAGTCTGGCCGAGAGCCCGCCGGCCGTCAGGTCTTATGCGCGCCGGATTACAGACCCTGTCTTGATGGCGCATCACACGGGCGATGTGTGCCGGGTCACCATGTACTCGGACGCGCGGGATATTTACGACTCCATCCCGGCAAGCACGCGCAAGGATTTCATCTCGGTGAGCGGAGGGAGTCCGCCGATAGACACGAACCCCTGCCGGGCATTGGCCGCGCACGGGTTCCTGGGCAAGGAGCGCGAGACGGTGGCGGGCATCGTCGAGTGGATGAACACGGGAACGGTCACGGAGACGAACCTGCTCACGGACGATGACGCGCCCGCGCCGCACGAGGCGTGGCTCGCGCGATTCGGGCGGGCAGCGGCGGAGCACGTCACCGAGGCCATTGGCGACAGGATGCGCGGCGCGCCGAGCACGCGCGTAACCCTGGGCGGTCAGGATATCGATTTGGCAGGCTCCCCCCTCCCATTGGCGGACGCGGATTCCGGCATACGCCTCACGGAGGGTCTGCTCGATGAGCGCAGCGGGGAGAACGCGCTATCGCGCGAGATATCGATGAGCGAGTTGCTGCTCGCGAGTTCCTTTCACCTGGCCTCTGCGGATGGGACGGATACCGGCGGGGGCTGGTCGTTCTGGGGCGGCGCGGCGCGTTCGGGCTTCGACGCGAAAGAGGGCGCGCTCGCACTCGACGGCGACGTCACCACCGCGACGCTGGGCTTCGATTTCGAGCGCGAGCGGTGGCTGGCCGGCGTCGCGCTATCGCGCAGCGCGGGCGATGGCGGGTTCAAGATGGGCGGAGCTTGCGCTTCGGACTGCAGCGGCGATCTGGAGAGCACCCTCACCGGCGTGTATCCCTATGCGCGCTATCGCTTCGGCGATCGCCTCTCTGCCTGGGGAATACTCGGCCACGGGCGCGGCGATCTGGCCCTCGGGGCGACGGGAAGAAGTTCCGTCGAGACCGACATCGAGATGAACATGGCGGCTATCGGGGGGCGCGGGGTTCTGCTGCCCGCCTCGAAGGAAGGCGGTATCGAACTCGCGCTTCGCTCGGACGCGCTGATGACGTGGACGAGTTCCGATGAGACTCAAAGTCTCGCCGAGGCCGAGGTGGAGACGAGCCGCCTGCGGCTCGCGCTCGAAGCCTCGCGTGAAATCGGTCTCGCCTCGGGCGCGCGCCTCACGCCCTCATTTGAGGTGGGTCTGCGCTACGACGGCGGCGACGCCGAGACGGGAGGCGGCGTCGAGGTCGGCGGCGGGCTGCGCTACGCGGGTTCGGGCTTCGCAGTACAGGTGAACGCCCGGGGCCTGCTGGCGCATGCAGACGGCGATTATGAGGAATGGGGCGTGAGCGGCTCTGTGCGTTTCGCTCCCGGCGAGGGGGGACGCGGGTTGTCCATGCGATTGGGTTCGTCCTGGGGCGCCCCGGCGGGCGGAGCGGAGCAGCTCTGGGCCGGGCGCAGCGCGTCGGGCCTCATCGGAAGCGGGCAGTTCGATCCGGGCGCGCGCCTCGACGCGGAGGTGGGCTACGGTCTGGACGGCATGGGCGGCCTCCTGACGCCCTACGGCGGGGCGTCGGTTTCCGAGACGGCGCAGTCCTACCGCGTGGGCGGGCGCTTCAGGCTCCATGAGCGTTTGAGCATGAGCCTGGAGGGCGAGCGCCGCGAGGGTGTGGATGACGTCGACCACGGCCTGGCATTGCGCGGATCGCTTCGCTGGTAGCAAAGAGCGGAGAGCGAGTGTTTGACTTGATTGTGAAGGTTGTTGAAATAGTCCCTCTGACAAGAGGGAGGCATGTAACGGCGCGATGACCCGTAGGGACAGGCCTCCGTGCCTGTCCTGATTGTAACCATCCTGCAATAGGACATCCACGGAGGGCAGGACAACCCCGAGGAGGGGTTGTCCCTACACTGCTATTTCTCCATCATCGTGCTTTTTCAACAAATCCGATGAGGAAGGATTTGCACGAAGACGAAAGGGCGCAAACATGACGCGATGGTTCCTGGCGGCAATGCTCGCCTGCGTACTCTTGAGCGGCGGCGGGCTTCATGCCGCGCAGATTGAACGGGAAAAAGTTGAAGTCCTGCCCTACAGTGATTTTGCGGAGGGCGCATCGCTCGCGTGGGAGGACGTATCGATTCCCACGCGGCCGGGCGTGCGCCAGCGCCTTCTGATCGCCAGGGCGGCGAACGCGGGACGCAGGGCCGTCATCCTCTTCAAGGGCGGCTCGGGTATACCGATTACTTATGACGAGGGGGAGAAACTCAGGTTCGTAGACAATTTTCTGGTGAGAAGCTCTCCTCTTTTCGCAAGGTCGGGATTCGTCACGGCGGTCGTCGATGCGCCCTCGGACAGAAGCGGCGGCATGGACGATCACTTCCGCTCCTCGAAGGCGCATCATGCGGACATACGAGCCGCCGTGGATTTTCTGGTCAGCGAGGGGGCGCGCGAGGTGTTCCTGGTCGGAACGAGCAGGGGCACGCAGTCCGTCGGGTATCTGGCCACGGTGATGACGCATCCGAACGTCAAGGGCTACGTGCTCACCGCGAGCCTGGAGGACGTCGTCTTCTATGCGGATAAAATCGAACGTCCCGTCCTGATGGTGCATCACTCGGACGATGAATGCCGCGTCACGACCTACACCGCCGCGGTGGCCTCATACCGCGCCATCACGAAAAGCCGCCGCAAGGGTTTCATCACAATAACCGGAGGGGATATGTCGCTCTCACACCCCTGCCGGGCGATGAGCGCGCACGGCTTCATCGGGGCCGAGCGCGAGACGGTGGCAGCGGTCGTCGACTGGATGAACGGAAAGACGCCGCCCGCGCACGTGAGTCCGTAGGGGGTCGTTGTTATTCCCCGACAAAACTATGTGATGTGGAATCACTCCCCCCTTGAGGGGGAGTCGAAGAGGCCGAGCGGTTTATGCGAAGGTCGATTCGGTGGGGGGACATGCCACAGATAAAAGCTCCCCCCACCAACTCGCCTGCGGGCTTCGCCCTTGTCTCGTTGTCGAACTTTCCCCTCGGAAAGTTCGACCCTCAAGGGGGGAGTCAACTTCAAAGGCGTTCGCGCAACCCAAATTCGCTTGCCGGGACTTTTTCAGCAGACCCTGCAGGGGGGCTTTTCTACGACCCTCTACGGTGGGGGTTGTCTCTCCCCCGGATCAGATTTCGCCTGTAGGGACAGGCCCCTGTGCCTGTCCGTTAATGGGCGACCACGGGGGGTCGCCCCTACGGCAAGCTCAGGCAGGGACAGGTCGCGACCTGTCCCTACTCTTGCAGAATCGCCGGAATGTCGCTCTGGAACTCACACGCTTGCAGAGCGTACGACAGCCCTACCTCTTCTCCGCCGAGATGAGCCTCGCCTGCATGGGCACCTGGATGGTTCCCTCGCTCTCGTATTCGCGCAGCATCCCGACCAGCGCCTCCCGAATCTTCTCTCTGGCTTCCGCCGTCTGGGAGGCGAGGCGCGAGGCAGTGCGCACGGTGGATTTCTCGAACACGTCGATGAGATGTTCGGGTTCATCCGCTCTCATGTAGAGGGTGAAGCCTGATATTTCGGGCGCCGTGAAACCCGCCGCCTCCATCACGCGCGCGCATTTCTCATCATCTTCCAGGAACGGCTCGGGCGGGCCGGCCACGAGGGGGACGTCCGGGTCGCCGTGCTCCTTGATGGCCCGCGCCATGAGCGCCCGGTGGCCCGCGTCGTGCGTCCAGGCGGTGAAGGCGAGTTTCCCGCCGGATCTGAGCACGCGCGTCGTCTCGGCCAGCGCGACTTCCGGATGCGGGAAGTGGAGAAAGCCGAAGTTGCTCGCCACGGCGTCGAACCGCGCGTCCTCGAAGGGCATGTCCTCCGCGTCGCAGAGCCGGAACTCGGCCCCCGGCCAGCGACGCGAGGCTTGGGCCAGCATGTCGGGGGCGAAATCGGCCCCCACCACGGTGCAGCCGCGCATGAGCGCTCCCGCGGATACGACCCCCGTCCCGCAGGCCAGGTCGAGCAGGCGTGTTCCGAATTGCGCATCCACCGCGTCGAGCAGCGAAGGGACCGCCTGCGAGGTGATGACGCCGAACAGATCGTTGTATTCCCCGGCGGCGCCGTTCCAGCCCGTGCGCTCGAACTCGCGGAAGGCCTCGGGGTCGTACCCGGATGTTTCATTCATGTCTCATCTCCCGGGCGCTGCGCTTTCGTCCGACGCGACGCCGCGCGCCACCAGGTCTACGCCGTCTGTGCCGATGATCTCACACGTGATGATCTCCCCGGGCTCCGCCTCGGTCTCGTGCAGGAACACCTCGCCGTCCACTTCCGGGGCCTGGAGCCGCGTTCGCCCGCGCAGGAGCCCCTCTCCCGTCAGCACCTCGACGAGCACCTGCGTCCGCTGGCCCACGAGCGCCTTGTTGTCCTCGGCCATGATTCGCTCCTGAAGCGCCAGCAGCCGCGCCATGCGCTCGCGCGCGAGTTCCACGGGTACCTGATCGGGCAGCCGAGCCGCGATGGAGCGGTCCTCGGGCGAGAAGACGAATCCTCCCAGCCGGGCGAATCGCGTCTCCTCTACGAAGTCGAGCAGGCGTTCGAAATCCGCATCCGTCTCCCCCGGAAAGCCGACGAGCATGGTGGTCCTGAGCGCGCAGCCGGGCACTTTTTCCTTGATGCGCGCTACGAGTTTCCGCGTCCCCGCCTCGTCTATGCCGCGCCGCATGGCGGTGAGTACGGGCGTGGCGACGTGCTGGAGCGGCATGTCGATGTACTCGCACACCCTGGGCAATTCGCGGTAGGCGTCGAGCAGCTCGTCCGTCACCCCGCGCGGGTAGTTGTAGAGCACGCGGATCCAGTCGAGGCCGTCTACGCCGTTCAACTCCTCGAGCAGCCGTGCGAGGGAAAAGCCCAGGCCCAAGTCCACCCCGTAGCTTGTTATCTCCTGCGCGAGCAGGTTCACTTCCCGAACGCCCGCCTCGGCCAAGGCGCCCGCTTCTTCCACCACCAGATCGAGCGGACGCGAGCGGAACCTGCCGCGGAACCTCGGGATCACGCAGAAGGTACACGGCCGCGAGCAGCCCTCGGCGACTTTCAGGTACGCGCTCGGGCCCGGCTCGGCGAGGATGCGCGGCAGCCTCCTGCCGTAATCCATCAGGGTGTCCGAGAACGCCTCGCGCGCGCCGCCGCGCTCTCCCATCAATAGCGCGGGGAGCTGGTCGTACTCGCGCGTTCCGATGAACAGGTCCACCTCGGGCAGGCCCTGTGCGAGTTCTCCCCGGTAGCGCTCGGCCAGACAGCCCGCCACCACCAGGGTTTCGAGACCGCCCGCTTCCTTCAACTGGGCGACTTCGAGGATGGTGTCGATGGATTCGCGCTTCGCATCCTCGATGAAGCCGCACGTGTTGACGATGGCGACCTGCGCGTCTTCCGCGTCGCTCACGAGCCGGTATCCCGCGCCCGCGAGGGCTGCGAGCATGATCTCCGAATCCACCGTGTTCTTGGCGCAGCCGAGCGATATGAGCGCGGCGCCCGGCGCTTCGGGTCCCATCGGGACGGGCGCGTCGCGGCGCACGAGCGGCATCTCGGAGATGGGCTGGATCTGCAGGAGGTTCTCGCTCATCGCACGGCCCCCGCCTTCGAACCCTTGGGGTCGATGTGCCACTCCTCCCGGGGCCGGTTGAAATAGCGGATGGCCACGTCGGGCAGTTCTTCGCGGAATATATCCAGGGCCCGCACCATGCCCATCGCCTCGCCCATCTCCCCGACGTCGGGCAGGGTGTCGAGGTAGAGCGCGGGATCGATGCAGAGGTTTTTCATCTGGATCACGTGCAGGCCCGTTCGCACCGCGAAATCGAGGGTCGCCTCGACCTCGGCTTCCAGATCGGTCACGCCGGGGAAGACAAGATAGTTGATCTGCGTGTAAAGCCCCGCGTCCACGGAAGCCTTCACGCAATCCTCCACGTGAGAGAAATCATACGTCTCGGGACGGTAATATGCGCCGTGCCACTCGGGCGTGGCGCTGTTCGTGCTGATCCGGATGCTCTCTAATCCCGCCGCAGCGAGACGCGCCATCCACTCGGGCCGGCTGCCGTTCGTGTTCAGGTGCAGGGTGCCTTGCAGAGTCCGTTCGCGGATGAGGCGGCAGGCGCGCTCGATGACGCCCGCCTGGAGCAGCGGCTCCCCCTCGCAACCCTGGCCGAAGCTCGCGACGGCCATCTCTGCGCCTTCCAAGTGGGGTACGGCGATTTCCGCGAGTTCCTCCGGCGTGGGGACGATCTCGATGCGCTGGTGGCTCGCCGGGAACAGGTCGTCCGTCTGGAGCGATATGCACCCCCGGCAATCCGCGTTGCAGAGCGGGGCGATGGGCAGGCCCATCTCCCAGCGGCGCGTGAAGAAGTTTTTCGCCGCGAAGCAATGGAACTCACGCGCGCAGCGCGCGAGGTGGGGAACCATCCGGTTCTTGGGGTGTGCATTGAGCATCCGCTCGATTCGCCCGGACAGCCCCGTGTCGTCGTATTCCTCGGGCTCCCAGCGCGGGCAGTCGTCCACGCGCACGGCGGCGCAGACGAATTCGCCGCTCGCCTCATCGAAGCCGAGCGCGGTGTAGGCCCAAAGCGGGAGTACCGCCGCGCCCGGGTCTCTTTCGGCGAAGGGGAGCAGGGTGCGCATCCAGCCGGGGGAGGGAAACGTGCAGGCGGCTTGCAGGGCGGCCGGTCCGTCGCCCCAGTCCGCTTCTGCCACGCTCACGAGCGCGTCTTCCTCCGCGTCGCCGCCCACGGGCGTGCTGTCGGGGATGGTGAAGAACTTGCTCCCATCCGGCAGGGGCGAGAGTTCCTCCGGCTCGGGCGCCACGGGTTCGGCCCCCTGCGCGCCCACCATCTCGAACTCCGGGTGTTCGAACAGGTTGCCATCGGCGTCTGCGACCACCATCAGCGGGGACATGGATTTTCGTCTCCTGAAAAGAGAGCGGCTGCCGGGAGATTCCGCCTCGCCGCGCTCCTTGACCCAAGGCCCTAACCTAGCAGAACTCCCCCCTTACCCGCCAGCTTGCGGCCCTTGCCAGCGGCCACTGGTTTCGCAATACTAATCCTTCTCTCCATTCACTTCTTTTGATTGTAAGTGGGGATTTCATTTCAAAGACGAATCGCGAAACCGCGAGACGGAGGTGCGCCCACGTGAGTCCCGAAGAACAGCTTTCCCGAGTCGCCCTGGTGAAATCGGAAACCGAACGCCTCTCGGCCTGCTGGCGCGCCTTTTCGGACGCGCGCTGGGAGGTGGACACCTTCTGCCCCGGCTGGCAGGCGCAGCACGCCGTCTCCCATCTGGCGACGGGGGGCGATTTTTACACGAACTCGATCCGCCGGGCGCTTGATGGCCTCCCGCCCGAGCCGCCCTACGGGAAAAACGTGAAGGAGTTTTTCGCCATCCGCGCCGCCAAGGGCGAGGAACTCATGGCTATGCCCAGGGACGCGATGATGGATGCGTTCGACGCCACAGCCTCTGGGGTGAACGACGCGCTTGCGGACATCACCGCGGACGACCTGGGCAAGCTCGGCTTTCATCCCCGGGGCCTGACGCGGCTCGACGCCTGGATCGGGCTCAGGCTCGTCGAACTCGTGGCGCACGACTGGGATATCCGCTACGGCGAGGACGCCGAAGCCTGCGTCTCCGCGGACGGCGTGGAGGGGGCCATGACCTTCCTGCCCGAGAGCCAGAGCCGTCTTTTCGGAGTGCGGGAGAACCCGCCGTTCGATGGCCGCTTCCTGTTCCGCTCGAAGACGCCCGATCGCGAATGGACGATCACCGTCACCGGCGAGAAGGCGGAGAATACCGCCGACACGTCCGGCGCGCACGACGCCATTATCACCGCGGACGGCGAGGCGCACCTGCTCTTGTTGTACGGGCGCGCGAAACGCAGCGCCATGGAGGCCGCAGGCCGCCTCGAGGTCGAAGGAGACGCGGAACTGGCGAATGAACTCCTGTGCGTTCTTTATACGAATTATTGATTTGAAAGGAGCAAGACCCCATGTCACCGATCACGGAAGTCGATGGATACGTCTATTACCCCGGCAGCAAGAAGCGCATCGGCGCCATGCGGCCCGCCGATCCGGCCAGGACGCCTTGGACGCCGCTGGGAAAACCGCTGTCAGAATGCAAGGTCACCCTCGTCTCAACGGCCGGCATATTCATGAAGGGAGACGTCTCATTCGACTATGAGCGCGAGTGGCGCGAGCCGCACTGGGGAGACCCCACCCACCGGGAGATTCCGAAAACGGCCGCCCAGGACGACTGCGAATACTCGCACCTGCACATCAACACCGAGTATCTGCAAAAAGACAGGAACACCGCGTTTCCGGTGGATATCTTCCTGGACTACGAGCGCGAGGGGAAAATCGGCGCGCTCGCCGACACTCTTTATTCCACGATGGGCTATACGCCCAACTTCCATCCCCTGATGAAGAAGACGGCCCCTCTCATGGCCGAGAAGATGCACTCCGAGGGCGTGGACGCGGCCTTTCTCATCCCCGTCTGACCGCTCTGCATGCGGTCCGTGAGCCTGCTGCAGAGAAGATTGGAAGAGTTGGGAATCGCCACCGTCTCGATATGCAACCAGCCGGAAGTGTCGGAGAAGGTCTGTGTGCCGAGGGCGGTCTTCATCCAGTATCCCTTCGGGCGCATGCTGGGAGACGTGGGCGACAGGGCGGGCCAGCGCGCGGTGTGCGACGACATGTGCGCGCATCTGGAAGCCGCGGATGGCCCGAACGCCTACCGCCACCTCTCGCATGAGTGGCCCGAGCCGCCCGAGGAAACGCAGTGGCATCCCCTCACGCCCGCGCCCATGCACGTGCTTCGCAACAACGGCACCGCGCCCAAGGGACTCGGGCACTACCAGGACGAGGAGCGTCCCGATTTGAGCTAGAACAGCCGTCCGCAGTTCTTTTTATTTTCACGAGGTGAATTGAACTGCTAATAAAGGAGCGTATCCGCGTTTCGACAGAGGGCTTTCGAGCCCTCTGCAGAGGACCCAACGATGAAAATTTGGAGCATCTGCGCCGGCGCCGCGCTGACGTGCGTGCTGACGGCTGGCGTTTCCATGGCGGAGACATGGCGCGGCCTTGTGGTGACTCCTGAGTTTCGTTGTTCTCCATACAACAGGAAGAAGGATTATCGTTATTCGCAGGCTCTGGAGCGGAAGATCGTGAGGCGTCTGGGAGCGGTGTACGGTCCGTACACGAAAAAGTGCTTTACTTCCAGACGTGAAACGGACATCGAGCACATTGTTGCTACGAGCGAGGCGCACGACTCGGGTTTGTGCTCGCGCAGCCGGGCGGAGCGCCTCCGATTTGCTAGCGACCTGCGCAACTTGACGCTTGCCTCGCCGAGAATCAACCGATATCAAAAGAGCGGCAAGGACGCCGCCGAGTGGCTTCCTCCTCAAAACCAATGCTGGTTCGCGAACCGGGTAGTAGAGGTGCGGCGGTCTTACGGGTTGATGATCGACCGGCGCGAGAAGGAGGTTCTGGAGCGCGTGCTTTCCAGGTGTGAGAGCACGCGCATGGAACCTATCAAATGCAACCCCTGAAGCCGCTCCGCGCGTCATCCCTCGGCTTGAAAGCAACCCCCCCTACCCCCCCTTGTCAGGGGTCAAACGCGAGTGAGGAACGAGCGTTTGCATAAGCCATAGGCGGGAAACGCATCGGCTTGCAATTCCTCCCTCCTCGGTCGGAATTGACCCCTGACAAGGGGGGGTTGCTTTTATGGGGTTTCCCTCGCAAGGGGGTTGCCTTTACCCACACAAGGGCTTGCTGATCCCCACCAATCGAGAGTGTTCACCGTCATTCAGGTGTCGGAGCCGACCAATGCGGGAGAGTTCGCCGGAATGACGAACAAAACCGTTCCGCCTCCGTAGGGACAGGCCCCTTTGCCTGTCAAAGGCTCTCCCTCCCCGGACGGATTCGATCTAGAACAACCGTCCGCCTAGAACCGCCCCCTTGTCATCCGGCGCGATGAGCACCACCTCGCCCTCTGCGTCCGGCACGCCGAGCGTCAGGACTTCCGACATGAAGGGACCAATCTGCCTCGGCGGAAAATTCACCACGGCGAGCACGAGCTTTCCCTGGAGTTCTTCTTTCGTATAAAGCGCGACGAGCTGGGCGGATGATTTCTTGATCCCCAACTCCTCGCCGAAATCGATCCTGAGCCTGAAAGCCGGTTTTCTCGCCTCGGGAAAATCCGCCGCCTCGACCACTCGCCCGAGGCGGATGTCCAGCTTCTCGAATTCCTCCATCGTCGCCATTTTCATGCTTCTCCTGTTTCATGGGCCATGCGCGTCCGGCGCGCCGGGGTTTCCCGCCTGGGCGGAATGGCGCGCGCTTCAGTCTATCGGCTCGCCCTGCGTTCTTTCCATCTCCAGCACCTCGGCGCGCAGCCTGTTCGTGATCGGGCCGGGTGCCGGGATGGGCCGTCCGTCCACCTCGGCCACCGCGTGCACCCGGCTGAAGGATGAGGTGAGAAAACACTCATCCGCCGTGTAGAGGTCATAGAGCGTGAGGTCGGCCTCTTCTGCCGGAATTCCCTCGCGCTCCGCGATTTCGAGCACGACCTTCCGGGTGATGCCGTCGAGCACGTTGTGCGCATTCGGCGTCTTGAGCGCGCCGTCTTTCACGACGAAGACGTTTTCGCCCGGCGCCTCCGCCACGAAGCCGCGGGTGTCCAGCAGGATCGCCTCATCGAACCCTGATTCCACGGCCTCGATTCTCGCCATCACGTTGTTGAGATAGTTGAGCGATTTCACGCGCGCCTCGAAGGACTCGGAAGGAACCTTGCGCACGCCCGCCGTCTTGAGTCTCAAGCCGGCGCCCTTCGCCTTGTAGCTCGAACCCGTCTCGGGCGGAGGCGCGGGGTCGTGCAGGAGCACGGCGAGCGTCGCCTTATCCGTCACCCTGGGGTCCAGCAGGGGGTAGCCCGCCCCGCGCGAGATGACGACGCGCAGGTATACGTCGCTCACTTGGGAGCGTCGGACGCATTCCTTGACGATCTCGGCGATCCGCTCGCGCGTCTCGGGCAGCGTGAGCTTGAGCGCGCGCGCCGAGCGTTCCATGCGGTCGAGATGGTCCTGAAACCGGAATATGCGCCGGCTCACGACCGTCATCGACTCGAAAAGCCCGTCCCCGTAGAGAAACCCGTGGTCGAAGGCGGAGACCCTGGCCTCTTCCGCCGGAACGTATTCGCCGTTCACGTAGCAGATATAGGACACGAGCTATCCATCCCTCAAAATTTCCAGGATCGCGGCGGCGAAGGTTTCCGGCTTCTCGCGCTGTGCGAAGTGGCCCGCGCCTTCCACGAGAATCCTTTGGTAGCCGGCCGTGAAATGCCCCTCCTTGCCCTCCGAACTCTCGGGCCGCGACGCCCCGTCTTCCGCGCCTTGAATGAGAACCGTCGGCGCGGATATGTCCGGCAGGCCCGCCATGAAGCTCTCCGCGTCCTCAAACCTGGGGTCAGGCGTCTCATACCCCCAGCGGTAGCGGTAGGAGTGCATGACGACGTCCACGAAGTCGGGGTTCTCGAAAGAACGCGCAGTGGCCTCGAATTCCTCGTCGGAGAAATCCCACCCCGGCGACGATGTCCGCCAGAGTTCACGGCAGAAACCGGCGGCGTCTTCCCCCAGCGCATCGCGGCCGCGGCTGGTGCAGAAAAACCACTGGTACCAGTACGCGCGCACCTGTTCGACCGACATCCGCTGGGCGGGGCGGCCCGTGCCGTAGCCTGCGGGGCTGACGATTAAGGCGTTCAGCCGCCTGGGCCGCATCGCCGCTATGCAGTAAGAAGCGCGCGCGCCCCAGTCGTGCCCCACCAGTGCGAAGCGCTCCAGTTCCAGCGCGTCGGCGAAAGCCGTGATGTCGGAAGCCAGCGCGGTGTACTGGGCGCTTCTGGGGGTCTCAGGATTCAGAAAGCGCGTCGGGCCGTAGCCGCGCACGTAGGGGCAGAGCGTCCGGAAGCCCGCGTCGTTCAGGATGGGAGTAACGCGGTCCCACGTTCTCGCGTCGTCCGGGAAGCCGTGCACGAGGATGACGGGCGGGGCCGTCTCGTCGCCCGCCTCCAGGTAGCCGATTTCGAGCGCGGGCGTCGTGACGGGTTTGAGCGCGCCTGTCATATCGGGTTGTCAGTCCCGCTCTAAATCGCGCACCAGCCGTCGTCCACGATGAGGTCCAGGCCGTGCACCGCGCTCGCGTCGTCCGAGGCCAGGAACACCGCCGCGCCCGCCATCTCCGCCGTGGTGATGTAGGCCCGGCCCGTCGGCGTGTAGCTCGCCATGAGCTTCACGAACTCGGGGTCGTCCTGTAAGTGCTGGTTCAGCGGCGTGGCCGTGTTGCCCGGCGAGATACAGTTCACGTTGATGCCGCACTTGGAAATCTCCGCCGCCAGCGCGCGCGTGATCATGTAGACGCCCCCCTTGCTCGCGCAGTAGGGCACCGCGTTGGGGAAGGCGTGCGTGGCGGCGATGGAGGCCATGAAGACGATCTTCCCGTACTTCTTTTCCTTCATGATGGGCACGACGGCCTGGGAGAGCAGGAAGTTGCCCTTCAGGTTGATGTCGATGGTGTCGTCCCACTCCTGCTCGCTGTAGGCTTCGAGTTCCTTGTTGATCATGATGCCGTGGTTGCCGACGAGAATGTCCACCGTGCCGAACTCGGCCACCACGTCGGCCACCATGGCGTCCACCGCCGATTTTATCGACACGTCGCACGGAAACGCCCTGGCTGCGTCGCCTATCTCCGCCGCCAAAGCCTCTCCTCGCTCGGCCGTTCTGTTCACGACCGCGACCTTCGCGCCCTCTTCCGCGAAGCGGCGGCAGATGGCCTCGCCGATCCCCTGCGAGCCGCCCGTAACGATGGCGACCTTG
Source organism: Nitrospinae bacterium bin107 (assembly GCA_002238965.1). Lineage (GTDB taxonomy): Bacteria > UBA8248 > UBA8248 > UBA8248 > UBA8248 > Bin107. The sequence continues at coordinate 43,283 of MPNJ01000002.1, read as the reverse complement.
TCCTTGAGCTTCATGGGTATTTCCTCCCTGCGGCGCTTCCGGACCGCCCCGGAAGCGAGATGTCCCTGATAAGGATTGCGTCTCGATTTTTGCGGGCATGATACCGCCCTTTGGTGTGATGGGGAAGGGGGTGTGGGGTCAATTCCAAGTGAGAAGCGGGGAATTGCACTTTGTAGGGGTCGCATATATGCGACCCATGGTTTGGGCGGCCAAAGGCGAAGGGACGCATGTATGCGTCCCCTACAAATAAATTATCCGGTGCAAAATGTGAAGGATGTCTTCAGATTGCGGGGTTGAGTTATTTTCCAGCACCGTTTTCCGGATATAACCTATTAAATATCTTGATATAAGGTAATTATAATGAATTATGCCCATACATAAACTTAAATAATTACTCATATTACCCAAATATGCCATTGAATGTCTTTAATAAAAGCATTAGATTGACTTTCAGTTTGAGTTTTCTGGTTCTTAAATATAGGGGTTTTTGCAATGAAGATAATTCCAGAGACGCTAAAGCATTGGCGCAAGAAAAGGGGATTCAGCCAGCAAAAGTTGGCGGAGGAAGCGGGTATCGACCAGAAGACTGTCGCAAGGATAGAGATCGGCAAGGGAGGTGAGACGAGAAGTGACACGGCAAAGCGAATCACCGATGCCCTCCGCGTCAAGCCTGAAACTCTGGCCGAGGCTCCCGACGCGGATGCCAGGCGTGACGAAGAAGTCCGAAAAAAATTTGGTGCAGGCGTGTTTAATCGCAAGCTTCGCCTCGATGGCGATGATGTTATTGCCTATGATCTTGTCCAAGATCGCTACGGCGTTGGGATGTACGATCTCATCAAGATTGCTCCGCTCACCTTTAGTTTACTCGCAGAAAAGAGTCTTGCTGAGCGTCGCTGTCGTCTCAAAGCAATGGAGGAGAGCAAAAACGATTTCTCCGAGCATATTCGTTGGATGCCTGATTATGAGACGGTTCTTTCGACTGAGCGAGGTTCTCTCGAATCCCGTGACTTGTTCGGTCGCCATATAGCACTCCCATCATTAGGCCATGATATGCAATCCTGGGGGAGTGTCGAAAGCTATTTTTTTGAGGATGCCCGAAGTCCTTTCCTCGACTTTCTTATTAAGCAAGCGGAAAGTCTTGGCCCCGACAACGAAGCCATCGATCCTGAAGAAATTGAAAATTTCGGCAATTTCGACGATTTGCCCAGATTCAATCTATTCGAGAAATACCGAAAAAGCCTCACGGGCGGCTCCGCTCGCGCTGACTACGCCCTAACCCGCGGAAAAGTCCGCATCGGCCAAATTCCAAAAGAGCTACGCGGCGAAGATGAGGATGTGACTTCGGAACGCGTGAAATGGCTGGAATCGAAAGTGCCCGATGAGAACTGGGCGGAATATGAAGCTGAGCAGATTCGAATCAAAAAATTGCTCGATGAAGTATCAAGCAAGGGAGGTAAGGAAGATGTATAAAATTAGCAAACACGCCATGATGCGAATGAGTCAGCGAGCGGTTCGGAATGGGTACGTTGATTTAGTTCAGACATACGGGACGCAAATTGGCCCTGTCGAGTGGTTTATGAGGGACAAAGATGTGAAACGTGAGGTGGAAAATCTGAAGCGCATATACCGACAGCTTGAGCGTACAATGAAAGGTGGACGGCAGCGATTCGAACGCGCCCTGAAGCGCAGTGTGCAGCAGCTTGAACGATTAAGGGGACTCAAAGTCGTCGTTGATAGCGACTCGGTGATTACCAGCTATTGGCCGAGCGACGTGTATCAGCGTCGGGCGCGCCGCAATAATAGGCCCAGACGATAAATTTTCCGTTATTCCTGCGTATGCCGGAATGAAAATGGGATGTGCATTATGACTATATCTCTGATTGACGCGGCAATTGAACTGATGAAGCGTCGGCTTTATGCCGAGGCTCTGGATATTTTTCGTCAGGTTATCGCCCAGAATTCGTCACATTGGAATGTTTGGTACATGGCAGGTCAGTGTTATCGCTTTCTGGGCGACCTAGATAACGCGATTAAGTGTTTATCGCGCTCGGTGGATTTGAAGGGCGATGAACCCCCGGTTTTTTTGGCGCTCGGGATAGTCTTTCAATTAAAAGAACGGTGGGATGACGCGGTCAATGCGTTTCGTCGCGCGATTGAAACCGACCCTGATTATGTGTTGGCCTACAACAGCCTCGCTCTTACGCAGAAGAAGCGCGCCGACTCAGATGACTTCGACAAGGCTTTGCACAACTACGATGCCGGAGCAATGGCGCTTGCTCGTCAAATCATCAAAGTCATGAGGAACAATCGCAATAATCCGATTCTCAAGCATCGTGAAACGGTCGGTGAATTATGGGTCAAGTACGCGCTCTACGCGGCGTCCTATCTCGCATCCACTGAAACGGGAAACATTGACGCACTTGCATGGCCGACTGGGGAACAGGCTTTTGAGGAAGAGCGTACGGAGAAACACGCTGGTCTCTATTGGACAGATAACGTGAATACAGAGGGAAAGACTGTGCGCCTTTTTTTGTCAAACTATTTTAATACGTTTCGAGAATCGTTGCTCCGCGATGCTACGTATTCAACCCTTATGCTCAATAGAGGCGAAATTTTCAGATTGTTGGATCAACACGATGAAAGTCGTCAACACATCGACGAAGCAGATGAGTTCAGGCCGTCGTCCATTTGATTATCAAGACTAATGCTTGCGGGTAGTTTCGTTCCTACCCGAAACCGTACGAGCCGGATTCCGGCATGCGCCGGAATGACGATTAAAAACAAAGAGACGCATGTAAACGTCCCCTACGGCGATATTGCAGGATTTCGTAGGGACAGGTCGCGACCTGTCCGTCCCTACAGGTATGCCTACCCCCCGCTCAACTGCTTCCTTCTCCGCCTGGTTTTGGCCATATCCACTTCGCCCGCGTCGTCGATAGCGACGCCGTAGACCTTCCAGGCGCGCTCCCTAGTAATCCACTTCTCCTCCACGTCCTCGCGCACCTTCTCGACGGGCCGCTCGTGCGGCGGGCCGTAGCCGCCCCCGCCCGTGCAATAAGACGCCACGTTCTCGCCGGGTTTGAGAATAATGTCCGCACAGCCGGGCAGGTCTTCCAGAGAGCCGTCCTCGCGCATGAGGAAGTTCCGGCAGACCGCCCCGTTCAGCCCGCCGAGGGTGCCTTTGGAGGCGTTTACCGCGCCATCCGAGACGTAGACGACTTCCAGGTCCCCCCCGCCCACGGGGCCGTATTCGCAATAGCCCGAAGGCGCGCCTATAGTCCGGCCCGCGCCCTCGGTGTCGGGCATGAGCCTGCGCGTCTTGATGTAGATGGGGAAATGGAGCTCGTCCAGCTCGATGCTGTCCACGAAGCACATGCCGGCGTTGCCCGCGTGTAAGATGGTGAGCCAAGCGTCCGTCTTGCCCGCGCCCGCGCCGCCCGTGACCATCAGGAACAGGTGGTTCACGAAGGGTTCGTTGTCGTTTCTGGGGTCGAAGCCCGAGATGACGCCCATCGACGCCGGGAAGATCGGTCCGCACTCGGCCAGGCCGATGCCGTCCTGAATCTTCGAGAACGCGCGCTGCACCGGGTTCGTCACCCGGTCGGCGAGGTTGGTGGTGGCGACGGACATCGAGGTGGGGTGCTTGCCCCCGCCCGCCACGGAGCCGTCTCGAATCAGCACGTTCACGCGGCGGAAGCTGCCCGCGTTCGTGGGCACGATGTCGTCGATGCTGTTGAACACGCCTATCATCGCGCCGGTGCGCGCGCAGGCCTCGCTCAGGTTCAGGCCGCACGGCATGGCGTCCGGGTTGTCCGTTAAATCCACCTCGATGGTGGCCTTCTTGTTGTCGATCCGCACGTGCGCGGTGATGGGGATGCCCTCATCCGGCGTGCCGGGTACGGGGTCGTGCGTGCTGTGTGTGGTGGCCTCGCCCGTGGGGAGTTTCCTGATGGCGGAGATCATGAGCTTCTCGCTGTAGTCGAACCACTCCTTGGAGAAGTCGTGCAGCGTCTCCCAGCCGTATTCATCGCCCATGGCGAGCACCTCGCGCTCGCCGATACGCGCCGCGCCTATCATGGCGAGGTAATCGCCGTACCACTGCTCGGGCACGCGGATGCGCATCCGGCAGAAGTTGATGAAGTCCTCGTTGTCCTCGAAGTTCGTCTGCACCTTGGTGGGCGGGAAGATGAGCGCGCCCTCCTCATACACGTCGCGCGCGTGGCCCATGTAGGTGGTGGGCTGGCTGCACCCGCAATCCGCCTGGTGGGCCTTCACCCACACGGTGAACTGGTGCTCGCCCCGCTTGTCGATGACGGGCACGAGGATGGTGTGGTCCGCCGGGTGCGAACAGCCGTGGTAGGGCGAGTTGTGCAGATAGGCGTCGCCGCGCTTCAAGTTCGGGTGTAGGTCCATCATCGAGCGGGCCATCAGGTCCGCACCGCTCAGGTGGTGGATGGGTAGCGATTCCGCGCCCGTCAGCAGTTCGCACTCGCGCGTCACGACGGAGGTCGAGAAATCGCGCGCGAGGTTCAGCACGCCCGAGCGGCCCGTGCGCAGGAGCGTGTTCGCCATCTTGGTCGTCACGGCGTCGAAGCGCTTGTGCAGCACCGCCAGGGTGATGGGGTCGAGTTTCGTCTTTTGCTTCGCGCGTCTCGTTGTTGCTCTCGCCATATCCTGCTCCTAGAGCGTGATGAACAGACTGCCGCTTCTCGTGCGTTCGGCCTTCGCGCCGGGGTCGATGACCACCGTCGTGAACGGCGATTCGATGATGGCCGGCCCGCGCATCGCCGCACCCGCCTTCATGGCATCGAACGCCGCCACGCGCGCGTTCACGAGTCCCTTGCCCGCGAAGTAGGCCTCCCGCCTCTTGGGCAGCGTCGTCTCGTGGATCGCCTCGCGCACGAGCCTGCCGAGGCGGCCCTTTCTCAGTTTGCACCGCGCCACGGCGCGCCAGCCGACGAACTCCACTTCCGAAGACGGATCGCGGAAGGCGAACACCTCCTCGTGTACTTCGTCGAAAGCGGCGCGCGCTCTCTCCACGTCTTTTTTCGAGCGGAAGCGGTTGATGGGCAGCCCCAGATCGATCTCCCATATCTGGTGCTTGTAGCGCGCCTCGACGTAGAACTCCGTCGCGCTCTCCACAGCCCCCTTGCCGGGGCCTTTGATGAACGCGCGGCACCTGTCGCCGAGTGATTTCAAAATCGCGTTGGCGCCCTTGAAGTCGAACCTGTCCGTGATGGTGAAGAACATCGAGCGGTAATCGGCGTGCAAGTCGCTCATCATCGCGCCCGCAGCGGAGAGCGCAGCGCCCACCTCGGGGATGACGAGTCCCTGACAGCCGAGCCGCTTGGCGATGGCGACCGAGTTCAGGCCCGCCGCCCCGCCGCCGCCGATAAGAACCGCGCCCCTCGGGTCGATGCCCTGGTGGATGGTGATCTCCTCGATTGCGCCCACCATGTTCTCCGTCGCCAGCCGCAGGATGGCCGAGGCCGCCTCCTGGAGGGATAGCCCCAGCGGTTCGGCCACGTCTCTCGATATGGCTTTTTCGGCCTGGGAGGGGTCGAGCGTCATCGCCCCGCCCAGAAAATAATCCGGGTCGATGTGGCCCAGGACGAGCGAGGCGTCCGTCAAGGTGGGCCGCGTGCCGCCCCGGCCGTAGCAGGCGGGTCCCGGTTCCGCGCCCGCGCTCTGCGGTCCCACGTGCAAGAGTCCGCCCTCATCCACCCAGGCGATGCTCCCGCCCCCTGCGCCGATGCTCTTCACGTCCACTGAGGGGAAGCCCAGAATGTGGCCCCGGTAGCGCTGGCCGAGCCAGGTTTCGGGCGACATGGGTATTTCGCCCCGTCGCACGAGGCTCACGTCGTAGGTGGTGCCTCCGGTGTCGGCCACTATCGCCGTCGCGGCCTTGGCGTCGGCGCGGGAGAAGTGCCGGCCCGCGATGGGCGCCATCGAGGGTCCCGAACCCACCGAGTGGATGGGCGCATCTGCCAGTTCATCCGCGTCCATCACGCCGCCCTTCGACGTCAGCATCAGGAGCCGCCCGCCGAAGCCAGCCGCCTTGAGCCGCTCCTGCAGACCGCCGATGTAGCGCGACATCAGGGGCTTGAGAGATGCGTCGATGCAGGTGGAAGAAGCCCGGCGGTATTCGCGCAGAATCGGGTTCAGAACGTGCGAGAGGGTGAAGGGCACGCCCTTCAGGTGTTTTTTCAGCAGCTTGCCCACGCCGATTTCGTGCTGAGGATTCACGGTGGACCACAAGAGAGAAACGGCCACCGCCTCCACCTCTTTTTCCTTGAGTTCTTCGATGATCGCGATGACGCCCGCCTCATCGAGCGGTTCGTACACGCTTCCGTCGGCGCCCATGCGCTCGGGCACCTCGAAGGTGAGCGCGCGCGGGACGTATGGCTTCGGGAAGGGTACTAAGAAGTTGAACGGCTCCATGCGCCCGCCCTCGCGCAGCACGAGAATGTCGGGGTGGCCCTTCGTGGTGAGGAAGGCGGTCCTGGCGGTGTTGCCCGTCACGATGGCGTTGGTGGCGTGGGTGGTGCCGTGGATGAAAAGCTCGCCCTGGGCGAGGAGTTCGCCGATGCTCGTCGAGAGCGCTTCGGCCGCCGCCTCGATGGCCGCGAGAATGCCCTCCACCGGGTCCTGGGGCGTTGTGGGGGCCTTGAACATGTGGAGCCGGCCCCGGTTGTCCTCGAGCACCAGGTCGGTGAAGGTCCCGCCCGTATCGACCGCGAATCGCATTCCTCGCCTCCCGCCTTCACCCGCGCTGGATACATGACCCGCGCGAATGAGGTTTTGAATCGTTATCTGCGAATGGGTGATGAATTCAGGCGCAATATACCATCCCCTGGGCAGTGGGATGCAAGGTTATCAGTGAAAATGCGCGCATCACGCGTCGCGCACGTGCGCGTAGTAGCGGGCGAGGCGCTCGGCGGAGACGCCCAGCGCGAAGAGGATGCTCAGCCCCCACCAGATGACGAGGCACTTGGGCTTGCCCCATAGGTCGATGCGCCGCCCGCTGGTGACGACGGGCGTCTCGATGACGGCCACCCGCCCGAATGCGCGCATCCGCCGGCTCAGGTCCCAGTCCTCGAACAGGGGCATGTCGGCGTAGCCGCCCATGCGCTCGAAGGCTTCGCGCCGGATGAAGATGCACTGATCGCCGAAGAAGAGTTTCGACATCTTCGCGCGCGTGTTGGCGCTGAAGCTGATGAAGCGGCTGAAGCTGTCGTCTCTGTCGAAGCTGTGGAGAAAGCCTCCGCCCGCCGCGTCGCCCGCGCGCATGACGTCCTCGATTTCCCGTAGCGCCCCTGGGGGCAGCTTGGTATCGCAGTGAAGAAAGAGGATCGTCTCGCTTGTCGCATGGGCTGCGCCCGCGTTCATCTGGCGCGCGCGGCCCGGTTCTGACTCGACGATAAGGGCGCGCCCCTCCGCCACGCCGCGCGTCTCGTCCGTGCTTCCCCCGTCGGCGAGGATGATCTGTTTCTCTCCCGGCTGGGCGTCGAGCATCTCGAACATGGCGGGCAGCCTGGGCGCTTCGTTCAACACGGGCACGACGATGGAGATCATCGCTCGATCCTTCTACGGAACCGGGTTTTCTCTACAAAGCGCCGGGGCGATTCATTCCCCGGGCTGTGGTATGATGACCCATGCGAAGCCATCCGGTGAACCCTAACCATTGGAACGGCCCATGTCGATAAGGCGCATTCGCTTTTTCCGTCTTCTTCTCTCCTGCGCAGGCGGCGCCCGGCGCGTGAAGCATCTTACGATATGCCTCGTTCTCTTGGTGGCGGTGCTCTCCGCGAGCCTCGTCTTTTCGCTCTCCAGTGATCAGGAAGAAGCCATCGCCCTGCTGTATGAAGTCATGCAGAAAGTGGACGATAGTTATGCGCGTATCCCCGATTTCAGGGAAATGTACGTTGCGGGCCTGGAAGGCCTCAAGAAAAGCGCGGGCGAGGGGCGCTTCGATTTCGAGGAGAAGGCGGGAGACGAGATTCTCCTCAAGGCGGGGGAGAAGGAGTTGCTCGTTCGCCTCCGGGGAGACACCGACGGCGGGCTGGGCGGGTTCGAACGCGCCTACCGGTTCGCGATGGCGAACGCCGGGGATTCGGAGAAGAAAAAAAAGGGCGGATTGAAAGTCATGTACGCCGCGCTCACTTCCATGCTGCGCGCTCTCGATCCTTTCAGCACGTTCGTCTCGCCCGAGTCCTACAGGCAGATGCGGGTGGAGCATACGGGCCGCTACGGCGGGGTGGGCGTCATCATCACGGTGCGGGAGAAGAAACTCACCGTCATATCGCCCATCGATGACACGCCCGCGCATCGGGCGGGCCTCAAGTCAGAGGACGTTATTCTGGAAATCGACGGCGCGTCCACGACGGACATGCCGCTGTCCGAGGTCGTACGACGTATGCGCGGACCCGCGGGCAAGACGGTGGATTTGCTGATTTCGCGCGCCAGTTGGCCCGAGCCCCGGAACGTGTTGCTGCGCCGCGCGATCATCAGCATTAAAAGCGTGAAGTCGGAAGTGAAAGAGGGCGGGATCGGCTATCTGCGGGTCACGGCATTTCATGGCCGCACGACGCGGGAACTGGACGTGGCTCTCAACGAGTTGATTCGCAAGAAGGTGCGGGGGATCGTGCTGGACCTGCGCGACAACCCGGGTGGTTTTCTCCGCCAGTCCGTCCAGGTCTCCGAACGATTCCTGCCCGATGGAAGCATGATCGTCTTCACCCGGGGGCGAAGGCGCAGCGAGACGGTGTATTTCCGCTCTCGCGGCACCGGCGTATGGGTGGGCAAGCCCCTGGTCGTGCTGATCAACAAGGGCAGCGCGAGCGCGTCCGAAATCGTGGCCGGCGCCTTGCAGGATCTGGACCGCGCCCTGATAATCGGCAGGACCAGCTTCGGCAAAGGCTCGGTACAGGCCATCATCCCCACGAGGGGCGAGGCGGCGGTCCGGCTGACGACGGCGAAATACTACACCCCGCTCGGCCGCCTGATTCACGAGAAAGGCATCCAGCCCGATGTCGAGGCAGGGCCTCAGCCGCTCACCAAAAAAGAGATCAGCGAGCGAAGAAAAGAGATGAAGAGTTCGCTCTACAACAAGGAAAAGACGGACGAGAAGAAAAAAGACCCCGTCCTCGAACTGGCGCTGGCCGTCTTGAAGGACGCCAGGAGCGCGAAGGTGGAAGAACTACGCCAGGCGGCCCTTGACGCGCAGCGCCTGATGCGAAGCGCCGAGGCGGTATCGTCCGCAGCCTCTCCCTGAAGCCCCTTGTATCTCACGCCGGGATGAACGAGTCGTCGGCTTTTCGCGTTACTGAGTGAAGGCGACGATGGTTCCCACCGCGGCGGCCAGTCCCAACAATTTTCTCACCGTCATCTTCTCCGACAGCCGCCAGGTGGCCAGGATTGTGGTCACGATGAAGCTCAGCTGTAAGATCGGTGAGACGATGGTGGCCTCACCCTCCCTGAATGCGGCCAACAGCGAGGTGATCCCGAAAATGAAGCAGGTGGCGGTCGCGAGTCCGTGCGCCCAGCCTTTTTTCGAAAACTGCGGTCCCCCCTGCACGACGAACGAGTAGATGTATGCGATTGTGATGAAGAATACCGCCTGGCTGTGCAAAAACATGATCGGCGCCACTCCGCCCGAGACGCCGAGCTTGTAGATGAAGTTCACGAGGCCGACGGCCACCATCGCCACGACGGCCCAAAGGATGGAGGCGAGCCTATCGGGGGAGAAACTCCCCCGGTGAAAGTCCGAGAACAGGAAAATGGCGCTGCCGGTGAGGACGAGTCCTAAGATTTTGGGAAGCGTAATCGATTCATCCAGGATCAAGACGGCGAGCATGGCGGTGACGACGAAACTCATCCGGTAGATGGGCGTGCTGGCGCTCGCCTCTCCGAGTTCCACGCTTCTCATGAAGCACCAAAAGCCGATGAATGTGAAAAAAGCGGCGCCGATTCCCAGGAAGGCGGGGGGCGTCCAGGCGTAACTGCCTTCGTAATACGCCCAGAACCACGTGATGGGAACGACGATGGTCGACTGCGAAGCCGTAATCGTGCCCGGCAAAATCTTGTTTCTGACCGCGCGTCCATAAACGTAGTCCGCCACGCCGATGAGAAACGATGCGAAAAGAGCGTACACGATGAACCTGGGAAGCAAACCGGACCTCTCCTGAAAAAACGCCTGAACCCGTTTCAGGCATCATACCCGTTTTCGGCGGGCGCGTTTCGTCGGCGTATGAAGAGTACGCCGAAACGGCGCTTGATTCATACCTTTTCCCGGCTCGTTTTGCCTGTTTGCGTATCCCGGCTCGGACTTGACGTGTCGACGGCGCGGCGCGCCAAGCGGCCCCGGGCCGCGTTTTTGCTTGTTGTGCAGGCAGGAGCCTTCCTGTATATTGCGGGTATATATCTCGCCATATTGCTTACGTGAACCGCACCGGAATCATTCCGGGGGAAGGGTTCATTCTTTCTTCTCTTGTTTGTGCGGAAACGGGCATGTCCCTGCGTCCGCACTCTGAATCCACGGAATCGGAAGCCAGGGAGGATCATGCAATGGCAACGAGATCGACGTATGCCCCAAAGCGATGGTTCAGCGTTTCTCGTCCGGCGGTGATGATCGCGGCGTTATCTTTCGCGCTCATCGCCGCCTTCGGCTCCCCCGCCTTCGCCGCGAAGAAAGACCCCATTAAAATCGGGGTGCTGTCGTTTCTGAGCGGAAAGCTCAAGCCCATCGGCGATGAGATCACCACGGGCATCCAGACGGCCGTGAAGATTCAAGGAAACGTCATGGGCCGGCCCGTCGAACTGATCCTCGAGGACAGCCTGGTGAACGCGCAGGTGGCGGTCACCAAGGCGACCAAGCTCGTCCAGAAGAACCAGGTCACGGCGATTCTGGGAACGAGCACGCTGGAGGCCCTGGCGCTGCTTCCCGTGGCGAACCGCCTGCGCGTGCCGATCATCACCTCGAACAGCGGCTCGGCCGTCATCACGGGCGCGAAGTGCAACTACTGGGTGTTCCAGACGAACCCGACGCCCCAGATGGCCATCGTGGCGATGGACTCGCTCATCAAGGACAACCCGAAGTTCAAGACCGCGAAGTGGTTCACGATGGGCCACGACTATCCCTGGAGCAGGCGGGTGGCGCGCTCCGTCAAGATCGTCAAGGGCGTGAATTACGTCGGCGAGGCCTATGCGCCGCTCGATACCACGGACTGGGCGCCGTTCATCGCCAAGGTCCGCGCGTCGGGTGCGACGGCGGTGGTCATTCCCGTCACCCTGGGCACGCCGCTCGTGCAGTTCATCCAGCAGGCCAACGAGTTCGGCCTGACCAAGCAGGCGACTCTGGTGGCGCCCATTGGACTGCCGGACTGGCTCATCGCCAAGCTGGGCGAACTGTCGACCCACATCGTCTCGGCGGGCGCGTGGAGCGCGTGGCGTCTGGAGGACACGATACCCACGACCAAAAAGTTCAACGAGCTCTACTACAAGATGCACGGCCGCGTAGCCGGGATGCAGGCCATCCAGGCGGGTACGGCGGCCCAGCTTCTGTTCAACGCCATCGAGAAGGCGGGCTCGACGGACGGGAAGGCCATCATCGCGGCGCTCGAGAAGATCGACGTAGAGGCTCCTGCGGGAAGGATGCGCTTCCAGAAGGACGGACGGATGGCGGAGGTGCCGCTTATACTCGGGAAAATCGAGAAGCTCAAGAAGCCCAAGTACGGCGCCATGTATGCGCAGTCGGTCACGGCGCTTCCGGCGTCCAGGACACTCGAGCCGGCGAAGAAGCTCGGCTGTAATTTGAAGAAATAGCCATTGGGATGGATTGGAATTTCTTGTTCGTCAATTCTCTGAACGGGATCATCTACGGATCGTTCCTGACGTTGACGAGTCTCGGCCTGAGCCTGGTGTTCGGCTTGGGCCGGGTCGTCAACTTCGCCCACGGCGTGCTGTACGCCCTGGGGGGGTATTTCTTCATCATCTTCCTGCCCTCGCTGGGCTGGGTGGCGATGGTGTTCGCCCCGCTGGTGGTCGTGCCCCTGGCCATCGCGATGGAATGGCTGACGATCGCCCCCATCCGGAACCGGGATGAAATCTACACCCTGCTCGTGACGTTTGGCCTTTCCTTCATGATCACGGGCGCAATCGAGTATCTCTGGGGCACCGAGACCACCCTCATCAAGCCGCCCGTCATCTTCCAGGGCACGGTGGACATCCTCGGCAATCAGTTCCCCGTCTACAGGCTCTTTGCTTCGGCGCTCTCATTGGTGGTGACGGGGCTGGTCTTCGTCTTCATCCAGTTCACGCCTGTGGGCCTCAAGATTCGCGCCATCACCGATGACAGCGAGATGGCTGAGGCGCTCGGCATCAACACGCGGTGGCTGCTCACGAGCATATTCGGGGGCGCGGCAGGGTTCGCGGCGTTCGCAGGCGCGCTGGGCGCTCCCATTTTCTCCGTCGAACCGGAAATGGGGATGGGCATCATCATCGACTCGTTCCTGGCGGTGATCCTGGGCGGACTCGGCCATCTGCCGGGGACGGCCGTGGGAGCGTTCATCGTGGCGCTGGCGAAATCCATCGGCGGGGGCTACATCTCGGAATGGGCCATCGCGGTATTATTCCTGGTCGTGGCCGCGATCATGGTTCTGCGGCCCAGAGGAGTCTTCGGTCGTGGCCGTATCGCCTGATGTGGAAAACCGGGTGGAAGACGCCTCGAGGGTCCGCTCGCGGGAAATCGCGACGCGGGTGCTGCTCGCCGTCTCCGCGCTCTTGGTCCTGGCCGTTCCGTTTCTGAACGCCAGTCCGTTTTTCATCACCCTGCTCACCGAGGCGTTGATCTTCGGCATCTGGGCGATGAGCCTCGATTTGCTGGTGGGTTACACGGGGCTCGTCTCGTTCGGCCACGCCGCGAGTTTCGGCTTCGCGACCTACGCCGCGGGGATTTTCGCCATGAACGTATCCGCGGATTTTTTCCTCTCGACTTTCGTGGCCATACTTGCCGCCGCCGCGGTCGCGTTTTTCACAGGCCTGGTCGTGACGCGCCTCTCGGGGATCGCTTTCGCCATACTCACCCTTTGCATCTGCCAGGTCTTGTTCCAGATATCCGTCGTGTGGCGCTCGTTCACCGGCGGGCTGGACGGCTTGATCGGCGTTCCGCTTCCCACGCTATTCGGCAGGGAGGTGGAGCCCGGCGAGGAGTTCTATCTCCTGACCGCCGTCACGCTCATCGTTTGCTATCTTCTCCTCAGGAGGGTGGTGGAGTCTCCGTTCGGAAAAACCCTGCTGGCGATTCGCGCGAACGAGGACAGGGCGGCCGCCATCGGCATTGACGTGAGACGGCACAAGCTGGTGATTCTCATCCTTTCCTGGATGACGGGCGGCGTGGCGGGAACGCTCTTCGTCTTCCTGAAGGCTGGGGCGAACCCGATGACGCTTTACTGGATCGAGTCGGGCAACATACTGGCCATCACGATTCTGGGCGGCATCGGTACGCTTTTCGGCCCGATCATCGGGGCGATCGGATTTATATTCATCCGTGATGAGGTGACGACGTTGTACCGGGCGTGGCAGTTTTCCTTCGGACTCGCTTTCGTGCTCGCTGTTTTGTTCATGCCTTCGGGAATCGCGGGGGTCGCCGAGAAAATCTGGAGACGACTATGGCCGGCGCGTTCGTAGTTGAAGGCCTTCACAAGTCCTTCGGCGCTCTACATGCCGTGAACGACGTGTCCCTGGACATCGAGGCCGGGCAGGTGCATTCGCTCATCGGCCCGAACGGCGCGGGCAAGACGACGCTTTTCAACTGCATCACCGGATTCCTCCGTCCCGACGCGGGAAAGGTGCTGCTGAACGGGAGCGACGTTACGCATCTGCAGTCTCACAAACTGGTGAAGTCGGGAATCGTCCGGACGTTTCAAATCACCCAGGTTTTCGGCGAGTTGAGCGCGCGTGAGAACGTCGAACTCGCAGCGCGTTCCCGCGAGGGCCTGAATTTCGACCTATTCCGAAAGGCCAGCGCCTGCCGGGAGGCGAGGGAGGACGCGGAGGAAGCACTGGAGGTGGTCGGATTGATCGAAAAAGCCCATCTGCGGCCCGAGGAACTGGGGCACGGGGACAAGCGGGTTCTCGAGGTTGCCATAGGACTTGCGCTCAACCCGGAAGTATTGCTGCTCGACGAACCTACGGCGGGCATGTCCAGAACGGAGACCGAGCGCATCGCCCGCCTGGTGCGGCAGATTGCGGACCGCACGAGCGTCCTCCTCGTCGAGCACGATACGGAGGTCGTTCTCTCGATTTCGGATAAAATCACAGTCATGACGCAGGGCCGGGTGATAGCCCAGGGTCCGCCCGAGCAGGTCAGCCAGGATCCCCAGGTGCAGGACGCCTACCTCGGCGCCGTCGAAGTGGAGGGGGACTGATGCTCAGAGTCTCCTCGCTTCACGTTCATTACGGGACCGCCCACGTTCTCCACGGCGTTGATCTGGAGGTGGGAACAGGCCGGATCGTCTGCCTCATCGGGCGCAACGGCGCGGGCAAAAGCACAACGCTCAAATCCATCATGGGTCTCGTCCCCGCCACTTCCGGGGAAATCCTCTTCGAGGAGCAGCGCATCGAAGCGATGGCGGCCCACCGGGTCGCCCGCATGGGGGTCGCCTACGTGCCTGAGGACAGGCGGCCCTTCGGTTCCTTGAGCGTGGAGGAGAACATCCGCGTCGCCGCGCAGGCAAGTCCGCACTCCGATGCGAACGGCGTTCAGGAGGCGCTGGCGTTTTTCCCCGTCCTTGAGGAGCGCGCGAAGCAACTGGCGGGCAGCTTGAGCGGCGGCGAGCAACAGATGCTCGTGATCGCGCGCGCCCTGGTGGCGCGGCCGCGGCTGGTTCTGCTCGATGAGCCGACCGAGGGACTTGCCCCCAGCCTCGTTCGCTCCATCAGGGACGGAATCATGAAGACCCGGACGCATGGCCTCTCGATTTTGCTTGTGGAGCAGAATCTCTCCCTGGCGTTGGAAGTTGGCGATTACTTCTATGTGTTGAGCCGTGGTTTCGTCGCTTTTGAAGGAACGAGCGAAGAACTCCTTGCGCGAGAGGACGTGATCGCCGAACATCTGGGAGTCGGCCGCGTGAAAGAAGCTCTCAGATCGCGCGAGTGAGCCGCCGCGTAAAATCCGAACCGCCCCGATCTGCCCTTAATAAAAAGAGAGCATCCATTGCTTGCCTGTGTGCTGGAGGAGAACGGCCCCTCTCTCAAGGAAATAGCGCGCCCTGAGCCGCTTGTGGATGAAGCCCTCATCCGGGTAAGGCTCGCAGGTATTTGCGCCACCGACTTGGAACTCATTCGCGGATACATGAATTTCCGGGGCGTATTGGGCCATGAGTTCGTGGGAGAGGTGGCGGGGCCGGAGGCGCACCCGCTCCTGGGCCATAGAGTGGTGGGCGAGATTAACTGCGGCTGCGGGGATTGCCCCTGGTGTGCGCGCGGCATGGAGCGGCATTGTCCCGGGAGGAGCGTTCTCGGCATTCTCGACCGCGCCGGGGTATTTGCGGAATACACGTGCCTGCCGAGCCGGAATCTGCACATCCTTCCTGACGCAGTGGAAGATGAGACGGCCGTTTTCTGTGAGCCTCTGGCTGCCTGCTTCGAGGTGATCGAGCAGTTCCCAGAAATCGTTGAGCGCGAGGTCTTGGTGATTGGAGACGGGCGGCTCGGCCTCCTCCAGACCCAGATGCTGCATGCCGCAGGGGCGAGAGTGGGCCTGCTGGGCCGCCACCCGGAAAAAATGGCCCTGCTCGCTACTTTGGAAATTCCCGCCTGGAGCGAACCCGAGCAGGCCGTCTGCTCCGATGGGGAAAGATGGCCCGTCGTAGTGGAAGCCACGGGCTCTGCGGAGGGGTTCTCCCTCGCCGTCTCGAAAACGAAGCCCCGGGGCGTTCTGGTGCTCAAGAGCACGGTGGCTTCCGAAGCTCGCCTGAATCTCTCTTCCGTCGTGGTGGATGAAATCACGGTCCTTGGTTCTCGCTGCGGCCCTTTCGAACCTGCGATCCGGGTGCTCGAGACAGGCGAAATCCGCACGTCCTCGATGGTTCATGGCCGTTTCGCCCTGCGAAACGCGCCCGAGGCGTTTGAAAAAGCTCGCGAAAAGGGCATAATCAAGGTGCTGCTTCGCCCTTGATGTAATTATTTTCGTTTTTGTAGTATGATAGAAACTTGATGCTGCTACATATGGTGGTGCTCGCTAAGGAGCATGCGATGAGAGGCCTCATGGGGATGGCCTTGATTTTGTGCCTTCTTGCTACGGCATGGGGAAGCGATACGTCTGCGGCTGCGCCGGAGACACCCAAGGCGATAGAGCATAGGCGCATCTCCCGACTTGTTATCCATCTCAAGCGGCTGGAGAAGCCGGAGGATTGGCTGCTGGTCCGCAAGTTTTTCTCCTCAGACGCCAACGTGCAGCTGAACGCTCTGTCGAACTGCCCGTTGCCTGAAAACGAATGGCCCTGGTATCTCTCCTCCGATCATCTCAAGAATTACGCCTTTTCGGTGGATTTCATCCCGCTCAACATGGACGAGGACAAGCGCCTCGAAACCCTCATGGTCATCCAGTCGGATCACGCCAAGGATCACTACATTACCTTTTGCCTGATGGATGACGACCAAAACGCCCGCAAACCGCTCGCTTCCTACAGCGACTTGAGCCGGGGACGGGAAATCAGCTACCAGATAGCCGATCTGACTGGGGATGGATCGCATGAACTGATCGTCAACGTCCGCGAGGGTTCGGACGGCCGCAGTTCGGATGCCGTGCGGGTTATCAGGCCGACCCGCAAGCGTCGCTTCGAACTGGTCTGGTTCGCGCGCTTGCAAGAGGAATTGAGATGGCCGCGGGCGTATCTCGACGATGCGGGAACCCGGGCCGTCCAGAGAAGCGAAGATCTGAGCGCCAAGGTTCGCTTCCGCTTCAACGGGCCGGGCAATCCGGCCACCCTCATCCTGAAGGGGGTGAGGAAATACGAGGAGCGGGTCTTCGATCTCAAACGCGGGAAAGAGAAAAACGAGCTTCAAGTCGATCGGTTTCCGTTCGAGGAATTCTGGCGGTGGGATAAGAAGAAGCTGCAATTCGTTCGCGTTTTCGACTCCAGTTATCAGAAATAATATCTTCGTTTTTCCGAAAAGGTCGTGAAGCCCTTGAACCTGCCTTGCCCCGTCATGCTCATCGTGCTGGATGGATGGGGATTATCCGACGAGCGCGCCCACAACGCCGTCGCCCTGGCCGATACCCCGACCATGGACGCCCTGCTCGCTCAACGCCCCCACACCCGCCTCCTCACTTCGGGGCGCGCCGTGGGACTTCCCGACGGGCAGATGGGCAATTCCGAGGTGGGACATCTGAACCTGGGCGCCGGCCGCGTGGTGGATCAGGACATCGTCCGCATTGACCGCTCTATCGAGAACTGTGATTTTTTTGAACTTCCCCCGCTCGTCGATTGCATTCAAAAAGCCAGGAAGCAAGGCGGCGCCCTGCACATCTTGGGCCTCGTTTCGGACGGCGGCGTGCACAGCCTTCAGGACCACGGAGTGGCGCTGGCGCGACTGGGGAGAAAAACCGGAATCGATCGCATCTTCGCGCACGCATTCACCGACGGTAGGGATACGCCTCCCCGCTCGGGACTGGATTTCGTCGGGCGTTACGCGGAGAGCCTGCGGCGCGAGGCGGGGGCCGAGCTCGCCACCGTCATCGGGCGCTACTACGCGATGGACCGGGACAGGCGTTGGGAGCGAAGCGAGCGCGCCTACCGGGCCATGGCGGCGGGAGAGGGCGTCCCCTCTGAAAGCGCCGCCGAGGCGATAGAGGCTTCCTATGCGCAAGGTGTGACGGATGAGTTCATCGAACCGGTGGTGCTCTATGAGGATGGGCGTCCGGTGGGATTGGTTCGCGATGATGACGCCGTGATCTGCATGAACTTCCGTGCGGACAGGGTGCGGCAAATCACCCGCGCCTTCACGGATGAAGGGTTCGATGGCTTCGACGTCTCGAACAGACCTTCGGTTCATTACGCCTGCATGACGGAATACGACGAGCGCTTCGCGCTGCCCGTCGCGTTTCCGCCCCTGAGGATGGCGGGCCTGTTCTGCCACGCCCTGGCCGATGCGGGGCGGACGTGTCTCAGAGTCGCCGAGACGGAGAAATATCCGCACGTAACGTATTTCTTTAACGGCGGCGAGGAGAAGCCTCCCCTCGGCGAGCGGCGCCGCATGGTTCCCTCGCCGAAGGTAGCCACCTATGATCTGAAGCCCGAGATGAGCGCAGACGAAGTGACGAAGGTGGTACTGGACGCCATCACGCAAGGCGAAGATGACGCCATTGTCCTGAACTACGCGAATTCCGACATGGTGGGGCACACGGGTGTCGAGAGCGCAGCCGTCCGGGCCGCCGGTTTCGTGGACGCCTGTCTCGGGCGTGTTCTCGAAACGCTGGAGCGCGCGGGCGGCGCGGCGGTGGTGACGGCGGACCACGGCAATTGCGAGACGATGTGGGACGCGGAAAACGACTGCCCGCACACCGCGCACACGCTGAACGAGACGCCCTGCATCGTCGTAGCACCCGGGTTCGAAGGACCGCTCAGGCCGGGTGGCGCGCTTTGTGATGTCGCCCCCACCCTGCTGGGACTGATGGGCATCACCCCGCCGCCCCAGATGACGGGGAAGGATTTGAGGATTCTCTAGCGCCCGGGCGTTGCCCCTCTCGCCTGGTTCGGAGACTATCGGTTGGTGGCGGGATATTCGGCGGTTTCATGATGAGGAAACTTTCTTTCGGGAGGAGACGGGCGTGAGCGAGGGAGTCCCTGATTTTCAGGCGTTGCGCGAGATGTATCACACAGAAGTGGAGGGGCTGAGCGACGCCCAGCTCGACTGGGAAGACCCGTCCGAGGAGTGGTCGCGCTGGAGCATCAGGCGGCAGATAAGCCACGTGGCGCTCGCCTATTTCTTCTGGTGGGTGAAGATGTGGGGCAAGACGCTCTGGCCGGAGAACCCGCCCGCAGACCCGGTGGATTTCACAAAAGCGGCTCCCAATCAATATGACCGCAGGCTGGATGAGGAGAAATTCTGGCGGCTCGAGGATTTGCTGCCCAAGTTCGATGAGGCGCTCGCCTTCGCCGAGCGCGCCGCCGAGGGAAAGAGTGAGGATGAGTTGAAGGCGCTGGCCATCACGCGCTCGTTCAAGCCGGAAATGCTGATGGGCGATACGGACCTGCCTGTCTACCGGTTCTGGATGCACATCTCCACGTTTCACGACGAGGGTCTATCGCAAGACGCGGAAGATGAGACGAAATTCACCTACACCCTGGCTGGCATGCTCCGGCAGCTGTACTGGGAGGCGTTGGTGCATCTGAGGACCATTCAACGCCTGAAACTCAAACAGGGGCTCACGCCCGTCGCGCAGATTCCGAGGGAGGGCTTGCTGCTCGACCCGTTCTTCTGGGGACCCGAAGATGAACCCAGGATGTGAGGGCGCGCGCCGCCCGCTTTTTTAAGGATATTCCGATGCCGTTCGTGACGCTGGAATCAGGCGTGGAGATTTTCTATGAAACCCAGGGAGAGGGGCATCCCCTTCTGCTGGTGAGCGGAACGGGCCATGACCACACCTTCTGGTCGGCGCAACTGCCCTTGTTGAGTACGGATTATCGCTGCATCGTCTTCGACAACCGGGGGGTGGGCAGGAGCACGGCGCCCGCTCTTGGATATTCCCTGGCGGACATGGCCGATGACGCCGCTGGCGTTCTGGACGCCGCAGGAGTGGAGCGCGCCCACGTGATGGGGTTTTCGATGGGCGGGCACATATCCACCGAACTCACCCTTCGCCACCCCGGGCGCGTTGTCAGCCTGGGGCTCCATCACACCTGGGCGAGAAACTGCGCGCGGCTGGGTTCTTTTCAGCGCGCCCGCATGCGCCTCGCCGCGCGCGGCGAACGGGAGGCGCTCGTGGAACTGAGCCTCCTGGGCCTTTACTCCCACGGATACTACGACGCGAACGCCGAGGTAATGGAACAGAAAAGGCAGTGGCTCACCGAACAATCAGGCGTCGACCTGGGTTGGGAGGGGCAGCTGCGCGCCTGCCTGGAGGGGGATACCCTCGAACGGCTTCACCAGATAAAGGTTCCCACGCTCGTCACCTGTTCGGATCGCGACCTGATCGTCGACCCCCACCACGCGAAGGAAATCCACGAGCGCATCGCGGGCTCCAGGCTCATCGTCATGGAGGGGACGGGCCACGTGGCGCTCATCGAGCGGCCCGATGCGTTCGCGCGCATCTGCCATGAGTTTCTGGCCTCCCTGCCGATGGAATGAGGTATCGCGCCTCGCTCTTTACGGGCGGGTATACTCCCTACTCCCGGAAAGCGCCTGAAGCCGCCGCCGGTTTGACAAAAGGCTTGATCTTGGGGCAAGAAAAAACCGGTTTCATTCTCATTGCTTATCGAACCGGACGGCCTTGATATTCGGAAAGCGAGGTGCGCCATCCTCAAGAAGATTTTCGGCAGGTTTATGCAGAAGAATGACCCTCCATCAGTGGGCGGGCCGCCCGCACCGGGTGGCGGCTTCGGCCTGCCCATGGCGCCGGATCAGGCGGGGCAGGAAGCCCTTTTCGCCGAAAAAATCGAGGCCCACGGCAAATGGCTGCAAAGTTCCGGCGCGCGCGGAGAACGCGCCGAATTCTCGGGCGCGCACCTCGAAGCCATCAGCCTTTTCATGGTGAATCTCACCAAGGCGGATCTGCGCGAAGTTCATCTCGCGGGCGCAAATGCGCAATGGGCGAACCTCGATGGGGCGGACCTCGCCGGCGCCCATCTCGAAGGGACCGATCTGTTCCAGTCCAGCCTCGAGGGGGCGAATCTCACCGGCGCGCGGATGGCAGGTGCGAACATGATGTCGGCCGCTCTCAAGTTTGCGGATTTGACGGGCGCGGACCTCACGGGAGCCGACCTGCGCGGCGCCTCGCTCCAGCGGACGAAGCTCGCGGGCGCGAACCTCGCGGACGCGCTCGTCGACGAAGCCGACCTGGAACTCACCGACATCCGGGGCGTCGACCTCTCGGGCGTGAAGGGCCTCACCCCCGAGCAGGCCGAAAGCGCACTCAAAGACTCGGAGACGCTCTTCCCGGACGTGTGAGGCTTATCTTCGGGATATTTCCTTGTGATCGTATTGGAAGTGCAAAGCTGAAAAGACGTTGGTTACGTCACTTGAGCAGAGGCTCGACTTCTGAAGAAGATACGAGTTCTTTTATCAATCCGTAATTCAGGCGCTGGTTCTCCCGTTTGAGGTTGGGAATTTCTTTATCAACTACTTCGTTGATTTCAATGGCGATTTTCTTGGGATTTTTATCCCCGTATTTTATCAGGAACCCCATTAGTTTTCCGCTGTTCTCGCCAACGAATATACTTGTCGTTTCGTTTCGCTTTCGCTCTATGGCTTTTTCGTTGTCGATGTAATGGAATGTGAGCTTCATTTTTTCTTGTTCTTCATCGGTATTCGATGTAAGTGATTTCGGGATATCGAACACGGACAGTGAAATAGATACTTTGACACCATTAATGTTTTTATTTACTTCTTGCGCTTTAAGAAGATGATGGAAATTTTCTGAATCGAGGATAATGGTTTTTTCCGTCATAGGGTTGTCTCCAAGCCGAATCGACTATAGCAATTTTTCAATGTTGGCGGCAATAGATTCAAACAGTTCCTTATTCTTGGAATTGTCCAAAAAGTCATCAGGATTTCTGCTGTCCACGACGAGAACACCCCATCTTTTTCCGTCTAAATTCCGTATGGGCGTGGCGGCGATGCTTCTGGATTTGACGTTCAGTCGTTTGGCTTTCCCCAAAGGCAAATGACCCGCCTTTGCATATTCTTTGCATGTATCGTCATCATCGCGCCATTGTGAGGAAATTTTAGGCAAGTCAGAGTAATTGAGCGTCGTATCCTTGAACCAGGCCTGTCCCGCAATACCTTCATTCTGCATTTCGTTGTCGTTGTTAATTTGAAAAGATTGCACATTCCTCTGATATTGCGTACCCGAACGGCAAAAGAATTTCAGTTTGGTTTCTCTGCGATTCGCTTTGAAAAGTGTCGCTCGGTGGTGAAACATTTCATCGGGAGGCATGTTCTTGAATAGTGCATCGCGTAGGATATTCAGAGCGCTTTTATATGACGTTTTGGATATCCAGTTGATATATTCTTCTCCAATAAACGCCGCACCGGCGATAACACCCAGTAAAATGTATACTGTGCCGTTCTTGAAATTCAGTAACGGGAGAGTCGTAAGCAAAAGCAGGCATATGAATTGACCTGTTTTGGCAATAAAGACGGACCTTCTATGTTGCATGAATACGCTTTCTGGGTCCTCAATATGCCTTTAAGAGATATCCTTAATGTATATGTGGGAAATAAAGAAAACAACTGTATTTGCAAGCATTTTGAAGCGGATCACAATTTCGGGAGTACGTGCGCGCACATATTCGAGGGTTTGGTTTTCGGCGTCTCCTCCGTGTCTTTTTCTTTTACAAGATTCGGTTTATGATGAATTTTTCGAGAAACAATGAGCAGGAGTGATTCGGCATGTCGCAGACGACGCAAATGGTGGACCAGGAAGTCGATCTGGTGGAGTACTACTACGAACAGGGCTTCTCGGACGGGCTTCCCGTCGTCCCGCCCACGCCCGAGAAGATAGACGCCGCCCTCGCGGCCCTGGGCGGCGATAAAGACCTCATCGAGTGCCGCGTACCCCCGCGCTGGGGCAACCTCACGAGAGAGGTTCTGGCGATCAACATGGTGATGGCGGGCTGCAAGCCGGAATACGCGCCCGTCGTCCGCGCGGCGATGCTGGCGCTTTGCGATCCGCATTTCAACCTGAACGGCGTACAGGCCACCACCCACATGGCGTGTCCCCTCATCGTGGTGAACGGGCCGGTTCGCGGCGAGATAGGCATGAACGCGGGCTGCAACGTGTTCGGTTCGGGCAACCGCGCGAACGCGACGATAGGCCGCGCGGTGCGGATGATGCTCTTGAACGCCGGCGGCGCGTGGCCCGGCGACTTGGACAAGAGCACGCTGGGCTGCCCCACGAAGTACACCTACTGCATCGCGGAGAACGAAGAGGCGAGCCCCTGGGCGCCCTATCACGTGGAACAAGGCTACGCGCCCGAGGATTCCACGGTCTTCGCCATCGCCGCCGAGGCGCCCCACAGCGTGACGAACCACATCTCGGACGATCCCGAGGGCATCCTCGACAGTATCTGCTCGGCGATGAGCACGATCGCGCACAACAATTCGGTGAGCAGCGGCTCATGCGCCGTCGTCATCAGCCCCGAGCACGGGGCGACCATCAGCGCCAGGAACTGGACACGAAACGACGTGAAGAGCTACTTATGGATGCACACCAAAAACACGTTCGCCGATATTTCGTTCAACCACCGCTACGGGAAGGTCTACAACCGAAACATCCCCAAGTGGTACAGGCGTGAGCCGGACGAGAGAATCCCCATCGTTCCCAGTCCCGAGAACATTCACCTGTTCGTGGCGGGCGGGGATGCGGGGCGTTTCTCCGCCTTCATTCCCGGCTGGGGCCACATGACGAATCCGGTGCTGCGGGCCATTGACGGAAGAGCGCTCGAAGGCGGCCCCGTCTGCGTGGACGGCACCTGTCTGCTATAGCGTTTCAGAAAAAACAGGAGGAAACCATGAGTGACGTCATCACTGGCCAGGTCGTCTACGACCCCCGGGGGGTGGTGGAGGCCGAGGCCCAGCCCACCGCAAAACGCGTCGGGGACCTGAAGGGTCTCAAGCTTGGAGTCCTGGACAACACCAAGTGGAACGGGCGCAGGCTGCTCGAAAAAACCACGGCGCTGATGGAGGCGGAAGGCCCCTTCTCCGAGGTGCATTATTACAAGAAAGAGAGCTTTTCCAAGAACGCGGCGCCCGATTTGATCGCGCAGATTGCGGAGGAGAACGACGTCGTCCTGACGGCGATCGGCGACTGAGGCTCCTGCACTTCGTGCTGTATGCACGATGCGATCTCCCTGGAAGAAAAAGGCGTGCCCACCGCAGTCGTCGTGACCGAGGTTTTCCTGCATGAGGCCCACGTGCAAAGGGCGGCCCTGGGGATGAACGGCCTGGACCCCGTGGTCATCCAACACCCCCTGAGCACGCTGTCTGATGAGGAAATCTCCGCGCGCGCGGGCGATGCGGCCCGCCAGGCGGTGAAGATTCTGCTCGAAGGCTAGCCCGGCATTTCATGACGAAGCCACTCGAAGGCATCCGCGTCCTCGACCTGACGCAGTTTCTCTCAGGCCCACAGGCCACGCTTTTTCTGGCGGGGCTGGGGGCCGAGGTCATCCGTATCGACAACCCGGCCACGGGCGACCCGGTGGCCTATTCCCCTCCCTACATCGGCGAGAAGGGCGTCTCCTACCATCCCCAGACGGATGAAGACTTAGGGATGGCCTACCTCAAGCGCACGCGCGCGAAAAAGGCGATTACCCTGAACATCAAGGACCCCCGGGGTCTCGATATGTTCTACGGACTCGTCGATCGCTCCGACATCCTGGTGGAGAATTTCTCCGTGGGCGTCACGGAAAGGCTCAAGATCGACTACGAGACGCTTCATGCGAGAAAACCATCGCTGGTTTACTGCTCTATCACGGGCTACGGCCAGACGGGGCCGGACTCCGGCCTCAAGGGCTACGACGCCGTCTCGCAGGCGGCCTCGGGCCTCATGAACCTTACCGGATTTCCCGACGGTCCGCCCACCAAGGCGGGCTCCGCCCTGGGCGACAGCGTGGGCGGCACGTTCGCCTTCGGCGCCATCATGACGGCGCTCTTTCACCGCGAGCGCACAGGTATGGGCCAGCAGGTCGACATTTCGATGATCGACTGCATCTTCTCGCTCATATTCGATGAGCCGATGGATTGCTACGAGCAGCTGGGGCTTCCGCCCCGAATCGGCAATCGCATCATGCGGCTTGCGCCGTTCAACGCGTATGAGACGAAAGACGGCTGGGTCATCATCGCCTCGGGCACCAACGCGCACTGGCACAACATTCTGCGCGGCATCGAGCGGGCGGATTTGATCGGCGATGAACGATACGAGGACATGAGCCGGCGCGTGAGCAGGGTCGCGGAGGTCGACGCCACCATCACCGAATGGACGAAGCGGCGCGAGACGAAAGAAGCGGTCTCCTGGTTGCGCGAGCACGATGTCATCTGCGGGCCGGTGAACAGCATCGACGACATTCTCGCCTGGCCCCACATGCAGGAGCGCGGGATGATAGTCGACCTCGAACACCCCACCTTGGGAACCCTTGAGAGCGCGAAGGCCCCGGGCTTCCCCTTCAAGTTCAGTGAAATGGAAGGCGGCTACGCCGCTCCCGCCCCGCTCGTGGGCCAGCACAACGCGGAATTACTGGGCGGCCTGCTCGGCGTGTCGGATGCGGAGTTGAAAGCACTCGAAGATGAGGGCGTGGTCTAGGGGGTTTATGAAAAGCGGGACCTCTTGTTTTTCATCCATGCGGCATCCTGGTTTCATCCTGGCGGTGGTTTGTTTTCTTCTTATTTGGGGAAATGGGCGCTCTGGCGCTCAAGCTCTCGAAAGACTGAACCCGAAAACCCTCGATTTGTTCGATGAAGCAAAGCGCACCTTCGATTCCGCCTATTTCATGAGCGAGATAAATGGCGAGTTCATCGAAGGCAGGATGAGCGACGAATTGATTCAGCGAAATTTCACAAGTCTTGAGAAAAAACGCCCCACCATCATTTTTTCACACGGCTGCACCGGGCTCGGCCACGGGAACTTGCGATATATGCGCCTGCTGGCTGAGGCTGGCTACGCCGTCATCGCGCCCGATAGCTTCGCCCGCCGTTACCGGCCGGAAACCTGCGATCCCTCCTGGCGCCGGGGCATAAAGGGAGCGCCGCACAGGCTGGTGAACCGGATGCGGCAGGAGGAGATTCACCACGCGGCGTACCGGGTCCGGCGCATTCGGTGGGTGGACAAGAAAAACCTCTTCCTGATGGGGCACAGCCAGGGCGGCACTGCGGCCGCCGCCTACGAGGGGGATGATTTCAAGGCCCACGTCATCAGTGGTTCGGTATGCTGGCGCGGCCTTCGGTCGCCACGCGGGACGCCCATCCTCGCGCTGTACTCAGCGGACGACCCGTGGCGGCGGAACAGGCCCGCCGATAGTTGCCTGCGCAAGGCCAGAGCGCGAGGCGTGAACATGGAGTTTCACCTCTTCGAGGGCCGGGCGCACAACCTCTCGCGCAACAAGATGGCAAGACGGCAGATTCTCGATTTTCTTGGCCGACACCGGAGTACTGAATAAGACGATTCAGACCGCATTATTGGGGTTTGGCTTCAGCTTTACTTCTCGGGACGTTGCTACACGAGTGGTGCGGCATCGCCCACTCCTCTGTGGTAGGATTCCCCTTGTTGCGGACTTGAAACCTGGAGGCCTATCTTCATGCGAATCTGCACTTTCAGCCTGGCGGGCGAGGCGCGCATCGGCGTCTTGTTCGGCGAGAAAATCGCCGATCTCAAGATGGCCTACGCCTTATCGCTGAATGAGGAGACGGCGGCGGAGACGATGGACCGCGTCGAGGCCGAGATTCCCGATGACTGCGAGGAGTTCATCGAGGACCTGGAACTGAACCGTCCTCTGGCCGAGGAGGCTCTCGAGGCGCTTGAAGCGCATGAGAGCAGAAAAGACCCGGTTCGCTTCGACGGAATGCAGGTGGTCTATGAACCCGATGAAGTCGAGATTCTCCCTCCCGTTATCCCGGACACGCTGTTTTGCATGGCGAGGAACTACGTGGCCCATGCCGCCGAGATGGCGCGCACCGAAGTGGATGATTTCAAGGAGGAACTCCCGCTCTACTGTTTCCTGAAGCCTGCAACGTGCGTGAGCGGTCCGTATGACGACGTGCCCGTCTATCCCTCGATGGAAAAGCTCGACTACGAGCTCGAACTCGGCGTGCTCATCGGCCAGGGCGGCAAGAACATCCCCGTGGAAAGAGCCATGGACCACGTGGGCGGCTACACCCTGTTCAACGACATGAGTGATCGCACGACGCTCAACATGGGCAAGTTCATCGACTGGTACGCCATGAAGGCCCCGGATGGATTCGCACCCATCGGTCCCTACATCCTGCTCCCGGAAGAAGGACTCGACCCCCACGATTTGAGGCTCAAGCTTTGGGTGAACGGGGAATTGAGACAAGACGCCACCACGGGCGATATGGTCTGGCGGGTCGCCGAGCAGGTATCGTATCTGTCCGGGATCGCCACGCTGCGGACGGGCGACATCATCGGAACCGGCTCACCGGCTGGCAACGCCGCCTCGTGGGGAGAATACCTCCAGCCGGACGATCTGATAGAGGGCGAAATTGAGGGGATTGGCCGCCAGGCGTTTCGCATCAAGAGTGAAAGCCCCGAGTATACGCCGGGCTAGTTCTCCCGGCGGTTGATCCGCACCCGTTTGCGCATTAAGATTTTCGCATCGATGAAGTGAATACCGAACCGTTGAAACCCGAGAGGGGACCACCATGAACCCAGCCATAGCCGAAGCCGAATCCCTGCGGACGATGGACAAGGAGCACGTCTGGCATCCGCTCATGAACCATTCCGGGATGGAGGAGAATCCCCTCGACGTCGTGGTCAAGGCAAGGGGTTCGACCATTCAGGACGCCTCCGGCAAGGAATACATCGACGCCATGGCGGGCCTCTGGTGCGTGAACATCGGCTACGGGCGCGATGAGGTGGCCAAGGCGGCGTACGAGCAGATGCTCGAGTTGGCCTATTATCCGCTGACGCAGGTGAACCCGCCCGCAGCAAGGCTCGCCGAACGGCTCGCCTCCTTGCTGCCCGAAGGAGTCGAGCGCGTCTGGTTCGTGAACTCGGGCTCAGAAGCCGTGGACACGGCCATCAAGATTGCCCGCGCCTACGGGCGCCTGAACGGCGGGAGGCGATACAAGATCATCGCCCGCCACCAGGGTTATCACGGGGCGACCATCGGGGGGGCGAGCCGCACCGGGCCGCCGCCCAGACGCGCGGTGTACCGCGGGGGACCGTGGGGGGGCGCGACCCTCACCGGCCAGACGCTCAGACGCGCGATGTTCGAGCCGCTCCTGCCGGGCGTGATTCACGTGAGCGCGCCCTATTTCTACCGGAGCAACGCGGACACCGAAGAAGAACTCGCGGGCCGGTGCGCGGACGAGTTGGATGAGGTCATCCGATACGAAGATCCCGAGACCGTGGCGGCGTTCATCGCGGAGCCCGTCATCGGCGGCGGCGGGGTGATCCCCCCGCCAGCGGACTATTTGAAGCGCATGCGCGAGGTGTGCCGGAACCACGGGGTTTTATTCATCGCCGATGAGGTCATCACCGGCTTCGGGCGAACGGGGGAGCTGTTCGCTTCCGATCTGTACGATATCGAGCCGGACATCATGACGATGGCCAAGGGGCTGAGCAGCGCCTATCTTCCCATCGGCGCGACGGCGACCACGAACGAGATTTTCGAGGCCTTGAACGCCGAGGGGGACTCAGGATTCCTGCAGATAAACACTTATGGCGGGCACCCTGTCGCCTGCGCGGCGTCGCTCAAGAACCTCGAGATCATGATGGACGAGGAGTTGCCCGCGCGCGGCGCCAGGGTGGGCGCATATCTCGGCGGGCTTTTGGGCAAACTCTCGGACATCCCCTGCGTGGGCGACGTGCGGGGCGTGGGCCTCATCTGGGGCGTGGAATTGATAGAAGAAGACGGAGCGCCCCTCTCCACGGCGGCCACGGCGAAGGTCCTGGCCTACGCGAAAGAGCAAGGCGTGATCTTCGGGAAGAACGCCGGCATCGCCGCGGGTCCCTCGAACACCGTCACCCTCAGTCCGCCGCTCGTATTCACCGAAGAAGAAGCCGAGCGCGCCGCCTCTGTTCTCGACACCGCATTGCGCCGCGTTCAGGCGGAAAGCGGAGCCTGAGGCGATAACCGAAAATTCATCCTGTACGTCATTTTAAGGAGAATACATATGTCCAACATCACCATGATCGACATCGAGGATCTGAAGAAGACGAAGCTGGCCCCTTTCCTCAACAAGGCGCTCAAGCACCGCGCGCCCGACCCCGCATTTCACGCCATGCAGGGCCACAACGAGGAACTGGCGAAATCGATGTACCTCGCCTGGGGCACGGTGTTCAATACCGGCGTCATCGACCACAAGCTCAAGGAGATCATCCGGGTTCAGCTATCGCGCCGCGCCTTCTGCAACTACTGAGGGAACGTGCGTTCTGCTTCGGCGAAGCAGGCGGGCCTGACGGAAGAGATGATAGACGAGGGCATCGACAACTGGCGCGAGAGCGAACTTTTCACCGACGCCGAAAAGCTGGCCCTCGAATACAGCGAACTCATGGATTCAGAGCCCGAGAAGATTGATGAGGCCTTCTACGCGAGGCTAAGAGAACACTACTCGGACGAGGAAATCGTGGAACTCGGCTCTTTCATCGGCTTCAACGTGGGCTACCATACATTTTTCAGGACGCTCGATTTCTACCCCATGTTCTCCCCCGACGGCCGGCTGGTGAGCCAGGAGGAATCGCGGCGCATCTACGGCGATTGCCCCGTCTCGCACATGAGCGGACCGCTCGCTCGCGCGATCGAAGAGGGCGAGGCGCAACAGGCCAACGGAAGTTAGGAGGGAACCATGCCGATTATCGAGCCGCTCGAGCCTGAAGGAATTGAAGAAAAAGACTGGAAGCGCGTCATGGGGCGCACCGCCGAGACCCAGGCGCCCGATGAGCTGTTCTCGCGCATCATGGCGCATGCGCCCGGCTACGCCGCCGCCCTGCACGACGCGATGCACCGCTCCCACGCCATGGGCGGGGTGGACCACAAGCTCAAGGAGATGGTCCGCATACAACTCGCCAGAACCGCGCAGGACACCTACTTCGCGAACCTGCGCTCCGAACAGGCGAAAAAAGAGGGCCTGACGGAAGAGCGCATCGAGGCCGCCTGCGGGGATTACGAGAACGACCCGCAGTTCACGGACGCCGAGAAGTGGGCGCTCAGGTTTTCCTATTTGATGTACAGAGACGCCGCGAAGCTGGACAAGGAATTCTACGACGAGGGCAAGAAGCATTTCACCGAAGCCCAGATCATGGAACTCGGCGCGATGGTGGCGCTTCACTATGGTCTTCAGGTATTCATGCGCACGCTCAAGGTCTATCCCCTCCACGATCCGGAGGGCAACCCCGTGACGCAAGCGCAGTCCGAGCAGATCTACGGAAATGACGTGCCCCTGCCCGCCTGAGTTTCGCTATCGAGTCGAAAGCGCCCGCCACCCGGCGGGCGCTTTTTTCGGGCCTGAACAGGAGGTGTAAGCGGGTTTTCTCCATCGAAGGCGTCAGTGTTTAGAGCCGCATTCTCGCTCGGCCTGAGTGAAAAAAATTTCTTGTATCGCGCCCCTCCCATGCTCTAATATGATTTCAATACAATTGCGGCACATATTGTCGGCCAAACGAGGAGGTGCGTATGCAGACCCACATTCCGCCTCGAACCGATCACCACCTCACGTGTCGAGTTCCGTCCGCCTCCGTTGCGGTCCTTCCGCCCTGGCGCCATAGAAAATGCCTTCGAAAAACAAGCGAATTTCAGCCGGATTCTAATAAAACGGGAGCGAACCCATGAATGACGACCATCGTTCTTTTCTTCCATGGCCCGCCGTGTGGGGAGTGTTTCTCGTCTTCGTCGTTTTTGTGCTTTCGACGGGCGGAGCGGAGGCGGCCGTACCCGTCGAGACCCAGGTTGCGAATAACAAGTTCATATTCAACACCTTCTTTTTGCTGATCTGCGGGGCGCTCATCATGTGGATGTGCGCGGGCTTCACGATGCTCGAATCGGGTTCGGTGCGCACCAAGAACGCCTCGGTGATTTGCTTGAAGAACATCGGCCTCTACGGCATCGCCGGGCTCATGTTCTACATCATCGGCTACAACCTCATGTTCGTGGACGTCAGCGGCTGGATAGGCGCGGTCAAGCCTTTGTTCCGGCCCTCGGCGGACGAGTTCGCCATTCTGGCGGGAAGCGAGAAGGCGGGCGCCGCCGTGATCGGAACCGACTACGCCAGCGTAGCCTTCTGGTTCTTCCAGATGACGTTTGTGGCGACCACGGCTTCTATCGTCTCCGGCGCCCTCGCCGAGCGCGTGAAGCTGTGGCCGTTCTTCATCTTCATCGCCGTTCTCACCGGCGTCATCTACCCGCTGGTGGGCGCGTGGACGTGGGGCGGAGGCTGGCTCACCAAGTTGGGCTTCAGCGATTTCGCCGGCTCCACCATCGTGCACTCGACAGGGGGGTGGGCGGCGCTCGCGGGCGTGATCGTCGTGGGCGCGCGGCGCGGGAAGTTCCGCGAAGACGGCAGTGTCAAGTCCACGCCACCCTCGAACGTACCGCTGGTCACCCTCGGGGTGTTCATCCTGTGGTTCGGCTGGTTCGGGTTCAACGGCGGCTCGATGCTCGTGCTCAAGGGCTCGGTCGATGCGGTGACGATGAGCAACGTGATGGTCAGCACCAACCTTGCGGCGGCGGCGGGATGCATCGCTGTCCTCTTTTCCGCAAAATCCATCTTCGGGCGTGTGGACCTGCTCGCGGTGCTGAACGGCGCCATCGGCGGCCTCGTCGCCATTACGGCCGCTCCAAACATCGTCGAATACCACTGGGCGGTCATCATCGGCGCCATCGGCGGCCTGGCGTGCGCGTTCGGCTTGAAGATGCTGGAGAACTGGAAGGTCGACGACGTCGTGGGCGCGATTCCCGCACACTTGTTCGCCGGCATATGGGGGACGCTCGCGGTCTGTATCGCGGGCGGCGGCAACCTCTTCGCGCAGATCGTGGGCATCGTGGCGATAGGCGCCTTCGTGTTCATTGCCTCGTACGTCGTCTGGATGATTCTGGAGAAGACGATGGGCCTGCGGATATCGTCCGCCGCGGAGGATCTCGGCCAGGATTCGGCGGAACTGGGGCTCGAGGCCTATCCCGAGTTCGTGCTCATGCCTGATGAGGACGACGCGCGCATCGCAAAGGGAGCGCAATAGCGGGGGAGAGCCAGATACCAGATACTTGATTCGTAAGGCATGTTGCAAGGTAGGGATACTCGGAACGATGAGAGCGCCCGCCATCCGGCGGGCGCTTTTTCTTGGCGTTACCCCAATCCGAAATACGCCTTGATGCGGCGGGCCGCTTCCTGGGAGACGCCGCTCATCACCTCGGCCACGCGCTCGGGGGAGGTGTCCTCTATCACACCGTACCAGCCAGATTCGTACATGTCGCGCACGTCCTTCGGGATGTAGTAGACCGCCGGGTCGCGCCGGGCCGCGTCGCTCTTTGCCCCGTGGTCCATGGAGGATGCGTCCGTGGCGAGTTCGAGGTGCGCGAGTTCGGGCCTGTCGGCGAGCACGGGCAGGACTTCGAGTTCTCCGCCGTGGGTGAGGCCCACCTTCCGGCCAAAGAGGTTCTTGGCGATGAAGTGCGCGTGAACGATGAGGATTCTCAAACCCTCGTGCGCGTTCTGGGTGTCTTCGGCGGCGATCTCCATCGCCGGCAGGTTGCGCTCGTGCCAGTTCAGGAACACGACTTTTCGCGCCCCGTGCCGGTGAAGGCTTGCGACGACGTCTCGCATCAGGTGGATCATGGTCTCGGAGCGCAGCGACACCGTGCCGCCGAAA
This sequence comes from Nitrospinae bacterium bin107, assembly GCA_002238965.1. Classification (GTDB taxonomy): domain Bacteria; phylum UBA8248; class UBA8248; order UBA8248; family UBA8248; genus Bin107. Next base: position 10,525 of record MPNJ01000002.1, on the reverse strand, counting down.
CCCATGTGCAGGGGGGTGACGCCGAAAGGGCAGAAATCCACCAAAAGTCCGCCGGTGATGGCAGTGACCCGCCTCGCGAAAGACTCCGCTGCATAATAGTCCGTCCCCATCGGCAGGTGAGAGCCGTGCTGCTCCACGCTGCCCAGGGGAATGATGGCGAGGGCGGTTTCCCCTAAAATCTTCTCGGCCTCGGGATTCGTCATCTCCATCAGCGTACGTGCTTTTTCCATCGTCTTATGACTCCTCGTCTTGTTCCGGGGGCGATACTCCAAGCGGCGCCTTCGTTTCCATGAGTTCGATCACCACGCCGTCGGGCCCCTCGAAGTAGAGGTATTTGAGGTGCGGCATGTCGTCTTCTTCGATGATGGGGACGCCGCATTCGATGAGCATCCCGCGGGCGGCATCCAGTTCTCCTTTTCCGACATAGAAGCCGATGTGATCGACGCCCATCCGGGGGGTGCGGCCCGGGGGCGTTGGTTCCTCTCCGGGGCGGACCCCCCGTACGATGAGCATCCCGCCCCCGACCATGAGTTTGGTCTGGGGCGCTCCTTTGCGCTCGCGCGTGTCGACGATGCGCGCGCCCAGTATCTCCCGGTAAAAGCGCACCGCCTCGTCGTGATCTGAATGGAGGATGTGCGCGTGCTCGTAGGTGAGTTTCATGGCGGTTCTTCTTTCAGGCGCGCCGGGGGAGAGTTTGCCTAAAAATTCTTTTCCCGGGCATCGCCGAACTAGACGCTCCGCATTCTGGCGCAAAAGACTTCCTTTTTGAAGCGTGTCGAGAAATTGGCACCCCCCGGCGTTGAGCGGGAGTCTTCGGGCGCATCAGAGGATGTGCGCCGCTGCGCGTTGAGGACCCATCGGCGCTTTGCGAATCGTGGCGAATCATTGTATACACAGTTTTTCCAACCCAACCCGGCCGCCAGCGCGGGACGGCTCGATGAGGAGCCGGGCGGAGGGGTTTGGATGATCAACATCCCGCTGGAGGCAATTCCTGTGGCGCAAGCAGTATGCAACGGAGTCCAGATTTCCTACGACGACAATGGTATGAACACCCCGACCCCCCCGATCGTCTTCATACACGGGCACGGGCTGAATCGCTCGATGTGGGAGCGCCAGAAACTCGCGCTCAGGGGCACGCACCGGGTTATGACGTATGACCTGAGAGGGCATGGACGATCGGAAAAACCCCCCACGGGATATGGTCGCGACATCGAGATCGCGGACCTGGCCGATTTGCTCGAACATGCCCGCATCCCGAAGGCCCATCTCGTGGGTTTGAGCCGTGGCGCCGGAATCGCGCTCGGTTTCGCCGCGGCGCATCCGGACAAGGCGGCTTCTGTCATCGCGATGGGAGCGGGTTACGACTATCCCCGCCTGATGCCCGACTTCGCCGACCAGAGGCTCCAGACCATGGCCACCCTGAGAGCCGAAGGCCTGCGGGCGGCGAAGGATTACTGGGCGGATCTGCCCATCTTCGCCTCCGTGCGGGACAACGAGGACGCCGCCGACTGGGCGGAGGATATGCTCCTCACCTACACGGGCGCGCATTGGCTCGACCAGAATCCCCCGCAGGACGCCTCGCTCGCGAACATCGCCGGCAAGATCACGGCGCCCACGCTCCTCATGGTGGGTGAGAAGGATTTGTCCGGCTTCCACGCCTGTGCGGAAGAGTTGGCCACGAAGATTGAGGGTGCGGAGAAGATGGTGGTCCCGGGCGTGGGGCACCTGATGGCGATCGAGGACACCGATGCGGTGACGGAGCACATCTCCGCGTTCCTGGCGAAACAATAAGGGAGTGCACTGAATCACGCGCGCCTCGCCCTTTGGCTGCACCGCAGAATCGTTGGTAGCTTTTCTCGGGTAAGACGCAGCAGAGGTTGGCCTTGAGTCCATTTTCTGAAGTCAGAAAAATCGAGACGGACGTGCTCATCATCGGCGGCGGCGTCGCCGGCATGATGGCGGCGGTGGGCTGTGTCCGCTCGGGCGTCAAGCCCATCCTCATCACGAAGGCCACGTTTCCCTCCGGCAGTTCATCCATGGCGCGCGGCGGCTATACCGCGGCGATTGGCCATTCCGAACCCACCGACAAGCCTGAATTCCTGTATGAGGATTCCATCGAGGCGAGTTACGGGATCTGCAACCACCGGCTGATGCGGATCATGAGCGAGGAGGCCATCGACAGAACGGTCGAACTAGACGCCTGGGGTCTGGGCCTCATCAGGATGGAAGACGGCAAATACCATCAGAAAAATAGCGCCTCGCATCGCTTCCCGCGCCTCCTTCACTGCGGAAAGCTGATGGGCAAGCCACTCATGCAGTCTCTGGCGAAAAAGATGCGGGAGTGGGGTGTGGAGACGATCCAGCACGCCATTTTCGTGGACCTGATGAAAGAGGGCGACCGCGTCGTCGGGGCGTGGGGGTTCCTGTACCGTGAGGGCGTGCCCATCGTGGTCCACGCGCGCTCGACCATCATGGCCACGGGCGGCGCCCCGCAACTGCACGAGGTGAACGATTCGCCGCCCTACATCTCGGGGGACGGCTACACCATGGCCCTGCGCGCAGGCGCCGAACTCATCGACATGGAGTTCATCGACTATCAACTCCTGGCGGCCGCGCCGCTCAAGATCAGGGGCTACCCGCCCCACACGAGCGGATTCATCAACGCGGGCGCATATCTCTACAACAAAGACGGCGAGCGCTTCATGTGGAACTACGACCCCGAGCGCGGCGAGCGCGCCACGCGCGCCGTAGTGAACCGGGGCGTGGGCATGGAGATTTTCGAGGGGCGCGGTACGGAGAACCACGGTATTTACCTCGACGCCCGCCACGTGATCGAGGAAGTGAACGACGGCGCCACGGCGGATATCATCCGCGTATTCAAGACCCAGGGCGTGGACATGGCGGACTCTCCCATCGAAGTGTCGAGCGGCCCGCACACCTACCTGGGCGGCATCCGCATAGATGAATGGGGCCGCACGAATCTACCCGGCTTCTACGCGGGAGGCGAGGCCGCCGGCGGCATCCACGGGGCGAACCGCACGGGCGGCGCGGCCCTGGCGGACAGCTACGTCTTCGGGCTGCGCTCGGGCATCGGCGCGTCTTGCGAGGGAGCGCGGCTCGAAAAGCCCGACCCCGGGAGCGGCGGCTGGCAGGAGGGAATCGAGAAGCTGCGCGCGCGCGAATCGAACGCGAGCGGACCGGACGATAAACGACTGCGCCTCGACGTGCAGCGCGTGGGGGTCGAGGGAATCGGGCAGATTCGCGAAGAGACGAGGCTCAAGGGAGCGCTTGCGCGGCTCGACGAGCTGGAAGCGGAGAACGAACAAGCCGCCGTGGCCGGCGATATTCCCCGCAAGCGCTTTGACTGCATGAGGCGGATTCAGGAGACCCACAACCTGATCGGCGTGGCGCGCATGCTCGCCGAGGCGGCACTCGCGCGCACCGAGAGCCGGGGCGGACATTTCCGGATGGACCATCCCGAGATCAGCGAGGAGTGGCGCTGCAACATCGTGCTCTCGCTCGAGGACGGGCAGGTGACGCCGAGGCGCCAGGAAGTGGTTGATGAAGACGGCGCCGCACCCGCGCCATTGGAAACTCCAACCACCGCGGCATTTGCGGAACAAGGCGGGGTCGTTTAGAAAAAATTTTGCCGCCCGTTGTCATTTCGTTTCTTCTCAATATTTGACCCAAAGAATAAGCCAATAGAATCAAATACATACGGAAGTTTTCAGCTTCATTGAAAAAAGCGAAAAAAATCCGGTTTATTCTTTGACAAAGCGGTTTCGAACCACTATATTTCGCCAGCCTGTGAGGCCAATGAAAAGACATTCCATATGCGCGGGCGGCGGCAAGAGGTCGGTAGCTGCCGCCAAGTGGGAGAAGGCTTCCGCGATGGTTTTTTCGCGCATTTTCAGGCATTTCCCGGTTGACACGAGTCGTCATCCGTTGGTACTCTGATTTTTCCTTCTTGATTCAAGAAGATATGCTCTTTGAAAAAAGAATAGGATATGTGACGGACCTGAACGGGCTCAGAAGTACAATTCCCGATTGAACCCAAAGGGATGGGAAGCCTGCCGGGAAACCGGTGAGGTATTTATATCTCTTTGGAACAAGATATATCAATTGGAGAGTTTGATCCTGGCTCAGAGCGAACGCTGGCGGCGTGCCTAACACATGCAAGTCGTACGAGAAAGCCTTCGGGCAAGTAGAGTGGCGAACGGGTGAGTAACACGTGAGCAACCTGCCTTTGGATTCGGGATAACCCCTCGAAAGGGGGGCTAATACCGGCTAAGACCACAGAGTCGAATGGCTCAGAGGTAAAAGATGGCCTCTTCATGAAAGCTATCGTCCAAAGATGGGCTCGCGGTCCATTAGCTTGTTGGTGGGGTAATGGCCCACCAAGGCTGCGATGGATAGCCGACCTGAGAGGGTGATCGGCCACACTGGGACTGAGATACGGCCCAGACTCCTACGGGAGGCAGCAGTGGGGAATTTTGCGCAATGGGGGAAACCCTGACGCAGCGACGCCGCGTGGAGGATGAAGGCCCTTGGGTTGTAAACTCCTGTCAGGAAGGACGAACGGCAGGGTAGTTAATACCTACTTTGTTTGACGGTACTTCCAGAGGAAGCTCCGGCTAACTCCGTGCCAGCAGCCGCGGTAAGACGGAGGGAGCAAGCGTTGCTCGGAATCACTGGGCGTAAAGGGCGTGTAGGCGGGATGGTAAGTCGGATGTGAAAGCCCCGGGCTCAACTCGGGAAGTGCATTCGATACTGCCGTTCTTGAGTGTGGTAGAGGAGAGCGGAATTCCTGGTGTAGCGGTGAAATGCGTAGATATCAGGAAGAACACCTGTGGCGAAGGCGGCTCTCTGGACCAATACTGACGCTGAGGCGCGAAAGCTAGGGGAGCGAACGGGATTAGATACCCCGGTAGTCCTAGCCGTAAACGATGGGCACTAGGTGCGGGAGGCGTTGACCCCTTCTGTGCCGAAGCTAACGCATTAAGTGCCCCGCCTGGGGAGTACGGCCGCAAGGCTAAAACTCAAAGGAATTGACGGGGGCCCGCACAAGCGGTGGAGCATGTGGTTTAATTCGACGCAACGCGAAGAACCTTACCTGGGTTTAAATTGCTTGGGACAGCTATGGAAACATAGTCTCCCTTCGGGGTCCTTGCAAAGGTGCTGCATGGCTGTCGTCAGCTCGTGTCGTGAGATGTTGGGTTAAGTCCCGCAACGAGCGCAACCCCTGCCCTTAGTTGCCAGCGGTTCGGCCGGGAACTCTAAGGGGACTGTCGGTGATAAACCGGAGGAAGGTGGGGATGACGTCAAGTCCTCATGGCCCCTACGTCCAGGGCTACACACGTGCTACAATGGCGCATACAAAGGGCTGCGAACTCGCGAGAGGGAGCCAATCCCAAAAAGTGCGCCTCAGTTCGGATCGGAGTCTGCAACTCGACTCTGTGAAGCCGGAATCGCTAGTAATCGCGGATCAGCATGCCGTGGTGAATACGTTCCCGGGCCTTGTACAC